>NZ_CADIKK010000013.1 GCF_902859915.1 Paraburkholderia ultramafica
AGAGCCTGCTGCGCGGCGACGAAGACGATGCGGAAGCGCATCGCCGCTTCTACGACGAGTACAACGCGGTGCTCGACATGGACGCGGCCTATTACCTCGATACGATCCGCGTGGTGTTCCAGGAATTCCGTCTGGCCGAAGGCACGTGGGACGTCGACGGCGAGCGGGTAAGGCCGCAGGACATCACGAAGACCGCGCTGTTCACGATCGAAGGCGAACTGGACGACATTTCCGGCGACGGGCAGACCTATGCCGCGCACGAGTTGTGCACCGGCATTCCGGAGCAAAACAAGCGTCACTTCACCGCGGAAAAATGCGGCCACTACGGCATTTTCTCGGGACGCCGCTGGCGCACCATCATTTATCCGCAGTTGCGCGACTTCATCCTCGAGCACAACAAGGCGACCAAGCCCGCGAAGGAAAAGGTCGAAGCCTGAGTACCGCGCGTGCAGCAGTTGGCAACAACGGCCTCTTCGGAGGCCGTTGTCGTTTGTGATGCTGCCTTGTGACAACCGCTTATGACACGCCCGGCGCGCACCACGCGCGCCACGCAGCGCGTCTACTTGCGCAACAGATACGCGAGCAGCAACTCGGTGTTCATCTGAATGACTTCGCCGCGTTCGCCGGCGCTGCTGAAGTCGCGGCCGAGCGTCGCTTCGAGCGTGAAACGATTCGACACAATGTAGTAGCCCATGCCCGACAGCGTCACGTAAAAGCGCAGCGGATCGACGTTGGTGCGAAACAGTCCCGCGCGCTGACCGCGTTCGAGAATGCCGCCGAGCGTGGCGACGATCGGCGAGATCATTTCGCGGATCCGCGTCGACTTCGACATGTAGCGCGCTTCGTGCAGATTCTCGTTGTTGATCAGACGCAGCAGCTCGGGGTGATCGCGGTAGTAATCCCAAACAAAATGCGCGAGACGCGTCACGGCCTCGACCGGCGCTACGCCATTCAGTTCGAGCGTGCGTTCCGCTTCGTTGAGCGCGCTGAATGCGTGCTCGAGTACGGCGGTGAAAAGCTGCTCCTTACTACCGAAGTAGTAATAGAGCATGCGTTCATTCGTTTCCGCGCGGCGGGCAATCTGATCGACGCGTGCGCCGAATAGCCCTCCATTTGCAAACTCTTCGGCTGCCGCAAGCAGAATGCGGCGCCGCGTGCCTTCAGGATCTCTTTTGATTTTCGGCTGATTCATGGTGGCATCGTCTTCGTGAGCCGCGTTATCCGGATCGCGCCGCCGGCCTCTCCTCGGGCCTTGCACCGACAGCGTTGAACGGGCGCGCCATGGTTGGGGGACACCCTTTTCTGCGGTCTTTCGAAAAAGCGCTTCGATTATGGCACATGGATTGCGGATGGCAATTGGGGAAATCGGCGATAATGTGCTATTTAGTTCAAGCTGTGCGGCCGCAAGGCAAGCCCCCACGTCGTGACCGTGACAGATATCAAAATACTTGCAGATCGCATCGAAAATCTGCTGCCCCAAACGCAATGCACGAAATGCGGTTATCCCGCATGCCGTCCTTATGCCGAAGCCGTCGCAAACGGCGAGGCCAATTACAACCAGTGTCCCCCAGGCGGTGCCGAAGGCATCGCGCGGCTTGCCGCGCTGCTCGGCAAGCCGGTGATTCCGCTCAATTCCGCCAACGGCGTCGAACGGGCGCGTCCGTTGGCGGTTATCGACGAGCAGGTGTGTATCGGCTGCACGTTGTGCATGCAGGCCTGTCCGGTCGATGCGATAGTTGGCGCACCGAAACAGATGCACACGGTGATCGCCGAGCTCTGCACCGGCTGCGATCTGTGCGTGCCGCCGTGCCCGGTCGACTGCATTGCGATGCCGCCGGTCACGGGCGACGCAACCGGCTGGGACGCATGGAGCCAGAGCCAGGCCGACGCCGCGCGCACGCGCCATGACCGTCGCGAAGCCCGTCTGGCACGTGAGCGTGAAGCCGCCGAAGCGCGCGCGGCGGCGCGGCGGGCCGGCAGCGCACCCGCAGCGCAGGCTACCGAGGCGATTCAGGCCACGCAAACCGGCGCCACTGCAACGCCCACTGCGCCCGTCGCGGACGACGCCGAAGCGAACAAACGCGCGATCATCCAGGCCGCGCTCGAGCGTGCCCGCAAGAAGAAAGAAGAACTGGCCGCCAAAGGCCAGGGTCCGTTGAACACCGAACGCGTCAGCGCCGACGTGCAGGCGCAGATCGACGCCGCCGAAGCACGCCGCCGCCGTCTCGGACTCACCGACGACGACACCGACAAGCCGTCCAATCCGCGCTAAGCGCACCTGCCACGCTCCGCATGAACGCGAACAAACGCCGCGCCATCTACGAAACGCTTCAGAGCCTGAACCCGCATCCGACCACCGAGCTTGAGTACACCTCTGCGTTCGAACTGCTGATCGCCGTGCTGTTGTCGGCGCAGGCCACGGACGTGTCGGTCAACAGGGCGATGCGCAAGATGTTCCCGGTCGCGAACACGCCGCAGCAGGTGCTCGATCTCGGCGAGGAAGGCGTGGCCGGCTACATCAAGACGATCGGCCTCTATCGAACCAAGGCGAAGAACGTCATCGCGACCTGCCGCATTCTGCTCGACCAGTACGGCGGCGAAGTGCCCGAGGATCGTGAAGCGCTCGAGAGCCTGCCGGGGGTCGGCCGCAAAACGGCCAACGTGATCCTGAACACGGCGTTCGGTCATCCGACCATCGCGGTGGATACGCACATCTTTCGGGTTGCCAATCGAACCGGGCTCGCGCCCGGCAAGGACGTTCGCGCGGTCGAAGCGGCGCTGGAGAAGTTCACGCCCGCCGAGTTCAAGCACGATGCGCACCACTGGCTGATCCTGCACGGCCGTTATGTCTGCAAGGCGCGCCGCCCCGAATGCTGGCATTGCGTGATCGAGCCGCTCTGCGAGTTCCGGCCGAAGACGCCGCCACCGGATCTCTGAGCGCCGCGCGCCGCGCGCCGCCAGCAGCGCGCGCTGCCCCGGCGTAAAATGCTGGGCTGCGCGCCTGTCTCGCACGCCCCTCTCAAACGCACCGGTTCCACGATGTTCAATCCCAGCCGTGACGAAGTCCGTCTCTTTTTCACCGACACCTGGCGCAAGCAGCGTCACGGCGAGATCCTGACGCCGCTGGAGGCGATTGCCGCCGACTGGATCGTCGAGCATCCCGAATACCATGCCGACCTGAGCGACACCGGCGCCGCCCAGGCGCAGGACTACTCGCCCGAACGCGGCCAGACCAACCCGTTCCTGCATCTGTCGATGCACCTGGCGATCACCGAACAGTTGTCGATCGACCAGCCGCCCGGCATTCGTGCGGCGCACGAGCGGCTCGCCGCCCGCCTCGGCTCGACTCACGAAGCGCAGCACGCGATCATGGATTGCCTCGGCGAAACCATCTGGGAAGCGCAGCGCACCGGCACACCGCCGGATACCGATGCTTACTTGCAGCGGATCGAGCGGCGCGCTACGCGCGACTGAGGGCTGAACCGGGTAAGGCCGGGCACAAGTCGAAGGACTGAACTCACACTCGCGCCAGCCAGCCCCAAAACAAAACACCCCGCCGAGGCGGGGTGTCGTTCAAATCTGCAAGCAGCGCGCAAACCACGCTCAAGCCTTGCGACGCGCTTACTTCTTCTGCACCAGATCGCCGCTCAGCGATTCGACGTACGCGGCGATGTCTTTCATGTCGCTTTGCGACAGGCTTTGCACCTGCGCCTGCATGATCGCATTGTTGCGACCGAGGTGCGGGTTGCCGGTGCCCATCTGGTATTGGCGCAGCGCCCAGTAGATGTAGTCGGCGTGCTGGCCGGCGAGTTTCGGATACTCCGGGCTCACTGGCTTGTTCAGGTTGACGCCGTGGCAAGCCGCGCAGTTATGGGTGTCGGACAGCACCTTGCCGTTGCCGGCGTCGGCCGCGTGCGCGACGTTCGCTGCAACCAGACCGATCACTGCCGCCGACGCGCATGCAGCCTTGAACACCGTGTGGAGTGCCTGTTGGGGCTTAATCATGAAATCTCCTATCCCGCGAATATTAATTGCCGAGTGACCGACGCCGATCACTTGTCGGGATTGCTCTTCGAAGAGGAATTTTGCGCTGCGTAGTAGGCAGCGATGTCGGCGATGTCCTGATCCGTCAGCGAGACGGCGATTGCATGCATCGTATCGAAATGGCGGTCGCCCTTCTTGTAGCCACGCAGCGCGTTTTCGAGGTACGCCTGATTCTGGCCGCCGAGCTTCGGCACGCGGTAGACCTCGGGATAAGCCGTGCGGTATTCGGGGATGCCGTGGCAGCCGATACACATCGCGACCTTGTCCTGGCCCGCCTTCGCGTTGCCGACGACATCCGCTGCCTGCACACTGCCCGCATAGCCCGCGAGCACCGACAGCGCTGCGATCACGACGTGTTTGCCAACGAATTTATTCATAGCATGTAACCTGGCTTGAGGGGAACGGGCGCCCAAAAAGGCAACGGCCCGCGCCGTTCTTCTTATACGGTAGCCACGCAGGCCAAAAAAATCGGGCTAATTGTACCGCGACGCCGCGCCGAACGTCCACCGCGCGGGGCCGGCGGCGCGAGCGCCCACTGCAAAGCCACGGCCAGCGCCACTTTACTCCGGCAGGCCCGCCGTGCACCGCATGCGCACACGCTCTGTCGTGCGGTGCTTCAGGTGACACCGCGGCTGACACCATACGCGAGCCGGTTTCAGGCCAACAGGCCTTCTGACTTATACTGGGTTTTTTCCGCAAAAAGAGCATCTCACCATGCGTTTCGAAGGCTCATCGCAGTACGTCGCCACCGACGACCTCAAGCTCGCGGTCAACGCCGCGATGACGCTGAAGCGCCCGTTGCTGATCAAGGGCGAACCGGGCACCGGCAAGACCATGCTCGCCGAAGAGGTCGCCGCCGCGCTCGGCATGCCGCTCCAGCAGTGGCATATCAAGTCCACCACCAAGGCCCAGCAGGGTTTGTACGAATACGATGCGGTGTCGCGTCTGCGCGATTCGCAACTCGGCGACGAGCGCGTCAAGGAGATCCGCAACTACATCGTCAAGGGCGTGCTGTGGCAGGCGTTCGAGTCGGACGAGCAAACGGTGCTGCTGATCGACGAGATCGACAAGGCCGACATCGAATTCCCGAACGACCTGCTGCGCGAACTCGATCGCATGGAGTTCTACGTGTACGAGACGCACGAGCTGATCCGCGCCAAACAGCGTCCGCTCGTGATCATCACGTCGAACAACGAGAAGGAACTGCCCGACGCGTTCCTGCGCCGCTGCTTCTTCCACTACATCAAGTTTCCGGATCCGGCCACGATGCAGCAGATCGTCGGGGTGCACTACCCCGGCATCAAGAAGGAACTGCTCGCCGCGGCCATGCAGAGCTTTTTCGAGCTGCGCAACGTTGCGGGGCTGAAGAAGAAGCCGTCCACGTCGGAGCTGCTCGACTGGCTCAAGCTGCTGCTCGCCGAAGACATTCCTCCGGAAGCGCTGCGTTCGTCCGACCAGAAGCAGATCATTCCGCCGCTGCACGGCGCGCTGCTGAAGAACGAGCAGGACGTGAGCCTGTTCGAGCGGCTGATCTTCATGAACCGCAATAACCGTTGATTGATCGTTGAGCGGCGGCCGGTTGAATCACGACCCGCCGCCGCTCAGCGCGCCGCACCGACCATTCGCCGCGGCAGCAACTATCCTGCACGGGACACAGCATGCTGATCGACTTCTTCTATTCGCTGCGCGCCGCCAGGCTGCCGGTGTCGGTGAAGGAATACCTGACGCTGCTCGAAGCGCTCAAAGCCAACGTGATCGCGCCGTCGCTCGACGAGTTCTACTATCTCGCGCGCATCACGCTGGTCAAGGACGAACAGTATTTCGACAAGTTCGACCAGGCATTCGGCGCGTATTTCAACGGTGTCGCGCAAGCGTCGGAGCTGGCGTTCGACGTCCCGCTCGACTGGCTGAAGAAGAAGCTGCAACGCGACCTGTCGCCGGAAGAAAAAGCCCAGATCGAAGCGATGGGCGGCCTCGACAAGCTGATGGAGCGCCTCAAGGAACTGTTCGACGAACAGCAGGAGCGCCACGAAGGCGGCAGCAAATGGATCGGCACGGGCGGCACGTCGCCGTTCGGCAATGGCGGCTACAACCCGGAAGGCGTGCGCATTGGCGGCGACGCGGCAGGCAATCGCACGGCCGTCAAGGTGTGGGAGGCGCGCGCCTATCGCGACTACGACGACCAGGTCGAAATCGGCACGCGCAATATCAAGGTCGCGTTGCGCCGCTTGCGCCGCTTCGCGCGCGAAGGCGCCGCCGAAGAGCTCGATCTGCCCGACACGATCCGCAGCACCGCCGCGAACGCCGGCTGGCTCGACCTGAAGATGGTGCCCGAGCGGCACAACAAGGTGAAGGTGCTGATGCTGCTCGACGTCGGCGGCTCGATGGACGATCACATCAAGCGCACCGAAGAGCTGTTCTCCGCCGCGAAGGCCGAGTTCAAGCATCTCGAGTTCTATTACTTCCACAACTGCGTGTACGACTTCCTGTGGAAGAACAACCGCCGCCGCCATGCCGAGCGCATGCCGACGTGGGACATGCTGCACAAGTTCACGCCCGACTACAAGCTGATCTTCGTCGGCGACGCGACGATGAGCCCTTACGAAGTGCTGCAGCCGGGCGGCTCGGTGGAATACAACAACGCCGAAGCCGGCGCGGTGTGGCTGCGCCGCCTCGCGGATCACTTCCCGCATCACGCGTGGCTCAATCCCGAACCGGAAGGTTTGTGGGCGTACCGGCAATCGGTCAGCGCGATCCGCGAAGTGCTCGGCCACCGGATGTACCCGCTCACGCTCGCCGGGCTGGAGACCGCGATGCGCATGCTGAGCAAATAAGGCTGTCGCGTAACACCTTCAACTATAAGAAAGCATTTGCATGAGCCCTTCTTCATCGTCCGAGCTATCCCCTGCCGCCGCGCCGCCCAGGCGTTTCAATCCGATCGCCGACACGTCGCTGTCCACCCTCGTCGCCGGCTTCGTCGCGATGATGACGGGCTACACCAGCTCGCTCGTGCTGATGTTCCAGGCGGGCCAGGCCGCGTATCTGAGCAGCGCGCAGATTTCATCGTGGATCTGGGCGCTGTCGATCGGCATGGCCGTGTGCACGATCGGCCTGTCGCTGCGCTTTCGCGCGCCGATCGTGATTGCGTGGTCGACGCCCGGCGCGGCGCTGCTGGTGTCGTCGCTGCCGCATGTGGCGTATGCGCAGGCGATCGGCGCGTTTATCGTCTGCGCGGCGCTGCTGACGGTGGTCGGCCTTACCGGCTGGTTCGACACGCTGATGAAGAAGATCCCGGCCGCCATCGCGTCGGCGTTGCTGGCGGGCATTCTGTTCGAGATCGGCATCGAGATTTTCCGCGCGGCGCAATTCCAGACCGCACTCGTGCTGACGATGTTCTTCACCTACCTGATCGTCAAACGGCTCACGCCACGCTACGCGATTCCGACCACCAGTTGGTGCTGAACGCGCGGCGCGCGTGACGCGCTGAGGGCTTGCTGGTGGCTGACGGCTGACGGCTTACGGCTGCAACACGGACGGCATGGTAAGGTCGGCGAATATCCAGACGCCTGCCGCAAAGCCGGCGCCGCCGGAGCCATCCACGACGTTCCACACGTCCTCGCCGCCAGAAATCCCCGTGAACGGATCGCCGGGGCCAAGTCTCAATACCGGATCAGGCGATCCGCCATAGAATAGATGCATCCGGCAGCGCTTCCCGGCAACATCACGGGCAACGCTGCAGCGTGACCCGCGGCCGCCGGTGCTGATTTCGTCCTGTCAGTCCGGCGGCGACCTCATTTCTCCTGAACCACGGCGCAAACGCGCCCTGAAGGCTCGAACATGACAACCGCACTCGATCAACTCAAGCAATACACCACCGTCGTCGCCGATACCGGCGACTTCCAGCAGCTTGCCCAATACAAGCCGCAGGACGCGACCACCAATCCGTCGCTGATTCTGAAGGCGGTGCAGAAAGACGACTACCGGCCGCTGCTCGAAAAGACCGTGAAAGCGCACGCGTCGAAACCGGTCGGCGCGATCATCGATCAGTTGCTGATCGCCTTCGGCACGGAAATCCTCAAGATCATCCCGGGCCGCGTGTCGACCGAAGTCGACGCGCGCCTGTCGTTCGACGTCAAAGGCTCGATCGCCAAGGGCCATGAACTGATCGCGCTGTACAAGGAGCACGGCATCGGCCGCGAACGCGTGCTGATCAAGCTGGCCTCCACGTGGGAAGGCGTCCGCGCGGCGGAAGTGCTGCAGAAGGAAGGCATCCACTGCAATATGACGCTGCTGTTCTCGCTCGCCCAGGCGGCCGCCTGTGCCGAAGCCGGTGCGCAACTGATCTCGCCGTTCGTCGGCCGCATCTACGACTGGTACAAGAAGAACGCCGGTAGCGCGTGGGACGAAGCGAAAGACGGCGGCGCCAACGACCCCGGCGTCAAATCGGTGCGCCGCATTTACGCGTACTACAAGAAGTTCGGCTACAAGACCGAGGTGATGGGCGCGAGCTTCCGCACGCCCGGTCAGATTCTGGAACTGGCCGGCTGCGATCTGCTGACCATCAGCCCGGATCTGCTGCAGAAGCTGCAGGACAGCACCGACAAGGTCGAACGCAAACTGTCGCCGGAGATGTCCAACGACGCGAGTATCGAGCGCGTGCCGGTCGACGAAGCGTCGTTCCGCTTCCTCGTCAACGACGAAGCAATGGCAACCGATAAGCTCGCCGAAGGTATCCGCGCATTCGCCGCGGACGCCGTCAAGCTGGAAAAGCTGATCGAAGCGCTGCGTTAAGCCGCGTTTCGCGCGCCGCCTGATTCACGCGGCCAGGCGAGCGGCCCTGGACCTCACGGTTCAGGGCCGCTCGCCGTTTACGGACCCGCTTCGAGACCGTCAGCGCCACCGCTTGACCCTACGCAATAACGTCACAATCCACGCGGCAACAGACGACTACAATCGATTGCGCGCCCGTTCCCTGTCGCCACTGGCCGGGACATGACGGTGCCGCCAACTCTGTTCCAGGAGACGATCATGTACGTTCAGCCCTACGTGTTTTTCAACGGCCGTTGCGAAGAAGCGCTCGAGTACTACTGCGCAAAGCTCGGCGCCGAAGTGATCCTCAAGATGCGCTTCAAGGAGGCGCCGCCGGATGCGGCGAACCAGCCGCGCCCCGGTCTCGAAGAGAAAATCATGCACGCCAGCGTGCGGATGGGTTCGACCACCTGGATGGCGTCCGACGGCAATTGCGACCCCGCGGCCAGTCCGATGAGCGGCTTCAGCCTGTCGCTGACGGCCGACGACGACGCGTCCGCCAAAAAATACTTCGACGCCCTGAGCGACGCCGGACAGGTGGCGATGCCGTTTCAGCCCACCTTCTGGAGCAAGGGCTTCGGGATGGTGGTGGACCGCTTCGGTCTCATGTGGATGGTGAGCGTGCCGGAGGCTTGAAGCGTGGCGAGGCGGTGAAGCCTGAGAGCGCAAGCGCCTAAGAGCGCGACGACGTCACAGCGCGTGAAAGCACGCCCCGCCGACGGCGGCCAGCCCAGCCGCCGCCACGCCAGCAAGCGGCGGGCCCGCTGCCCATGAACCTTCACCCACCACCGCCGCCACTGTCTGCCTACCCCTTCAGCAAACTCCGCGAGTGCCGCTCGATATTCCAGTTCGGCTCGGTCTCCAGCAACAGCGCACGGAGCCGCTCCACCTGCTCCGCGAGCCGCTGCCCGAGCCAATACGGCCCCTGCAAATCGGGCGGCAGCCCGAGCGCCCGGCCGCCGTGCGTCTGCGCGAGCGGCGACGCGGCCGGAATGCCGAAGTGCGTCGCGCGGCCAAAGCGCAGTCCGCGCGCGATCGCCAGCAAAATCGCGCGCACGGCGCGGACCTCGACGCCGCATTGGTCGGCATACGCAGTGCGCGCCATGACATCGGCCTGCATCAGCGGGCCGGTCGCGAGCAACTCCAGCGCGCTGAGCACCGAGCGATGCAGCCGCTGGATCTCTTCCAGCTTCGCCTGCGGCACGTCGATTTCCTTCGCCACCGACGGCATCAGCGAGCGCAGCTGCACCAGCCGGTTGTTGATTTGCAGAAAGCGCTTGACCTGCTCCTCCTCGCTGGTGGTCTCGCCATCCAGCAGGCGCGCGTAGATCGACGCGCATTCGCGCAGATTGGCCGCGAGCCCGTAGCGCCACGAATACGTCGCGTGCAGCGGCAATACGAACGAAAACGCCAGCGCGATCACAATGCCGATCAGCACGTTCAGCGTGCGCCACAAGCCGACGTCGATCAGGTTGTTGCCGTGACCCGCGACGATGCACATCGTGATCGCCGTCAGCAGCCCGACATAGCCGGACGACCCGATCGCGAACCACGCGCAGATCGACGCGACGACCGCCATCAGGACATAGGTGAGCGGCAGCGAGCCGAGCAGATTCTGCTGCACGATCAGCAGCAGCCCGATCGACGCCCCAAGCAGCGTCCCCGCCGCCCGCTCGGCCGCCTTCTTGCGGATATTGCCGTGATGCTGCAAGCCGCCGATCACCACCAGCAGCGTCACCGACGACCAGATGCCGTGCGGAATGTCGATGCCGGTGGTCGCCAGAATCGAAACCAGCATCGCGAGGCCGACGCGCAGGCTGTGCAGCACCTTCGCGTGGCGATAGCGGTAGTAAGGCGATGTCACTGCGCGAACCATCCGGCTGAGCGCCGAGCGGCGTGGAATCACAGTCTGGGAATCGGCAGAAGCCATGGTGGCGCGACGCACGCATTGAAGGACGGTTCCGCTATCCTGCCCTGGAGTGCCCGGTAAAGACAAACGCCCGCAAACTTTCGTCTGCGGGCGCTGAGTTTTTCAAGCTGTCGAACGGAGTACGGCCGAGCAGCATCAAGCCGCTCAATCAGCTTTCGACCACATCCAGATAATCTTCCGGATGGGTGCGGTCTTCGCCGCGCTGCATGCCGACCGCGCGCACCAGCAGGCTCACCACCACCGCCACCACCAGGTTCACGATCAGCGACCACACCGCCGCATAGCCCGGAATCGCCATGCCGAACAGGTGGATCGTGAAGATCGAGCTGGCCAGCTTCAGCGACACCGCCATCCACGTGCCGGTGGCGATGCCGGCCGCCCAGCCTGCCAGCAGGCCGCGGTAGTCGAGCACGCGCGTGTACAGACCCAGCACGATGGCCGGCAGCGTCTGGATGATCCAGATGCCGCCGAGCAGTTGCAACTGGATCGCGTACGTGAGCGGCAGGCCGAGAATGAACGCGACCGCGCCGACCTTGACGATCAGCGAGACCAGCTTGGCGACATTGGTCTCCTGTTCGTGCGTCATGTTGCGGTTTACGAACTCCTTGTGGACGTTTCGCGTGTACAGGTTGGCCGCCGCGATCGACATGATCGCCGCCGGCACCAGCGCGCCGATACCGATCGCCGCGAATGCCACGCCGACGAACCACGACGGGAAGAAGTGCAGGAACAGCGCCGGCACCGCGAAGTTCGGGCCGAAGGCCTTGAAGTACGGCACGAATTCCGGCATGTCCTTCACGCCGGCCGCGAGCGCCATGAAGCCGAGCAGCGCGAGCAGCCCGAGCACCAGCGAATAGGCCGGCAGCAGCGCCATGTTGCGGCGAATCGTGTTACCCGACTTCGACGACAGCACCGCGGTGATCGAGTGCGGATACAGGAACAGCGCGAGCGCCGAGCCCACCGCGAGCGTCGCGTACGCGCTGTAGCCGTTCAGGCTCGATGCGTCCGGCGACTTCAGCAGCAGCTTGGCCGGCGGCACCACACTGAAGATATGGCCGAAGCCGCCCAGTTGCGGCGGAATCACGACGATCGCGGCGAAGATCGTCACGTAGATCAGGATGTCCTTGACCACCGCGATCATCGCCGGCGCGCGCAGGCCCGACGTGTAGGTGTACGCCGCGAGGATCGCGAACGCGATGATCAGCGGCAGATCGCCGACAAAGCCCTGGGTGTCGAAACCGAGCGCGCCGATCACCACTTCGATACCGACCAGTTGCAGCGCGATGTACGGCATGGTCGCGACGATGCCGGTCACGGCGATCGCCAGCGCGAGCATGCGGCTGCCATAGCGGGCCGACACGAAGTCCGCCGATGTCACGTAGCCGTGACGTTTGGCGATGCTCCACAGTTTCGGGAACACGACGAACGCGAACGGATAGATCAGGATCGTGTACGGCAGCGCGAAGAAGCCGGTTGCTCCCGCGCCGAACACCAGCGCCGGCACGGCGATGAAAGTGTACGCGGTGTACAGGTCGCCGCCCAGCAGGAACCACGTGACGATGGTGCCGAAGCGCCGGCCGCCGAGGCCCCACTCTTCCAGATGGGCGAGATCGCCGCGCCGCCAGTGGGCCGCGACAAAGCCGAGAATGGTGACGCCGATGAAAAACAGGACGAAGACGAAAGTTGCGATCGTGTTCATTGTTGCGCGCCCCCTTGCGGACGGCCGGTGTAGCGCGATTTGGTCTTGAAGTACACGAGCGCCGTGATGACGGCGCTGATCAACACCCACAGCAGCTGATACCAGTAGAAGAACGGGAAGTCGAACAGTTGCGGTTCGATCCTGTTGTACGACGGCACCCAGAGCATCGCGATCCAGGGCAGCAGCAGCAACCAGAGCCAGTGCTTGCTGGCTTTGTTCGCGTCGGCGTCGTGAGCCATGACGTCTCCTCTTTCCTGTTTTTGAATTGTCGGCCCGTGTTTTGACGGGAAGTGGATCCCACGGCGGGTGGCCGCCCCGCGTATGGCCACAGGCGCCCCGAAAGCTCCGAAAGAGTATAGGAGCCGCGAACGCGCGGTCAAGCAGGGACGACCCGAGGCGCGACGGTGCTTCGATGGCGGAGAAAAGAGGGTCGATGCGTGCTGGATCGGGCCGCGGAGCTAGCCGGGGTGCGCGCCGGCCCGGCCACTGCGGCGATCAGAATCAGATCGAGAACGACGCGCCCTTCTGCCCGGTCGATTCCTGCATCCCCTTGATCCACTTGCGCGCCGGCAAGCCGAGTTGCGCTTCGATCAGCTTCGCGCGCGTCTGCAGCGCGGTGAACGGCACGTCGAGCGCCGGGCCCGAAAACGCAATCGCGATGCGGTTGCCGTCGTGCACTTCCGGCAGCGCGATCACGCGGCCGTCGAACGCTTCGTTCAGACGCTTCATGTTGCGCACGAAGCTCGGATGATCGCCGAACAGATTCACCGTCACCACGCCCGCGCCGGTCAGACACGCGCGCGCCGCGCGATAGAAGCCGACGCTGTCGAGCACGGGGCCGCGCGCGGTCGCGTCATAGACGTCGATCTGCAATGCGCCGATCGTGCCGTGATTGGCGCGGTCGTTGACGAAGTCCCACGCATCGGTTTCGTGCACGGTCAGACGCGCATCGTCGTGCGGCAGTTCGAACATCGTGCGCGCGGCCACCACCACCGCCGGGTTCACTTCGACCGCCTCGACCTTCGCGCGCTTCAGGAAGCGGTGCGCGAACTTGGTCAGCGCCGCCGCGCCCAGACCGAGCTGGACGATGCGCGTGGGCGTTTCGATGAACAGCAGCCAGGCCATCATCTGCTGCGCGTATTCGAGTTCGATGTGATCCGGCTTGCGCAGACGCATCGCGCCTTGCACCCATTCCGTGCCGAAATGCAGAAAGCGCACGCCGCCCTCTTCCGAGAACGTCACCGGCGCGAAACGCGGCTTGCGCGGCGCTTCGATTTGCGGCGCGTCGTGCAGATCGTCGTCGAGCGACACGCGCTGGTTGTTGCGCACGGCTTTCAGGGTTCTCTGGATTTTCTGTTTGCCGCCGGCGGCGTCCGCGTCACGATTACGGAAGGCACGCGCCTCGGCCGAAGCGCGCTTGATCAATTTCGTCATGTAAGGATGTCGCGCCAGAGGCGCAATTTTTGGTCGAACGAGAGCATAGCATTCGCCGGACTCGACGAAGGCAATACGAGAGTGGCATAGCCCGCCGCGCCGATCACCGGCGCGAAGCGGCCCGCCGTCTTGCCGTTGAAGCAGACTTTCGCGAGCTTCGGCGCGTGCGCGCGCAGCGAAGCGAAATCGTTGGGACTGGCGTTGCGGATCGCCGCGTCGAGACTGCCCTCGCGCGTGCACGCGGCGAGCACGTCCCACACGCCGATGCCATGCGCGAGCACACGCCGCAGGCGCTCTTCGTACGTGAGTTCGGCGAGTTGCGGTTCATCGAGCACCGCGCCGAGCAAGCGCCAGAACTGGTTGCGCGGATGCGCGTAGTACTGGGTCGCGGCGAGCGACGCTTCACCGGGAAAGCTGCCTAGAATCAGCGTGTGCGTATCGGCCGCGGCGACCGGAGGAAAGCCGCGCAGCATCAGCGGCTCCGTTCGTCGGATGGGCGCGGCGCGGGATGCGCGCGTGAGACGGTGTGTTCGAGCGGACGGCCGTGTTCGCGCACGCGCGATTGCGCTGCGTGTTGCGCATGCGCAGTCGCGGCACCCGCGCCCGCACTGTCCGCACTGCCCGCAATGTCTGAAATGGCCGCCCCACACGACGACGCCAGACACGCCCACAACGCCGGCAACATGCACTCGGTCACCATCAGCGGCGCGCCGTGACGCTCGAACACCGAGCGGCGCGCGACCAGCGCATGCGGCGGCACGCCGTCGACTTCACGCGCGGCCAACCGGTATAACGGATGACGCGCGCCGACCCTGCGGCTCACCAGCGACGAACGCGCCACGCTGCTGTCGCTATACAGCAGTTCGGCGAGCGGCCGCGTGCGCAAGCGCCGCGTGGCCTGCCACACGCCGACGCTCGCCGCGCGAGGCGTCACGCTATGCGCGGCGACAAACGGCACGCCGTCCACCTGCAACACCACTTCCCGAACCCACACGGGTGCACGCGGCACAAGACCGAGCGCGGCGATCTCGTCGCTCCATGGCAGCGCGACGCATTCGCGCGTGACGCGCACCGCGACCGCGCCGAGCGCGCGCAGATGCGCGGTCAGCGAACCGCCACGGGTCAACCAGTCTTTCTGGGCGGCGCTAAAGCCGGGTAAGGGCGCGACGCGCCAGTGGGCGTCGGCGGCATCGAAACGAGTAGGCATGGTGTCGGATTATAACGGCGCAGCCATCCGGCGATTTTCCGCGCGCCCGTCGCTCGCCGCGCGTCGTTCCAGCGACAACAGCGCGGATGTGGAAGCGCGTCAACCTGATCGCCGTTTTCGGATACCGCTGATTCCCCCTATCAGCGACGCGCGATAAAACCTTCTTGCTTTAACAAAGTCGGCGCTTTGTCCACGTTCGATGGGCGCGCCATCCAATCGGATAATCAAGGAGAAAGAAGAAGATGAAAACATTCCTGAGCGCAACGGCATGCGCGTTGTTGGTGTTGCTGGTGACGGGTTGCGCGGCCCCGCTGCATCGCGATACGGAAATCTCGCTGAACAAGGCGGTCGGCATCGAGGTGTCGCCGGTCGCCGAGGGTGTCGCGGTCAAGCTGCCCGAAACCGCGTTGTTCGATTTCAATAAATCCGAAGTGCGCGCCGATTCAGGTGCGGTCGTCGATCGTTCAGCGGTTCTGCTCAAGCGCAGCAAGAAGCCGATCGTCGTCGAGGGCTATACCGACAACGTCGGCACGCTCGCGTACAACCAGCAGTTGTCCGAATCGCGCGCGACCTCGGTGGGCTACGCGCTGGTCGCTCGCGGCGTGGCACAGGACCGCATCCGCACGAAGGGCAACGCGTATAACAACCCGGTGGCGAGCAACGACACGCCCGAAGGCCGCGCGTTGAACCGCCGTACGGAGATCATCGTGCGTGGCGAGACGCTGGAAACGCTGATGGGCAAGTGAGCGCCGGCTGGTTCAGGCTCTGTCTGGATGAACGGAAACTCGGGCGTGCTGCGTGCGCCCGCTTCAGACGTTCATCGGCGCGCCGCGCCATGAGCGTGCATCGACAAATATCGATTCAACGTTCGACCGCATGCGTCGCTGGGGCCACCCGGTCGGATGCGATCATCTTCTGCAACCGCGCCACCACCCGCTCGACGACCGGCGCCCACCTCGCCGGTTGCGGCTGCCTGAACAGGTCGACCGAGTCATACCACGGCTGTGCCTCTTCGTTACCCCACGACCAGTGCGACACGTGATCGAGCATCGCGAACACCGGATGCCCTAACGCGCCGCCCAGATGCAGCGGCGCGCTGTCGATCGTCACCAGCGCATCGAGCGCGGTGAGATGCGCTGCGACGTCGTCGAAGCCGGCTTCATAACTCCCCGTCAGATCGTACAGTCGGTGGCCCTGCGCGGTGAGCGCCGCCACATCGGCATAGCGCCCCGGCGTGAGTGGATGGAACGCGACATCAGGCAAGCCGAGAAGCGGCGCCAGCGCGTCCAGCGGAATCGAGCGCTTTGCATCGCGCCGATGGGTCGGGCTGCCGGACCACACAAGGCCAATGTGCAACTTCGCATCTGGCGCGCACGCGCTGACCCGCACGCGCCATGCCGCCAGCTTCCTCACGTCGGCCCGCAAATACGGTACGCCGCTCACCTCGTGCGGCTGCAGACTGAACATGAGCGGCAGGCTCATCATTGGCAACGCATAGTCCGGCTTGCCGAGCGGCCCATCTTCGATCGACACGCAATCGCCGTAAAAACGCGCGAACAGCGGCTGCAACGCGCGCCGCACGGCGAGCACCAGCCGGGCGCCTTCGTCGTGCACGCGCGCGGCCAGTTGCGGTACGAAGCGCACCATCTGGATGTCGTCGCCGCTGCCCTGCTCGCTGTGCACGACGAGCGTCTTGCCGGCGAGCGCCTCACCCTGCCAGCGCGGACACAGGCGCGCCATCACCGTGATGATGTTGTGCGACTCGCGGTCTTCGCGCGCCAGCCGCGCCAGTGCGCGCGGCCATGCGTCCGTCCACGCGCCGCGCCGCAATTCCAGGTCGGCCAGATCGATCGATGCCTGCACCGTGGAAGGATCGATTGCGAGCGCTGCGCGCAGCGCCGTTTCGCTTTCGTCGTAACGCGCCTGCTCGCCGAGATACATGCCGATGGCGGCCAGCACATCGACATCGCCGGGTGCGAGCGCGTCCACCGCGCGCATGGTCGCCTCGGCGCCGGCGGCGTCGTTGCACTGCCATTGCGCGTGACTGAGTTGCCATGCCATTTCCGCGTCGGCCGGGTGGTGTGCGAGCCACTCGCGGCACACGTGCTTGACCGTCGGCCAATCGCGTATCTCACGCAACGCCAGCACGAGCTGCAATGGCAATGCCGGATCGAGCGCCGGGTCGAGCGCATACGCGCGCAACAGCGCCGCGCGACGCTCGGCCCCCGCGCCCGCGTCGGGCTGCGCCGCCAGTACGATCGCCAGCCACCACGGCGCGCGCGCGTCGCGCGGCGCGAGGCGCTCGTACGCACCCAGCATGTGCGCCGCCGCCGAATGCGCGCCGCAGCGCTCGATCAGCCAGACGATCCACTCGCGCGTCGCCGCCAGTTCCTGGGTGGCCGCGGCCAGTTCGCTGTAGCGCTGTGCGGCGTCGGTGTGGCCGAGCGCGGACGCGAACAACGCGAGCCGCGCATGGCGCGCGCCGCTCGCGTCCGCTTGCGCCTGCGATGCGCTGTGATACGCCGCCTCGAAATAAGCCGCGCTCGCGCACAGGTCGGCGTGCAATTGCGGCGTGACGCCTGTTGCGGCGAGTTCGAGCGCGCGCCGGGCGGCGGCGTCGAAACCTTGCTCGCGCAGGATCGACCACAGGACATGAACTGAATCGATGGGCTTAGTCAGGGTGGAATCGGACATGAGGTTCCAGCGTGTGGTTCAGAGCGTTATTACAACGCGCGGGTGCGTCGTCGGAAAATAAGAATCAGCGGATAAGTGGCTTAAAAACTGCAAATAATTCTTCAAGCCTCTTAGTTTTTGAAAGCGCAACATAAGACAAAACTAGACTTTTATACGTCGCAACTTGATCTCAATTTATGGTCGTTGATTGGTTTTATTTAGTTAACCATAATGAATTTGAATCGACGCCAGGTAAAGTCCAGGCAGTCGACCTGTTCAACAGAAAACACTTGGGAGTCCCGCTTGAACACTACGAGGCAAAAGAGCTGGCTGGCTGCGTGCTGACGCAAGTGCGTCATTTTCAGGGACCGGATTGCGCCGCTCGCTGAATCCTCACTGAACGCCCGGCCTGATACGTTCGAACCGGCGCCGGCATCGCCGCGGCGGGGCAAAAAAAATGCGCTGCCGAAGCAGCGCATTTTTCAGCCAACCAGGAGCGTCGCTACGCTGCCGGCTCAAGCCAAAGTCATGCTGAGCGCGCGCTCAATTGGCGCGCGCCAGCAGCAATGCATTGGTCCGCTTCACGAAGCTCGCCGGATCTTCCAGCGCGCCACCTTCGGCGAGCAAGGCCTGATCGAACAACAAATGGCACCAGTCGTCGAAGTTCGCGCTGTCCGCGTGCAAGCCCTTGACCAGCGCGTGCTCCGGATTCACTTCGAGAATCGGGTGGAACGACGGCGCTTGCTGGCCCGCGGCCTTCAGCATGCGTTGCAGATAGCCGCTCATTTCGCCGTCGTCGGCGACGAGGCAGGACGGCGAGTCGGTCAGACGGAACGTCAGACGCACGTCCTTCGCCTTGTCCTTCAGCGCTTCCTTCATCTTCTCGACGAGCGGCTTGAACTCTTCGCCGACCTTCTCCTGCGCCTCTTTTTCCTCGTCGTTCAACGCGCCCAGATCGAGATCGCCGCGCGCCACGCTTTGCAGCGGCTTGCCGTCGAATTCGTTCAGGAACGACAGCATCCACTCATCGACGCGATCGGTCAGCAGCAGCACTTCCACACCCTTCTTGCGGAACACTTCGAGGTGCGGGCTGTGGGTCGCGGCCTGCCAGGTGTCGGCGGTGACGAAGTAAATCTTCGTTTGCTCGGGCTTCATGCGCGCGACGTAATCGGCCAGCGACACGGTCTGCTCCGGCGTTTCCGTATGCGTCGACGCAAAGCGCACGAGCTTCGCGACCCGCTCGCGATTGGCGAAGTCTTCGCCGATGCCTTCCTTCAGCACCTGACCGAATTCCTTCCAGAAACCCGCGTACTTTTCCTTGTCCGCGTCGTTGTCCGAGTTGGCCAGTTCTTCGAGCATCGACAGCGAACGCCTGGTCACGCCCTCGCGGATCGCCTTCACGTCGCGGCTTTCCTGCAGGATTTCGCGCGACACGTTCAGCGGCAGATCGCTCGAATCGACCACGCCCTTCACGAAACGCAGATACGCCGGCAGCAGTTGCTCGGCGTCGTCCATGATGAACACGCGCTTCACGTACAGCTTCAGGCCGCCGCGCTGCTCGCGGTTCCACATGTCGAACGGCGCGTGGCTCGGCACGTACAGCAGTTGCGTGTATTCGCTGCGGCCTTCCACACGGTTATGGGTCCACGTGAGCGGATCCTGATGATCGTGCGCGAGGTGCTGGTAGAACTGCTGGTACTGTTCTTCGGTGATGTCGTTCTTCGCGCGGGTCCACAGCGCGCTGGCCTGATTGACGGTCTCGTCCTCGTCCTTCGTGACCATCGCGCTCTGTTCCGCGTCCCACTCTTCCTTCTGCATCAGGATCGGCAGCGCGACGTGGTCGGAGTACTTCTGGATGATCGACTTCAGACGATGCGATGACAGCAGCTCGTCCTCATCGGCACGCAGATGCAGCGTGATGGAGGTGCCGCGCGCGGCGCGCTCGATCTGCTCCACCGCGAAATCGCCCTCGCCCGCGCTGACCCAGCGCACGCCTTCCGAGGCCGGCAAGCCGGCGCGGCGCGTTTCGACGGTGATCTTGTCGGCGACGATGAAGCCCGAATAGAAACCCACGCCGAACTGGCCAATGAGCGCCGCATCTTTCTGCTGGTCGCCGGAGAGCTTGCCGAAGAATTCCTTGGTGCCCGAGCGCGCGATCGTGCCGAGGTGCGCGATCGTTTCGTCGCGGCTCATGCCGACACCGTTGTCGTCGATGGTGACGGTGCGCGCGGCCTTGTCGTACGACACGCGAATCCGCAGGTTCGGATCGTTCTCGTACAACGCGCTATTTGCGATCGCTTCGAAGCGCAGCTTGTCGGCCGCGTCGGATGCGTTGGAAATCAGCTCGCGCAGGAAGATTTCCTTGTTGCTGTACAGCGAATGAATCATCAATTGCAGAAGCTGTTTCACTTCTGCCTGAAAGCTCATGGTTTCTTGTGCCATGGTCGGACTTCCTCTCTGTTGCGAATGGGGTTCAGGTCGGTTCAGCTCAGGCTTGGCGCTCGGGCGCGGGCGCCGTTCGGTGCGGCCCGCCCGCGCTGGACTGTGCAGCCGCGGGCGCCGGGCAGCGGCGCCGCGATTGCCGGGCCACCGGAGCGCCGGCCGCCGGATCGCCGGCCGCCGGATCGCCAACTGCCGGATCGCCGGCCTAATTGGGGGCAATCCGGCACGGTTTCAAGAGGCGCGGCGCGCGACGCCATCGAGATAGCGGCACAAAAACGTCGCCAGTTCCGGATCGCCGCAATTGGCGATATTGAAGCGCATCCAGGTGGTCGGCGACTGCTGCGGCGAAAACAGGCCGCCGGGCGTCAGCAGGAAGCCGGCTTCGTGACCGGCCGCCGCCAGCGCGCCGGCGTCGACGCCCGTATCGGCCCACAGAAACATGCCGGCCGTGGGCGTCAGAAACAGCTTCATACCGGTCTTCTCCAGCATCCGCACGGACTTTTCGCGCACGCCGTCGAGCCGCGCGCGCAAGCGCTCGACATGCCGCCGATAGTGGCCTTCGGTCAGAATCTTGTACAGCACGCGCTCGTTGAGCTCGGGGCTCGTCATGCCGACCAGCATCTTCTGATTGCTGACCGCCGTGGCCACGTCCGGCGCACACGCGATGAAGCCCACGCGCAGATTCGGCGCGAGCGTCTTCGAAAAGCTGCCGAGGTAGATCACGCGCTTTAACTGGTCGAGGCTCGCGAGCCGCGTGCCCGGATGGCTCGGCGGACACAGATCGCCGTAAATATCGTCTTCGACGACGATGAAATCGTACGCTTCGGCGAGGCGCAGGATGCGGAATGCCTGGGCCGCCGTCAGCGACGTGCCGGTCGGGTTCTGCAGCACCGAATTGATCACCAGCATTTTCGGCCGCCACGTCTGCACGAGCGTTTCGAGCGCGTCGAGGTCGGGGCCGTCCGGCGTGTACGGCACGCCGACCAGCCGCGCGCCTTGCGACGCGAAGCACCCGAACATCTGGAACCACGCCGGATCGCCGACGATCACCGCATCGCCCGGCTTCACATAGATGCGCGAGATCAGGTCGATCGCCTGCGTGATGCCGGACACCATCACGATCTGATCCGGCGACGCGCCGATCTCCAGTTCCTCGAGCCGCGTCTGCAATTGCTGGCGCAGCGGCAGGAAACCCTGCGGCGTGCCGATGCCGAGCATCTGCGCGCCGCTCTGGCGGCCAAGCGTGCGCAGCGCGTTGGTGATCAGGTCGCCGTCGAGCCAGCGCGCCGGCAGATAACCCAGGCCCGGACTGCGCTCGGGGCGCGCGCCGGTGTACAGCATGTTGCGCAACAACCAGACGACGTCGATCGTGGCCGGCGCGGGCGCCCCTTCGGCGTGCGGGCGCATCTCCATCACCGCCGCGCCGCCCAGCCGCTCGCGCACGTAGAAGCCGGAGCCGCGCCGCGACTCCAGATAGCCTTGCGCCACCAGCCGCTCATACGCCTCGACCACCGTGAAGCGCGACACACCCTTGTCGAGCGCGAGCTTGCGGATCGACGGCATCCGCATGCCGGGACGGAACACGCGCTCCTCGATACGGCGGCGCGCCCACTGGACCAGCTGCTCGACCAGCGTCAGCGACGCCGTATCGTGCGGGGCGGGAATCTGGGCAAGCGGGACGGACATGACGGGCTCCAACTGTACCGAACAGTATCGAAGCGATTGTACCGTTACTGTGCCGGTCGCCGCCGCTACATTTGAGAGCAGCAAAACAGGGGGACGCAGCGCAAACGCGGTTCGGACAAGGGTTCCGCCGATCACTGGCGATCCGGCAACACCGGCCCCCGAACCATCCGCATGGCCCGCCGATCCGGCAACCGGTTATGCTTACGGCCCCGGCAGCACCGCCGTCACACTGGCGCGCACCGGCTTACCGCACAAAACCGTTTTCCTCGATCCGTTATGACAGCCCATCCGCTCCGTCTCGATCATCTCGTGATTTCCGCCCGCACCCTCGATGAGGGCACGCAGTACATCGCCGACACGCTTGGCGTCGCACCGGCCGGCGGCGGCGCCCATCCGCTGATGCGCACTCACAACCGCCTGCTGAACCTGTGGGGCGGCGTGTATCTGGAAGTGATCGCGATCGATCCGCATGCGGCGTCGGCAGCCAATGCCCAAGCCGACGGCAGCGCGCCGCGCCCCCGCCTGTTCGCGCTCGACGACCCGGCGACGCACGCGCGGCTCGAAAACGGGCCGTACCTGTCGCATTGGGTGGCGCGCGTCGAGCGGCCGAAGCGCCTGTCGACATGGCAAACGCAGTACCCGCAGCGCATTGCGCCGATCGTGCCGATGACGCGCGGCGATTTCAGCTGGAGCCTGTCGGTGCCCGACGACGGCGCTTTCCCAGCCTGGCAGGGCGCCGGCAACGGCGTGCTGCCCTCGCTGATCCAATGGGACTCGCCGCAGCATCCGTCGACCACGCTGCCGGCAACGAGCCTCGCGCTGAAAGCGTTGAAAGCCGTGCACCCTCAAGCCGAGTTGGTGAGCGCGCAGTTGCAGTGGCTCGGCGCGGCGCATCTGCTCGAATTGCAGCCGACCGATGGCGCCGCGGCGCTCGTCGCCGAACTTGAAACACCCGATGGTCTACGGACCCTCAAATAAGCAGCGCGCGCGGGTCGCCGACTCGCGCGATAATTGAAGTTT
Source organism: Paraburkholderia ultramafica (assembly GCF_902859915.1). GTDB lineage: Bacteria > Pseudomonadota > Gammaproteobacteria > Burkholderiales > Burkholderiaceae > Paraburkholderia > Paraburkholderia ultramafica. The sequence continues at coordinate 22,945 of NZ_CADIKK010000013.1, forward strand.
TGACCGGTTCCAGAGATACCAGCAGAGGAGACCATGGACCAAAGCGACCTGAAAGCCCCCACGTGGCAATTGTCCGAACGCGCACGCAAGCTCACGAGCTCCGCGATCCGCGAGATTCTGAAGGTCACGGAACGGCCTGAAGTCATTTCGTTCGCCGGCGGCCTGCCCTCGCCGGCCACCTTCCCGGCTGAACGCATGCGCGAAGCGGCCGACCGCATTCTGCGCGACTCGCCCGCCGCGGCGCTCCAATACAGCGCGACTGAAGGCTATGCGCCACTGCGTGAATGGATCGCCCAGCGTTATTCGGTGAACGGCTCGCAGATTCGGCCCACCCAAGTGCTGATCACCACCGGCTCGCAACAGGCGCTCGATCTGCTCGGCAAGGTGCTGGTGTGCCCGGACAGCCCGGTGCTGGTCGAAACGCCGACTTACCTCGGCGCGCTGCAGTCGTTCTCGATGTACGAACCGCGCTACGCGCAGGTGCCGACCGACGACCAGGGCCTGATCCCCGCAGCGCTGACGCCGGAACTAACGAAAGGCGCGCGCCTCTTGTATGCGCAGCCGAACTTCCAGAATCCGACCGGCCGCCGTCTGCCGATCGAACGCCGCCGCGCGCTCGCCGGGTTCGCGAAAACCGCGCCCTTCCCGGTGATCGAAGACGACCCGTACGGCGCGCTCGACTACGCGGGCGAACCGCTGCCGACGATGCTGTCGATGGCGCCGGACCACATCGTCCATCTCGGCTCGTTCTCGAAGGTGCTCGCGCCGGGCCTGCGGGTCGGCTACATCATCGCGCCCGAAGAATTGATCTTCAAACTCGTACAGGCGAAGCAGGCCACCGATCTGCACACGCCGAGCTTCACGCAGCGCATCGTGCATGAAGTGATCAGGGACGGCTTCCTCGACACGCACGTGCCGACCATTCGCGAGTTGTACCGCGATCAATGCGAAGCCATGCTGGCCGCGCTCCAGCGCTATATGCCCGAAGGCGTAAGCTGGAACCGTCCGGAAGGCGGCATGTTCGTGTGGGTGAATCTGCCCGCGCAAATAGATAGCATGAAACTGCTCGAAGAAACCGTCGCGCAAAACGTCGCGTTCGTGCCGGGCGGCCCGTTCTTTGCGAACGAAGCGCAACACAACACGCTGCGCCTGTCGTTCGTCACGGTGCCGCCGGCGAAGATCGACGAAGGCGTCGCACGTCTCGGGGCGTTGATACGCGCGAAGATCTAAGCGCATGCCGCGCGATCTTCACGCGGCCCGCGTTATCGTATTTCACTACTGATCGAGGACACAAAATGGCTCAAACGAATGTGTACGACAAGCTCAAGGAACTGGGCATCGAACTGCCGGTCGCCGGCGCACCGGCAGCCGCGTATGTGATGAGCGCGCAAAGCGGCAACACGGTGTACCTGTCCGGTCACATCGCGAAGAAGGACGGCAAGGTGTGGGCCGGCAAGCTCGGCGCCACGCTCGGCACCGAAGAAGGCAAGGTCGCGGCGCGCTCGATCGCCATCGACCTGCTCGCCACGCTGCACGCGCATGTGGGCGATCTGAACCGCGTCACGCGCATCGTCAAGCTGATGAGCCTCGTCAACTCGACGCCCGAGTTCACCGAACAGCATCTGGTCACCAACGGCGCGTCCGAACTGATCGCCGACGTGTTCGGCGAGCGCGGCAAGCATGCGCGCTCGGCATTCGGCGTCGCGCAGATTCCGCTCGGCGCGTGCGTCGAGATCGAGATGATCGCTGAAGTCGAGTAACCAACGGGAAGCCGCGAATCGCATAGCGAAAGCCACCTCGACAACCCAGCCAGCATAAGCTGGCGGTTCGTCTGGTAGTCGGTTTCAAAACGCGCCACGAGGGGTCAGCCACTCGCGGCGCGTTTTGCATTTCTGCAAAGGTGGATCGTTACCGCGCCAGCGGATAGAATCCGCGAATCCTACCCAATCGTTTGATTCGCTGGACCGCGCCCGATGCCCGCCCACACTGTTCGTTTCAAACAAGTCGACGTGTTCACGTCGGTGCCGCTCAAAGGCAATCCGCTTGCTGTCGTATTCGATGCCGATGCGCTCGATGCGAATCAGATGCAGGCCATCGCCCACTGGACCAATCTGTCCGAAACGACTTTTCTGTTGAAGCCGACCGACCCGGCCGCCGACTATCGCGTGCGGATCTTCACCACGCATGGCGAATTGCCGTTCGCGGGTCATCCGACGCTCGGCACCGCGCACGCGTTGCTCGAAAGCGGCTATCAGCCGAAGCAGGCCGGCAAGCTGGTCCAGCAATGCGGCGTGGGACTCGTCGAGCTCGAAGCGCTGAGCGGATCGGCCGATCCGGCGCGCGGCGCATGGGCGTTCGCCGCGCCGCCCGCGCGCGTCACGCCGCTCGCCGCGGATCGCTACGCGGCGCTGTCCACGGCTTTACGTAGTGATGCGATCGATTTCAGCGCGACGCCCTGTGCGGTCGACAACGGTGCGCCGTGGCTCGTGGTGCGTCTGCATTCGGCGCGCGCTTGCCTCGTGCTCGACCCCGACAGCGCAGCGCTCGCCGAGCTCGTGCATTCAGTCGACACGCATGGGCTCGCGGTGTACGGCCCTCACGAAGCAGACGGCCCCGCGACTTTCGAGGTGCGCTGCCTGATGGCCGGGGGCGGCTTCGGCGTCGGCGAAGACCCGGTGACCGGCAGTGCCAACGCCGCGCTCGCCGGCCTGCTGAGCGCACAGCAGCGGCGCCCGGGCACGCATTACACGGCACGCCAGGGCACCGTGCTGGGCCGTGCCGGGCAGGTTTCGGTGCATTACGACGACGCACGTGGCAAGACGTGGATCGGCGGCTCGTCGGTGACGATCATCGACGGCACGTTCCGGCTGCCATGAACGGCGCGCCGCATCTCGCCGCGCTTGCCCACAAAAAGCCGCATCGTTTTAACACTTGATGCGACTTGCATCGCAAGCGGCTCATCAGAGACCTGGCACACCTGAACACTGAACCCAATGGAATATATAAAACGATTGCCAGGCCGCGGCCCAAGGCCAGCCGCGCTAGCTGCAAAATCAGCCGAAGCGGACGGTTTGCCGCGCCAGCGTATACCCGATGCCCGGACCCTTCCTTAATCCAGTGGCATTAAGTAATATCGAAACGTACCCGATGACCTGTGGACGGTCAGGTCAGGCACGGCGCCACGCCCCCTCCTCCTGCGCAGCAGTTCCGGCACCTTGGTCACCATGCAGCCATCCATGAAATCAGCGCAGTCGATGCTCGCGTATTTGCAATCGGACGGCACTCAGGTACGGGCCGCCCGATGAGCCAATCCCGCTTCTCGGACCAGCGCGAAGCCAAACCTCGGCGCGACCCGGCCGTGTCGCGCCGGCGGGCTTTGCTCGTGATTCCCGCACTTGGCGTGCTGGTCCTGATCCTGCTTTGGACCGTGATCTTCGCGCGTCTGTCGGTCGAGAAAGAAGCCACGAATCGTGAAGCGATGGCCTCCGCCGCGATTCTCTCGGCGGCGCTGGAGCAGCACACGATCAAGGCGATTCACCAGGTCGATCAGATCACCCGCTTCGTCAAATACGAGTTCGAGAAGACCCCGAATCATTTCGATCTCGCCAGCACGGTCGAAAAGGGCGTCGTGCAAAGCGAGACCCTCGTGCAGGTGTCGTTGATCGACGAGCACGGCAAGCTGATCGCCAACACGGCCGAGCTCAATCCCAGGCACATCGACCTGTCCGACCGCGAACACTTCAAGGTTCACGAACACGAGAACGACGACCAGCTGTTTATCAGCAAGCCGGTGCTCGGCCGCATCTCGGGCCACTGGACCTTGCAGATGACCCGGCGTCTGAATCATCCGGACGGCTCGTTCGCGGGCGTCGTGGTGGTCTCTGAAGACCCCAGCTATTTCACCTCCGACTTCTACAACAACGCGGCGATCGGCCGTGACGGCGTGATCGCGGTGATCTCGGACAGCGGCACCGTGCTCGCGCGGCGCACCGGCAGCGTCGACAACGCCCACGGCGCGTTTTCGGCGAGCGGCTCGTATCCGACTTCGGAGCATGTGTCGGGCACCTATGTCGATTCGATCGACAACGTCACGCGTATCGTCTCGTACCGGCACATCGACGGTTATCCGCTCGGCGTGCTGGTGGGTCTGTCGCAAGCCGAGGAATTCGCCGACTACAACCACACGCGCAACGTCTATCTGCTGATGGCGGGCTTCATCTCGTTCGCGATGCTGAGCTTCTTCGCCGTCGCGACCGGCCTGATCGGCAAACTGCTCGGCCGCGAGCGCGAGATGACGCATCTGGTCGAATACGATCTGCTCACCGGCTTGCGCAATCGCTACGCGACGCTGCAAACGCTGCGGCACGACGTGGCGCAGCAGGCCAACCTCGGCCGTCTCGCGATTCTCTTCATCGACCTCGACAACTTCAAGACCGTCAACGACACACTTGGCCACAATGCCGGCGACATCGTGCTGCAAATGACGGCCTCGCGGCTCGCCACCGCGGTCGGCGACGGCGGTGCGCTGAGCCGCATCGGCGGCGATGAGTTCGTCGTCGTGATCAAGGGCGACGACGTCGAGAAGCGCGCGGTCGCACTGGCCGAAGCCGCCGCCGACGCGTTCGCCAAGCCTTTCGAAGTGCGCGGCAGTTCGTTCGTACTGCATGCGAGCATCGGCATTGCGCTTTACTCGGTGGCCAACGAGAGCGAGATCGACCTGCTGAAGAAAGCCGACCTCGCGATGTACAGCGCGAAGGACGCGGGCAAGAACTGCTACCAGTTCTATTCGCCGCACCTGTCGCATCGCGCGGATCATCTGATGAAGTGGGAGCAGCAGTTGCGCGTGGCGCTCGCCGAAGGGCAACTGTTTCTCGCCTATCAGCCGAAGATCGATCTGACACACCGCTGCATCACCGGCTTCGAGGCGCTGGTGCGCTGGAATCATCCGCAGCACGGTTTGATTCCGGCCAACGAATTCATTCCGGTCGCCGAATCGACCGGCCTGATCGTGCCGATCGGCGACTTCGTGATCGAGACCGCCTGCCGGCAACTGGCGCTCTGGCAGCAACAGGGCTACGACACCTTGTCGCTCGCGGTGAACATTTCGGCAGTGCAGTTCTGGCGCGGCGATCTGTATGAGACCATCTCGCACGCGATCGAGGAAAGCGGCATCTCCGCACGCCGCCTCGAACTCGAGATCACCGAGACGGCGATGATGGAATATCCCGAACTGGTTTCGGAAAAGATCTTCGCGTTGAAGCGTCTCGGCGTGCGCATCGCGCTCGACGATTTTGGCACCGGCTATTCGTCGCTGTCCTATCTGAACCGCTTCTCGGTGGACACGCTGAAGGTGGACCGTTCGTTCATCCAGGCGATTCCCGGCGACCGCAGCGTCTGCGTGATGGTCACCGCAATCGTCAATCTGGCGCGCTCGCTCGGGCTCACGGTGGTGGTCGAAGGCACCGAGACCGAAGAGCAGATCGCATGGCTCGCCGCGCTCGGTCATATCGAGGCGCAGGGCTTCCTGTTCTCGCGCCCGGTGCCGGTGGAGGCGATCCCGGCGCTGCTCGAACGCTTCGGCGTGTGCGGGATGACGGGCCGCCGCGCCACGCATGAAACCGACAGCACCAGCAGCGTGTCCAGCGCTAACGGCTGAACGCGGCTAAACGCAGCTGAGCGCGCCGGCGTCTATTACCGCTGCCGCAAAAAACCGGCTACATTCACGCTGTACTGCGTCACAGCGTGATGCCGGCCGCCGGCCACATCCCGCGATACGACGATGATCCCAAAGGGCGGGCGTCCGTGTGCCGGGCGCCCGTGGCGCCATGCACACGATCACGAGCCAGGATGCTGTCAGACGAGGGGAACGGGAACCGCTTTGGACGCTGTTCAGGGTCGTGTTCGGCCTGTCGGCGTTGTCGTGGGGTGGCCTCGCGCTAATGGCGCAGCTTGAACACCACTACGTCGAGCGCGAAGGACGGCTCTCGCGGGTGGCCTTCTCCGATCTGATCGCGCTCGCCTGGATGGTGCCCGGCCCGGTGGGCTGCAACGTCGCCGTGCAACTGGGGCACGCGCTGCGCGGACGCGCCGGTGCGTGGGTCGCGGGCATCGCCAGCGTGCTGCCCTTCTTCATGCTGATGACGTTGTTCGCGATCTTCTACCGCACGCCGCTGGTGCGCGCCGCCGCTTCGCAAACCTTGCTCAATCACTTCAGCGTCGTGCTGGCCACGTTGATCGCGATCACCTGGTACAAGCAGACGCGCGCGCTGGTGCGCGGCAAACTCGAATGGACCGCGGCGGTGCTGGGTTGCGTGGCGCTCTTCTATGCGCGCAGTCCCGCCGCTTACGTCGTGATGCTCAGTGCGGCCTTTGGCGCCGGATGGTTCGATAGCCCGGTGCGCAACACACGCCTTGCGGTGTCGCTCAGGCGCGGTGACTGGCAGATGCTGGCCGCTTTGTGTGCGCTGCTGGTGTTGTTCGCGCTGCCGCTGCCGCATCGCTATGAACTGGCGCTGCTGTGGCCGCGGCTGGCCGGCGCCGGCATGACCTTGTTCGGCGGCGGCTTCTCGGCATTGCCGGTGCTCAAGACGCTGTTCGTCACGCCGGCGATCGGCGTATCGGATAACGACTTTACGCTGGCGTTTTCGCTGTCGCCGTTGTCGCCCGGACCGCTGTTGAATGTGGTGCCGTTCTTCGGCTATCTGGTGGACGGCTGGCTGGGCGCGTTGATTGCGACGCTCGCACTGTTCGTGCCGTCGGGCTGCCTCGTCGTGCTCGCGCAGCGGCATTTGCATCAGTTGAAGGCGAATCCGCGCTTCGAGCATGGCATGCGGATTCTGCGTGCGGTCACCACCGCGTTTCTCGCGGTCGCCGTACTGCGCATTGCCGCGCATGTGCCGTTCAAACCAATCTATCTGTTGACCGCGCTCTTCTCCGGCATGTGCTTCGCGAAGCTCAAGGTGCCGGTGTACGTGGTGTATGGAACCGTGGCGGTGGTGTGCGGGCTGTGGCTGGCCTATGGCGCGTTGCCCTAGCCGGCGCTAAAAGCAGCGGCTACGCCAACGGCCACGCAAAACCCCAAGCTCAGAACCCGCGCGACAGCACCGCGACACCGATCGTCACGACGCCGAGCACGATATTGATCAGCACCAGACGCCTGATCGTGCCGACTGCCTGCGCGCCGTCCGGCCATTTCTGCGCCTGCACCGCGCGGCGAATGCGCGGGAAAACCGCAAAGCGGATGTGCCCGAAGATCAGCATCATCACGATGCCGAGGCCCGCCATCGCATGCAGCGGCCACGTGGCGTGACCGCCGCCGAACTGCATCAGCAGAAAGCCGCCGGTGAGCAGAATCACCAGCACGGCGGCGGCGACCCAATTGAAGAAACGGCCGAACACCGACTCCCACAGCGGCAAACGCAATTGCGGCGATAGATCGGCAATGGCCGGGCGCAGACAGAAATGCGCGAAGATCATCCCCCCCACCCACACCGCGACCGCGAGCAGATGCAGAAAGAGTGCGAGTTCGATAGCCTTGTTCATGTTGTTTTCCTCTCCCGACGACGCCACACCGCTTAGGACGATTGATATTCAGCAGCGGCTATTGAGCGCATTCGACCGCGCGCTGTGCACGCAGTTCCGGGTGCCTGAGGCTTTCCCGTCGATTTTGTAGTTGTTATTGCAGCGCGCCTGATGCCACGACACCGCTGCCCCCGATTTTTTACGTATGCTCTCAACTACGCACGACGAGCGCCTGCATGCTATCAGACGCTCGCCGTGTTCCTACATCAAACTTTGTCAAGCCGCCAGCACAGGGCGCATACCGTCGAGCTTCATCTTGCTCTCCGGCGCGCGGCCCTTGCGTGCGCGCTTGCCGATATGCGCCGCGAGTGCAGCGCCGCTCAGCCTCTCTTCGTCGACGCGGCCGCCGCGGCGCGTGCCGATCAACATGACGCCCGCCTGGTTGATGGCCAGCGCCTGCAGCAGTGCCTCGTTGTCGTCGAGCGCCATCAGCGTGACGCCGCGGCCGCCGCCCGCGAGCGTCTTCATCTCGTCGAGGCCGAACACCAGCAGACGCCCGCCCGACGACAGACACGCGATGTGCGTGGCATCCGGCAGCATCGGCATCGGCGCGAGCGGCGCGGCGCCGGCGTCGATCGTCATGAACGACTTGCCGGCCTTCACGCGGCTCACCATGTCGCCGACCTTGGCGACGAAGCCGAAGCCGTTGCTCGACGCGAGCAGCAATGCCTGATCGGCGGACGCCGCGTAGTAGTGCATCAGATGGCTGCCCGACTCCAGTTCGATCAGCGACGTGACCGGCACCCCATCACCACGGCCGCCCGGCAGCAAGGCCACCGCCACCGAATAGACGCGCCCGTTGCTGCCCCACGCGACCAGCGTGTCCGGCGTGCGGCACTGGAACGCCGCGTAGAGCCCGTCGCCGGCCTTGAACGTGAAGCCCGCCGTATCCAGACCGTGGCCCTTCAACGCGCGCACCCAACCCTTCTGCGACACCACCACCGTGACCGGTTCGTCGACCACGCGCGCTTCGAACGTCGCGCGCTTTTCCTGCTGGATCAGCGTGCGGCGCTCGTCGCCATACTGCTTCGCGTCGCCTTCGATTTCCTTGATGAGCAGGCGCTTCATCGCCGATTCGCTGCCGAGCAGTTCTTCGAGCTTGGCCTTCTCATCGCGCAGGTCGGACAGTTCCTTCTCGATCTTGATCTTTTCGAGCCGCGCCAACTGACGCAAGCGGATTTCGAGAATGTCCTCGGCCTGGCGATCGGACAAGCCGAATGCGGCCATCAACGCGACCTTCGGTTCGTCCGATTCGCGAATGATGCGGATGACTTCGTCGATATTCAAAAAGACGATCATCCGGCCTTCAAGGATGTGAATCCGGTCGTCGACCTTCGACAAACGATGACGCGTACGGCGCGTGACCGTGGCAAAGCGGAACGCGATCCACTCGTGCAGAATTTCGCTCAAGCCCTTCTGACGCGGCCGGGCGTCGCCGCCGACCATCACCATATTCAGCGACGCGTTCGATTCCAGGCTCGTATGTGCGAGCAGCGAATTGACGAACTCGGTCTGATCGATGCGGCTCGACTTCGGCTCGAACACGAGGCGCACCGGCGCGTCCTTGCCGGATTCGTCGCGCACCGCGTCGAGCAGCGCCAGCATGGTCTGCTTGGTCTGCAACTGTTCGGGCGTGAGCGTCTTCTTGCCGAGCTTGATCTTCGGGTTGGTCTGCTCTTCGATTTCCTCGAGCACCTTCTGCGCGGCGGTGTTCGGCGGCAGTTCGGTGATCACCAGTTGCCACTGGCCGCGCGCGAGGTCTTCGATCTTCCAGCGAGCGCGCACTTTCAGACTGCCGCGGCCGGCTTCGTACGCCGCGGAGATTTCCGCTTCGCTCGAAATGATCTGGCCGCCGCCCGGGAAGTCCGGACCCGGAATGTGCTGCATCAACTCGGCATGCGACAACTTCGGATTGCGGATCAGCGCGACCGTGGCGGCTGCGACTTCACGCAGATTGTGCGACGGGATTTCCGTCGCCAGACCCACCGCGATGCCCGACGCGCCGTTCAGCAGCACGAACGGCAAGCGCGCCGGCAACACCTTTGGCTCCTGGAACGAGCCGTCGTAGTTCGACATGAAATCGACCGTACCCTGGTTGATTTCATCGAGCAGCAGTTTCGCGATCGGGGTGAGACGCGCTTCCGTGTACCGCATCGCCGCCGCGCCGTCGCCGTCGCGCGAGCCGAAGTTGCCCTGGCCGTCGATCAGCGGATAGCGCATCGAAAAGTCTTGCGCGAGACGCACCAAGGCGTCGTACGCCGACTGGTCGCCGTGCGGGTGATATTTGCCGAGCACGTCGCCGACCACGCGCGCCGACTTGACCGGCTTCGCGTTGTCGCCGAGACCCATCTCGTTCATCGCGAACAGGATGCGGCGCTGCACCGGCTTCTGGCCGTCGCACACGTCCGGCAGCGCGCGGCCCTTGACCACGCTGACCGCATACTCGAGGTACGCGCGTTCCGCGTAGTTGCCGAGCGTCAGAAAGTCGCCTTCCGGGGGCGGCGGCTCGGTGAAAAGGTCGAGAGTGTTATCGTCGTCCATCTAGATTCCGTATCCGTGTTTGGCTTGAAGTTTTCCTGCGAACGCAGCGCGCTGTGAAGCGAGCTATAACGCGAGCTATAAAGCGCGCGCTCAGATGTCCGCTTCCACTTCGTTGCCCTTTTCTTCCAGCCAGCTGCGCCGCGACGCCGCTTCGCCCTTGCCCATCAGCATCGTCATCCGCGCGACCGTGGCGTCGTAGTCGAGCTCGCCCAGCGCGACCGGCTGCAGGCGCCGCGTGTCGGGATTCATCGTCGTGTCCCACAGCTGCTCCGCGCTCATTTCGCCGAGGCCTTTGAAGCGGCTGATCGACCATTGCGTGTCGCGTACGCCGTCCTTGCTCAGCTTGTCGAGGATCGCTTCGAGTTCGCCTTCGTCGAGCGCATACAGCTTCTGCGCCGGCTTCTTGCCACGCGCGGGCGCGTCGACGCGAAACAGCGGCGGACGCGCGACGCACACATGCCCGCGCTCGATCAGTTGCGGGAAATGCTTGAAGAACAGCGTGAGCAGCAGCACCTGGATGTGCGAACCGTCGACGTCGGCGTCCGACAGAATGCAGATCTTGCCGTAGCGCAGATTCGACAGATCGACCTTGTCATCCGGGCTATGCGGATCGACGCCGATCGCCACCGAGATGTCGTGCACCTCGTTGTTGGCGAACAGGCGGTCGCGCTCGGTTTCCCATGTGTTCAGCACCTTGCCGCGCAGCGGCAGAATCGCCTGGTATTCCTTGTCGCGGCCCATCTTCGCGGAACCGCCCGCCGAGTCGCCCTCGACGAGGAACAGTTCATTGCGGCCGATTTCCGTCGATTCGCAATCGGTCAGCTTGCCCGGCAACACGGCGACGCCCGAACTCTTGCGCTTCTCGACCTTCTGCCCTGCGCGCGTGCGCGCCTGCGCCTGCTTGATGACGAGGTCCGCGAGTTTCTTGCCGTGCTCGACGTGCTGATTGAGCCACAACTCGAGCGCCGGCCGCGCGAACGACGACACCAGCTTGACCGCGTCGCGGCTGTTCAGGCGTTCCTTGATCTGCCCTTGGAACTGCGGATCGAGCACCTTCGCCGACAGCACGAACGACACGCGCGCGAACACGTCTTCCGCGAGCAGCTTCACGCCCTTCGGCTGCAGGTTATGCAGTTCGACGAAGCTCTTCACCGCCTGGTACAGACCGTCGCGCAAACCGGATTCGTGCGTGCCGCCAGCAGGCGTCGGAATCAGGTTGACGTACGACTCGCGCATCAGCGTGCCTTCCTCGCTCCACGCGACCACCCATGCGGCGCCCTCGCCTTCGGCGAACGTCTCTTCGCTCGCCCGCGCGTTTTCGACATAGCGCTCGCCTTCGAACAGCGGGATCAGCAGGTCGCTGCCGTTCATGCCTTCGAGCAGATAGCCGCGCAGACCGTCTTCGTATTTCCAGCTTTGCTGCTCGCCGGTTTTCTCGTTGATCAGCGTGACTTCGACGCCCGGCAACAGCACCGCTTTCGAGCGCAGCAGACGTTGCAGTTCGCCGAGCGGCAGGTTCGGCGAGTCGAAGTATTTCGGATTGGCCCACGCGGTGACGCGCGTGCCGGATTTCTTGTCGCCCTTCGCGGCGGCCCGCACTTCGAGCTGCTTCGCGACGTCGCCGTTGGCGAAGCTCAGTTCGGCGATTTTGCCGTCGCGCCACACGGTGACGTCGAGGCGCGTGGACAGCGCGTTGGTGACCGACACGCCGACGCCGTGCAGGCCGCCCGAGAACGTGTATGCGCCGCCGGCGGCCTTGTCGAATTTGCCGCCCGCGTGCAGGCGCGTGAAAACGATTTCGACGACCGGCACGCCTTCTTCCGGATGCAGGCCGAACGGAATGCCGCGGCCGTCGTCCTCGACCGAGACCGAATGGTCCGCGTGCAGCGTGACCGTGATTTGCCGGCCGTGGCCGCCGAGGGCCTCGTCCGACGCGTTGTCGATGACTTCCTGAATGATGTGCAGCGGATTTTCGGTGCGGGTGTACATCCCGGGCCGTTGCTTGACCGGCTCCAGGCCCTTCAACACCTTGATCGACGCTTCGCTATACGCGGCGTTTGGCTTTTTCGTAGACATGGTTGACTCGGGTGCGTCGGTTCATCGTTGTCCACAGGTCCTGTTCATAAGTCCGTGGACAATGCGTTGAGTTTTCAAAAAAAGCGAAACGAAACAACAGGGTTAGGTGGGGTGCCCGCGGTGCGGGCAAGCTGTTTTGTCGCGCGGCTTCCCGTTGGCGCGCTGGACGGCGCTCACTGGCACGACCAGGCCGGGCGAACGCGGGGGAAGCCTGTTCGCGGGGTATTTTACTGATTTCGATAGCGGCGGCAATTGACCATTCGCGGGATTGGCCGTCTGGATAAGACCCGGCGAGTGCAATGGACAGACGAGCGGCGCGCAATGCGGGCAAAGCGCGACGCTTGTCCAAGCCTGGCGCGCCCCGGCACTTTCTCTTGCTGCGCACCGCTTTCTGTCACGCTCATGCAGCGCCGCTCCTTGCCTCACTTGCGCCGGTTTTCCAGCTCGTCCCAGCGCTCGAGCGCGATCAGCAGTTCTTCGTCGATCGCGGCATAGCGTTCGGTCAGGCGCGTGCCTTCCTGCGCGTCTCTCGCGAACACCAAACCGTCTTCGAGTTGCGCGCCGATGGTCTTCTGCTCGGCTTCGAGCGCGGCGATCTTCTCCGGCAGCGCCTCCAGTTCACGCTGCTCCTTGAACGACAGCTTCGCCGCGCGCTGCGTATTGCGGCCCGCGGAGCTGTCCCTGGCCGGCGCCGCGTCTTTGGCCGCTTCCTTGTTGGCCTCTTTCTGCGCGTCCAGCGCCATCTGCTGCGAGCGGTCGCGCTGGATCTGCCAGTCCGTGAAGCCGCCGACGTACTCGCGCCACTTGCCCCCGCCTTCCGACGCGATCACCGAGGTCGCGACGTTGTCGAGAAACGCGCGGTCGTGGCTGACCAGCAGCACCGTGCCGTCGTATTCGGTGAGCAGTTCTTCGAGCAGTTCGAGCGTGGGGATGTCGAGGTCGTTGGTCGGTTCGTCGAGCACCAGCACGTTGGCCGGACGCGCGAACAGACGCGCGAGCAGCAGACGGTTGCGCTCGCCGCCCGACAGCGACTTGACCGGCGAACGCGCGCGCTCCGGCGCGAACAGGAAGTCGCCGAGGTAGCTCATCACGTGCTTCTTCTGGCCGTTGACTTCGACCCACTCGCTGCCCGGACTGATGGTGTCGGCGAGGCTCTTGTCCAGATCGAGCTGCGCGCGCATCTGATCGAAATACGCGACCTGCAGATTGGTGCCGACGCGCACCGTGCCTTCGTCCGGCTTGAGTTCGCCGAGGATCAGCTTGAGCAGCGTGGTCTTGCCCGCGCCGTTCGGACCGACGAAGCCGATCTTGTCGCCGCGCATCACCGTGGCCGTGAAATTGTCGACCACCGTGCGCGAGCCGTAGCGCCTGGTCACGTCGGTCAACTCGGCGACGATCTTGCCGGACTTCTCGCCCTGGCCGACGTCGAGCTTCACGTTGCCCTGCACGTTGCGGCGCTCGGCGCGTTCGTTGCGCATCTGCACGAGCCGCGCGATCCGGCCGACGCTGCGCGTGCGGCGCGCTTCGACGCCCTTGCGAATCCACACTTCTTCCTGCGCGAGCAGCTTGTCGGCCTTGTCGTTTTCGACGCGCTCGATTTCCAGTTGCTGCGCCTTGCGCGTCTGGTACGCGGAGAAGTTACCCGGGTACGACAGCAGACGCCCGCGATCCAGTTCGACGATGCGCGTCGCGACGCGGTCGAGGAACGCGCGGTCGTGGGTGATGAACAGCAGGCCCGCGCGCAGCGACACCAGCAGGTCCTCGAGCCAGCGGATACCGTCGAAGTCGAGGTGGTTGGTCGGCTCGTCGAGCAGCAGCACGTCCGGCTGCACGACCAGCGCACGCGCCAGCGCGACGCGCTTTTGCATGCCGCCCGACAGCGAGCCGACGCGCGCCTCGCCGTTCAGACCGATCTGCTGCAGCGTGGTGGCCACGCGGGTGCTCCAGTTCCATGCGTCCGCCGCATCCAGCGACGATTGCAGCGTGTTCATGCGCGCCATCAGCGCGTCGTGCTGCGCGCCTTCCGGCTCGTCGGCGAGCTGGTTGGCGACCACGTCGTATTCGTCCAGCAGCGCGCGGGCGTGCGTGAGGCCGGCGGCGACCGCTTCGAACACCGTGTCGTCAGTATCGAACTCGGGCTCCTGCGGCACGTAGACCGTGCTCAGATTCTGCTGGCGCGTGACGAGGCCGTCGTCGGGCCTGGTCAGATCGGCGACGATCTTCAGCAGCGACGACTTGCCCGCGCCATTGCGGCCGATCAGCCCGACGCGTTCGCCCGCTTCGAGAGAGAAATCCGCGTGATCGAGCAACGCGACGTGACCGAACGCCAGTTGGGCGCCGGTAATGGTGTAAAGCGACATGGAGAATTGGAGAAGACAGCGATGAGTCGGAACCGCCCATTGTACCGGGCGCGCGGCCAGGTGCCTGTATGCCCGAAGAGATAGGCCGAATGGCCGGCTTGCGACGCGTGGACGAGGCGGGGTGAATCTGGATGCAAAGCCGGGGGGAACCTGGACGCGAACTCCCGGCGAACTCAGATGCGAAGCCGGGCGCGGCGTGAATGCGCACCGTATGCGGACCGGCTGGCGCGGCCGGACTGCGGTTGCGCGCGCCCGGCCGTTCAATGCGGCGGCTTACTTCCCGTGCACCGTGATGGTCTTGCTCATTTCCGGACCGTACGACCGATGCGCGCCGTCGCCGAATTGCAGCGTCAGCGTATGGTCGCCCGGCGGCAGCGTCAGATCGGTTTCGGTCTGGCCCTTGCCGAAATGCAATGACTTGTCGCTGACGGGAATGACCTCGCCCTTGGGCAACGGCTTGCCGTCGATCAACAGATGACGATGGCCGGTGCCTTCCGTCATAGTGCCGGCCGGCGCGATCTTCATGCCTTCCACGCCGAACACGACG
This sequence comes from Paraburkholderia ultramafica, assembly GCF_902859915.1. GTDB lineage: Bacteria > Pseudomonadota > Gammaproteobacteria > Burkholderiales > Burkholderiaceae > Paraburkholderia > Paraburkholderia ultramafica. The sequence continues at coordinate 38,050 of NZ_CADIKK010000013.1, forward strand.
TGCACGGGATTGCTCACGGCCGCGCCGTCCGCCGGTTGCACGAACGACACGCCCGCAGCCTGCGCCACGCCCGATACGGCGAGCAACCCAGCCAGTGCGGCACCAGCCAACCATTTATTCTTAAACATCGCTGTTCTCCTTGGCAGGAAACGAAAGTCACGCACGGGATCCTGCCGGCGACGCCCCCACCGTCGCCCGAGATCGATCGTCGCATTGCATGCGAAGCGCCTGGCGCGTCTGTCCAACTGGGTAGCCGCGGAACAGAGCATACACGCTGTGTGTGACGAGGTTCGTCCGGTGGGTTCGGAGATGTCTCAGACGCGTTGCGGCAATGCCGCATTGGTAGTTCGCGGTCGGATTGGCAAATTCCGGTAATATTGCGGGTCGCCGCGCTGCCCAAAAAAGGGGCAGACTGCGCGGACCATTGCGTTAAACCAGAGAAGAGTACGTCGTGAGCGAAGTAATTGAAGTGACTGAATACAAGAGCTGGGTCTGCCTGATTTGCGGCTGGATCTACAACGAGGAAGAAGGCCTGCCCGAAGAAGGCATTGCGCCGGGCACGCGCTTCGCCGCGATTCCGGAAGACTGGCGCTGCCCGCTGTGCGATGTGAGCAAGGCGGAATTCGCGGTGGTGGAGTTCTGAGTCGGCTCGATTGAAACGACGGGCGCCGGTTGATGGCGCGTCGGCGATGGCGCCCCGGGGCATTGGCGCCCCCGGCTAGGCGCCCCCGGCAATCCGCACGGCCCAGCAGGCAATGCCTCGCTGGGCCGTTTGCTTTATGGGGTGGGCTTCACGGCCCTCCTCGCACCCGAGCGTGTTTGATATACTCTGCGCTCGCCGGCGAATTTGGACTCGCCCAATCCTCGCAGACCTTGTCGGGCAGCAGGATTGCAGCGATCATTCCGGTTCGGTCCTCTCCCTGTAGTTCAATGGATAGAACAAGTGCCTCCTAAGCGCTAGATACAGGTTCGATTCCTGTCAGGGGGACCAAACCCATCACCCGCTCAGCGTCCGCTGACATCTCTCGCCCTCAGTCCCTTCATCACGCAAAACCAAAAAAACCGCGACCGAACTCAATCCACTGCATCCGGCCGCGCCAGCCCCCTTACGACGGCCGCTTCGGAATATTCAACCCCTTCTCCACCGCCGGACGCGCGACAAACGCAGCCAGCGCGCGCGTCACATTCGGAAAGTCCTGAATGCCGACGAGGTCGCCCGCTTCATAAAAGCCGGCCAGATTACGCACCCAAGGGAAGGTCGCGATATCCGCAATCGAGTACTTGTCGCCCAGAATCCAATTGCGCCCTTCGAGCTGCTCGTTCAACACACCAAGCAGCCGCCTCGATTCAGCAACGTACCGATCGCGCGGGCGCTTATCTTCGTACGCCTTGCCGGCGAACTTGTGGAAGAAGCCAAGCTGGCCGAACATCGGGCCGATGCCGCCCATCTGGAACATCACCCACTGGATCGCTTCGTAACGGCCGGCGGCATCCTGTGGAATCAACTGGCCGCTCTTGTCGGCGAGATAGATCAGAATCGCGCCGGACTCGAACAGCGGCAGCGGTTTGCCGTCCGGGCCGTGCGGATCGAGGATCGCCGGAATCTTGTTGTTCGGATTGAGCGATCGAAACTCCGACGTCATCTGATCGTCCGTGTCGAAGCGCACGAGATGCGGTTCATATGGCAAACCGGTCTCTTCGAGCATGATCGAAATTTTCACGCCGTTCGGCGTAGGCAGCGAATAGAGCTGAATCCGGTCCGGATGCTCGGCAGGCCATTTCTTCGTGATCGGGAAAGCGGATAAATCGGTCATGGGACGGCGTCAGCCTTGTGCGAAAGTTGTGCGATTGGAAAGCGGAATCGGGTGCCGGGCGGCCGGCATCGTTGAACGGCCAGAATCGGCGACCCGAACGCGGGACCGCCAAATATAAACCGACTGGGCGGAACGCGTACGAGCCCACTTCGGCGGGCTGACGCGCACGTGAGCACGCCGCGCTTCGACCGAATTCACAAAACGGGCTTAGAACCCGTGCTTAGACCCGCGGCCTCGCAACCGCGCCTCACCAACGCAGCCCCAACAACCCAACCCCGTCCGACAACCCATCGCACACCATCGACCACTCACCACAAATCCTTGGTCGCCGTACCGGCGCGCAAGTTATATCCTTCACGCCATAACGCCGCGCCGACCGTCAGAAGCAGCGTCTTCTGCTCGCCGTCGAGCAGTTCCCACGCGCTCGCCAGCCAGGCGGCGAAGCTCGCGCAGGTGGGTTCGAGGTCGACGGGTGCTTTGCCTTCCAGGTACTGCCGTTCGAACATCGAAAGTATTTTTTCGGGTGTCATTGGCGCTACCTCCGTGTGGGATGCGCCAAGTCTAAAGGCGGCACACCGCGCACGGAATGCCCCGCGACGCCGACCACGGGTTACTCCCAAGCGGCCAATGGCCGGCCGTCGCCGAAAGCGGTACTCGACAAGAGCTCGCGCCAGCCATGAAACGGAAAAGGCGCCGAAGCGCCTCTTCCCGCCGCCACCCGCAATCCAGCAGCGATCCAGCAGCCAGCGCACTCGCCTTACGGCGCGTTGCGCCTGGCGTTGTCCTTCGCGTCTTCCTTCGCGTCTTCCTTCGCATCGCCATAGGCCTTCTGCACCTTGCCCGCGCCTTGTTGCAGGTCGCCCTTCAGCTCCTTCGCCGGGTTATTCGTGGCCTTGCCAACGGCTTCGTTGACCTTACCCTTGATCTGTTCGCCCACACCCTTCACCTGGTCCTTGTTCATGTTCGGCTCCACTATTTGGAATGCCGGCGCGACATTGCGCCAGTATCGGTATCGAGCAACGGGTATGCCCGAGACTGGCCCTAGCCGGATTGATCCAAGACGAGCGTCGAAAAAATATTTTGAGAAATGCCTAAAGTCCCGCCACAGCTTGCCGTAAAGATGCCATGGAGGAGCCATGGACCGCACACTCAATACGCTTTCGGGATCATCCCAAACCACACTGATCGATCGGGACATTGCGCATATTGCGCGTGTGATGCGGACGTCTTTACGCGGTGATCTGGCCGGCCCCATTTTGCCCGCCGGCTATTGGCGCAAGCGTCTGCACGAGCTGCTCGACACCGGCCATCTCTCCCATGCGCAACTGTGCACGATCGACAGCCTTCTGCTGCAACTCGACCAGTTCGAAGCCGAGCCTCAACCGGCATATGACACGCTGGCTCCGGCAGCCGCCGCCCTGTTCCCGCCGCCTTATCCCGCAAGCGCCAGCGGCCAGATCTGAAATCCGGCGAACCCGCATCGCCGGTCATCGAGTGCTGGACCACCTACCCGCCATCGCGCCGAAAAAAAAAGGCCGCGCACCAGGTCGCGGCCTCAACACACGTCGCAACGCCGGGAATTCGCGTCACGCCACAAGCCTACACGTCCGACTGTGACAAGCAGATTTAGCCACCGACGTGCCCTGCACGATTGGAGATTTTCCGCCCGTCAGCCGTGAAAATAGGGAAAATGGGACGACCTTAGGTCATAATGTCCGCAAAAATTCCCAGCAAGGACGCCTGTGACCCTCGCCGCACCGCTCGACCTGCTTCGGCAGGCGCGCGCCCGCTTCACTCAACGCGAAATCGCCGCGCATGTCGGCAAGGACATCAAGACGGTGCGTCGCTGGGAAAAAGGCGAAACGCCATGCCCGGCAATGCTGGAGCCGGCGTTGCGCGATCTGCTGCCGCAACGCGCACGGCCGAATAACGGCGCTGGCGGTGACGCGCAGTTTCGCTTCATCGATCTGTTCGCCGGCATCGGCGGGATTCGGATGGGCTTTGAAGCGCATGGCGGCGCTTGCGTCTTCACGAGCGAGTGGAACGACTTTTCGACCAGGACGTACCGCGAGAACTACCCCGGCGGCGGCGGCGAGCACGCGCTGATCGGCGACATCGTCTCCTTTCCCGCCGAAGACGTGCCGAGCCACGACGTGCTGCTTGGCGGCTTCCCCTGCCAGCCGTTTTCGATTGCCGGCGTGAGCAAGAAAAACGCGCTGGGCCGGCCGCACGGTTTCGAGTGCACGACGCAAGGCACGCTCTTTTTCGACGTCGCGCGGATCATCGCCGCGAAGCGCCCCGCCGCGTTCCTGCTGGAGAACGTGAAGAATCTGCTGTCGCACGACAAGGGCCGCACCTTCGACGTGATCTTGCAAACCTTGCGCGACGAACTCGGCTACGAGGTCCATTACCGCGTGGTCGACGGCCAGCATTTCACGCCGCAGCATCGGGAGCGCATCATCATCGTCGGCTTTCGCGGCAAGACCACGTTCTGCTGGGACGATCTGCATCTGCCCGAACAGGGCCCGCGCCTCGGCTCGATCCTGCATTGCACGGACGGCAGCGAACCGCTGCTGCCGTGGGACCACGACCGTTTCTTCGACCACGCGGCTCAACGCGTGCAACCGAAGTACACGCTCACACCCAACCTCTGGACCTACCTGCAAAACTACGCGGCGAAACACCGTGCGGCGGGCAATGGCTTCGGCTTCGGCATGGCCTATCCGGACAGCGTCACGCGCACGCTGTCGGCGCGTTATCACAAGGACGGCTCCGAGATCCTGGTCTATCAGGGCGAAGCGCTGCGCCCACGCCGCCTGACGCCACGCGAATGCGCGCGGCTGATGGGCTTTCCCGACACCTTCAGGATTCCGGTCAGCGATACGCAGGCCTACCGGCAATTCGGCAACAGCGTCGTCATGCCGGTGATGCGCGAAGTGGCGCGCATCATGCTGCCGCATGTGCAAACCCTGCTCGGCGAGGAAACGCGCCATGGTTCGAAGCAAGCCCTCTCGCTGTACGCCTGAGCGACGTGATGTGATGACCGTCCGCTGTCCCGGCGGCTTACTCAGGCCTTGACACGATGGTCGATATCGTCGATAGCGCGACGCGCAGCCGGATGATGTCCGGCATCCGCGGCCGCAATACCAAACCGGAAATACTGATCCGCAGCCTGCTGCATCGACAGGGCTTTCGCTTTCGTCTGGATGCGCGCGATCTGCCGGGACGCCCCGACATCGTGTTGCCGCGTTATCGCGCGGTGGTGCTGGTGCACGGCTGCTTCTGGCACGGCCACGACTGCCATCTCTTCAAATGGCCGCAAACGCGGCCGGAGTTCTGGCGCGACAAGATCGGCCGCAACCGCAGCAATGACGACAAGGCTCGCAGCGCGTTGCTCGCCAACGGGTGGCGTGTGGCCGTGGTGTGGGAATGCGCGTTGCGGGGCGCCAATCGCGATATCGACGGCGTGTTGCAGCGGCTCGTCGCGTGGCTGCAAAGCGACGCGCCGAGCTTCGAGGAACGCGGCTGAAAGCCACCTGTAGCCTGCCCGGTTCGAGCAAATCCGACAGCCTCTGGTGATACACTCAAAAGGCTAACTCGGAGCCCTTTTGCGTGCCGCCATGCTCGCCTACCCGCAGCGACGCCGCACGCGCCGACCATCCCAGAACCAATCAACAAGGGAGGCACATCATGGCTGATTTCCGTCTCTGGTCCGACGACTTTCCCACCAACGGCTTCATGCCGAAAGCCCACGAATATCACGACAAGGCGTTCGGCGTGGACGGCGAAAACATCTCGCCCGCGTTGCAGTGGGACGCGCCGCCGCCCGACACCCAAAGCTTCGCGCTCACCGTTCACGATCCCGACGCCCCGACCGGCAGCGGCTTCTGGCACTGGGTCGTAGTGAACATTCCGGCCGACGCCCGCTCGCTGCCGCGCAACGCCGGCAAAGCGGACGGCTCGCTGCTGCCGCAAGGCGCGCTGCAGGTGCGCAACGACTACGGCACGGTCGGCTTCGGCGGCGCCGCGCCGCCGCGTGGCGACCGCACGCATCGCTACATCTTCCGTCTGCATGCGCTGAAGGTGCCGCATCTGCCGATCAACGCAGAGACCACCAACGCGGTGGCGCGCTTCATGACGCATCTGAACGAGCTCGACTCGACCACCCACACGGGCCTGTACGAACTCAAATAACGCATGAGACGCACTGCCGGCGCGGGTTTCCGGGGCCAGCGGCGGCGCGGCTCACTGCGCAGGCGACGGCGGTCTCCCGAGCACGGCAGGCAGCGCACGTGGCCCGTCGCCAGACCGTCGAGCCATCCCACACCAAATCAAACAATCGATGCACGCACAACCCTCGCGCAAGGACGGCCCCGTGCCGGACAGCTCGGCCGACACAGCTGACAAAGCCGCACCCGGCACCTCGTTCGAGCACGGCCCCGAACAGGGCCTGCCGATTCCGCAACGCTACTGGGCGATGCTGGTCATCGCACTCGCGCTCACGCTCGCGGTGCTCGACAGCGCGATCGCCAACGTGGCGCTGCCGACGATCGCGCGCAACCTGCACGCGAGCGCGGCCGGCTCGATCTGGGTCGTCAACGCCTATCAGCTTGCGATCACCATTTCGCTGCTGCCGCTGGCGTCGCTCGGCGACCGCATCGGCTACCGGCGCATCTATCTGAGCGGGCTGATCCTGTTCACGGTGGCATCATTCGGTTGCGCCTTGTCCACCTCGCTGCCGACCCTCGCGTTCGCGCGCGTGATCCAGGGCTTCGGCGCGGCGGGCATCATGAGCGTCAATACCGCGCTGGTGCGCATGATCTATCCGCCCACCCAGCTCGGGCGCGGCGTCGCGATCAACGCGATGGTGGTCGCGGTGTCGTCGGCGGTCGGGCCGACGGTCGCCTCCGGCGTGCTCGCAATCGCGACGTGGCCGTGGCTGTTCGCCATCAATGTGCCGATCGGCATCGCGGCGATCATCGGCGGCTTCAAGGCGCTGCCGCTGAACCCCGGCCACGAATCGCCGTACGACTACCTGAGCGCGGTGATGAACGCGTTCGTGTTCGGCCTGCTGATTTTCGCCGTCGACGGCCTCGGCCACGGCGAGCGGCTCGGCTACATCACGCTCGAGGCGGTTGGCGCGCTGGTGATCGGCTACTTCTTCGTGCGCCGCCAGTTGACACAGCCCGCGCCGCTACTGCCGATCGATTTGCTGAGGATCCCGATATTCGCGCTGTCGGTCGGCACGTCGGTCTGCTCGTTCTGCGCGCAGATGCTGGCCTTCGTGTCGCTGCCGTTTTTGCTGCAGGAAACCTTGGGCATGTCGCAAGTCGAAACCGGTCTGCTGATGACTCCGTGGCCCGCGATCATCATCATCGCGGCGCCGATTTCCGGCGTGCTATCGGACAAGGTGTCGGCCGGCTGGCTGGGCGGCGTCGGGCTCGCCGCGATGACGGTCGGACTGCTGCTGCTCGCCACGCTCGGCGCGCATCCGGACGCGCTGCAGATCGCGTGGCGCATGGCGTTGTGCGGCGCGGGCTTCGGCATTTTCCAGTCGCCGAACAACCGCACCATGCTGTCCGCCGCGCCGCGCAATCGTAGCGGCGGCGCCAGCGGCATGCTGGGCACCGCGCGCCTGACCGGGCAGACGCTCGGTGCGGCGCTGGTCGCACTGATCTTCGGCGTTGCGCCGCAGAACGGGCCGACCGTGGCGCTGTATGTGGCCGCGGGCTTCTCGGCGGTTGCCGCGGTGGTCAGCACGATGCGCGTCATGCAGCGAGTCAACGCGCAGGCCGCCTGACTCATTGACCGATATGAGTCAGTAACGCACATTCCACGCACATGCAGAAAGGGCGCGGATCGCATCACGCGATCCGCGCCCTTCTGCCTTCTTTCGTTCTCCAGTCTTTACGTAACGCTGCCTGGACGTGACAGCCTGCGCGCCTCTCGCAAGACCGGGAGAGACGCTGATCCAGCTACGATGATGAGGCCGTCACGTCAGCGAGCTTTACCGCTTTGGCCGTCACCGAAGATGCGGTCGCGACGTTGCGCAGATCAGCCAGGAACGTATCGCGCCAGACCGACAGGTTGTTCTCGCGCATCGGCGCCATCATGTCCGCATGACGCGCCTGACGTTCGGCGAGCGGCATCGACAGCGCGCGTTCGAGCGCTTCGGCCATCTGCGACAGATCGAACGGATTGACCACCAGCGCGCCCGGCAATTGCTCGGCGGCGCCGGCAAATTGCGACAGCACCAGCACGCCCGGATCGGCCGGATCCTGCGACGCAACGTATTCCTTCGCGACGAGATTCATGCCGTCGCGCAGCGGCGTCACATAACCGACCTGCGACTGACGGAACAGCGCCATCAGCAGATTGCGTTCGTACTTGCGGTTCAGATACTGGATCGGTGTCCAGTCGAGCTGAGCGAAACGACCGTTGATGCGGCCCGCCTCGCCTTCCAGCGTCTGACGGATGCGCTGATAGGTTTGCACGTCCGCGCGCGTCGGCGGTGCAATCTGCACGAGCGACACACGCCCATGCCAACCCGGCGCATTCAGCAGCAGCCGTTCGAACGCCTGGAAGCGCTCCACCAGCCCTTTCGAATAGTCGAGGCGGTCGACGCTCATGATCAGCTTGCGCCCGCGCATGCCGTCGCGCAGGCTGCGCACGGGCTTGCGGTCCGTGAACTGCTCGGCGGCCTTCGCGATCGCGTCCGGATAGATGCCGATCGGAAACGCGCCGACTTTGAGGAAGCGGTTATACGCGTGCAGCATGCCGTCTTCGCTCGACGTGCCATGCTGGCCGCGCTCGATATAGTCGACGAACGACTGGCGATCCGCCTCGGTCTGAAAGCCGATCACGTCGTAGCTGCACATCGCCTTGACCAGTTCTTCGTGCGGCGGAATCGTGCGCAGCACTTCCGTCACCGGAAACGGAATATGCAGGAAAAAGCCGATCGGATTCTTCACGCCGAGTTCGCGCAGATAGCGTGCGAACGGCAGCAGATGGTAGTCGTGGACCCAGATGATGTCGTCGGGTTTGAGCAGTTCCTTGAGCTGCTTCGCAAGCGTCGCGTTGACGCGCTGGTAGCCCGCGTATTCCTGCCGGTCGTAGCGCGACAGGTCGTTGCGATAGTGGAAAGTCGGCCACAGCGTCGCGTTGGAAAAGCCACGATAGTACTGGTCATAGTCCCGCTTGGTGAGACCCACCGTCGCGTACGTCACATTGCCCTGCTTCTCGATGACCGGAGCGGACGGCTCATTCACCGTCTCGCCGCTCCAGCCGAACCAGACGCCGCCGGTTTCCTTCAGCGCGTCCAGCACGCCGATCGCAAGACCACCCGCAGCGGGGCGGCCTTCCTGGGTCGGCGCGACACGATTCGATACCACGATCAGTCTGCTCATTGGCGCTCCACCTGGTTCAGTTGTTTCGTTGCATTCGGATATGTGCCAAAACGGTGCACGCAAGTCGCGTGCCGTTTTTTGAAATGTTGGAAATAAAAATGTATGCAAATGTGACAACCGAGCGAAAACGCGCGACGACGTCACACCGCGAAGAATTTTTTTCTGCTTTATACGACGAAACCGGAACCGCTGTTACCGGCCGTCAAAACCGCTCGAATGGGGCACGAGCAGACTCAGGCATCCTGTTCCAAGCCGAGATCGCGCTGGTATTCCAGCCCCTCTTTGCGCACGCCGCCCTGGTTGTGTTCACCATCGGGTGGCGCATCGGGAGCGATGCGATTTTGCGCGGCCGGATCCGGCGACGCCGCCGGCTCGGCCTTGTTGCCGCCCGGCCGGGCATCGCGCTTCGAATGGCGCGCGGAACGTCGCAATGCTGGATGTCTCATGATCGATGCCTCCAGGGGAAGCCCGCCGCCACACTGCGGCATCATTACAGTCTAGGGTTCACGAAGGTAAATTGCCGGTAAAAGATGCGCCGGGTTTGTAACAAGTACATAAAATCGCTGCACCGCAGCGCGGCGCGGCCCGCCTGGCGTGTCAGTGCCGCATTCGCTGCGGCTAGCGCTCACCGGCTTGCGGCGTCTGCGTGGGCTGAGGCGGCGGATCGCCGATCGGCGGGGCAACCGGCTCGACCGGTTCGATCGGCTGCGGAGCCGGATCCGGGAAGGTGTCAGGCTCGGCGGGATTCGGCGGCGGCGACGGTGGTTCGATCGGCTCGGGACGGTGAGCGTGCTTCGGAAGGGGAAGCGCGGGAGCGGCAGCGTATTCCGGCATGTCGGTCATCCTCGTTGGCGTTCCATTGAAGCGCAGCAAGGCCTGTGCCGTTACTGCGCTCCCGGGCTGGCTGACGCGGCGGGGGCTGATGGAGCCTTTCAGGCGTCCGCGCCGCCCAACGCGCGCGATTCGTCGGCGGCGTCGCCGTCTTCACGCGCGTCGTTGCCATACTCGACCAGCCGGTTGTATAGCGTCTTCAGACTGATGCCGAGAATCTCGGCGGCACGCGTCTTCACGCCGCCGCATTGTTCGAGCGTGGCCAGAATCAGCTGACGGTCCGCTTCGGCGAGCGACGTGCCGAATGGAATGGTGATCGCCGTGCCGGCGGCCGGCTTCGACAACGTGATTTGCAGCGGCACCGTCGCGGTGCTGTCGGAATCCGTACCCGACATGATGTGCGCGCGCTGCACGTAGTTCTTCAACTCGCGCACGTTGCCCGGCCACGGATACGACATCAGCATGTCCTTCACGGCGGCCGGGAAATGCTTCTTCGTGCTGTGGCGCTCGTTGAGTTCGTCGAGAAATGCCTGCGCGAGCAGCTCCACGTCCTTGCCGCGCTCGCGCAATGGCGGCAGGCTGATCGGAAACACATTCAGCCGATGGTACAAATCGAGCCGCAACTTGCCTTCCAGCACCGCCTGCTCCGGATCGCGATTGGTGGCCGCGATCAGGCGCACATCCGTTTCGATTTCCCTGGTCGTTCCGACCCGCATGAACATGCCGGTTTCCAGCACGCGCAGCAGCTTCACCTGCAACTCGATCGGCATCTCGGTGATTTCGTCGAGAAACAGCGTGCCGCCGTTCGCGCGCTCGAAATAGCCCTTGTGCTGACGGTCCGCGCCGGTGAACGAGCCGCGCTCGTGGCCGAACATTTCGGATTCGATCAGGTTCGGCGAGATCGCGCCGCAGTTCACCGCGAGGAACGCATGCTTGCGACGCAAGCTCAGTTCGTGCAGCGTCTGCGCGGCGACTTCCTTGCCGGTGCCCGACTCGCCCACCAGCATCACCGAGGCCGCCGTCGGCGCGACGCGGCCGATCTGGTCGTAGACCACCTGCATCGCCGGCGAATTGCCGAGCATCAGACCGAAGCGGCCCATGCGGCGCAACTCGCCGCGCAACGTGCCGATTTCCGCCTTCAGATCGCCGGCGCGTGGCAGGCGCGACAGGATCGCCTTGACGCGCGGCATGTTGATCGGCTTCACCAGATAGTCGGTGGCGCCCATTTTCAGCGCATTGACCGCCGATTCCACCGTGGCGTGGCCGGTAATCACGATCACTTCCACGCCGGAGCGCGGATCGAGATCTTCGAACAGATCGACCCCGCTGCCATCGGGCAGCTTGAGGTCGGTAAAGACGACATCCGGCATCTGCCGGACCAGTTGAATGCGCGCCTCGCGCAAATCGCCCGCGGTGGCGGTGGTCAGGCCGTCTTCCCCGATGATGGCGGAAAGCGCCTCGCGGGTACCGGCATCGTCATCGACAATCAGTACATGTGGCATCGCGTCTCGAAAGCCTGCAAGCGTGGGTGGGGAAACATGCCAAGGCGCATGCTGAAAGGCGGGCCGGCGGCGGCGCGCCGTGCCGCGGCGCGCTCCGAAGATGAAGCGCGCGCTAACTCTGCGTACACGCGCCCAGCCGACGACTTAATACAATTTTGCAACAATAACCGAGTAATTTTCGATTATTCCTCGCTCATTGTTGTGTATTTGCCTATTATACGGCTTTACAGACACAAATTAATCATGCTGGCCAGGCGCCGCCCGCCAAAGTTACATAGCGACGACGCGCTGCCAGCAATCGCTCTCAACTATGCGGAAACGGCCATGCCCGGCTGTCGCCATTCGCTTGCGCCGAGCCGTTCCCGCCATGGGCGCCCGGGCCGACACTCTCCACCGGCACATTGCCTGCCGGCGTTGCCACGGCGCCACCCTCGTCTTCCCAGCGGCTCAATTCCCGCGCGGACGGAACTTGGACCGCGCGCCTGTGCTGCACGTAGCGGACCGCCAGAAAACCGCCGAGCGCCATCAACGCACCGAAGATGCCAATTGGTCGTGCCATCGTGAACTCCTTGTGGTCGTGAAGCGGATAGGTAGCCGGACTGCGCGTGCGTGCTAGCGCGCGGTCAGGACGCCTAGCAGAAAGCCTACACCCGCTGCGATGCCGATCGCGCGCCACGGGTTATGCCGCACATAGCGCTCCGTGCCGACGGTCGCCGCCCGGTAGCGCCGCCGCGCGTTCTGCTGCGCATCGCCGAGCGCCGATTGCAGGGTTTCGACATGCGCGCCCAGCTTGGTGCGCAACGCGTCGACGCCCTCGCCGGGTACGTTGGAGGCAAGCCGCAGCATTTCTTCCGAGTCCTTCAGCAGCACCCGCAGATCGTCGACAATCTTCTGGCCGCCGAGTGCAAGCTGTTGTGTGGTGTCAGTCATCATTCACTCCTCGTCTAGGTTCGGCGTTCGCGTGCGCTTCGGCCGCGCCTTGATTCCTCTTTGATTCAATTCGTCGACTTGAGCCGCGAGGAAACACACGCGTGTCGGGTCCATAATGCAAACGACGTGCCCGGTAAATTCGGTACCCGATCACAGCACAGTCATTGCGCGAAGCACGTTCGACCGATCGCGCGCCAATGTCTGTCGCCGCCGTCACTTCGATTGCCGGAAACAGCGCCGAAGTGGTTAAATCAGCTTTTGTGAGATAGTGACTATACGGGTCTATTTCGCTCCCAAGGCCTGCGCGCCGCAACAACAAACTCATTTGCACAGGACCTCCGCATATGGCGTCAATCGATCTGGACTCGGCCACCGTCTCCGCCGGTGGCAATGCTTCGGGTCAGGCGAAGCAGCGCGTCGCGGACGGCGTCGCGGGATTGAAATCGTACGGGCTGCTGTACGGCTCGTCACCGGTGATGCTGGATCTGTACGAGCAGATCGAACGCGTCGCCAGCACGGACGCGACCGCGCTGATCATCGGTGAATCGGGCACCGGCAAGGAGCTGATCGCCCGCACGATTCACGATCAAAGCAGCCGCAGGGACGCCGCGTTCGTCGCCGTGAACTGCGGCGCGATTCCCGACGAACTGATCGAAGCGGAGTTGTTCGGCCACGAAAAAGGCAGCTTCACAGGCGCGGTCCAGGGCCGGGTCGGCTACTTCGAACATGCGAACGGCGGCACGCTGTTCCTCGATGAAATCACCGAAATGGCGCCGGTGCGGCAGGTCAAACTGCTGCGCGCGCTCGAGACCGGCACCTTCTACCGGGTTGGCGGCAACGAGCTGATCAGCGGCAACGTGCGCGTGATCGCCGCCACCAATCGCGACCCCGCGGTGGCCGTGAAAGAAAACGGTCTGCGTGAAGACCTGATGTACCGGCTCGCGGTTTTTCCGTTGCGCGCGCCGCCGCTGCGCGAGCGCGACGGCGACCGCGAGCTGCTTGCACAACACTTCCTCGCGCAATTGAATCAACAGGAAGGCACGAGCAAGAGCTTCAGCAAACGGGCGATCGAAACGCTGCGCACCTGGTCGTGGCCAGGCAATGTGCGCGAGTTGAAGAACGCGGTGTATCGCGCGTTCATTCTCGCGGAGAAGACGGTCGAGTTGCCGCACCCGCATCTCGTGTCGCGGGTCAAGAAAGCCGTCACGCAGGGCGATACGATGAGCGTATGGATCGGCACACCGCTTGCCGATGCGCAAAAACAGATCATTCTCGGCACCCTCAAATATTGCGGCGGCGACAAACGGCGCGCGGCCAAAGCGCTGGGTGTGAGTCTGAAAACGCTGTACAACCGCTTGAGCGTGTACGGCGACGCAGGCGCGGACGAAGAAGCTGAACAGTAGCCGCCGAGCAGCAAGGGCCGCGCGGTAACAGCCGCCCTTTAACAGCCGCCCAACGATCCACTCTGCTCCATGCTCACGCGAACTCTTCGCATGAGCGCCTCTCCACTATCCCGATATTGCGAGTATTCAGCCGCAATATCGGCCCGCTCCAGATTGCTTCGTATTACCAGGCAAATCCGGTTGCTGCCGAACAGAAACCCGTTTGCTCCGCATCATGTTTTGCAATTTATTGCACTTTCCCACTGCCAATTACAAAAAGCATCCTGCAAAATGCGGCAGCGTATTGGAAAGTCGTGTCGCTCGTTCATATGCTCGCTTGACGCGTGAATGAATGGCACTTGTACCAGCAGAGACAGGGAAATGCAAAAAAACAAGGTGTCGGCCGACAGCGAAAAACCAACGGCCAAACGCGGGCGTCCCCATGCAGTGGCGCTCGTTGGCTTGGCGCTGGCGGTCTCGTCGGCGTTGAGCGGTTGTAGTTCGCTGTACTCCGAAGGCGCCGTCGCGGGCGCCGGTATCGCGGGCGCGGCGGTTGCGACGAAGGTCACCAGCAACGCGGCCGTCGCCACCGGCATCGGGCTTGGCGCGGTGGCCGCGGCCCGCGCCGGGGTGCAGTACTCGGAGCGCGTGGTCCATAGAAACACGCAGAACAGCATCGCCCAGGTGGCCGGGCCGCTCGACGTCGGCGCGGTGGCGCCGTGGGGCGTGACCCACTCGTTCCCGATCGAAGACGACGAGCACGGCCGCGTCACCGTCAGCCGCGCAATCAGCACGGGCGCGCTCGACTGCAAGGAAATCGTCTTCTCGGTCGACCAGACCGCCACCAAAAACGTCCCGGCAAGCAGCGCGTTTTTCGTCGCGTCGATCTGCCGTGACGGCAACAACTGGAAGTGGGCCTCGGCCGAACCCGCTACCGAACGCTGGGGCGCGCTGCAATGAGGACGCGCTCGCTTCGGGTCTCGCTTGCGGTGATTGCTACACGTGCCACGCCATTTTCCGGCAACCGGCTGCGGCTTATCGCGGCCGGCGTGCTCTGCGTCGGCGCGAGCCTGCTGTCGAGCGGCTGCACGTCGATCGGCGCCGCGAGTGGCGCGGCGGCAGGCGTCGCATCGGGCCTCGTGACCTCCAACCCGGCCGTCGCGATCGGTGTCGGCATTGCCGTGCAGGCCGCGACCGACGAAGCCGTCGGCCGCTACATGCGCAGCATGCACAAGGACCAGCAGGATCTGATCGCTGCGTTGGCGGGCGCGATGCCGGTCGGCGAGACGCGCCCTTGGGCGGTCAAGCACACGCTGCCCGTCGAGAACGGCCATGGCCAGGTGCGCGTGACACGCGCGTTCAGTTCGGCGCTCGTGCTGTGCAAGGAATTCGTCTTCTCGGTGAAGGACGGCGACGAGCCGAACGCGCCTGAAGCCTGGTTCACGGCGAGCGCTTGCCAGCAGGACAAGGGCTGGAAGTGGGCTTCCGCCGAACCGGCGGTTGAACGCTGGGGCAATCTGCAATAAAAAAGCGGCAGGATTTCCCCTGCCGCTTTTTGCTTGAATCGTCTTTGAACGTTGCGGGCGTCTCAGCACCTCTCGAAGTGTCTGAGTCAGTCCAGCTACGTTTAAGACTCCACGTCTTCCAGACTGAAGATTTCGGTCTGGTCGTTGTACGAGAAGATCTCGCCATAACGGCCCCAGTTGATGACCGCGTCGAGCGTCTCTTCCGCGGCGCTGTCCGACAGAAAATCCTCCAGCTCCTGCTCGAAACGCACGCGCGGCGCACGATGCCCCGGCCGCTCGTTCAACACCTTCTTGATCCGCGCGGCAAGCGGCACATGCCGCAGTAGATGCTCGGCGAACATCATCTTGCGTTCCTGCGTGCCGAACTCGGAGAACACGCGCGCCGGCGGCGTCAGGAAAATATCGCCTTCGCGCACGTCGGCGAAACCGAGATGCTGCAGCACTTCAGCGACCGGGAACAGATCGTCCACCTCCAGATGCAGCGAGCGGGCGATTTCCGGCATGTCCGCGCGGCCATGGTATGGCGCGGCGGCCAGCGTCTCGATCAGACCGGCCATCAGGTTGGTCGACACATGCGGCAGCCAGCTATGCAGCTCCAGCCCCTTCTTGGTCTTTTCGTCGGTCTGACGCGCGGTCATCTTCGCGTAGATCTCGTCGACCAGCCGGCGGAACGCCGGGTCAAGCCGGTTGCGCGGATGCTTGAACGGCACCTTGATCTCGGCGATCACGCGCCCCGGATTCGACGACAGCACCAGAATCCGGTCGCACATGAACACCGCTTCCTCGATGTTGTGCGTGACGATCAGCACCGCCTTGATCGGCATGCGGCCTTGCGTCCACAGATCGAGCAAATCGGTACGCAGCGTTTCGGCGGTCAGCACGTCGAGCGCGGAGAACGGCTCGTCCATCAGCAGCAGCGTGGGGTCGACCACCAGCGCGCGCGCAAAGCCGACGCGCTGACGCATGCCGCCCGACAACTCGCGCGGATAGGCGTTTTCGAAACCGTCCAGACCGATCAGGTCGATGGCCGCGAGCGCCCGTGTGCGCCGCTCGCTCGCGCCGACGCCTTGCGCTTCGAGACCCGCTTCCACGTTCTGCAGCACGGTCAGCCACGGGAACAGCGCGAAGGTCTGGAACACCATCGCGACACCCTTGGCGGGGCCGTCGAGCGGCTTGCCCATATACGTGACTTCGCCGTCGGTCGGTTCGATCAGACCGGCGATGATGCGCAGCAGGGTCGACTTGCCCGAGCCCGAGCGGCCCAGCAAACCGACGATCTCGCCCTCGCGCAACGACAGATTCGCGTCATCGAGGACGAGCAGCTCGCCCTGCGTCTTGTTGAAACCGCGGCACACGTCCTTGACGCGCAGGATCTCTTCGCCGAGGCGCGGCGGCTTCGGCGGCGTCTGGATCGGCGCGGCGGTCATAGCAGCTTTAGGATTTTGCATCGCTTATGCCTTCATATCTCAATCAAGCCGGAGCTTGGCTTCGGCGTAGGCGTACATCGGACGCCACAGCAGGCGGTTGAACAGGGTGACGAACAGGGACATCACGGCGATCCCCACGATGATCTTCGGATAGTCGCCCGCCGCGGTGGTCTGCGCGATATACGCGCCCAGCCCGTGAGCGGCCACCTTGGTATCGCCCCACTGGACGAACTCGGCCACGATACTCGCGTTCCACGCGCCGCCCGACGCGGTGATCGCGCCCGTCACGTAGTACGGAAAGATGCCGGGCAGCATCGCCTGACGCCACCATTGCCAGCCGCGGATGTGGAAATTCTTGGCCGCCTCGCGGTAGTCGTTCGGGTAGGAACTCGCGCCGGCAATCACATTGAAAAGGATATACCACTGCGTACCGAGCACGATCAGCGGCGACAACCAGATGTCCGGGTTCAGATGGAAGCGCACGATCACGATCACGAACACCGGGAACAACAGGTTCGCCGGGAACGCGGCGAGGAACTGCGCGAGCGGCTGGATCTTTTCCGCCAGCGCCGGCCGCAAGCCGATCAGCACGCCGATCGGCACCCAGATCACCGAGGCGATCGCGATCAGCACCACTACGCGCAGCAGCGTAATGAGCGCGAGCACGAACACGTGACCGACTTCGTCGAGCGTCACGCCGGTGCGCACGTAAAGGAACACGCGGTACACCACGTACACCGTGGCGGCCAGCACCAGCGCCGCCCACAGGATGTCGCCGAGCTTCGAGTTCTTCTCGCGGTGCGGAATCTGGAAGCGCGGCGCGCTAAACGCCGGCAACTGGAAGCGCACCCGCGCGGCCTTCGCGAACATCCAGCCAAGCGGCACCAGCAAGCGGTGAATCAGGCGCGTACGGCGAATCAGATCGAGCAGCCAGGATTCCGGCGCGTCGCCCGAACTGGTGGTTTCCATGCGGAACTTGTCGGCCCATGCGACCAGCGGACGGAACAGGAACTGGTCGTACGCGAGAATCACGACCGTCATCGCGAGGATCACCCAGCCGATCGCATGCAGGTTCTTCTCCGAGATCGCCTGCGCCAGAAAGGCGCCGATTCCCGGCAGCGTGATCGTGTTGTTGCCGACCGTGATCGATTCGGAAGCGACCACGAAGAACCAGCCGCCCGACATCGACATCATCATGTTCCAGATGAGGCCCGGCATCGAGAACGGCACTTCGAGCTTCCAGAACCGTTGCCACGAAGTCAGATGAAAACCGCGTGACACTTCATCCAGATCGCGCGGCACCGTGCGCAGCGACTGATAGAAGCTGAACGTCATGTTCCACGCCTGGCTCGTGAAGATCGCGAAGATCGCCGCGAGCTCGGCGCCGAGCACGCGGCCCGGAAACAGCGCGAGGAAGAACGTGACCGTAAACGAAATGTAGCCCAGCACCGGCACCGACTGCAGGATGTCCAGAATCGGCACCAGCACCATTCCGGCGCGGCGGCTCTTGGCCGCCAGCGTGCCGTACACCAGCGTGAAGGTCAGCGCGGCCGCCATCGCCGCGAGCATCCGCAGCGTGGTGCGCATCGCGTACTCGGGCAGGTTCGCCGGGTCGAGCGAGATCGTCTGGGTCTTGAGCGTCGACATCGGCGCGAGCGTCTCGTGAAAACCGATCGCCGCCATCGCGATGATGCAGATGATCAGCGGAAAGGCGACGAAGTCCCAGCGATTGGGCAGCACCCGCCATGCCGACGCATTGGCGGTGCGCTTCAGGTCAAAACTGAAATCCATCAGATGCCCTCCCCTTCGATGCAGGTGTTGGTTCGTTCGAAGGGGGCCACGGCTTCGGCGCGGCGGTCTGAAGATCGGTCCGGAAAGCGGAAATCAGGCATGGCAAAAACGCGTGTGCGCGGTAAATCGTTAGCGTTGGAGACACTTGGACCGGTAACGGACGTGTCCATGGACGAGCCGTCCAGGACCACCACCATCACGCCGGACTCCTGTCGCCGCAGGCGCCGCCCGAAGGCTGGCGAGCTTTCCTCGTTTCGGACGGCAAGACACTACACCATCCTATATTTCAGGCACAACCTTTCGCGGCAAATCGCGTTAAATAGCACGCGGTGTCCGACAAACCGGCCAGGACCCGTGCCATTGCTCCGTGCCGCACGCCGTTGAGCGCGGCGCGTGAGCCACATCGCCGGTCGTCGCGGCAGCGGCCGGGAGCGTGACGAGCCGCCCGGCAGACGTGGGCAGCTATCAAGAAACCGGCTCAGTTGCCGTTATGAACCTGATGGGCGCAGCGCATGCACTTCGCATTCCCGCAATAACGGTGGCGTCTGGCCCCGTGGCGGTTAAAATCGGGAAACGACGCGCATGTTTGTTAGCGGTTTATCCCGGGCCGCGGCGGCGGCGAATCGCCAGTCGCTTCCAAAGGGTCGACACAGCGCCAGCGCGCTGCCACGAATGAGCTAGTTGCATGTCACAGCCAGACGGATCAGAGGGTCGATGAACAGGACAACCTTGCGCCAGGTAACCGGACCGATCAGCTTCGTGCTGATCGTACTGGTTTGCTGGTTCGTGGCCGGCATGGTCGCGGACCGGATGGTACAGCAAGAACTGGACGCAGCGCTGCACACGCAGCGGCAAATGTCCACGTCAATCGTCGATAACATGGCCGAGGTGATCGCCAGCGACCTCGCCATGTCCCGCGCCATCCCCGCAACCATGGCCGAAATGGACGTGGTCCAGCACGCCCTGGTGCAATCCCAGAATTATGCCGCGAACGGCGAAGCGGCGGAACCCGCCCTGCGCGCCGCGTTGTTAAAAGACGCGCAGATGACCAAGGTCAGCAACTTCCTGCACGACGCGCAAGGCTTCTCCGGGCTCGACCAGATCTGGCTCGTCAACGCCAACGGCATCTGCGTGGCGTCGAGCAACTCGATCAACAATCCACTTGCGGCGGAGAGTTCGTTCGTCGGCGCCGACATGCGCACGCGCGGCTATCTGACGAACGCACTGCTCGGCGCGTTCTCGGAGGCCTACGGCGTCGGCCGCGCGAGCGGCGAGCCGGGCATCTTCATCGCCGCGCCGGTCTATGCGGAGGGCCTGCTGGTCGGGGCGGTGGTCGCCAAGGTGGGGATCGCGCGGCTGCGCCACTGGGTTGCGCACGTCGGCACCTTCGTCGCCGACGACAACGGCGTCATCATCATGGCGCACAACAGCGAGCTCGAAGGCCACGCGCTGCCGAGCTCGCGCGTCACGCAGATGAGCCCCGCCGAGCGCAGGCTCATCTATCACCGCGAAATGTTCCCCGACATGCGGATTCGCGTCGACGCGCAAGTGCGCCAGCAGGCGCCGTGGGTGCCCGCGGCCGTCGCCGGACAGTTGTTCGGCATGAGCGAACAGCGGGGGCCGGCGCTGTATCAGGCCCGCATCGGCCTGAACTCGGGACTGTCGGCGCATCTGGTCGATCCGCTCGCAGCCTGGCCTGAACTGTTGCGCAATCACAAGCGCGACCATCTGCTGGTGTTTCTGACGCTGGCCGGCACGGTCGCGCTGGCGTGGGTGATTACGGTGTCGTACGTACGCGAGCGGCGCCACCATCGCGCCACGCGCGACCTTGCCGAGCAATTGCAATCGGCCAATACGCTGCTCTCGGCGGAGGCGCGCCACGACGCGCTCACCGGCGCGCTGTCGCGACGCTACTTTCTCGACCTGCTGCGTCACGAGATCGAACGCGCGCGCGCGAGCAACGAACCGCTGTGCATGGCGATCGCCGACCTCGACCACTTCAAGCAGATCAACGACCGCTTCGGCCATGCCGCCGGCGACCGCGCGCTCGAACATTTCGTCGACACCTGCCGCGCCGAGCTGCGTGGCGCCGACGCGATCGGCCGGCTCGGCGGCGAAGAGTTCGGCTTGCTGCTGCCGGCCACTGATCTGGCCGGCGGCCGCGAAGTCGTCGAACGCCTGCGCCTGCGCCTGAAGGCGGTGCCTTCGCCGAAGTTGCCGCCGTCGGTGGGCTTGAGCGTGAGCATCGGGATCACCGAACTCTCGGCCGACGATCTGCCCGAGCGCATCATGAGCCGCGCCGACATGGCGCTCTACGCGGCGAAAACCGGCGGCCGCGACCGCACCGAAGCGCTACCGCCCGATGACACCGCGCCGCCCGCGCGCACGGTGGCGAACGTCTGGTAAAGCGGCGCTCGCCGTCCCATCCACGCCCCACCCGCCTGCACCGCCCGCGCGCCGATGCGTGCGCAAGCGGACACAAAGCGGGCGCCGGCTTCGGGCTTCCCTTACTAAGCAGGTATGATCAACCGTGATATCGAGGTTGCCGCTACCGCTCTAACGGGAGATTCGCATGAAGGGAAATCTGGTCATCGTCTGTCGCGATCAGGATGCTGACGCATTCGACCATCTGCTGGCTGAATATGGCGCGTTCCAGACGCGCCTGTCGTCTACTGCGTGGTATCTGAAACTGGCGGTCGCGCCCGAACTGATTCAGGAGGAGATCCTGGCGCGTCTCGGCAAATACACGACGCACTACATCTTCGAGGCCGAAACGGCGACGTGGAATACGGTGGACAGCGAAGCGGCGAATGCGCTGAATACGTTGTTCTCGGACTAGCGCGCCGCAGCGCCGCCACGCATCCGAACGTTGCGTCCGGATTTCAAGTCGGTTATCAAGCACGGTGCAGACGCGTCGCGCCCGCACCGCCCAGCACCTACCAGGCGCTCTCCGAAGCCGCCGCCACCCGCGGCACCACGTCGAACGGAAAGCTCATCAAGACTCGCAAGCCACGGCCGTCGTGGTTGCCGATCTCCCACTCCCCGCCGGCCCGCCGCACCAGCCGTTCCACGATCGCGAGCCCGAGCCCGCTGTGGCCGTTGCCGCCGCGCGCCGGATCGAGCCGCACGAACGGCCGGCTCGCATTGATCAGATCCTGCGCGGCAATCCCGCTGCCGTTGTCGCTCACCGACAGCGTAAAGCCTTGCGGCGTGCGCGCGGTGGCGACGTTGATCGGCGGCGCGCCGTAGGCGTGCGCGTTGTCGAGGAGGTTCGACAGAATCCGGTCGAGTGTGGCGGCCGGCAGCAGGAACGCCGGCCCCGCGTTCAGTTCGGTCAGCACGGTGGGCGCACCGGCGGCCACCGCGCGGTAACTGCGCACGACCCGCTCGCACTGCGCGTCCACTTCGACGGCTTCGCTGCGGTCGGCGCCGTCGTGCGCGAACACCAGAAACTGCTCGACGATATGCGTCATCGAATCGACGTCGCGCACCACGCCGTCGCGCATCTTCGCTTCGTCCATCATTTCGGCGCGCAGCCGCAATCGCGCGAGCGGCGTTTTCAGATCATGCGCGACGCCGGCCAGCATCACCGCGCGGTCGTTTTCGGTGCGCGCCACTTCCTGAACCATCTGGTTGAAACCGTGCGTCAGCTGCCGCAATTCGCGCGGGCCGCGCTCCGGCACCGGCGGCACCGGCAGGCCGCGGCCGAAGCGCGCCACCGCCTGGGCCAGCGAGCGCAACGGCTGCTGCAACGCCCATGCGGCGAACAACGCCGCCATCACCGCGAACGAGAAGATGATCGCAAGCCACAGCACCGTGCGGTCGAGCGAGCGCGGCGTCCGCAACGGCTGCACCGGCACGACGATCCAGCTGCGATCGGTGGGGGCGCGCACCCATAGCGTGGGCGGACGGCCCGGCATGCCGATCCGCACCTGCGTGCCGGACGGCATGCGATCGCGCACGTCCTCGACGAAGCGTTCGAGCGGCGGTGGCATCTCCGTGTTCTCGGACGGCACGTTCTGGCTTGCCGGGTCGACCAGCTTGACGCGCGACGGCAACGGTTGATCCGGTGTACGGGCGACGTGCTGGCGCACCGCGTCGACGAGGAAGGTGGCTTCCTCGACCGCGTAGCGTGTTTGCAACTGGGAGCGTTCGAGCCGCATCAGCGCGTACCACGCGAAATGCGACAGCATCAGCACCGCGACGACTAGCAGCGCCAGCCGCCCGAACAGCGAATCAATGGGCCGACGCATGTTGCTCGCCGTCTGGCACGAACACGTAGCCGCGGCCGCGCACGGTCTGAATGAAGCGCGGCGTGGACGGATCGGTTTCGAGAATGCGGCGCAGGCGCCACACCTGCACGTCGATGCCGCGGTCGGTGCCGTCGTATTCGGGACCGTGCAGCAGTTCGAGCAGACGCTCACGCGTGAGCGTGCGCATTGGGTGATTGACGAAGATCTTCAGCAACGCGAATTCGCTGCCCGACAGCGTGAGGGGCTTGTCTTCCAGATGCAGCGTGCGCGACTGGAAGTCGAGCGTGAAGCGGCCGAAGTTGAACGGCTCGCGCTGCTCCGGCGCCGCCGCCGACGGCAGCGTGCGGCGCCGCCGCAGCACCGCCTGCACGCGCGCCAGCAACTCGCGCGGATTGAACGGCTTGCCGAGGTAGTCGTCCGCGCCGAGCTCCAGCCCGACGATCCGGTCGACGTCGTCCGCACGCGCGGTGAGCATGATCACCGGGATGTCGTCACCCGACGCGCGCAGCCTGCGCAGCGCCGTGAGCCCGTCGACACCCGGCATCATCAGATCCAGCACGATGAGATCCGGACGCTCGCGTTCGAGCCTGCGCTCGAGCGAGCCCGCGTCGTGCAGCACCGAAACCTCGATGCCCTGACGGGCCAGATAGTCGCGCAGCAGATCGCGCAATTCGACGTCGTCGTCGACAACAAGTATTTGAGTAGCCATGGAATGAATTTTAACGCGCAGCAGGAAGGGTTTTCGTTAACCGATGCCCCTCAAGGGTTACCGGGTGTTACGGTGAAAGGCGCACGTAATGCTCGGTAATAGCCGCACCAAGCCGCGTAACACAGCAATCGGCGAGCTTCTCTACGCTGTGTCTTACCGAATGCAGGCAGTCCAGATGACCGGCTGCATCGTCGGCTATTCCATTACAAGGAGCCTTATATGTCCACCAAAAAAATCTCGCGCGTTCTCGCCGTTGCCGCCACTGCTCTCGCCATCGGCACGGGCGCTGCCTATGCCGCACAACCCGCCATGCAAGGCGGCCCCGGCGGCTGGCATGGCCACTTCATGAAGCAACTGACGCAACTGCACGACCAGTTGAAGCTGAACGCGGATCAGGAAAAGCAGTGGCAGGCCGCGCTCGACACGATGAAGCAAGGCCACGAAGCAATGCGCGCCAATCATGAGCAGATCAAGAACCAGTTCAAGGCTGCGCAGCAACAGCCGATCCTGGATCTGAACGCAATGGCCGCAGCGCACCAGCAAGTCGAGCAGAAAGACGCGCAACTGCGTCAGCAAACCACCGACGCATGGCTCAGGTTCTATAACGGCCTGAACGACCAGCAGAAGACCACCGTCAGCACGGCGCTGAAGCAGCGCTTCGCGAAGATGGAATCGCGTCACGAGAAGATGCGCGAGCACTGGGAACATGGCAAGGGCGCAGCGTCGGCGCCGGCCGCCAATCAGTAAGCGGCGCGATGCAGCAGCAAGGCGGCCCTGCGCGGCCGCCTTGTAGATGCAAAAAAACGCCACGGAGGTTTTCCGTGGCGTTTCTGTTTTGACCGCGCGCCTGGCTGCGCGGCATGCGGGACACGCTGCATCAACGCGGCGGACTCGTTGCATCTTCATCCATCACGGCAACGAAGACCCGCCGAACGATCCTTCAATCAGCCGTTGAGCTGACCAAGCTCAAACAGCAGCACTTCGGCGTTGTCACCCTTGTCCAGCGTCACCGTATCGATGCCGCTGAGCTTGGCGGCATCGCCCGCCTCGAGCGCGGTGCCGTTCACCGTCAGCGCGCCGCGCGCCACATGCACGTACGCGAGCCGCCCTTTCGGCAACGCGAACCTGACCGCTTCCGCGCCGTCGATCAGCCCCGCGTAGATCGATGCGTCCGCGTGAATCGTCACCGAGCCGTCGCGGCCGTCGGGCGAAGCAACCACCCGCAGACGGCCACGCTTGTCGGCCGCCTCGAAACGCTTTTCCTCGTAGCCGGGCGGGTCGCCCGCGCGTTGCGGAATCACCCAGATCTGCAACAGATGCGCGGGTTCGTCCTGCGATGCGTTGAACTCGCTGTGCTGCACGCCGGTGCCCGCGCTCATGCGCTGCACGTCGCCGGGACGGATGGTCGAGCCGTTGCCCATGCTGTCGCGATGGGCGAGCGCGCCCTCGAGCACGTACGTGACGATCTCCATATCGCGATGGCCATGCGTGCCGAAGCCCTCGCCGCCGGCGATGCGGTCTTCGTTGATGACGCGCAGCGGGCCGAAATGCACGTGTTGCGGGTCGCGGTAGTCGGCAAACGAGAAGCTGTGATACGAGTCGAGCCAGCCGTGGTTGGCGTGGCCGCGTTCTTCGGAGCGGCGAATCTCGATCATGGAGGTACTCCCGTGAATAAATAGCAATGCCGAGAATGTATGGGCAGCGCGCGCGCTGAACAATCGGCACGGGCGCACCGGATCGTTCCATAAATACGCGCAATCGGGCGGCCCCAAAAAAATGCCGCAGCGTCGCGCACGCGCAACGCCCGCGGCCGCCAGTTTGCCGTCGCCGGCGGGCCGGGCTGGCGCCTCGCCGCTGTTCGGGTAAAATACCGCCCTTTTCAAGACGCGTGGGCGCCCAGCGCGCGCCGGCGGGCCCGGCACAGTCGGCCGCAAGGCGATCGCGGCCGGCATCAGGTCCGCGCCAGGCTTCCTCGACACGTCGAAAAAGCCGCCCGCCGGACTGAAAACAATCCCGCGCGGCGCAACAATTTTGACCGCCTAGAATAGCGACCTTCGGCCACGAGCCGGCGTTCGTCGGGTCGAACCACCACGACGATCAGTTTGATCCAGGAGAAACATGAAGAAGTTCGCACTGTGCGTGGCGCTTGCGCTCATGGCCACCGGCGCGCTGGCGAAAGAGTGGCAAACCGTCCGCATCGGGGTGGACGCCAGCTACCCGCCGTTCGAATCGAAGGCGCCCAGCGGCGAGATCGTCGGCTTCGACGCCGATCTGACCCGCGCGCTGTGCGCGAAGATGAACGTGAAGTGCATCTGGGTCGAACAGGATCTCGACGGCATCATTCCGGCGTTGAAGGGCAAGAAGTTCGACGCGATCGTGTCGTCGCTGACCATCACCGACAAGCGCCGTGAGCAGATCGACTTCTCCGACAAGCTGTTCGACGCCCCCTCCCGCATGATCGCCAAGGCAGGCTCGCCGCTGTTGCCTACGGCCCCATTGCTGAAGGGCAAACGTGTCGGCGTCGAGCAGGGCTCGACTCAGGAAGCCTATGCGAAGGTCTGGTGGGAGCCCAAAGGCGTGACCGTGGTGTCCTACCAGAATCAGGACCAGGTGTACGCCGACCTCGCGTCGGGCCGCCTCGACGCCGCGCTGCAAGACGAAGTGCAAGCCGACGCCGGCTTCCTGAAGACGCCGCGCGGCAAAGGCTTCGGCTGGGCCGGCCCGGAAGTGAAAGACCCGCAGACGATCGGCGAAGGCGCGGCGATCGGCCTGCGCAAGAGCGACGCCGATCTGAAGGCGAGGTTCAATCAGGCGTTGGCGCAAGTCCATCAGGACGGTACGTTCAAGAAGCTCGAGAAGCAGTACTTCGACTTCGACATCTATCCAGGACGCTGAGCCGGGCGCCGAGCCGGACACTGTCCCGGCAGCGCCCTGAGCCGGTTGCCGCGCAGGCGCCCCGCAGCACGTAACACGCAGCACCACGAAACTCGGGCTCGCCCGCATGGGCTTTCCCGGGGCTTCGTAATACAGTCGGCAGTAGATTCAAAACAGTTTCGAGACGAAGTCCCAAAAAGCGCGCTGCAAGGCCGGCAACGTCCATGCAGTCATGATTTGCACAGCGGTGCGCTGTGCGCCGCAGGTCACAGCGAGCCCAAGCTCGCGGCAAACGCGGCGCAGAGCTGGCCGCGTCTTTCGCGGTGCGTCGCAAACGCATCGTCAAGGACCCCCTATGTTCCTTCAAGGCTACGGCCCGCTGCTACTCAACGGCACCTGGCAAACCGTCAAACTGGCGGTGTTGTCGCTGGTGTTCGCTTTCGTGCTGGGTCTGCTCGGCGCGGCGGCGAAACTGTCGAAGAACCGCCTCTCGTACGGCGTCGGCACGGTATACACGACGCTCGTGCGCGGCGTGCCCGATCTGGTGCTGATGCTGCTGCTGTTCTACAGCATCCAGATCTGGCTGAACAACCTGACCGACGTGCTCGGCTGGGAACAGATCGACATCGATCCGTTCGTGGCCGGCGTCGCGGTGCTCGGCTTCATCTACGGCGCGTACTTCACCGAGACCTTCCGCGGCGCGTTTCTCGCGGTGCCGCGCGGCCAGCTCGAAGCGGGCGCGGCCTACGGCATGACGGGCTGGCAGGTGTTCTCACGCGTGATGTTCCCGCAGATGATGCGCTTCGCGCTGCCCGGCATCGGCAATAACTGGCAGGTGATGGTCAAGGCCACGGCGCTGGTGTCGATCATCGGTCTCGCGGATGTCGTCAAGGCTTCGCAGGATGCCGGCAAGGGCACGCTGCGGTTCTTCTTCTTCACCCTGCTTGCAGGGGCGATCTATCTCGTCATCACCACAGTGTCCAACTTCGTGCTGATGTACCTCGAAAAGCGTTACTCGACCGGCGTGCGAAAGGCGGATCTATGATCGCAATCATTCAGGAATACTGGCGCAACTATCTGTTTACCGATGGCTACCGCTTCACCGGTCTCGCGATCACGATGTGGCTGCTGGTGGTGTCGATCGGTCTCGGCTTCTGCCTGTCGATTCCGCTCGCGGTCGCGCGGGTGTCGAAGAGGAAGTGGCTCTCCCGTCTGGTGTGGCTGTATACGTACATCTTCCGCGGCACGCCGCTCTACGTGCAACTGCTGCTCTGCTACACCGGCTTGTACAGCCTGGAGATCATCCGCAATAACGAGCTGACCAATGCGTTCTTCCGCGACGGCATGCATTGCACGCTGCTCGCCTTCACGCTGAACACCTGCGCATACACCACCGAAATCTTCGCCGGCGCGATCAAGGCGACGCCGTATGGCGAGATCGAAGCGGCGCGCGCCTATGGGATGTCGTCGTTCACGCTGTACCGGCGCGTGATTCTGCCGTCGGCGCTGCGCCGCGCACTGCCCTACTACAGCAACGAAGTGATCCTGATGCTGCACGCCACGACAGTCGCCTTCACCGCGACCGTGCCGGACATCCTCAAGATCGCCCGTGACGTGAACTCCGCCACGTATCAATCGTTCAACGCGTTCGGTATCGCCGCGCTGCTCTATCTGTGCATTTCTTTCGCGCTCGTGTGGCTGTTCCGCCGCGCCGAGCGCCGCTGGCTCGCTTACCTGCGGCCGCAAGGCAAGTAACTCCGGGCACCACCTTGCCTCTCGCAAGCAAGCTCGTCAAGGATCCTGATGAACACCAAGAAGCAAAAGCTCTTCGTCGACGAGCTCCACAAACAGTACGGCGACAACGAAGTCCTCAAGGGCGTGTCGCTGCAGGCCAAGGCCGGCGACGTGATCAGCGTGATCGGTTCGTCCGGTTCGGGCAAGAGCACGATGCTTCGCTGCATCAACTTTCTCGAACAGCCGAACGCCGGGCGCATCTTCGTCGACGGCGAGGAAGTCCGCACGCAGACCGGCAAGAACGGCGCGTTGCGCGTGTCCGACCCGAAGCAGTTGCAGCGCGTGCGCACCAGGCTGTCGATGGTGTTCCAGCACTTCAACCTGTGGTCGCACATGAACGTGCTCGAGAACATCGTCGAGGCGCCGGTCAACGTGCTGGGTCTGAAGCGCAAGGAAGCCGAAGAGCGCGCGCGCGAATATCTGGAGAAGGTCGGCCTCGCACCGCGTCTGGAGAAACAGTATCCGTCGCATCTGTCGGGCGGCCAGCAGCAGCGTGTGGCGATCGCGCGCGCTTTGGCGATGCATCCCGACGTGATGCTGTTCGACGAACCCACCTCCGCGCTCGACCCGGAACTGGTCGGCGAAGTGCTCAAGGTCATGCAGACGCTGGCTGAAGAAGGCCGCACGATGATCGTCGTCACGCATGAAATGGCGTTCGCGCGCAACGTGTCGAATCACGTGATGTTTCTGCATCAGGGCCGCGTCGAAGAAGAAGGCCATCCCGACGAGGTATTCAGGAACACGAAAAGCGAACGCCTGAAGCAGTTCCTTTCCGGAAGTCTCAAATAAATGCAGCCCAAAACCTGGTATTTGGGATGTATTCGAAATAGCATTACAGGGAGGCGCTTACGAGCGCCTTTTTTGTTCTCTCACCCGTGAATTCCTGCTGTGAAGGCCGCGAAACCCGCTCCAGGCGGCCTCCTCCTCCGCTTATCCGCCCTACCCCGCCACTTCTGATGCGTCAATAGTGGCAATCCTTAACATTGCTCCCGCCGAACCGTGATTCCCTTGTCGCATAAGGGGTTGCGCGCTTTTCCGGGGTACTGTAACGGGTCATTGCACACATTCTTATTGCAATTTGGAGACACCCCGTAATGCAGGAACTAATTTCTTCTCCCAGTACAGGGTATTTTTGATAAATTGGTAACCAAAGTAGCAAAACAAAGTTGATTAAAAGTAGTTTCACTTCAAAGCACAGAGGAGAACCCGTCGGCGAGGGATCGGCATGACGAGCAGATAGCCCGAAGGCTACACGTCACGGCAGGACGCCCAATCCACCCGCTAATCTCCCTGGTACCGATTTCTGTTCGGCACCACCCGTGTCCGAACACCATTCGCAGTACTGGGTTTCACTTTTTGACAGGGTATGGAGGAGAAGATGAAGAAAGCTTTGCTCGCCGCTGCGCTGATGTCGGCCGGCGTTGTTGCACACGCCCAAAGCAGCGTGACGCTGTATGGCCGCCTTGATGCGGGTATCGAATACATGTCGGGCGTGCCGACCGGTGCCAACGTCAACGGCGCGGCCAATGGCAGCGCCAACCGCTGGAAAGCTGAAAGCGGCGACTGGGGTACCAGCCTGTGGGGCATGAAGGGCGTTGAGGACATCGGTGCCGGCAACAAGGTTCTGTTCCAGTTGGAAGGCTCGTTCAACACGATGACGGGCCAAGGTCCTGGCGGCGGCGGTCTCTTCAATCGCTGGGCAACCATCGGCCTGGCGAACGACCAATACGGTACGTTCACGATGGGCCGCATGCTCTTCATCTCGAACGGCGTGTGGGACTTCGACCCGTTCGGTCAATCGAACTGGTCGTCGGCATCGCTGGTGCGCGGCCGCAACTGGCCGCAGTCGAGCAACAACTTCGCGTACCAGTCGCCGAAGATCGCAGGCTTTGACTTCTACGGTCAATACGCGCTGTCGAACGCAACGAGCTGGAACGGCAACGGCACGACCCCGCAAGGCCGCGAAGCTGGTGCACAGATCACGTACACGAACTCGCTGTTCCAGATCCGCGGCATGTACGACGAAATCCGCAACCCGGCTAACGGCGGCCTGTACGGTCCGCAAGTCGGCACCATCAATACGGCCAACGCGGCTGGCGGCGTATTCTCGGCATCGCGTGAATACTC
The DNA here is from genome assembly GCF_902859915.1 of Paraburkholderia ultramafica. GTDB lineage: Bacteria > Pseudomonadota > Gammaproteobacteria > Burkholderiales > Burkholderiaceae > Paraburkholderia > Paraburkholderia ultramafica. The sequence continues at coordinate 68,416 of NZ_CADIKK010000013.1, forward strand.
GGCCATGTTCAACATCTTCCTCGGCCAGTTCAAGGTTCAGGGCGCTTACCAGGCTATCCGTTCGGCAGGTGCTACCGGCGTTCTGCCGGGCCAGCCGACCACGCTCGATCACGAATGGGGCGGTGTAACGTGGCAAGCAACGCCGGCTGCAGCACTGATTGCAGCGGTCTACCACGTGAACGGCAACAATGGCGCGGGCAATGCGACGATCTACACGATCGGCGGTTCGTACAACCTGTCCAAGCGCACGCTGCTTGATATCCAGGTTGCTACCACACAAAACAGCCGTAACGCTAACTTCGGCCTGAATGCGAACAATCCTGGATTGGCGACTGCGACCGACAACCCGCTTCCGGGTAAGGCTCAATCCGGCGTGTATGCAGGTATTCAACACTCGTTCTAAACCCGTGGTGTGCCCCGAGGGAACTTCCTTCGGGGCGTAACGAGTTCGTCAAGAGAATCTTTTTCACGCTGCTGCGAGAGGCGCGTATCGGTGCAATGCCCGCAAGGGTATTGCACCGTTTTTTATTTGAGCGCGCGGTTTTGCCCGCGGTTTTGCCACTGCCCGGCGCACCGGGTCGGTGCGTACGTGGCTCTGATCGGATGGGGACACTACCGGCGCCTGCTGCTTGCGCTTATTACCTGCTTTTTACCCGCTTGTTACCTGGCTATCTGCGCTTGACGTTGCGAACTCAGACGTTCAAACCGCTGCTTCGTTTTCTTCGCCGGTACGAATACGGATCACACGCTCCACATCCGCGACGAAAATCTTGCCGTCGCCGATCTTGCCGGTGCGCGCCGCGCCGATGATCGCGTCGATCACCTGATCGCACTGGTTGTCCGCGACCACCACTTCGATCTTCACCTTCGGTAGAAAGTCGACCACATACTCTGCACCACGATAGAGCTCGGTATGGCCTTTCTGCCGGCCGAAGCCCTTGACCTCGGTAACGGTCAGCCCGGTGAGGCCGACTTCAGCGAGCGCCTCGCGCACTTCGTCGAGTTTGAACGGTTTGATGACTGCAGTGATGCGCTTCATGGCGAACCTCGTCTCGTGACTGGAAGAGTGAAACGGAAAGGATGATTTTTATTCTACGCCGCGCCGGATGCGTTGCGGCATTCCGGCGCGTGCTTCAGGTTTGCTTCGGGCGAGACGGCAGCGATTCGCCGCGGCTCACTCCACCGGCTCGGTGTAGCGCGACGTAATCGGATAGCGCCAGTCGCGGCCGAATGCGCGATGCGTGACGCGAATGCCGATCGGCGCCTGGCGGCGCTTGTACTCGTTGATCTTGATCAGGCGCGTGACGCGTTTCACGTCGTCGGCCGCATAGCCCTCGGCGATGATTTCGGCGAGCGAACGGTCCTCCTCCATGTACATGCGCATGATCGCGTCGAGTACTTCGTATTCCGGCAGGCTGTCCTGATCGGTCTGGTTCTCGCGCAGTTCCGCCGACGGCGCGCGCGTCAGGATCCGCTCGGGAATCACGTCGCGCTGGCTGAACGTGGTGGCCTGATTGCGGTAGCGGCACAGCCGGTAGACCAGCGTCTTGGCGATGTCCTTGATGACCGCGAAGCCGCCGGCCATGTCGCCGTACAACGTGCAGTAGCCGACCGCCATCTCGCTCTTGTTGCCGGTGGTCAGCACGATCGAGCCGAACTTGTTCGACAGCGCCATCAGCAAGGTGCCGCGAATGCGCGCCTGGATGTTCTCTTCGGTGGCGTCTTCGGCACGGCCCGCGAACTCCGCGGCGAGCGAGCCGCGGAACGCGTCGAACATCGGCGCGATCGCGATTTCGTCGTAGCGCACGCCGACGCGGCGCGCCATCTCGGCGGCGTCGGTGGTCGAAATGTCGGCGGTGTAGCGCGACGGCATCATCACCGCGCGCACCCGGTCCGCGCCGAGCGCGTCGCACGCGACCGCCAGCACCAGCGCCGAATCCACGCCGCCCGACAGGCCGATCAGCGCGCCCGGGAAACCGTTCTTGTTGATGTAGTCGCGCACACCCATCACGAGCGCGGCGTACACCTGTGCTTCGAGCGGCTGCTCCAGGGCGATCGCCGCGGGCAGCGGCGTGCCGTTTTCGAATTCGACGATCGCGGTCGCTTCGTCGAACTGCGCCATCTTCGCGATCAGCTCGCCTTGCGCGTCGAGCACGAACGAGCCGCCGTCGAACACCAGCTCGTCCTGCGCGCCGACCATATTCACGTAGACCATCGGCAGACCGGTTTCGCGAATCCGCGCACGCAGAATGTCGAAGCGCACCGCTTCCTTGTTCAGGTGATACGGCGAGCCGTTCGGGATCAGCAGCACTTGCGCGCCCGCCGCCTTCGCCATTTGCGCGGCCGACGCATGCCACGCGTCTTCGCAGATCACCACACCGTACTTCACACCGTCCAGTTCGAACACGAACGGCTGCGGGTCGGACGCGAAGTAGCGCTTCTCGTCGAACACTTCGGTATTGGGCAGATCCTGCTTGCGATAGGTGCCCTTCACTTCCGCGTCGACGAGCAGCGACGCCGCGTTGAACGTATCGACCGGCGGCACGCCGCGCTGGATCGGCGCGTTTGCATTACCATGGCCGTGCGCCGCGCTGTGCTCGACGTCACGCAGCGGATGGCCGACGATCACATGCAGGCCGGTGAACGGTTTGAGTTGCGCGGCGAGGTCGGCCAATGCCGCCGCGCTCGCGGTATAGAACGCGGGACGCAGCAGCAGGTCTTCGGGCGGATAGCCGGACAACGCGAGTTCAGGCGCGATCAGCAACTTCGCACCATCGTTGTGCGCGGCGCGCGCGGCGGCGACAATCTTCGCGACGTTGCCGGCGAAGTCGCCGACAGTGACATTGATTTGAGCAAGAGCGATTCGGGTCTTCATGGCAGGATCGACAGGCAAGCCAGGTGGCTTGCGAGTACCGCGGCTGGTTAGCTCGACGGCACGGACAAATCGGATAAACAAACGACGCGGCACATACGGCGCCGCGCCGCTCATTGGGAACAGTCACACAGATTGAACCAGGAACGCTTTGATTATCGCACGGGCATTCTGGCGTCGCCCTCCGAGGTGGACGCCGCCGAATGGAATGCCCTCCTCGCGCAGCAGTCGCAACCCACGCCGTTTCTGCGGCACGAGTTCCTGAGCGCGCTGCATGCGACCCGATGCGCGGTCGCCGATACCGGCTGGGCGCCGCAATTCGTCACGCTGACCGATCCGCGCACGGACAGGCTCGTGGCGGCCGCGCCGGTGTATCTGAAAGGGCACTCGTACGGCGAGTACGTATTCGATTGGGCGTGGGCCGATGCATACAAGCGCAACGGTCTGCCGTATTACCCGAAGCTGCTGTGCGCGGTGCCGTTCACGCCGGTGCAGGGCAACCGCCTGCTGTCGGCGGACACGCATGCGTTGCGGCATCTGGCGGCCACATTGATGGCGTTCGCCGAGCAAGCCGACGTGTCGTCGCTGCACGTGCTGTTTCCGACCGAGACCGAAGCGAACGCGCTCACCGAAATGGGCATGATGCAGCGTGAAGGCGTGCAGTTCCACTGGCTGAACGACGGTTATCACGACTTCGACGATTTCCTCTCCACGCTCGAACAGAAGAAGCGCAAGAACATTCGCGCCGAGCGCCGCAAGGTCCGCGAGGCCGGCGTGACGATGCGCCGGATTCGCGGCGAGGACATTCAGGACGCGGACTGGCGTTTCTTCAGCAAGTGCTATCGGCAGACTTACCGCGAACACTTTTCGAGTCCGTATCTGAACCTCGATTTCTTTCGCATGATCGGCGCGTCGATGCCGGAGAACCTGCTGCTCGTGATCGCCGAATACGCAGGCAAGCCGATCGCCAGTTCGCTCGTGGTGTACCAGCGCGACGCGCAGACCGGTGGCAGCTTGTACGGCCGCTACTGGGGCGCGTTGGAACACGTGCCGTGCCTGCATTTCGAAACCGCGTACTACCAGCCGCTCGAATTCTGCATCGAGGAGAAGCTCTGCGCATTCGAAGGCGGTGCGCAAGGCGAGCACAAGATGGCGCGCGGCTTCCTGCCCACGGTGACGCGCTCCGCGCATTGGCTCGCGCATCCGGCCTTCGCCGATGCGGTCGGCCACTTCCTCGACAATGAAAAGAACAGCATCCACGCGTACGTGGACGAGCTGCGCGAACACAATCCGTTCAAAGGTTAAAGCGCATCCATGGCGTGGTTTCTTTATCTGCTCGAATGCTCGGACGGCAGCGTCTATACCGGCATTGCCACCGACGTGCAGGCGCGCTTCGACAAACACGTGAGCGGCGTGGGAGCGCGTTATACGCGCTCGCGCAAACCGGTGCGTGTGCTGGTGTCGTTCGAGCTGGCGGACCGGTCGAGCGCATCGCGCGCGGAGTATTGGGTCAAGCGTTTGTCGCCGGTCGATAAGCGGGCGCTTGGCGCGGGGCTGCGCACGCTCGAATCGGTGATGCCGGTGCCCGAGCCTGTTGCTACTGGAGAGACGCAAGAGGAGACTGACGGTTCGTAACGGTGCGGCTGGTTCTTGCGCCTTCACGAACTACCCCCGCGCCTCCCGCATCCGCTCGGTCAGCAATCGCTGCATCCGCGCAAGCTCGCCCACCGCATCCGCCTCCAGGGATGTCAGCCTGTCCCGTGCGGGAAGCTCATGCCGAACCGGCCGTAACGTCCGATTCAATGCCGCGTCGATATCGGCGCTCACCTGCGCGACCCAATCGCCGAGTTCATCACACACGTCGCGCCGGTTCGGGCTCAGGCGCAACTGCGTCGCGGTGCCGGCCATCCTGCGCAACAGGCTGAGCACGGTCAGCGTCACGGTATCGACCATCGAGTCCTCGAGTTTTTCGAGGCGAATCCGGCCGATGGCCTCTTCGGCATTATTGCTGCCGAGACCCGCGGCTCTGCGCAAACGCTCCATCTCCTTTTCGCTTCGACGCGGCGACTCCAACGCGGCGCGCAGATACGCAACATTCGCGCGCACCGCTTCGCTCAGATCAGCGCGGTAATCGACCTTCTCGCGCGTCGGCCACAGATAGAACGTGGCCAGCAACGCGAGCGCGCAGCCGAGCATGTTGTTGCCGAGCCGCGTGAGCGCGAACGCAAATTCGTTCGCGCCCGGCGTCGCGAAATCGGCGACGAGCACGAAGGTCGGCGTCAGGAACAGCACGAAGAGGCTGTAGCTGACGGGCCGCAGCGCCATCGTGGCCATCACGAGCGGAAACACCGCGAGCGAAATGCCGAGCGGCGAATGAATCGCGTAGCCGATCCCCGCCGCCAGCACCCCGCCGACAATGCTGCCCGCCGCGCGCTCGATGCTGCGCGGCCAGGTCGCAGCAATCGACGGCTGCAGGATCAGCAGCGTCGCCATGGTGGCCCAGTAGCCGAACGGCAGCCCCAGCGCGCGGATCACCAGGAAGCCCGTCGTGCTCGTCACGCCGACGCGCGCCGCGTGGCGCAAGCCGACCGACTGGCTCGACAGATTGGCCTTGAGTGTCGCCCATGTGCGCGTCGCCAGACGGGCGGCGCTGTCGGTCCAGCGTTCGGGCTGCGCATAGAGCGGCGCGAAATCGACCAGTTCGAAGTCGGACTGCAGCGTCACGGGTTCCAGCAACGCGCTTTCGAGCCGCGTCGCCAGGCGGCGTACGCGCAGCTGCAAATTCGCGAGACGCTCCCAGCGCGTTTCGTTGGCCGCCGTGCCGATGCCGCGCAGCACCTCGCCAAGTGCGGTCAGCAGCCGTGCCGCACGCTTCGCTCGCCACGCGTGGTCGGGGACTTTTTCGCTCGCGCGGGACACGGCGATCAGATACGCGAACAACGCTTCGCCATCGGTCAGCAAGCCGAGCAGCGTGTCGTAAGTTTGCCGGCCACCCGTTCGCGCCGCGGGCACGCTGGCCAGCGCCTTGCGCGAGCGCTCCAGCGCGGCGCGCGCATCGGCGCGGAATTGGGCGGCATGCGTGGCCCACTCGCGCGGCGCCGCGCGCTGCTCCAGCAGGCGGGCGCTGTCCAATGCGATGTCGGCGAGCCGCAGATACACGGCGCGCAGCGTCGAGCGGCTCGCGCCGAACGGATGAATGCGCCACACGGTCAGGCTCAGCACGACCGCGAACAGGCAGCCGACCAGGTAGACGCCGAGAAACGCGATGCCGGCGCGGACATCGTGCATCGGCCGGTCGACCATCACCACGCAGGCAGTCGCCGCGAGAATCGTCACCTGCGAGGTGGCGGCACCCCAGATCCTGCCGAACCCGCCGAGGGTGGTGAACGCGAGCACCGTCAGCGCCGCGAACATGGCTCCCGCCGCGGACGCGAAAGCGGTGATGCCGCCGCATAGCGTCGACAGCAACGCGAAGCCCATCATCGACGCGAAGCGGGCGCGGTTGGAGCCGGCGGCGTCGGCGAGACAGGTCCAGAAAGCGCCGATCGCGGCCCATGCGAAGATCGGATCGTGCAGCACGCTGCCCACCGCCAGCATCGCCGTGGACGCGCACGCCGCTCTCAAGCCTTCCGACAGACTGGCCTCGCTCGCCGCAAACGACACCATCCATACCGGCCGCTTGCGATAGATCGCGCTGACGAGCGCGTACAGCCGGCTCGACCAGCGTGGCGACGATGACGGGTGGGACTTGCGGTTCATCATCCGGACGGTGTGCTCCTGAAAACGCGCATGGGCGTTGTGTTTGGCGCCATGTCTGCGCTTCGATCCAGCAAGCGCCGAATGATAAGGGTTTACACCTAAATATAAAAATGCCTTCGCTTCATCCCCGCGATTCACTGTATCTATGCGCTCAGCCCCAAGCCTGGGCAGGGATGCCGCGCATACCTGTCGCACAGTAGGCGAACGCTTTGAAAACCCCATGAAAAAACCGCGCGGCCCTGTCGGGCTCGCGCGGTTTTGTTCAACCAGCCGGCTTATCAACCGGCAGCGTGACGCACGCTTACTTCTTGAAGTTCGCGACGCCTTCGCTGATTTCCTTGTGCGCGGCTTCGATGCCCGCCCAGCCGTCGACCTTCACCCACTTGCCCTTCTCCAGCGCCTTGTACTGCTCGAAGAAGTGCTTGATCTGGTCTTTCAGGTAGGCCGGGACGTCGTCGATCGACTTCAGGTCGGCGGTCATCGGGCAGATCTTGTCGTGCGCGACGGCGATCAGCTTCGCGTCCACGCCCGATTCGTCGGTCATCTGCAGCATGCCGAGCGCGCGTGCGCGCACCACCGAGCCTGCCAGCAGCGGGAACGGCGTGATCACCAGCACGTCGACCGGGTCGCCGTCGCCCGACAGGGTTTGCGGAATGAAGCCATAGTTGGCCGGATAGCGCATGCCGGTGCCGATGAAACGGTCGACGACGAGCAGGCCCAGGTCCTTGTCGGCTTCGTACTTCACCGGATCGCTCTGCGCCGGGATTTCGATGATGACGTTGAAATCTTGCGGAAGGTCTTTGCCTGCGGGGACGTGATTGAAGCTCATGAGCGCTCTCTGATCAGGATGGAAGTCGGAAACACGGCGCGCGGCGCGCGAGCTCGGGTGGCGTGAATCCGTGGATCTTGCGTGGATATCGCGTCGAGCGGCGTTGCGGCCGGACAGTGCGGAATGCGCCATTATAGCCAATCGCCCGGTGGCATCCCTGGTCGGATCGGCGCGATAATCGTCGGGCGTCTCCCGGTTGTGCCTCTCGTTGGTGAACACGCGCCGCCAGACCCGGCTGCGCGCTACGTCAGTTACCTCAGTTACGTGAAGGAGCATGCGTGGAAGAAGCCCGACACTTCATCGGCGGCGAGTGGTCCGCCGGATCCGGCGGCGAGACGATCGCCGTGCTCGATCCATCGGACGGCCAGCCGTTCACCCGTCTCGCGCGCGGCACCGCGGCCGATATCGACGCCGCCGTGCATGCCGCGCGCCGCGCGTTCGAAGGCGCATGGGGCGCGGCGAGCGCGGCCGAACGCGGCCGCGTGCTGTATCGGCTGTCGATGCTGGTCGCCGCCCGCCAGGAAGAACTGGCGCAGCTCGAGGCGCGCGACACCGGCAAGCCGCTCAAGCAGGCGCGTGGCGATGCGGCCGCCCTCGCCCGCTATTTCGAGTTCTACGCCGGCGCGGCCGACAAGCTGCACGGCGAAACGCTGCCTTATCAAAGCGGCTACACGGTGCTGACGATCCGCGAGCCGCACGGCGTGACCGGCCACATCGTGCCGTGGAATTATCCGATGCAGATTTTCGGCCGCAGCGTGGGCGCGGCGCTCGCCACCGGCAACGCGTGCGTCGTCAAGCCAGCCGAAGACGCCTGCCTGTCCGTGCTGCGCGTCGCCGAGCTGGCCGCCGAAGCGGGCTTGCCGGCCGGCGCGCTGAATATCGTCACCGGCTATGGACATGAAGCGGGCGCCGCGCTCGCGAGCCATCCCGGCATCGATCACATCTCGTTCACCGGGTCGCCCGAAACCGGCAAGCTGGTCACGCAAATGGCCGCCGAAAATCACGTGCCGGTCACGCTCGAACTGGGCGGCAAGTCGCCGCAAATCGTGTTCGCCGACGCGGACCTCGACGCGGCGCTGCCCGTGCTGGTCTCGGCGATCGTGCAAAACGCCGGGCAAACCTGTTCGGCGGGCAGCCGCGTGCTGATCGAGCGGGCCATCTACGAACCCTTGCTCGACCGGCTGAGCAGCGCGTTCCATGCGCTGCGCGTCGGCCCTGCGCAGGCCGACCTCGACTGCGGGCCGCTGATCAACGCGAAACAGCAGCAGCGCGTGTGGGACTTCCTGTCTGACGCGCAGCACAACGGCATCGCGATGGCGGCGCACGGCGAAGTGATTCCCGAAGCGCCGCAAAGCGGCTTCTATCAAGCGCCCACGCTGCTGCGCGACGTGCCCGCGAGCCACCGCCTCGCGCGCGACGAAGTATTCGGGCCGGTGCTCGCCGCGATGTCCTTCAGCGACGAAGACGAAGCGCTCGCGCTCGCCAACGGCACGCAGTACGGCCTCGTGGCCGGCATCTGGACGCGCGACGGCGCGCGGCAGATGCGTCTCGCGCGCCGGCTGCGCTCCGGCCAGGTATTCATCAACAACTACGGCGCGGGCGGCGGCGTCGAGTTGCCGTTCGGCGGCGTCAAGCATTCGGGCCACGGGCGCGAAAAAGGCTTCGAAGCGCTGTACGGCTTCACCGTGCTGAAAACCATCGCGATCCGGCACGGCTAGTGCTGCATCCCGCTTCAACGCAACAACGCATCACCATTCACAACAAGCAACGGAGACATCATGCGGTTGACAGGTAAAACGGCCATCGTCACGGGTGGCGGCTCGGGTTTCGGCGAAGGCATCGCGAAGACCTACGCGCGCGAAGGCGCGAACGTGGTGGTCAACGATCTGAACGGCGCGGCCGCCGAGCGCGTGGCCAGCGAAATCGCGCTGGCCGGCGGCAAGGCCATCGCGGTGGCCGGCAATGTCGCGCAGCGCGAGGACTGGCGCACACTGCGCGAGGCCGCGCTCGAAGACTTCGGCAGCGTGCAGATCGTCGTCAACAACGCCGGCACCACCCATCGCAACAAGCCGGTGTTGGAAGTGACGGAAGCCGAGTTCGACCGCGTCTACGCGGTCAACGTCAAAAGCATCTACTGGAGCGTGCAGGAGTTCGTGCCATATTTCCGCGAGCAAGGCGGCGGCAGCTTCATCAACATCGCGTCGACGGCCGGCGTGCGGCCGCGTCCGGGGCTCGTCTGGTACAACGGCAGCAAGGGCGCGGTGATCATCGCGAGCAAGTCGCTCGCGGTCGAACTCGGCCCGGACCGGATTCGCGTGAACTGCGTGAATCCGGTGATCGGCGAAACGGCGCTGCTCTCCGAGTTCATGGGCGTCGAAGATACGCCGCAAAATCGCCAGCGCTTTCTCGCCGGCATTCCGCTCGGGCGCTTCTCGACGCCGCAGGACATCGCCAACGCGGCGCTCTATCTGGCGTCCGACGAAGCGGAGTTCATCACCGGCGTGTGTCTCGAAGTCGACGGCGGACGCTGCGTATAGCGTCGCGCCGGCAGGACGTGACTGCGGTGACCGCGCCCGCGCAAGCGAGCCGGTCACGCGCGGCCCTTGCCGGAGTCAGTGTTTTCCCCCGGTATTCATTCGTCATGTAAACCACTCGACACGGCTAGAATCGCTCGACGGCGGTACGTCAATTCCACAAGAAAAGAGGAGACACCATGGCTAGTCCCGCAGATCCGCTCCACCATCCCGGCGCCGGCGCGCCCCCTTCCGATTTTGAAGAGGCCACCTACCGCAAGGTCAACTGGCGGCTCGCGCCGTTCCTGATGCTCTGCTACGTGGTCGCGTATCTGGACCGTGTGAACGTCGGCTTCGCCAAGCTGCAAATGAGCACCGATCTCGGCCTGAGCGATGCGGTGTACGGCTTCGGCGCGGGGATTTTCTTCGTCGGCTATTTCATCTTTGAAATTCCGAGCAACGTGATCCTGCACAAGGTCGGCGCACGCGTGTGGATCGCGCGGATCATGGTGTCGTGGGGCATCATCTCGATGCTGACCATGTTCGTCACCACGCCGACCACGTTCTACGTGATGCGCTTTCTGCTCGGCCTGGCCGAAGCGGGCTTCTTCCCCGGCATCATCCTGTACCTCACCTACTGGTATCCGGCGCACCGGCGCGGCCGGATGACCACCTGGTTCATGACGGCGATCGCGCTGTCGGGCGTGATCGGCGGACCGCTGTCGGGCTATATCCTGAAGAGCTTCAACGGCATGAACGGCTGGCATGGCTGGCAATGGCTGTTTCTGCTCGAAGGGATTCCGTCGGTGATCGTCGGGATCATGGTGTTCCTGATGCTGGACGACCGCATCTCGAAGGCCAGGTGGCTGACCAAGGAAGAGCAGCAGTTGCTTGAGCGTCATGTATCCGCGGAGGAAGCGACCAAGCATGACATGCCGATTCGTCAGGTGCTCACGAACGGGCGTGTGTTGATGTTCAGCCTCACGTACTTTTCGTTCGTGATGGGTCTGTATGGCGTGAGCTTCTGGCTGCCGACCATCATCAAGACGACCGGCGTCACCGATGCGTTCATGATCGGCCTGCTGTCCGCGATTCCGTTCGCGGCGGCAGTGGTGGCGATGGTGTTCGTCGCGCGCAGCGCGGACCGCCAGCGCGAGCGGCGCTGGCACATCGCTTTGCCGGCGTTCGCAGGCGCAGTGGGCCTTGTGCTCTCGGTGGTGTGGACGCACAACACAGTGCTGGCGATGGCGTCGCTCACGCTCGCGACGATGGGCATCCTGACCACGCTGCCGCTGTTCTGGAGTCTGCCGACGGCGATTCTTGCGGGGACGGGTGCGGCCGCCGGTATCGCGATGATCAATTCGATCGGCAATCTGGCGGGCTTTCTCAGTCCGTATGCGGTGGGCTGGCTCAAGCAGGCGACTGCGGCTAATGATTCGGGAATGTATATGCTGGCGGCGTTTATGGTGTTGGGCGGTTTGCTCGCGATTAGTGTGCCGGCGAAGATGGTTAATAAGTGAAGCGGGTTTGCCGGTGCGGGGGGCCTGCCAATGCGCGGGAGAGTTAATGGCCGTTTGCGGGGTTAGCAAACGGCCATTCCGGGTCGCATGAGCCAAGCAGTATCGGGCTCCCTATCCGCAACGACGGCGCTTGGGGGCTCAGAACGCCAGGTGCATCCGGGCCCCGAAAAAGTCGACCGGTCCGCGATCGTGGTTGTACCCCGGGTTGGCAATGTGCTGATAGTCGAGCGACGCTGTCACGCCCTCGACAATCTGGGCGCTGTAGTAAAGCTCGTAAATATCTTCCGTGTGGTAACTCAGAGCGCCATCGCCAAGAAATCCTCCTATTCCGCCCGCTGCCAGATACGCCGCGTGTGCACCTGACAGTCCGTTGTTTGTATACGCAATGCCGACTGTATCGACCTGGCGATGCCATCGTGTTCCCTTGATCGAGACGCCGGCTTGCAGTTGCCGATCGATTTCCGCGTAGGCATATTCCTCGTCGGAACCGTTGTTCTGGCTCCAGCTGATCCACGCGCCGATATCGTCCGTCAGGCTCTGCTCGGCATGCACGCCGAAACCGGTCTTCACGCGCGTGGCGCGGACATTAGACAGCGCGGGAGTGCCCCCGTAGATCGCCGCGTATTGCACAGCCTCCCCGTAGTCGCCCATGTCCGCGCGGTTCCGGTAGACCAGCGCGCTGAGTTTGCCGGGGCGTCCCGCAACGGAATGATTGTGCTCGACTTCGGCAGCATCGCCGTAGTCCTCAAACGGGCGGTAATTGAGTTGCAGACCGTTCGGGTCGCGCGGCTGAAGAAAACGGCCGACGCGGAAGGCCCAGGCGTCCCGGTAGTACTCGAGTGCCGCTCCCCACGTGTAGCCGCGAGCATCGCTGGGATAGTCCCATGCGCCATAGGTCATCAGCGCAGCGTTGAAGAACTGCGTGCGCGGATCGCCTGCGTAGGTGTTTTGCCCGAAGATGTCGGTGGGCGAATAGTTGCCGATCGTCAGTACGATCCGGCGTGACGCAACCGGCCCGGCAAGCTGGTTCATATCCGAATCGACGGGTGTGTGGTCACCGCCGAGGTCCCACGTCTGGCGCAGGAAAAGCCGTGCGTAGTAGGTGGTCGGGTTGGGGTCCGCGGTCTTCGAGATCTCGCCGTCGGCCAGGCCACCGAGGCCAGCCGCATGGGAGATCGCTCGGGCGGCGACCATCTCCGGGTCGAAGTACAGTTCCGCGCCCGACCAGAGCCTCACCCCGAAAGCAGCGGTCACCGACCATGACCAGCCGTATTCACGGCGTGGCAGCAGACTGTTGGCACCCGTGTACGGCGCATGCATAGAGTCCTTGGTCTGAAAGATATAGGTCGACTGGATATGCGCATTCCACCGCTGCGGCCCGGCGTCGACGGGCGCCGGTGAAGCAGCCGCGGTGCTTGCCGCATCTGCCGCGCTTGCGGCAGATGCGGGCTCAGTGTTGGTCGTTGCCGACCTCGCGTCTTCGGCCGCAAGCTGCGCGAGCGCAACGCTGGCCGTCGAGGCGACCGGTAGCGATGCGTCAGCGGTGGGCTGCGGCACCGGCAGATTCGGCGTTGCCGGATTGGCCATCGGGTTTGCCGTCGGAGTGGCCGCTTGCGCGGTGCCCGCAACGACAGTGAACGCCGTGGCAGCGCACACTGATTTGAACGTTAGCCGTGGGAGCCGATTGGCGCACTTCGGGATGGCGAAAGACTGGTGTCGCTTCATCGTTTCTCTAAGTCGGTTTCATTCAACGATATCCGGCCGAAGGGGCCGGTTCATTTTTTTCTTGCGCAACTATTGGCTTGTGCCCGGAGCAGGAACGGACAATGCGGCGTTCGTTGTCGAAGCCACGTCAGTCGATCCGACCGACGTGGCAGTGCTCCGGTCGGACGCCGCATGCACAACAGATGTAAAGGTGCAGGTTTTAGCGGCGTACTCGCGCGATGGGGAGCAAAGCACAGCACGCCAATGCCCGCGCTATTTGAAGAAAGTCATCTGCACGACCTTGACGATAAACAGGGCTACCGCCAGGACAAGATAGCAGCACAGCACCCCCATCCAGACACGCTTGGACAGCGTTGGGTTCGATCTTCAAGGGGGCATATCTCACGCATCGCGCTCTTCCTTGCTATAAGTCTTTATGGCAGCTTCCACGGGTTTGCGGCGTAGCTTGCCCATCACCACCACTGCGGCGTAGGCGATAACGGCTGGCAACGTGCCACTGCCGAGCACCTTGAGAATCGTGTCGCCACTGATGTCCGGGTACGCTATTGAGGTGGTCAAGATGATCGACAGCATTACAAGCACCCAGATGATGGCAAAGTACACGAGATAAAAGCATTTCGCGTCCGTCACAAGGCGATGCAACGAGTGGCGCATGTTGAACACGTCGCCGATGGCATACGCGGCCGCCAGCGACTCCGACGCCGCACCGATGAGGCAGGCGTCCAGCAGCGCGATGGCTAGACGACTTCGGCTGTGTGGCCCACGTACTTGTTGGTGCGCGGCTTGGTGTCGTGTGTCGAGCGATGGTGCCCAAAGCACCCGTGATATCGCCTACATGGGCGTCATCGAGCACGGTGCTGCTAGGCGGTGTAGCGCGAGAGGGTGTAGCCATTTGTTCTTTTTCCTGAGCGGCGTTGCAGAAACCGCGCGCCTCCGGCATACGCAAGGGTGTCGGTCCTCGAGAACGAGGACGTCGCTTGCGTATGGCGGAAGAGCTTACGAAATGAGAGTCTTGAGGCGTTGCCAGAAGGCAGCGAATTTGTGCGGTTCGCGCGGTTGTAGCGACAGCACGGTGTCGTAGTGGGCGCGCGATTCCTGGACGTGCGGCAGTTGCGACAGAAGCAGGCCGAAGTTCATGATATTGCTCCAAGCGTTTGGCTTAACGCGGTTCGCGGAAAGCCAGCAGACGCGGAGGTCGGGCGCACTATGCGCGCGACAAGGAGCGTCTACTCGCTTCCCTTAGGTAAAGGTGAGCGGCATATGGGATAACTGTCACTGTCCGGCATGGCGGCTCCTTGTCGGCGTCTGGTACGCACGTGTTAGTCCACGCGCCCGCCCACGCCAGTGATTCAAAAAGGCGCGGACGTACGCAGCCGCGAGTTGATGCTCGCGACACGGTGCCACGCAGACGCACGCAATCGCTGCGTCCACATGGCGCTAATCAAAGTGCACGGAGAGGGTTACTACGGCGCGCACCGTCTGCCTGTTGGCAGGACGGCGGCAGAGAAAAGAGAGCGCGGACGTCCTGCGGGTCAGGCAGCGAAACTGTTCGAAGGTCGACTACTACAAGTGTCCAAGGCATCAGCCCCATTTGTTAAGGCGTTCGCATTTTAATGCGACCTCAAATACTGAAACAAGTAAAAATTTGGAAAAGAACGTCGTACCAAGCCCTCCTGCTTCCGCTCACCCCGCGCCTTACTGGTAGCACGAAAGCGGCTTCACTGTGCATCTGCACCCGCCGAGAAACGATTGAGCGCGACGTTTTGCCGCGTGCCTCGCTCGAGGCCTGTACGGGCGCGACTGCCGACCTCGCAGAACAACCAGGCTGCTCGCGGTACGGATGCTGTCGCTGGCTGGCAACTGCGTCATTGCGGGTACATGGAAAACGCGACTTGCCCAACGCTTCTTTCTACTATCGCGTCCCATTATCAGCGGCCGCTATTACCCCAAAGAACGGCCGCACGTGATCGTGGCTCGAAGGACGGTTGTGGGTCGACTACGGCCGACGGCATGGGGCAGCAGTCGGCCAAAGATCCTTCCGACTGAGTCGCGCATAGCGGACATTCGATCGGAATAGTGCGCACCAGAAGGCCCGAGGAGGGCCGTTGAATGATTCAAGCTTCCTGGCGGCAGCCACTGGGCTACCGCCGCTCAAACCCGCAGCGGTTGGCCGCGTTGGAGACGCTCGCGGGAACTCCAGTTGGCTCAGGCGCCAAGCGGTGCGTTCTGGGGAAACAGCGCCTTGCGTACGTCTTCGTCCATTTCGGTCTTAAACGCGTGACGTGCCTTGAGCGCTTCAGCGCGCTGCGCCGCTGGTCGGGCGTTGATCTCGTCGAGCAGACGCTTGACATGCGGCAGCTTTTCCCACGCATCCGCCCCCAGGACGAAAGGCACGGCCCGCGCCCAACCCCACACGGCCATGTCCACCAGAGTGTATTCGTCTCCGAGCATATAGCGATGCTGGGCCAACTGCGCATCGATGATGCTCCAGTGGCGCCACGCCTCGAAGTCGTAGCGGTTGACCGCGTAGTCCAAAGGCTCCGGCGCATAGTGTTTGAAATGCACCGCCTGGCCCGAGTAAGGACCAATGCCGGTGGCTACGAACATTAGCCACGAGTGCATTTGCGCCCGCGCCTCGGGAGTGGTCACCGGTAGAAACCGACCCGTCTTCTCGGCCAGGTACAGCAGGATGGCGTTACTGTCGAAGACGGTCGCATCGCCATCGACCAGTGCTGGAGTCTTCGCGTTCGGGTTGATCGCCGTGAAGGCCGGGGCGTGCTGCTCGCCCTTGCGGATGTCGACAGGCACCAGTTCATACGGCAGTCCGCTCTCTTCCAGGAACAATGCAACCTTGGCGGGGTTGGGCGCAGGGTGGTAGTAAAACTTGATCATGAGACAACCTGTGAACGAGTGGGACGGCTGATGATTATAGGGTTGCGGACTTCTCTTTGCAGTGGACCCGACTCATACTGAGGTTAGCGACTCGCGCCGGCGCTTACTGCTCATGTCGAGCGTTGCACGTTCGCTATCGGTGAACACGACCGGCAGAAGTGGGTCGGTGAACGAAACCGCTCGCGCGGTAGAGGGCTCCGGCCAGGAACTGTCCTTCGCAGTCGCATGGTGAACGTCTGCTGATGTGCGATGAGTGGCCATCTGGCGAAGCGAAGGCGACCGACGATGCGTCGGACGAGCCAGCTTTATTTTCAAGCGCTGTGTGCGGCGGCTCAGATTTCGATGGCGATTCTGGCCGATGACACCTTGCGCGGGAGCAATCCGTACCAGTGCTTCTCGCCATGCCAGTGCTTCCGCAACGGCGAGATCACTTCCCGAGGTCGGCTCGCCGCACACTGCGGGAGGCTGAAAGCACGTTCGAGTGGCCGATCGGGCGGGCTGTGCGAGGCGTTCGTGGTCTCGATCAAAAACGCCCGCGCAACCTTCGCGGACGACCTGATTCGTCGTCGACGATGCGCCGCACGCAGTGTTGATGGCCGGAAACTGTGGATGTTCGGTTTGCGCTTAACCGCCGGCGAAGATGTCGCAGAAGGTGACCGGGCCGACACACTCTTCGCTCTTGCTCTCGTCAGCCGGCGCAGCAGAACGTCGTGCGACGCGGCCTTCGGTGCGGGGCACTTCAAGCTGTGCGGCTTTTTTAGCCGCACCTTTTGCTGCAGGTGCGGTGGTTTCTTGGGCGTGGGCAACAGCAGCGCACAGCGACATGGCAACGAGGGCGATCTTCAGCGATTTCATTTTCTTATCCTAAACAAATGGTAACTGCGTCGTAATGACCAGACTATATTCGTCGCTGACCATTGAATAAATCGTCCAGCCGGAAATGTATCTTTCCAGTTCGGGCAAGAGTTGGAGCGGCTGATAGCGACCCAGGCGTCCTCAATGGCCTGCGTGCCGGAAAGAGCGATTCAGGTGAAAACAATAAAGACGGGATTGCCACGAAAAATTGACTCAGGTCGATGCGAGTTGCAGGTAACACCTGCCGCTCTGTACCGGGCAAGTTTAGTCGCCTGTCCGAAATCGGTCGTTTTCGTACACAGAGGACTATCTGATTTCCGTTATCAGGCGGAGTGCGGTCCTCAGTCGTGACGGCCCCAGTTAGTTGAGCGCTGCCAGAGCAAACCACCAAAATGCTCAATCGCTCTATTGAGCAAAAAACTCGCGCATGCATGTCCGATATGCTGCGCCCCGACTTCGCCGCGTGGATCTTGGGCCTGGTGTGCTCCCTGCATGTCGCGACCGACCTTCCCTGGTCTGGCATTCAAGCTAACCGAGTAGGCAAAGAAAACCTCGCGCCGTATCAATGGCCCCGGAAAGATCAAGCTATTGGTGGAAGGCATTGCCTTCGAAAACGGCGAGCCGGTGAACGATTAACCGGTTCAGCAGAACTCGCCGCGCGAAGTCCCAGCTCGTCAGCCGTCCATCTATCACGCTCGATGGTAGCTGCATGACCTGAAGATTACTTGTTTGTCAGATTTGCATGAAAGATACGTTATGCATATTTCAGAAAATTTCTGATGTATACAAGGCTAGATACAAGGCTAGACTTCGGTTTCCCGCAGACGCTGCCCTGTTTGCGAGGAGCAATCAGTTACGGAGAGTCTTGATAATGAAGCAGAAGGTAATCTTTGCCGCGACGCTTGCGGCACTCGGCGCGACCGCGGCACATGCACAAAGCAGCGTGACCCTGTACGGCCTGCTGGATGCCGGCATCAGCTACACCAACAACACCCGCGTCGGCACCACAGGCCACAGCAATGTCGCCTTGAGCAATGCCATGATGCAAAGCAACCGTTGGGGCCTGAGAGGCTCCGAAGATCTGGGTGGCGGCCTTAAGGCACTGTTCGTCCTGGAAAACGGCTTCACGCTGAGCAACGGCAAGCTTGGCCAGGGTGGCCGCGAATTCGGCCGTGCCGCTTATGTCGGCGTGTCGAGCAACGACCTCGGCACCCTGACCGTCGGTCGTCAGAACGAATTCATGTACGACTGGGTCAGCCGTGTGTCGATGGAAAACTTCAACGGCGCGGGCGGCAATACCTTCGCGCACGTGATGGACAACGACAACATGCTCGGTACGTTCCGCGTCAACAACGCGGTGAAATACCAGAGCCCGAATTACTACGGTCTGACCGTCGGCGGCTTGTTTGGCTTCTCGAACCAGGCTGGGGGCTTCGGGAACAATCGTGCATACAGTTTCGGCGCCCTGTACAACAACGGCCCGATTCTGGCGACGTTGGGTTACACGCAACTTAACAACAACATCAACAGCCTCAACTCCAGTGGTGCAGTTGATAACAGCGCCAACGGCAGTGGCACCGGTGACCAGAACTTCACCGCAGGGCGTCAGCGGACCTTCGGCGGCGGCTTGAACTACACGTTCGGCCCGGCAAAGGTTGGTTTTGTGATCACGGACACCAAGCTGAACAATGCAACCGCTTTCCCGGGCGGCGGCACGTTGACGGCTGCAAACTCCGCATACGTTCATTTCACGAACTACGAAGTGAACGCGCATTACAGCCTTACCCCGGCATTGACCCTGGGCGCGGCTTACACCTTCACCGACGGCAAGTTCGACAACCCTCAGAACTCGGCATCGCCGAAGTGGAGCCAGGTCAGCCTGTTGTCGGACTACACCGTGTCGAAGCGGACCGACCTGTACGCAGTCGCGAACTGGTCACACCTGAATGGCGGTCTGAACCTGGCGGCACCGGGTAATTCGAGCTTGACTGCGTTTGCAGGCGCAAGCTCCTATATCGGCGGCATTGCGGCAACGAAGAACCAGGTGGTGGTGGGTGCCGGTATCCGTACCCGCTTCTAAGGCCTGATCGAACGGTTGAGGAACGCCGATCTTGCCGCGATCCGCGTGCGGCAAGAAGGAGTGTTCCTCACCCCTCGGTGGCTGATATTTGTAACGGTGGGGCTCGACTCGTGGGAGCGGAAGATTCGCTTCTCCTTGGGGAGAGCCGCGTATTTGAAGGGGTGACACGCTACATCAAGCGCGTTATTCGGGCGCGAGAGGCCTGACGACGGCGCCGGTAGTCCTGTCACCGGAAGGCGTTCTCCGAGAACAGTTAGCCCGCCCATTGTGGCGGGCTTTTTTTTGCGGCGCCCACGTGCTTATCATGCCAAGACGAACCCAACACTGACGTTTTGGCTCCCTGCTTTGCATTCGCGATGGCGAGGCCACGGTATGCCCGAGTACACCTGCGTAGGGGACGGAAGTCTACATAAACGCTGATGTCTCACGGACACAACAGCCACCGGGGAGTCGCGCATGGATCCACAACCGGGTCGTCCAATATGTACGGCTGATCCTTCGTGAGCATGAACCGGAGCCAACACGAATCGGCGGCCTCCAGATACGCCGACCGCGCAGCGCGCGGCCGCTTTGGAGCACGTGTAAGTCGGCGAGCAGTCGTTCGCATCTGTACGTAAGCAACGGCAAATGACCGCTTCTGTCGTTGCTCCTATGAAGCGTTAGCCAGACATGGATAATTTCCGTCGTTCGTTATTACAGGCGTTTTGGGAGTGGCAAGAGCCCGGCCTCGGTCCGTGTTGTGCTACAGGGCGCCGAGCTTTACCCGGCCGTCGCGCGGCGCCGGCTCAAGCTCCTGAACAAGCTGCTCGGCTAGCGAGGCTGTTGCGCTGGCAACGACCTTGCCGGGCCTGCGCCTGAACCTCACCGCTCCGGCTGTAACTGCCCCCAGCTCACGAGAATCGCCTGGATGCTGCGCGCGTAGGCGTCGCGCTCGTGCGGCGATTCCGAGTGATACGCGCCGATCGCGCGCCATGTGTTGCCGAACCGCACCATCTTCTGCTTGAGCAGCCACGCGGCCACAAAGATATTCACGCACGGGTCCGTGAGCGCGCGGCGCGGAATGCCCCGGCTCTTGAGTTCCGGAAAGTGGATCGAATTGATCTGCAATTGCCCCACGTCGATCGAACCGTTGGCGTTGCGGTTGATGGCGGTCGCGTCGCCTTTCGATTCGCGCCATGCCACGGCGCGCAGCACGAGCGGATTGACGCCCTGGTAAGCGCCGGCCTTGTCGAAGCAGTCGTCGGCGGGCGGGGCGGCTTGCGCGGCCGAACTGGCGAGCGCCAGCAGCGCCGCCCAGGCGCAGATGACCCACGACCGCAAAGGGCGGAAGGCGTTGGTCTTGTGCTGGTGCATGGGTCGAGGCTCCAGATCCGGCTTTACTGCGCCAGCGCGGAATCGAGCTGCCGCTCGATGTCCTTGAGATAGGTGCGCGACGCATCGGAGACGACGAGGCGCGGCGTCGGCATCGCGCAGCGGCAATCGTGCTGGTGCGTCTTCTTCTTGTTGTGCGACGTCGAGCGCGACGCGGGAAGGTCGTCGTCGTCGCCGGTGGACGGCGGCAGCATGGCGAGCGTGGGCAGCGGCGGGTAGACCTTGTCCGCAGAGGCTGTGGTGGCAGCGGTGGCAGTGGCGGCCGCAGTTGCAGGCGCGCTGGCGGCGGGCTGGCCCGCCCATGCGGCCGAACTTAAGCATAGCGATGCCGCGGCGAAAGCAATCAGGCGCATCGTGTCAGCTCCCCGCATGTAGCGGCTCGATCGAGACGCTGTACGTCTGGTTAGCGCCGGCCGTAAGGTTTTCGAGCGTGGGTTTGAGCCCCTGCTGCGGCACGCCCCGCCAGATCGCCTGGTTGATGTACTTGAAGTCCTGGCCCAGCGCCGTCGCGCGGATCACGGTGGGCTGCTTCTGCGCGGCGGCGAGCGCGCCCGCCTTGGCGAGCACCGCAGTCAGTTGCGGATCGCGCGCGCCGAGTGCATCGGCGGGAATGTCGAACTTCATGATCACGTTCGACACCGCAGGTTTCTCGGCTTGAGCCGTATTGGGCTGCTGCAGTTGTGCGCAGCCTGTCATAAACATTACGGCAAGTAAGAGCACAACGCGCGTCACGTCGGGGTCTCCAAAGTTTCGTGGCGATGTACGCGTTTTCGGCTTGGGAAGCTGAGACTTGATACCCGGGCGGCAAACGTTTGCGAAAAAGAAAGAGTTCGCTCTCGCGGCGCCGCTTCCCGGAAAGTCACTGCGCGCACCGCCGCCTTCGAGCAAAGAACTTCTTGCCCTGTCGGGTAAAGCCACAGTCATGAAGGCTCGTGAGACTGCAAGTGGCGAGCTTGACTGTCATTTTGCTTCGTTCGCGGCGCCGACTCGTCCGATGACTTTTTAACTGCACTAAATAAGGAAGACGCTAAGTGCGCAGTTGACTCCGGACATATGATTCGCGCAGAACTAGTCATTCGTCGAAGGTGCTGAGCAGTATGTGGCGGGTGACCGCAATGGCCGATCACTTGTCCGTGAGTGAAGGTACCGAGCGACCGCTCGACTCTGATACCCGTCCTTGCAACCCAAAGCGGACAGGGCACGGCGCTATACTGAGGGCCCGTCCACCGAACCCAAGGCCCGATCGCGAGACGTCGTAACGGCGTTCTCGTACGGCGCTCGACGAACGCGACCGCTTACCGGTGCAAGGTCCAAAAATTGGCCGATCACAATCTGGAAAAGCTGAGAATCGACCGACCGCCGGTCGGCACTGTCCCGCGGCGGCGCAGCTGGATTCGTTATGGCGTAGTCGCGCTAATCATCATCGCGGTGCTCGGCATTGCCGCCAGACTGGCCGGTCCGCAGGCGGTGGAAACGGCAACGGTGACATCCGCTTACCCGTCGCAGAACTACACGCTGCTCAATGCCACCGGTTACGTCGTGCCGCAGCGCAAGGCCGCAGTCGCCTCGAAGGCGCAGGGGCGTCTCGTGTGGCTCGGGGTACTGGAAGGCACTCACGTGAAAAAGGACGAGGTGATTGCGCGGCTCGAAAGCGACGACGTCGCGGCGACGCTAGCCCAGGCGTTGGCGCAGGTGAAAGTGGCGCAGGCCAATCTTGAACTGCAGGTTGCCGAGCTGAAGAACGCCGAAGTCAATCTGCGCCGCTCCGTGATACTCGCGCCCCAAGGGGCCATCCCCGCAACCCAATACGATGCCGATCTCGCCCGCTACGACAAGGCCAAGGCGTCGATCAACAACAGCCAGGCCGCCATTGCATCGGCACAGGCCAACGCTCGTGCCGCTCAGGTCGCTGTCGATCAGACCGTGATTCGCGCGCCATTCGATGGCGTGGTGATCGAAAAGCATGCGAACGTGGGCGACAACATTACGCCCTTCTCGCAGGCATCCGACAGCAAGGGGGCCGTCGTGACTATCGCCGACATGGAAACGCTCGAAGTCGAAGCTGACGTGGCGGAATCCAACCTATCGAGGATCAAGGTCGATCAGCCCTGCGAGATCCAGCTTGACGCATTTCCCGACCTGCGACTGGCAGGCAGGGTTTCGCGCATCGTGCCGACGGTGGACCGGTCGAAAGCGACGGTGCTGGTCAAGGTGCGCTTCGTGGACCGCGACGCGCGCGTGCTTCCAGACATGAGCGCAAAGATCGCCTTTCTCGCGAAGCCGATTCCTCCGCAGGAAAAGCAGCCTGTGGTAGCGGTGCGGCCTGCTGCGATCGTCGCGCGCGACGGCAAGAAGGTGGTCTACGTGGTCAAGGACGATACGGTGCGGGAGGTAGCCGTCACGACGGGCGAGCGGATCGGTGAGCTTGTCGCGGTCAACGGCGTGAAACCGGGCGATATGCTCGTGCTGGCTCCGAACGACAAAATCAGGGACGGCGCCAAAGTGACTCTGGCGAAGAAGTAGCGTGAGTACCGCACCGCTCGTCGAAATCAGCCACGTTGCCAAGTCGTACCGGCGCGGCGTGCAGATCGTGCCGGTCCTGAGCGACATCACGCTCGGCATCGCCGAGGGCGACTTCGTCGCATTGATGGGCCCGTCGGGATCGGGCAAGAGCACGCTGCTCAATCTGATCGCCGGCATCGACAGGCCGGACAGCGGCGAGCTGCGCATAGGGGGACTCGACATCACGCGACTTCCCGAAGCGGCCCTTGCCGACTGGCGCGCGGCCCATGTCGGCTTCATTTTCCAGTTCTACAACCTGATGCCCGTGCTCACCGCTTTTGAGAACGTCGAGCTGCCACTGATATTGACCCGCTTGACCCGCGCCGAGCGGCGCGAGCGCGTCGGGCTGGTGCTCGACATGGTGAACATGGTCGACCGTATGAGTCACTACCCTTTCGAGCTTTCCGGCGGGCAGCAGCAGCGCGTCGCCATCGCCCGCGCGCTCATCACCGACCCGACGCTGATCGTCGCGGACGAGCCGACCGGCGATCTGGACCGCGCCTCCGCGGCGGACGTGCTTTCGCTGATGCAGCGGCTGAACCGGGAGCTCGGCAAGACCATCATCATGGTGACCCACGACGCTCACGCCGCCAGCCTGGCGAGGGCGGTTGTGCATCTGGAGAAGGGGGAGCTGATCGATGAACAGCCCCGTTGAAACCTGTCGCGCTCCGCTGCCATGTTCCTGCTGAAGCTGATTACCCGAAACGCGCTGCGCCACAAACTGCGCACGATGCTGACCGTGCTCGGCCTGACCATCGCGGTGCTCGCCTATGGCCTGCTGCACACGGTGGTGGACGCATGGTATGCAGGGGCCGCCGCGGCTTCCAATGCGCGGCTTGTGACGCGCAACGCCATCTCGCTCGTCTTTCCCCTGCCGCTGAGCTATGAGAACCGTATTCGTGGCGTCGACGGCGTGACGCTGGTGGCCCGGTCCAACTGGTTTGGCGGCGTCTATCGGGAGCCCAGGAACTTCTTCGCGCAATTCGCGGTGTCGGACAACTACCTCGATCTTTACCCGGAGTTTGTCGTGCCGGCGCAGCAGCGTTCCGACTACCTGCGCGACCGCAAGGGATGCCTGGTCGGGCGACAGCTCGCAGACCAGTATGGCTTCAAGGTGGGCGATGTGATTCCGATCAAAGGCACGATCTACCCGGGCACCTGGGAATTCGTCGTGCGCGGCATTCTGGACGGACGGGACGAAACGACGATCACGCGTCAGCTGGTGTTCCACTGGGAATACCTGAATGAAACCGTGCGCAAGACATCGCCGCGCCAGGCGGATCAGGTCGGTGTCTATGTCCTGGGCGTGGCGAATCCCGATGATGCTGCCGAGATCGCGCGAAACGTCGACAGCGTCTTCAGGAATTCGCTTGCCGAGACCCTCACGGAAACCGAGCAGGCGTTTCAGCTTGGCTTTGTCGCCATGTCGAACCAGATCATTGCGGCGATCCGCGTCGTGTCGTATGTGGTGATCGTGATCATCATGGCGGTGATGGCCAATGCGATGGCGATGAGTGCGCGCGAACGCACGGTCGAATATGCGACGCTCAGGGCGCTCGGCTTCGGCCCTCCGTTTCTTGCGTTGCTCGTTTTCGGCGAGTCGATCCTGATCTGCGCGATCGGCGGCGGGCTTGGCATTCTCGCGACGCCGCCGGTGGCGAGCCTGTTCAGGCAGGCCACGGGCGGCGTGTTTCCGGTGTTCAAGGTATCCGGCGAAACGATGGTGCTGCAGGCCGCATGCGCGCTTGTCGTCGGGCTTGCCGCTGCCGTCATGCCGGCGTTGCAGGCGGCGCGGGTTCGTATCGCCGAAGGCCTGCGGGCAATCGGCTAGGGCGGCCTGTGGCGATTCCGCTCACCTATGTCGCGCGCAACCTGTGGGCACGCCGGCTGACCACGGCGCTCACAGCGGGCGGGCTGGCGCTGGTGGTGTTCGTGTTCGGGACCGTGCTGATGCTCGACGCGGGCCTCAAGAAAACGCTGGTGTCCACCGGCGAATACGACAACGTGGTGGTGATCCGCAAGGGCGCCGAAACCGAGGTGCAGAGCTCGATCGACCGGAACCAGGCAGGCATCATGGAAATGCATCCGGCAGTGGCGATGGGCGGCGACGGCCGGCCGCTCGCGTCGCGGGAAACCGTGGTGCTCATCTCGCTCGAGAAGATCGGCTCGAACAAGCCATCGAATGTGGTCATTCGCGGCGTCTCGCCGAGCGGCCTCGTTCTGCGTCCACAGGTCAGGCTGGTGGAGGGGCGCATGTTCAATCCTGGCTCGTCCGAGATCATCGTCGGCAGCAGCATCGCGAAGGGCTTCAGCGGGACGCAGATCGGCGAGCATTTGCGCTTTGCCCAGCGCGACTGGACCGTCGTAGGTCGCTTCGACGCGGGGAGCAGTGGCTTCGACTCGGAAATCTGGGGCGACGTGGACCAGCTCATGCAGTCGTTTCGCCGCAACAGTTACTCGTCGATGGTGGTGCGTCTTGCGCAGACCGACCTTTTTTCGCGATTCGCGGCGGACATCGATGTCGACCCGCGGCTCACCGAGGAAGCCAAGCGCGAACAGACGTTTTATAGCGATCAGTCAAAGGCGTTGTCGACGTTCATCAACATCCTGGGCTTGACGCTTTCGACGATATTTTCGATCGCAGCGATGATTGGCGCGATGATCACGATGTATGCGTCGGTGGCAAACCGGGTGGCGGAAATCGGCACGTTGCGGGCGCTTGGGTTCAAACGTATCAACGTGCTGGGTGCGTTTCTGCTCGAAGCGCTGCTGCTTGGACTGGTGGGCGGGATCGTCGGGATTGGCTGCGCGGCTTTGATGCAGTTCGCTTCGTTTTCCACCACCAACTTCCAGACCTTTGCTGACCTTTCATTCCGCTTTATTCTTACACCGGCAATCGTGGTGAAGACGCTTGCGTTCTCGATGGCCATGGGCCTTATCGGCGGGTTCCTTCCTGCCATGCGCGCGGCGCGCATGAACATTGTCGATGCGCTGCGTACGCGCTAGATGCTATGGGGGCGGCAGCATCCGGTCAGGCAACGAGATTCCCCGCAGGTTGCCACCATGAACGATCAATGGAAGAGTTCTGCCAGGGACAGGGCTTTGTTCCTAAGCCGGCCCCCGGCAACGAGCACCCGGCCGTCGGACAGAAGCGTGGCGGTGTGCGAGTCACGCGACAGACCCAGGCTGCCGGTCTGTGACCAACTGCCGATGGCAGGATCGTAGAGCTCGTCGGAAAACAGGTCGAGTTGCGCGATTCCCGCTGTTACGAGTACCTTGCCGTTGGGCAGCAGGACGGCGGCATGGTCTTCCCGCGCCTGACTCATGCCACCGGTCTGGGACCACGTAGCGGTGGCAGGATCGTACAGCTCGGCTGAGGACATCGCGCCGGCGCTGCCTTCGCCACCCGCAACGAGCACGCGGCCGTCTGGCAGCAAGGTAGCGGTGTGTTGCTCGCGTGCCTGGGTCATACTGCCGGTCTCTGACCACTTGCCCGTGGCCGGGTCGTATAGTTCGGCTGATGCCAGGGCGCCGGCCTTGCCGTCGCCACCTGCAACGAGCACCCGGCCATTGCGCAGCAATGTGGCGGAGTGCGCGTCACGCGCCTCGTTCAGGAAGCCGGTCTGCAACCACGCGCCATTGACCGGATCGTACAGTTCGACTGACGACTGTGCGCCGCCTGGGGCCTCGCCTCCGGCCACGAGCACCCGGCCGTCGGGCAGAAGCGTGGCGGTGTGCAGGTCACGCGCCTGACTCATCTCACCAGTTTCCGTCCATTTGCCGGCTGCGGGATCATACAGTTCCGCTGAGGGCAGCGAGGTTCCCTTGCCGTTACTGATGCTGCCGCCCGCCACGAGCACCTTGCCGCCCGGCAGCAGCGTGGCGGTGTGCGATTGCCGCGCATCGGTCAGGTTGCCGGTCGGCGACCATTTATTCGAAGCGGGATCGTAAAGTTCGGCGAGAGACAGCGGCTTGCCGTTGGATCCCGCCGCGACGAGCACCCGTCCATCGGAGAGCAGCGTGGCCGTATGACGATACCGCCGCGTCTTCATGGCATTGGCAGGCAGCCACTCGCCGGCCGATTCCGCGGTCACGGTGATCGCCACTTGCGTCGCGACGTTGCCCGCGACGTTGCTGCCGGTCACGATGAAGGTCGTCTGCGCCAAAGCCGCTGTCGGCGTGCCGCTGATTGCGCCGTTCTGCGTGTTCAGGCTCAACCCGGCGGGCAGCGCAGGCGACACCGAAAACTGCGTAATCTCGCCGCCGGAATACACCGGAACGTTCGGGACGATCGCGAGGCCGATGGCATAGTCCGGCGCGGGATCCTTGTAGGCGAGGCCCATGGGTGGCTGCGCCTGTGCATCCACTCCGATCGTGATCTGAGTTTCGACCGTGTCGACGCCATTGCTGCCCGTAACCGTATAGACCGTCGGCGGGGCCGGCGTCGTGGGCGTGCCCGCGATGACTCCGGTTTGCGGGTCCAGCGTGAGCCCGGGCGGCAGCGGGGGTGACACGGTGTATTCGGTGATCTCGCCACCCGTGGTGATCGGCGTGTCGGGCGTGATCGGCGCGTTGGTCACATAGTCCGTCGAGCTGTCGAGATAATCCAGGGTGTCAGGCGCCATGGCCACATCCTCGACCTCGATCTGCACGCGCGCCGTGGTGGAGCCTCCCGCGTTGCTGCCGGTGATCGTGTATACCGCGGCGTTGCTGGTGCCGGAGGGCGTGCCCGTTATCGCACCGCTCACGCGATCCAGCGTGAGGCCGGCGGGCAACGGAGGAAACACGCTGTAGTTCGTGATTGCACCACCGCTGCTGCTCGGCAGGCTGGGGATAATTTCGTTCCCCTGCACGAACACCACCGATGTCTCGCGTTCCGTCAACCCCGATGGCGGCGCCTGGGTGATACCACCGCTGCCACCGCCGCATCCCGCTACGAGCGAGGCGAGCAGCATGATGAGGCCAGTCAGGCAAGGCTTGATCTTCACGACGATGATCCCGGAGCTGTCTGGATCTAGGATAGGTCGCGCGGCCGTATTTGTCAGCCAATTGCGCAACGGATGTCGCGCGCGGGCGCACTGGTCTTCGTCCGCTGGCGTCGATCGCTCACGCCGTCTGGTTTGACCGCCATCACGCGGAAATGAACGACGAGGGCAATGAGACGAACAGGCCAAAGGACACGTAACCGGTCAGAGCTCCCGTAGCGGCAATCAGGCGCCCGTCGAGGGTGGGGTGGCAGCCGTCGTACCCACCATCGCCCGCACGCTGAGGCGCGCTGTCTCGACTCGTCGAGCAGCGCCTCCTCCGCGTTTTCCGAGAGCGGCCATTCGCGCAGCCGCGATCGGATTGACAGTCGTGCTCCGGCGGTTGAGCGTGGCCAACGGCAATGGGTACATCATTGCGACCGCATCCGCTTCAGTTCATCGATGCGCAGATGATAGCTCCGTAGTAGACAAGCTTTATCGCCACACGCGTTGCGAGAATTACGAAACCACGCTCGTTGATCCGCTCGTAATCGCGTCTTGTTAGCCGATACTTTCATCGTTTGGCCATAGACTTCTGCCAATGCTTTATCGACACCTGCGAGTTCCGCATCCCCGCAAATCAGCTGCGCCTGGACAGATATCAGCTTGCTGCAATCGAAACTTTGCATCAACGCAGTCTTCGTCCTGCGCTGGATCTCCAACAGCCCTGGTTTGCATAGCCCTTGCAGCGACTTGCAAGCGGCGTCGCGCCCGACCCATGCCATGTCCCCCGCACCATATTGCTTAACGAAACGATTGATGCCCGCATGGCTTACGCCCCTTTGCATTGCGTTTGCCGCGATTATTTCGTTGCAAAGCGAGTCCTCGGCATAGCTTCGCCCATCGCGCCGGTAGCAGCTGTGAAAACCGAGCAGCCCAGTACCAACAACACTTCGGCGTTCCCCTGAAGCGAACAGAATGGAAGCGCAAGCGGACGCGCACCTGGCACTGTCTGGAACTGTCGTATAGACGCGTACATGGTCCATTGCATCGACCACCCGGAAAGCGGCCTCTACATTCCCTCCTGGGCTATTTAAAACAAGGATGACAAGACCTTCGTCATCGCGGTCAGCCATTTTGGCGAACGCCAGGAACTTCTCTGCATCACCTTCCTGAATCCTCCCCTCACCGATAACCATTTTCAGCTCGAGTTGTGGTTGGTAGTAGATCTTGAAGTCCATCCCGGGCGCCGCACCGGGAATCATCAGCACAGTGAAACAAAGCCAGCCAAGCAATCGTCGGATCGAGCTTTGCGCCGGCGCGCCTTTGGCTGGTGGGTGCTCAGTGCTGCGCATACGCTTCTCCCCGGAATATCAGAAGCATAGTCTCGAGCCTGTCTTGGGTGGCGTAATGACCCTGTGTGAAATGACCGGTTGCATCCGCGCCAGGTAACGGACCGTTCGCGTCGATGTGATCGCAGCGTTGTTGGAACTGTACGAGGCCCAAGGCCATTGTTGGTGCTATTGCGGCAGCAGTGGATGGCGGGCCGCGCTTCAGTGCAGTCTGGTACGGTCTCGCCGGGCCGCCAGTCAAGGCTGCGTGGACGGCGGCGCAAAGCTCGCGCGCACCCGGTACAGCAGTGAAGGATCCTGGCCGACGATTTGCCAGTTGACCCATTGATCCGCCGGCACGACCAGGCCCGGATGGGTCGCGTGCACCAGGCTCGGCTGCGGCGGCAGCTTGCAGCCTCCTCGGGTTTTGGGCGTGGTATTGCTTTCGAGCGTTTCCTGCGCGTCGATTGCGAGAACCGACCCGGTCGGGTCCGCCCGCAGCGGCGAGACCGTGATGGTGCGCTGCAGGTCGATACTGCCCGCGGGCTGGTCCTGGCAGCCGACTTTGTGCGTGACGACCTTGTGATGCCTGTTGGTCCGAGCCTGGCCGACCGTGGACGTTCCATCGAATGAGTCGACCTGCTGGCCGTCGCGGATTACCTGCAGCGTCCAGTTGACGACGGGCTGCACGGCGGGTTGCGCGTAGGGCTGTGGCGCCGGCGCTGCTTGTGCATAGGGTTGAGGGGTTGGCGCTGGCTGCTCCGCGGGCTGCAACGTTGGCGCTGGAAGCACAGGGAGTGCCGGCTGCGGAGCGGCCTTATGAGTGGGCGCATGGACACGCCTATGTGCGGGCTTATGAGCCGGCTTTTCAGCGGGCTTTTCAGCCGGCTTTTGAGTGGGCTGTGGAGCGGACGCGGGAGTGCGCAGAGGAACGGCGTGCTCCACCGGTTGCGAGGCCGGAACCGCGGGCTTCACTACACCCTCAAACACCGTCTGCGCGCTCGCAGACACGAACGCGGCGGCAGCGGCGGACAGAGCAGCGGCGAGAGAGTTCTTCCACAACATCATGTCGGCAGGCTCCATGCACGTGTATCGTCGCAGAGGCGTTGCACAACGCGTGCCCGGGCGTTTGTTGGCGAGGAGGCAAAGCGCTCATTCCATTTCAACGGGAATTCGCACATATCCCTCCTATGCTGGTACAGCGCGGGCAGCGGCGCAGGCTGGACAATTCGCGCCTGCAATCGGCCCGATCACCGAACAATTGTCCCTTCGCCCTACCCTCATCTTATCCAATCGGCCGGACCCCAACATTTAGCCCACGAGGTTAAATGCGAGATAGATCCCCTACCTTGTAATTACCAAGTCGCCGGGAAACATCCAGCGAACAGGTTTGACAGCCTGAATGTTGAAACCCGCACGCCTGCCCAGGCAGGCCGTGCGTCTGCCTCTGCACGTCCATCTTCTATGGGCGGGCCGTGGCGGGAGAGCCGCAAGGCTCGCTGGTTTGGTTTAGTGCCAGTCTGTCAATCCCGCTATCGTGCCCGCTCACCCCTTCCCCCCAAAGCCGGTGTTCGGGCGATCCAGGAAGCAACTGGGAGATCGCACCATGACCAAGTCCGCCAAAAATCAACCGGCCTCACGTCCACCCGTCGACGCGCTCCAGTACGAGAAGCTCGCCCTTTCCGCGTTCGATTTATGCGACCGGCAGATGGGTCAACTGGATACCTTGATCACACTTGCGTCCTCGATAGTTAGAAATCCTGCGATGACGCGTGACGAAAGACGGCGTCATCGGACACTTCTTGAATTGCTCGTGGACACAGCAGAGCAGTATCAACAGGAAGTCGGATGCGACCGCGAACTGTTCCAGGTGATTGCACTCGACGCGAAGGGGCTACCGGTTGCCGCACCACACTAAACGATCCGATCAGCCAGCAGAAAAGCAAATGGCCGCAGCATCGGCTGCGGCCATCAGATAGCGGCTCCAAAGGTTCGAGTCACTTAGCGATTACACCCCGCCAACCTCACACCACATTCATCGCCAATGCACTCTCGCGATAATGCTGGCTCGCCTTGTCCGCATCGCCGAGCTGCTCGTGCAAACGCGCCAATGCACGATGCGAGCGAATCTTCAGCGTCTCGTTATCGGCAAGCTTCAACGCGCGTTCAAGGAACGATTGCGCCTTGCCCCACAACTGCTGATGCAAACACAAACGGCCCAACGCGAACATCAAGTCCGCATCTTCCGGGCGATCCTTCTGCCATGCCTCGGCCTTCTGAATCAGCGGCAACGCATCGCCCGCGGTGGTGTCCGGATAACGACGCAGCAAGCGCGCGTCCCAGTTCTGCGCGAGCGCTTCCTCGACGATCTTGCGCGCTTCCTGCGGACGATTCAGCGCCACCAGCAGTTCGGCGGCGAGATCGGCGAGACGCGGCGAATGACGCTCGGTCGCCGACAGCGAGTTCCACAACTCCAGCAACGCATCGGCGTTATGACGCCGGTCGCGCAACAGATTCTCCGCCGCCAGTTGACGCAAGCGCACCGCCACCGCCGGATGAAGCGCCTCGCGCTTTTCCAGCGTCTTGACGAGCTTGAGCACTTCGCTCCAGTTCTTCAATTGCTGCTGCGCGCGCAACATGATCTGCTGCGCGTGAATGCGCCGCGCGCCCTGCGACTGCATTTCGGTCAGCGCGGTCAGCGCGCCGTCCGCGTCGCGGCCGTCGGCGCGCATGTCGGCGGTGGCCATCAGGCGCGCGTCCTGCCAGTCGTTTTCGTCGATCTGCGCGAGCCATTCGTCGCGCCGCGCATATTCATGCATCCGATGCGCGGCGGTGGCTGCGATCAAACCGGCCGCGCCCTTGTTGTCGCGGTTCGCGAGCGCATCTTTCGCGGCTTTCTCCGCGCGCGAAAAACGCCCCGCGTACAGATTGCCGATCGCGTCACGCAGCGCGGCGTGCGCCTTCGCGACCCGCGAGCGCGCACGGTAAGCAGCCACGCGCTGCGGCATGCGCCAGATATTGCGGATGATGCGCAACAGCGCGTACAGCAGGATGAACACCACCACCAGTCCGACGATGAACAGATTCAACGAGATGTCGACGCGGTACGGCGGATAGATCAGCAGCACCTGCCCCGTGTCGAAGCGCCCGACCACCGCCAGCACCACCGCGATGGCGAACAGAAACGCGAGCCATAGAAGTCCCCGGATCGCCATGATTAACCTCGATTCCGGTATTGATTGACGGCCTGCAGACTCGTGTTCAGATTCGGCAATTCGACCGCGGCCGATCCCGTATCCACCTGCTTGACCAGATCGATGACGGTCTGCGTTTGCTTCGACGAGTCGTCGAAGTAGCGCGTGAGCGCGGACTGCGCCGCTTGCAGGTCGGACTTCAGCGTGCTCTGGTTGCGCGAGAGCAGCGCGAGGCGCGCGGACAGCAGACGCAGCTTCAGGTTCTGACGCACGAAGTAGCCTTGATCCGGCGTCACCAGCATCGCGTCGGCGTTGTCGATGCGGCGCACCTGCACGAGGCTCGTCAACTGCTCGCCGATGCCGGCGGTCACTTCATGCAGCCACACTTCCCAGCGCGGCTTGCCGGTGGCCGCGGCCACCTTCGCGGTGTCGGCCCACGTCGCCGCGTGCGGCGTCGCATGCGGGATCGGCGCTTCGCCGGACAGCGGCAGGCTGTCCACGTGATCGATCGCATTGTCGAGCTTGATCGCGAGACCGGTGAGGTCGGTGGACGGCGCGGCCTTCAGCTTGTCGATGTCTTGCGCGATGGCCTTGCGCACCGCGACCGCCTGCGGGCTGTCCGAGGCGGCCAGGCGCGTGTCCGCGCTTTGCAGCGCGAACAGCGCCAGCTGCGTGTTGCCGGTGAGCTGCAACTGCTGGCTCGCGGCCGACAGCATCTGCCCGACTTCGGCGAGCGTCCAGTCATCGCGATTGCGCGCGAGATCCGCGTATTGCTGTTGCAGCGCCTGCTGCGCGGCTTGCGCATCGGCGAGCTTGCCTTCGAGTTGCGCGACCTGCGAATCCGCTTGATGCACGGTGGCCAGCGCCTGCTCGGTCTTGATGCGCAGTTCGTTGGTCTGGGTGTCGTTGGCTTGCTGGCGTTGCGCGAGCTGCTGCGCGCTGCGCTCCACCTTGCGATTGAGCGCAAAGCCGCCCACGCCCGCCGCACAAGCAATGATCACGACGACAAACCACAGCAGCGGTCCGCTCGCGCTGCGGCGCTTTTGCGCTTCGTATGGCGTGAAGGGTTGATTCGGCGGCAACGCAGTGGTCGCGGCCGGCTGGGGTGAAGCGTTCGTGGATGCGTTCGTTTCAGTCATGCGTGAGTTAGCCGGTGAATGAGCCGGGTTGGACGGTACCGGTTGGACTACGGTTGGCACGGCGGCGAGCAGCGCGCGGACAATGCGCTCGTCGCCCGCGCCGGACACCGTCATCCTATCAAAACCCAATGCCCGCGCGGTCTGCGCGATACGGGGATGCGGCGTGACGAGCGTGGCGCGTTTGAGCTGGACGATTTCGTCGGCGGTGAGGTGGTCCTGCGCGAGTTCGTGCAGATTGCGCACGCCTTCGGAACTGGTCAGCAGCCACGCATGCGGCGCGCCCGCGAGCAATTGGTGCACGCGCGCCCAGCCGCCGATCGACGGCTCCGGCACGATGCGCCGATACGCGGCGACCGCCTCGACTTCGGCGCCGGCTTCGCGCAGACGGTCGGCGAGCCATTCACGGCCGCCGTCGCCGCGCACGATCAGCACGCGCTTGCCGTCGAGACTCGCCGCGCCGAGCGACGCGTCGATTGCCGCGAACAGACCCTCGGAATCGAAGCTCGCCGCTTCGTCGTCGGCGGCGGACGCGGGGCTGATCACCTGATGCGCCGGCGCGGCGACGCCGTGGCGCGCAAGCGCCTGCACGCTGCCCGGCCCGACCACGCCGATCGGCAACGCATGCGGCCAGATGCCGTCGCGGCGGGCAAACGCGTGATCGACGGCGTTCGGCGAGACGAACACGACCAGCGCATAACGTTCGAGAGAGGCCAACGCCGCGCGCAACGGCGCGTCGTCGGCGACGGGCGCGATGTCGATCAGCGGAAACTCGAGCGTGGCGATGCCGGCGGCGTCGAGCTGTTTGATCAGCTCGCTCGACTGACCGGCCGGTCGCGTAATCACGACCGTGAACGCCGCCTTGCCAGCGGACGAAGCTGCGTTGCCTGGCGTGTCGGCCGTCATCACTCGCCAGTCGCCGCGCTGTCCGCCGCACCTTCAGCCGCATCACCATCGCGCGACGTTGCGGCGGGACCGCTGGCGGTGCTGAGTGCGCGCACGATCTCCAGCGCACCTTGCTGTTCGAGCGCGCTCGCCACTTCCTGGCCGAGCGCGAGCGCCCGTTCGATAGTGGGCGCAGGCGCCGATGCCTGCGCGCTCAGCACGCGCTGACCGTCGGGCGTGGCGACGATGCCGCGCAGATGCAGCGCGCCGTCGTGCCAGCTTGCGTAAGCGGCGAGCGGCACCTCGCAACTGCCGCCGAGCGCGCGCGACACCATGCGCTCCGCTTCGACGGCGGCGGCCGTGTATTCATGATGCAGCGGTGCGAGCCATGCGGCGAGCTCCGCGCGATCGGCGCGAATCTCGATGCCGAGCGCGCCCTGGCCTGCCGCTGGCAAGCTGTCTTCCGGATCGAGCAGCGCGCGGATGCGCTCGCCCAGACCCAGGCGCTTCAGACCGGCGGCAGCGAGGATGATCGCCGCGTAATCGCCGCGATCGAGTTTCGACAGACGCGTGTCCAGATTGCCGCGCAGAGGCCGCACTTCGAGATGCGGATAACGCATGCGCAGCATCGCCTCGCGGCGCAAGCTGGAGGTGCCGACCACGGCGCCCTCCGGCAACGCGGCCAGCGAGTCGTACTGGTTGGAGACCAGCGCGTCGCGCGGATCTTCGCGCTCCATGATGGTGGACAGCGCGAAGCCCGCGGGCAACTCCATCGGCACGTCTTTGAGCGAGTGCACGGCGAGGTCGGCGCGGCCGTCGGCCAGCGCGGCTTCCAGCTCCTTGACGAAGAGGCCCTTGCCGCCGACCTTCGACAAGGTGCGATCGAGAATTTGATCGCCGCGTGTCGTCATTCCGAGGATTTTTACGTCACAAGATGGATATAATTTGTGCAGCGCACATCGCACATGCTCCGCTTGCCACATGGCCAGGCGGCTCTCTCTCGACGCAATCACAAGCGTGTGGGGTGGCGTGGAATACGTCTCGGTGTTCATTAGCTTGCTGATCGAATGACGGGATGTAATAACAATCAATGTTAGCACGCGCCCTTGTGTCCCAAGGCACAGCGGAGCGCCGTGCCGGCGCGGTATCGATGGAGGAGACGGGCTTCGCGCTGCGCGCGCCTGCCCCATCCCAGCCTGTCCACGCACGGTCGTTCGCGCACCGGGCCTCGGCATGCGGGATGATGCAATGCGGCGCAACCTGCGTCGCCTGCATGCGTGCATGCTTTGCACGTGCTGCAATTCGTGCATTTCGTGCGAGCACGCGGCTCCCCTCTCCGGCGTAGCGCCATCGGCACCTACCGTTTTGTGCAGTTCACGTTGCAGTTCCACGTGCAGTTCTATTGCAGTTCCGCAGTAGCAGTTCATCACTTAACAGGCCCTGGCTTCCCTGAGGAAACCCATCGTGACGTCTTCCGGATCGGCGCGCCCTGCCCGCCGCAACACTGCATCGCCCAACGCTCGCGCGGCTGACGCCGCCGCGGCGCCCACCGCTTCCGCC
The DNA here is from genome assembly GCF_902859915.1 of Paraburkholderia ultramafica. Classification (GTDB taxonomy): domain Bacteria; phylum Pseudomonadota; class Gammaproteobacteria; order Burkholderiales; family Burkholderiaceae; genus Paraburkholderia; species Paraburkholderia ultramafica. The sequence goes on from NZ_CADIKK010000013.1 coordinate 104,464, forward strand.
GCAACCGGCGCCGCGTCGACACCGGCCAAACGCGCCGGCAAACATGCCCAGGCTGCCCAGGCCGCTAAAGCCACCAAGGCCGCGAAGACCTCCACGCCCGTCAAGGCGGACAAAGCGGTGAAGACCGTCAAGGCGGACAAGGCCAAGGCTAAGGCGGCGCAAGCCGCAAGCTCCGCCCACGCGCAGAAACCGGTCAAGGCCGCTTCCCCGAAGATCAAGGTCGGCGCCGACGCCGCGCCGCAGACCGCGCAAGCATCGACGCTGCAAACCGTGTCGACGGACACGCCCGCGCCCGCGCCGAAAAACGCTGGCCGCACGCGGGAGAACAAGGACCATCCGCTGTTCCAGGACATCCGCTATCTGGGCCGCCTGCTCGGCGACGTGCTGCGCGAACAGGAAGGCGATGCGGTGTTCGACGTCGTCGAAACGATCCGTCAGACCGCCGTGCGTTTTCGTCGCGAAGACGATAGCGCTGCCGCGCAGACGCTCGACAAGCAACTGCGCTCGCTGAGCCCGGAGCAGACCGTCAGCGTGGTGCGCGCGTTCAGCTACTTCTCGCATCTGGCGAATATCGCTGAAGACCGCCACCGCAACCGGCGTCACCGGATTCACGCGCTGGCTGGCTCGACCTCGCAGCCGGGCACCATCGCCCATGCGCTCGAACGGCTCGTCGAAGCCGGCGCGGCCGCGACGCCCGTGTTGCAGCAGTTCTTCAACGACGCGCTGATCATGCCGGTGCTGACCGCGCACCCGACCGAGGTGCAGCGCAAGAGCATTCTCGACGCGCAGCACGACGTCGCGCGGTTGCTTGCCGAGCGCGACCAGCAATTGACCAACCGCGAACGCGCGCACAACGAAGCGATGCTGCGCGCACGTGTCACGTCGCTATGGCAAACGCGGATGCTGCGCGACTCGCGTCTGACCGTCGCCGACGAAATCGAAAACGCGCTGTCGTTCTACCGCGCCACCTTCCTCGAAGAAATCCCGGCGCTCTACGCCGACATCGAAGAGGCGCTCAAGGAGCACGGCCTCGAAGCGCGCCTGCCGCCGTTCTTCCAGATGGGCAGCTGGATCGGCGGCGACCGCGACGGCAATCCGAACGTCACGGCCGAGACGCTGGAAAACGCGATCACGCGTCAGGCCGCGGTGATCTTCGAACACTACATGGAGCAGGTGCACAAGCTCGGCGCCGAGTTGTCGGTGTCGAACCTGCTGGCCGGCGCCAGCGACGCGCTGAAAGAACTCGCGGCCGTCTCGCCCGACCAGTCGCCGCATCGCACCGACGAGCCGTACCGGCGCGCGTTGATCGGCATGTACACGCGGCTCGCGGCGAGCGCGCGCGTGCGTCTGGGCGAAGGCAGCGTGCCGGTGCGCAGCGCGGGCCGCGGCGCGGCGCCGGTGCGCGCAAAGCCGTACGACGACGCCGCCGAATTCGTGCGCGACCTGCACGTGCTGATCGATTCGCTCGCCGAGCATCACGGCGCGCCGCTCGCGGCCCCGCGCCTGTCGCCGCTCGCGCGGGCCGCCGAAGTGTTCGGCTTCCATCTGGCGAGCATCGACTTGCGGCAAAGCTCCGACATCCACGAAGCGGTGATCGCGGAACTGCTCAAGCGCGCGGGCGTCGAGCAGGATTACGCGACGCTCTCCGAAGCGGACAAGCTCGACGTGCTGCTCGCGGAACTGGCGCAGCCGCGCCCGCTGCGTGTGCCGTACGCCGAGTACTCCGATCTCGTGAAGAGCGAACTCGGCGTGCTCGAAGAGGCGCGCGTCACGCGTGAGAAGTTCGGTGCGCGCGCGGTGCGCAACTACATCATTTCGCACACGGAGACCGTCAGCGATCTGGTCGAAGTGATGCTGCTGCAAAAGGAGACCGGCCTGTTGCGTGGCCGTCTGGGCGATGCGAATGATCCGGCCCACGCGGGCCTGATGGTGATCCCGCTGTTCGAGACGATCCCCGACTTGCGCAACGCGCCGCACATCATGCGCGATCTGATCGCGCTGCCGGGCGTCGACGCGCTGATCGAGCATCAGGGCAACGAACAGGAAGTGATGCTCGGCTATTCGGACAGCAACAAGGACGGCGGCTTCCTCACGTCGAACTGGGAGCTGTATCGCGCCGAACTCGCGCTGGTGTCGCTGTTCAACGAGCGCGGCGTCACGCTGCGTCTGTTCCATGGACGCGGAGGCACCGTTGGCCGGGGCGGCGGCCCGACCTATCAGGCGATTCTGTCGCAGCCGCCGGGTACCGTCGCCGGCCAGATCCGTTTGACCGAGCAAGGCGAAGTGATCGCGAGCAAGTTCGGCAATCCGGAGATCGGCCGGCGCAATCTGGAAACGGTGGTGGCCGCGACGCTCGAAGCGTCGCTGCTGCCGCACGGCAATGCGCCCGAGCAACTGCCCGTGTTCGAAGAGACGATGCAGCAGCTGTCCGACGCGGCGATGGCCTCGTATCGCGCGCTGGTCTATGAAACACCGGGCTTCAAGGAGTACTTCTTCGAGTCGACGCCGATCGCGGAGATCGCCGAGCTGAACATCGGCAGCCGGCCGGCGTCGCGCAAGCTGCAGGACCCGAAGCAACGCAAGATCGAAGATCTGCGCGCGATTCCGTGGGGCTTCTCGTGGGGCCAATGCCGTTTGCTGCTGACCGGCTGGTACGGCTTCGGCAGCGCGGTGGCCGCGCATCTGGACAGCGCGCCGAGCGACGCCGAACGCGCGCGCCGTCTTGCGCTGCTGAAGAAAATGCACAAGACGTGGCCGTTCTTTTCGAACCTGCTGTCGAACATGGACATGGTGCTCGCGAAGACCGACCTCGCGGTCGCGTCGCGCTACGCGGCGCTGGTGTCGGACAAGAAGCTGCGCAAGCACGTGTTCGAACGGATCGTCGCGGAATGGGAGCGCACGTCGAAGGTGTTGTCCGAGATCACCGGCAAGAGCGAACGGCTCGCGGAGAATCCGCTGCTCGCGCGCTCGATCAAGAACCGCTTCCCGTATCTCGACCCGCTGAACCACCTGCAGGTGGAGTTGCTCAAGCGTCACCGCACGGGCGACACCAACGCGCGTGTGCGGCGCGGGATTCATTTGAGCATCAACGGGATTGCGGCGGGGCTGCGCAATACCGGCTGAGGTTCGCGAGCGGCGACGTAAGCGGCGCTGCGTTGTGCGCCGCGCGGTGTTGAGGCAGTTGGCTGCGGCGGGATGTCGGTTTCGACATCCCGCCGTTTTGTTTGCGCCGGCGCTTAGCGCTTGCTGCTTATTGCTTATTGCTTATTGCGCGTCGATCATCAGCGCGTCGAGCTTGAACGAGCCATCTGCCTGCACGTCGAAATATTGACGCACTTCATCCGGCGCATGGCTCCACAGCGAGCGGATCGCCACCACCCGCGGCTCCGGCGTGCGCATGCGCGCCACCCAGGAACTGAACTCGATGTCGATGCGCCAGCGTTCGCGAATCGACGCGTTGAAGCCCGCCGCCGCGAACAACGCGACCCATTCGTCGGCGCGGTAATCGCGGATATGCGAGCCGTCGCGCAGCAACTCGATCGCCTGAATATGCGTGTCGAGCAACGGATGATCGATCCCGGCGATATCGATGAACAGCACCTTGCCGCCCGGCTTCAGCACGCGCCGCGCTTCGGCGAGCGCGCGCGGCGCATCGTGCCAGTGATGCGCGCTCATCCGGCTGATCACCCAGTCGAACGAATGGTCGGCGAACGGCAGCGTTTCGGCCGCGCCCTGCTGCGGGCGGATGTTGGCGAGGCCGCGCTCCTTTGCTGCGCCGTCGACGGTCGCCAGCATCTGCGGCGCGATGTCGTAGGCGATCACTTCTTTCGCGTGCGGCGCGACCGCGAAACTCGCGTGGCCCGCGCCGCAGCCCATGTCGAGCACCGTCGCGTCCGGCGTTGCGGCAATCGACTCCGCCAGCATCCGCAGATCGACGCCGGTGGCATGGGTCTGACTCGTCAAGTACGCGGCGGCGGTCGAGCCGAAGGCGTCGGCGACCTGATCGTGATGCTTCATGGGAGGCTCCGGTTATTGAGTGTGGGTAATGCCGAACAAGCGCCGACCAGGCGCTGGAACGCGTTTCGCTGTTCCAGCCGCTACAATAGGGCCCGTCGTGTACCAGTACAAGTTGGGCAATTATTCTGGTATCTCTATTACCCCCCACGCGCAGCCCGATCAGAATGACCACGCCGTCTTCCGCCGACAACCCGCCGCCGCTCGACGCCACCCCGGCCCGCGCGCTCGGCGACTTCATCCGCGCTCACCGCGAACGGCTGTCGCCGCAAGCGGTCGGCCTGCCGCCCGGGCCGCGCCGCCGCACGCCCGGCTTGCGGCGCGAGGAAGTCGCGCAGCTCTGCGGCGTGAGCCCGACCTGGTACACATGGATCGAACAGGGCCGGCCCGTTTCCGCATCCGCCGACGCGCTCGCGCGGATGGCGGTCGCGCTGCAACTGTCGCGCGCCGAGCGGGCTTATCTGTTCGAGCTGGCCGCGCAGCGCGACCCGGCCGAGCCCGATCCGGCCGCCGCCGACGTACCCGCTACGCTGCTGGAAACAGTGCAACTCGTGAACGCGCCGGCCTACGTGCTGGACCGGCAGTGGAACGCACTCGCGTGGAACGAACGCGCGGCCGACCTGTTCGTCGGTTGGCTGGATGGCGCGCACGACCGCAATCTGCTGCGCTACACATTCACCGAAGCGGCCGCGCGCGCGCTGATCGTCGACTGGGAAACGCGTGCGCGGCGGCTGGCCGCCGAATTCCGCGCCGACTCGATCCGCCACCTGAGCGACGCGCCCACTCGCGCGCTGATCGACTCCCTCACCGCCGCGAGCGATGCGTTCGCGCGCTTCTGGGCGTCGCAGGACGTCGGCGGCCGCGAAGGCGGCCGGCGCGAGTTCAACCATCCGCGCGACGGCCGCATCGTCTACGATCAAATCACCTTCAAGCCCGCGCATCGCGAGGATCTGAAGCTGGTCGTGCTGGTGCGTGAATAGCCGGCTGGCAGGCGGGGTTTCGCGTTGACAGCCCCGGATGGCCCGCGGCGTCTTGAAGCCCCCCGGCCAGTGTTAAAATCTCTGTCTTGCTTCGCTTCGGCGGCACCTTTGCACGGTACGTGACGTGCATGCGCGCCGTCAGCCTCTTCACCGCTCGCTCAACTGCCGCTTAACTGCCCAACACCATGACGTCCCAACTGCACAAAAAAGGCGAAGCCTGGTCGGCTCGCTTCTCGGAGCCGATGTCGGAGCTTGTCAAACGCTACACGTCGTCGGTTTTCTTCGACAAGCGTCTGGCGCTCGTCGATATCGAAGGGTCGCTCGCGCACGCTTCGATGCTGGCCGCGCAGAAGATCATCGCCGCCGACGACCTCGCCGCGATCCAACGCGGCATGGCGCAGATCAAGGGTGAAATCGAGCGCGGCGAGTTCGAGTGGCAACTCGATCTGGAAGACGTGCACCTGAACATCGAAGCGCGCCTGACCGCGCTGATCGGCGACGCCGGCAAGCGCCTGCATACCGGCCGCTCGCGCAACGACCAGGTCGCGACCGACATCCGTCTGTGGCTGCGCGGCGAGATTGACCGGATCGGCGACTTGCTGACGGAACTGCGCACCGCGCTGCTCGACATGGCGGAGAAGAACGCGTCGACCATCATGCCCGGCTTCACGCACCTGCAAGTCGCGCAGCCGGTCACGTTCGGCCATCACCTGCTCGCCTACGTCGAAATGTTTTCGCGCGACGCCGAGCGCATGATCGATTGCCGCAAGCGCGTGAACCGTCTGCCGCTGGGCGCGGCCGCGCTCGCCGGCACCAGCTATCCGATCGACCGTCATGCTGTGGCGAAGACCCTGGGCTTCGACGGCATCTGCGCGAACTCGCTGGATGCGGTGTCCGACCGTGACTTCGCAATTGAATTCACGGCTGCGTCGGCGCTCGTGATGACGCACGTGTCGCGCTTCTCCGAAGAGCTCGTGCTGTGGATGAGCCCGCGCGTCGGCTTCATCGATCTGGCCGACCGCTTCTGCACCGGTTCGTCGATCATGCCGCAGAAGAAGAACCCGGACGTGCCCGAACTCGCACGCGGCAAGACCGGCCGCGTGAACGGCCATCTGATCGCGCTGCTGACCTTGATGAAGGGCCAGCCGCTCGCGTACAACAAGGACAATCAGGAAGACAAGGAACCGCTGTTCGACACAGTCGACACAGTCGCCGATACGCTGCGCATCTTCGCTGAAATGGTCGCCGGTATTTCGGTGAAGCCGCAAGCGATGCGCGACGCCGCGTTGCAAGGCTTCTCGACGGCCACCGATCTGGCCGACTACCTGGTCAAGCGCGGCCTGCCGTTCCGCGACGCGCACGAAGCGGTCGCCCTGGCCGTGCGCATTTGCGCGGATCGCGGCTGCGATCTGGCGGACCTGACGCTGGAAGAAATGCGCGCCGAGCTGCCGAACGTCGCGCATCTGATCGGCGACGACGTGTTCTCGTATCTGACGCTCGAAGGCTCGGTCGCGAGCCGCAATCATCCGGGCGGCACGGCGCCGGAGCAGGTGCTCGCAGCGGTGCAGGCGGCACGGGCGGCGTTGAAGTAACAGACGGACGATGCGGCAAGCGGTGAGCCTCGCTCATCACTTGAATTGCAAATACGAGAAAGGCGAACTCATCAACGGGTTCGTCTTTTTTATTGCCCGGCCGTACAGCGTGCGAACGCGCTACGCAAAAAAGAAAGCCAGCACGAAGCAGGCTTAACAAAAGACTTCCACCGATGCCGCTCGAAAGAGGCGATCGAAGTGTAGGCGTGTTTTGGCCACCCACCAATCGCCTCATATTTCCGGCTACTACATGCGAGTGCATCGACATATCGCGGACCCAATTGCATCCCGGCGGATTTTGGCTACCATCAAGTTAGGTCCTCTCCGTGCTTCTTCCCAACCATGCTCACTCACACGCGTCACCTTCGCCGGCTGACCGGATGCTTCGTTGCCGGCCTTCGCGCTTCGTCGCTGCGCACGCATGGCGCGTTGTTCACCGCGGCGCTGGCCGTCGCTGTGGCCGGCTGCACGATCACGCTGCCATCATCACACGAGCCTGTCGTCAGTACGCCGGTGGCCGCCATCAATAGCGCGACGCTCGACCAGTATCGCGATGCGGTCGCGAAGCACATCACCGAACGCAATCCCTCTTACGTGCTGCGCGGTACGCCGCAGGCGATGCTGCGCTCGCTGGTGGTGGTGTCGTTCACGGTCGATCGCAATGGGCACGTCGTGCAGTCGTCGGTCTATCGCACCAATGGCGACGACGAAGCCGAAAGCACCGCGCTCGCTTCCCTGCGGCGTGCGTCGCCATTGCCGCTGCCGCCCGGCAAGTTGCTCAATGGCCGTGGCCAGCTCGAACTGTTCGAAGACTGGCTGTTCAACGACGACGGCAAATTCCAGTTGCGCGAACTCGCGTCGCCGCAAGCGCAAACCATCGATTGAACGCGGCTCGCGCCGCATAGCGATCTCACCGCGACCTCACGACGGTCGCGCCGCGAACTCGTGCTGGACTCGCCGCACGCGGCAAAGCTTGCGCCGCCATTGCTGCAGCACGGCCGCGCTCGCTATAATTTTCCGATTCCCTGCGCCGGAGCCTTCCGGCATGGCTCACGCCGCCCGCCCATCCGCCGGCGCGGTGCGAAGCCGATTGCAGCGTCGCCGCGCCATCCGCGAGCGGCGCCGAGCGTACCAACCTGAACAAAGATGCCGTCCCGGCGCGCGCCGCCGACCTTCGACGCACGACGCCCGGCGGTCCCACGACACATGGAGACCCTGCATGTCCACTTCGCCGATTTCCGCGGCTCAGCCCAATGCAAGCGGGCAGACCAGTAGCGCGCGGATCATCTTCGCGAGCTTCATCGGCACCGCGATCGAGTTCTACGATTTCTACGTCTATGCAACCGCCGCGGCGCTCGTCATCGGACCGGTGTTTTTCCCGCATAGCTCGGCCACGGCGCAGGCCTTGTCGGCCTTCGTCACGTTCGGCATCGCTTTCATCGCGCGGCCAATCGGCTCGTTCCTGTTCGGCCACTTCGGCGACCGGATCGGCCGCAAATCGACGCTGGTCGCGTGGGCGTGACCTTCGCGCCGATGGGCGCGCTGCTGCCTGAGCTGTTTCCGACCAACGTGCGCTATACCGGCGCGGGTGTGTCGTACAACCTCGGCGGGATTCTCGGCGCATCGGTCGCGCCGTATATCGCCCAGGTGCTCGCCGCGCATGGCGGACTGCCGTGGGTCGGCGCGTATGTGTCGGTCGCCGCGGCCGTCAGCCTGGTCGGCGTGCTCTGCATGCGCGAAACACGAGACGCGCGCCTGATGTAATGCTGCACGCAGTATTAACGCATTGATCGTCGGTTGATGCTCCAGACTCGTTGCCGCCCGGCGCATGTTTTGCACGCCGCGGCGGCATCGGCTGGACGCCGCTTTACGTCTTCGCTTTACCTCCCGCTTTACGCGTCGCTTACCGAGCATTCCTGAGTAAAGCTCCTCGCCTTGCGCGTCTTTTTGACTTGCCTATACTCCCCTTTAATAACCCTGAAGGCAGCAGGGAGGCTTGGATGAATATACATCTTCACAACTCGGACATCGTGATGATCATTGCGCTGGCGCTGCTGGGCGCACTGCTGCTCGCATTGCGCTTTCGTCCGGCGACGTGGAAGGGCATTGTCCTCGAAGCGGTGGCCGCGAACGCGGCTGCCATTGCCGCGGTAGTCGCGTTCGAAATGCTGCTGGCTTGAGCGGCTTAACGGTAGTAGTAACCGCCGTGATGGTAGTAGCCGCCACCGCCGTAGTAGCCTGGCGCCGGAGCGACGATACAGCCGCCGAGTGCGGTTGCGAGGAGCGTGCCGGTGACGAGGGTCAGGATTAAGCGTTTCATATTGTTCTCCATCGAGTCAGATTCATTCGAGCCAAACCCCGAATGACCCGATTGAACACGACATGGGCTCGCCCGAACGTTGCCATTTGTAAGGGAAGATCACCAACGTGTTACATGATCGGTGCGCGAAAATCGCTGCATCCGAAGCATGAAGATGACGGACTCACGTCGGCGGAAAACAGCGCCTATACTGCGTTGAGCGTGACCATGCGGCGCACGCCTTGCTGGCGTGGTGTACACGCTTCGATGCAATGCGGGCAGGCGCGAGGTTTGAGCACGGATGCGCGGCGCCGGAGCCGTCGGGCGTCTGAACACGGCGCGCATAGGGAATGTGGCACTCAACGAAAAGCGACAGATTTAACAGGCGTGTAATGCGTGATGCTCGCCACAAAGCTCGCACTGCTTGACTGCGAGGTTCACCTGCGCTGGACGAAACAGCGCAATGAAGGACTAGCGTTCGATGCCGGGTTTGAAGAACGGCTGCGTCGAGCAGCCGATGCAGACTCAAGATTGTTTTCCTCTCCGCCCGTTGTTCCCCGACGCGGGCGTTTTCGGAGGCGTTACGTGGCGGCGCCCGTTTGTTGGGCGGACTGCGCGTCACGCCTCTTTTCTTTTTGAGCAAACGATTGCGCGACGGCGCGAGAAGCGGCGCTCAGGCGACGTCTGAACGCTGCTGCATGGCGAACCCATGCGGCTCGGTATGCACGTAGTCGATCGCCTCGAGTGCGGCGCTGACCGGCGGCACCGAGTGGCCGTCGCCGATCGAGGTCGAGCGGTACGGCGCTTCGACGCCGCAATGCGACGGCGAGGTCGCCACGAAGATCATCACGGTGCGCTTCTGCAACGCGTGCGCAAGATGGACGAAGCCGGTATCCGTGCCGACCACCAGCGCGCATGCGTCAATCATCTGCGCGATCTCGGTCACGCTCATCTTCGGCAGCACGGTCGAGCCCGGCACCTGCGCGGCGATCTGCTCCGCCTCGGCGCGCTCGCCGGCCGAACCCCACGGCAAGACCACGCGAAAACCGCGTTCGGCCAGTTCGCGGCCGACCGCCACCCAATGATGGAGCGGCCACTTCTTGTCGTCTTTGGAGGTGGCGTGAAAGAACGCCGCGACGGGCGCGCTATGGGATGCGAACGGCTGGCTGGCCGGTTCGGGTACGCGCAGATTGTAGAGGGCCGGCCCTTCCACTTCGTAGCCCAGCGCCTCGCCTGCGCTGATACGCATGCCATGCCACGCATTGCATTGCGGACGCGGGCCAAAGCGCCCGGTGTAGGCGAACGCGGCGCCCCGCTCGCCCAGATCCTGGGACTGGTAGCCGATGCGCCGCGACGAACGCGCGAGGAACGCGATGATCGCGCTCTTGTAGACGCCGTGAATATCGATGATGAAATCGTAGCGATGAGCCCGCAGCTCGGCGATCGACGACCAGATCGCCTTGAAATCGCTCCAGCGGCGCGCTTTCTTGAAGCGGCGCAACGGCGCGCACAGCACGCGGTCCACGCTTTCGCTCCAATGCACCAGCTCGGCGAATGCCTCGTCAGCTGCCCAATCCACCTGAACGCCCGGAAACGCGCGTTTGATATCGGCGACGACCGGTAAGGCCTGCACGATATCGCCGAGTGACGTGACCTTGACGATAAGGACTCGGTTCATTGGGGACCTGTTAGTTGTTCGAAGATCAATTCATTTTAGACGACGATTGGAATAATCTCCGTCCAAGCGGGCAGCGCGCCATCCGTCTCTCAATACGGCGCGTTACATGACGCGCCTGACAAGCGTCATTTTGTTTCATTTCAAAATACTTTCAACCGGATTCCGCGGCGTGGTGCGCTCTATACTTCACGCTTTGCGCCAGCACACACCCTCATGTCCCGGCCCTCGTCTCTCCAAGCTTCCGCCATCGTGCGTCGCGCGAAACGCCTTTGGCGGCAATATGGCATCTTCTGGCTCGGCGCGATTGCGGTCGGCCTGATTGCGGTGCTGTACGCGAGATTGATCGATTGGGGTTACGCCGAGTTCCGCACGTTGCAGCAAAGGTACGTATGGGCGCCGCTGCTCGTCACGCCGGCGGTCGCTGCGCTCGCGGTCTGGCTCACGCGCACTTTCTTTCGCGGCGCCGAGGGCAGCGGTATTCCTCAAGTGATCGCCACACTTCATTCGAAGCCTGGCGCATACGGCGCGCGGCTGCTGTCGCTGCGGATTCTGTTCGGCAAGATCGCCGTGTCGTTTCTGGCGATTCTGGGCGGCTTCACCATCGGCCGCGAAGGACCGACCGTGCAGGTCGGCGCGGCGCTGATGTTCAATCTGCGCCGGCTCTATCCACGCTCGAACGCGCAGATCGAACGGCAACTGGTGCTGGCCGGCGCGGCCGCGGGTTTGTCCGCCGCGTTCAATACGCCGCTCGCGGGGATCGTCTTCGCGATCGAGGAACTGACGCGCAGCTTCGAAGCGCGCGCGAGCGGCGTGCTGATTACCGCGATCATCATCGCCGGCGTCGTCGCGCTCGGGCTGAACGGCAACTACACCTATTTCGGCACCATCCAGATCGGCGTGCACTTCCCCGATCTGCTCGCGCTCGCGGTGCTGCTCACGGCGGTCGTCACCGGTATCGCGGGCGGCGTGTTCGGCTGGCTGCTGCTGAATACCGCTCGCTGGATTCCCGCGCCGCTGCGTCAATTGCACGGCGAGCGGCCGGTCGTGTTCGCCGCACTGTGCGGTTTCACGATCGCGGTGGTCGGGGTGATTTCGGGCGGCACGACCTTCGGCAGCGGTTATGCGGAAGCGCGCGGACTGCTCGACGGGCATGAGCAGTTGTCGGTGTTCTATCCGTTCCTGAAGATGATCGCAATGATCGGCTCGTACCTGCCCGGCATTCCGGGCGGCATCTTCGCGCCGTCGCTGTCGATCGGCGCGGGCTTCGGCAATCTGCTGCACATGGTGTTCGACTCGATGCAGTTGCCGATGTTGATCGCGCTGGCGATGGTCGGCTATCTGGCCGCCGTCACACAGTCGCCGATTACGTCGTTCGTGATCGTGATGGAGATGATCGACGGCCATGCGCTCGTAATTTCGCTGATGGCCACCGCGTTGATCGCGAGCCGCGTGTCGCGCTTGTTGGCGCCGCCGCTGTATGAGTCGCTGGCGCAGCGCTATATGGCGCCGCTGCCGCAACCGGCGCCCGCGCCGGTGCCCGAGATGCCGGAAGTGCTCGAGGTGGTGCCTGAAGCCGAAGCGTCCGAACCGGCGGCGCAACACGTCGACGGCGAGCCGTCCGCTGAAGACGGCGCTGAAAATGGCAAAGCGCCGCGTCAGTAGACGACGACGCGCGGCGCGTGCACATACAGCGGCCGCACCGGCACGACGACGCAGCCGGCCAGCATGACCGCCAGCGCGGCAAGCAGAAGCAGATTCTTTTTCATCACGTGTTTCCTGCAAGACACCGGCAAGCGCTATGCCAGGCGCGTGCGCAGAGCCGGTGTTGTCGAATTGGATGGGGCGGCGCGCGCGGTATCGAACACGCCGCGCCGGATGTTGTTGAACCGCGCCGGGTTATGCCCAGTGGCCCTGGACCCAGTGGTAGTTCGGCCCGTGCGAGACCCAGTGACCCGGCACCCAGTGATAGCCGACGCGCTCGGCCTGCCAGTGCCCCGCGGCCCACACGAAGCGGCCGTGATCCCAACGCCAGTGACCGTGATCCCACACATAGCCGACGCGCGCCGCGGGCACTGCTTCATAACGCGCGGGCGGCGGCGCGGACGGCGCGAGCACGACAACCTCCTCGGCCGATGCGGATGCCACAGCGGCGACGCCGGCTGCGATCAAGACGGTGTTGGCAAGCAGCAAGCGAAAGGTCTTGTTCATGATTTCCCTCTTTGGTTGAACACCGAATACGGCGTTATCCGTTTAATGCGCGAGGGCTGCTACCGGCTGACTGTGGGCGTGTAACGGCGCACGCCGAAGTGCAACGGTTTATTTCGGCGAGAGGACAGCACGCGCGAGAGGACGTGATGGGCCTACGCGACACGCACGAACGCAACGCGATGGAACCGCGACGGCACAGAGAAAACGATGGGGGAAATGAAACTGCGAGGAAACCACGAAGAAACTACGAATCAGACCACACAGCAAAGACAACGGCCGCAACGAAGACAACGCCAACCGCTAGACGCAAGATCGCGAATCATAACCAGGCCCCGAGCAAAAGCCTCAGCGCTCGCACGCCAGACGGCGTCGCGTCATCCCGACGCGACGCCGCGCAACGGCACAGATCCCGAACCATCAGGCCTGCGGTATTTCGATCTTGACCTCGAGCACTTCGAGATCGTCCTGACGCTCGAGGCTCACGCGAATATCGTCATCGGAAATCTTCACGTACTTCGAAATCACGGCCACCAGTTCGCGTTGCAACGCAGGCAGATAATCGGCGGGCGCATGGCCGCCGGCGCGCTCGTGCGCGATGATCAACTGCAGGCGTTCCTTCGCTACCGACGCGGACTTCTTCTTCTCGCCCAGCAAAAACGAAAGAATCGACATTACGTGCGCTCCCCTTACTTGGTGCCGAAGAGGCGCTGCAGCAGCCCGGGCTTCTGATAGTCGGTAAAGCGAAGCGACTTTTGCTCGCCGAGGAAACGCGACACGACGTCCTTATAGGCTTCGGCCACATCGGTGCCGTCGAGGTGCACGGCCGGCAGACCCTGGTTCGACGCGTGCAGCACCGCTTCCGATTCCGGAATCACGCCGATCAGATCGATGCGCAGGATTTCCTGGATGTCGGTGAGCGACAGCATTTCGCCTTCGCTGACGCGCTTGGGGTTGTAGCGGGTGATCAGCAGATGCTCCTTGATCGGCTCCTTGCCTTCGATCGCGCGCTTGGTCTTCGACGACAGGATGCCGAGAATACGGTCCGAGTCGCGCACCGACGAGACTTCCGGATTGGTCACGATCAGCGCTTCGTCGGCGAAGTGCATCGCGAGCAGCGCGCCCGACTCGATACCGGCCGGCGAATCGCAGACGATGTATGCGAAGTCCATCGCGATCAGATCGTTGATGACCTTCTCGACGCCTTCCATCGTCAGCGCGTCTTTATCGCGCGTTTGCGAGGCCGGCAGGATGAACAGGTTCTCGCACTTCTTGTCCTTGATCAGCGCCTGGTTCAGATTGGCTTCGCTTTGGATCACGTTGATCAGGTCGTACACCACCCGGCGCTCGCAGCCCATGATGAGATCGAGGTTACGCAGGCCGACGTCGAAGTCGATCACGGCGGTTTTGCTGCCACGCAATGCGAGGGCCGATGCAAAACTCGCGCTCGTGGTCGTCTTACCCACGCCACCCTTGCCCGAAGTCACCACAATGATTTTTGCCATTACCCTTACCTTGTGTTCGTCAAATTCGTCAGTTATGTGCGGCCATATTTGCCGTGAAACGCCGCGTGCCGCAATCGCTCGGCACAGCGCGCGCTTTCCGTCGACTACGTGAGCCGCAGCGGTTCGATCATCAGCTTTTCATCTTCGAGCCAGATCTGCACCGGCTTGCCGAGCACGTCGGCCGGCAGCGGGTTCTCGGTCGTTCGATAGATGCCCGCGATCGAGATGAGTTCCGGTTCGAGACACGTGCAGAAAATGCGCGCGTCGTGGTTGCCCTGCACGCCGGCCAGCGCCCGGCCGCGCAGCGGCGCGTAAATATGGATGTTGCCTTCCGCGATCACTTCCGCGCCGTAGCTCACGAGGCCGAGCACGACCAGATCGCCCTTCGCGTAGATGCGCTGGCCGGAGCGCAGCGGCTTGTCGACCACCATCGTTTGCGACGAAGTGGCGAGCCGCACCGGCTCAGCGGCAGGAGCCGGCTCGACCGCGGCGGCCGTGGCCGGTGTGCCGGCGGCGGGCGTGCCGGCAGCGGGCGTACCGGCGGCGGGCGTACCGGCTGCGGGGATGTCTGGCGGGAGCAGGCTCGCCTGAGCCGTCCCGGCAGCCGGCGTCGCGGCGTCGGTCGTGCCGGCAGCAGCAGCCGCGTCGGCGCTTTCTTCGTCGGCCGATTTCGAGACGGCGCCACGGCGATCGCGCGCTTCGAGCAGCGGCAACGCCGATTCGGCCGCCCACGTCTGCTGCGCGTTGGCGACCACGCCGACCGGACGCATCCGCACGCTGTCGAGCAGTTGCGCGATGTCGGCGAGCGGCACGTGTTCGTTCGCAGCCAGGCGCCGCACGTCGATCGCGACGACGTCGTTTGCGAAAAACTCGGGGGTCGCCTCGAAGCGCCGCGTCAGCTCGGCACGCATGGCGTCGAGGTCGGTGGTCTTGACCACGAACAGGAGCGTATCGACAGCGCCGCTGCGGAGTTCGAAAAAGGGCGATTTCTTGGGCGACATAGCGTTCGGCAAAAAATTTTGCGTATTTTACAGGCGTCCACGCGCGCGGCCAGCTTTTTTACCGGGAGAACGAGCGACCTCAAATGCGGCGCGGCCACATGCAGGCCATTCGGGCCGCGCCATCGCCGATGACTGGGCCGATCACCCGGCCACGATTGCTGGACAGACGCGGAAGGGAATCGAGCGGCAGGCTGTTGCGCCGCTCGCGAGATCACTGCTGAAACACCTGAGACGTGCTCGGCACGTGGCGCACCAGCAGACTTTCGACCTGCTCGGGCGCGCGCTCGATGCGCCGGTGTTCGCCGGCCGGACCGAAGCCGAGCGCCTCGTAAAAGCGCATCGCATTGCGGTTGGCGTCGGCGACCCACGCGTAGATTTCCGTGGCGCCTTCGTTGGCGAGCCAGGCGCCGGCCGTGTCGACCAGCAGCTCGCCGCCGCGCAGATGACGCACGGCCGGCGCCACCCACAACTCGCAGACGAATGCGCGGCGCGCGGCGGTGGCGTCGAAATGTGCTTCGATCAAGCCGGCCGGATGGCCTTCGGTGTAGA
Source organism: Paraburkholderia ultramafica (assembly GCF_902859915.1). Taxonomy (GTDB): domain Bacteria; phylum Pseudomonadota; class Gammaproteobacteria; order Burkholderiales; family Burkholderiaceae; genus Paraburkholderia; species Paraburkholderia ultramafica. The sequence goes on from NZ_CADIKK010000013.1 coordinate 120,287, forward strand.
GGATGAAGGTGCTGACGGAAAACGAAACCGCGCGCTCCGCGGCGGTGGCGTCGAAACTCGCGGCATCGGCCGACAACGCGTCCTCGAGCGTGGCGCCGAACGCATAAGGCGCCTCCCGCAGCGACGCAGTACGGAGTTCGCGCAAAACGGCGCCCTGATCAGCGGCGATACGGCGAACGGTCAATGACGGACTCATGCAGACGAAAACCCCTTGAAACCCTAAGGCGTAGCTTTAACCGAACCGGCGCGCGAGTCAAATCATTATTGACCGGATCGCGCCGCCGCATGAAGTATCGGCACGACGCGCGCGCAAAACCGGCGGCATTTGATGCCCCCGGCATCCTCTGCAGGATCGGTATGCCGCGCGCGCGGCGCGCTCAAGGCGCTTCGTAGCTGCCCGTGCCATCCGGCCACGGCGTCAGCAGTTCATAACCGTCGTCGGTCACGGCGATCATATGCTCCCATTGCGCGGACAACGAACGGTCTTTCGTGACCACGGTCCAGCCGTCGCGCTGCACCGTCGTGCCGGCGCGACCCGCGTTGATCATCGGTTCGATCGTGAAGACCATGCCCGGCTTCAGGCGCACGCCCTGCCCCGGCTGGCCATAGTGCAGCACTTGCGGGTCTTCGTGATAGACCTTGCCGATGCCGTGCCCGCAGTAGTCGCGCACGATCGAGAAGCCGTCGCGCTGCGCCACCTTCTGGATTGCGTAGCCGACGTCGCCGAGCGTGGCGCCCGGCTTCACTGCGCGGATGCCGGCGAGCATCGCCTCGTAGGTCGTGTCGATCAACTGGAGCGCGACCGTGCTCGGCTGGCCGACGCAATACATGCGGCTGGTGTCGCCGAAGTAGCCGTCCTTGATGATCGCGACGTCGATGTTGATGATGTCGCCGTCCTTAAGGATCTCGCTGCGATTCGGGATGCCGTGGCACACCACCTGGTTGACCGACGTACAGACTGTTTTGGGAAAACCCAGATAGCCGACATTGGCCGGAATCGACTTTTGCGTGTTGACGATGTAGTCGTTGCACAGCGCGTCGAGTTCGTCGGTGGAGACACCAGCCTTGACATGTTCGCCGATCATTGCCAGTACGTCGGCCGCGAGGCGGCCGGAAATGCGCAGCTTGGCGATGTCGTCGGGGGTCTTGTAGGTAATGGCCATGAATTCAATCGATATGGGTCGGATGCGGTTCGATGTTCAGCGGACGCCGAGCCGCCGCAAGCGGTACGGCAAATCACACCCGCGCCGGCGATCGATCGGCCAATTGTACAGAGGATCGCCGCCGGACCCGGGCAAAATGGGCTTTGACGGGCCCGCGGGATGATTTTCTGGTGGCGTCGGGTGGTATTTGAAATGCGCTATGTGCGCTCAGCCGGGGCATGTTGCGAGCGCACAAGGAAGTCTTCTGTGGGGCTTGCGTCTGGACGCAGATTCGCTAGGTAAAGCCGGTTGAGGACTCGCTTCTTCTTTCTGAATTGCTTAGTTCTTCTTGGGATATTGACGGGCTCTTTGGGTCCGCGATGTAGATTGGGCAACGCGTGATTGGCAGTGTGCAGTGCAAAGACCGTGTTCATGCTGGTGTCGGCTGATTCGAGGCGGCCTTGGTCGAGCGAGACCGGGAAGGTCATTCTCGGGTGCAACTGGACGCCGAGTTCGCCGCACAGCGTGCGTGGGAAAACCAAGCCGGAGAAGATATTGGCAACATCGAGGTGGTTGAGTGCGCCTTGCGCAACATCAATCATGATGTCCTCAAGGGCTGCAGTTCGCTCGACCAGATAGCCTTCCATCAGCAAATAGGTGAGCGCTGAAACAAGCGCGGTTCTCTTGTTTGCATCAGAGAAGGCATGCCCGCGGGCGATCGCTTCGGCATACATGCCGGCTATCTCAAACACGTCGTTGAGATTTTTCGTAGTGACGCCGGCTTTCAATACGACCAAGGGCGCCTTCGAGAGCGCCCTTGGTCATGCCCTTAACGCCGGGCTCGCGATCCAGAATGAAGTCGTGAATGAGCACGACTAACTCCGGATCAAGAATCATCTCTTCGCCAGCGCCTGGATTACAGCGTCGTGCTGTTCGTACACGCTTTGCGCGGCACGCAACACCGCCTTTCGGCCCTCCGCAATAGTCGTCGTAATCTTGACCGTGGGCTCTTGCGTCCTGTTTCGGGCTTTTACTTCGACACCGTGGATGATCCCAGTCTTTCCTTTGTGGATTGTCATATGGACTCTCCGGTGAGTAGATATCTGCAATCGTTACTACGTTTTGAAGTCAATTCTAGACGGAGGCTTAGGCTTTCCTAAACTGATTCGAGGCCTTGGCGTCACCGATTTCGTGCGGCAAAGAACATTCGCCGCCTATAGCACCTTTGGCAGGTTCTTCTACGGCCACAAACGAAAACAGGCCCCGAAGGGCCTGTTTTCCAAATTTGGCGGAAAGGGTGAGATTCGAACTCACGGTACCCCTAAAGGTACACTGGATTTCGAGTCCAGCGCATTCGACCACTCTGCCACCTTTCCGTGTTTTCCAACTCACAGCGGTGAAGCTGTTTCGTCAGAATCAAGCGGGTCGTTGCTTGGGAGAGAAAGATTATAGAACAGCTAAATCCGATTTCCAAGCCCCTCATCAAAAAAATTCAAAGAGACCTGGCAACCAACGACGGCACCTCGCCGCATCAAGCATCAACCTGGCAAGCAATCAAGCCGCCGGCACTTCCAACCGTTCCACACCACCAAGATAAGGCCGCAGCGCCGCCGGCACCGTCACCGAACCATCGGCGTTCTGGAAGTTCTCAAGCACCGCCACCAGCGTACGGCCCACCGCCAACCCCGAACCGTTCAGCGTATGCACCAGCTCCGGCTTGCCCTGCGCATTGCGATAACGCGCCTGCATCCGGCGAGCCTGGAACGACTCCGTATTCGAGCAGCTCGAAATCTCGCGATACGTGTTCTGCGCCGGCACCCACACTTCCAGGTCATAGGTCTTCGCAGCCGAGAAGCCCATATCGCCCGTGCACAGCGTGATCACGCGATACGGCAGTTCCAGCTTCTGCAGAATCACCTCGGCGTGGCCGACCATCTGCTCCAACGCGTCATACGACGCTTCCGGCGCGACGATCTGCACCATCTCGACCTTGTCGAACTGATGCTGGCGGATCAGGCCGCGCGTGTCGCGGCCATACGAGCCCGCTTCCGAGCGGAAGCACGGCGAATGCGCGGTCAGCTTGATCGGCAGCGCGTCCGCTTCGATGATGCTGTCGCGCACCGTGTTCGTCAGCGAAATCTCCGACGTGGAGATCAGATACTGCGTGACCGTGTTCTCGTCACCGCCCTTCTCGACGCGGAACATGTCGTCGGCGAATTTCGGCAGTTGGCCGGTGCCGAACAGAATTTCCGGATTGACGATGTACGGCGTATAGACCTCGGTATAGCCGTGCTGTTGCGTGTGCGTGTCGAGCATGAACTGCGCAAGCGCGCGATGCAGCCGCGCAATCTGCCCGCGCAGCAGCGTGAAGCGCGCGCCCGACAGCTTCGCGCCGGTCTCGAAGTCGAGCCCGAGCGGCGCGCCGACATCGACGTGATCCTTCACCTCGAAATCGAACTGGCGCGGCGTGCCCCAGCGGCGCACTTCGACATTGCCGGCTTCGTCGTCGCCGACCGGCACACTTTCGTGCGCGAGGTTCGGCACGCCGAACAGCAGGTCGGACAGACGCTTCTGGATATCGTCGAGCCTGGCCGCCGACGCCTTCATGTCGTCGCCGATCCCGCCGACTTCGGCCATCACCGCCGAGGTATCCTCGCCTCGCCCTTTCATCGCGCCGATCTGCTTCGACAGGCTGTTGCGGCGCGCCTGCATCTCTTCGGTACGGGTCTGGGTGTCGCGGCGTTCCGCTTCGAGTGCGGTGAACGCCGCCACGTCTAGGGTATAGCCGCGGTCGGCGAGGCGCTTCGCGACGCCGTCGAGGTCTTTGCGCAGCAGCTGAATGTCTAGCATGGGATGGAACGGGTATTCGTTGTATGAAGGTGGGATTTTAGCGCACCGGCGCGCGCGGCCGATGCGTTAGAGGGTCGACGCGTGCGGATTGCCGACCCGGTGTCAAAAGCGGCGCCACGCCACGCGCAACGCCACGCATAAAAAAGCTCAGCCCTTCTTGCGCTTGTTCTCACTGCGCCATTGCGCATCCAGTTCGGCCAGACGCGCCATCTTGTCGCCGATCTTGCCTTCGAGACCACGCGGCGTCGGCTCGTACCAGTGCGGCTCGCGCATAGTGTCCGGCAGATAGGTCTCGCCGGCCGCATAGGCATCGGGCTCGTCGTGCGCGTAGCGGTATTCGTGACCGTAGCCAAGCTCCTTCATCAGCTTGGTCGGCGCGTTGCGCAGATGCACCGGCACGCCGCGCGACTGGTCCTTGCTCACGAAGCGGCGCGCTTCGTTATACGCGTTGTAGCCGGCGTTCGACTTCGGCGCGACCGCGAGGTAGATGATCGCCTGCGCCAGCGCCAGTTCGCCTTCCGGCGTGCCGAGGCGCTCGTAGGTTTCGGCGGCGTCGAGCGCGATACGCGCGGCGCGCGGGTCGGCAAGGCCGATGTCCTCCCACGCCATCCGCACGATGCGGCGCGCCAGATAACGCGGGTCGGCGCCGCCGTCGAGCATCCGGCAGAACCAGTACAGCGCGCCGTCCGGGCTGCTGCCGCGCACCGATTTATGCAGCGCGCTGATCTGGTCGTAGAATGCGTCGCCGCCCTTGTCGAAGCGGCGCAGATTTTCTGCGAGCGCGCTGCCGAGCAACGCGCCGTCGATCTCGCTGCTCTTTTGCTGCGCAGCCGCGCGCGCGACGATTTCGAGGTTGTTCAAGAGCTTGCGGCCGTCGCCGTCGGCGGAGCCGATCAGCGCGTCGCGCGCTTCGTCGGTGAACGTAAGGCCGCCGAGTTCCTGCTGCGCGCGCTCGAGCAGTTCGCGCTGCTCTTCGTCGGTGAGGCTTTTCAGCACGTAGACCGCGGCCCGCGAGAGCAATGCGCTGTTCACCTCGAACGACGGATTCTCGGTCGTCGCGCCGACGAACACGAACAGCCCCGACTCGACGTGCGGCAAGAACGCGTCCTGCTGGCTCTTGTTGAAGCGATGCACTTCGTCGACGAACACCAGCGTCTGATGGCCGTTCGCGCGATGAATCTGCGCGGTCTCGACGGCTTCGCGGATATCCTTCACGCCGGAAAGCACCGCCGACAACGCGATGAACTCGGCGTGAAACGCATCGGCCATGAGCCGCGCGAGCGTGGTTTTGCCGACGCCGGGCGGGCCCCAGAGGATCATCGAATGGGCTTCGCCGGATTCGAACGCGACCCGCAGCGGCTTGTTCGGGCCGAGCAGGTGCTTCTGGCCGATCACCTCGTCGATATTGCGGGGCCGCAGGCGTTCGGCGAGCGGAACATTGGCACGGGTTTCTTCAAACATGACGTTTTGGGGATAATCTCGGCTTTTCCGGACGCGGTCCGTGTGAAGGCGGCGTGCTGCCGGATGAGCGCAAAGCCGGCACGCGAAGGCGCGGGCAACGTCCCGCATTATGACAGTGACGGCGCCCAGACGATGGCCGCTTGGCGCGGCGGGATGGCCTGGGCGGAAACGCCCGCGAAAAATTCAGCCATGAAGGACGCGGCCGCGCATGCGGCTGCGGACCCAACGGCAAACGTAGATACGACTGCGCAGGCAACCTGGCACCCAGGTCGTCATGCGATATGGCAAGCAACACTACAGGGACAAGACCAGATGGCACAAGATCCACTCGCCGGCGACGCCGGTTCCACCTACGCGCCGCTCACGCCGGTGCCCGACGCGCGCCGCGCGTTCCGTACCGGCGACGCGTTCGCGCTCTGGTTCTCGCTCGGCATCGGCCTGCTGGTCGCGCAGGCCGGCGCGCTGCTGGTGCCGGGGCTGTCGCTGCCGCATGCGTTGCTGGCAATCGTGATCGGCAGCGTGATCGGCGTGGTTCTGCTGGCGCTGGCCGGCGTGATTGGCACCGATACGGGGCTGGCGGCGATGTCGTCGCTGCGCCCGACGCTCGGCGTGCGCGGTGCGTCGGTGCCGGCGGTGTTGAACGCGGTGCAACTGGTCGGCTGGGGTTCGTTCGAAGTGATCGTGATGCGCGATTCCGCCGACGCCCTCGCCAAACAGGCGTTCGGCCTGTCGATGCCGCTGATCTGGACCGTGCTGTTCGGCTTGCTCGCGACGCTGCTGGCGATCAGCGGCCCGCTGTCGTTCGTGCGGCGTTTTCTGCGCAAGTGGGGCATCTGGCTGCTGCTCGCGGGCGCGGTGTGGCTCACGTGGAATCTGCTCGCACGCCACAACCTCGCTGACCTGATGCGCCGTCCGGGCACGGGCGAGATGTCGTTCGGCGGCGCGATCGACCTGGTGGTGGCGATGCCGCTGTCGTGGCTGCCGCTGATCGCCGACTACACCCGCTTCGCCCGCCGCCCCGGCGAGACGTTCCGCGGCACGCTGCTCGGCTATGGCATCGCGAACATCTGGTTCTACGCGCTCGGCGCGATCTACGGCCTTGCGGCCGGCGGCGGCGACGCGCTGCTGACCGGCGCGCTGGCTCAAGCCGGCGGTGGCCTCGCGCTGCTGCTGATCCTGATCGACGAGATCGACAACGCGTTCGCCGACATCCACTCGGCCGCGGTCTCGACCGGCACGTTCTGGATGCGCGGCAGCGTGCCGATGTTGTCGGCGGCGTTCGGCGCGCTGTGCACGCTGATCGCGCTGCTCGTACCGATGGCGAAGTATCAGAACTTCCTGCTGCTGATCGGCTCGGTGTTCGCGCCGCTGTTCGGCGTGGTGCTGATGGATCACTTCATCGTGCGCAAGCGCCGTATCGAAGCCGCCGTGCTCGCCGACGTACGCGGCCGTTACGGCTTCTCGGGCGGCTGGCATCTGAGCGCGTTCATCGCATGGGCGATCGGCATCGCAGCGTATCAGGTGATCAATCAATGGCTGCCGAATCTCGGCGCGACGTTGCCGTCGCTGGCGGTCGGCGCGGCGTGTTATCTCGTATTCGCGTCGGCGCGCAAGACCGCGTACGCATGATGTCCTAGCGACACTGCCAGTCGGCAGAAGACAGAAAAGGCCTGCAAATGCAGGCCTTTTCTTATTGCGCGTCAGCTCAGCGCGTGGAAACCCGATACTCGACACCCGGCAGCACGCACAGCAATTCGAACGCGAGATTCGCGCCGAGCAGCGCGGTCGTGCCGAACGGATCGTACGGCGGCGCGACCTCGACCAGATCGCAGCCGACAATGTTCAACCCGCGCGAACCGCGAATGATCTCCAGCGCCTGCGGCACCGTCAGCCCCGCGATCTCCGGCGTGCCCGTGCCCGGCGCGAAGGCCGGATCGATCCCGTCGATGTCGAACGTGATGTACACCGGGCCGTCGCCCATCCGTTCGCGCACGCGCGCCATCAGCGGCGCGAGCGACTGGTTCCAGCACGCCTCGGCCTGCACGACCTCGAAGCCCTGATCGCGGCACCAGTCGAAGTCTTCCGCCGCGTAACCGGTGCCGCGCAAACCGATCTGCACGACCCGCTCGCAATCGAGCAGCCCCTCTTCCACCGCGCGGCGAAACGGCGTGCCGTGCGCGATCTTCTCGCCCATCATCGTGTCGTTGACGTCGGCGTGCGCGTCGACATGAATCAGGCCGACCTTGCCGTGCTTGCGATGAATCGCGCGCAGGATCGGCAGCGCGATGGTGTGGTCGCCGCCGAGCGTGATCGGCTTGCAATCGTGCTGGAGAATTTCGTCGTACGCGGTTTCGATTCGCGCGATCGAGTCGTGCAGGTTGTACGGATTGATCGCGACGTCGCCGAGATCGGCCACGCGCAGCGAATCGAACGGCGCCGCGCGCGTCGCCATGTTGTACGGACGCAGCAGTACCGATTCGCTGCGGATCTGGCGCGGCCCGAAGCGCGCGCCGGTGCGGTTCGACGTGCCGAGATCGAACGGCACGCCGACGAAGCACGCATCGAACCCTTCGGCCGAGCCGACGTTCGGCAGCCGCATCATCGTCGCGATGCCGCCGCAGCGTGGCATCGCGTTGCCGGACAGCGGCTGCGGCCGTTCGCCGGCGTCGGGGGAAATGAAGGAAGAGGGATTCATCGTGGCTCGGCAATGAAAAGGGGCAGCACGCAAATGACGTGCGAACCGGCCGAAGGAAAGCGCAAAAAGGCGCACCTTGCCGGACGAATTCCGATTCTTGATCGGTTTCTTCGAACTTAAAATAGCGGCGCCGCAAACTTCACATCGATTTTTAGCGATGTATGCTCTGACCCATGTTCTCCCAACTCACCGATCTCGACCTGCGGCTCATCCGCGTGTTTCTCGCCATCGTCGACGCGGGCGGCGTTTCGCCGGCCCAGGCGACGCTCAACGTCGGCCAGTCGACCATCAGCACCCAGCTCGCCACGCTCGAAACGCGTCTGGGCTACCGGCTGTGCGAGCGCGGCCGCGGCGGCTTCAGCCTGACCGCGCGCGGCGAGCAGTTCATCGATGCCGCCCGCGCGCTGTTGTCGGCCGTCGATACCTTCGGCATGCAGGCACGCAACGTGGGCCGCAAGCTGGTCGGCACGCTCGATATCGGCATGATCGGCCACACGCCGGTGTCGGCCAGCGCGCGCATCAGCGACGCGATCGGCCGCTTTCGCGCGCGCGATCAGTCGGTGCGTTTTTCGATTCTGGTGCGCTCGCCGGGTGAGCTGGAAGAGCTGCTGCTCAATGGCCGGATTCAGGTTGGTATCGGCTATTTCTGGCATCGTGTGCCGTCGCTCGAATACATCGAGGTGTTCGCCGAAGACCAGTTCGCCTATTGCGCGAAAGGCCACCCGCTGTTCGCGCGGGCGGGCGACGTGTCGGCCGCCGAGGCCGCGCAGCATGAATGGGCGTGGCGCAGTTATCCGTTGCCCGAAGCCGAGAGTTCGACCACGCCGCAGAACGTCACCGCGGTCGCGGACAACATGGAAGCGGTCGCGATGCTGGTGCTGTCCGGGCATCACCTCGGCTATCTACCGGGGCATTTCGCGGCGCCGTTCGTCAAGCAAGGGCTGCTCGCCGCGTTGAATCCGGCGCAGATGCGCTACCGCGTCGCGTTTCACATGGTCACGCGGGCGCGGCAGCATCGCACGGATATCGTCGAAGCGTTTATCGACGACATGAAGGCCGCGCATCCGGCGCAGGTTCTGGACGTGGATGAATAAGCGCGTTCGCGAGGCGCTTTGGGCGAGCGCGGCTCAGCCATAGACGGCCATAAAAAAGCCGCGCTCGAAGCGCGGCTTTGTTTGCCTGCGAATCTACGCCAGCAGCGGGCTTATCCGTTGATCACGTCCGCGCCCTTCGGCACCGTGAACTTGAACGCATCGGCCGGCAGCGGGGGGTTCTTCTGAATGTTCGAGAACGTCAGCAGCGTCACATTGCCGAACACGTCATGCAGTTCCATCGCTTCGAGATTGCCGTCCTTGAAGCCGATGCCGACACGTTGAAACTGCGTGTCTTTCGCCTTCGGCGTCAGTTCGAGCCAGTCGATGCCGGCCTTCACGCCCGCATCACGCAGCGTGAAGCTCTTGTCCAGATCGTTGCTGCCGAACAGGATCGCCGCCGGACTCGCACCGAGCGCGCCGCCGAGGCTGCGCACCGTCACCTGGTTCAGATCCTTGTCGTACACGTAGAGCTTGTCGCCGTCCGCCTGCAATAGTTGCGCATAGGGCTTCTCGTATTGCCAGATAAACTTGCCGGGACGCGCGAACGTGAAAGTGCCGCTCGACGTGCCGGTCTTGCCGGCGCCTGCGGTGGCCAGTGCGCCGCTTGCGCCCTGCGCCTTGCTCGGCGCACGCACTTCCTGCTGCACGAAGGTGCCGCGCGCCGAGTGGACTTGCGCGACGAACGCCTTCAATTGCTCGGTGCCGCTCGCGAACGCCTGCGAGGCGACCAGCACCGACGCGCCGATCGCCACGCTGCCGACGCTACGCACGATCGTCCGCGCGAGTTGGCCGAAGCGGCTGGCTTGAGCACCCTGTCGAGTGCGCTGATGCGCGAATAGCTGCATGGTGTTTTCTCCCTTGATTGAATTCGGTGAGCGGTCGCGATGGGCGGTGAAAAGGGGCGATGGCCGCTCGCCTCTAGTGGCAGGTTGCTGGCGCGCGGCCAGCAGATTCGCCCCCGCGCTTGCCCGGCAGCTTAGGCGGGCGCCCTTAAGCGAGCCTTATAAGCTCCGTGGAGAGCCCATGTCCGCTGGCTCGCTTCGCTTTGCCGCTGCCTTGCCGCCGGCTTCGCAGCAGGAGGCGATACCGCTTATTCCGCTTCCCGAGCCGGCGCAAGAATCTCGCGATTGCCGTTCGACGACATCGCCGACACCACCCCCGAGTTCTCCATCTGCTCGAGCAAGCGTGCCGCCCGGTTATAGCCGATGCGCAAATGCCGCTGCACCAGCGAGATCGACGCGCGGCGGTTCTTCAGCACCACGTCGACCGCCTGGTCGTACAGCGGATCCGACTCGCCGTCGGTGGAGCCTGCCCCGCCCGCCGCGCCCTCGTCGCCCTCGCCGGTCACGCCACCTTCGAGAATGCCCTCGATGTAGTTGGGCTCGCCCTGCTCCTTGAGTTTGTCGACGACTCGATGCACCTCTTCGTCCGACACGAACGCGCCGTGCACCCGCACCGGCAAGCCGCTGCCCGGCGGCAGATACAGCATGTCGCCCATGCCGAGCAGCGATTCCGCGCCCTGCTGGTCGAGAATGGTCCGCGAGTCGATCTTCGACGACACCTGGAAGGCCATCCGCGTCGGCACGTTGGCCTTGATCAGGCCGGTGATCACGTCGACCGACGGACGCTGCGTGGCGAGAATCAGGTGGATGCCGGCCGCACGCGCCTTCTGCGCGATGCGTGCGATCAGCTCTTCGACCTTCTTGCCGACCACCATCATCAGGTCGGCCAACTCATCAATCACGACGACGATGTTCGGCAGGCGCGTGAGCGGCTCCGGATCGTCCGGCGTGAGGCTGAACGGATTCGGCAGCTTCTCTTCGCGCTTGGCCGCTTCGTCGATCTTGTTGTTGTAGCCGGCGAGGTTACGCACGCCGAGCTTGCTCATCAGCTTGTAGCGGCGCTCCATTTCGGCGACCGCCCAGTTCAGCGCGTGACCCGCCTGGCGCATGTCCGTCACCACCGGACACAGCAGATGCGGAATGCCTTCGTAGACGCTCATTTCGAGCATCTTCGGATCGATCAGGATCATCCGGACCTGCTCGGCGCTCGCCTTGTAGAGCAGCGACAGGATCATCGCGTTGATGCCCACCGACTTGCCCGAACCGGTCGTGCCGGCCACCAGCAGGTGTGGCATCTTCGCGAGGTCGGCGCACACCGGCTTGCCGCCGATGTCCTTGCCGAGACCCATGGTCAGCGGCGACGCGGCGTCCGCATAGACCGCCGAGCCGAGAATCTCCGACAGGCTCACGGTCTGGCGGCGCTGGTTCGGCAACTCCAGCGCCATGTAGTTCTTGCCCGGAATCGTTTCGACCACGCGGATCGACACCAGCGACAGCGAACGCGCGAGGTCCTTCGCCAGATTGACGATCTGGCTGCCCTTCACGCCGGTGGCCGGTTCGATTTCGTAGCGCGTGACGACCGGACCCGGATAGGCGGCGACCACGCTCACGTCGACGCCGAAGTCCTTGAGCTTTTTCTCGATCAGACGCGACGTGAATTCCAGCGTATCCGCGGAGATGGTTTCCTGCGCGGCGGGCGCGGGGTCGAGCAGCGCGATGGGCGGCAACGTGGAATCGCCCGGCAGGTCGGTGAAGAGCGGCACTTGCCGTTCTTTCTCGACGCGCTCCGATTTGGCCGGCGTGACGACCGGCGGCACGATCATGACCGGCTCGTGTTCCTCGATCCGCACGCGGCCCTTCTCGACCTTGCCTTCGCGCTTCACCGCGGCCGCTTCGCCGAGCTTGCGGTCGCGGCCGGCCTCGCGGCGCAGCTTCGCGAAGGTCACGGCGGAAATGATCGACTCGCCGACCTTCTCCGATACCGACAGCCACGAAAAGCGGAAGTACAGCGACAAACCGATCGCGAGCGCGATCAGCAGCGCGAGCGTACCGCCCGTGAACCCCAGCGCATGCGACACCCCGCGCGCGACGGCCTCGCCGACCACGCCGCCCGGCGCACGCGGCAACTGCACTTTCAGCGACCACATGCGCAGCGCTTCGATGCCGTTGCACGCAAGCAGCACGAGCATGAAGGCGAACGCGTCCGCGAGCCAGCTCACGCCGCGCGGCTCGTCGTCCTGCAAGTCCTCGTGACGGGTGATGCGCTTGTAGTTGCGGGAAATGTGGCGGCCGAGCAGCACGATCCACCAGTAGGCGGACAGGCCGAACAGCAGCAGCAGAATGTCGGAGGTCCACGCGCCGACGCGGCCCGCCCAGTTCGAGATATGGTCGACCTGCGCGGCGTGGGTCCAGCTCGGGTCGCGCCTGCTGTAGCTGACGAGCGCCATCAGCAGGAACACGCCGAGCGCCACCTGCAGGATCCAGCGGATTTCGGTGAAAAGGCGCGACATGCGGTGCGGCAATGCCTGCGCGCTCGCGGAATAGGGAGCTTTTGCCATTGATCCTGTTGCGTGGGTAGCCGATTGCCGGCCGGAAACGCGGCCAGAGCCTCGCCCAGCGTGGCTTCGGCCGATCCCGGCGACCGGCATCCCGGCGACCGGAAACCCGGCGTCCGGAAACTTTGATCCGGCCTATTGTAAACGCTGTGTCCCGCGCGAGGCTGTAAATGACGGTAACTTGGCCGATTGACCACAGCGAAGCGCGGCGAGCACGCGGCGACGCTATCGCGGCGATCGGAAAGCTTCATGGAGCAGCCTCGCGCGCCGCCCTTTATAATGCCGCACTGATACCCATCTGCAGTTTCAGCTCAAGTCGCACGGCCTCGCATGGGCGAGCCGGGCGCCGTAAAAGGATTCGATCATGCCCGCAACTTCCACGAAACACGCCAAGGTTCTGATTCTCGGTTCCGGTCCCGCCGGCTACACGGCCGCGGTCTACGCGGCGCGCGCCAATCTGCAGCCGGTGCTCATCACGGGTCTCGCCCAGGGCGGCCAGCTGATGACCACAACCGACGTCGAAAACTGGCCCGCCGACGGCAACGGCGTGCAAGGCCCGGAACTGATGACGCGCTTCCTGGAGCACGCCGAGCGCTTCAACACCGAAATCATTTTCGACCACATCCATACGGCCAAGCTGGACGAGAAGCCGATTCGCCTGATCGGCGACTCGGGCGAATATACCTGCGACTCGCTGATCATCTCGACCGGCGCATCGGCGCAGTATCTTGGCCTGCCGTCTGAAGAGGCGTTCATGGGCAAAGGCGTGTCGGCTTGCGCGACCTGCGACGGCTTCTTCTACAAGCAGCAACATGTGGCCGTGATCGGCGGCGGCAATACCGCGGTCGAGGAAGCGCTGTATCTGGCCGGCATCGCGAAGAAAGTGACCGTGATCCATCGCCGCGACAAGTTCCGCGCCGAGCCGATCCTGGTCGACCGCCTGCTGGCGAAAGAAAAGGAAGGCGTCGTCGAGATCAAGTGGAGCCACACGCTCGACGAAGTGACCGGCGATCAATCCGGCGTGACCGGCCTGCGCATCAAGCACACGCAAACCGGCGAAACCACCGATATCGCGCTGCAAGGCCTGTTCGTCGCGATCGGCCACAAGCCGAACACGGACATTTTCGCAGGCCAGTTGGAGATGAAGAACGGCTACATCATCACCCAGGGCGGCCTGAACGGCTTTGCGACCGCCACCAGCATGCCGGGCGTGTTCGCCGCGGGCGACGTGCAGGACCACGTGTACCGTCAGGCGATCACCAGCGCAGGCACGGGCTGCATGGCCGCACTGGACGCGCAACGCTATCTGGAAACCATCAACGAGACGGTCGGCGAGCACGTGATGAGCCAGGAAGCCGAGCGTTAAGCGGCGGCGCTGAACGGCGACGGTAAGCGCGACGGTAAAATAGCGGCTGGGCGTGACCCGGCCGCTGGTTTGAGAGAAGGCCGCGGCTGTAAAGCCGGCGGCCTTTTTTTGCGTCCTGGCCGGCCCGCGCTTCACCGTAGCGCCAAACGGCCAGTTTCCAGGCGCCCTCAAAAAAACCGTCGCGCGACCGATCACCATTTTCTGCGTGTGTTACCGATATGCCGAAGAATCATCCTCATCCGAGCGAACCGAAACGCGCGCGAACCGTCGCCAGGCCCGCACCCCAGCCGGTGGCGCCCGCCGCCAACCCGAAGCTCGATCCAGCCGCGGGTCTCGCCGGTCTCGGCGCATTGCGCGATGCGTTGAAGGTGGATACGCAACGGCGCGAGTGCGAACGTGCCGCCGCGGCGGCAGCGCAACGCGAAGCCTCGGCGGACGCCGAGCTGTTTCGCCGCGAGATCGGCGCGGTCGCGCCGCTAGTGGCTCCGCCGCGCGCGACGCTGCCGCGCAATCCCCCGCCGCCGCTGCCGGTGCAAACCCGGCTCGATGAAGAAGCGGTCCTGCACGAAGCGATCTCGGACGAGTTCGATCCCGAGGTGCTGCTCGAAACCGACGAGACGCTCTCCTATTGCCGTCCCGGCGTGAGTCAGGAAGTCGTGCGAAAACTGCGGCGCGGCGACTGGATCGTGCAGGCGCAAATCGACCTGCACGGAATGCGGCGCGACGAAGCACGCGAGGCGCTGGCCGAGTTCATCCGCGAATCGGTGAAACGCGGCTTGCGCTGCTTGCGCGTGATCCACGGCAAGGGCTTGGGATCGGTCGGCAAGGAGCCGGTGCTGAAGGGCAAAGTGCGCGCGTGGCTGGTGCAGAAGTCCGAGGTCATCGCGTTCTGTCAGGCGCGAGCGCATGACGGCGGCGCCGGCGCGGTGGTCGTGCTGCTGCAGCCGGGCGCGTTGCCGCCTCACGCCAGGCCTTGACGGAGCCACAGTGATCCATCCAAGGCTGACGCTGGCGCTGACCATCATGGAAGCGCTGGCTATTTTCGCGTACGCCGTTTCCGGATTCATCGAAGCCCGAAGCCGCCGCCTCGACGCAGTGGGCACCTTCCTCGTGGCGATCGCCACGGCCTTCGGCGGCGGCACGTTGCGCGACGTGCTGCTGGAACGGCGGCCGTTCTACTGGGTCGAGCATCAGGCGTATCTGATCGCGATCTTCGTGATGTCCCTGTTCGCGCCGACGCTGCTGAAGATGACCTCGCGCCTGCTCTCCGAACGAGTGCTGCTGGTGGCCGACGCGATAGGGCTGGGCCTCTTTAGCATCGCGGGCACGTCGATCGCGCACGACGCGCAGATGCCGTGGTTCACGTCGGTGATGATGGGCGTGCTGACGGGCGTGTTCGGCGGCGTGATCCGCGACGTGCTGTGCAACGAAGTGCCGCTGATCCTGCGCGACTCGCGCCCCTACGCGACGTGTGCGTTCGTGGGCTGCTGGCTGTACGTGCTGCTGGACTATGCGAACTTCGACACCGTGTATAGCGTGCTGATCGCGACTGCGTTTATCCTGCTCGCCAGACTGGTGACATTCCGGTTCGATGTCCGCTTGCCGCATTGAGCTCGAAGCACGGTCAGCGCGCCCCGGCTGCTCGCGGCATTGCAATGCCTCATTCATGACTGTCGATTCTCGTAGCCGTCGTTCGTCGTGAGGTAAACGGCCCTTGCGGCCGTCGTTGCGCCACGGCGCACCCCGCAACCGTCCAAGGTGACCGCGATGACCCTTAAGCTCTATGCCCACCCGTTCTCCTCGTACTGCCAGAAGGCCCTGACCGCGCTCTACGAAAACGCCACGCCGTTCGAGCTGCGACTCCTGTCACACGACGACCCGCAAGTGATGGCCGAATTCGCCGCGCTCTGGCCGATCAAACGCTTTCCGGTGCTGGTCGACGGCAGCCGGACGGTGGTCGAGGCGAGCATCATCATCGAATATCTCGGTCTGTATCATCCCGGGCCGGCGCCGCTCCTGCCGGCCGACGCCCGCGCCGCGCTGGAAGTGCGCAGCATGGATCGCTTCTTCGACAACTACATCTCGACGCCGCAGCAAAAGATCGTCTACGACAGTCTGCGCCCCGAGCCGGAGCGCGACCCGCGCGGCGTGGCCGACGCGCGCGCGCTGCTCGACACCGCGTACGGCTGGCTGGACAAGGTGATGGCCGAACGCGAATGGGCGGCCGGCGAGACCTTCAGCCTCGCCGATTGCGGCGCCGGGCCGTTCCTGTTTTACGCCGACTGGACGCATCCGATCGGCCCGGCGTTCGCGCACGTGCGGGCCTACCGCCAGCGGCTGCTGGCGAGGCCGTCGTTTGCCCGCGCGGTCGACGAAGCGCGCCCGTATCGGCCGCTGTTCCCGCTCGGCGCGCCCGACCGGGACTGAGCGGCGCGCCACGAACGGCCACGCGCGCAACCACGCCAGGCGGCCACCCATCGGGCCCGCCGGGCGCTCCATGCTCCGGGCAGGCGCCCACTCGGCCCCCCTGCGCGACAACACTATTTCCACCCTGTAAACTCACCTCGAAAGCCACTTCCGCTCATCACTCATAAGGCACACCATGGACCGTTTCGAAGCGATGGAGATATTTACGCGTGTGGTCGAGGCGAACAGCTTCACTAAAGTATCCGAATCGCTCGACCTGCCCCGCGCCAAAGTCAGCCGCACGATCCAGGCGCTCGAAGAGCACGTCGGCGTACGTCTGCTGAACCGTTCGACGCGCCAGGTGAGCGTCACCGAGGACGGCGCGTCGTTCTACGAGCGCTGCGTGCAGATTCTCGCCGAAGTCGCCGACGCCGAATCGTCGCTGTCGAACAAACGCGAGAATCCGGCCGGCACGATCCGCGTCGATACGTCCGGCACGCTGGCCCGCGCGCTGCTGCTGCCCGCGCTCGACGATTTCTACCGGCGCTACCCGCAGATCGACGTGCGGCTCGGCCTCGCGGACCGCAATATCGATCTGATCCAGGACGCCGTCGATTGCGTGATCCGCATGGGCACGCCGGAGGAGTCGAGTCTCGTCGCGCGGCGCATCGGCGAGGCGCGGATCGTTACTTGCGCGTCGCCCGCGTATCTGCAGAAGTACGGCACGCCGACCACGCTAGAAGAACTCGCCGGACATCGCGCCGTCAACTACGTGTCGGCGCGCACCGGCCGGACCTTCCCGTTCGAATACGAGGTGGACGGCGAGATCGCGAAGGTCACGATGAAAAGCGTGCTCGCGGTGAACGACGGCTCGGTCTACATCGGCGCGGGCGCGCTCGGCCACGGCATCATCCAGCCGTCGCGCTTCATGGTCGCCGAGCTGATCGAGCAAGGCGCGCTCAAGGAAATCCTCACGAACTACACGAGTCCCGGCACGCCGCTGTCGATCCTGTACGCGCACCGCCGCAATCTGAGTTCGCGGCTGCGCGCGTTCATCGATTGGGTGAGCGAACTGACACACAACAACCCGGACCTGCGCATCACGGACGAGTGAGGCCGCTGCAATACAAACCACAAGACAAAGCCCCATGCGTTATGAAACGCATGGGGCTTTTCTAAAGCATCAGACTGCTCGGCGAAACGCTCGCGCTCAGGCAATCCGCTCTTCGTTGGACGGATCGAACAGCACCGCCTTCGACGTATCGAACAGCAGCGTCGTATTCGCCATCGGTTGCGGATTCGACGCCGGGTGCACGCGGCTCACCACGCGCTTGCCGTTGACCTGCGCGAACACCAGCGTGTCCGGGCCGGTCGGCTCGATCACGTCGACCTTCACTTCGATCGGCTGCAGCTTCGAGTCGTCGCCATGCGCGCCGCGCGCGTCGGTGATGCGCTCCGGCCGCAGGCCGAGAATCACCTCGCGGCCGACGTGCGAATTCACCTTCGTCGAGTCGAACGGCAGGGTCAGCACCTTGCGTGCAACGCCCGTGTCCAGTTCGATGCCGATGCCCGAGCCCTGCTCCACCAGCTTGCCCTGGATGAAGTTCATCGGCGGCGCGCCGATGAAGCCCGCCACGAACAGATTCGACGGCGAGTCGTAGATCTCCTGCGGCGCGCCGAACTGCTGCACGATGCCGTCCTTCATCACCGCGATGCGGTCGCCGAGCGTCATCGCTTCGATCTGATCGTGCGTCACGTAGACGATCGTCGTGCCGAGGCGTTGATGCAGCAGCTTGATTTCCGAACGCATCTCGATCCGCAGCTTCGCGTCGAGGTTCGAGAGCGGCTCGTCGAACAGGAACATCACCGGATCGCGCGCGAGAGCACGGCCCATCGCCACGCGCTGACGCTGGCCGCCGGACAGCTGGCCCGGCTTGCGGTCGAGCAGGTGAGTGATCTGCAGCGTGTTCGACACGCGGTCGACGATCTGCGTTTGCTCCTGCTTCGGCACCTTGCGGATGTTCAGGCCGAACGAGATGTTCTCGCGCACCGTCATCGACGGATACAGCGCGTACGACTGGAACACCATCGCGATATCGCGATCTTTCGGCGACAGATTGTTGACCGTCTTGCCGTCGATCTGGATCTCGCCCTTGGTTACGGTTTCGAGGCCGGCGATCATATTGAGCAGCGTCGACTTACCGCAGCCCGAGCCGCCGACCAGAATCAGGAACTGGCCGTCTTCGATGTCGATATTGACACCCTTCAGAACCGGCACCCCGTTCGGGTAAGTCTTGTACACGTCACGGATGGAAAGGCTTGCCATGCTGTGAATCCTCTAGTCTCTGGTACTGCTTGAAAACGTCTTGTCGGGTGACGGCGGCGCTGGTTCAGTGAAGCGCCGCCGCGCCCGGATGGTTTAGCCCGGGTTCAACGGGTTTAGCCCGGCGGTTAGCCTTTAACCGCGCCCGCCGTCAGGCCGCGCACGAAATAGCGTCCGGCGACGACATAGACCAGCAGGGTCGGCAGCGCGGCGATGATCGCGCCGGCCATGTCCACGTTGTATTCCTTCACGCCGGTCGAGGTGTTCACGAGGTTGTTCAGCGCCACCGTGATCGGCATCGAATCGACGCCGGAGAACACAATCCCGAACAGGAAGTCATTCCAGATCTGCGTGAATTGCCAGATCAGGCACACCATGAAAATCGGCAGCGACACCGGCAGCAGAATCTTCGTGAAGATCGTGAAGAAACCCGCGCCGTCGATGCGCGCCGCCTTCACGAGTTCAGCCGGAACGCTGACGTAGAAGTTGCGGAAGAACATCGTGGTGAACGCGATACCGTAGATCACGTGCACCAGCACCAGGCCGGTAACCGTGTTCGCCAGGCCGAGGAAGCCCTCGAAGCGCGCCATCGGCAGCAGGATCGCCTGGAACGGGATGAAGCAGCCGACCAGCAGCATCGTGAAGATCGGATCGGCGCCGCGGAAACGCCAGTGCGTGAGCACATAACCGTTGAACGCGCCGATGATCGACGAGATCAGCACGGCGGGAATCACCATCCGCACCGAGTTCATGAAGAACGGCTGCATGCCGTCACAACGCACGCCCGTGCAGGCGCCGCTCCACGCCTTGATCCACGGGTCGACGGTCCAGTGTGACGGCGGCGTGAGCAGGTTGCCGGTGCGCAGCTGGTCGATGTCCTTGAACGACGTCGACAGCATCACGTACAGCGGAAACAGGAAATACAGGGCAAACAGAACCAGGGCCGCATAAATGACGGCACGGCTGATCGTCATCTTAGGCTGCATTGCGGGTGCTCCTCGATTCCAGATACATCAGCGGCACGAGCACGGCCACAACGGTGGCGAGCATCATCATCGACGATGCCGCGCCGACGCCCAGCTGCCCGCGATTGAACGAAAACGTGTACATGAAGATAGCCGGCAGCGACGACGACGTGCCCGGACCGCCCGCGGTCAACGCGACGACCAGGTCGAAGGTCTTGATGGTGATGTGGCAAAGAATCAGCAGCACGGAGAAGAACACCGGCCGCATGCTCGGAATCACGATCTTGCGGTAGATGGTGGGCAGGTTCGCGCCGTCCATTTGCGCGGCCTTAAAGATTTCATTGTCGACACCGCGCAGGCCGGCGAGGAACAGCGCCATCACGAAGCCGGTGGATTGCCAGACCGCCGCGATCACGACGCAGAAAATCGCCCGGTCCGGATTGCCGAGCCAGTCGAACGAGAAGCTCGTCCAGCCCCAGTCGTGCAACACCTTTTCGAGGCCGATGCTCGGCGTCATGATCCATTGCCACGCGGTACCGGTCACGATGAACGACAGCGCCATCGGGTACAGGAACACCGCGCGCAGCGCGCCTTCATTGCGGATCTGCTGATCGAGCAGGATGGCGAGGAACAGACCGAGGCCGATACAGATGGCGATGAACGGAATGCCGAACCAGCCGAGGTTCGCCGCCGACGTCCAGAACACGTCGTTGTCGAACAGTTCGCGATAACGGTCGAGACCGACAAAGGTATAACTCGGCATCAGCCGCGAGTTGGACAGCGACAGAAAGCCGGTAATTGCGATGAAGCCATACACGAAGATCAGGCTGATCACGACGCTGGGTGCGAGCACCAGCTTCGGAATCCAGCGATCGGCAAGGGCCGCCATGGGCGACGTGCGGCGGGTGACGGTGGCCGTTTTCCCGTTTCCGCTGATAGAAGCAGTCACTACTCGACTCCTGCTGAAACTGTACCGCCGGGGTGCTCACGCGCGAATCACGCGAGGCCGCGACAGCGTAGGTGTGACTCTATGAAACCAGAGTGAAGCCGCCTGCAATCCGCGCACGAAGCGCCATCAGCGGCCTGAAGGACACGCCCGGCCCTGAGGAAACCACCGGGCGCGCCGCTTCGCTTACTTCACTTACCTGGTCTTTGCTGCCTTCGCGAGCGCCGCAACTGCGCTCTTCGAATCCTGCTGCGAGTTCATGAACTTCGTGACCACGTCCGAGATCGCGCCGGCCGCTGCATCCGGTTGCGCCATGCCGTGCGCCAGCGAAGGCACATAGCCGCCCGACTTGATCGCGATCTGTTCATCCGCGTACGACTTCTTCGCGCAGTCGTCGAACTTGTCCATCGGCACGCCGAGACGCACCGGGATCGAGCCCTTGTACAGGCTGAACTGTTCCTGGAATTCCGGCGACATGATCGTCTTCGCGAGCGCCAGCTGACCCGGCGTGGCAGCCTTCTGGCCCTTCTGCTGGAAGAACACGAACGAGTCGACGTTGAACGTGTAGGCCTTGTCCGTGCCCGGTACGACCGCGCAGACGTAGTCCGTGCCCGACTTCTTGCCGGCGGCGAGGAATTCGCCCTTCGCCCAGTCGCCCATGAACTGCATGCCGGCCTTGCCGTTGATGACCATCGCCGTGGCGAGGTTCCAGTCACGGCCCGTGCGGCCCGCGTCGAAGTAACCCTGGATCTTGCGGACCGTGTCGAACACGCCGACCATCTTGTCCGAAGTCAGCGTCTTTTCGTCGAGGTCGACCAGCGCCTTCCTGTAGAAGTCCGCGCCTTGCGACAGCACGACGTCTTCCCATAGTGTCAGGTCTTGCCACGGCTGACCACCCATCGCGATCGGCTGGATGCCAGCGGCCTTCATCTTGTCGGCCACCGCGAAGAACTCAGGCCACGTGGTCGGCACCTTGCCGCCTGCCTTCTCGAGTGCCGCCTTGTTGATGTACAGCCAGTTCACGCGGTGCACCGAGAACGGCGCGCCGACATAGTGGCCGTCCCCGCGCATGATCTTGTCGATTTCCGGCGGCAGATTCTTCTTCCAGTCGCCCGCGACCGGGTCGATCGGCACCAGCACGCCCTGCGAAGCCCAGTCCTGGATCAGCGGACCCTTGATCTGCGCCGCGCTCGGTGCATTGCCCGAGATCACCTGGGTCTTCAGCGCCGTCATGGCAGCCGCGCCCGCGCCACCCGCAACCGCGAAGTCCTTCCACGTGTAACCCTGCTTCGTCATGTCGTCCTTGAGGACGCCGACGGCTTTCGATTCGCCGCCCGAAGTCCACCAGTGCAACACTTCGACCGACTCGGCAGCCTGCACGGCCGAGACGCCACACATCAGACCTGCGGCGCACAAGGCGCCCATGATCGCGCGAATTTTCATTGCTTATCTCCTCCAGACACCTGAACAAAAAAACAAATGGCCCCTGATGTCGCCAGGGTGCTGTGGTTGGTTCTAACAGGCAAAACACTGGGCGATCGAGCATGGTCGGGCGCATGCGCGAAGCATGTGCCGGCGGACCGATGTCCGTCCGCTAGAAGCTCAAGAGATGAGTAGTTTGGGATGCAACTGTTTGTCTCCTCTTTTGATTTTTGCCTGCCCGCGTTTCGCGCGGCAGACTCGAGGTGCCTTGCACATCAACTCGGGCAACCGCGCTGCCGGCCCTTCAACTACCCCGGCTTTCCGTAAGAGCGCCGGGGCTTGCTGGCAGATGCCGACACGCAATGTCCGCTAACATGCAGGGACGCCTGCCGATTCGGGAAAACGCGCATCTTGCCGAACAGCGCACGCTTTTTTCATCGAATTAGCGCTACCTCTTGATTTGGATTGTAGTTAAACTACAATTCAGTGTCAAAAAATATTTTATCGGACTACGGTCGCCCTTTCCGATCGGCACGGCGGCCCCAGCACATCGACGGAGACTCATGCAAACCGATTCAAGCTTCACCTTCGTTCTCTTTGGCGGAACCGGCGATCTGTCGATGCGCAAGATCCTGCCGGCACTGTTTGAAGCGCACCGTGCAGGCGGCATGCTCGCGGACAGCGGCAAGATCGTCGCGGTGGCGCGCCATGCGGCGAATCGTGACGAGTACCTGCAGTGGGTGAACGAACACGTCAAACCGCATGTGTCGAAAAAAGCCGTGGACGAAGCGGCATGGACGAGCTTCCTCGCGCGCATCGAGTTCGTGAAGATCGATCTCGGCAACCCGGAAGACTTCGTGCAGTTGCGCGACGCCGTCCAGGACCTGCCCGGGATCCGCGTGTTCTATCTGGCCACGGGCCCGTCGCTGTTCGTGCCGATCTGTCACGCGCTCGCGTCGGTGGGGCTCAACGAGAACGCGCGCATCGTGCTGGAAAAGCCGCTCGGCTACGACCTGAAGTCGTCGAATGCGATCAACGACGCGGTCGGCGAAATCTTCGCCGAAGAACAGATCTACCGGATCGACCACTACCTCGGTAAAGAGCCGGTGCAGAACCTGCTCGCGCTGCGCTTCGGCAATGCGCTGTTCGAGCCGCTGTGGCGCCGCGAGTGGGTCGAGAGCATTCAGATCACGATTGCCGAAGAGCTCGGCGTGGAAGCGCGCGGCGACTTCTACGACAACACCGGCGCGTTGCGCGACATGGTGCAAAACCATTTGCTGCAGTTGCTGTCGATCGTTGCCATGGAGCCGCCTCATTCGATGGATTCGGATTCGGTGCGCGACGAAAAGCTGCGCGTGCTGCGTGCGTTGAAGCCGATCGATCCGCGCGACATCGGCAAGGTCGCGGTGCGTGGCCAGTATCATTCGGGTGTGATCCGCGGCAATTCGGTGCCCGCCTATGCAACCGAGCAAGGCGTGAAGCCGGACAGCTCGACCGAAACCTTCGTTGCACTGAAGGTCGAGATCGAGAACTGGCGTTGGGCCGGCGTGCCGTTTTTCCTGCGCACCGGCAAACGGCTCGCGGATCGCGTCGCCGAGATCGTGGTGAATTTCCGCGCGGTGCCGCATTCGGCGCTGGGTGCATCCGCGCTGCGCGCCGGCGCGAACCGTCTGGTGATCCGCTTGCAGCCGAATGAAAGCATTCGCCTCTACTGTCTCGCGAAGCAACCCGGCGAAGGCATGAACCTCGCGAGCGTGCACCTCGACCTTGCGTTCGACCAGTTCTTCCGCGAAGGGCAGATGGAGGCGTATCAGCGTCTGCTGCTCGACGTGATCAACGGCCGCCTCGCGCTGTTCGTGCGGCGTGACGAACAGGAAGCCGCATGGCGCTGGGTCGAACCGATCCTGAACGAATGGCAGGCCTCGATCAAGCCGCCCAAGCCGTACGCGGCGGGCACGTGGGGACCGGCCGCGGCGAGCGCGATGCTCGCGCAGCACGACACCTGCTGGCTCGAAGAAGAGAATTGATGGACCGCGCAGCGTGATGTTCGATGGAACATGGCGCAGCGCCAGACTAAGACCCACCGACGAACTGAACGGAATGGCGCCGGTATCGCGAAGGCGCCTGCAAGTCATCCCACCTTGCAGGCACCGCGTGAGAGCAGTACGGCAAATTCCGCAGATCTAGCAAAAAAGCAGCACGGAGGAGAAGTGATCGAGCTTCACGCTTTCGACGATCAACGCGCCCAATCCGACGCGTTGGCGAAAGCGGTTGGCGACGCGTTACATGCGTCGCTCGCCGCACAGGCGGCCGCGTCCGTGGCCGGCATGCCCGTAGCCGGTACGCCCGTGGCCGGCACGCCCGTAGCCGGTACGCCTGCAACTAGCGCGCGCCCCGCAATGCTTGCAGTGTCCGGCGGCAGCAGTCCGCGTCCGTTCCTGCAAACGTTGTCCACGCAAGCCTTCGACTGGGCGCGCATTGCCGTGACGCTGGTCGACGACCGCTGGGTGCCGGAGACGGACAGCGCGAGCAATGCGCAACTGGTGCACGCGACGCTGTTGCAGAACGCCGCGCGCAACGCCACGTTCTGGCCGCTGGTCGATACCGGCCAGGATCTGCGCGCGCATGTCGCCGCGCTGAACGCCGACCCGCGCTTTGGCGCGGTGCCCGACGTCGCGATTCTCGGCATGGGCGAAGACGGCCACACCGCATCGATCTTCGCCGACTCGCCCGAATGGGATCACGCGATCACCACCCCCGAGCGCTTCGTCGCCGTGCATCCCGGCAGCGCGCCGCATGCGCGCGTGAGCTGGTCGCTCTGCGCGTTGAAGGAAGTGAAGCACCTGTTTTTGCTGATCGCAGGACCGCGCAAGATGGACGTGCTGAATGCAGCCGCCGCTGCGCTACAAAAAAATGCCATCTCGCAGTTGGCAAACGACAAGGGAGTAAGACTCGATGTCTACTGGTGTGCAAACTAAGGCTGTACCGGGCGCGGGCCAGCACGCCGACGGACCGAGGCTGCTGGCCGACATCGGCGGCACCAATGCGCGTTTCGCACTGGAGACGGGTCCGGGCGAAATCGGCTCGGTGCTGGTCTATCCGTGCGCGAATTATCCGGGCGTCGCCGAAGTCATCAAGAAGTATCTGAAGGACACCAGGATCGGCCGCGTGAATCATGCGGCGATCGCGATTGCGAACCCGGTCGACGGCGATCAGGTGAGCATGACGAATCACGACTGGAGCTTCTCGATCGAAGCGACGCGCCGCGCGCTCGGTTTCGACACGCTGCTGGTGGTGAACGACTTCACCGCGCTGGCGATGGCGCTGCCCGGCCTCACCGACGCGCAGCGCGTGCAGGTGGGCGGCGGCGCGCGCCGGCCGAACAGCGTGATCGGCCTGCTCGGTCCTGGCACCGGCATGGGCGTGTCCGGCCTGATTCCCGCCGACGACCGCTGGATCGCGCTCGGCAGCGAAGGCGGCCACGCCACCTTCGCGCCGGCCGACGAACGTGAAGACATCGTGCTGCAATACGCGCGCAAGAAGTGGTCGCACGTGTCGTTCGAACGCGTGGCCGCGGGCCCCGGCATCGAAGTGATTTACCGTGCGCTGGCGGGCCGCGACAAGAAGCGCGTGGCGGCCAGCGTCGACACGAGCGAAGTCGTCAAGCGCGCGTTGGATGGCGAGCCGCTGGCGGCCGAATCCGTCGATGTGTTCTGCGGCATCCTCGGCACCTTCGCGGGCAATATCGCGGTGACGCTCGGTGCGCTGGGCGGCATCTACATCGGCGGCGGCGTCGTGCCGCGGCTGGGCGAGTTCTTCGCGCGCTCGTCGTTTCGCAAGCGCTTCGAGGCGAAGGGCCGCTTCGAGGCGTATCTGCAGAACGTACCGACGTATGTGATCACCGCTGAATATCCGGCCTTTCTCGGCGTGTCGGCCATTCTCGCCGAGCAGTTGTCGAATCGCGCGGGCGGCAGTTCGTCGGCGGTGTTCGAGCGGATTCGCCAGATGCGCGATGCGTTGACGCCGGCCGAGCGCCGCGTTGCCGATCTCGCGCTGAATCATCCGCGCTCGATCATCAACGATCCGATCGTCGATATCGCGCGCAAGGCCGACGTGAGTCAGCCGACGGTGATCCGCTTTTGCCGCTCGCTCGGCTGCCAGGGTCTGTCGGATTTCAAGCTGAAGCTGGCGACGGGTTTGACCGGCACGATTCCGGTGAGCCACAGCCAGGTGCACCTCGGCGATACCGCGACGGACTTCGGCGCGAAGGTGCTGGACAACACGGTGTCGGCGATTTTGCAGTTGCGCGAGCATCTGAACTTCGATCAGGTCGAGCGCGCGATCGACCTGTTGAACGGCGCACGGCGCATCGAGTTCTACGGGCTCGGCAATTCGAACATCGTCGCGCAAGACGCGCACTACAAGTTCTTCCGCTTCGGCATTCCGACGATTGCGTACGGCGATCTGTATATGCAGGCGGCGTCGGCAGCGCTGCTCGGCAAGGGCGATGTGATCGTGGCCGTCTCCAAGTCGGGCCGCGCGCCCGAGTTGCTGCGCGTGCTGGATGTCGCGATGCAGGCCGGCGCGAAGGTGATTGCGATTACGTCGAGCAATACGCCGCTGGCCAAGCGGGCCACGGTCGCGCTGGAAACCGATCACATTGAAATTCGCGAGTCGCAGTTGTCGATGATTTCGCGGATCCTGCATCTGGTAATGATCGACATTCTCGCTGTCGGTGTGGCCATTCGTCGCGCGGTGCCTGCCGCGGATGTCGCGGAGACGGTCGCTAAGGCGCGCCAGGGCGCCGATGACGACGCGACTGCCGTGCTGGACTGGCTGAGTCACGGGGCGGCTTCGTCGGCTCGCGATTGAGCGATTGAGCTGGTGAGCCGGCCTGCGCCGCGCGATCGAATGTGATCCGCGCGGCGTGGGCCTTCTGCAGCGTTGCCGACCTGCCGCACTGACCCGCGTAGCGGCATGGCCTGCCTGACGACGGCGCCCGCGTGGTAGCGCCGTGCGGACAAAAAGCGATAATAGACGCTCCATCGCTCGAGGCAACCGGCACAACCCAATGATCATCCGCCCGCATCTCCATTGGTTCCGCATGCTGCTCGCGTGGCGGGGTTCGGTCCTTCCGCAGTTGCTCCCGCGGCTCTTCCTGATCTTCTGCATCTCAATCGTCGCCGTGGCCGCCCACGACCACCTGCTGCCGATCTCGGTGAACCTCAACACCACTGCGCCCTTCTCGCTGATCGGCATCGCGCTCGCGGTGTTTCTCGGCTTCCGCAACAACGCCAGTTACGACCGCTGGTGGGAAGCCCGCAAGCTGTGGGGCCAGTTGCTGAACGAGTCGCGCTCGCTCACGCGCCAGGCGCTCACGCTGCCGGCCCGATCGTTGCCGGAAGAAGACGTCGGCGAATTTCTCGCCGCACTCGGCGCGCTTCCTCATGCGCTGCGTCATCAGCTGCGCAAAAGCGACCCGCGCGAAGACCTCGCCGCGCGGCTACCCGCGGCACTTTTCGAGCGCGTCATCGCAGCGCGCTACAAGCCGGCGACCTTGATGCTCTACCTCGGCGAATGGGTGCAGCGCCACGCACGGGCAGGCTCAATCGATCCGATGGCGGTGATCGCCTTCGACCGGAATCTGAATGGACTATCGGATGTGATCGGCGGATGCGAGCGCATCGTCTCGACGCCGCTGCCGTTCGCGTACTCGGTCATGATTCACCGCACGGTGTATTTCTTCTGCGCGTCGTTGCCGTTCGGACTGGTCGACAGCATCGGCATCCTCACGCCGGTGTTCGCGGTGTTCGTCGCGTACACGTTCATGGCGCACGAAGCCATTGCGTCGCAGATCGAAGAGCCCTTCGGCACCGACGACAACGACCTCGCGGTCAACATGATGTCCGCGATGATCGAGGACGCGATGCGCGATCTGCGCGGTGAACCGGCGCTGGCGCGGCCGAGCCCGCAAGCGGAAGATTATCTGTTCGATTGATTGAGCGCGCCGCGCTCGTGGCGCGTTGCTGGTCGCACTTGACGCGCACTCAGTCGTTGCCGACCGTTTCCGACAAACGCTTGAGCGTCGCCACGCGCGCGCCGATGATATCGATGCGGCCAGGCTCGTCGACCACCGGCGTGGTCGCGGCGAGATACCCACTCCACGCCCTTTGCGCGCGCACCAGCGTCGGACGCGCGTGCGCCGGCATCTTCGATTGCAGGCGGCGGTAGTAGCGGCGCAGATCGAACATCGCGTGTTCGCATTGCGCGTCGGCGCTGCACGCGCGCGGACGGCTCGGCGGCGGACTACCGGCGTTGGCTACCGCGCTGCGCAGCACGAGCGCCCGGTCGCGCACCGGCTGCAACTGCATGTCGGCCTCGGCCAGCACGTACATCGAGCCGCGCGTCGTCGCAAACACCGCGGCCAGCAACTGCTTCTCGGCCTCGCGCGAGGCCAGCCAGCTTGCCTGACTCTTTTCCCACAGCTTGCGCCGCGCGGGCGGCAACTTCGGCTGAAGCTGTTGCCACGCGCTGTCCATCGCGGCCTTCCAGCCGATCCGCGCGTTGTCCATGCACTGCACCTGTCCCGTCGTCGTCGACATGTCGCTGCGTGCCAGACACGCGCGCATCGACGCGTCGATCGGATCGGCGGCGGCGACTTCGGCATGCGCCGCCGGAGACGCCGCACCGAGCAGCGCCGCCGACGCCACGGCCAGCGCGCCGAATACGCGCCGCCAGCCAGCGACGTCCAACCGGGACTTCAATCGCCGCATCGTCAGCCGCGAACGCAATCGACGAAGTACTCGATGCGCCCGTTGATCATTTCGCCGACCAGCCCGTGGATGTCCGTGTGGAAACCCGGGAAGCGCTCGTTGAATTCGCGCGCGAAACGCAGGTAGTTGACGATGGTCTTGTTGAAGCGCTCGCCCGGAATCAGCAGCGGAATGCCCGGCGGATACGGCGTCAACAGGATCGACGTGACGCGGCCTTCGAGTTCGTCGATCGGTACCCGGTCGATCTCGCGGTGCGCGAGCTTGGCGAACGCGTCGGACGGCTTCATCGCCGGCTCCATGCTCGACAGGTACATCTCGGTCGTCAGGCGCGCGATGTCGTTCGCGCGGTAGACGCTATGAATCTGCTCACACAGATCGCGCAGGCCGACCCGCTCGTACATCGGATGATGCGAGACGAACTCGGGCAGCACGCGCCACAGCGGCTGGTTGTTATCGTAGTCATCCTTGAACTGCTGCAGCTCGGTGACCATCGAGTTCCAGCGGCCCTTGGTGATGCCGATCGTGAACATGATGAAGAACGAATACAGCCCGGTCTTCTCGACGATGATGCCGTGCTCGGCCAGGTACTTCGTGACGATCGCGGCCGGAATGCCGGACTCACCGAAGCCGCCGTCCATGTCCAGACCCGGCGTGACGATGGTCGCCTTGATCGGGTCGAGCATGTTGAAGCCTTCGGCGAGCGGGCCGAAACCGTGCCACGGATCGTTCGGGCGCAGCATCCAGTCTTCGCGCGAGCCGATGCCTTCCTCGGCGAACTGGTCCGGGCCCCACACCTTGAAGAACCAGTCGTCGCCGTATTCCGCGTCGACCTTGCTCATCGCGCGGCGGAAGTCGAGCGCTTCGGCGATCGACTCTTCAACCAATGCCGTGCCGCCCGGCGCTTCCATCATCGCCGCGGCCACGTCGCACGACGCGATGATCGCGTACTGCGGGCTGGTGGACGTGTGCATCAGGTAGGCTTCGTTAAAGCGATGCTTGTCGAAGCGGCTGTTCTTCGAATCCTGCACGACGATCTGCGAGGCTTGCGAAATGCCGGCCAGCAGTTTGTGCGTGGAGTGCGTCGCGAACACCATCGCGCCGATGCGCGGACGGCCCGCGCCGATCGCGTGCATGTCCTGATAGAACTCGTGGAATTCCGCGTGCGGCAACCAGGCTTCGTCGAAGTGCAGCGTGTCGAGCCAGTCGCCCAGCATCTCCTTGATCATCTCGACGTTGTAGATCACGCCGTCGTACGTGCTCTGCGTGATCGTCAGAATGCGTGGCTTCAGGTTCGGGTTCTTCGCGAGCGCTTCACGCGCGAACGGATTCGCCTCGATCTTCTTGCGGATGTTTTCCGGTTCGAACTCGCTGCGCGGAATCGGGCCGATGATGCCGAAGTTGTTGCGCGTCGGCGTGAGGAACACCGGAATCGCGCCGGTCATCGTGATCGCGTGCAGGATCGACTTGTGGCAGTTGCGGTCCACCAGCACGATGTCGCCCGGCGCGACCGTGCCGTGCCAGACGATCTTGTTCGACGTCGACGTGCCGTTGGTCACGAAGAACACGTGGTCGGCGCTGAAGATGCGCGCGGCGTTGCGCTCGGAGGCCGCCACCGGACCCGTGTGGTCGAGCAACTGGCCGAGTTCGTCGACCGCGTTGCAGACGTCGGCGCGCAGCATGTTCTCGCCGAAGAACTGATGGAACATCTGGCCGAGCGGGCTCTTCAGGAACGCGACGCCGCCCGAGTGTCCCGGGCAGTGCCACGAGTACGAGCCTTCGTCCGCGTACTGCACCAGTTCCTTGAAGAACGGCGGCGCGAGCGAATCCAGATACACCTTGGTCTCGCGGATGATGTGGCGCGCGACGAACTCCGGCGTGTCCTCGAACATGTGGATGAAGCCGTGCAGCTCGCGCAGGATGTCGTTCGGCAAGTGGCGCGAGGTGCGCGTTTCGCCGTACAGGAAGATCGGGATGTCCGCGTTGCGGCGGCGCACTTCGTTCACGAACGCGCGCAACGCGACGATCGCGGCCGCCAGCTCCGGCGTCTCGCCTTCCACCACCACGTTATCGACATACGGCAGCAGTTCGTCGTCGTCGATCGACAGGATGAAGCACGAGGCGCGGCTCGACTGCTGCGCGAACGAGGTCAGATCGCCGTAGCTCGTCAACCCGAGCACTTCCGCGCCTTCTTTCTCGATCGCTTCGGCCAAAGCCCGGATGCCGGAACCCGAGATGTTCTCGGAGCGGAAATCTTCGTCGATGATGACGACGGGAAAACGAAACTTCATGGACGATTCTCCAAAAAGAACGACCGCTGCACTCTGAACATTGCAGCGGTCACCCTGTGTATCCGGTGGGTCAGTGCGCTGCCGACGTCACGTCTTGGGCAACGTGACGCCGTGCTGACCTTGATATTTGCCGCCGCGATCCGCGTACGACGTTTCACAAATCTCGTCGCTTTCGAAAAACAGCACCTGGGCGACGCCTTCGTTCGCGTAAATTTTCGCAGGCAAAGGTGTCGTATTCGAGAATTCGAGCGTGACGTGCCCTTCCCATTCCGGCTCGAACGGCGTCACGTTGACGATGATCCCGCAACGCGCGTACGTCGACTTGCCCAGACACACGGTCAGCACGCTGCGCGGAATGCGGAAATACTCGACCGTGCGCGCGAGCGCGAACGAATTCGGCGGGATGATGCAGACGTCGCCCTTGAAGTCGACAAACGACTTCTCGTCGAAGTTCTTCGGATCGACGATGGTCGAGTTGATGTTCGTGAAGATCTTGAATTCGTCGGCGCAGCGGATGTCGTAGCCATAGCTCGACGTGCCGTAGCTGACAATCTTCCGGCCGTCTTCGGAGACGCGAACCTGATCGGGCGCAAACGGCTCGATCATGTTGTGCGACTTGGCCATGCGCCGGATCCACTTGTCGGATTTGATGGTCATAGGTGAACGCTGCTCGACGTGAATGACAGGTGTGTGACGGATAACAACCCGGCGGTGCCGGGCAACTTCGGGTAATCGGGGCGCTGACTTCGCAGTGCCTTCGGCCAGCGGCCCTCGCGGCACGCCGCTGCAACGGGCCATGCCGCGACCTCGGGCCGGGCGTTCGACTGCGGGTTCCTGCCGGCCCCCCAACGGAAGGCGCTTATTTTACGCGATCACGAGAATGCTGCCGCAGGCGACATTGGAAGCGCTCGCAACGAGCGTCGAACGAGGACTTCGAACCCGGCGCGTGCGCCGCTCACTGGCGAATCACGCCGCATGCGATCGCGGGGCCCGCGCCATGCTGCGGATAGGCGTACGGATCGGTCGCGTCATGATGCAGCACCACCGCGCGCTGCAACACCGAGCGGATCCCGTCGAGCGAAACGTCCGGCGCGACGATGAAGCCGGTGGCCACGCCGTTCGCGTCCGCATGAATGTTGGCGAGATCGCCTTCGGCCCGCGCGCCCGCTTTCAGACGTTCGGCTGCCGGCGAGAAGACCTGGCCCGCGCTGGAGCCGTCGGCGGCGTTGCAGTCGCCCCGCTCATGGATTTGCAGCGCGTGGTCGCTATTGGGTGGCAAGCCCGCGAGATTGTAGGTGACCTGCACGCCGTCCGAGCGCTCGATAAACGTCACGAGGCCGCGCGCCTGATTGCCCACGGTGGGCAGCAACTGCGCGTCGGCGCGCTTTTCCTGTGGTCTCAGGAACGCGCTGCAGCCGCTTAACAGCACGCAGCTGGCAGTCAGGACGATGAACGCATGCACCGCCTGCCCGTCGATTCGTTTTCCCATGCGATCCTCTTGCCGGCCTGGCGGCCGCCCCTGCGGCCGCCGAGCCGAACCTGTGAAGTCGACATGATACCGCGAGACCAGGCGCAAACAGACGCCTTGGCCCCTTGTCCGAACGGCCGCTCAGGTGTTCTGCACGACGATGGTGGGAAACTTCGACGTCATGTCGCGAGCCCGCTCGGCGATATGGATCGCCACCTTGCGCGCGATCGACCGGTAGATCTCCGCGATACGCCCATTCGGGTCCGCCACGACGGTGGGATTGCCCGAGTCGGCCTGCTCGCGGATCGCGATGTCGAGCGGCAGGCTGCCGAGCACATCGACGCCGTACTCCTTGCCCATCCGCTCGCCGCCGCCGGCGCCGAAAATATGTTCTGCATGGCCGCAGTTCGAGCAGATGTGCATGCCCATGTTCTCGACGATGCCGAGGATCGGAATGCCAACCTTCTCGAACATCTTGAGCCCCTTCTTCGCGTCGAGCAGCGCGATATCCTGCGGCGTCGTGACGATCACCGCGCCCGTCACCGGCACGCGCTGCGACAAGGTCAGCTGAATGTCGCCGGTGCCCGGCGGCATGTCGACGATCAGGTAGTCGAGGTCCTGCCAGTTGGTCTGGCGCAGCAGCTGTTCGAGCGCGGAGGTGGCCATCGGGCCGCGCCACACCATCGGGTTGTCCTGTTCGATCAGGAAGCCGATCGAGTTGGCCTGCAGGCCGTGGCCGGTCATCGGGTTCATCGACTTGTCGTCGGGCGACTCGGGACGGCCGACGATGCCAAGCATCATCGGCAGCGACGGGCCGTAGATGTCCGCGTCGAGCACGCCGACCGACGCGCCTTCACTCGCCAGCGCGAGCGCCAGGTTGACGGCGGTCGTGCTCTTGCCGACGCCGCCCTTGCCCGATGCCACCGCTACGATATTCTTGACGTTTGGCAGGAGTTTCACGCCGCGCTGCACGGTATGCGCGGCGATTTGCTGCGACACCTCGACACGCGCGTTCGCGACGCCCGGCACCGCTCGCAGCGCGTCGGCGAACTGCGTGCGGATCGCTTCGAACTGGCGCATGGCCGGATAGCCGAGCACCACCTGGAGGCTAACGGTGTCACCCTCCACGGCCACGTTCTTGATGTTCCTGGCGGCCGCGTACGGCAAGCCGGTGTTGGGGTCAGTGACGGCTGCGAGGGCAGCGTCGACCAAAGCCCGATCGATACTCATTGACACTCCGTGGGGAACACGTCCGGTGCGGTGGATTCGAAGTTTCGGCCACGCGCCGGAATTTGAAAGAAATTGTTAGGCAGGATTGCGAAAACCAGGCGTGCCGGGCACCCTTCGGGCAGGCGGAGCGCCATGGGGTCGCATCACTGCGTGCTTCAGCCATTATTGTAGTGTCTGGCGCCGTGCGCTGCCGGAAGACCCTTCTTCGCTGTCGGACCGGAGCGGAGAAGGGCGTAGGATTTCCCTATTTCGTGTGCTCTGCTGCACTGCTGTAGTGCAGGTCTGATTAGATAGATTGATCGCTATCCGTTGGTTTATTCGCTTCACTGGAAGAGGAATCGAAAATGAATGCAAAAAACATGACTCGCCTGGCCGTCTTTGCCGTTGCCGGCTCCTTGCTGGCAGGCTGCGCCACTCAACAGGGCACTAACACCGCCGTCGGCACGGGCGTGGGCGCCGGCACCGGCGCGGCGCTGGGCGCGATCTTCGGCGGCGGCAAGGGCGCGGCGATCGGCGCGGGCGTCGGCGCGGCGGTGGGCGGCATCACCGGCTACAACTGGCAAAACATTCGCAACCACATGTCGGGCGCCACCAAGGGCACCGGCACGCAGATCACCGAGCAGCCGGACGGCTCGCTCAAGCTGAACATTCCGAGCTCGGTCACGTTCGACACCAGCAGCTACGCGATCAAGCCGTCGTTCGCACCGGTGCTGGACGAGTTGGCGAAAACCCTGCAGGAGAATCCCGAAGTGATCGCCCAAGTGGTCGGCCACACCGACAGCACGGGCTCGCAGGCCTACAACCAGACGCTGTCGGTCAATCGCGCGGAGAGCGTGACGGGCTTCCTGGCGCAACGCGGCATCGCGCCGCAACGCCTGTCGGCACAAGGCATGGGCCCGAACCAGCCGATCGCCGACAACAACACTGAAGCCGGCCGTGCGGCAAACCGTCGGGTGGAAATCTATCTGCGCGCCACGGCCCAGCACGCAACGCAATAAGCACAAGGCTTCAGGGGAGTGACGCAGGCGGTCGCCGGGGTTTCACCACCGGCGACCGGCTCGACGTAAAAAGCGGAGGAAAGAAAAACTCGCACGAGGACGAAAAAATTTCGAACTCTGCCGAAAATTCGTGGTCTCTCTTTACGGTACGTGGCTGGCGAAGCCGCCGCGTCACCATTCTCCTCTTGTCGTTGTTGCTCCGGGGTTTAATCACCCCGGTTTTTTTTGGGCGCCCGGTTTTCGCGCTGTTCTCGCACCCTCGCGCTTCGCGACAACCCGGCTGCGCGCCCACGCGGCCCACCCCGCGCCGGGCGCCCGCCCTGCTAGAATCAACCTTTCGTCCCACCGCAGGCTCCCACCATCCTTATGTCAGCACCCGCAACCGATCTCTCCGCAGGCGCGGCGTCAGGCCGTCGCCAGATTCTCGTCACGTCGGCCCTTCCGTATGCGAACGGGCAAATCCATATTGGCCACCTGGTCGAATATATCCAGACGGACATCTGGGTCCGGACGTTGCGAATGCACGGGCACGAGGTCTACTACGTGGGCGCCGACGACACGCACGGCACGCCGGTCATGCTGCGCGCGGAAAAAGAAGGTCTCACGCCGAAGCAGCTGATCGACCGCGTCTGGCAGGAACACAAGCGCGATTTCGACAGCTTCGGGATTTCGTTCGACAACTACTACTCGACCGATTCCGAAGAGAACCGCGTTCTCAGCGAAAACGTCTATCTGGCGCTCAATGAAGCGGGCCTGATCGAGGCGCGCGAGATCGAACAGGCGTATGACCCGGTCAAGGAAATGTTCCTGCCGGACCGGTTCATCAAGGGCGAATGCCCGAAATGCGGCGCGAAAGACCAGTACGGCGACAGCTGCGAAGTATGCGGTTCGACCTATCTGCCCACCGAACTGGTCAATCCGTACTCGGTCGTCTCGGGCGCCACGCCGATTCGCAAGACCTCGACGCACTACTTTTTCCGCCTGTCCGATCCGCGCTGCGAGAATTTCCTGCGCGCGTGGGTGGGCGGCCTGGCGCAGCCGGAAGCCACCAACAAGATGCGCGAGTGGCTCGGCGACGCGGGCGAAGCCAAGCTCGCCGACTGGGACATTTCGCGCGACGCGCCCTATTTCGGCTTCGAAATCCCGGGCGCGCCGGGCAAATATTTCTACGTGTGGCTGGATGCGCCGGTCGGCTACTACGCGAGCTTCAAGAACCTCGCCGAACAGCGCGGCCTCGACTTCGACGCGTGGGTTCACCCGGGCTCGAAGGCCGAGCAGTATCACTTCATCGGCAAGGACATCCTGTATTTCCATACGCTGTTCTGGCCGGCCATGCTCGAATTCTCGGGCCACCGCACGCCGACCAACGTGTTCGCGCACGGCTTTTTGACCGTGGACGGCGCGAAGATGTCGAAGTCGCGCGGCACCTTCATCACCGCGCAAAGCGTGATCGACACCGGCCTGAATCCAGAATGGCTGCGCTACTACTTCGCGGCCAAGCTGAACAGTACGATGGAAGACCTCGACCTGAACCTCGACGACTTCCAGGCGCGCGTGAACAGCGATCTGGTCGGCAAGTACGTGAACATCGCGAGCCGCGCGGCGGGTTTCCTGATCAAGCGCTTCGACGGCTGCGTGCAGGACAGCGCGATGCAACATCCGCTGCTCGCCACGCTGCGCGCCGCCGTGCCGCAGATCGCCGCGAACTACGAAGCCCGCGAGTACAACCGCGCGCTGCGTCACACCATGGAACTGGCCGACGCGGTCAACGCGTACGTCGACACCGCCAAGCCGTGGGATCAGGCGAAAGACCCGGCGAACGCGGTCGCGCTGCATGAAACCTGCAGTGTGAGCATCGAGGCGTTCCGCCTGCTGTCGCTGGCGCTCAAGCCGGTGCTGCCGAAGCTGGCCGAAGCGGTCGAAGCGTTCCTCGGCGTCGAACCGCTGCTTTGGGCCGACGCCAACGTGCCGCTGAGCTCCAGCCGCCCGATCAACGCGTACAAGCACTTGATGACGCGTGTCGATCCGAAGCAGATCGAAGCGCTGCTCGCGGCCAATCGCGATTCGCTGCAAGCTACGCCGGAAGCGGCGGCGCCGGCCGACGCGAAGACCAGGTCGAAGGCCGCAAAAGCTGCCGCTGCTGACAAGGACGAAACCCCCGGCGTGATCTCGATCGACGACTTCGCGAAGATCGATTTGCGCATTGCGAAGATCGTCGACTGCAAGGCGGTGGAAGGCTCGGACAAGCTGCTGCAACTCACGCTCGACGTCGGCGAGGAGACAACCCGCAACGTGTTCTCCGGCATCAAGTCGGCGTATCAGCCGGAGCAGCTGGTCGGCAAGCTGACGGTAATGGTCGCGAACCTCGCGCCGCGCAAGATGAAGTTCGGCATGTCCGAAGGGATGGTGCTGGCCGCATCGGCGACCGACGAGAAAGCCGAACCGGGCCTGTACGTGCTCGAACCGGACAGCGGCGCGAAGCCGGGTATGCGCGTGAAGTAACGCGAACGCGCGTGGCGTCGCTCGCAGCGTCTTGCGCTGCGGGCCCGCACAAAAAAACGGCACGCTTTGAACGGCGTGCCGTTTTTTTTGGGGCGCGTGTTTTCGC
Organism: Paraburkholderia ultramafica; assembly: GCF_902859915.1. Lineage (GTDB taxonomy): Bacteria > Pseudomonadota > Gammaproteobacteria > Burkholderiales > Burkholderiaceae > Paraburkholderia > Paraburkholderia ultramafica. The sequence continues at coordinate 157,719 of NZ_CADIKK010000013.1, forward strand.
TAAGGGGACCATGCAGGCGCCCGCATCCGGCGCATCACCACTTGATCCGGTCGAAGCGCCGCGTGTACAGCACATCGGCCCCGTAGAACGTGCCGCCGTAGGCCACGAGCGACCAGTAGCGCGTCAGGTTGATGGTCGCCTTGATCGCGTTGCTCGCCGACTGCAACCCTTGCTCGTAGCCGATCACGAGCCACTCGTTGATCGCCTTCGACACCATCACCACCTGCGGATCGGTCAGCCCGACCTCGCTTCGGCCGATCGAAAACTCGTCGAGTCCGACGGTCTGCGCGATCCGCTGGCCGGTCGCGCTGCCGAGCAGCGCGAGCGCCGTCGTCATCGTGCTTTGCTGGCCAAGGTTGTTGCCCTGATCCGTGCCGTGACCGAACAGCAGCCACGAGAGCTTTTCGTTATCCGGCACGTTCGGCTCCGACACCAGCCTCGCCACCGGCAACTGAACCGTGCCGGTCACCTGCACGCCCGCCTCGACCTGCTGGTTGCGGCGCATTGCCAGAATGTTGATGCCGGGATTGGCCACCGGGCCGTTGAACGTGAAGTAGCCGTTTTCGATAGTCAGCTTGCGGCCGAACGCGGTGTAGGTCGACCCCGGCGTGACACGCACGTTGCCGACCGCGCGCAGCGGCGTGTTCGGCGCGCTCGTCGCGGTGATCGTGCCGGTCAGGCCGAGATCGGCGCCCTGTCCGCGGAAGCGAAAATTATTGCCGAGGCTGATGTCGATATTGGCACGCGGCGCGAACGCTCCGACCGGCTGGTTGCCGCCCGCCACCGGCCGTGGCCGCCCGCCCGACGTGGTGCCGTCCGGGCGCACGATCACCACGTCGTCGCCGAGCCTCGGCGCGGCCTGCTCCGGCAGATCGAACAACGCGTGATCGACCACGAATTTGCCGTTGATCGCCATCCCGCGCTGCTCGCCGCCGTTCGACACGCTCGCGCTGCCCGACAGCGACAGATTGCGATCCGGCGACGCGAATAGTTCGAGCTTGTCCGCGACGATGCTCGCGGTCAGATCCGGCTCCGTGCCGTCCAGACGCACGCGCCCTTTGGCGCTCAGCGTGCCGCTCGCGCCATGAAACTCGACCTGCTGGAAGTCCACCAGATTCTGCGACAGCGCGATATGCACCACGCCGTCCTTCAACTGCACGCCCTGGTCGACCATCGTCGCGGACAGACCGTCGCCGACCAGCGAGCCGGTCAAGCCCGGCTTGGCGACCGTGCCGCCGAGCGCGAGTTTGAGCGCGAGATGCCCGTCGAGCAGATAGCTCGGACCGAACAGCCCGCCGGTCGTTCTCAGCGACGGCACATTGGCGTTCACGCTGCCGGACAACGCGCCCTCCTCGTTGAAAGTCAGCAGGCCGTCGCGCATCACCAGCGTGGTATGCGCGTCGGCGTCGATCACGCCGAGCCGGCTGGCCTGCGCGTGCAGCGTCGCGTTGAGCCGGTTGCCGCCGCTGAATTCGGCGCGCGCGCTGATATCGGCGATACCCATCGACGCAAGCCCGCGTCCAATTTCAACCGTGACGTCGCCGCCGCGCCGCCGCAACTGGATGTGGCCGCTCGCCGTCGCGCCGAGCGAGAAGTCCCAGTCGCCGTCGAACACCAGATCGGTTTTGACGTGCGGCGGTTCGCCGGTGATCTCGTGCCGCAACTCCTGCAAACGCGTGAGTGAAATGTCAGTCAAGCTGCCGGTCGACTGGATCCTGCCGTGATCGAACGCGAACGATTTCAGGCTCAGCACCGCGCCTTCGAGCGTCAGCCGTGTCGCGCCGAGCGTCAGCCGGCTCGGCGCGGCGCTCACGGCGAGCGGCGCTTCGAGATTCAACGCCGGCGTGCCGCGGTTCTGCAAGCGCGTCACGGTGCCGTCCCAGCGCGTGCCGTCGCGCGCTTCGGTCAGCTTGCCGTTGGCGGCGAGCGTCAGATCGAGCGGACGGTCTTGCAGCTTGCCGGTGGCCGCAGCCTCCAGCGTGTGATTGGCGCGCGTGCCGGACAGGCGCGCCGTGAGCGTCGCCAGATCGACGCCGCCCGCGCTGAGATTGCGCGCGTCGGTGGTGAAGGCGAGCGCGCAGTTCGCGCCGTCGCGCAGTTCGGCGTGGCCTTCCGCATGGCCGACATGGTTGCTGCCGAACACCACACTGTCGGCCTTGTAGCTCAGCACGACGTTCGGGTGCGCGAACGAGCCGGTGACATCACCATCAGCGGCGATCAAGCCCGCGAGGCCGAAACCGAGCCGCTCGAGTTGCGGCGCATCGACGCGAAACCGCAGCCGGTCGCCGCTCGCGCCGAAGCTGCCCTGCAAATCCACCTGATTGCCCACCACCGACAGATTCGCGCGGCTCGGCAGAATCCGCGAGCCGGCCACCTGGATCGTGCCGCCGCCGGTCAGCGGCAGGTTGTCGTAGACGCTCGGGCCCAGCTTGAATTCGGCCTTGGTGGTGAAGACCGGGCCGAGCATGCCGGCCGCGATGAGCGTGCCGTTTACACGCGCTTCGATTTTGCGGGCGGCAGGCGCGGCGCGTGCGGCGCCACGCGCCGGCGGCGTTTTGCGCTCGATCACCTCGGTCTGCACCGCGGCTTTGGCGGTGTTTTTCGCGATCGCGGCGGCCTGATCGCCCGGTGCCGCGCTTTTCGCGCCGGCGGTGCTGCCCGCCTGGGCCACGGTCTGCGCGGCCTGGCCGGTCCGCGCGCGCTGCGCGCTGTTCGACGCGGGCGCCGGCCCAGCCACCGGCGTGCGCGACGGCATCTGCGAAGCCAGCGTCAACGGGTCGAAATCGGTCAGTTGCGCTTTCAGGTTGTAGGTGGAATTGGCGTCGTGCTTGAGCGCGCCGGACAGATCGATGCGGCCGCGGCCCGACGTGATGCGCACGTCGTTGAAGCTCATCCGGGCGGGATCGAACGTCACCTTGCCTTGCGCGCGCAGCGCCGCGGGCGGGTCGGCGAGGTCGAGCGTGAGGCTCTGGATGTCGTCGTTCAAGCGGATGCCGATGGAGCCGGACAGCTGCGTGGGCCGCACCGTCGCTTGCAGCGCGTTCAGGTCGAGTCCCGCGACGCGCAGATCGAACTGGCCGCGCCGGCCTGTCAACGCGCCGCCGCCGGTGATCGTCGCGTTTCTCACGATCCGCACGTTCAGGTTCGAGATGTGCTGTGCCTGGGCGTCGAGCCGCACGTCGGCGTTGGCGTCGATCAGCGGCAGCAGGTTCTGGTCGATCGCACCGGGTTTGGCGTTGACGATCGACACGTGTCCGGCGACCGCGAAGGCTGCGGCGGTTTTTCCAGCGGCGCCGGGAGTGGCGCCGTGTTTGGCGTGGCCGGCGACGGAAGGCTGCGCGACGCTGGCCCCCAACTCGACCGCCCCCGTCCCCTCCTGCCCGACCGGCTGCAACTCCGCGCGCACGGCCAGATCGGCCAGCGGCGCGCCGGGCGCGAAAGCCTGCGGATTGACGTGATCGAAGGTCAGCGTCGCGCGCTGCAAGGGCACGGCGGCGAACGGCGTGGCCTCGACCCGCGCATGGCCGGCGAGCTTCATGCCGGTGGCATCGAGTTCGGCGACAAGCTCCTCGAGCGAGCCGCTCAGATGGCCGCCCACCTCGACCGCCTCGTTGTTGACCTTGCCCGCATAGCCGACCTCGCCGGTGAGCGGAAACGGCCGCATGCCGTCGAGCCTGGCCGATGCGGTCACCGCGCCGAACGGCGTATCGAGCCGCTCGATCGCGGCCTCGTGATGACGTCCGTCGCTGCGTCCATGAAAAGCGAAGCGCGACAGCTCGGTGGTCGACGCGCCCTGGTGCAGCAACAGTTTGTTGACCTGAACGTCGCGGACCTCGAGCTGCATCGGCAAGCGCAGGTCTTGCGGCAGCTTCAGCGGTTCGCTGCTGCTCGACGCCGACGCGCCGATCCGCGCGTCGATCGTGCCGACGTGCAGATAGTCGATCGTGAAGCGCCACGGCTCGCGTGCGAGCGCCCAGCGGCCCGCGACGCGGTCGATCTGGATATCGGTGCCGCTGCCGTCGAGACTGCGCCAGCGCACGTGCCGCAGTTGCACGCCGTTGGCGAGCGTGCCGCTCTCCAGCGTGCCGCCCAGCCTGCCGCCCAGCAGCCTGACCGCCGCCTGCCACGCATAGGCGGTGCCGCGCTCGGTGGTCAGCGTGCCGTACAGCAGGCCGACCGCCAACGCGAGCAGCAGCACCAGCACGATTACCGTCGAGACCAATGCCTTCAGCAGCACGCGGCCGAGCCGGCGCCTGGGGCGCGGCGCTTCGGGCGGCGGCTGTCCGGGCGGATTGGCGCCGGGCGGCTGCACGGGAGGTTGGTCGGCGACGTCCGTGGTCATGCGCGGATCAGGTAAAAGCAGGTGTTCATCAGAAGGCGATGCCCAGCGTCAGATAGGGCCGCACGCTGTTGTTGCGGATGCCGTAAGCGATATCGACATTGACCGGACCGACCGGGCTGCGCCAGCGCGCTCCCACGCCGACGCCGGGGAAGAAAACTTTTTCGCCCCAGGTATCGGTGGCGGTGCCGATGTCGAAGAACGCGGCCGCGCCCCAATTGTGCGAGAACCAGTGCTGGTACTCGGCCGCCGCCGTCACGAGATATTTGGTGGGCAGCACCGAACCGGCGACGTCGTTACCGATGCTCTGGAAGCCATAGCCTCGCACCGAGTTCGAACCGCCCGCGCGGAACAGCAGCGAAGCCGGCACACCGCTCGAATTGCCGCTCGTGAACACGCCGCCAAGTTCGGCACGGATCAGCACGATGTCGTCCCTGCCGATCGGCAGGTACTGCTGGCCGCGCGCGTAGCCGCGGATGAAGGTCTGGTCGGTCAGCACGCCCTTGATCGCGAAGCCCGCCTCGACGTGGACCAGGTTGCCCCTGCGCGGGAACAGCGGATCGTCGGTATCGCGCCGGGTCCACGACCATCCCGGCACCAGCGCGTGGGCCGTGGTCGGCGGCGCCGCATTCTGGTCGAGCCGGTCCTGGTAGTACAGCAGCGAGTAGTTGTAGTCGAGGAACTGCGAGGTACGAGAGCGCTGCACGCCGCCGCGAATGCTGTAGATGCGCGTGTCCGAAACGTCGGTGGTGGTGTAGGACGCCAACACGCTATTGGTCCACGCGCGCGGCCCCGGCGGCATCGACAGCTGGATTTGCCCGTATTGCTGGGTCTTGTCGGCGCGGCCCTCGACGGTGAACGGCCACGCCGCGCCGAACGTGTTCAGATACGTGTACGAGCCCTGCACCAACGGGCCGTTGTCGGTCGAGTAGCCCACCCCGCCGCGGAAACCGTGGTACGGAAACTCCGAGACCTTCACGTGGATCGGCGTGTCGATCGGCTTGGCCGGGTCGTTGTCCAGGTCGATCGCGACGCTCGCGAAATACGGCGTGTTCTGCAACTGCCGCTGCAATTCGGCGACGCGGCGCGTGTCGTAGATATCGCCGGGCGAAATCGGATTGACGTTGTGGACGATCCGTTCCGGATAACGCCGCGTGCCCGATACGTCGAGCTGGCCCATCGTGAAGGTCGGCCCGCTTTCGTAGGTGACCGACAGTTCCGCCTCATGCGTGCGCGGATCGATCCGCGCCTCGGAGTGATAGATCTTCGCGGCCAGGTAGCGGCGCGACTGCAAGACTCTCAGCGACGCGTTCTTCGCGTCGTCCCAGCCGCCCTGTGAGAACGGGTCGCCCTCGTGCAGCGAAAACGCGAAGCGCGTGGCGTTTTCCTGCTCCAGGTCTTCGGTGAGCACCGCGCCGCGAAACGACAACGAAACCGACGTGACGATGGTTTGCGGGCCGGGATCGACGCTCACCGTGACGCGTCTCGTATCGTCGACGGTGCGCACGTCGGTGCGCACGACCGCCGTGAAATAGCCCTGCGTCGCGGCCAGGTCGCGCACCTGCTGCGGAGTGGCGGTGATCAGGAACGCGAACTGGTCGTCGCTGATGTCGGGGCGTTTGGCGAAGCGGGCAATATCCAGATGCTGTTCGAGCAGCTTGCGCAGCGAACGCGGCGTGGCGATGATGTCAACCTTGTAGCTGGCCGACGCGCGCGCGGCGTGTGCGTCGCCGGCAGCCAGCGTCAGCATGACGATCCCGAACGCGAGCCATGCGCGCAGCCAGTGCCGCACAGGCGTCAGACGTCCACGCCCCGAACCGGCATTGCCGCGCCGCAGACGCGGCTTGTCGATCGCACATCCCGCCAAACAGGACCTCCGAGCCGTGGTTGATGAATTCTTTCGCCCGGGCGCGCGGCGGCGGCCGGGGCATGCTATTTGACCACATCGGCGGGGGCCGCGAGATCTCTAAAAAGCCGCTGTCGCCGTTTTTCGACCGCGCGCGGCGCATGCGGTAAAATTCCGGAACAACGGCGCTGCGCCCCAGGTCCCTGCCGGGCAACCGCCACCTCACCCACCACGGACGTCGAGCCATGTATCAATCGGACATCACCCAGTTCCTGAACCAGCTCAAGCAACAGAAGCCCAATCTGGAAGCCGAGCAACGCCGCGGCCGCGCGCTGCTGTGGGACAAACAGCCGATCGATCTGGAAGAGCGCGCCGAGCAGCGAGCCTCGCGCGTAGAACAGACGCCTTACTCGTACTATCAAAATTTCTAAGCGCGTGAGTCACGCCGACGAGGTACACGGCCCGGCGCCGGCCCCCGCCGACGCCGCGCTTGCTGCGCCCGCCACCGATTCGACACCCGACACCGTCGACGGCATTGCGTTTGCACGCCTGTACGGCGAACCGCTCTTCAAGCTGCCGACGGATCTGTACATTCCGCCAGACGCGCTCGAGGTGTTTCTCGAAACGTTCGAAGGACCGCTGGATCTGCTGCTGTATCTGATCCGCAAGCAGAACTTCAACGTGCTCGACATCCCGATGGCGGACGTCACCGTGCAATACCTCGGTTACGTCGACCAGTTGCGCCAGACCAATCTCGAACTCGCGTCCGAATATCTGCTGATGGCCGCGATGCTGATCGAGATCAAGTCGCGCATGCTGCTGCCGGTGAAGAAGGCCGACAGCGGCGAAGAAGCCGAAGATCCGCGCGCCGAACTGGTGCGCCGCCTGCTCGAATACGAGCAGATGAAGCTCGCCGCGCAGCGCATCGACCAGTTGCCGCAACTCGGGCGCGACTTCCTGCGCGCCGAGGTCTACATCGAGCAAAGCATCACGCCGCGCTTTCCCGATGTGAACAGCGAAGACCTGCGCGCCGCGTGGGCCGACGTGATCAAGCGCGCCAAGCTGGTCCAGCATCACAAGATTTCGCGCGAGGAGCTGTCGGTGCGCGAGCATATGAGCTCGATCCTGCGGCAACTGCAAAACGCGCGCTTCATCGAGTTCTCCGACCTGTTCGACACGAGCAAGGGCGTGCCGGTCGTGGTGGTCAATTTCATCGCCGTGCTCGAACTGTGCCGCGAGTCGCTCGTCGAAATCACCCAGGCCGAGCCGTTCGCACCGATCTATGTGCGCCTCGCCTATTTGCCGGCCTGAGGCCGTCGACAGCGCACGCGCCGACGCGACGGCGGGCGCCGCGCGGGGTGGCCGCACGAGTTGCCTCGTTTCGGTGCACCCCGCGCGCAAATCCACTACAATCCCGCGCTCCAAACCCGTCATCGCAAATGAGGCGGCGGCCCGCGCGCTTCCCTGAAGTCTTGCGCCAACCGAGTCGCGCGCCGCGCGAGGAAATCCCTGTCCGATCATGAAAGTCATCAGCTCGATCCATGAATTGCGCGACCAGTTGCGCGGCCAGAATCGCACGGCCTTTGTGCCGACCATGGGCAACCTGCACGAGGGTCATCTGTCACTGATGCGCCTCGCGCGCCAGCACGGCGACCCGGTGGTGGCGAGCATTTTCGTCAACCGTCTGCAGTTCGGTCCGAACGAGGATTTCGACAAATACCCGCGCACGCTCGAAGCCGACATCGACAAGCTGCAAAAGGAAGGCGTCTACGTGCTGTTCGCGCCGACCGAAAAGGATCTGTATCCGGAGCCGCAGGAGTACCGCGTGCATCCGCCGCACGATCTGGGCGACATCCTCGAAGGCGAATTCCGGCCGGGTTTCTTCCAAGGCGTGTGCACCGTGGTGATGAAGCTGATGTCGTGCGTGCAGCCGCGCGTCGCGGTGTTCGGCAAGAAGGATTACCAGCAGCTGATGATCGTGCGCAGCATGTGCCACCAGTTCGCGGTGCCGACCGACATCATCGCCGCCGAAACCGTGCGTGACGCCGACGGCCTCGCGCTCAGCTCGCGCAACCGCTATCTGCAGCCCGCCGAGCGCGCCGAGGCGCCGATGCTCGCCGCCGAGCTCAATCGCGTGCGCGACGCGGTGTTGTCCGGCGAGCGCGACTTCGCAAAACTCGAACAGGCGGCCATGGCGGCGTTGGCCGCGCGCGGCTGGCAGCCCGACTACATCGCGGTGCGCAAGCGCTCGAACCTGCTGCCGCCCGGCGCGCAGGACGCGAATGCGCAACTGGTCGTACTGGCCGCCGCCAAACTCGGCGCGACCCGTCTGATCGACAACCTCGAAATCTGAAGCCGCAACCGAAGCCGCAACTGAAGCCCTACAGGATTGGTCATGCAACGCAACATGCTGAAGTCGAAGATTCACCGCGTCGCGGTCACGCACTGCGAGCTGCACTATGAAGGCTCGTGCGCGATCGACGAAGATTTGCTGGAAGCAGCCAACATCGTCGAAAACGAACGGATCGACATCTGGAACATCAATAACGGCGAGCGCTTCTCGACCTACGCGATCAAGGGCGAACGCGGCAGCGGCATGATTTCGCTGAACGGCTCGGCTGCGCGGCGCGCGCAGCTGGGCGATCTGGTGATCATCGCGGCGTTCGCGGTGGTCGATGAAGCGGAGCTGAAGGCGGGCTGGAAGCCGGACCTGGTGTTCGTCGACGACCACAACCGGATCAAGGGCAGCCGCGATCACGTGCCGACGCAGAACTGCACCTGAGCGGTCCTGCCGTTCGTTTTTTTTGTTGGCTTTGCACGCTCGCTCTACAGGCGCTTTACGCGTTCAATGACACGCTCGCGGTGCGTTGTTCACGCGCTCGCCGCGCAAGCGCCCTCCTGGCGGGCGGCCACAGCCGTCTGCCGTCCCCGCCTCAAGCCTTGTCGCCAGCCCCGTTCGTCCATTCGACGATCGGCTGCCACTGCTCCAGATCCTTCTCCACGCGGCTTTTCGCGACGTCCCACAAGGTCAGGCCGTGGGCCGCCAGTTGCACGTAGTTCTGCGTGTCGCGCAGATAGCCCAGCACCGGCAGCTTCAATCCCTCGACAAAGCGATGCAGCTGCTCCGCCGAGCGCGTGCGCGCATCGACGCGCATACCGACCACGCCGATTTCGATCGCGCCTTTCCTGACCGCTTTTTCCTTCGCCAGCCGTTCGAGAAATTCCTGGGTGGCGAGAATATCGAACAGCGACGGCTGGAGTGGCACGATCACCTTGTCGGCCAGATCCAGCGCGATGCTCAGACGATTGCCGTGCAGCCCGGCCGGCGTATCGACGACCGCATGCTCCAGGCCCCTGGGCGGTTTGGCCGGCGAGTCCGGGCTGACTTCCCAGCTTTCGATGGCCGGCAGCGTGTCGGGCCGCAGCGCCAGCCACGCGTGCGCGGAGTGCTGCTTGTCCAGGTCCGCCAGCGCGACCCATTCGCCAGCTGCGGCGAAATAGCCGGCCAGATTGGTCGAAAGCGTGCTCTTGCCCACGCCGCCCTTCGGATTCGCCACCACGATCACCGTCATGAATTCTCCCGCAAAGAAGGCTGGGCGCCGCCAGCCGGTTTGCCGCGCTATTACTGTGAGTTGCGCCGGCGGGTTCCGATCCGTACTTTTTCGGGATCACCCGTCGATCCAGCCGTTGATAATATCGACAAATGCACCGCGGCGAAGCCCCCGACGGCTAATCGGCCGCTCCACCCTGCTGTTTTTTTTCAATCAAGGACCGAATCTCATGAGCGAACTGCGCCCGGAATACTCCATCGAACGCCTCCACGAACGCCAGCAGGGCAAGCTGCCGGGCTTGCTGGGCGTGCATGTGCTGTCGCTGGAACAAGGCGTTCTGACCGCGGAATTGACCGTGCGCGGCGAATTGCTCGCGCCGAACGGCTTTTTGCACGCCGCCACTGTGATCGGTCTCGCCGATACCGCCTGTGGCTATGCGTGCCTTGCGCATCTGCCGGAGACGGCGCGCAATTTCACGACCATCGAGCTGAAAAGCAATTTTCTCGGCACGGCGACCGAAGGCACGATCCGCGCGGTCGCCAAGAGTGTGCATCTGGGGCGCAGCACGCAGGTGTGGGACGCCACCGTCACCGACCCGAACGGCAAGACGATGGCCCTGTTTCGCTGCACGCAGATGGTGTTGTATTGAGCGGATGGGGCGCGGGGCGGGGCGGCGGACTGCGGGCTCGCATGGCCAATTTTTGTTTTCCATTCAATCTACCTGTATTCGGACAAAATCAGTCACGAATCATCTGATTTACGGACAACAGGCGCGGTGGGGGCGGGCGAATCAAGTTGTTTCCGGCAAATGCTTCGGATCACTGGCACACCAAATCACCTACATTTCGGACAAGACGATACACTATTCATCCATTATTCGGACATTCCGACGGCCATAGGGCGCACAATGACGCAAAATTCGGACAGGGAGACCGCGGAAGTCCTCTTTTCCGTGGAAGACGATGCGCATGCGCGCGCGTTGCGCCGCCTCGCCGAGACGGGTGCGCTCCGACGCATTTATGCGGGCGTCTACACGCGCAACCTGGATAGTCCGGTCGAAGCGGTCGTTCTTCGCAATTGGGCCGCGATTGTCAGCCACCTTCTTCCGGGTGCGGTGCTGGCTTATCGGTCCGCACTGGAGCACCGACCTGTCGATGGCGTCCTTCACGTTCGCCGTGGCCGCACGCGCCGCAAGCTCGAGTTGCCCGGGCTCACCATCGAGGTATTTTCTGGAGCCGGCGCGCAGCCATTGCTCGAACCGCCGGCGCCCGACTTGCCACACAGGAACATTTATATGCCGGGCGAGGCCCGTGGCTTCCTTGAGAACATGGGAACCGCTCGCGGTGCAGCTGCACGGGTGCTTCCGCAGGAAGACATCGAGGCCCGCCTCGACAAAATTTTGACGATCAGGGGAGATTTCAAGCTCAACGATCTGCGGGACCAGGCGAGAGCCATCGCCGACAAGCTCGACATGGCTGCCGAGGGCAAGCGCCTCGACGGACTCATCGGCGCACTGCTCGGCACACACGAAGAAAAGAAGCTTCGCAGCAAGTTGGCACTCGCGCGCGCCGCAGGCAAGCCGTACGACCCTGACCGGCTGGAACTGTTTGACGTGCTGCACGCGTCGCTCTCCGGCGCAGTCTTCGCGCATCCGACCGACCCTGCAACAAGGGGCACGTCACTAGAGAATTTTGCTTTCTTCGAAGCCTACTTTTCGAACTTCATCGAGGGCACTACGTTCGAGGTTGAAGAAGCAGAGCAGATTGTCTTCGAGGGGGCCATCATTCCGAACCGGTCGGAAGATTCCCACGACATCCTGGGCACCTTTCGAGCGGCTAGCACGACGCCATGGCGAAACGGTCCTGCACCGACGGCCGGCGATTTTCTCGATTGGCTCAAGAGCGTGAATGCCCTCGTGATGCAGGCGCGACCGGACAAAAGACCCGGTCAGTGGAAAGAGAAGCGAAATATGGCGGGCAACACGCTCTTCGTATTGCCGGAGCACGTGCCGGCTACCCTGGCGGAAGGCTTTGAGCGCATCAGTTCACTGACTGACCCTGTCGCGCGGGCATTGATGACGATGTTCGTCGTTGCGGAGGTCCATCCTTTCCTGGACGGTAACGGTCGCTCGGCGCGGCTTGCGATGAACTGCGTACTCAGCGAAGCAGGCGTGTGCCGAATCATCGTTCCGACCGTGTACCGCGAGGACTATCTGCTGCCACTCAAGCGGCTGACAAATGACCGCGATGCAGCCCCGTACATTCGCAGCATGACGCGTATCCACGACTGGACTTCGCGCTTCGACTACGGTCAGCCGCGACACGATGTGCAGGACCAATTTGATCGCTGTAATGCCTTCAAGGAGGACCTGAAGAATTACCGGTTGATATTCCCGGAGAATGGGGCCAGTCGGGGCTGACCGCTGATACCCATCAGGCAGCCGCCATGCGTGGCGCCTTCATTCCACTCACCGCCAGCACACCGCCGCCGAGCAGCGCTTGCACCACCAAAGTCACCGCCCAGAACGCCGGATATTCCCAGCCGCCGTTCGGCGACGTGAAACCCCAACCGTTATGCAGATGCGCCGACATCGCGCCGAGCATGAACGGCAACAGTACGAGCGCGACCCAGCGGACTTGCATCCCGAGCAGCAGCGCGATGCCGCCGAACAACTCGACGAAGGCCGTCAGATAGCCAAGCCACCCCGGCAAGCCGAGCGACACGAAGAACTGCGCAGTACCGGGCAACGTGAAAACAAAAATCTTTTGCAGACTGTGGGCGAGATACAGCACGCCCAACACAACGCGAAGAAGTAAGGCGGCCAGATCGGCGGAGCGGTTCGAATTCATGACGAGTCCCTTTGTGGAAGAAGACGGCCGGCTGCCGGCCGTCGATGTCAGGACTTTATTCGAACCAAATAACGTGAAAAACTACCGCCGACGCTTTGATTATTTCCCATCAGGATTTGATCGCTCGCCTTAAACTGATCCCGATCAACCCATCGCCGCAAAAAACTTAGCAAGGTCGAGATGCTCGGCGAGCGTATCCGCCAGGCGATCCAGCGATGCCTCGCGCAGCGCCGGGTAGTCGATTTTCTCGGCATCGGTGAGGCCCGCCCAAGCGAGCAACGCGGCGCACGCAGCCGGCGTGTCGAACAAGCCATGCACATAGGTGGCGAGAATCTGGCCGTCGGCGGACATCGCGCCGTCGGGGCGCGCCCCCTGTGTCCCTTGCGTCCCTCGCGCCACCTGCGCGTTTTCCAGTTGCAACGCGGGCGTGTCCAGCGCCGGGCCCCGCGTCTCGCCCATGTGAATTTCGTAGCCGGCCACTTTGGGCGAACCGGGCAACGCGAGGCGCCCAGTCACATTCTTCAGCGTCTTTTCGCGCGTGAGGACCGTCGAATAATCGAGCCAGCCGAGCCCCGCCGACGTCCCCGGCGCGCCCTCCACGCCGTGCGGGTCGGCGACTTCGCGGCCCAGCATCTGCATGCCGCCGCAAATGCCGATCACGCGTCCGCCGTAGCGCAGATGCTTTTGCAGCACCACGTCCCAGCCTTGCGCGCGCAGAAACGCCAGATCGCCGGGCACGTTCTTCGACCCCGGCAGGATGATCAGATCGGCCGGCGGCGGCGCTGTGCCGCTTCGCACGTAATGAAAATCGACCTGCGGATGCGCGCGCAGCGCGTCGAAATCGGTGTGATTGCTGATATGCGGCAGAACCGGCACGACCACCCGCAACATCCGTCCCGCATCGCCGCTGTGCGCCGCGCGCAGTTCGGGCGGCAGCATGTCTTCCGCGTCAAGCGTCAGACCATGCAGATAAGGGACCACGCCAAGCACCGGCTTGCCGGTCTTCGCTTCGAGCCAGTCCAGCCCGGGCTGCAGCAAACCAATGTCGCCGCGAAAGCGGTTGATGATGAAGCCGCGCACCCGCGCCCGCTCGCTCGCCGACAGACATGCCAGCGTGCCGGTCAGATGCGCGAACACGCCGCCGCGATCGATGTCGGCGACCAGCACGACCGGGCAATCGACGGCTTCCGCGAATCCCATGTTGGCGATATCGCGCTCGCGCAGATTGATCTCGGCCGGACTGCCCGCGCCTTCGACGAAGATCGTGTCGTACGCGGCCTGCAGACGCGCATACGATTCCAGCACAGCGTCGAACGCGACGGGTTTGTAGTCGTGATAGGCGCGCGCGTCGAGATTCATGCGCGCCTTGCCGTGGATGATCACCTGCGCGCCGCGATCGCTGGTCGGTTTGAGCAGCACCGGGTTCAGATCGGTGTGCGCGGCAATTCCCGCGGCCACCGCCTGCAACGCCTGGGCGCGGCCGATCTCGCCGCCGTCGACCGTCACCGCGCTGTTGAGCGCCATGTTCTGCGGCTTGAACGGCGCGACCCGCACGCCCGCGCGACGCGCGAGCCGGCACAGGCCGGCGACCAGCGTGCTCTTGCCGGCATCGGACGTGGTGCCCTGGATCATCAGCGTGCCGCGCGGCACGGGTACGGCGTCATGCGAGGTTGGAGTCGGAGTCGAGGTGATGGTCACGGTTGTTGGGGTTCGGCGGTGAAAAAGCGGTGAGGCAAGCGCTAGCGAAGTGCGAGCGACCCGCCGCATTATCCCATCGCGCCCGCCCACGCTGCACGCCGGTACAATCACACGATGACTCCCCGCGACCTCACCTTCATTCTCGGCGGCGCCCGCTCAGGCAAGAGCGTGCATGCCGAACAGCTTGCCGGCGACAGCACCCTCCCCGTCACCTACATCGCCACCGCGCGCGTCGCCGACGACGCCGAATTCAGCGCGCGCATCGCGCACCATCGCGCGCGGCGTCCCGCGCATTGGCACTTGCTCGAAGCGGGCGTCGATCTCGCCGGCGCCGTGACGCAAAGCGACGCGCCCGGCCACTGCATGCTGATCGACTGCCTGACGCTGTGGCTCGCCAACCTGCTCTGTCCGGCCGAAGGCGAAGCGCTGTCGATCGATCGATATCACGCGCACGTCATCGCGCTGGAAACGGCGCTCGCGAATCCCAAAGGCAAGATCATCGTGGTCAGCAACGAAATCGGCCTGGGCGTGGTGCCGCTTGGCGCGGCCACGCGTCTCTACGTCGACGAACTCGGCCGGCTCAATCAGCGCATCGCCGCGTTGAGCACCACGGCCACGATGATGGTCGCGGGCTTGCCGCTCGCGCTGAAAACAGCGAGCCGCGCGTGATGCTATCGATTCCACTCATCGCGACGCTGGCGACCGCGGGCGTGGCCATCGACCGCTGGTTCGGCGAACCGCGCGCCGTGCATCCGCTGGTGGGCTTCGGCAACTGGGCGAAGCGCCTCGAGAAGCGCTACAACACCGGCCGGCGCTTACGCCTCAAGGGGCTGCTCGCGTGGTCACTGGCGGTGCTGCCGCCGGTGCTGATCGCATGGTGGCTGGTCGCCGTGTTGCCGTTTTTTGCGGCCTGCGCGCTGCATGTCGCGTTGTTGTGGTTCGCGCTCGGCGCGCGCAGTCTGCGCGATCACATTGCGCCGATCGCGCGGGCCCTGCTGCAACGCGACCTCGAACAGGCGCGTCTGTTGACCGCGCGGATCGTGTCGCGCGAAACCGCGCATGCCGATGAAGCCGCGCTGTCGCGCGCGGCCGTCGAATCGGCGCTCGAAAACGGCAACGACGCGATCTTCGGCGCGCTGTTCTGGTTCGCGATCGCGGGCGGTCCAGGCGCGCTCGGGTTTCGTCTGGCCAATACACTCGACGCGATGTGGGGTTATCGCACGCCGCGCTATTTGCGCTTCGGCTGGGCCGCGGCGCGCATCGACGACGTGCTCAACTGGATCCCCGCGCGTCTGACCGCCACCAGCTATGCGCTGCTCGGCGACACGCACACCGCATGGCGTTGCTGGCGCGAGCAGGCGCCGCGCTGGGACAGCCCGAATGCCGGGCCGGTGATGGCCGCCGGCGCCGGCAGTCTGAACGTGCTGATCGGCGGGCCGGCGGTGTATCACGGTGCGCTCGAACACCGGCCGACGCTAGGCTTCGGACACCCTGCCAAAGCCACTCACGTGACTGCCGCGCTGATGCTGGTCGAGCGGACGATCATTCTCTGGCTGGCGGTGCTGATCGTGCTGGCGTTGCTGAGTGTGCCCTTTCATGGTTGATCGAATGCTTGATCGAACGGCGCCCCGCGTGAGCAGCGCAGCAACCGACATGGTCGTTCACGGCGGCAACCTGCACGAAGCGGCCGAGCGGTATGAGATTCCGTACGCACAGTGGCTCGACCTGTCGACCGGCATCAATCCGCACGGCTATCCGGTGCCACCGGTTCCCGCCGATGCCTGGCGCCGCCTGCCCGATGAAGGCGACGACTTCGCCGCCTGCGCCACGCGTTACTACCGCGCACCGGATGCGTCGCACGTGCTGCCCGTCGCCGGGAGCCAGGCGGCGATTCGCACGCTGCCCGCGTTGCTGCCTCGCGCGACGGTCGGCATCGCGCCGCTCACGTACAGCGAATATGCGCCCGCGTTCGCCCGGGCCGGGCATCACGTCGTGCCGCTGGATGTGCGCTGGGAGAACTTGCCCGACGCGCTCACTCATGTGGTCGTCGTGAATCCGAACAATCCGACGGCCGCGCATCTGAGCGCGGAGAAGCTGTTGCACTGGCATGCCCAGTCGCGCGCCCGAGGCGGCACGTTGCTGGTCGATGAAGCCTTCGCCGATACGAGGCCTGCGGCGTCGCTCGCGGCAAGCACGCATCTCGACGGCCTGATCGTGTTGCGTTCGCCGGGAAAATTCTTCGGTCTCGCCGGCGTGCGCGCAGGCTTCGTACTCGGTGCGCCCGCGTTGCTCGACACGTTGCGCCGGACGCTGGGCGCGTGGACTGTCAGCGGTCCGGCGCGTCATGCCGTCAAAGCCGCATTCGCCGACGAAGCATGGCAACAGCACATGCGTGTTCGACTCGACGGCGAAAGCGCGCGACTGGTCGACCTGCTGCGTGCTCAAGGTTTCGATACGCACAGCACCGCGCTCTTCGCATGGACCGACGATGCCCGCGCTGTCGCTCTGCATGAAGCGCTGGCACGGCGTGGCGTGTGGACGCGGCTGTTCACGTCGTCGGGCAGCGTGCGTTTCGGCTTGCCTGCGAGCGACGCGGAATGGACCCGCTTCGCCGAAAGTTTGCGCGCAGCGATGCAAGCGATCGACACCGCGCGAGCCGGTTGATGTGAAGCAGCACGCACGACCTCGCACCGCCCCCTCATGCTCATCACGCGCGTCGCGCGCTCAACGCGTTTTCAACATCCTCGGCCGATGACCCGACTCGCCCGCTTCGTTCGTTTCACCATCGCCGCGTCGCTCTGCGCCACCGCGCTGCACGCCCACGCCACGATCACCGTCACCGACGACACCGGCGCGACCGTCACGCTGCAAGCCCCCGCGCAACATGTGATCAGCCTCGCACCGCACGTCACCGAATTGCTGTATGCCGCGGGCGGCGGCGCAAAAATGGTCGGCGCCGTGTCGTACAGCGACTATCCGCCCGCAGCGAAACAGTTGCCGCGCGTCGGCGACAACAAGGCGCTCGACCTCGAACGCATCATCGCGTTGAAGCCCGATCTGATCGTCGTGTGGCGGCATGGCAATGCGCAGCGTCAACTCGAGCGACTGCGCGAGCTGCACGTGCCGCTGTTCTTCAGCGAGCCGCATCATCTCGACGACGTGGCCGTGTCGCTGACGAAGCTCGGGCAATTGCTCGGCACGTCATCGACCGCGGATGCCGCGGCGGCCGCGTATCGTCAGGACATCGCACGATTGCGCGCGCAGTATGCGAGCCGGCCGCCGGTCAGCGTGTTCTATCAGGTGTGGGATCGGCCGCTGATGACGCTCAACGGCGAGCATATGGTCAGCGACGTCATCACGCTGTGCGGTGGCCGCAACGTGTTTGCAGGACTTCAGCCGCTGGTGCCGACTGTCTCGACCGAAGCGGTGCTCGCCGCGAACCCGGAAGCGATCGTCACGTCCGCGCCCGGCGCGACCCAACCGGACACCCGCTTGCCGCAACTCGACACGTGGCGCGCGTGGCCGGCCTTAAGCGCGGTGGCGAAGCAAAACCTCTTTGCGATCGACGGTGATCTGATCAACCGGCCGGCGCCGCGCATCGCGCAGGGCGCGCAGCGGCTGTGTGAAGATCTGGAGACGGCGCGCTCACGCAGAAAGCAACGCGCGCAGTGATGCGCGCTCACGCATTCCAGCGCACCAACGCCCACTGCTGCGCCTCGTCGTCTCTGCGCAACCAGACGATCCCCGCCATGTCGAGCGACCATGTCAAACAACGCTCCAGCGGCACGTCCAGCACCAGCGACGCAATCGCCCGCATCACGCCGGCATGCGTGACCACATAAGCTGGCGACAACTCCCGGGTTTGCCCAAACGCGTCGAGCCAGGCGCGCACCCGCTCGACGAATTGCGCAACGCTTTCGCCGCCATGCGCACGCGCGTGCTCGAAATTGGCGGCCCAGTCGTCGAGCAGTGCGCGATCGATCGCGTCCCAGCGCTGCGTCTCCCAGGCGCCGAAATTCATTTCCTTCAGCCGATCGTCGTGACTGAGCACGCAGCCGAAGTCGTTCGCCATCTCGGCAGCGACCGCCGAGCAGCGCGTCAGCGGACTCGACATCAACACGCGCGGCGCCGGCACCTGCAACCTGGCGAGCTTCAACGCGAGCGCGCTCGACGATGTCTCGGCGTCGTCGGCAAGCGCGACGTCGCTGTGGCCGTAACACACGCCCGCATCGAGCGCGACGGCGGGATGGCGAATCAGGACGATATCCATGCGAGCCCCACCAGGTAGATGGTCAATTCGAAAATCTGCTGCGCGAAGCCGAGGCAGTCGCCGGTGTAACCGCCAATGCGTCTAACGAAATAACGGCCCATTGCAAAGCGCAGCGCGCCCAGAACCGCGAACGTCAGACCCGCGAAGCGCCAATCCGGCGCGCCCGGTCCATTCGGCCACAGCAGCCACGGCAAACCGAACAGCACCGCGCACAGCAACGCGGGGCCGCTCAAACGCTGCGCAACCGGCTTGGCTTTGCCTTCGGCGCGCACGTAGTCGAGCGTGGCCAGATAACTGATCGCGCACGCGCGGCTCGCCGCATGCGCGGCAATCATCAGACTTGCGGCGCGCAGCGGCGGCAGCGCCGCGAGCGTTTGCCACTTCAACGCGAGCGCGATCACCAGTGCGATGGCGCCAAATGCGCCGATGCGCGAGTCGTGCATGATGCGCAACACGTCGTCGCGCGTATAGGCGCCACCGAACGCATCGACGCAATCGGCGAGACCGTCTTCGTGAAACGCTCCCGTCACCAGCAGCGACGCGGCCATCGACAACAGCACCGCCACGCCCGCCGGAAACACGCGCAGCGCCGCGAGATAGACCAGCGCGCTCGACGCGCCGATCAATACGCCGACGAATGGAAAATAGCGCGCCGCCGCATTCAGATAATGCGGCTCGTAGCCGACCCAGCGCGGCACGGGCACGCGCGTGAAATAACCGAGCGCCGTGAAGAAATAGCGCAGTTCCGCGAGCGGGTTCATGAGTGGGCCGGATACCTGTTGGTTGCCGTGGACCGGATCACGCGTCGCGATTCGCGACGCCAGCCGAATCGAAGCTCGCCATCTCGTTGACGAACGCCACCGCCGCGCGCAGCAGCGGTACAGCAAGCGCCGCGCCCGTGCCTTCGCCGAGACGCATGTCGAGCGACAGCAACGGCAGCGCGCCGAAATGATCGAGCATGCGCCGGTGCCCCGCCTCGTTCGACGCGTGCGCGAACACGCAGTATTCGCGCACGCTCGGCGCGAACGCATCGGCGATCAGCAACGCGGAGGTCCCGATGAAGCCGTCGACAAGTATCGTCATCCGCGCTTCGGCGGCCGCTAGATACGCGCCGGTCATCATCGCGATCTCGAAGCCGCCGAAGGTGGCGAGCACGTCGAGCGGACCGGCGGTCTGCGCGTGACGCATGAGCGCCGACGCGAGCACGTTGCGCTTTTTCGCGAGCCCCGCGTTGTCGAGGCCGGTGCCTCGGCCGACGCATTCGTCGATCGGCACGCCGCACAAACGGCTCATCAGACACGCAGCCGACGAGGTGTTCGCAATCCCCATCTCGCCGAAGCCGATCACGTTGGTGCCGAGCGCCGCGTGATGGCGCACGCGCTGCACGCCCGCCTGCATCGCGGCGAGCGCCTGGGCATGCGTCATCGCGGGTTCGTGCGCGAAGTTGCGCGTGCCGCTCGCCACCGGAATGTCGACGAGTCCATCCGTCGACGGCAGCGCCGTCGCGATACCCGCGTTGACCACTTCGAGTTCGATGCCGGCGACCCGGCTCAACGCATTGATCGCCGCGCCGCCCGCGACGAAGTTGGCGACCATCTGCGCGGTCACCGCTTGCGGATACGGGCTCACGCCTTCCGCGGCAATCCCGTGGTCGCCGGCGAACACGATCATCGCCGGGCGCTGCACCGTCGGATGGGTGGTGCGCTGGATCAGGCCCATCTGACGCGCGAGTGTTTCGAGCCGGCCAAGACTGCCGGGCGGCTTGGTCCTGGTATCGATGATGTGTTGCAACTCGGCGCGCAGCGTTTGATCGAGCGGTGCGACTTCGGGCAAACCGGCCGGATGTGGCAAAGAAGTCATAAGCATTGTCTGCAAAGAGAGAGTGTCCGGATGAATCAGTTAGTGTGCCGGCGTGTCATCGCCGGCTAGAGATTCGTGACGCGAACGCGGCGCGGGAATCAGCGCCTCGTGTTCGCCGTCGCGAATCAGAATCAATGGATAGCCGAACGCGCGACTCGTCAGCGTCGGCGTGAGCACATCGCGCACCGGTCCGGCATACGCGCCGCCCTCGCCGTCGAGCAGCAGCGCGTGGCTCGCGAAGCGGCGCGCCAGATTCAGGTCGTGGCACGAAAACATCACTGTACGCCGCGGCTCGCGCGTCCACGCGGCGAGCGCTTCGAGACAGTCGATCTGATGATGCAGGTCGAGATGCGACAACGGTTCGTCGAGCAGCAAGAGCGGCGCATCCTGGCACAGCACCGCCGCCAGCGCCACGCGTTGACGCTCGCCGCCCGACAACGACAGCACGTCGCGCGCGGCGAAGGCGGCGAGCCCCAACAGATCCAGCGCGGCATGCGCGGCGGCGCGATCGGCGGCGCGCTCCCAACCCCAGCCGTTCAGATGCGGAAAGCGGTTCAGCATCACGATATCGAGCACGCCCGCGCTGAACGCGTCGGGTGCGCTTTGCGGCATCAATGCACGCCGCTGCGCGAGCGGCAGCGGCTGCCAGTCGGCCACGCGCACGCCATCCAGTTCGACATGGCCCGCCGCCGGCTGCAACAGGCCCGCGAGCGTGGACAGCAGCGTCGTCTTGCCCGCGCCGTTCGGGCCGGCGACGCACCAGATCTCGCCCGCGTAGAACGTGTGCGTGAACGCGTCGAGCAAGGTGCGCGCGCCGGCGCGCAAGGTCAGACGTTGCGCGCTGAGTGCGCTGTGACTGAGGTTGTCACTCGGGTTGTGGTGGGCTTCCATCATCGACGTCTGCGCAACAGCATCCAGAGGAACACCGGCACGCCGACGATCGACGTGATCACGCCGACCGGCAATTGCGCCGGCGCGATCAAGGTACGCGCGATCAGGTCCGCGCCCATCACCGCGACGCCGCCGCCGAGCGCCGCGGCCGGCAGCAGCATGCGCTGATCGTTGCCGAACGCGAGCCGCAACATGTGCGGCACCACCAGGCCGACAAAGCCGATGGTGCCCGCGGTCGTTACAGCCGCGGCCGCCGCGAGCGACGCGACCAGATACACGCGCAAGCGCAGCGGCATTACCGCAACGCCCAACGCCTGCGCGGCCGCGTCGCCGCGCAGCAGCACGTTCAGCCGCGGCGCCACCGGCACGATCGCCACCAGCGCGACGACGAGCGCGGCGAGCGCGGTCCACGGCAGCGCGCCGCCGTTGAGATCGCCGGTCAGCCAGAACAGCATGCCGCGCAAGCTGTTGTCGGGCGCGAGGTTGAGCAGCAACGTGATCACCGCGCCCCACCCCGCCGCGATCACCGCGCCGGTCAGCAGCAAACGCGGCGACGTGTCCTGCGGCTCGCCGCGCCACAACTCGCGGCGCGCGAGGCCGAGCACCAGCAGGATCGACACGAAGGCGCCGGCGAACGCGCTGGCGTCGACGATCCACCATGCGCAACCGGCGATCATCGCGACGAGCGCGAACGTCGCCGCTCCTCCCGACACGCCTAATACATAGGGTTCGGCCAGTGGGTTGCGCAACAGCACCTGCAATAGGGCGCCGGCCAACGCAAGCAACGCGCCGCACGCGAAGCCGGCCACCGCGCGCGGCAAGCGCAGCGTGCGCACGATCTCGCCGGCCAGATCCGCCGGCTCGAGCGGCAACGCGTGCGACGGCACCAGCGCCGTCAGCACACGCCAGGGCGCGAGCGACACGCTGCCCAGCGCGAGCGACGCGAGCAGCACGGCCAGCGCGATGGCCGCGAGCACGAGCCAGATCGCGGCCGCGCGCTTCGCGCTCATCACGCGCGCGGCGGCGGGCAGCGAATTCGAATGGCGGCTCATCCGCGCGATCTCAACGCAGCGCGTTCGTCACTGCTGCTGCCAACCGAGCGTGACATACGCACCGCGTCGCGGCGAGTTATACGAGTAGGCCGTTTCATAGTCCTTGTCCAACAGGTTCTGGATTTGCGCGGCCACGTACCACGCTTTCGTGATGTTGTAGCGCGCCGACAGATTCACGATGCCGTAGCCGCCCAGCTTGCCGACGCGATCTTCGCGCGGACCGCTCACGATCCACTCGCCGCCGACTCGCCATTCAGCGATGCTGCGATTCACCGCGAGCGAGCCGAAACGCCGCGCACGCCGCACGAGGTCGACATCGTTGTCGAGGTCGACGGGATTTTGCAGCGTCAGCGACGCGCGCACATCCGTCTTGCCGACATGCCCGCTCCACGATCCTTCGAGCCCCTGCACTTTCGCATGGCCGACGTTCTCCGCAAGATAGATGCCGGGCGTCACCTGCGCGTAGTCGATCAGATTCGAATAGCGCGTCTGGAATGCAGTCAGACGCATCACGCCGAGCGCGCTCGACGCGTATTGCAACGCCGCTTCGATCGAGTGACTGCGCTCTGGCTGGATCGACGGATTGCCGCTGATCGGATAGTACAGATCGTCGAAGCTCGGCGCGCGAAACGAATCCGCATAGCTTGCGGTTGCCTTCCAGCGCTCGGTGATGTCGAAACCGTAGCCGAGATAGTAACTGTTCGCCCCGCCAAAATCGGAATACTGATCGTGCCGCACATTGGCCTGAATCTGGTTGCGCCCGAAACGTCCCGTATAGCCGACAAAGCCCGAATCCACATGACGGTCCGGCGCCGCGAACGTATCGGAGTCGAGGCTCTGGTCGAGATGCTCATAGCCCACCTGCAGTTTCTGTTGCGCGGCGAACGTGAAATCGTTCTGCCACGTGTACTGGCGATTGTCGGTATCGAAGCGGCCGTTGTATACGCCGTTGGTATTCGACACGCTGCGGTCGTCGCCTTCGGAGACGATGAAGTGCGTGGTCCACCCGTCGGTCAGCTTGCCGTTCGCGAACACCGACGCCTGGCGCACCTTGCTGTACAGGTTATTCAGATCGGTCGGCACGCCGTACGCATTGTCGTAACTGTTGTTGCCGTTCGACTGGAAGTAGCTGACGCCGGTGTCCCATCGGTCGTTGAACTTGTGACGCAACGAAGCCGCGATGCTCTCGTTCAGATAGCCGTTCGCGTTCGGATTGGCGCTGGGCGCCTGCTGCGGATCGAGCGACGAAAAGCCGTCGTCCTTCGAACGCGCGAGCGAAATGCTGAAGGTCGTGCGGCCGTCTTTATCCAGCGCGCCGTTCACGCCCGCTTGCTGCGTCTGCGTGTGATAGCTGCCGTAGCCCACCGAAAAGTTGAAACGCGGCGGATGGTCGCCGCCGTCTTTCGTGAACACCTGCACCACGCCGCCGATCGCGCCCGACCCGTATAACGCGGACACGTTGCCGTTCACCACTTCGACGTGATCGATCTGATCGAGCGGAATCTGCGCGAGTTGCGGCGCACCCAGGCTCACCGAATCGACCCGCAGGCCGTCGATCAGCAACAGCGATTGCGTCGACGACGCACCGCGCAAAAAGAGGCTCGCGGTCGAACCGGGGCCACCTGTGCGCGAGATTTGCGCACCGGGCGCGAGTTGCAGCAGGCCGGGCAAGTCGGTCGCGGTGGTGTCGGCGAGATCCTGCTGATCGAACAGCGAGGTCTGCGGGATCGTATCCGCGAGCGCTTGCGGCCCGCGCTCCGCGGTCACGACAACCGGCGACAGCACGATGGACGCCGCACTCTGCGCAGCGGCATTCGCATCGGTTGCGGACGAAGGCGAAGATGAAGATGAAGATGGCGTTGGCGTTGCAGACACGGACGCAGACGAAGCAGCGGACGACGACGCAGCGTTTTTTTGCGCATGCACGACGAGCGGCAAGCCCGCAAAAACGAGCAACGTCGCGCGGGCGATGGGGGACAACATCGGATGACATTCCTGTGGATAGCGGGCACGGCCCGCTTCCCCGCAGGCCGATGCGTAACGAGGCGCCCACGCTTTTAACTTTGCGCGCGGGACGTCCCTCTCCCTCTGGCCGGTATCCGGGCTGGCGACACATCGATCCCGCCTTCCCACGCGTAACGCGCAGTGGCACACTCGCATGTTGAACTTCAGGCACGCGATCAGGATCGACCTGCATGACGAATGCGGTCGCTTACCGTTGCGGGGGCAGCGCAGGTTCGCGCGTTCAGTCCGGATGAACCGCGCGTCCTGCTTCCCGTTTAACTGCGCGCACTGTGGACAAGCGCGCGCGGGCACCAGAGTGCGCGCAGTTTAGGAGCGGCTTCGACGAGCGTCAAGAAAGGTTAATCCGTGTGCAATCCGTTCTGTAAAGTGCAGGTTATTGTCCGATGGGCGATTACTTTTTCATCATATGGTCGAGAAAAGCCTGCACAAAGCGATGTTGTTACGTCTCGAAACGAGACAATTGTCGGAACCTGCAATATTCCGCGCTAAAATGCGATGTCTTTAGAGGACGCAGCACATGCTCACCGAACTCGAATCACTCTCACAGAATATCGGCAAGCTGATTGCGATCAGCCAGCGCCACAATGAAGCGCGGCTCGCGCTCGAAGAGCAGCTCGCCCAGGCGCGTGCCGAAGCGGAAGCTACGCGCACGGAACTTGCGCTGTTGCGCGAGGAGCGCGATGCGCTGCAAGCGGAACGCGACGCGCTGTCGGCCAAGATCGACGACGCTCAGGTGCGCCTGAATGCGATTCTCGAAAAACTGCCGCGGGCTCGCGCGAGCAGCGAACCGGATAACCAGCTCGATCTGCTCGAGCCCGCTCAACACGCGGTCGATGCCGAGAGCGACGTTACCCGCCACGGAGAAAACGCATGACCACCAAGCAGATCGAAGTATCGATTCTCGACGTGCCCTATCGCCTCGCGTGTTCGCCGGAAACGGAAGGCGCGCTGCTTGAAGCGGTTGCACGCGTCGACGCGGAAATGTCGAAGATCCGCAATCACAGCAACGTGCGCGGCATGGATCGCATTGCGGTCATGGCCGCGCTGTCGCTGGCATCGGAACTGCTTAGGCTGCAAACCAGCGTGCGACACGGAGAAGCATTTCCCGCTGAGGAAATCCGGCGTACAATGCAGCAAATGAACGAACAACTGGGTACTGTGATTCAGCAGTACAGCATGCAGTAAGTATCTGCCGGCCGGTCCCGAGATCGGCTGCGAATTCAAACGAAGTACGCGAGCAAGTCTCGGCAAACGTTTGAGTTCAATCGTTTAAGCTTCATCGGTTTAGCTTCCCTGCCTGGTTCGCCAAGGTCATATATTCCTTGAACCAATGCCATGTGCACGGTTGCGGAAATTTGTAGCACGGGTGTGCGCGTCACTCTGTCTGATGTACCCGAAGTGTTGCTAACTGCGACCAATTCTGAACCCCCGGTTCAGGATGCCGGCCTAGCGGCTAAGGCGGGGACCTTATCTAGAACGGCATCGGACTTCGGTTCGATGCCGTTTTTCTTTGGGTGTCCCGTCAGGCTTCGATTTTTCTTCCACGTCGTCCAACCCTTAACGTTCAATTCGATTCATGCGCTACTGGCTAATGAAGTCCGAACCGGACGAGGCGAGCATCGACCATCTCGCCAACGCACCACACCACACATTGCCGTGGACCGGCGTGCGCAACTATCAGGCGCGCAACTTCATGCGCGACATGATGCAGATCGGCGACGGCGTGCTGTTCTATCATTCGAGCTGCCCTGAGCCCGGCATTGCGGGGCTGGCGGAAGTATCGTCCACTGCGTATCCGGACCCGACCCAGTTCGACAAAAAGAGCCCGTACTACGACGCGAAGTCGTCGCAGGAAACGCCGCGCTGGTTGCTCGTCGACGTAGTGTTCAAGAAGAAGATCCCGCTGATTCCGCTTGCCGCGCTACGCGAGCACGCGGAACTGCAGGACATGCGCGTGCTTGCCAAAGGCAATCGCCTGTCGATCACACCCGTGACCGAAGCCGAATGGCGCTTCATCACCAGGCGCCTCATGTGACGGCTCCTTGACGTCTGGCAACGTTGAAACACTGCATCGGCGAATCGTCGCCGCTGCAGTGCGTGCAATGAATATGCCGGCAAACGCGGCGTGACAGGCAGCGTCAAATTAGGGAACCAAGCTTCGGTTAGCAGCGCCTAACGAGCTTGCAAGCGAGGTTGCAAGCACCGTGCCACTGCACGGCGTTGGCGCCGATCGTGCACAACCCTGTTCAAGCAAGGAGTCCAACAATGACGAAACAAGCCGCACGGGCACTCGCACTCGCTCTCGTATGCAGCGCCCCTGTCGCGCTCGCGCTGACCCCGACGCTGGCTCGCGCGCAAGGCGTCATGCAGTCCCAGCCCTCGGGCGTACTGTCGTTGAACGCACAGGCTAGCGCGGAAGTCCCGCAAGACGTCGTCGATATCACGCTGTTTTACGAGCAGGAAGCCAGCGATCCGTCGGCGCTCACCGCAACATTGAATCAACGCGCCGACGCGGCGTTGCAGAAGGCCAAAGGCGTCAGCGGCGTGACGGCCCGCACCGGTTCGTTCGCGATCTTCCCGTCCACCGATCGTGACGGGCGCATTTCCGCGTGGCGCGGCCGCACGGAAGTCGTGCTCGAATCGCACGACTTCGCCGCGGCGTCGAAGCTCGCCGGACAAATGGCATCGATCATGCAGGTCGGCAACGTGCAGTTCTCGTTGTCGCCGCAAGCGCAGCGCGCCGCGGAGCAGAAGCTCACCGGCGAAGCGATCAGGTCGTTCCGCGATCAGGCCGCGTCGTCGTCGCAGGCGTTCGGCTTCAGCGGCTATTCGATTCGCGAGGTCAACGTGAACCGCGGTGGCATCATGCCGCGTCCGATGATGATGATGAGTGCGCGCGCCATGAGCGGCGACGCGAAGGGCGCGGCACCGATGCCGCTCGAAGGCGGCACGTCGACGGTGACGGTCAACGTGTCGGGCTCGGTGCAGATGAAGTAGCGCGCTGTGCGTTTGCGCTAGACACCCCGTTAGACATTCCTGCTGCAAGAGAAAACGCCACGGCATGCCGTGGCGTTTTTCATTGCGCGCTCGCTACGATAAACCGTAGCGCTCAGCTCGCGCTGACCGCCTGTGCCGGTTCATGACGCCCACGGCGATACGACCACACCAGCATGACGATGCCCGCGAGGATCATCGGCAGCGACAGCCATTGGCCCATCGACAGGCCCATCGCCAGCAGCCCGAGGAAGTCGTCCGGCTCGCGCGCGAATTCGACCGTGAAGCGCGCGAGGCCGTAGCCGATCAGGAACACGGCGGAAATTGCCCCCATCGGCTTGGGTTTGCGCGAGAAGAAGAACAGCACGAAGAACAGCGCGACACCTTCGAGCGCGATCTCATACAGCTCCGACGGATGCCGCGGCAGCATGTGATATTGCGCGAACACTTCATTCAGATGCCATTGCGCGGCCAGTTGCGGATGCGCGGCAAGCCAGGCGGCGTCGTCGCGCGCGGCGCCGGGGAACAGCATCGCCCACGGCGCGGACGGATCGGTCACGCGGCCCCACAACTCGCCGTTGATGAAATTGCCGAGGCGCCCTGCCGCGAGCCCGGTGGGCACCATCGGCGCGACGAAGTCGGTGACCTGCAGCCACGAGCGTTTGCGCTGATACGCGAACAGCACCATCGCCAGCGTCACGCCGAGGAAGCCGCCGTGAAACGACATGCCGCCTTCCCACACCTTGAAGATGTCGAGCGGATGCGCGAAATAAAAGCTCGCCTTGTAGAACAGCACGTAGCCGAGCCGGCCGCCGAGGATCGTACCCAGCACGCCGTAGAACAGCATGTCGTCGATATCCTTGACGGTCCAGCCTTGCGCGGCGACGTACGGCAAACGCAGCCGCAGCCGGCCGACGACGATCGCCGCGACGAACGCGACGAGGTACATCAGTCCATACCAGCGCACTGCGAGCGGCCCCAGATGAATGGCAACGGGGTCGAAATTCGGATGAATGAGCATCGTGTTGTTATGGGCAGTTCAGGTTCAGAAGCGGGTTTTCTAATCGATTTCCGATGGCGGCGCGGCGGTTCGCGCACCATCCGGCGCATGGGTTGGACGGTGCGGCCCGCAATGCGTTCGCGGGGACAAAGCTAAACACGCGACGCGACAGGCTGCGCGGCGACGCTGGCGGCGTGAGCCCGCACGATATCGATGAAGCCGGCCAGCACCGGACTCACCTCGTCCGTGCGCCAGACCAGCCCCGTCTCGATCGCGGGCACCGACTCGGACAGCGGCCGGTACACGACACCCGTGCGGCGCAGATTACGCAACGACTGCGGCACCAGTGCGACACCCATGCCGGCCGATACCAGGCTCACGATCGTCTGCATCTGGATCGCCTCCTGGCCGACCCGGGGTGCGAGGCCCGCCACGCCGTAGCAATCCATAATGATGTCATAAAAGCCTGGCGCCAGCCGTCTGGGGAAGATCACCAGCGGCGCGTCGGCGACATCGCGCAGGCTGATCGGCGTGTCCAGCCACTCGGAGCGCGGGTCCGCGCCAGACCCGGCGGCGCTGCTCAGCCGCGCCGCCATTTCCGTCGACATCGCGATCACCAGCGGCTCGCGCGCGATCGGTAGCCACGAAAGCTGCGCGGCGTAGCGCGACGGCAGCGGCGCGATCACGAGGCCGGCGTCGATGCGCCCGGCCACCAGTTCGTCCACCTGCACGTCGCTGGTGGCCTCGGTCAATTCGAGCCGCACACGCGGATGGCGCGCGCCGAAATCTCGCAGCAGCGGCGGCAACAAGCCATAGTCCGCGGTGGAAACGAACGCCAGCGACAACACCCCCGCCTCGCCGCGCGCGAGGCTCTGCGCCAGTGGCCGCAGCCCTTCGGCGCTCGCCAGCAGGCGCTGCACCTCGGGCAGCAGATCGGCGCCCACCCGCGTGAGCTCGACCGAGCGCTTGGTGCGCGCAAACAGTTCGACGCCGAGCGTCTGCTCGAGCGCGCGGATAGCTTGCGACAAAGGCGGCTGCGTCATCGACAGGCGCGCGGCCGCCCGCCCGAAGTGCTTTTCTTCGGCGACGGTGACGAAATAGCGCAACTGGCGCAGGTCAGGAACGGCAGGCAGCATGATTAATACATTCTACGACCTAATCATGCCTGAATAATATATTGGACGCACGTTTCACAAAACTGCATCCTTGCTCGACGCGCCGGAACTACACTGAACTGACGCGCCCGGCGAATCCGCCGGCCAGCGCATCGGCAATGCCGGCGCAGCCGCTGCGGCGACGCTAGCGCAGCGCGCGGATACGCGGCAAAGCCGCAGCACGGCTCAAAACAAAACAGATTGGAGTTCCCCATGGCATACAACCGTCGTTCGAAGAACATCACGCAAGGCGTGGCGCGTTCGCCGAACCGCTCGATGTACTACGCACTCGGCTACCAGAAGGAAGA
Organism: Paraburkholderia ultramafica; assembly: GCF_902859915.1. GTDB lineage: Bacteria > Pseudomonadota > Gammaproteobacteria > Burkholderiales > Burkholderiaceae > Paraburkholderia > Paraburkholderia ultramafica. The sequence goes on from NZ_CADIKK010000013.1 coordinate 187,556, forward strand.
CTTCGACAAGCCGATGATCGGCATCGCCAACGGCCACTCGACCATCACGCCGTGCAACGCCGGCCTGCAGCGTCTGGCCGACGCGGCCGTCGGCGCGGTCAAGGGCGCCGATGCAAATCCGCAGATCTTCGGCACGCCGACGATCTCGGACGGCATGTCGATGGGCACCGAAGGCATGAAGTACTCGCTGGTGTCGCGCGAAGTGATCGCCGACTGCATCGAGACCTGCGTGCAAGGCCAATGGATGGACGGTGTGGTCGTGATCGGCGGCTGCGACAAGAACATGCCCGGCGGCATGATCGGCATCTTGCGCACGAACGTGCCGAGCATCTATGTGTACGGCGGCACGATCCGTCCGGGCAACTGGAAAGGCACCGACCTGACCATCGTGTCGTCGTTCGAAGCAGTGGGCGAATTCACCGCCGGCCGGATGTCGCAGGAAGATTTCGAAGGGGTCGAAAAGAACGCGTGCCCGTCTACGGGTTCGTGCGGCGGCATGTACACCGCCAACACGATGAGCTCGTCGTTCGAGGCGCTCGGCATGTCGCTGCTGTATTCGTCGACGATGGCCAATCCGGATCAGGAAAAGGTCGACTCGGCGGCCGAATCGGCACGCGTGCTGGTCGAAGCGGTCAAGAAGGATCTGAAGCCGCGCGATATCGTCACCAGGAAGTCGATCGAGAACGCCGTGGCGCTGATCATGGCGACCGGCGGTTCGACCAATGCCGTGCTGCACTATCTGGCGATCGCGCATGCGGCCGAGGTGGAGTGGACCATCGAAGACTTCGAGCGCATGCGCAAGAAGGTGCCGGTGCTCTGCAACCTGAAGCCGTCGGGCCAGTTTGTCGCAACCGATCTGCACAAGGCAGGCGGTATTCCGCAAGTCATGAAGATCCTGCTCGACGCCGGTCTGTTGCACGGCGACTGCGTGACCATCACCGGCAAGACGCTCGCCGAAGAACTGAAGGACGTGCCCAGCAAGCCACGCGCCGACCAGCAGGTAATCTTCCCGGTGGAAAAAGCGCTGTACAAGGAAGGCCATCTCGCGATCCTGAAGGGCAACCTCGCCGAAGACGGCGCGGTCGCGAAGATCACCGGTTTGAAGAACCCGGTCATCACTGGCCCGGCCCGCGTATTCGACGACGAGCAAAGCGCGCTGGAAGCGATTCTGGCCGACAAGATCGTCGCCGGCGACGTGGTGGTGTTGCGTTATCTCGGCCCGAAGGGTGGCCCCGGCATGCCGGAAATGCTTGCGCCGACTTCGGCGATCATCGGCAAGGGTCTCGGCGAAACCGTCGGCCTGATCACCGATGGCCGCTTCTCGGGCGGCACGTGGGGCATGGTGGTCGGTCACGTCGCGCCGGAAGCATTCGTCGGCGGCACGATCGCGTTCGTGCAGGAAGGCGACTCGATCACGATCGACGCGCACAAGCTGCTGCTGCAATTGAACATCGACGATGCCGAACTAAAGCGCCGCCGTGCAGCATGGCAACAACCGAAGCCGCGTTACACACGTGGCGTGCTGGCGAAGTACTCGGCGCTGGCGCTGCCGGCCAACAAGGGCGCGGTGTCGGGCTGAGCGCGCGACGCGTAGGCGCCCACAGACTCGCCCGGTTCATAGGGCGGGTCCGCGTCACCACACGCGTTAGAAGACCTGAGTTCGAGCGCTACGTAAAAGTGCAAAGGGGCGCATGGGAAACCGTGCGCCCCTTTCCTTTTATAATGCTTGCACCACGAGTCGGGCACCTGCACCGACGGAGACCATAATGAAATCAATGTCGTATGCAGCGGTCGCAGCAGCCGTTACGCTGGGCGCCACGTTAAGCGCCGGCAGTCCGGCTGCGTATGCGGAGGCCGCCGTCGGCCTCGCGCTGGCCCAGCAGCAGAACTGCATGAGTTGCCATTCGGTCACGCGACCCTTCATGGGACCGCCGCTGCACGAGATCGCGGCGAAATATGCCGGACGCGAAGACGCCGTCACTTATCTGAAGCACAAGATTCTGGATGGCAGCACGGGCGTGTGGGGTCCGGTGCCGATGCCCGCGAATACGCAGCTCACGCCCGATCAGGCGGCCACGCTGGCGGCCTGGGTGCTGACGCTCAAATGAAACGGGCGCCTCGCTGAAGGCGCCCGGCGCAAGCGTCCGTCAAGACGCCGCTGCGCGCGCTCAGCCGTGGCCCGAGCGCCGCGCGATCTCTTCTTCCACCGCTTCACGCACCCAGCCGGTCATTTCGGTTTCGAGAGTCAGCGCCACTTCGCGCGTGATCTGGCTGACGAGCAAGGTGGTGTGTTCCTGCAACGCATCGCGGCAACGTGCTTCGATGATGCCGCGCCCCTCACCTGTCAGGAAACCGGCGAAGCGTCCGCGCAGACGTTCGGCGATGACATCGGCGTCGAGATCCGCTTGCGACAATGCGGCCGCTTCCGTTTCGCGAGCGATATCCGGCGGCACGATTGCGCCCGCTTCGAGCGGCGCGGCCGGTTCGGCGCGATCGAAGACACCCGCCAACACCTGCGCGTGGTCATGCGCATGCCGCGCTTCAGCGCCGTGGTGCAGTCGCGAGCGCTTTTTCGGGTGAGCATGTTCCGCTGCGTGCAGCGGCTCCGGTTCCGGCCCGAGCTTGGGCTCGGCCGCGTGAGTGGGCTCGGCCGCATGCGCGGCTTCCGGGGCTAGCGCAGGTTCCGGTGCAACGGTGGGTTTGTGCGCTTGCGCAGGCTCTGGCGCCAGCACAGGCTCCGGCGCGAGCGTCTGTTCCGGCGCAAGCACCGGTTGCGGTGCAAGCACCGGCTCCGGCGGCAGACTGGGTTCGTCCGCATGCGCCGGTTGCGGTGCGAGTACGGGTTCCGCCTTGAAACTGGGTTCCCGCGGCATCTCGGGCTCAGGTGCCGGCCGGGTTGCCGGCGCCGCCGCACCACCCGCCTCCTGGCGCGCCTGGGCAGCGTGGCCCGGCACGAGAATCTCGTGCAGAACCGGAATCGAATTATCGTTGGGATCGGACACGTGCGCTCTCCGTGTTTGAGTCGAAGCCGAAGCAGGCCGCCCGCACGCCGTATCCGTCAGTCAGACATCGTGGACACGACGAACACCACATGGCGCGGGCGGAATGAAGCCTAGCTGCCTTGCTTGTAGTTGTTCAAAGCATAGCCGCGATCGCGATAGAAGCGATAACGTTCGCGGCCCGCAATGAGCTCGTCGTGTGCGTTACCGACCACTTCCAGCAATCTTTCGAAACGCGCGAATTGCGCGGGCACCGTCGCGCCGAGATTGAGCAACACCTGATGATGCGGCACGTCATCGAGATTCGTGGCCAGCACGATCGGCGTTTGCGCGGCGAGCGGCGTGCCCGCCATGCAGTGCGGCACGAAATCGAGTGGCGAAAACGTCCACAACAGCTCGTCGAAGCCCCGCAGGCGCGCGGGCTCGGCCAGCACGATGGTCGGCTGGCCCGCCTGATAAGCCTTGCGGATCAGGCGGCACCCATACAGCAGCGAGTCGCCGACGTTCGAGTGAAAATCGATTCTCGTCATCGGCGGCTCCGCGCTGCTTTCTTCACTGCGCCCGTCGGCTTACTGCAATGCGTCATTGGGCGGCGCGACCGTCCGCAGCCCGACCGTCAGCGGCCCTGTCGATCAGGAACTGCGCGAGCAACGGCACCGGACGGCCGGTGGCGCCCTTCGCCGCGCCGCTCTTCCACGCAGTGCCGGCGATGTCCAGATGCGCCCACGGGTACGAGTCGGTGAAGCGCGACAGGAAGCACGCCGCCGTGACGCTGCCCGCCGGACGGCCCCCGATGTTCGCGACGTCGGCGAAGTTCGACTTGAGCTGCTCCTGATACTCTTCGTCGAGCGGCAGACGCCACGCCGGGTCGGATGCTTCACGCGAGGCGTCGAGCAGCTCGCCCGCCAGCGCGTCGTCTTTCGAGAACAGGCCGCTGTTGTGATGGCCCAGCGCAATGATGCACGCCCCCGTGAGCGTGGCGATGTCGATCACCGCGGCCGGCTTGAAGCGCTCGGCATAGGTGAGCGCGTCGCACAGGATCAGCCGGCCTTCGGCGTCCGTGTTCAGCACTTCGATCGTCAGGCCCTTCATGCTGGTGACGATGTCGCCCGGCTTGGTGGCGGTCGCCGACGGCATGTTCTCGACCGCCGGGATGATGCCGACCACGTTGATCTTCAGGCCCATTTCGGCGACCGCGCGCAACGTGCCCAGCACCGAGCCTGCGCCGCACATGTCGTACTTCATCTCGTCCATGGCTTCGCCCGGCTTCAGCGAGATGCCGCCCGTGTCGAACGTGACGCCCTTGCCGACCAGCACCACCGGCGCGGCCTTCGCGGCGCCGCCGTGGTACTGCAGCACGATGAATTGCGCCGGTTCGAGCGAGCCCGCCGTGACCGACAGGAACGAGCCCATCTTGAGCGCCTCGCACTGCTTCTCGCCCAGCACTTCGACCTTCAGCTTCCAGTCTTTGGCGAGCTTCTTCGCGGTGTTGGCGAGGTAGGTCGGCGTGCAGACGTTGCTCGGCAGGTTGCCGAGGTCGCGCGTGAGGTCCATGCCGTTGGCAAGCGCGGCGCCCTGCTTCGCGGCCAGCTTGGCGGCCTTCTCGTCGCCGGTGTTGACGCTGAAGACGATGCGCTTCAACGCACGCGCCGAGTTGTCCGGCTTGCTCTTCATCTGCGTGAACTTGTAGGTCAGCTCGCGCAGCGCGAGGATCGCGGCGCGCACGCCCCAATCGGACGAGCGTTCCTGCACCGGCAACTGGGCCAGCGTGAACGTGACCTGGACGATCTTGGTGCCCAGCAGCGCGCGCCAGGCGGCCCGCACGGCGTCGCCGTAGGCTTTCTGGCTGAAAGCGTCCTGTTTGCCGAGACCGACCAGCAGCACGCGCGACGCGCCGATGCCCGACACTTCGTGCAGGAACAGTGTGGTGCCGGACTTGCCGTCCATGTCGCCAGCCTTGATGATGCGGGTCAAGAGGCCCTTGGTGGCCGCATCGATCTCAAGCGCCGCGCCCGAGAGCGTTTGCGACTCGAACACACCGATTACGATGCAGTCCGACTTCCCGGTCAGGAAACCGTTTGACGAGCCTTTGGTCCAATCACAGGCTTTTATGCTAAAGTCCATCGCGCTTGTCCTCGGATAAAATCTGGGCTTAGGATGAAAGCCGCAATTATCCGCTATTTTTCCCGCGGCGGCTGCACCGGGGGCGTGACGGAAAGCAACCCGCGCGTCACCGAGAGCGCCCCCTCTCGTCATCAATAATGATCTTCGAACGCTCCCTCCAGCGCGAACTCGCGTATACGGCTGGTGCCGTGTTCATGGTTCTCCTCACGCTCGTGCTGACGACGATGATGATCCGCATCGTCGGCTTCGCGGCCTCGGGCGAGATCGACCCGCGCGACGTGCTGGTCCTGATCGGCCTGACCGTGATCGGCTATCTGGCGATCATGCTCGTCGCGACCCTGTTCGTGTCGATCCTGTTCGTCCTGACCCGCTGGTACAAAGACTCCGAGATGGTCGTGTGGCTGTCCTCGGGCGTCAGTCTTACGCAATTCATCAAGCCGATCGGTATTTTTGCCACGCCGATCATCATCCTCATCATGTTCTTCGTGTTCGTCGGCTGGCCGTGGTCGAACCAGCAGAGCAAGCTGATCCGCGCGCGCTTCCAGCAGCGCGACGAGGTCTCGCTGCTCGCGCCGGGTCAATTCCGCGAGTCGCCCGCCAGCCACCGGGTGTTCTTCATCGAGAAGATGTCGCCCGATCTGGGCCGCGTGGAGAACGTGTTCGTGACCAGCACGGAAGGCGGCAAGGTCAACGTGGTGGTGTCGAAGTTCGGCCATACCGAGACGCGCAAGAACGGCGACCGCTTCGTCGTGCTGGAGAACGGCCGCCGCTATGACGGCGAGCCGGGGCATCCCGATTTCCGCATCATGGAGTTCGAGCGCTATGGCTTGAAGATCCAGAGCCAGCCGGTCGTCAATACGCCGACCACCACCGGCACGCCCACGCTCACGCTGCTGCGCAATCCGACCAACGAGAATCTCGCCGAATTCGCGTGGCGCGCGGGGCTGCCGCTGATTGCGATCAATCTGATGCTGCTCGCGATTCCGCTCGCGCACCAGAACCCGCGGCGCAGCCGCACGATCAATCTGGTGATGGCCGTCTTGATCTATCTGACGTATTCGAATCTGTTGAACGTGGTGCAGTCGTGGATCGAGCAAGGCAAGATGTCGTTCGGGTTGGGGCTGGTGATCCTGCACGTCATCGTGGCGGCGATCGTCGCGTTCATCTTCTGGCTGCGCGTGCGCAACCGTCCGCTCTTCACGTGGACAATATTCAGCCGTTCGCAGGGAGCCTGACCGATGCGCATCTATGAAAGGTATTTCGCGCGTCAGATCTATCTCACGTTCGTCTTTATTCTGTTTGCGTTTTCGGGTCTGTTCTTCTTCTTCGACCTGATCAACGAACTGAATTCGGTCGGCCACGGCAACTACAAGTTCCAGTACGCGGTGCTGCGGGTCGCGTTGCAGACGCCGTCGCGCTTCTACGAAATCATTCCGGTCGCCGCGTTGATCAGCGCGATCTATGTGTTCGCGCAGATGGCGGCGAACTCCGAGTACACGATTTTTCGTGTGTCGGGCCTCGCTACCAATCAGGCGTTGCGCTCGTTGTTGAAGATCGGCATTCCGCTGGTGTTCCTCACGTATCTGATCGGTGAGGTGGTCGGTCCGTACACGGATCAGCTCTCGGAGCGCGTGCGGCTCGAGGCGCTGGGCTCGTCGGTGTCGAGCAACTTCCAGTCGGGCGTGTGGGTGAAAGACACGCTCACCGCGCGCGCGGACGGCGAGCAGGTGACGCGCTTCGTGAACGTCGGCGAGTTGAGGCCGGATGCGACCATCAGCAACGTGCGGATTTACGAGTTCGATTCGAAGTTCCGTCTGTCGAATGTGCGGACCGCGCAGAGCGGCCGGTATCAGGCGCCGGGTCATTGGCAACTGACGGGCGTGACCGATACGCAGTTGCTCGACGTTCCCCCTCCTCCGGGCACGCCGGCCGATGCGCTGAATCCGGTGTATCGCGCGAAGCAGGTGTCGTTGCCTGAGTATTCGTTGCGCTCGGAATTGACGCCGCAGATTTTGTCGGTGCTGCTGGTGTCGCCGGATCGGATGTCGATGTTCAATCTGTTCCGTTACATCCAGCATTTGACCGAGAATCATCAGGATACGCAGCGGTATGAGATCGCGTTTTGGCGCAAGCTGTTGTATCCGTTTGCGGTGTTCGTGATGCTGGTGTTGTCGCTGCCGTTCGCGTATCTGCATACGCGGGCTGGGGTGGTCGGCGTGAAGGTGTTCGGCGGGATTATGCTGGGGATGAGTTTTCAGCTGTTCAATACGCTGTTCTCGCATATCGGCACGTTGAATACGTGGCCTGCGCCGTTGACTGCGGCTACGCCTGGGTTGGTTTATCTGGTGCTTGGGTTGGTCGGGTTGAAGTGGGTTGACCGGCATTAGGAGCTTAGGAGCGGATTGCATGGCTACGCACGGGCTGGTTCTGTTTGGGCATGGCGCGCGGGATGTGCGGTGGCGGGAGCCGTTTGAGAGGCTTGCTGACAAGCTAAGGGCGGCTCGTGCGGCGACTGGTGATGTGCAGGCGGTGAGCCTGGCGTTTCTGGAGTTGATGGAGCCGGATTTGGCTACGGCTGTGGCGCGGCTTGCTGCGGATGGTTGTGATGTGGTCACCGTTGTGCCTGTGTTCTTCGGGCAAGGTGGGCATATCAGGAAGGATTTGCCTGAATTGATCGAGCAGTGTCGCGCGTTGAACCCTTCTCTTGAGATCAGGTGCGCAGTTGCTGTAGGTGAGGATGAGTCGGTTCTAGACGCTGTCGCGCAGTATTGTTTGCGGCAGGTTTGATTCTTGTTGGCTTTGGTTGCGGTATGGGTGGTTTGCCTGTGGTGTTGGCCCTTTCTTTGTTTTCCCCTTCTTGCGCGGCGCTTTTGGGGTGTGTTCCCGGGGCGTTGGCCTCTCCTTGAATTCACGTCGGTGTATTAGCGTTGCCCCTGTGCGGGGCGGCACTCACTTTCTTTGCCGCCGCAAAGAAAGTAAGCAAAGAAAGCGGGCTCAAACCGCTAGCCCTTAAGCGGGTCCCCCGGCTTGGAGGGGGCAGTGGTGCATCTGGAATCTGTGTTCCCGCACACTCCGCGTCAGTGACAAGGCAGTCATTCTTCCGGCGGCGCTGCGCGCGCCGTCGCGGTGCTTCGTCACCCTTCCGCCAGGTTTTTTCCGTCGAAGTTTACTCGGCGCGGTGGCCCCGCATTTAAGCGACCCATTCGGAAATATTGGCGTCGCAGGCTCTTTAGCGTGCGCACGCAATCACTCACTAAGCGATACGTTTTAAACTCAATTCGCCGTCAATACAGCGACGGTCAGGCCATCGCGGTAAGAGCCGCGATAGAAACCGCTGCCATTGATGCACAGCGTTCCGTCCACGTTATCCGCGAGCTTGAGACAAGAGCGCTGCGGGACGTGGCGGCATTCATCGGTGACGCACAGCGTATCTCGGACTTTTCCTATATTCACGCCCAGATTACTGAGCAGTGCATATCAAAATGACAGGAAATCAATGTCAATGACATTCGCCCATCTGACAGATGCACAGTGGAGTCTCGTTGCGCCGCTGGTGGAACTGGAATCCACGCCTGACCGGTACGTTCAGCAGCCCAAATACGGGCGGCGCGCGACGCTCGACGGCGTTCTGTGGGTCATCCTGACTGGCTCTCCCTGGAGATCGCTGCCGCCGTCCTACCCTTCGATCCCTGCGTGCCAGCACACATGCGCGTCATGGTGCGATACCGGTGTCATGCAGCAGATCGCGGACGCATTGAAGGAGCCCTTTCCCGAGTTGGGGCTATCGGTATTCGCACGGCGACGCCAAAGGCGTACCGAACGTCGGAACACCAAGGGGTAATTCAAAGCTGCGGGCGGTGTCATTTTTTGTCAAATCTATTCGCCGCGCATGGATTTAGCCAGATTTAGAACTTCTCCTATTGCGCAGGAGGCGAATCCGCCAAAGGATTGGACGATTTGAACCAGGCGACGGATCGGCCGCCGCTTTTCATCTGGAGTGGACACTTGAATTCACGCGATCCGCTGGTGCGTCCAGGCATCGACGTTCACCAGTATTACACCCTCGACTTGCCTTCGACAGCGAGCGCCGCCCAGGCTGATATCTACTCGTTCAACGGTACGCGCGGCATGGGTGTGCCGACGAACTACAAAATCCAGTTCACGCACCCTCTGCCCGACTTACCGCGAGGCGACTACATCAACAAGATGGCGTCATTCGTCATCCAGCCGCCACTTGCGACTCCCTGGAGCGAGCCGGAAGCAGCGCGCCGCATCCACGGCATGATTACCAGCTTCGCACAGATAGCCAGTAATCGCGATCAAACCATGTACGAGGTAACGCTTGAGTCGCGCCTCGCATTGCTGCGTAACATGCCGCGCACCCGCTATTTCTTTGGCGAGAGCGAGCCCGAGATTATCCAGAAGATTCTCACGGAGCACGGCTTTAACCAGATTTTCGCTGACTTCAGGTTTGAGCTTTATCGCAGCTATCGCGCGCGCCCGATCATCACGCAATGGAACGAGGACGATCTTGCGTTCACAATGCGCCTTTGCAGACGGGTCGGTATCTGGTTCGTATGTGAGACTGGCGAACAGTGTGAAGTCGTGCGCTTCGGGGATGACTTCACGCACTATATCCACGACCAGCAACGCTTCATGGTGCCATATCAGGAACGCAATGGCCTGCATACGGTTGGCCGCGAGTCGGTGCAGTCGCTGGAAATGCGCTCAACCATGATGCCGGGGAAGTTCTCGGCGCGCAATTACAGTCCCGAGCAGCCGAACAATGACCCGATGAACGGCACGCAGTCGATACACGGCGATACCACGACCTATGGCGAAGCGTACACCTGGGGCCTCGATCTGGAGGATGAGCAGGACGCGGCGCGCGAAGTCGAACTCCGGCAGGAGGCAGCGCTTGCGGAACAGGTCGTTTATGCCGGCAGGTGCGACATGCTGGATATCGGGCCGTCCTGCGTGCTGGAATTCTCGAACCGCAAACTGCCCGAAGTGAAGTATGGGCTGCTGGTCGTGAGCATGACATGCAGCGCGTCGCACAAGGAGGGTTACAAGGTCGAGTTCACGGCGATTCCGAGCGACCGCCAATACAGGATGCCGTTAAGGGAGGAAACCTGGCCACGCATACAGGGTGTCGTCACTGGCACGATTGCTTCAACGAACGATTACGTGGGACCGTATCTTGATGCGCAGGGCCGGTACATCGTCAATATCCACGCAGACCGGGATCAGCGTACGCCGGGGCTGGAGAGCTGTCCAATGCGGCTCGCGAAGCCTTATGGCGGTCAGGGGCAGACGGGGTTCCACTTCGGACTGGAACCGGGCACGATCGTAACCGTGGGCTTCCTGTGGGGCAATCCCGACAGGCCATATATATCGCAGGTTTTGCATACGGCCAGGCATGTTGATCCGATTGTCGTCGGTCATCCATGGAGCCAGCGTCACACGATCCACACGCGCTCAAATAACACACTCCAGATGGAAGACCGCAGCGGCCAGGAGCATATCAAGCTCGCGACCGAAAGCGGTAAGTCGCAGCTCAATCTTGGCTATCTGGTCAACAGAAAAAACGAGCAGCGCGGTAGCGGGATTGAAGTGCGCACGGACAGCCACGCCGCCGTTCGCGGCGGCGCCGGTCTGCTGCTGACGGCGGACAGTCAGACGCAGGCCAAGGGGCACCAGACGGACACGCAACCTGCCAGCGACCAGTTCAGTCTCACGCAGGCACAGGCGGAAGAACTGGCGCGGGCCGCCACAACGGCCAAGGCTGAAATAGCGGACCTGAAAGCCGAAAACGACTGGCTGAAAGGTGAACTGGTGGGCCTGAAGGAAGCCGTCATTGCGCTGTCGGCTCCGCACGGTATCGGCATGGCGACGCCAGGACGCATGATGGTATCGACGGCGAAAGACACGAGTTTCGCCACCTCAGCAAGCTTCAATGTGAGTGCTTTCCGAAAAATCGTGATGGCGGCGAAAGAGGCCATTTCACTGTTTGCGCAAAACGGTATCAGTATGTTCGCGGCGCGCGGCAAGGTGCAGATACACGCGATTACCGATGGGCTTGACGTGGCTTCACAGAAAGACGCCTATATCCGTAGCACCGGCGGCAAGGTCATCATCGAGGCGAAGGACGAACTGCTGCTCAAGTGCGGCGGTTCGTACATCAGTCTCAAGCCACACAATCTCACCAATGCTACTCCAGGCGATTACGTGGAACGCGCTGTATCCTGGCAGAAGGCCGATCCCGATGGAGTCCTGACGAAGGCCGCAGTGCCGTATGTCACAGACATAGCCGATCTGGCGCGGCATGGCTCGCGGTTCTCAGGCTGATTCCCTCCCTATTCATCCAGAACATTCAATGACAACGCATCCAGACAATCACCCGGCAGCGCCGCAGCCTGCGTCGTCGCAAGTGTGGCGCTATCCGTTTCCTGCGAAGGACGGCAAGGAAATCACCGACCCGGCAACGCTTTACCGTGCACTTGGCCGGATGGAGGACGGGTACTTTCCGCTCGGCGTCAACGGCTTTCCGCATGGCGGCGTCCATTTCGGCGCGGGCTCCACGCGCGAACTCAACCAGTCAGCGGGCGTGCGCGTGATCGCGAACGGCGCAATTGTTGCATTCAAGCTTGACGACGCCTATCCACATATCCAGTTCACACAGGACCATCGATGGGGCATGTACTCGACGGGTTTTGTACTGGTGCGTCACCAGATGACGATGCCACCCGCGCCGGGCAGCACGGCCGCGCAGCCTGCCGATGAAACACTGACGTTCTACAGTCTTTACATGCACATGGCTGACTGGTCAACGTATCTTGCGGACGGTAACCTCGTACGTCCTGGCTGGTGGCCGGGAGTGGATGCGTACCGTATCGGCAACAAGGACCGGCACACCGGCAGCACCAGCGATTCAGGCGAGGCAGGGGCGTTTGTGTGCCAGGGACCGGGCGGCAAGCGCTTGGGGTTCCTGCCTGAGAATAGTGAGGTCATCATTGGCGAAAAGCGCGGCGCGTGGGGGCACATCAAGTCCATTTCTTCGGGCACGGCGCCACTCACGCCAGAGGGTGACTGGGGATGGATTAACTATCATGACCAGCGGGCCATGAAGGAGCCGCAGGACGTGGGCAAGGTGGTCATCCCGCCGCAGCCGATCCAGGTCACTGCCGGGACGCTGCTCGGCCAGCTTGGCGAGTATCACGACTATGAGCGTTCGACTCCACTGCCGCCCGTGCCCGCGCGCCAGCTCCTGCACCTTGAGGTTTTCGCGGGCGCGGAACTGAAACCGTTTCTCGAAAAGAGTCGTGCCCGCGCTGCACAACTGCCCGCCGATGAACGAACCATCCTGCTCATACAGCCGGGTGCGAAGCTGGTGCCAAAGCAGATTGATGCCAACCTGACGCTTGGCGATCGTACAAAGCTGCATGACCTGGTAGTGACAGCCGATAGCCCTAAAAATGGCCGCTGGATGAAAGTGCAGCCCCGTACTCAAAGTTCGGACAAGGTCTTCATCCATAACTACTTCGATCCTGTCTGGATAGAACGCGACGACCAGAAAAGGCTGACCTCGCCCAATGGTCTGACGGCATGGAGCGCGTTCCCCCTCCAACTCAGTAGCGCAACCGATCCGGCCAATGACACAACGTTCGCAATGCCTCGCGCCCAGCTGGACAGTGTGGATGCCAGATACGATCTTGCTATCGATGACAAGGGCGTAAGCTGGTGGCGCATCGAGTTCGGCACGGCGGATAACAAAAACAGCATGGGCTGGGTGTGTAGCACAGGTCATCCGAAAACGAGCTGGGAGAGTCCGTGGGCGTGGCCTGGTTTCGATATTGTGGATGCAACGGGGATCATTCTGGCCGACGCGTTCAAACGCAATCTGGTTGTGTGCGGCAATGTCGACTGGAAGGAGCAGAAGGAGTTTGAGCCGTCCATGGCGGCGGTGAATGGCAGCGCCCTGCTTCAGCGTCTCGAACAGACGGTGGCACGTCTGCCGCTTGGGTACAGCGAAAAACGCGAGAAAGGACAGAGCGGCGAGGAAGTCGTTACGGCCAGAATGCTGTCGCGGGCGATGTACGTACCACGGCTCGCCAGTGAGCTTGCGCATGTGATCCTGCGCTATGAAAGCGAATGGGGCGGCGGCATGGCCCGCTGGGATGCGATCACACCGCTCATGCGCAACGCGCGCGAGAACTGGGAATGTGAGCTGACGCGGATCAGGAAGTTGCAATGGTGGGATGAGGTCAAGGGCAAGGTCGAGGGTTTTCCGGCAAACCCCGTAGTGAACCACATTCATCCGGTCGCGTTGGTCGGGAATTTCAACGCGGTTAGTAGTCTCGTTTGTCCTCATTGTGGTAGTGATCTAACAATTACTTCGAGCCTTCTTAAAACTATCTTCCCGAGTGTCATAGGTAGCACTGCGGACCAATTTGCTCCCGTATTGACGAAAGTTTTTTCTAGACACGAAATCAATACTTGCAATCGGGTGGCGCATTTCTTTGGGCAATGTGAAGTTGAGTGCGGTGGATTTACGGCTTTCAAGGAAGATTTGTTTTATCGTGATGGCGATTATCTGTGGAATACGTATCACAGCTCCTTGACTGCAGGATTAAAGAGAATGCATCCAGACTGGACGCAGCATCAAATACAGATTTATGCAAAGAACGATCTTGTTCGTAATGACAACGGACTTGGTGAAGTTCTATTTGGTGATAACCAGTACCCGGGGCAAGATTATCGGGGGCGCGGCTTGTTGCATATGACATGGTTGGCAACTTATAAGCAATATAAACAGGCAAGTGGAATTGATGTGGCGGCTGATCCGAAGAAGGTCCAAAGTGATCCGTACGTTGCAGCAGACTCTTCAGCTTGGTTCTGGAGTGTCAATGGAATTAATTCCTTTGCAGATGCAAATAATGTTCATAATGTGACGCACAAAATTAATCCGGCATTGAAAGATTTCGCAAGACGAAAGGCCGCTGCCAAGCGCGCATTTGAATTGCTGAACAAAGGCGTGCAACCTTGCAAGTCCAATTGGGACTCGATGCTGACGGCGGGGAGTGGGTGGTGAAAAAAGCAATCTGCTTATTGGGTCTAGTATTTGCCGCGATATGTTTATCGGGGCAAAATTTTGCCTCCGAAAAACCGCTGGACAATATATCCGCGGAATCAATTCGCCATGGCTGTTCGATATCACTTTCTAAGGAATTTCACCCTTCTCAGGGTGACCCGCTAAGCGTGCCATCACATGATGTGGTGGCTACATGGCTGTGTAAGGATGGAGAACAGTCTCGGATTGACACATATGAAAGGAACGGTGGAAGTCCGGAAGTGGTGACTGTCACTTACTGGAAGGGACGAGACATCGCTGTACTTGTCAAGTGGTCGGTAAATTCGCAGGCCTCGGACTACGTGGGCGACTACTACAAGGTATTTATATATCGGTTGGCGGGGAGAGGCGGTCAGCAGATGTTCGTGAGGGATGAAGCGGCAATGGAAAAATTCCCTGCGGGATGGGACGGCTACACCCAAAGCGGTTCGCCAGTGCATTACCCCTTCAAGAATGCTGGTGCAATAAAAAAGCGGCTCCTTGCGATTCATTTTGATGAGTAATAGATGACATATGACCTGCCGCGAGGATGAGGCCGATGAACTGCAACTGCTGGAGATAATTGCATGAATGGAAAAAATATAGGATGCGGTTTGTTATTTTTGTTGCCGCATATTTCTATGGCCTACACTGCTTGTACAAGTACTGTGACGCGTGAACTGGAGGCCTGCGCAAAAAGCAATTTCGAGGAATCAGATAGTCATTTGAATTCTCAATACAGAATAATTCTGGCAGGCCTCGTCGGAGGAGACAGGGATGTGCTTGTTAAAGCTCAAAGAGAATGGATTTCCTATAAGGAAGCTGTCTGTCAAGGCGCATATGAATCGACATATCCTGGTGAGGAAGCGGGTATCGACAAATTGACCTGCCTTGATGAAGTTACAAGAGCTAGAAGGAGGGAGTTGGAACACTTTAATTCAGGTATTGGAGGGGATGAATTTCTTCATGCGATAAATATCGTCGCAAAATATTACGAGCACGGTAATCGAGACAGTTTCATTTCCAGGCTTGTCAATGAGTTTTCGGGAGATTCCGATGCTTTATGGCGCACATATGTGAACGATAATTGCGCATTTGCAGCATCTCGGATTCATGAAAAGAAGGACGAGTGCGTAGCGCGTCAAGAATTCTACAGGTATGCAGAGTAGTGGCGAGGCAATTTTGAGTCAATGCAGCTTTTTTGGAAATGATGCCATGTATTTTTCCTCAGACGTCCCCGCTATTGCTCTGACCGAAAAGGCTAATGTCACAGCTTGTGACAAAGTGACTTGTGCGATTGCCTTGGGAGATGACGGTTACGTATTTGATGTCAACTCGCGGAAGAAGCTTTTCGAACAGCCACTTCAGGAGACTGTGTTCGACAGCTATACATTGTCGAAGGCTGGGCAGTACTACATACTGGAGCGGAGCAATACAACATCATCGCGGAATTGGTCCGTATTTATTTTTAGATACGGGGATGGTGGATTGTATGCGGATAAGCTTATTACCCTTTCGAGAAGCTACAGCATTTCCCCTCATAAGATTAAGTGGGGCGGCTTCGAGTGTAGGGGCGAGAGTGCAGTCCAGAAAAAATATTCGCCTTTTGATTCGGCGGAAATAGCACTTTGCGGCGAAAAACAGGAATCCAAATCTATTGATACGGATCATGGTCTGCTAAAACATGGTGCCTCCGGTGGTCTAACAGTTTCCGTTCCAGTTTACGGTGCAGCGGCAGAAGGAATATCCGTGTATAAGTTTGTTAATAGTGATGAGCCTGATGTTGATGCAATGCAATGTATAAAAAACTGTGACGGATATATAACTAAGGGGTGGTATAAGAAATGAGAGGGCCGGCGATAGTGATGGCGCTTTAATTATGTCTGAAAATATTATGCGTTATTTGAGAACTATATTTTTTTCACTAATTCTTTTTGCCATTTATCCAGTCTGTTCTGCATTTTCGGCAGATATTCCAGCCTATCTTGTCGGAGCGTGGCAGGTCAAATCGGTGCACGTGAACACTGGGGTTGGCCGCACTTTTGCATATCAGTGGGATGATCCGCGACTGGTCGGAAGAATTTTCAGATTCGAGAATAACGCGATCTCCGATGATGCCTACCAGTTTGACGATAAATGCGAATCCGTCAATGTTGAAAGTCTAGATATATCTTTTTCTGATCTGCTTAGGCGCAGTCTTGGTGGTTATGTCGGTCAAGAAAATGATCCGGTTAATGACTATAAGCTGCCTATGGACGGAAAAGGAAAGTATAGTGCGATGACGTTTAGGTGCAAGGATGGACTATGGCAGGGTGATTTGGGAAATTCGTTGGATCATGGAATTAAGGGTGCATGGGCCGTTAGCATGGGAAACGATCTCTATTTGCGTTGGCGTGATGAGACAATCTTGCTACTTAAAAGAATCGATGAGCATGCCAAAGTTAATACTTCCTTTGATTGCTCTAAAGCTACTGTGAGCGCAGAGCATACTATTTGCGGCTCATATGAACGCGGCGCGCTCGATATTAGTATCCACGATGCCTACATGCGGCTTATCAGGCAGATTAGGGACGGGGGCGGGAACGCTTCAGATATTTCGAAAGGTCAGCGCAATTGGGTTGCTCAACGCAATGCTTGTGGTGTTCAGAGTAAGTGTCTAGGTTCCGTGATGAGAAGTAGATTGGAGTGGCTTGGCGATCAGCTTGAAGAGTGATTGACGAGATGCTGAGTCAACGAATTAAAAAGCGGCTCCTTGCGATTCATTTTGATGAGTAATAGATGCCATGCATTTTTTCTCGGATATCCCCGTTTTTGTACTGGCCGAACGTGGCGATGGCAACAAGCTTGAGATAGCGGCCAGCGAGACGGCGGCGGGACCGGCCGTGTCCTGCTTCCTCTCGCCGCTCCACGCACTGATCGACGCAATGTATTGGGCGGGCAGGGGCAAGCCGTATGAAGTCCGTCACGCCGCACTGATTGCGCCTGAAACGTTTATCAACACGGACGGCACAGCGTTGGTGGCCCAGCTACGGGTTGGATGGCCCGCGCTTGACGGAAAGATCGTGCTGGAGTCGAACGGCAACACGGCGACATGCGCGAAGCTGATGGTTCACTCGACAGCGCACGGGCCACCCCCGTTTTTCGAGCTGGACCCGGAGACACTTGGGCAGGTCGAAGGCATGCACGAGCGCGCGGGTATGTACGCATGGCGAGAAATCTACGGGGACATGCTTGAATGGGACAAGGGGCGTCTGGAATGGGCTGTCAGGCGCGCTCTCGAAACCATGAAGATCAGCACCGTGGACAAGTCGGTATGCACGAAGGCGGCGCTGTTCGATCCCGAGTTCGGACAATGGCACTTCGTGCCGTTTGACAATCTATAGCCTCAAACAGGGAGAAGCAATGCCACGCTATGACATTTGCGACGGCGATACGACGACTGCCGGTGGACGCGTCATCGCAAGCCGTCCAAACGATACGCTCCGGGGTCGCGCGATTGCGTACGAATACGATCCGGTATGGTGTCCGAAGTGCAACACGACAGGCCAGATTCTCTGCGCCACACGTCGATACGACACGGGCCCGAACATGCAGCAGGCAGCATTGAGTGGCGACTGGTGCCTGTGTAAGTGCAAGCCGCATCCGTTGCTGATTTCGCGGCAGCAGGAGTCGTTCACTTCTTGAACCAGGAGAACTCGCATGCTCAGGTTTGATTGTCCACACCGCCACAAGGCTATCACGGCTGAATTCAAGTCCAGCACAGGAAACAGCAGGCAGGACCGCTCGTTCCCTCGTCTGCGGTCACATTCTTCCTATTGGCTGATGCTGACTTTGATATGGGTTGCCGCCCTGCTGGGAATTGTTGCCGTGCGCTTCGGACCGCTGTCAGTGTCGCAGGAGATTGCAGTGGCGCTGGGTAGTATCGCGGGCATCGGTCTGCTGGTGGGCATGTACGTCGCAGAGAGCCGGTACGCCCGGCGCCGGCTTCAGCGGCGCCTGGACATGTTCGAAAACTGTGATTTGTACCCGTAGCAGTACCTCGGGATGCGGTGTCCCCCTTTGCATCGCCAGTCCTTGACGCTCGCCTGTCCGTGTGTCGGACCATCTAAGCCGCCCAAAGGTGGTCATTGTTGCCAATTTACCACGGTTTGCAATGGGGATAAAATTGGGGGTAGAGAAAAATTACAAACCTAAAAACTCAAGCCAGGCAAGGTTTTGCGGCTATTTATTGCTTTGCGGCGGCAAAGAAAGTGAGTGCCGCCCCGCACAGGGGCAACGCTAATAAACCGACGTGAATTCAAGGAGAGGCCAACGCCCTGCGAGAACAACCCAAGCGCCGCGCACGCAACAACAGCCCTCAAGCCGCCACCAACATCCCACTCACCGACCGGACCACATTGGACTGCCTATCAGCAAAAGCCTCTCCGATCATCAAGAGACTAGGCTGGGAAGCATCGACCCACCGCTGCGCTTCACCGGCAGCGAGTTCCTCGAGCGTCAACGTAAGCATCCGCTCACGCTCCGTACTGCAAGCCTCGACAATCGCCACCGGCGTAGAAACCGGCTTCCCCCCATCGATCAACTGCTGCGCAATCTCAACCCCACTATCCCGGCCCATATAAAACACGAGCGAATCTGCATTCACCTGCTCGCGAATCTCATCAGACCCAGGCGCACGACTAAAGGTAGCCAGCGCAACACTGCGCGACACACCGCGCAGCGTCAAAGACCGCTTCAACGAAGCCGCACTCGCCAGCGCCGCGGTAATCCCCGGCACCACCTCATACTCGATGCCCGCCGCTTCCAGCGCCCGCATCTCTTCATCAGCGCGCCCGAACAGCATCGGATCGCCGCCCTTCAGACGCACCACCACCTCGTGCTCCAAAGCGGCATCGACGATCTGCTTGTTGATGAACTGCTGAGCCGTCGACAATTGCCCGCACCGTTTGCCCACCGCAATTCGCCGAGCGTGCGAAGGGGCATAGTCAAGCATGGCCGGTTCGACCAGCGCGTCATGCAACACGACATCAGCGGCGCCCAGCAGCCGCGCGCCGCGCACCGTAATCAGGTCCGCCGCACCCGGCCCCGCGCCGATCAGATAAACCTTACCCATTTGCATCAACCTGTTGGTTAGGTCGCCAGCGCCGCTGGCCACCCATCGCCCGCTTACGCCGAAAACTCACGGATCATCCCGGCCGCGACGGTGTGATGCGTGGCCTCATCGATCAGCACGAACGCACCGGTGCCCTGATGCGAGTCGTACACATCGCACACCAGCGGCTTCTGCAACGTCAACGCGACACGGCCGATATCATTCATCGCCAGCTCCTTGCGATCGGTCGCTTGCGACAGCGTATGCACGTCGAGCACTTCCTTGATCGAACCGATCCGCGCGAACACCGTATTGGTGGTCTGCTTGAGCAGATACTTGCGTTGCGTCGACAGCGGCGTGTCGTCGAACCAGCACAGGTCGGCTTCCAGCTTCTTCGCCGGCTCCGGTGCCGCTTCACGCAGCACGAAGGTGTCGC
>NZ_CADIKK010000014.1 GCF_902859915.1 Paraburkholderia ultramafica
AAGCCGGTAGAGCAGCTCGTAACCGGCTGAGAGGCGCGTGGCGCCCGGCACATAGGCCAATGGACTGGCGGGATTCGCGAACGATTTCGACGCGGCCTGGGCCCAGGCGGTAAGGGGGCTCAACATCGCCCGCTGGAATTCGTGCAGTTGGTAGAGCATAGGTGCTCCGTGTTAAGCGGTTCGCATGGGGCTTCGCAAACACGCGTGAAGCGTTGCGGCGGGCCATTATGGTTGTAGGCACATTGTTTTTTGGCCGACAGTTTGCTCGATCATATCGAACAAAGTGCATTTGTGCAATGCAGCAATCTGCGCGCGAGTAGCCCGCAAACTGTCATTCAATCATGCTACCGGCGATGTTGCCGCGCCGCTATCGGGGGTTGCCTCAGCCTTAAGTTTTCCTGATGGGTTGCCGTCATGGGCCGGATGGCCGGTTGCCTGCGCCATCTCCTGTTCGTGCTTCATCAGGTTCAGACCGGTGTGCACCAGCGCCACATGCGAAAACGCCTGCGGAAAATTGCCGACCAGGCGCTTCGCAGCCGGATCGTACTCTTCGGCAAGCAGGCCGACGTCGTTGCACAGCGCGAGCAGCCGTTCGTACATCGCAATCGCTTCGTCGATGCGGCCTTGCAGCGCCAGGTTGTCCACCATCCAGAACGAGCAGGCGAGGAACGTGCCTTCGCCGGGCGGCAGGCCGTCGTCGTATTCGGTGGTGCGATAGCGCATCACGAAGCCGTCGCGCATCAGGTCCTTCTCGATCGCCGCCACGGTGCCTTTGATGCGCGGATCGTGCGGCGGCAGGAAACCGAGCATCGGCATCAGCAGCACGCTCGCGTCGAGCTGGTCGCTGCCGTAGGACTGCGAGAACGCGTTGAGCGCGGGATTCCACGCCTTTTCACACACTTGCGCGTGAATTTTCGCGCGGGTCGCGCGCCATTCGTCGAGCGGGCCGTCGAGCTTGAACATCTCGGCCGAGCGGATGGCGCGATCGAACGCGACCCACGCCATCACCTTCGAGAAGGTGAAATGCTGGCGGCCGCCGCGCGTTTCCCAAATGCCTTCGTCGGGCTCCTGCCAGATCGTGTCGAGGTGGCCCAGCAGCGCGCGCTGCACGTTCCACGCGGTGTCGTCCGCCTGCAGGCCGCCGACGCGCGCCAGATGCAGTGCATTCATCACTTCGCCATAGACGTCGAGCTGGCGCTGGTCGACCGCGTTGTTGCCGATGCGCACCGGCTGCGCGCCTTGATAACCCGGCAGCCAGTCGATTTCGAGTTCCGGCAGCCGCCGCTCGCCGGCGATCCCATACATGATCTGCAACTGATCCGGCGCGCCGGCCATCACGCGGCCGAGCCAGCTGCGCCACGCGCGCGCTTCGTCGTAGTAGCCGCCGCGCATCATCGCGAGCAGCGTGATAGTGGCATCGCGCAGCCAGCAGTAGCGGTAGTCCCAGTTGCGCGTGCCGCCGAGCTGTTCCGGCAGCGACGTGGTGGGCGCGGCGACGATGCCGCCGGTCGGCTCGTAGGCGAGCGCCTTCAGCGTGATCAGCGAGCGGCGGATCGGCTCGGCCCAGCGGCCTTCGACGGTGCCGCGCGCCGACCATTCGAGCCAGTGATTCTCGGTGCGCGCTAGCGCCGTGTGCGGATCGCGCGCGGGCGGGATGCGCAGATGCGAAGCCGCATAGGCCAGCGAAAACGGCACCCGCTCGCCTTCGCTCACGGTGAACTCGGCGACGGTCTTCATGTCTTCGCCGCGCAACTCGACCGGCGTGCGCAGCACCGCGTTGTCCGGTCCGACGATCGCCTTGATGCCGCTGTCGTGCTTGAGCCGGTCGACCCACGGAATCGAAAAGCCGTAGTCGAAGCGCAGCACCAGCTCCATCTTCATGCGCACGGTGCCGCGTTTGCCGACGACGATGCGCACCAACTCCGACCAGCCATTGCCCGGCGGCATGAAGTCGACCAGCGTGACGGCGCCTTCGGAGGTTTCAAAATCGGTTTCGAGGATCATGGTTTCGCCGCGATAGCGGCGCGCGATGCTCGGCGCGGTGTCCGCGACCGGGGAGATCAGCCAGCGGCCGTTGTCGGGCGTGCCGAGCAGGGCGGCGAAGCAGGCCCCGGAGTCGAAGCGCGGCCAGCAGAGCCAGTCGACGGAACCTTCGCGGGAGACGAGCGCGGCCGTATGGCCGTCGCCGATGAGCGCATAGTCTTCGATGAGTGCGGGCATGGGGAGCGTGTCAGTGATGACGCGTGGCGAGGGCCGCCGCGCCGGGGTCGTCGTTATTACCGGACTCGCATGATGCGCTTTGGTTCATCACGCAATGCGGCAAAACGTGAGTTGGTAATTTGTCAAACCAATGCCTACAATCGGACTTCGTGCCGACGTCCGGAGCCTTCCGGGTCGCGAGTCGGCCTTGCCCATGGCGTATGCAGACGCCGTTTCCGAGGACGAAAGCTATGCTGAATCCGTCGAAATCCGATTGCATCACGATTCTCTCGGCCGCCAGCGAACTCGCTGACGATTCAATGTTGCCGCTCGATCATGGCCGGCTGGGCCTGAGCCGCAACGGCATGCTGGCCGCAGCGTCTTTTCTGGTCGAACGGGCTTGCTTCCGGCGCTATCAGGAAGGTGACGGCCATTATGCCGTCGGCGCGCTGTCGCTGCAGGGGCGTTTGCGGCTCGACCAGCTTTCGAACGGTTGAGCGTCGGCGCTGGGGCAGTTTCATTTCCGCCGCGGCGCTCCCGCAGTCCTGCTCTCCCTCATCCATCCGCGCGGCCGCCGCCATGCGCGTGCGCATCGTCGCGCGTGGTGCGCCGGCGATGCGGGACGCAGCCGGACCCGCGCCGCGCCCGCTCGTGCGCCTGTTGCCGCTTGCGCCGGCTGACTGCGCCCGCTCAGAAGTGCCTCGACCCGACGTCGAAGATCCCAATGATGCCGATGATGATCAGATAGAGCGCGACGATGTAGTTCAGCAGGCGCGGCATGACGAGAATCAGAATGCCGGCGATCAACGAAACGACCGGGCCGAGACTGAGTGTGACGTTCATGAAGACTCCGTAGTTGTGAGTGTGAGACGCCAGGACGCGATTGAACAAACGCCCCGCGACGCGGGACAGGAGCTACCGATGCACGCCGGGTGCCGGTAGCCGGATCCGCTGCATGATCCGCTGCTTGATCCGACATAACGCTTTTATACTTGCCTCGATAAGAACAACGCTCGACCCTCCGCGTGGCGGACCAGAGACACGACAACAATTGCTTCGACCCAATAACCGATGTCCAGGAGGTCATATGCTTCGTGGTCGCCGGGCCGCCGTGCGTGCCGTTTCGAGTTCTGCTTCGCCTTATGCTGCGCTTTCTTTTGCACCTTCCGCCGCTGCATCCGCTGGGTGGCGCACAGGGCGGCCTGTTCCTCTGCGCGCCGCCCGCTCGATAATAAAAGGTTTCGTGCTCATGGTCTCGATTGTTGCTTCGCATGCGTATGCGCAAGATTCCGGCCCGGTCCCCGCGGACGGCGTCTACAACATGCTGGTCGGCACGTACACCGCCGGCAAGAGCGAGGGCATCTACGTCTACCGCTTCGACACGAAGACGGGTGCGGCCACGCGCGTGTCGGTGGCGCAGACGGTCAATCCGTCTTTCCTCGTGGTGAGCCGCGACCGCCGCTTCGTCTACGCGGTCAACGAATTGCCCGGTGACAACGGCCCGGCCACGCAGCGCGGCGGCGTCAGCGCGTTTCGCTTCGACGCCGCGCGCGGGCAACTGATGTTCCTCAACAAGGTGTCGTCGGATGGCAACGATCCGTGCTACCTGAGCCTGTCGCCCGATGAGAAGTATCTGCTGGGCGCGAACTACTCGGTGGCGCCCGACCCGGGCGGCAGCTTCGCGGTGTTCCCGGTGCAGGCCGACGGCCAGCTCGGCACGTCGGTGCTGACCGTGCATCACGAGGGCGGCGGACCGGTGAAGGGGCGTCAGGACAACTCGCACGTGCACTCCACCGTGTTTTCGGCGGACGGCCGCTATCTGTTCACGCAAGACCTCGGCGCCGACAAGCTGTACTCGTACCACTACGCGCCGGGCGACAGCCACGGCCCGGTCACGCCGACCGACTCGGGCTACACCCGGCAGAAGCCGGGCACGGGTCCGCGCCATCTGGTGTTCGGCGCGGACGGCAAGCACGCGTATCTGACGAGCGAACTGGCCGCCACGGTCAGCACCTTCGACTACCGCGACGGCAAGCTCACCCCGGTGCAAACGCTGCCGCTGACGGAGCCGGGTTTCAAGGGGGCGGTGGGCGCGGCGGCGATCCGTCTGTCGCCGGACGGGCGCTTCGTGTACGCGTCCAATCGCGGCGACGCGAACGAGATCGTGATCTTCTCGGTCGATCCCGCCAATGGGCATCTGAAGAAGATCGGACATCAATCGAGCCTCGGCAAGTCGCCGCGTGAATTCGCGATCGACCCGACCGGCAACTGGCTGATCGTCGGTAATCAGAACAGCGATACCGTCTATGTGTTCAAGCGCGATCAGCAGAGCGGCCTGCTCGATCCGACGCCGAAGCAGCACTTCGAACTCGGCTCGCCGGTGGATTTCAAGCTGGTGTCGCCGTCATGACGGACGGCTCTGCGCGCGGTCTGAGCTGAACGCGCGGGCGGGATGAAAAAAACACGGGCCGCTTGAAGCGGCCCGTGTTTTTTGCGGCTGAGTGTGCGTCGCAGTCGGTTGCGGTCCCTTGCCGCCTGCCGCCGCCCGTCGCCTTTTCGACTGGCGGCAGCGGCGCGCCGGCCCGCTATTCCGCCGGCCCAGGCGCCAGCACTTCGCGGCTGCCGTTGATGCTCATCGCCGACACGAGGCCCGCCGTTTCCATCTGTTCGACCAGACGCGCCGCGCGGTTATAGCCGATGCGCAACTGTCGCTGCACCGACGAAATCGACGCGCGCCGCGTGCGCACCACGAACGCGACCGCTTCGTCGTAGAGCGGGTCGGCTTCGGCATCCGGCGATTCGCCGAACAGGTCCTGGGCCGCGCCGCCGTCGGTGGCCGGGCCGTCGAGAATGCCTTCCTCGTATTGCGGCTCGCCGAACTGCTTCAGATACTCGACGATCCGATGCACTTCCTCGTCGGCGACGAATGCGCCGTGCACGCGTTGCGGGTAACCGGTGCCCGGCGGCAGGAACAGCATGTCACCCTGGCCGAGCAGCGACTCGGCGCCCATCTGATCGAGAATCGTGCGCGAGTCGATCTTCGACGACACCTGGAACGCGACGCGCGTCGGGATGTTCGCCTTGATGAGCCCGGTGATCACGTCCACCGAAGGGCGCTGCGTCGCCAGAATCAGATGGATGCCGGCCGCGCGCGCCTTCTGCGCGAGCCGCGCGATCAGCTCTTCGATCTTCTTGCCCGCGACCATCATCAGGTCGGCGAGCTCGTCGATCACGACCACGATCAGCGGCAGCGGCGCGAGCGGCTCGGGCGCCTCAGGCGTCAGCGAGAACGGGTTGCCGAGCTTCTTGCCCTTGGCTTCGGTGTCGCGGATTTTCTGGTTGAAGCCGGCGAGGTTGCGCACGCCGACCGCGGACATCAGCCGGTAGCGTTTTTCCATTTCGCCGACACACCAGTTCAGCGCGTTGGCCGCCAGTTTCATGTCGGTGACGACCGGCGCGAGCAGATGCGGAATGCCTTCGTACACCGAAAGCTCCAGCATCTTCGGGTCGATCATGATCAGGCGCACTTCTTCGGGCGTCGCTTTATAGAGCAGCGAGCAGATCATTGCGTTGATCGCGACCGACTTGCCCGAACCGGTCGTGCCCGCGACCAGCATGTGCGGCGCCTTCGCCAGATCGGCGACCACCGGATGGCCGGTGATGTCCTTGCCCATCGCCAGCGTCAACTGCGAATGCGAGTTCTGATAGACGCTCGCTTCGAGGATCTCGGACAGACGGATCGTCTGGCGCTTGGCGTTCGGCAATTCGAGGCCCATGCAGGTCTTGCCGGGAATCGTTTCGACCACGCGGATCGACGTGAGGCCGAGACCGCGCGACAGGTCCTTCATCAGGCCGACGATCTGACTGCCGCGCACGCCGAGCGCCGGCTCGACTTCGAAGCGCGTGATGACCGGACCGGCCGATGCGCCGACCACGGTGACCGGCACCTTGAATTCCTGCAGACGCTGCTCGATCAGCAGACCGGTTTCGATGAGCTTTTCTTCGGAGACCGGTTCGACGTCGGTGTCCGCGCGCGCGAGCAGATCGAGCGTCGGCAATTCGACCATCGACGCGGCGGGGGCGCGGAACTCGAAGCCGTTGGCCGGCGCGTGGCCGCGTAGCGGTGGGCGCTGGACGGCGGGTTCCGGGGTCGGCTCGGTGGTGAGTTGGGGTGGTGGTGGGGCGGTGGGGGGGCCTGGGGTTGTTGGTGTTGTCGACGCTATTGCGGCGATGGACGGTTCGCTGCTGGGGGCGTCGGCGATAGCGGGTGCAAATGCGCTGAGCGTTTCTTCAACGCGGTCGGCGGATGCCGACCGCGCGGCTTGAGCAGCGAAACCTGGGAAGCGAACCACGTTCGACGACGCGTGCGGCTCGACGCTTTGCGGCGTTACGGACGCAGCGAGGTTTGCTGCGTTCGTTGCGGTTGACGAAGCGAATGCGCCTGCCGGTTCCGATACGTCTGGCAGGGGAGGGGCGTCCACCGTTTCCGTGTTGTGCGACGGTGCCGATTCGCTCGCGCTGGCGACGTGCAGCGGCGCGGTGTCGTGGGATGTCCGCACTGCAGGTTCCGACGTAGCAGGTACAGATGCAGCAGGCACAAACGCGGCATCCACAGCCGCAGCTTCAGCCATATCCACAGCCGCCACGTTTGCCGCCAGCACCGGCGTATCCGTCAACGGCGCATGAATGATCGGCGGCTCAATCGGCCATTGCACGACGGACTCGGTGCTTGCCTCGACCGGCGTATCGATTGCGGTTTCCATCCATGCCGGTTCGATGGGCGCCGTTTCGACCGGCGCTTGCGCAAACGACGGCGCCGATGCACGCTCGACGACCTCCTGCAAAGGTTCATACGCGCTAGCCGACGCAGCCGTCTGAACCGCGCCGATACCCTGCGCACCGTCGCCGGATTGCTCGACCTCGACCGACGGCGCGGCGTTCGCCGCAGCCACAACCTTCACGCCTTCCGCACTGCTGCTGCGCGCGAGGCTCACGCCGGCCAGATCGGTCCAGCGCGCGGCGTTTTCCGCGATGCTGCGAAGCGTCTCCTCGACGCTGGCGGGCGGCGAGACTTTCTGCGTTGTCGCCATTGGCCGCGTGTAGCTCGGAGTCGGCCGACGCGTGGCCGACGTCGGTGTGACGCCGTTCGCAAGCGGGGCGGCCGGGAATGGTTGGCCAGGTATCGCGGTGCGGGTGACCGGAGCCGCTGCGCCCGCCGCGCCCTGCATCGTCGACGGGCGGCTCGCGCCGGCCGCGGCATTCGCCAGCGAACCCGCAGCCGAGCTGGTAGCCGCGCCCGAAGCAGTGCGTGCCGCCGCGCCGGCGTGCGCCGCCTTCGCTGACGCGCCCGACGCGCCAGCCGCGGCGGCCGCAGCCGCCAAACCCGCGCCGGCGCCAAACGATCCTGCCGAGCGCTGCTCACCGGCCGAGCGCCGGCCGACCTGCAACGCGGCATCGCGAGGCACAGCGCCAGATGCGCCAGATGCGCCTGATGCGCCAAATGCCCCAGTCCCCACCGCCGCTCCCGCCACCGACGCACCCGCACGCGGCGCCGTCTCACGTAACCATCCCGCTGGCGCGACCGGCTCGGTCGGCATGAACGCCGCCTTATCCGCATTCGGCGCCTGGTTTTGCACCGACGCCTGCCGCGGCGAAGTCGACGCGCCGGTGCGCAGCACCGGCTCGATCTGCGTCGGCTGGCTGCGCGGTGTTGGCGCGCCTGCGCGCCAGCTCGACCCGGCACCACGCGCCGCCGCGTCCCTGCCCGCCGCGGTGCCGGCTTTGCCAGCACCAGCACCAGCACCAGCCGTACCCGCACCACGCCCGCTCGCCGGCGGCCGCCAGACCGTCGGACGCGCATAGCGTCCATTGCTTTTCGGCGCCATCGTGTTGGTGGCCGGCGAAACGTGCGACGGCAAACCGTCGTCGACGCTGCGATGCCGACGCGCTGCTTCGTCGCGCTTAGCCAAACCGCGCGACAGACCGAGACCGAACGCGCCATCCGCCCAGGCGGCGAAATCGCGCCAGCGGAAGTCGATCAGCCAGGGCAGGCTGATCGCGAGCAGTGCGAGCGCCGCGAGCGGCGTGCCGATATGTCCGAGCAGATGGCCGAAGCCCGCGGCCAGCGCATGGCCCAGGCCATTGACGCCGGCCACGCCGATCAGCGACGCCTCCAGCGTGCAGCTCGCCGCCATCACACAGACGAAGCCCAGCCAAAGACGGATCGTGCCGGGGCCGCGCAAGCCTGCGCCGCCCGGCAGCACCGACTTCACGAGACGCCACAAGAGAGGAATGAACCAGACGGCCGACCCGCCGAACCAGCCGAAAACTACCGTGTGCATACTAGACATCAACGAATGAGGGACGCGTAAAAACGCAATCCGTCGAGTTTAAACCGGCGAAGCCGAGGCTTCGAAGGCCGACGCAAGTATGCTTGCGTCCCATGGGAAAGCGGACCGCCGCGCGGCCCGCCATCGGCGAAAAACAACGGCTGACGAAGCGGTCCGCGCCCATCGCGCAGACCGCATCGAACGCGGCCGCACACGTTCGTTGGTGCATCGAACGGTTCACCCGCCGCCACACCACCACATCCACACCGAACATCACGCTGCCAACCGGCAATCCGCCTGCCGATGCGTGCGCCGTTCACCTGGCGCTGCGGTCGAAGGTCAGCGTGTCGCCGTTATCGAGTATCAGCTGCATCTGCTGCGGCGCGCGCATCTGCACGCCGGTGCGGTCGATGCGCGTCAGCGCGTCGAGAAACACGCTTTCAATCTTGCCGCCCGGCGTCATGCACGCCATGCGCGTGCTGCCCAGCGCGCCGAAGCTCAGCTTGCCGTCCTTCAACGCGTACGAACCCATGAAGCGGTTGCAGCCCGAAAAGCCGCTGGCGTGACGCTGGCCAGTCGCGGTGGAGAGCGTGAGCGTGAGCGGCTCACCCTGGTCCGCGGATGGAATCGCGCGCGCCGTGCCGTCGGCCTGTTTCCAGGCGCTCAGCACCCAGCTGGTGTCGTCGAGCAACTGGGCGGCGGCGGGATTGAACGGGTCGGGCGCCGGGGCTGCCGAGTCGGGATGCTTCGGCATCGCGCAGGCGCTCAACAGCGCGGCGACGCTCAGCGTGACGATGGCCGCGCGCAGAGACGGGGTGAAGCGCGCAACACGTCGCGCGGAGGAGCTTTGGAGCATTGCGTCGTTCCTCTTCAAACTGGCGAAGGCGTAAGGGTAACGCACTAAGCTTGCCGCACGCGAGCGCAACGGCGTGCGGCAAGCTTATTGAGACATAGCGGCGCCGGTGCGCGGCGCCGTCGTGCCCTTCACGCGCAGATCGAGATACAGGGAGATGGCCGCCGCGAGCAAGGCGCGGCGAGGGGCCCGCATGTTAACATCGTGCCCTGACCAATCCCACCCTCATCCCGACATTTATCTGGAGACCCCATGCAGATCGGCCAACGGATCGGCACGCCCCTTTCCGATTCCGCTACGCGCGTCATGCTGCTCGGCGCCGGCGAGCTCGGCAAGGAAGTGATCATCGCGCTGCAACGGCTGGGCGTCGAAGTGATCGCCGTCGACCGTTACCCGAATGCGCCGGGCCACCAGGTCGCGCATCGCGCGCACGTGATCGACATGACCGACCGCGCCGCGCTGCGCGCGCTGGTCGAACAGGAACGCCCGCATCTGATCGTCCCCGAGATCGAGGCGATCGCCACCGATGCGCTCGCCGCAATCGAAACCGACGGTCTCGCCGAAGTGATCCCGACCGCGCGCGCCACCCAGCTCACGATGAATCGCGAAGGCATCCGCCGTCTCGCCGCGGAAGAGCTCGGCCTGCCGACCTCGCCGTACGCGTTCGCCGATTCGCTCGACGAGTTGCGCGCGGGCATCGCCAAGGTCGGCTATCCGTGCGTCGTGAAGCCGGTGATGTCGTCGTCGGGCAAGGGCCAGTCGGTGCTCAAGAGCGACGCCGACGTCGAACCCGCGTGGCAATACGCGATGGCGGGCGGCCGCGTGAATCACGGCCGCGTGATCGTCGAAGGCTTTATCGACTTCGAATACGAAATCACGCAGTTGACGGTGCGCGCGATCGACCCGGCGAGCGGCGCGGTGAGCACGTATTTCTGCGATCCGATCGGCCACGTGCAGGTGGCGGGCGACTACGTCGAATCGTGGCAGCCGCAGCCGATGAGCCCGCTCGCGCTCGAACGTTCGCGCGAAGTGGCGCACAAGGTGACGGCCGCGCTCGGCGGCCGGGGCCTGTTCGGCGTGGAGCTGTTCGTGCGCGGCGACGAGGTCTGGTTCTCGGAAGTGAGCCCGCGTCCGCACGACACGGGGCTCGTCACGCTGTGCTCGCAACGCTTCTCGGAATTCGAGCTGCATGCGCGCGCGATCCTCGGCTTGCCGGTCGATACGTCGCTGCGGGCGCCGGGTGCGTCGGCGGTGATCTACGGCGGTCTGGACGAGGCCGGCATTGCATTCGAAGGTGTCGCGGCGGCGTTGGCGGTGCCCAATGCGGATCTGCGCCTGTTCGGCAAGCCGGAGAGCTTCGTCAAGCGCCGCATGGGTGTGGCGGTGGCCACCGGCGAGAACCTCGACGAAGCACGCTCGCGCGCGAAGCAGGCCGCGGCGGCGGTGCGGCCGGTGTCGGCGAAGTAAGCGGCGGCGCGGCGCGCTGAGATGCGCTCACGCATGTCGATGCGCGACGATGCGCGACCCACGATCCAACACCCGCGCGCCGGCCATGTTCGATACGCAGCAACAATCGAGGCATCCGATGAAGACATGGCTTGTTGCAACAATCATCGCGGCGGGTCTCGCTGCGCTTGACAGCAGCGCATGGGCCGCGCCATTGCAGTTCCCGGAGATTCAGACCAGGAATCACCAGACGCACAAATACACCTGCGCGACCGGCAAGATCCTGCACGTCACCTACTGGAACACGGCGAACGGTCAGAGCTTCGCGCTGGTGCCGGTGAAAGGCAAACCGATGTTGTTCGTCAACACGATCTCGGCGTCCGGCGCGAAATACCAGGCCGGCAGCTACACGTGGTGGACCAAGGGCCCGCGTGCCGACCTGTACGACGCGATGAGCGGCGCAAACGCGCCACCGATTCTCTCCGACTGCGTCACCATCATTCGCTAGCCATGAGGCGGCGGCTTTCGTTCTCCATGCCGCCGCCCGTCCCGCTCGCACCCCGGCTGCTTCACGTCGTCCCCGCAGCGCGGCATGGTCCGCCAGCGCGCATCAATTCCGTTCGAGTAGTAAGCTGTCCGGCATGGCATTCGCCGTGCCGTCATGCCATGCCGTGCGTTGCCCGCTGTCCGCGCGGCCGTCGTCCTCGATCGTCCGTTTCCGGACCCTAACGGTCGGGCTCAGGGCCCCAAGTCCGTATCATCAAGCGAGACCCTCAATGAAAGCATCGGACCTGTTCGTCAAATCGCTGGAAGCCGAAGGTGTCGAGTACGTGTTCGGCATCCCCGGTGAAGAAAATCTCGATCTGCTCGAATCGCTGCGCCGCTCGAAAATTCGTCTGATCCTCACGCGCCACGAACAGGCGGCCGGCTTCATGGCCGCGACTTACGGGCGTCTCACCGGCCGCACCGGCGTGTGTCTGGCCACCCTCGGCCCGGGCGCGACCAACTTCGTGACCGCCGCGGCGTACGCGCAGCTAGGCGGCATGCCGATGCTGATGGTCACCGGGCAAAAGCCGATCAAGTCGAGCAAGCAGGGCCATTTCCAGATCGTCGACGTGGTGCGGATGATGGAGCCGCTCACCAAGTACACACGGCAGATCGTGTCGATCGGCAATATTCCGGCGGCGGTGCGCGAGGCGGTCCGGCAGGCGGAAGAGGAGCGGCCCGGCGCCACCCACCTCGAATTGCCCGAAGACGTCGCGCATGAGGAGGGCGACGGCAAGCCGATTCCGAAGAGCTTCAGCCGCCGCCCCGTCGCCGAGGAAAAAGCGGTGGCGCGCGCGGTCGAGGCGATCACCAGCGCGAAGCATCCGTTGCTGATGATCGGCGCGGGCGGCAATCGCAAGACCACCACCAGGATGCTGCGCGAGTTCGTCGACCAGATCGGCATTCCGTTCTTCACGACGCAGATGGGCAAGGGCGTGATCGACGAATCGCATCCGATGTGGCTCGGCAACGCGACCTTGTCCGACGGCGACTTCGTGCACCGCGCGATCGACCACGCGGACTGCATCATCAATGTCGGTCACGACGTGATCGAGAAGCCGCCGTTCTTCATGCGCAGCGGCGAAGCGGGCGAGAAAACGGTGATTCACGTCAACTTTCTCGGCGCGGAAGTCGACACGGTGTATTTCCCGCAGATCGAAGTGGTCGGCGATATCGCCAACGCGGTGTGGCAACTGAAGGAAAGCCTCAAGGCGCGCCAGGAGCATTGGGACTTCACGCGCTTCAAGGAGATCAAGCAGCACTTCGAAGCGCATCTGGTCAAAGGCCAGCACGACGACCGCTTTCCGATGTACCCGGTGCGCATCGTCAACGACGTGTACGAGACCACGCCGGTGGACGGCGTCGTGTGTCTGGACAACGGCATGTACAAGATCTGGTTCGCCCGCTATTACCGTGCGCATGAACCAAATTCGCTGCTGCTCGACAACGCGCTGGCGTCGATGGGGGCGGGCTTGCCGTCCGCGATCGCCAGCAAGATCGTGCACCCGGACCGCAAGGTGATGGCCGTATGCGGCGACGGTGGCTTCATGATGAATTCGCAGGAACTGGAAACGGCGGTGCGGCTGAAGCTCGATCTGGTGATCCTGATCTTGCGCGACGACGCGTTCGGCATGATCCGCTGGAAGCAGGAAAACATGAACTTTCCCGACTACGGCATGACGCTCGCCAATCCGGATTTCGTCGCGTACGCGCAGAGCTATGGCGCGCAGGGGCATCGGATCGAATCGGCGGCGGAGTTCGCGCCGTTGCTGCGCGAATGCTTCGTGACGCCCGGCGTGCACGTGATCGACCTGCCGATCGACTATTCGGACAACGAGCGTGTGCTCAATCGCGAGATCAAGCGGCTGTCCGCGCAACTGTGAGCTTTATCTGAACCGTATTGGAGCGGCAAGTGAGCGATATATGAGCGGCATACGGGCGGCACGGCCCTTGCTGGCCGCGCAGCGACTGTCAGGCATCGGATCAAGGAGAGCGCGTCATGTTGAAGAAGACTTACCCGTACTACCTCGCGAACGAAGCGGTGGCCGCCAACACCGATCTCGAAGTCACCGATAAATTCAGCGGCGAAGTGGCGACCCGCGTGGCGATGGCCGACGCGAGCGCAATCGACAAAGCGATCGGCCACGCCGTCGACGCAATGCCCGCGATGCGCGCGTTCCCGCCGTTCAAGCGCCAGGCGGTGCTCGAACACTGCGTGAAGCGCTTTCGCGAGCGCTACGACGAACTGGCGCTCGCGCTGTGCATAGAAGCCGGCAAGCCGATCAACGATTCGAAAGGCGAAGTGACGCGCCTGATCGACACGTTCAAGGTGGCCGCCGAGGAAAGCGTGCGGATCGACGGGGAGATCGTCAATCTGGAGATCTCGCCGCGCGCGAGAGGCTATCACGGTTATGTGAAGCGCGTGCCGATCGGTCCGTGCTCGTTTATCTCGCCATTCAATTTCCCGCTGAACCTGACCGCGCACAAGGTCGCGCCGGCGATCGCGGCGGGCGTGCCGTTCGTGCTGAAGCCGGCGAGCCGCACTCCGGTCGGCGCGCTGATCATGGGCGAGATCCTCGCGGAAACCGATTTGCCGAAAGGCGCGTTCTCGATTCTCCCCGCACATCGCGACGGCGCCGATCTCTTCACCACCGACGAGCGTTTCAAGCTGCTGTCGTTCACCGGCTCGCCGGCGGTGGGCTGGGAGCTGAAGAAGAAGGCCGGCAAGAAGAAGGTGATTCTGGAGCTGGGCGGCAACGCGGCCGCGATCGTCGATGGCGATCAGGGCGACAAGCTCGACTACGTGGTCGAGCGGCTGGCGTTCGGCGCGTTCTATCAGTCGGGGCAGAGCTGCATCGGCGTGCAGCGGATTCTGGTGCACGCGAAGGTCTATGACGCGCTGCGCGAGAAGCTGATCGCGAAGACGCAGTCGCTCGTGATGGGTGATCCGAAGGACGAAAAGACTTTCGTCGGGCCGATGATCTCCGAGTCGGAGTCCAAACGCCTCGCCGGCTGGATGGACAGCGCGGTACAGGCGGGCGCGAAAATCGTCGCGGGCGGCAAGGTGGACGGCGCGATGTTCGAGGCCACGCTGCTCGAAGGCGTGAAGCGCGACACCGATCTGTATCGCAAGGAAGCGTTCGGGCCGGTGGCGATCCTGGAGCGCTTCGACGATTTCGAGGTCGCACTGGAGACCGTCAACGACAGCGATTTCGGGTTGCAAGCCGGCGTATTCACCGATTCGCTGGCGCACGCGCATCGCGCGTGGGATGAGCTCGATGTGGGCGGCGTGGTGATCAACGACGTGCCGTCGTTCCGGGTCGACAACATGCCGTATGGCGGCGTGAAGGATTCGGGGCTGGGGCGCGAAGGCGTGCGCTACGCGATCGAGGATATGACCGAGTTGCGCTTGATGGTGATGCGCGAGACGTGGTGATGCGGGGCGGGCCGCGGCGGGCATGGGCCGCTTGTGCGGCTGGGGCCGAGGCCGTCCGTGTCCGTTATCGAAGCGCCGTCTGCTGTCACGCAACTGTAGTCTGCGCGAATTACGCTCGCGAGCTAGGCGGGCCGCCGCTTTGCGGCAATCTTGCGGCGCCCGCCGAGGCTCGCGCGACGCGTCCGCCAGCGAGCTTTCGCAGGCGCAAGCAGAAAGCCGTCACATGCGCCATGAGTGTTTTTGCTGAAGTGCTACAATACCGGCCTTTCCGGCGGGTGTTTCCGCCGGCCGGAGCCGGCCGCATTTTTCCCGTGATACTGACGGGTCCCGTGCGGAACGCCGTGGCTCCGCCTTCATCCTGATGCCCTCTGCGGTTCCGACCGCTGCCGCGCGCACCGCGCCAAGCGCATTTTTAGCGAAAGCCACCATGTCCGACACAGCCGTCACGCCCAGCACTGCGACTTTTGATCAATTCGGTCTCGCGCCCGACATCCTGAAAGCCGTCAAGGAATCGGGCTACACCACGCCTACGCCGATCCAGGCACAGGCGATTCCCGTCGTGCTGGCCGGCCGTGACGTGATGGGCGCCGCGCAGACCGGCACCGGCAAGACCGCGAGCTTCTCGCTGCCGATCATTCAGCGTCTGCTGCCGCAGGCCAGCACGAGCGCATCGCCCGCGCGCCATCCGGTGCGCGCGCTGATCCTCACGCCGACCCGCGAACTGGCCGACCAGGTCGCCGCGAACGTGCAGTCGTACGCGAAGCACACGGCGCTGCGCAGCGCCGTGGTGTTCGGCGGCGTGGACATGAATCCGCAGTCCGAGCAACTGCGCCGCGGCGTCGAAATCCTGATCGCCACGCCGGGCCGCCTGCTCGATCATGTGCAACAGAAAACCGCCAACCTCGGCCAGGTGCAGATCCTCGTGCTCGACGAAGCCGACCGGATGCTCGACATGGGCTTCCTGCCGGATCTGCAGCGCATCCTGAACCTGCTGCCGA
The DNA here is from genome assembly GCF_902859915.1 of Paraburkholderia ultramafica. Lineage (GTDB taxonomy): Bacteria > Pseudomonadota > Gammaproteobacteria > Burkholderiales > Burkholderiaceae > Paraburkholderia > Paraburkholderia ultramafica. The sequence continues at coordinate 15,808 of NZ_CADIKK010000014.1, forward strand.
AGGAACGTCAGACGCTGCTGTTTTCGGCCACCTTCTCAGGCGAAATCAAGAAGCTGGCGGCCACCTATCTGCGCAGCCCGCAGACCATCGAAGTCGCGCGCAGCAACTCGACCGCGACCAACGTGACGCAGATCGTCTTCGAAGTCGCCGAGGGCGACAAGACCGGCGCGGTCGTGCAACTGATTCGCGAGCGCAGCCTCAAGCAGGTGATCGTGTTCTGCAACAGCAAGATCGGCGCGAGCCGTCTCGCGCGCAGTCTCGAACGCGACGGCGTGGTCGCGACCGCGATTCACGGCGACCGTACGCAGAACGAGCGCATGCAGGCACTCGACGCGTTCAAGCGCGGCGAGATCGAAGCGCTGGTGGCAACTGACGTTGCCGCGCGTGGTCTGGATATCGCCGAGCTGCCTGCGGTGATCAACTTCGACCTGCCGTTCAACGCGGAAGATTACGTGCACCGGATCGGCCGTACCGGACGTGCGGGTGCGTCGGGCGACGCGTTGTCGCTGTGCAGCCCGAACGAGCGCAAGCAGCTTGCCGATATCGAGAAGCTGATCAAGCGTCCTCTGGACGTGCAACGCCTGACCGTGGATGCGCCGGTGCGGCATCACCATGAAGAGCGCGCGCCGCGCCGTGAGCGCAGCGGCGACGGCCGTGATGAGCGCGGCAGCCGCCGTCGCACGGGTGCGCCGTCGTCGGGTTCGTTCGAGCGTCCGCATCACCATCATCATCGCGCGCAGCCGGTCGACGATTTCTTCCTGAAGCCGTATGAGCCGTCGCCTGCGTCCGTGCGCAAGGTCGAGGAGGCCGCCGCTGCTTCGGCTGCGCCGCAGAAGTCGGGTTCCAAGCAGCCGTTGGCGGCGTTGCTGGGCGGGTTTGGGATGCCGAGGAAGTCGACTTCGTCTTCATGATTCTGTGAAGGTCTAAACGCTTCAGCGTCTCAAGCGCTTCGCAGCTTCAACGGCGAAGCGCTTTCACTTTCTGACGCCCATCCGCTTCGCCCATGCGGCCGTGGCGGCGGCGTAAAAATCGTCTAGCGTTGTCTGGGCGTGGCCGCGCAGATCAAGTCCCAGATGCCGCGCCGCGGCGCTCAGTGCTTCAAGCGGCTTGTCGTTGTCGAGCGCGGTTGCGCCGTTCTGCTTGCTCAGTTTTTCGCCTTGTTCGTTCGTCACGACGGGCACATGCAGGTACTGAGGCGTCCGCACGCCAAGACAGCGTTGCAGGTAAATCTGCCGCGCCGTCGAATCCATCAAGTCCGCACCCCGCACGATGTGCGTGATGCCCGCGTCCGCATCGTCGACCACCACCGCCAGTTGATACGCCCATTGGTCGTCCGCGCGCTTCAGAACGAAGTCGCCGACTTCGGTGGCCAGATTCTGTGTCTGCTCGCCCTGCCAGCGATCCTCGAAGGTGATCACGGCGGCATCGCCGTCGGGCACGCGCAGACGCCATGCGCGCGCGGGTTTGCCGTGCAGGCCCGCGCGGCAGGTGCCGGGATAGGCGAGCGTCGTGTTGCGCGCATGCGCGTGCAAAAGCGAGTCGGCGATTTCCTTGCGCGTGCAGCCGCACGGATAGATCAAGCCGGTGGGCTTCAACTGCTCCAGCGCCTGCTCGTAGCGCGCCACGCGGCGGCTTTGCCAGACCGGCTCTTCGTCCGCCTGCATGCCGAAGCGTTCGAGGGTCGCGAGAATATCCTCGGCGGCGCCCGGCACGGTGCGCGGCCCGTCGATGTCGTCGATGCGCACGAGCCATGCGCCTTCATGCGCGCGGGCGTCGAGCCAGCTTGCGAGCGCGCTGACCAGCGAGCCGAAATGCAGCGGCCCGGTAGGCGACGGTGCAAAGCGTCCACGGTAGGTCATGGTTGGGTGCGTGGGGTTGTTGCGGGGGCGGGCGCAGACGTAGCGGCGGCAGGGGACGAGTTAAAGGATGCAGATGCTGCTGATGCTGGCGTCCTGGCACACGCCGCGGACGCAGCGGACGCGGCAGATGCAACAGACGCAACAGACGCAACAGACGCACTAGTCATAGCCGCATCAAACGCACCGCCCCCGACCCACGCGCGGCGCCCCACTTGTCCACTAGTGTGCGCCGCCGCCATCACGCGGCGCGCGCTGCCTTGCCGTCCGGATGGCATGCCGGACACGTCTTGCCCGCCACGTACATCGGCGATTGTTGCGCCTCGGGCGTGACCACGGCGCGGCAACCGAAACATTGCGCGGTGGCGGTGGGCTCCAGTTGCGGATTCAGCGCGGTGCGGTAGTCGAACACGAAGCAGTCGCCGTGATAATGCGCGCCGCCCACTTCCTCGAAGTACTTCAGGATGCCGCCTTCGAGCTGGTACACGTTCTCGATGCCGACTTCCTTCATGTGGATCGCGGCCTTCTCGCAGCGAATCCCGCCGGTGCAGAACGACACGACCGTCTTGCCTTCGAGATCGACGCGATGGTTCTCGATCACGTCGGGAAACTCGCTGAACTTCGTAATGCGGTAGTCGAGCGCGTGGTCGAAGGTGCCAACGTCGACTTCGAACGCGTTGCGCGTGTCGAGCATCACGACCGGGCGGCCCTCGTCGTCATGGCCGCGGTCCAGCCAGTGCTTCAGCGTGGGGGCGTCGACGAACGGCGCGCGGCCGAGCTCCGGACGGATGGCCGGCTTCTTCATCGTGATGATTTCGCGCTTGAGCTTGACCAGCATGCGGGTGAAGGGCTGCTTGTCCGACAGGCTTTCCTTGAATTGCAGAGTCGCGAACTTGCCCTCGAACAACGCGTCGTGACGGATGTAGTCAATGAATGCGTCCGTGCTGTCGCGCGTGCCGGCGACGAACAGGTTGATGCCTTCCGGCGCCAGCAGAATGGTGCCGCGCAGGCCGAGCGCGTTGCAGCGTTCGGTGACGAACGGGCGCCATGCGGCGGTGTCTTCGATTGTCGCGAAATGATACGCGGCGAGATTGACGATACTCATGTGTGTCCAGCGGTAAGAAGTGGCCGGCGTGGCGAGAAACGGAGCGCGTTGCGCCGCCGCGTTGAGCCTTGGGGAGCCCGGGGTGAGTCCCGGGGTGAGCCCCTGTATCGCGGCCACGTCGAATAGAGCGAAACCCGTATTATCCCTCAACCCGGCGTTTTCCCCGACTCGGCCGAATGGCCAGCCGCTTGCGCTAGCTCAAATCGTCGATCAACTTGCCGCGCAATTGCCGCGCGCGACCCGTCGCGGCAGCCGTTCCCCACGTTGCAAAAGGCTGTGCGCGGCGCTGCCGCGTTCGCGTCCTAAGCCGGATGGCTAACGCGCGGTTTTGGCCTGAACACTCCGGAAGGGTGGAGTTACAATGTCGCCCATGTCAGATCCCCGCTTCGTTCATCTCCGCGTTCACTCCGAATTCTCGATTGCCGATGGCATCGTGCGTCTTGACGACATCGTCAAGGCCGCGGCCAAAGACGGTCAGGGCGCGCTCGCCCTCACCGATCTCAGCAACGCATTCGGCCTCGTCCGCTTCTACAAGGAAGCCCGTGGCAAAGGGGTCAAACCCATTGCCGGCTGCGACGTCTGGATCACCAATCCGGACGACCGCGACAAGCCTTCCCGTTTGCTGCTGCTGGTCAAAGACCGGCGCGGCTATCTGAATCTGTGCGAGCTGCTCAGCAAGGCGTCGCTCACGAACCAGTATCGTGGCCGCGCGGAAGTCGAAGCCGGCTGGCTCGAATCCGGTCTCGGCGAAGGGCTGCTCGCATTGTCGGGCGGGCAGCAAGGCGACGTCGGCCTCGCGCTCGCGGCCGGCAACGAGGAAGCGGCGAAGCGCAATGCGCTGCGTTGGGCGAAGGTGTTTGCTGGCGGCTTCTATATCGAGTTGCAGCGTTGCGCTCAGCCGGGCGGCGAGCAGTACGTGCGGCGGGCGGTCGCGCTGGCGGCGTCGCTGAAATTGCCGGTGGTGGCCACGCATCCAATGCAGTTCATGACGCCGGACGACTTCACCGCGCACGAAGCGCGCGTGTGTATTTCCGAAGGCGACATTCTCGCGAATCCGCGCCGCTCGAAGCGCTTCACGTCCGAGCAGTATTTCCGCACGCAGCAGGAAATGACCGCGCTGTTCGCGGACATTCCGTCGGCGCTCGCCAACACGGTCGAGATCGCGAAGCGCTGCAACCTCACGCTCGAACTCGGCAAGCCGAAGCTGCCGCTGTTCCCGACGCCCGACGGCATGTCGCTCGACGACTACCTCGTGCTGCTGTCGAAAGAGGGCCTCGAAAAGCGTCTCGAGCAGTTGTACCCGGACGAAGCCGAGCGCGCCGCGCAGCGCGAAACCTATTACCAGCGCCTCGAATTCGAGTGCGGCACGATCATCAAGATGGGCTTTCCGGGCTACTTCCTGATCGTTGCGGACTTCATCAACTGGGCGAAGAACAATGGCGTGCCGGTCGGACCGGGCCGGGGCTCGGGCGCGGGTTCGCTGGTCGCCTACGCGCTCGGCGTGACCGATCTCGACCCGCTGCGCTACAACCTGCTGTTCGAACGTTTTCTGAATCCGGAACGGGTGTCGATGCCCGACTTCGACATCGACTTCTGCCAGCACGGCCGCGATCGCGTGATCCAGTACGTGAAGGAGAAATACGGCGCGGATGCGGTGTCGCAGATCGCGACGTTCGGCACGATGGCGGCGAAGGCGGCGGTGCGCGACATCGGCCGGGTGCTCGATCTCGGCTACATGTTCACCGACGGCATCGCCAAGCTGATTCCGTTCAAGCCGGGCAAGCACGTCACAATCGCCGACGCGATGAAGGAAGAACCGCTGTTGCAGGAGCGCTTCGACAACGAAGACGAAGTGCATCAGCTGATCGAACTCGCGCAACGCGTGGAAGGCCTCACGCGTAACGTCGGCATGCACGCGGGCGGCGTGCTGATCGCACCCGGCAAGCTGACCGATTTCTGTCCGCTGTACACGCAGGGCGACGAAAGCGGCGTCGTCAGCCAGTACGACAAGGACGACGTCGAAGCCGTCGGCCTCGTGAAGTTCGACTTCCTGGGTCTGACCACGCTGACGATTCTCGACTGGGCCGAGCGCTATATCCGCCGTCTCGATCCGGCGAAGCAGGACTGGTCGCTAGGCCAGGTGCCGCTCGACGATCCGGCGTCGTTCTCGGTTCTGAAGAAAGCCAATACGGTCGCGGTGTTCCAGCTGGAAAGCCGCGGCATGCAGGGCATGCTGAAAGACGCGCAGCCTGACCGCTTCGAGGACATCATCGCGCTGGTCGCGTTGTACCGTCCGGGCCCGATGGACCTGATCCCCAGCTTCTGTGCACGTAAGCACGGCCGCGAAGTGGTCGAGTATCCGGACCCGCGCGTCGAATCTGTTCTGAAAGAGACCTACGGCATCATGGTCTACCAGGAGCAGGTGATGCAGATGGCGCAGATCATCGGCGGCTATTCGCTGGGCGGCGCCGACTTGCTGCGCCGGGCGATGGGCAAGAAGAAGGCCGAGGAAATGGCCGAGCATCGCGAGCTGTTCCGCCAGGGCGCCGCGAAGAACGGGCTGACCGCCGGGAAGGCCGACGAAATCTTCGACTTGATGGAGAAGTTCGCGGGCTACGGCTTCAACAAGTCGCACGCGGCCGCGTATGCGCTGCTCGCGTACTACACCGCCTGGCTGAAGGCGCACCATCCGGCGGAATTCATGGCGGCGAATATGTCGCTCGCCATGGACGACACCGACAAGGTCAAGATCCTGTTCGAAGACTGCCTCGCGAACAAGATGGCCGTGTTGCCGCCGGACGTGAATCTGTCCGCGTATCGCTTCGAGCCGGTTGCCGAACCCGACGGCAAACGCTCGAAAACGATCCGTTACGGGCTCGGCGCGATCAAGGGCAGTGGCCAGAACGCGATCGAAGAAATCCTGCGCGCGCGCGAAGCAGGTCCGTTCATCGACATCTTCGACTTCTGCAACCGGGTCGACCGCCGCATCGTCAATCGCCGCACGGTCGAGGCATTGATCCGCGCGGGCGCTTTCGACACGCTGCACGCGAACCGCGCGCAACTGATCGCGTCCGTCTCGCTCGCGATGGAAGCGGCCGAGCAGGCGAGCGCCAACGCGCTGCAGGCGGGTCTGTTCGACATGGGCGACGCGCCGTCGCAAGGTCACGAGCTGGTCGACGAGCCGGAATGGCCGGAAAAGAAGAAGCTGCAGGAAGAGAAGGCCGCGCTCGGCTTCTATCTGTCGGGCCATCTGTTCGACGCGTACAGGGACGAAGTGCGCCGGTTCGTGCGGCAGAAGATCGGCGAGCTGAAGGAAGGGCGCGACAAGCTGGTGGCGGGGGTGATCGCGTCGCTGCGCACGCAGATGACCCAGCGCGGCAAGATGCTGATCGCGCTGCTCGACGACGGCACGGGCCAGTGCGAAGTGACGGTCTTCAACGAGACCTTCGAAGCGCACAAGCCACTGTTCAAGGAAGACGAACTGCTGGTGGTGCAAGGCCAGGCGCGTAACGACGCGTTCACCGGCGGTATCCGCTTTACCGTCGATACGGTCATGGATCTGGGCCGCGCGCGCTGCCGTTACGCGGAAGCCGTGAAGGTGCAGATGAACGGCAATGCGGACGCGCAGGCGTTGCGCCGTGTGCTCGAAGCGCATAGCGCGGGCAAGGACGAGCCGCAGGCGGCCGCCGCGCCGGCGGCGTCATCGCGCGGCGGCAACGGTGGTGGCGGGCGCAACGGCGGCGGCTATGGCGGTGGCGACAATGGCCGTCAGCGTCAGGCGGTGCAGATTCCGAACGGACTGGCTGTGCAGGTGGTTTATCGCAGTGAAAATGCGCAAGGCGAAATGCGTCTGGGCGACGCATGGCGCGTGAAGCCGACCGACGAACTGCTCGCTGCGTTGCGCGACGAGTTTGCGGGAAGCTCGATCGAGATCGTTTATTGAGGCGGGGGTTTTGTTCGCGCGGTTGGAGCGGGCAAAGCCCTGTCGGACGCTGCGGTGGTGGACGCCGGCGGTCGGGGTTTGGTTGGTGAAGCTGCTGCCGGGATTTGATCACCGACGTCCTGCCAGCGTCCCGTAAGGCGTGTCGCTTGGCGATACGAGCGTTATGTGGCGCCAATCAGCAGCCAACGCCAACAACGTCACCCGGCGCCGCCTTTTCTCCGTTACTTACCGCCGCGTCTGCTCGCCCGGACGCGCCAGCTTCAAAAACCGGTAGTACACCGTTTCCGCATTGAACACTGCGATCATGAAGCCGGCGCGGCCGTCCAGAAAGCCACGCCGTAGCAGATAGGTCCGCATGAACGCCCAGGCGCCGCGCCCAAGCGCCTTGCCGAAACTGCCGCGCTGACCCGCCGCATGACGCTGCTGGGCGCCGGCCGTCGAATACGCGTCGAGCTTGCGCAGCACGCCTTCGAAGTCCTCGTACGAGAAGTGCATCAGCTTGCCGGTCAGACGCTGCGCGGGCGTGTCGAACACCAGGCGCTCGTGCACGAGGTCATCGGAGAAACGCGCGGCGCCGCGTTTGAACAGACGCGGAATCCAGTCCGGATACCAGCCGCTGTGATGAATCCAGTGGCCGCAAAAACTCGACAACCGGTCCACCGCGTACACGTCGGCGGTGGGCGCCATGAGCGCCGCGCGGATCGCCGACGCCAGTTGCGGCGAGACGATTTCGTCGGCGTCGATCGACAGAATCCAGCTCGTGCTGAGCGCGTCCACCGCGCGGTTCTTTTGCGGGCCAAAGCCTGGCCAGTCGGTCTGTTCGATCACGCGGGCGCCATGCGCGCGGGCGATGTCGGCGGTGCCGTCGGTGCTGCCGCCGTCGATCACGACGATCTGATCGGCGAAGGCCACGGCTTGCAGGCATTCGGCCAGCCGCGCCGCCGCGTTTCGGGTGATGATGGCGACGCCGAGGGTGGTTTCTTGCATACCTGAGTTGCGTGGACTGAGTTGCGTGGCGGGCGAAATGACGAAGCGTGTTGTGCAAGCGCGCGGCGCAAGCGAGTCCCGCGAGTATACACAGCACGGCCCACCTGGCCCCGGCCGTCATCCCCAACCGATTACAATGCTCTCTTTTGATATTCCGCGCGGCGCCCATCCAGTCCGCCGCGCGGTTGCTGTCCCGCATTCCCAGAGGATTCCTTGAGCGCGAAGCCAACGTTAAGCAAACCCATCGGTTCAGGTGAGGCGTCGTCGCCGGCCGTCGTCTTCCGGCGCCTGTGGCCGTATATCAAGCCGCTGCTGTGGGTCGTCGTCGGCGCGATCATCGCAATGGCCGTCAGCGCCGCCACCGACGCCGCCATCCCCGCGTTGCTCAAACCGCTGCTGGACAAGGGCTTCGGCGCGCATGCGAGCGACAACGCCAGGTGGTTCGTGCCGGTCGCGGTGATCGGCCTCGCGCTGGTGCGCGGCGTGTCGCAATATGCGTCCGGCTATCTGCTCGCGTACGTGTCGAACAGGATCCTGCTCGACCTGCGCCTGAAGATGTTCAACCGCATGATCCACACGAGCGTCGCGTTCTTCCAGCGCGAAACCGCGAGCACGGTGATCAACGCGATCGTCTTCGAGGTGAACCAGATTCTCAACGTGCTGCTGAGCGTGATGGTGACGCTGGTGCGCGATTCGCTGACGGTGATCTTCCTGCTCGGCTATCTGTTCTATCTGAACTGGCGTCTGACGCTGATCGTCGCGGTGCTGTTGCCCGGCATCGGCTGGCTGGTCGGCAAGATCAACCGCCGGCTGCGGCGCCTGAACCGCGAGCATCAACTGCTGACCAACGAACTGTCGTACATCGTGGAAGAGACGGTGGGCGGCTACAAAGTCGTCAAGGTGCATAACGGCGAGCAGTACGAGATCGACCGCTTCACGGCGATGAGCAAGCGCCTGCGCGGCTACGCGATGCGCATGACGGTCTCCGGCGGTCTCGCGCAACCGTTGACGCAGTTCCTCGCCTCGATCGCGCTGGCTGTCGTGATTACGATCGCGGTGGTGCAGTCGTCGTCGGATCAGACCACGGTCGGCGGCTTCGTCGCGTTCGTCACCTCGATGCTGCTGATCATCTCGCCGCTCAAGCACCTGATGGACGTGAACCAGCCGCTGCAACGCGGCATGACCGCCTGCGAACTGATCTTTGGCCTGATCGACGAGCCGTCCGAGCCGGAAGGCCGCGGCAAGGCACTTGAGCGCGCGCGCGGCGAAGTGGAATTCCGCGACGTGTCGTTCACGTACGGCACCAGCGCCACGCATAACCGCCACACGCTCGACCGGGTGTCGTTCAAGGTGGCGCCGGGCGAAATGGTCGCGCTGGCGGGCCCATCGGGCAGCGGCAAGACCACGCTGGTGAATCTGCTGCCGCGCTTTTTCGATCCGACCGGCGGCGCGATTCTGGTCGACGGCGTGGCGCTGCCGGAATACGGCCTGCACGCGCTGCGCAGCCAGATCGCGATGGTGAGCCAGGACGTGGTGCTGTTCAACGACACGGTGGCCAACAACGTCGCGTACGGTCAGACGGCCGACCCGGAGAAGGTCAAGGCGGCGCTGCGCGCGGCCAACCTGTGGGACACCGTCGAGGCGATGCCGAACGGCATCGACACGCTGGTCGGCGACAACGGCATGATGCTGTCGGGCGGCCAGCGGCAGCGTCTGGCGATCGCGCGCGCGATCTACAAGGACGCGCCGATCCTGATTCTCGACGAAGCCACCTCGGCGCTGGATTCCGAGTCCGAGCGCCACGTGCAGTCGGCGCTGGAAACCTTGATGAAGGGGCGCACGACGCTGGTCATCGCGCACCGGCTGTCGACGATCGAGCGCGCCGACCGGATTCTCGTGATGGAAGCCGGGCGCATCGTCGAGCGCGGCAGCCATCGCGAACTGCTGAAGGAGAACGGGCTGTACGCGCATCTGCACCGCATCCAGTTCCAGCAGAACGCGGCCTGATCTGGCCCGTTTGACCGACGCTCGGCCGGTCGGCTGGCGTCGCGCATCATTACCCCGGTTGATCAGGGGCCATTTCCCGCATTGCGGCAATATCCGGCTGGCGGCGCTATCAGCGGGCGTTTGCTGGTCATCGCCGCGCCAGGGCGGGCCAGCCGGCATTGTCGGCGGATTGGCTGCCGATTTCCCTTACCCGCGCTTGTCAAGTGATCCTCTAGTTTGATTTTTGGGACAATGTTGCGTTTTAGTCTCAATTTGTTGCGCTCCTGTCGCACTAATCGCATGCTGGCGGCCTGCCACCAGCCCGCACCGCGGAGATCCGACCACCCATGTTTCACGACGACCCCAGCAAGCCACTGGTTTCAATTGCGCTTGCGACGTACAACGGCCGCACCTATCTGCCTGAGCTGCTGGCTTCGCTGGAAGCGCAGAGCTGGCCGAATCTCGAACTGGTGGTGTCCGACGACGCCTCCAGCGACGGCACGCGCGAGCTGCTGGCGTCCTGCGCCGGGCGAGTCCCGGTGCGGCTGGTGGGCAATGGCGAACGGGTCGGCATCGTGGGCAACTTCGAGCGCGCGCTGGCAGGCTGCCGTGGCGACTACGTCGCACTCGCCGATCAGGACGATGTGTGGGCGCCCGAGAAAGTCACCGATCTGATGCACGATCTGCAACGCGTGGAACGCGCGCGGGGCAGGGCCACGCCGGCGCTGGCCTTCTGCGACATCGAACTGGTGGACGCCACGCTGGGCTGTCTGTCGAAATCGCTGTTCGACATCACCGCGAAGTCGCGCCGAGCCGAGCGTCTGCGCGACTTTCTGCTGAGCAATCATGTCCCCGGCTGCGCGATGCTGGTCAACCGCGCCGCGTTGGAGCGCGCGTTGCCGTTTCCCGCCGGCATCGTGATGCACGACTGGTGGCTCTCGATGGTGGTGGCGTCGTTCGGCGAGATTCGGCACGTCGCGGCGCCGCACCTCAAATATCGTCAGCATGACAGCAATGCGGTCGGCGCGAGCGCGACCAATCAACGGGCCGCGGCCGGCGCGCGCGACGAATGCGGCGTCGAGGCGGCGCGGCGGCGCGGCGCCGGCCGGCGGCGGCAGATCGACGGCATCGCCGATCAGATCCGTCTGTTCGCGTGGCGTTTTGGCGCGGAGTTGCCGGTCGACGCGCGCGACGATATGCACGCGTTCTCACGCGGCATCGAAAGCTGGCGCGGCGCGTTCGAATTCGTGATGCTCAGCCACACCGGCGAGACCTTCGTGCGTGCGGTGAAGATGATCCGGCGCTTGCGCAGGAACGTGCTGAGCTTCGGCGTCGACGCGCCGCGGTCAAGCTTTGGGCGACGGCTGCGCCGTCGCCGCGGCGCGCTGTAACACGCCGCTGTAACACGCTTCTCTCAGCGGCGGTTTTTCCGCACGACGCGCTTGAGCCAGATGCCAGGCGCGTAGACCGCCGGACAGCTCGCGTACAGAAACATGCGAACGCGCAGCCCGAGCTTCACGCCGGCGCCGCGCATCAGCAATGCCGCACGCTCCCCGGTACTGCCAGCCTCGAACATCGCGTGGATGAACTGTTCACGCGCGAGCTTGGGCGCCAGCGCCGCGCGCATGCGTTCGCCCACGCCGCCGATCTCGGCGTCGCGCTGCAACTGCGCGAGTTCCGCCAGTCCATAACGATTGCTCTGGCGCATCCGCGCGACCAGCTCAGCCACCGAGCCATAGCGGCGTTTGCGCGACAGGCCGCCGCGCCGGTAGCGCACCAGCGGCTCACGCAGGCTGACGGCGCCGCCCGACAGGATCGCGCGCAGCACCATGATCTGATCTTCGGCGGCGGCGCCTGGCAGCATCGGCCCGAAGCGCTCGAACAGACGCCGCGACCACGTGTGCGCCGCGCCGACGAGCCATGGGCGGCCGGCCAGCCAGTCGTCGAAACTGCGATAGGTATCGAGTTCGGTCGGGCTGACCCGTTCGTGAACGTGGCCCGCTTCGTCCATGTCGGCGAGGTCGGTGGCGATCAGGTCGGGGCGGCGCTCGTGCGCGAGCCAGAAGTCGACCACGCGCTCGCAGCGATTGGGCGCGGACATGTCGTCGCCGGCGGCGACGAACAGCAGTTCTCCGCGAGCCCGCTGCGCGATTTGCGACAGATGCGCGCTGATGCCCTGGTTGGCCGCGTTGCGCCGCGTGATCACCCGATGCGGGCCGCTGTAGCCGGCGAGCGCCGCTTCGATCGCGGCGAAGGTGGCGTCGCTGGACGCGTCGTCGGAGATGATGATTTCGAGCGGTTGATAGGTTTGCGCGAGCGCGCTGCGCACGGCGTCGCCGATCTGCCCGGCCTGGTTGTAGGCGATCAGCAGCATCGTGACCAACGGGCGTTCGGTGGCCGACGCGGCGGGGGAAGGGTTGGACGACAGGCTATCGGTCATGGAGTGAGGGCGGTTGCAATTGGGCTAGATTTTAATCGGTCGCGCGAGGGCTGCGCGGAGAGAGCTTCAGGAGAGCCGTGAGAGGCATCCTTTACAATTGCCGCTGCTTTCGAAAAACCAGCCCGCGCAGCGCTGCGCCATGTGTTCGCCGCCTGTGCCGCGCGTGTGCCCCGAGTGGCCCGAGTGGCCCGAGTGGCCCTTTACCGAGATCCGATCCTTGTCCGACCCGACCCGCCGTCTACTCACCGACATCGCGCTGACCGCCCAGGCGCTGAAAAATAGCGGTGGCGCCGAACGCTACACCCGTGACGTGATCGCCGGGCTGCATCGAATGGGGCTGCGTCCCACGCTGTTCGCCCGTGAAATCGACCGCGCGCTGCCCGAGGCGGCATGGATCGACGCACAGCCGCTGAACGTGCGCTGGGCGCCGCGCAAGCTGCGCAACCTCGCGTTCGACTGGCGTCTGAAACAGCGCCTGAAACGGCACCGGCCCGCCTGCGTCTTTTCGATCAATCACTCCACGCATGCCGACGTCGTGTTGTGCGGCGGCACGCACCCGGGCTCGCTCGAAGCCGCAGGCCGCAGCGTGCGTCGCAGCGACGAGTGGCAGATCGAACTGGAGCGACGCGCCTACACGCAGGCGCGCGCGATCGTCGCGCATTCGCAATTGATGAGCCGCGAGTTGCAGCGCTTTTACGGCGTGCCGGCCGGGCGCATCGACGTGCTCTATCCGCCGGTCGACACCGCGCGCTTCCAGCCGCTGACCGACGCGGCGCGTGCGGCGGTGCGCCGCCAGCTCGATCTGCCGGAAGACCGCGTGATCTTCGTGTTCTCCTCGACCAGCCACGAACGCAAAGGCTATCCGCTGCTGGAGGCGTTCTTTGCGCGGACCACGCTGCCGGTATGCCTCGTGGTGGCAGGCCGGCCGGTGCCGCAAACCAGCGACACGATTCGTTATGCCGGCTACAGCAAGGAGATCGAAAAGCTGTTCGCGGCCGCTGACTTTACCGTCGTCGCATCGGCGTACGAGCCGTTCGGCCTCGTGGGCGTCGAGTCGGTGATGTGCGGCACGCCGCTCGTGATCGCGGACAACGTCGGCTCGGCGGAGACCGTCACCGGCGCGGCGAAGATCGAGTTTTCGCGGCAGTCGGCGGGGAGTTTCGAGCGTGCGATCGAGCAGGCGGTGGAACGGGTGCGCGGCGGTGGCGCGCGGATCGCGAAGCCGCTCGACAGTCTGGTGTACGACCCGGGCATCGATGCGCATGTCGCCGCGCTCTATGCGCTCTTCACGCGGTGAACCGGTGTGCGCCGCGCGCCCGGGTGGGGCGCGGCCGACGGTGTGAAAGCAGGTGAGCGAAAGCCGCCGGCGTGCGAGCGGGACAGTGAAAGGCAGTGTGGACGATGGCAAGCAAAAGCCGGCGCGAACCGGATGGACGCGCCGGCTTGTCGAGAACCCGGACGAGACCTCAGGCCTTGACCTCAGCGGCGCGGCGCTCCGCACGTGACGCGGGCGCTTGCTCCGTCTGCAATTCGCGCTTCCTTGCATCGACGACCGCGAGCAGCGTGGCGACCAGCAACGCGAGCAGCGCTGTGACCATGATCGGCACGAGCACGTCGATGGTCAGGCCGAAAATCACCGTGCTGGTGGCGACCGCGAGGCCCGCATAGGAGGCCGCGCGAGTCGCCGGGTCGGTCGAGTGCCGGTGCCGCCAGAAATACACCGAGATTCCGTAGTAAAACAGCAGCAGGCAGGCCACGCCGACCGCGCCCATTTCGGCGAGTGTGGAGAAAAAGTCGCTATGGGCGCGCTCGTTGACGATCTCGGCCTTTACTTCACCGCGTTTGGCCATCACGCCCAACTCGTCCACCAGATGCCCCTTGCCGATGCCGTACACCGGATGATGGACAAAGATCATCCGCGACGCATTCCACAACTGCAGACGCAGACCCACCGACGTGGAGTCTTCGCCCTTATGCAGCATCGACACATCGGTCGACACTTCGGTGAGGCGCTTATGAATGCGCTCGGTCGAGAGCAGCGCGCCGGCCGCGATCACGATCGCCAGCGTCGCGACCAGCAGCCGCTTCTTGTGCGCGAACCACTGATACTGCATGCCGAGCAGCACGACGAACACCGGCACGGCCAGCCAGCCGCCACGGGTGCCCGACAGATACGACGCGTAGCCGCCTGACGCCAGCGCCAGCAGGCGCGGCAGAAGCACGCGCCAGTCGCGCGGCTGGTCCCAGCCGAGCGTGAAGACCGACAGGAAACCGAGCAGCAGCGCGGTATCGCCGAACGGAATCGCGTTCGTATACGAATTATTCAGACGATTCGCATCGGTCCAGCCGCCGGGGGGCTGATTGGCGATTGCCCAGACGCCGACTGCCAGCGCGCCGGCCGCGCAGCCCCAGCCGATCATGCGCAGATTTCGCGACGGCAACTGCCGCAGCAGCAGGAAGACCGGCAACGCGAGCACGAAGCGCGACAACGCGTCGAACTGTCGAGGCAGCCAGTAGCCGAACAGCAATTGCTGGACGCCGATCGCCACGACCAGAGCCAGCATGCCGATGGTGAACCAGCGGTAGGTGCGCAGCGCCGAGAAATAGCCCGGCATGCGCCGGTTGACGACAGCGGCGCCGAGCGCCAGCGCGAGAAGTGCGAAGAAGCAGTAGCCGGTGCCGCCGCGCCACATCAGATTGACCGCGGGCGCGAGAAACAGCAGGGCTGTGCAGAGCCAGACCAGACTGGAAGCAAAAATCATAGGGCAACGATTTGTATGAACACTACCGTTCCGGTGGTGGAGTTGCTGGGGGAGCCGGACCATTTGGATACATTTTCAAGACGGTAGAGCGATCGCGATTATAACCGTGCCCTTCCTTGCGAAATGCTTGCGGTCAGTCGAGGGAAGGCGCGAGCCCGGAGACCTGGGCCGCGGTATTTGTCGTGCGGGCGGGCCGCGGCGGTACAATCCCCGCGAAACTCATGGCCGGCGCGCGGCGCATGCCGCGCCCGCACCCAGCTCAACGGACCGAATCGATGTTCTCTATCATCATCCCGACCTGGAACAATCTGCCTTACCTGCGTCTCGTGATCGACAGCCTGCGGCGTCATTCGACGCACGCGCATCAGATCATCGTGCACGTCAACGACGGCTCGGACGGCACGCTCGCCTGGGTGCGCGACGAGGGCATCGAACATACCGCGTCACCCGGCAACATCGGCATCTGTCACGCGGTCAATATCGCGGCGGCGCGCGCCACGCAGGACTACGTCGTCTACATGAACGACGACATGTACTGCTGCCCCGGCTGGGACGACGCGCTCGTCAAACGTCTCGCGCAGATGCCGGCCGACAACCTGTTCATGCTGTCCGGCACGATGATCGAACCGGTCGATTCCGGCAATCCCTGCGTGGTCGTGCATAACTTCGGCCGCGACGTGGAGAATTTCCGCGCCGGCGAACTCGTCGCCGCCGCGCCCGGACTCGTGCGCGCCGACTGGCGCGGCGCGACCTGGCCGCCGACGCTCGTGCATCGCGACTGGTGGCACAAGGTGGGCGGCTATAGCAGCGAATTGAGTCCCGGCATGAGCAGCGACAACGACTTCTCGATGAAACTGTGGGACGCCGGCTGCCGCGTGTTCGTCGGCGTCGGCGACAGTCTGGTCTATCACTTCCAGCAGAAGAGCACCGGCAAGGTCGTCAAGAACGATGGGCGCCGCCAGTTCCTCAACAAGTGGGGCATGACGCAAGCCACCTTCGATCGCTACTACCTGCGCCGCGGCACCGCTATCGAAGGCGGCGCGGCGGTGAGCGAGCCCGAGCAAACCGGTCGTCTGCGGCGCGCGCTGCTGAAGTCGCGGATCAAGCGGGCGTTTAGCTGACGGGGCGCCCAACGTAGCACACCTGCCCTCAACAGCCCGCGCCGACAACGCACGCGCGTCACACGCCGCCAGTCACCAGCGGCAGCACCGTCAGATCCGGATGCGTGCCGTCGACAATGCTGCGTCCCACATGCACCCCTTCGTAGAGCGCATCGTCCTTGCTGGCGAAGCTCTCTTCTCCGTCCGCATGAAACGGCACCGCATGGCCGGGGATGGCCGGATCGGCGCCCGGATGACACACATAGCCGACGTACGTGTAGCGGTTATCCGCCGTGGCCGCCGGCTTCGCTTCGTTGGGCGGGTCCTTGGGGAAGGGCGCCACGTGAATCTCGAAGCCCTCGTATTCCACCATTTGCCAGGGTGCGGTTTCATCGGCCATGGCCGCCTCCGTCTTCGTCGCGCCTATCAAAAAGTCTAGGTGATTTGCGCGTAAAACGCGCTTAAAGACGGATACGGCAAAGCACTATGGCTTGATCGCGCCGAGCTGTTTGAGCAGCGTCAGATTGTCTTCGAGGTGCCCGTTCTCGACGATGCGGCCGGGAGAAGTGTAAGTGGATGAAACACATTCTCTGGCTCACGGTCGAAATTTGATAATCGGCCTATCGTTTGAAGGATTCTCGGTGTCAATTTGAAAATGACCGGCAAGCCGTGATGCTCCGCGCGAACGCGCCAGCTCCTTCGTCATATAGAATGACGCGCTTTGCCCGGAAACGACCTCGCCCATGTGGTTCAAAAACCTTCAGCTGCACCGTCTTCCCGCTCCGTGGTCCGTCACCCCCGAACAGATGCAGAAGTGGCTCGCGCCGCACGCGTTTGCGCCCGGCAATAGCGTCGAGATGCAAAGCCACGGCTGGGCGTCGCCGCGCGACAACGATTCGCTCGTGTACGCGCTCAACGGCCAGATGCTGCTGGTGTTCCGCACCGAAAAGAAACTGCTGCCCGCGTCGGTCGTCACGCAAGTGACCAAGGCGCGCGCGCTCGAACTCGAGGAACAGCAGGGCTTCAAACCCGGCCGCAAGCAGATGCGCGAACTCAAGGAGCAGGTCACCGACGAACTGCTGCCGCGCGCGTTCAGCATTCGCCGCGATACCCGTGTGTGGATCGACTGCAAGAACGGCTGGCTCGTGATCGACGCGGCGTCGCCAACGGTCGCCGACGAAGTGCGCGGTCTGCTGGTCAAGTCGATCGATCAGCTGCCGCTCGGCACGGTGCGCGTCACGCAGTCGCCGGTCGCGGCGATGACCGAATGGCTGCTGTCCGGCGAGGGTCCGGCGGGCTTCACGCTCGACCAGGACACCGAGTTGCGCTCGCCCACGGAAGGCAACGCCACCGTGCGTTACGTGGGACATACTTTGGATACCGAAGATATGCGCCGCCATATCGAAGCCGGCAAGCAGTGCATGCGTCTTGCGATGACGTGGAACGATCGCGTGTCGTTCGTGCTGACGCCTTCGCTCACGATCAAACGCATCGCGCCGCTCGACGTGCTGAAGGAAACGAGCGACCCGACCGCGCAGAACGACGACGAACGCTTCGATTCCGACGTCACGCTGATGACCGCCGAACTCGACCGCATGCTGACCGATCTGCTCGACGCGCTGGGCGGCGAGCAGGGCGACGCGATGCCGCAAGCAGCGGCGGCCTGAGCTGCTTTTTGCATCGATGTAGCGCGGCGCGTCGAAGCATCGACGCGCCGCTGGCTACATCGCGGCGGTGGATCGCAAGGGTGGCTATGCTCACAGAGCAAGAGCACAATCAAGGCCGTTTGCCTACACCGACGAAGAGGCGTGTGATCTTGTCAACACGTGCAGCCGCCCGTATCCGGACAGCGATGTCGACAAGCGGGCGCGCCGATTCGTGCCGAGCGCGAGCAGCGGTGGCACGAGCATTGCTTATAACGATGGCAATGGCGGCGCGGGCATCAGCGCAAAAGGCAGCACGATGGCGCTGTTGCGCGCGATGACACTCGACATCAAGAGCGCGTTTTTCTATGTGCGCCGCACGGAGAAATGCGTGAACCGTCCGGGCGACACCCATTCGTTTCGCGGCTTGCAGGTCGACGTGAGCGTGACCGAAAGTGGATGAGGGTGAATGCCGGTGAATGAGCGCGCGCTGAATCTCCCGGTGCTGCAAATCGAAACGTGTTAGCGACGAGCATCCACGTGGCCGGTTCTCCGTGCGCATCAAGTGAACGTTTCAACAGGAAGAGGGCGCCGCGATGAAATTGAGCGTTGGCTACGAACTGGTCTACGAGTGCGTGCAACCGACCCCGATGTTGTTGATGCTGAACACGCACTATTCGCATGCGAATGAGATGCTGAGTCCCGATCTGCTGACGGTCGATCCGCTAGTGCCGATCCGCCAGTATCGCGACGGCTTCGGCAATCTGTGCAGCCGGCTCGTCGCGCCGCCGGGAAAAATTGCGTTCTCGACCAGCGCGGTGCTCGACGTGTCGCCCGAGCCGGAGCAGCGGCCGCCATTTACCGAACAGCATCCGGTGGAGATGTTGCCCGACGATACGCTGGTGTTTCTGCTCGGCAGCCGCTATTGCGAAACCGATCTGCTCTCCGAATTCGCGTGGCAGACGTTCGGCAAACTGCCGCTCGGCCGCGAGCGCGTCGATGCGATCTGCAACTACGTGCACCGGCACATCGTGTTCGGCTACGACTTCGCACGGCCGACCAAGACCGCGTGGCAGGCATGGCACGAGAGGAAGGGCGTGTGCCGCGACTTCGCGCATCTGGCCGTCGCGCTATGCCGCGCGATGAACATACCGGCGCGCTATTGCACGGGCTATCTCAGCGATGTCGGCTTGCCGCCGCCGTATGCGCCGATGGATTTCGCCGCGTGGTTCGAGGCGTACGTCGGCGGCTGCTGGCAGACGTTCGATCCCCGCAACAACGCGCCGCGCACCGGGCGGGTTCTGATGGCGCGCGGGCGCGACGCGGCCGACGTCGCGATCAGCAATGCGTTCGGGCCCACGCAACTGCTGAAATTCGCGGTGGTGTGCGAGCCGGTCTAGGCGCGTTGCGGCGTTGAGATCCCTTGTTGTCGATGCGCGACAAGGTGCGCTGCGCGCATGGCTCGGTGGCGAACGCCGCGTCATTCTCCGAGTGACAGCGCGCGCTTGCGCCGCAGCAGTGCCGAGCCGACCGACACCGCCGCGCCGATGCCCCCATCGCCAGCGAAAGCGCGACTATCAGCGCGCCGGTCTGCGCACGCGCGGAGAACAGGGTGACCAGCAGACCGGCAAACGGCCAGCATTGGACCGAGGACGAAACCCAACTGGTACGAGGAGCGGCACGAGAAACAGCAGGATCTGATCGGCGAGACGCGCGACAAACAGCGAGCAGAAGAAAGCCTGATGATTGACGCGCACCGTTGATGTCCCGCCGTTTATGGGGCGAGACCGATCCTGTCAAAGATAGCGCCGTGGTGGCCTCGCTGCCCGGTGGCCGCGAGGCCACGCGGCGTTCCTATCCGCCGCGATACGCCTGCTCCAGCGGCGCGATTTCCAGCTTCTCCATTTTCATCATCGCCTTCATCACGCGGCTCGCCTTCGCGGTGTCCGGATCGCGCAGCATCTGGCCGAGCGCGTCGGGCGCGATCTGCCACGACACGCCGAAGCGGTCCTGCAGCCAGCCGCATTGCCACGGCTTGCCGCCGTCGAGGAGCTTCGACCAGTAGCGGTCGATCTCATCCTGCGAGCCGCAGTGCACGAACAGCGAGATCGCCGGCGTGAACGGAAATTGCGGGCCGCCGTTCAAGGCCATGAACTCCTGGCCTTCGATCTCGAACGTGATGGCCAGCACGCCGCCTTGCGGGCCGGGGCCTGCGTCCGTGTAATGCAGCGTGGTGGCGATGCGGGAATCGGAAAACACGGACGTATAGAAGCGGGCCGCCTCTTCCGCGTTGCCGTCGAACCACAGGCACGGCGCAATCTTCTGCATGACGTTTCTCCTCCCTGTCAGGCGGATGGGCCTCGCGTCACCCGTCTCACTTCATCGTGGCCATCGCTTGCTGGATTTCCTCCGTGCTCAGATCGCGCGTGTGCGTGGCGAGCGACCAGCTATGGCCGAACGGATCCTTCACCTGGCCGTAACGGTCGCCCCAGAACATGTCGGCGACTGGCATCACGACGGTCGCGCCGGCCTCGACGGCCTGTTTGAAACTGGCGTCGACGTCCGGCACGTAGTGATGAATCGTGACTGGCGTGCCCTTCAGCGTATTCGGCCCGAACGTCTGATGGTCGGGCCATTCGTCGGTCAGCATCAGCATGGAGTCGCCGATCTTCAGGCAGGCGTGCATCACCTTGCCGTCCGGGCCCGGCAGGCGGAACTGTTCGACGGCGTTGAAGGCCTTCGTGTAGAACGCGATGGCATCCGCGGCGTTGGCGCAGATCAGATAGGGGGTAAGCGAGTGCATCCCGTCCGGGATCGGTTTGACAGCGGCGCTGCTCATGACGGTGACTCCTTGAAGTAACAGGTTCGTGAGTTGAAAGACCGGCTGCGTCAGCCAGGCCTTCAACGTTACGACGAGTTCAGCGCAGTTGAATCGACACTCCG
Organism: Paraburkholderia ultramafica; assembly: GCF_902859915.1. Lineage (GTDB taxonomy): Bacteria > Pseudomonadota > Gammaproteobacteria > Burkholderiales > Burkholderiaceae > Paraburkholderia > Paraburkholderia ultramafica. The sequence continues at coordinate 36,573 of NZ_CADIKK010000014.1, forward strand.
GAAAAAATATTTTTGAGTGCGGGAGTGCGGGAGTGCGGGAGTGCGGGAGTGCGGGAGTGCGGGAGTGCGGGAGTGCGGGAGTAAGGGCTTAAGGGTGTGCCGGGGGGCGGCGGCCGGGGCCGCCGCATCGCCGTGCCCTCGGACGACTTTAACCGGCCGGATTGTCTTCATCAGGCGGCGCAGCGGACGGCGGCGCGGCGCTGCCGCCCGGCGCGCCGAGGATGCTGATCTGGAACGTCGGCGCGGCCGCCAGCGATTGCAGCGTAGCGTCCTCGGGGATGTGCTCGAACAGCGGCAGGATCACCGAGCCGCCGATCACCGCGCGCCGGCTGTCGTCGGCCGGTCGTAAGCCCCATACGTCCTGATAGACGACCGGCACCGTGACGCCGTCGCGAGTCGTGTTGCCGATGTACAGCATCACGTGGCCGCCGATGTAGATCAGCGTGCGCAACGGTTCGCCGTGCCGCGCAAGGTAGTCGAGCCGCTCTGCAGGCGTGGACGCGGACAGGTCGACCATGCGCCCGGCGCTCATCTGCGTCGACGAATGGCGCGGCAGCCACACGCCGAAGACGGCGAAGATGCTTTGCAGTTCCGACGAACAGTCGTTGTAGAGGCCGCTATTGCCCCAGCCATAAGGGCGCCCGATCAGCGTTTTCATCAGCATCGCCAGATGACGCGGCGTGGCGGCGAGCGGCATCGGTGCGATCTGTTCTTCGCTCAGCGTGGCGGTGCGGATGAGCGCGCGGCCATCGACATCACGGGCCGGGACGAGCACCTGGCGCATAGCGGGGGCGGCGGCGCTGTGCGGCTCGCTTGCGGCGGAGTCGGCTGGCGCAAGGCGTGCGGCGTTTGCCGGCCTGGCGGGCAGCAGCGGCAACATCGTGCCGGCCGGCGCGTCGAAGCGGAACACGCCGCGGCTGTCGCGCACCGGCGCCGACGCCACCGTCACCGCACCGAGCGCTTTGCCGGTCGCGGCGCGCCATGTGTCGACGAAGCGGTCATCGGCCAGCGCGACGCCGTCGCTGCGCACCCAGCCCTGGACGTCGGGCGTCTGCACGTAGTGCCATGCGCCGTCGACGCTGCTGCCCAGCACATACAACGGCGTGCCCGGGCGCACCGCCGAAATCTGCAGGTTGTCGAACGGATAGCCTTCGCCGGCCAGGTGATCGTCGTAGAACGACGGGTCGGTGGTCGGCAACTCGCGCACCATCACGTTGCCGGTGGCGATTACGCGGCGCTCGGGCCGATACACCGGCGTCTGCGTGAACTGCCCGACGTTCATGTTCTGCGCGATCGCGTCGATCCACGCCTTGTCGTGCGGCCGGAAGTTCTCGCCGTAGCCGAGCGCCGCGCCGCTCTTGCCGGTGTTGTCGAACCTGTCGATGCGGCGCTGCTGCAACGCGGCAATGTCCGCACCTTGCTGCCGATAGACGCGCGTCGTCACGTAGGCGGAATTCCACGGCGACGGCGCGTTCGTGCCGGTGCCGAAGTAGCGCGCGTAGAGCGCCCTGAAGTGCGCCTGCTGGTCCGCCGGGCTCAGGAATGGCTGGTCGTAGCCGGGGCTGTCGGGTTCGAGCCAGTGGTCGACGTTCTGGTCATAACGGGCGATCGGGAACAGCGTGACGATGTCGATCGGTGCGTGCACGTCGCGCGGCGGCGACGGGGTGCTGCAGGCGGCGAGCGTCGCGACAGCGGCGCACAGTGCGGCGGCGCGGCAGGCGTTCGACCATGAAACGGCACGGCGGGGCAGGACGGCAACAGGCATGGGTTTCGACAGAGTGGGTCCGAGGACACGATGATACGGTGTCCGCGAGTCGTGCGACGTGTTGTGCCGGTGCCGCGTTATGCACGCCTATGCACAGCGCTAATGTGTTCTCATGTGGATTCGGATCGCTCATGGCGGCTGCGCGAAATCGCACTTCGTGCGCACGCTATCGCAGCCGGCGGGCCTTCCATTACACTCGTCTCATTCCTAAACATCTCGCCTCGCAACGTTCGTGCGAGGCGGCCCAATCAGCAAGGAGCACGACATGCTAACCAGCGCACGCAATCAATTCGCCGGCGAAGTAGCCGAAGTCAAACACGGCGCCGTGAACGACGAAGTCACGCTGCGTACCCAGGACGGTCTCGAGATCGTCGCGATCATCACGCATGGCAGCGCGACCTCGCTCGGCCTTGCTGCCGGCAGGAAAGCATTTGCACTGGTCAAGGCGTCGTCGGTGATCGTGATGGTCGATGTCGCGAAGAGCCAGGTGTCGGCGCGCAACTGTATCGCCGGCACGGTGTCTGCGGTGACGAAGGGCGCGGTGAATTCGGAAGTGACGATCAGCGCGGGCGGCGCGCAGGTCGTGGCGATCATCACCAACGACAGTGTCGACCGTCTCGGCCTCGCGAGCGGTAAAGCGGCAACGGCGATCTTCAAGGCGTCGAGCGTGATCATCGGCGTCGATCAGTAATCGAGGTCCGGCGTCCGCCGACTGCTTCGGCAGATCTGGCTGGAAGCGGGCGGGTCGGATGGCAGAGAACATAAAGAGCTCGGCGTGCAATGCGCAGCGCCGCGCGCCGTGAAGGAGGCGGCCGCTTGCTTTACACTGCACGCCTTGCTGTTCCCTTTTCCGCTTTCATCACGGACGCCGTCATGTTCGAAGTCTCCTCCGCCTCGCATCTGCCCAAAGCCGCGCAATACGAAGAACTGGTCGCCCAGGCGCGCGCGCTGCTTGCCGACGAAACCGACTGGATCGCCAACGCGGCGAATTTTTCCGCCTTCGTGTTTCATTCTCTGAGCGATCTGAACTGGGCCGGCTTTTACTTTCACGATGGCCGCGAACTGGTCGTTGGACCGTTCCAGGGCAAGCCCGCGTGCGTGCGCATCGCGCTCGGCAAAGGTGTCTGCGGCACGGCCGCGCAAACCCGTCAGACCCAGGTCGTGCGCGACGTGCACGAGTTTCCCGGCCATATCGCGTGTGATTCGGCGTCGCAATCGGAGATCGTCGTGCCGCTCGTCGCACCGGACGGCACGCTGATCGGCGTGTGGGATGTCGACAGCCCGGTGGTCGCGCGCTTCGATGAGGAAGACGCGAAGGGCATGGAAGCGCTGTGCGCGGTGTTCATCGAAGCGGCGTTGCCGCGCGCGGCGTCCTGAGCAGCGCGCATCGTCGGCGCGGCGTGTCACGCCAGGCTCTTTCTTTCGACCATCGACGAGATGCAGTGCAGCGGCTTGCGCCACCGCTGCGCCGCAGACATTGCAAAGCTGCGCCGTGTTACCTCGCCACGCGCTTCCAATAATCGGCACCCCCGCCGGTCGCCGCCGTTGAACCCATCGATGCGATGTTGCCGACGAGCGATATCCGCGAATATAACGGTCGCCGGTCCGACGCGGCGGCCGATGCGGTCGCGGCCGAAGCGCTGGGCCGCATCGCCGGATCGATCGACTGCGCCGGGACCGCGCTGAACATCACCGCGAGTATCGGTATCGTCGCGTATCCGGCCGACGGTGGCGATGCGCCGACCCTGATGCGTCGCGTGGGTGTCGCGTTGTTGGTGGCATTGGCGGTGAACGGCAATGCTGTGCGGGAACATATCCTGCTGCCTCGCATCAAGAGAACCTGCCCCGCAATGGAGCGTAGTGCGGGTGTGGATGAGCGAGGAAGAATCGCAGCATTTCCGCGGTGGCGTCTGGACCCGCCGGGTCGGTGTACGAGCCACGCTGACTGCCGCCGGCCCATGCGTGCCCCGCGCCGTGAATCGACCAGTACTCCGCTTCGACGCCGTTCGCCGCGACCAGCCTTTGCAGCGTGGCGCCGCGTCGGTTGCCCGGCGCGCTTGCCGCAGCGGATGGCATGCTGATCGTGGTGCCAGCATCGAAGCACGCGACGAGCTCGACAGCATTCGACGGATGGACTGTCGTGTCCGCCTCGCCATGAAACACGATCAGCGGACGTTGCGGCGCGGCGCGCGAGCGGTTGCGCTGCGGCTTGCCGCCCTTCATCGCGGCGAGCGCCGAGGGCAAGTCCTTCGCGCATCCGTAGGCGAGGCCCGAATGCACGCAGGCGGCAGCGTACAGATCGGGCGAGGTCTTCAGCATGACGTCAGCCATCGCGCCGCCCGCCGATAAACCGGCCACGTAGATCCGCGCGGCATCGATGCGATAGCGCGTCATCACCTCGCGCGTGATGCCCGCGATCAACGACGGTTCGCCGTGGTCGCGCTGCTGATCGGCAGGCTTGAACCAGTTCCAGCATGTCGAACGATTGGCCGCTTGCGACTGATTCGGATATACGACGATGAAGCCGTGACGCTCGGCCATTTCGTTCATGCGCGTGCCGGCCGCGAAGTCGTCGGCGTTCTGCGTGCAGCCGTGCAGCATCACGATCAGCGGCACCGGCTCGTTGTTGTAGACGGCCGGCACGTACAGCTTGTATTGGCGCTGGCCCGCGCTGTTGCTGAACGTGTGCGTGCTGAAGGTGCCGGGTGTCTCGGCGTCGAAGGTGTACGGGGCAGGGGCGTGCGAATTGGGACGAGGGTGGGTTTGCGCGTGCGCCTGTCCTTGAGCTTGTGCTTGAGCCTGGGTCCGAACCTGTGCCCAGCTTTGCGCCCAATCGCTCGCGGCCGCTGGCATGGGCGGTATCGGCGCCCGGCCCGCTTGAGCGTTGACGCCCGCGAGCGCGCGCTGAACCGCGGCGGTCGCTTCATTGGGACCCTTCGTGCGCAGCAGCTCGAAGGCGTCTTTCATCGACTTCAGGAAATCTTCGTTCATGTTCATGACGGTTTGCGTTGACTGTGTGGTGGCGTGAGCGAATCAGTGGTGAGCCACCGGTTCAGCCGCGTGATGAGTCGAACGAAGCGCCTAGCTGATGCGGCCGGCGAGCGCCGCCTTGACCGCGGGCGACGCGTGAAATGCACCAAGCACGACGACCGATGCGATAGTGGCCGCCGCGAGTTCCGGCGGCACATCGGCGGCGATGCTCGCGAGGCCGAGTACGTGAATGTCGAGCTGTTCGTGCGCGGCTTGAGCGGCTTCGAGGTCGTGTCGCGAGAAGTGCTGCAGGCCGAGCACCATCGCGCGGCGCGTCACCGTTTCCGTGACGATCTGCGCGTGCACCGCGAGCTGATTGCGGATCGCCGTGCGAATCAGGTCGGTGCGGTTCGAGTAAAAACCTTCCTCGACCAGCAGATCGATCTGGCCAAGATCGATCGGACCCAGGTTGATGGTGATTTTCTCGGTCTCGCCGCCTTTCGGGCGCGAGTTGTTGACCAGGTTGAGTTTGGGCATTTGCACTCCATCTGGCATCCATGTGCCATCCAGCTGACATCCAGTGGGATGGTTATACGCCTCCGGGCCGAGGTGAGTCAAATGGGAAATTGAGGGTCGGGAGGGATGTGTGCAGTGGGCAGCGCTGACTCCCTGGACGGCCGCCGCGGGGGCGGCCTGGAGTCTTGGATTGCCCGTCCTTCTGTCTTTCCCAGGAGATCGTAGTGCTGAATCCCTGAAGCAAAAGCGTTGTCTCTAACGGCTTGCGCGACATCGGGATATTTGGCGAGGTACGCCTCTTCAAATCGCGCGCGATCGAAAGAACGACGGAAGAATAGCGAAACCGTACTCGTCGAAATTCTTTTTAATATCTGTCATTACTGCCCCGGTCTGCTTGCGTCCTATTACCGTTCGCATGAGGATCAGGTCGGGCGCACGTTATTCTGGATTGAAGTGCCAAATTGCAAGGCGTGCGGATTGTACTTGAATCGTAGGGGCGCCGTCTGGAGATGGCGCTGCCGATTGTTGTGTGAGGGGCGTGTCTCAACAGAATTTGGCTGCGGCGGCGAATGGTCTTTGGGCGGGTTCTATCGCGGGTTCTTTGGCTCGCGCTGGGAAGTCAGCGGATTGGCCAATATCCGGCGCGCGTCGACCGCGCAAAGGCCCACAACACGAACGGGACGAACTGGGGCGCCGATCCGGTTAAACCGCCTAAATCTCCAGTGCATCGAGCTCGATGGCCATCTCTGCGAAAAGGGTGACCGCGAGCACAAAGACACTCCACGCGGCCACGGGTGGCCGGTTGGGTCTGCGCTCATCGGTCGTCATGCCGCGTGGGGTTTCGGCCGCGCAGCGGCGCACCGTTGATCGATGTTGGCGCGCACGACTGGATTGCCTAGTAACTGGTGAGCATCAAGCACGCCATAGCGGGCACGAAGCGCTTTTTCGACTGCCTGACAGTCGGCATACTTGCCGCTGTCGGCAAGGCTGTATGCTGCACGTCGCACGGCCTCGCGCCGCCCCGCGCCCAACACATCCCGGCTCGTCATAGCTTGCCTCTGACGTAAGGGTGTCGCTTACATCATAGGTCGCATGGCGCGGCGTGCTTTTACGTTATCAATTGCTATCAATCGCGCGGCCGTCGCCATGCCGGTGCGTAGGCGACCGGTCGGGCAGCGCGAGGCGGGCCAGGATAAAACACGCGCCTATCGGTACTCGTCAATCTCGATGGTGCGTCCACGGTCCCACTTCGCCGCATCATGTCGACTCAATTTCGAGCGGCTCAATCGAACGATTCGGGAGCGACTGTCCCACCTTCAATCACCAGATGCGCCGCATCGACGCCGGGTGCAAAGAACCGCCAATCTTCGTCTCCCTCGATTCCATCCGGGATGACGACAAGGCGCAGATCACTTGAAAGCGCGAGCACCACGCCGCCCGTTTCGTTTGCTGACACGCTCTCGACAATGGCAGGGCCGTGCTCGACCAACATTTCTCGGAGGCGGCCGGCGGCCCCGTGCGCCTTTTCATCGGGGCCGCGAAGATCGTCCTGGGTCGCAACAATGGCGCCCGCGCGCTCAAGCCGCCAGGAGCATTGGACGTGCAGCGCCCAGGCGCCGCCTTCGCGGACAGTCCCTCTAGGCGTCGTGTATTGCCTTTGCGGTCCGAATTGCACGGTGAGCATGTCCGCCGCGTGGCTGACCCAACTGACATCGAGCCCAACAAGTGCGGAAAGACGCCGCGCAATCTCCGTCTTCGCATCAATCATCGCCACCCCCAAACATGTCCTGTCCCCGCTCCAATATCTCGTGATAGCCGAGTCCCTGTTTGCTTATTTCGTCGTGAAGCTGCCGGGCCTGACTCGGATCCAGACCGAGTGCCCTCACAACGGCTTTGAACTGCGCGTTTTGCGCCTGGTTGTTGCGGGGCGTTCCCTCGCTACCAGCCAGTTCTATGTCGTCGCCGGCCGGCATATCCTCGCCGTACTCGAACGGCTGCGCATCGCCAAGCAACGTCGACGCGTCTGCAGCATCATCGAAAGCGCCGCCGATGGTTGCTATCGAGGCGCGGGCTGCGATCAGCTTTGCTTGCTGTGTGGCCGGATCATAGGAGCCCGATAGTACGGGTTCACCAGGCGGGTAGAGAATGCTTCTGGCAAACGCCCGCATCTGCTCGCGTGTTTCACCGTCGTCGTACGCAACGAATGCCGACCCGATGGACGCCAATAGCCCAGTATTGCCAGCGCCGCCTGATCGCGGCTTCTCGGCAACCAGCACCACGCTTTCGCCGCGAATCATCGATTGCAGCGTCTGAATAACCTCAAGGTCGGTTCCCCGTTGCGATAGGCGGCCGTGCCAGTGGAAGTTGTCACCGAGGAATGTCCGCACGCGCTGGACGAGCCCGGCATCCCGAGCCCAGACGTCAGCGTACGCGCGTTGCGCAAATTTTTTACCTTCGTCGACTGCTTGTTTCTGTTCAGCGGTTAGAAAGATGCGCCCGCCTTCGTACGCATCCTTGCTGTACGTCATCCAGCGATGTCCCGAATCAGTTTTCAGTTCCGTTCCAGCCAGGATGCGCATCGGCTATGCGTTCACTCTTCAAGCTAACATTGCGATTCGGTGGAGTAGCCATTGCGCCACAAGACGCGGCCGTCTCTTGGAACTGTTCAGAATTTGCTGTTATTCCGGTGCCGGAAAGCTCTGCAAGCGTCTTGCATCCATTGGTCAGATGCCTGAAGCTTCGAAGGAGGCTAACCGCGATCAATGGCTGGAAGGCATCGGGATGCATCTCGCCAGATTCTGCTGCAAATGTGACCGCGACATCGCTCGCAAAAATGTCGAGAGCAATCTGACTGACGACTTCGGGAATGACTGCGTTTGGGCTGGCCGGCGCGGTGGCGGAGTTAGTTTGCATCGACGCAAGTTTGCTTTCACGCTCGCCGGATAGTGCTCCGATGGGCGGCCGACACAAATCTCTGCATGCTTTCGAAAGCTTGACGGCGACGTCGGTCAGAATGCCGGAGATCTGCAGATATGGGGCGCAGTCTTGGGTTCTTTCGACCCGAGTAGATCCAACACTCAACCCGAGCCCGGTCATTGCGTTCAGTGCATCAACCGCTTTAGCTGCATATTCGGGATGGGCCCTAAGACCCGCGCCAATCGCAGTCGCCCCCACGTATATCTCACGAATCATCGCGGATGTCTCTCGCAACCTGGCTATCTGTTCGTCCAGCATCATCGCGTGCGTCAGAAATTTGAAACCCGGCGCCATGTGGCCTGCATCGAATAGCCGGATGGTGCAGTCGAGCTTCAGCAAATCACGGCGTTCCTCGGCCTTTTTCGCGAAGGCGGACCGCAACGCATCCATCTCGTAACACAGGCGTTCGATCGCAAAGCAGATCGAGATCCGAAGAGCGGTCGGGTAGACGTTGCCGGATCCAAGAGTCAGGTGCGCGCTCGGATTCAGATGAGCATATTCACCGCGCCGATGACCCAAGAGTTCAAGAGCGCGATTGCATATCACCTCGTTCGCGTTCATGTCGGCCTGACTGCCAGCGCTGCCTTGAATCATGTCCACGACGAACTGGTCATGCAAGCGCCCGTTGCGTACGTCGCCGCAAGCGGCGACGATCGCGTCGCTTAGTGCCGGTTCAACTAAATGCAGGTCGGCATTGACTTGCGCCACAGCCTGCTTGACCGCCGCGAGCGCATTCAACAGGTCTGGGTGTGCGGCTAGCGGCGTCCCTGATATCTGACAGCTCTCGACGGCGCGAAGCGTGTGAATGCCATAGTACGCGTCCTCCGGTACTTCCCGCTCGCCCAACGAATCACATTCAACGCGGAAACCTGGTCTGGTAATCACCGTATTCCCTCCTGATTACGAGCGCGCGTGCCTAACAACACGCAACCAGCGAACAGTGACTGCTCTGCCTATTGAAGGCAGACCTGGTTCAGGTCGACGGTTCGTCGATACACGTTCCGGCTGAGCCAGGGCACGAAGGTATATTCGACGTAGGCATTGGCGCCGACATAGATCCAGTTATGCAGCTTGTTCAACATATGAGGTCCTTGGCAGCCGTCGCGAGACGGCGATCTTGTGAAAATCGGGATACAGCATATGAAGCTCCGCCGCTGTGCGGGAAACGAATCGGAGCGTACAGTCCCGGCATAGAGACAGGCGAGGAAATACGCCTTCGTTACGCAGTCGATCACTACCACGCAGCCGAGGAGCGCGGACTGGTCAAAGGCCACTGGGGTCGACGGGGCAAGCGCAAAAACGCTCATCGCGCACAGGAACGAGAAAACCGTAGCGGCATGGCGAACTCTGACCAGCGATGCAATGCCGGCGCCCAACAACACCAGTCTTGCCGACAAAGCGGCAGCGAATGCCGCTTCACTGATGGTCCAAAGAAAGTCCAACGCTGTCTCGATCAGTGTCCACGAGCACACGACAAGCGTCGCAGCAATGACAGCGGATCTGGCTTTCCGCCATTTGGTGCTATGACGCCAAGGATGCGCCTGTGCTAGCTGCAACATCTTCATTCGTGTTCGTTCGCCAAAAAACATGGATTTCTCAACAAGAATGGTGCGTGACACAATCACGATCATTGGCTTTTCATATCGTTGCCCGGTTTTCACGCATCGCCGGGGCATGCAGGCCGCACGGATACCGCTGGACGATTAAGTCTCGGATGCCGACGCATAAACCAGATTTCGTGGGGCGGGCGCTCTGCGAATGCGCGCCGTCCATGTCCCTCACAATAGACGCCGGGGACGCTGGAATCTATCGTACGGTCGGTTATGGCGTATTCACCTGCAGGGTCCAAAGCCTATACGCCGGTATCGCGCGCACAGTGAAGCGTATGGGTCCGAGGCATCGACTCCACTTTATTGGTGGAAGGCGCACAAAGCTAGCCCGTCAGCGCAAAGCTGATTTCCCGAATGGGCGCTTCTGTGCGCGGTTGGACTTCAGTAGCGTTGCACCTGGCTGGAGTCGCCCGTTTCCGCAGAAGTACCAGCCATATGCCTGTGCCCACCATCTGTAAGTCAACCGCCGATGCGACCAGAAAGCCCCCCACCGCATACCACGAACGCCACATTTGCTCGCATTCATTTGCGCGACAAAACCGAATTCGCGATTGCCGCACCCCTGTTGCTATGGCATCTGACGACGATTGGACGCGACAAAAATCTGCGAGAGCAAATCGCGATGCTTTATGCGCGCACGATGTTTGACCACTCGCTCATTATCGATTGTCTCGGTGAACTCAAAGTAATGGGGGCACTTGAGCACGTCCTTCACGACGGCTTGACGGGTGCTCTTACCGTGACGGACTTGGGCGTCCAACTCGCGGCGGGCGTCTATCAACTGCACGGCGAGGATCGGCGCCCGTGAAAGGCAAGATTGAGACCATCGGTTCACCCCGTATTGCGCGCGAAACAGGCTGAAAGCGGTCGAAAGCCTTGGAATGGACATTTCATGTCTATGCCATTCGCCTGGTTAACGGCAACTATCATGTTGGTCTCACACGAGGCAGACTGAGTGAACGGATTGTCCAACGTGGGGCGCGACACAAGGCCGCTTGGCCCCGGATCCACCCGCCGATAGCACTCGTTGAATGCGTGGACACGCGGACGCAGGATTCCAAGTCCGCAACGTCCCGTCAGAACGTTGTGACCTGGCTATATATGCTGCGATATGGGTGGCAAAAGGTGCGAGGAGGATTCTTTTCGAGTCCGGATGAAAAAATTACGCGTCGAAATCTCGAAATCTGGTCGCGCACGGATACGTCGATGCACCTCAGGCGACGCGTTGATTCGCAGTTGAAGCAAAGCATTTTCCCGGTATATGTGACGTCATCGGCATTGAATCCGGACGGCTAGCGATCTCGATCAGAGAACCGGCGACACGCAGTCTGAGCTCAAGAGTGATGTCGGCAGAGTACTCGTTCGTGGAATTGAAGCCTCCGGAAAATTCATAAAAAAGCGGGGGCTTTGCAGCCCCCGCCAAACGCCAGGCCTTGGTCTTCAGCCTATTCTCTCTCCTCTTGCTACGCACAGGACTGGGTTTCAACCTGCGCGCATCGTTTTTTGTAGTGATTTACACGTACTATCATGAATTCGTTCACGTCAATGCGCTGCCGTACCGCATAGATGGAAAAATACAATAAGGAAAAGTCGCGATCGCTTTTGCTCCGTTCAAGGCCCTGGACCAGGCATCTTCCAGCAATTGACAATCTCGGGTGAAATCGGTCGGGTCAGCAAAGTTCGGTTCCGGTTCGCTGTCTTCCGGCAGTATCGCCTCCGAGGGGTTTATAGCCATTTACGCCTTCGCCCCGAATAGCAGCAGCAGCGAGTCCCATGCGCGGCTGGCGAATCCGGCCTGCGGTACTGCCTCCAGCGCAATCAGCGGTGTTTGCGCGACCACCTTGCCGTTTACGACCAGTGCGACCGTGCCGACGCGCTGCCTGTCGGCGAGCGGCGCAACCAGTGGTGAGTCGAGCGTGATTCGGGGAACGACCTTGATACTGGCATCGGACGGTATCGTCGCAAAGAAGTCGCCTTCTATGCCGGTTTTTACAGTCAGAAGCGTCCCCTTGTAGACGCGTGCTGTCTGGACGAGCTGTCCTGCGCGGTACGGCCGTACTTCCTCGAATGCATGGAATGCAAAGTCAAGCATCTTCAGACTGTCGCGTTCGCGGTCGGATCCCGTCGGTTCTCCCATTACAACGGTGATGATGCGTTGCGTCGTGCCCGGCGTGCCCGACACCGGACGTCTCGCGCTGGCGATCAGGCAATATCCCGCGGTCTGGGTGTGTCCTGTTTTGAGGCCGTCGACACTTGGATCGAGCCAAAGCAATCGATTCCGGTTTGACTGCCGGATGTGGTCGTATGTGAAGCTCCTGGCGGAGAAAATCAGGTAGTACTCCGGAAAGTCATTGATCAGGTGTGTGGCGAGTAACGCGAGATCTCCGGCGCTGGAGTAGTGATTCGGATCAGGCATGCCGTTTACGTCGGCAAAATGCGTGTGAGTCATGCCGAGGTGCTGCGCCTCGCTATTCATCAGGTTGACGAACTGCGCCTGGTTCCCGCCGACCACCTCCGACAGTGCAATAGCTGCATCGTTGCCCGACTGGACAATCAGCCCGTACAGCAGATCGTGAATGGTCACCGGCTGGTTCGGCGCAATGAACATGCGCGATTCGTCCGATCGGACAGCACGCACGGCATCGCTTGGCAGCACAATCTGGTCTAGCGAGATTTTCTTCGAATGCAGCGCCTGAAACACCAGGTACGCGGTCATCAGCTTGGTCAGGGACGCTGGCTCGGCGCGTGAGTCGGCATTCGACGAGGCGAGCACCTGCTGGTTGGCCGCGTCCATGATGACCCAAGAGCGCGCGAGCAGTCCGGGCGCCGCAACCTGTGCGAACGAAGTCGCGCTGGCCACCGATAGCAGTGCCGCAACGAACGCGCTTGTGGCTGACGTGAATGAATCGCGCATAAATTCCGGCTAAGTGGAATGGGACCAGCGTGGTTCTGGAACGCGACGGCTGCAACTGACAGTCGCAGCCGTCCGCGACGACTACCGATTAGCGTGCGAACTGGATGTCCAGCGAACGCAGGTACGTCTGGAGCCCAGCGTCCTGGAGGGGAATCACGTGGGCAAGTTTATCCGACTCGTTGAAATGGGCGTGCCAGTAGCCCGGCGGCGTCACGAAAGCCATACCCGGCTCCCAGTCGACCCGGACGGGATCGACGATATTGCCATCGGCGTCCAGTTCGGTACCGACCAGCGTGTAGACGCCCGGCTTGCAATCAGGAATGAAGTCGAGCGCGATCGACTGATGGCGGTGGGGTTTTTGGGAAGTATTCGGCGCAACAGCACCGAACATTGCCCACATCGAATGAGTCACTGTGCGCGTTTGCGGGAAGTGGGTATTGCCGAGCAGAATGCTCACGCGATTGCGCTGGCCCGCTCCCGGTGCTGTGGCTACCTTCTGCAGTTCTTCCTGTGCGCGGGCAGCGGGATACAACGTCGGGGTGAAGCGGGCACGCGCCGTTTCAACGCCGAGGTAGGCAAGCAACGGCGCGTCGTTGACATAGTAGAGGCGCGCGGTCGAGTCCGCTGCCAGAACGGTTTCAGCACCACCGGGAAGCGAAAAGAAGTCGCCCGTGGCGAACGTCAAGGAAACCTCCTTCTGAGCGACTGTGCCCGATCCGTCGAGGACGTAAAACACCTGTGAAGTCGCGTTCGGGTTCACGGACAGTTTTTCGCCCGCGACGATTCGCAGAAAATTGGCCATCAGCGCCGGACCGGTGGCCGGATAGTCACAGCCGAGATCCGAAGACAGATCAAGCGGCACGATACGCGTGGGGCCGCTGTCATACAGGGAGCCGAAGAATGAGCGATAGGGCACCCGGGAGATCAGCTTCGCGCCAATCGGATTTGCCGACGACGTGTATTCGAAGTACTCGGCATCGCGGGTAACTTCATCGTCAGTCAGTTGAAGCGTCGAATAAGCGGTTTTTTCAAGCATGGTAGAAACTCCTGAAGGGACACACGTAGTTCTGACAGCGGCACTCGCTGATGCGTGGGGTTGGGATCAACTATAGGACCAAGCTTCACCAGACAGAATCACGCAAGCCAGAAATCAGCTTTGCACAAAAGGGATAACCATCGTGCTCCTTTTCTTTTACATTGGTTGAACGCGGTTCCAGCGATGCTTTGCGCGACCCCGGAGCAGAAGCAGATCGGACCACGTTAGTCACTCGGACACTTGAGCACTTATTCCGTGATGCACTTAATCAGACCTTCTTCACAACGATATCGTCCTTCGCCATGGCTGGCGCGTGCGATGTTCTGTTGTGGGTCCGTCGTCATTTGCGTCTGGTATGGAATTTCACATGACCGGGACGCCGCCAATTTGCATCAGGCGGATCTTCTTTCATCGCAGCCTGATGCGGAGCGTCTTCTGGTGGGTGACATGCTCCAATTGTGCGAACCTTCGGTTTCGCGCGGGCGATCGCGCCACGGCTTACGTGGCGGTTCACGAATCGTCCCGCCGCATCGGGAGCGGACCGGAAAGGGTCGTCTTGTGACGACGCGTCGCGACAGCCAGCGCGAACCGCTTCCTCCTGGCTATGTCCGGTCGCTGACGGACACGAAGCAGTGGACATAGCGAATCCTGGCCGACATAGATAGAATCAAGGCCGCCAGGGCGTCATGGGAACTGCGACGCGACCCTTGAACAAGGGGCCAGGCCATGCGGCTTCACCTTCGCGAGAACTGCCCAATGGATTATTTTTCAGCGATACGCGCCTTTCTTCACGCAGCCGAACTTGGGAGTTTCAGCAAGGCGGCGGGAAAGATCGAAGTCAAGACATCCACCGTTTCGCGCTACATCAATGAGCTCGAGAAAGACCTCGGCATTGCGCTATTCAACCGATCGACGCGCGGACTCGTGCTGACCGAAGGAGGGCGGGTCTTCCGCGAGCATGCGCAGGTTGCCATGAAGAGCCTGGAGGAAGCACGTGAGATCACCGCATCACTTAACAGTTCTCCCCAAGGACTCTTGCGTGTGACGATGCCACGATCGTTTGGTCGCAGGCATGTGATCGCCCATCTTCCGGAATTCATGGATCGCTACCCAAGGATCGACGTCGATGGCGTCGTGACTGACGATGTTCTCAACATCATCGATTCGGGTATTGACCTTGCGATCAGGATCGGCGTGCTGCCGGATTCGCAACTGATGGCGCGCCAACTCGCGGTGCATCGAAGAATCGTCTGCGCGAGCCCAGGTTACCTGGCCAGGCATGGAACCCCCGCGTCGCCGAAGGAACTCGTTGACCACGAGACCCTGCGATTTCCGCTCACACCCGACGACAAATGGTTGCTCGTCAACCGCGGCAGCGCAACGCACGGAGAAATCCCTGTCCAGCTACATGGACGTCTGCGTGTCGACGATACCGAAGCAATGCTGGATCTTGCCGTTGCTGGCCAAGGGATAGCGATGTTGCCTACCTGGGCCATTCGGACTGTTTTCCGCGAAGGAAAGCTGGTTCAGATCCTACCTGAGTGGGAGGCGCAACCCACGAGAAGTGAACCAGCGATATGGGCCATCTATCCGCGTAAGAAGACGGTATCGTCGAAGGTCAGGGCGTTCATTGACTTCTATGCAGACATCTTCCGCCGGGAAGGGCTGGTGCAATAGCCCCGGTTTGTGCCGATTGCGTTCTCGCTACCTTCTGTACACACCACCGCTCAGGTGGCCTCCGACTCAATCGGGGTTGGGCGGATAGACGGATGCGCGGTCAGCGAAATAAATGCCGTGAGGAGATCGGCCTACCGCGATTGTGTCGATCAGCTTGCGCGTTGTCAGGTCGATTACGCCGACGTGACGTGCGAAGCGAAATGTGACCCACAAGTAGCGGCGGTCTGCCGACAGTTCCATATCGTCAGGACCAGGCATCAGACCCGTTATGTCAGCAGTCTTGGTCAGGTTGTTATAGTCGAGAATGCTGATGGTGCTATCAACGCGATTGGTAACGGCGACGTGCGTACCATCGTCCAGATTGCGGAAGTTATGCGCGCCGCGTCCCGTCGTAATCTTTTTCACGATGTGCTGCGTGCGCCAGTCGACCACGGTCACATCGTCTTCACCAGTCATGCCGACAAGCAGATAGCGGTCGCCCGGTGTCATCCAGAGTCCGGCGGGTACCTTACCGACCGGCATCTTCCAGCGCACCGTCTGCGTCGGAAGATCAATCGCGGCAAGCTCACCGGAGTCTTGCAGCGTCACGAACACAGTCTTGTTGTCAGACGCGAAGGTCATGTGACTCGGCGTCTTTTCTACCGCAACGCGCTTCGCGAGCTGGAAGTTATGTCCGTCATACCGATAGATATCCACACGATCGAGTCGCAGCGCGGCCGTGACGAACCATTTATGGTCTGGCGAGAAGCCCAACTGATAGGGATCTTCGATACCTTCGAGGCGCCGCTGTACGCTTCCAGTGTGCGGATCGAGAAACATCAGGTCGTTCGAGACCGAATTCGCCACAATCAGTGAGCTCCCGTCGGGCGTAATCATCAGGTGATGTGGCTCCTTCCCCGTGGGTTCGGTCGCGACGACCTTGTGGCCCGCTTCGTCCAGAAGGCTCAAAGTTGCCTCGCCGGAATCCAGCACGACGACGCGATCAGCAGCATGGGTAAGAGTCGTTGTGAGAAACGAGGCGCAAAACGAAAGGGCAAGCACCGAACATTTCGCGGTCGGGAAAGAGGGTGAAGTCATGGGCGATGCAGCGACACCTTAAGAAGTGAAGGTTCAGGAAGGATTGAACGAGAGAAGCAAGTAGAATAGGCGCCGATCCGGGCGCGTGGAACGACCGATTCGGAAAGTCTGTTTTGCGCCGTCAGGCACACCGCAACGAGAAAGGCCGGGCGATCGAACCATCGCTGATTGACGCGAGGCTTACGATGCCCGCCTGGTGAATCCAGCAGAATGACGTGGTTCGAAACACTGCACAATTGGACACGCGTATGGTGATCGAGTGCTTCTTCAATTCGCTCCAACAGTCGAAACAGACCATTGCGCAGCGCCACCCGGAATGGTGCATCGGGGGTCGCCAATCGCCGTGCCAATCAGACTGAGCAGTGCCGCTAATGTGTTCAGGCAACGGGAAACGCGTTCAAGGCGTCGGCCAATATGGGAATCGCTTTCGAGCACTGCGGATAGTGAACTCAACGAATCGCGGGAATGAACTGCGTCATCAAGAGCATTTGACAGGTGTCTCAGCAAAGCGTGCTCATTTACTTTGAGCGATGGAATGCTGTTGATGGCGATCCGCGCAGTTTCGATTGACTGGTCGACCTGCACGGCGAGAGCCCACGCGCGCCGAGCGCACTCATCCGGCGACGGGTCCGGCTGTACGACAAGTAGCGCCATGTCCCGTGCCGAGTCGGCTAACTGGAGCTAGATCCGTCGAAGGTCGTAGCGGCTCGGTCCCAAGGGATGGACGCGCCAGATGCTGCAACTCAGTACCGTTAGTCTGCTGAATGATCCGGTTTTCGTGTCTGTCGACTGCTTGCATTGGCGCTTTGCACCGTGCTCGAGTTCCATATGTTCGATCAAGGTGTCTGGAATCTCTGACTTGTTGCCTCTATCGCTATGCCTTCCGGCGGACTGACTGCAGCAACGGCGGTATTGAAAGAAAAACGATTCCCAGCGCAGAAATCAGCAGGGTCATCTCGCCGACAAGTGCGTAAAGGCCCGCGCCAATGACTCCCCCCGCGCAAAAGGCGGTCATCGCCATGACCTTGTGCTTGAGACCATCGATATGGGAGTCTCTGTCGGTCAACGTCTTCCTTTGCAAAGCATGGGCGACTATTGCGCCGAGATTGACACCGATGTCGGTTGATGTTCCGGAAAAGTGAGTGGTGCGGACGCGGAAGTTCGATACAACGGCCGCAGCCGCATTCTGAAAGCCCATCAGAAAGCCGAGCCCAAAAACAAGGACCGGTCCGCTACCTGTACGTAAAGTGACGTCGGCAACCGCTAGCACGACGAGCAGCACAGCTTCAGTCATAAGGATAATCGCGCAGGCTTCGGCGGCGTGCGTCGGGCCGCGCAGTTCCAATAGCACCGCCGACAGCGTTGCACCTGCTATGAACATCGCGATGAGCGTCAGAAGCGTAAGAACGGAGCGCACCTCACCAGACGCCATGTTGTCTGCCAGCGAGGTGATATTGCCAGTCATATTCCCGGAAAATACGCCTGCGACGCAAAAGCCGGTCGCGTTCAGCACTCCGGCGACGGCAGCCAATGACCACCCGAGCCGCAGCTCGTGATGCGATGAAAGGACAGTGGGCGCTACGGGCATTTCTCGGAATCCTTGCTTCGTGCAGCCTGATAGGGGAAGCAGCCGGTTTCGGCGTTCGATGCGATCCGCTGCAGGTTGATATCAGCACAATGGACATCTGCGTCGGCAATCGCTCCTGAAACCGATTCTAGTGACGACCGCGATATCGTCAGAAGTGCCGTGCTTCGAAATCAGTATTACAGGAAAGGGCCTACCAACGTAATGCGCGCTGCTTTCGGATCCGGTGTTTTGCCGCTTGAGCCTGAACATGCAAGGTCGCTTGCCGGTATATCCATACAGACATCCTCAGTCATGGCAGTCATCCCAAACTTGCAAAGCTGTGTTGTCCGGGCAGGTCTTCCGGGATGCAAGGGTTTTACCTATCTTGATCTGGTAATAACACTTGCCGGCGGGTGCTTGCGACGCAGGGGTTCTTAAAGGCACGCGCGATCCTCCTGGCGAGAGAAATTGTCAACCTGAATGTGAAGCGATGAGCGAAACAGTCGAACCCTTTTCACCCGCTAGCCATCTCTGGGTCTGCATCATCTGCGGATGGATCTACGATGAAGCGTCCGGTGTGCCGGAAGACGGCATTCCACCTGGAACACCGTGGAACAACGTCCCGGACAGCTGGGTATGCCCATTGTGCGACGCGAAAAAGAACGAGTTCGAGATGGTGCGTATATAGAAAAGGCTGTGAACGGGTCGCGTGACGCCATGCGTTGCACCGAGGACTTACGGGTCAGATGACGGATTCGGGGAATACGAGAATGATTTACGAAAAGAAATTGAGTGGATGGGTGGAAACCGTGCGAACGAACACGAACCTGCCAGTTCGCCTCGTCTTATGGAATGGGCGGCACTTCGATTTCGGGACTTTCGCGGCTCCGCAGGTGACAATGAAGGTGAACAGCGCGTCCGCGCTGCCCCTCCTGCTCGAACCAAGCCTCGACAATCTCGGCGAGGCGTATGTGAAGGGCAAGATCGACATCGAAGGCAAGCTGTCCGACATCATCAACATCGGCTATTCGCTTGCGCGCAGCACGGTCACCAGTGCCAGCAAGCTTGCGCGCGTGCGGCGCTACTTCAATCACTCGAAAACGTCGGACAAGAAAGCGATCCAGTATCACTACGACGTCTCGAACGAGTTCTACAAGCTGTGGCTCGACGAGAACATGGTGTACTCGTGCGCGTACTTCGAGAACGGCGACGAAGATCTCGCCACCGCGCAGATCAAGAAGATCGATCACATCCTGACGAAGATCCAGGTCCAGCCGGGTCAGCGTCTGCTCGACATCGGCTGCGGCTGGGGCGCGCTCGTGCTGCGCGCGGCGCAGAAGTTCGGCGCGAAGTGCGTCGGCGTGACGCTGTCGCAGAACCAGTTCGACCTCGCGACGCAGCGCGTGAAAGCAGCCGGGCTCGAAGGCCAGATCGAAATCCGGCTGCAGGACTATCGCGATGTCGAAGGCCAGTTCGACCGCATCACGAGCGTCGGCATGTTCGAGCACGTGGGCCGCAAGAATTTGCCCGCGTACTTCCAGAAGATCCGCGACCTGCTCACCGATGACGGCATCGCGATGAATCACGGCATCACGTCGGCGGATTACGACAGCGGCGAAACGGCGCTCGGCGGCCGCGAGTTCATCGACAGATACGTGTTCCCCGACGGCGAACTGCCCCACATCAGCCTCGCGCTCGAATCGATGCAGCGCGGTGGGCTCGAAGCGGTTGACGTCGAAAGCCTGCGCCGTCACTATGCGCACACGCTCGATATCTGGGCCGAGAACTTCGAGGCCACGACTGCACAGGCAAAGCAGCTCGTCGACGACGAGAAGTTCCGCATCTGGCGCGTGTATCTCGCGGGCTGCGCGTATGCATTCGAAAACGACGACGCGTCGATCTATCAGGTGGTGTGCCGCAAGGCAGGACGCAGCGCGAAGACACTGCCGTGGTCGCGCCGCTATATCTACAATGAATTGGAGCAAGCCCACAGGATAGCGACAGCAATTCGCCATGGTTAGAAATTCGGCATTCGACGCATGAGTGCATTGTTATGAAATACGCTCCATGACTCATGCTGGCACCAACACATGACAGGTTCCGGGTCGGACCTCTAGGATTTTGCTCCGATTTCGGGTGGCAAGTATGACCGCTACAAGGCTCTCAAATTGAATATGTTGTCGCACCACGGCAGGCTTCGGCGCCTTCTGAGCGCCCATGAATTTGCCGCGCTGCTGTTGCTCTCATCTGCGCCCGTAGAGCTGACATCCGGTACCGCCGATTATCTTGAATTGGTGGATGCGGGACTCGTGCAGATCATCGACACGCAGTTTGCGCTCACAGACGAAGGCAGTATGGTGCTGACTCGCCTTGCCGCACTTTGATGAACGTTTTTGCACGCGGCGCTAACCTCCGCCGCACGATGTTCCGCATCAAGCAAAACTGTCTTTCCGACTTGGGCTCTTGCAGCGCGTGGTTCTTCTTTTACGTACAGATGCTCAAACTTCTGGTACGTCAGGCGCTGCCGTACGGCTTTGTTCGGAAGGGGGACGGGTGTTAAGAATCGCAAGATCAAGGGGCGCGTGGATCAAAGCGGATGCCGTACAAAGCCAGACTCAAAGACGGTCAGGAGCGTAAGCGCAAAAAACCTGACTATCGGGTGACGAACTGTCGTGAATACAACGAGAGTCTGAAGAAGCGTGGAAAAATCGGCCTCTATTTTCCCGATGGCGATCTCAAGGCGCAATTCATCACGGCGTCGCCGTATGTGCGCGGAGTGTCTGGACGGCTGCCGTCGTACAGCCGGCCGTACGTTGAACTGATCTATACGTTCTACCGGCTGTTCGGCTGGGGAATGCGGCAAATCACCGCTATATGGAAGATTACTGGGCTGCCCGGGGGCTGGACATCCCGGTTCCCAGCTTCGGCCACCTGTGTGATCTGTTTGCCGCGCTGGACGTCAAGCTCACGCAACGGTGCGAACGACTGGCCGACGGCGAGGACGTGAGCATCATCGTCGACAGTACGGGGATGAGTTTCGGCCGGGCCAGTGTCGGACGGCAATTCATCGGCTGATGTACTTCAAGTCCACCCCTCGAGACGCAACGTGGACCGCACGAGCCGCTGCTCTTCCTGTTCGATTTCCTTGAAGCTCTCGCGCACGCTCCTGATATGCTGGCTCGCCGCCCGGCGCGCCTGCTCCGGCAGCTTGCCCGTTACCGCGTTATAGAGGCGCGCGTGCTGCCGGTCGATAAGCCGCTTCTGCGGCTCGCGGTGATACAGGTTGTTCACCGATGCGAACACCGAACTCAGCATCAGATCGTTTAGCGTAGCGAGCGTATGCACGAGCACCGGGTTGTGCGACGCCTCGCAGATCGCGAGGTGGAACGCATGATCGAGGCGCGCATGCGTTGATGCATCCGTCTCTTCCTTATGGCCGGCCACCATCTCGTCGTAGCGGCGTGTGATCATGATGTAGTCGGCGGGCGTGCCGCGCAGCGCCGCAAGCCGAGCCGATTCGGCTTCGAGCATCTCGCGCACTTCGAGCAAGTCATACAGCGTGCGCGGTTGCGATCCGAGCAGATGCATCAGCGGCGTTTGCGCCGGCTCGGCGGTCAGCTTTGCGACGAACGAACCCTTCCCTTGTGCTGTGTCGATCAGTCCCCGCGCGCGCAGGATCTTCAGCCCCTCCCGCAGCGCCGTTCGCGACACGCCAAGCTTTTCCGTCAGGCGACGCTCTGACGGCAGCGTCTGCCCCTGTTTCAGCACGCCGTCGACAATCAGCCGCTCGATGCGCTCGACGACCACGTCCGCGAGTTGCCGCCTGCCTTCCTGTTCTGTCTCTTCCACGGTGTTCAGCACTGGTATGACCACTTTTGTATGCTAGCACGGTAGCGGGTAAGTGTTTGTCCTGGACCATTTGAAACACATGACTTAAGCGATCCCGGCAAGAAAGACACCCTCAAAAAACTGGTATTACCACCATGAAATATTTCGACATGACCGCCCCGACCCGCAACAATCGGGAAAACATGCAGCCAATCCGAAGCTCGCAAGAAGCCGCGGACCCACAGGAGACATCGCATGACCTACACCTACGACGAGAGGCTCGACGGCCCGCTTCGCGATCACGACAAAGCCGTGATCGTGCGCGAGCTGCAGACACTTCTTCCCGATCTGCAGCTTCTGCATGAAAAGGAAGACCTCCGGCCGTTCGAATGTGACGGCTTGTCCGCCTACCGCATCACGCCGATGCTCGTCGCCCTGCCCGGCACCATCGGCGAGGTTCAGACGCTGTTGAAGTACGCGTCGGCGCACGGTGTACCCGTGGTCGCACGAGGCGCGGGCACCGGGCTTTCCGGGGGCGCCTTGCCGCTGGAAAAAGGCATCCTCCTCGTGATGGCGCGCTTCAACCGCATCCTCGAAATCGATGCCGAAGCCGGCACCGCCCGCGTGCAGCCGGGCGTGCGCAATCTCGCGATTTCGCAGGCAGCCACACCTCATGGGCTTTACTACGCGCCCGATCCGTCATCGCAGATCGCGTGCTCGATCGGCGGCAAT
The DNA here is from genome assembly GCF_902859915.1 of Paraburkholderia ultramafica. Taxonomy (GTDB): domain Bacteria; phylum Pseudomonadota; class Gammaproteobacteria; order Burkholderiales; family Burkholderiaceae; genus Paraburkholderia; species Paraburkholderia ultramafica. The sequence goes on from NZ_CADIKK010000014.1 coordinate 59,241, forward strand.
GTCGCCGAGAACGCGGGCGGCGTACATTGCCTCAAGTACGGGCTGACGGTCCACAACATCCTGAAGGTCGAGATCGTGACGATCGACGGAGAGCGGCTCACGCTCGGCTCCGAAGCGCTCGACTCGCCCGGCTTCGATCTGCTCGCGCTCTTCACCGGTTCGGAGGGGATGCTCGGCGTCGTGGTTGAAGTTACCGTGAAATTGCTGACCAGGCCGCAGAGTGCAAAGGTGCTGCTCGCGAGTTTCGACGACATCGAAAAGGCCGGCGATGCAGTAGCGCAGATCATCGGCGCGGGCGTGATCCCGGGCGGTCTCGAAATGATGGACAACCTCGCAATCCGCGCGGCGGAGGACTTCATTCGCGCAGGCTATCCAGTCGATGCCGAAGCGTTGTTGCTGTGCGAAGTCGACGGCGCGGAATCGGACGTTCAGGAAGACTGCGAGCGCGTCGAGATGCTGCTGCGGGCGGCAGGCGCGACCGATATCCGCCTCGCAAAGAACGAAGCCGAACGCCAGCGCTTCTGGGCGGGTCGCAAGAACGCGTTTCCGGCCGTTGGCCGCATCTCGCCCGACTACTATTGCATGGACGGCACGATTCCGCGCCGCGAGCTGTCGCGCGTGCTGCGGGGCATCGCGGAGTTGTCGGCGCAATACGGGTTGCGCGTCGCGAACGTGTTCCACGCCGGCGACGGCAACATGCATCCGCTGATCCTCTTCGATGCCAACGCACCCGGCGAAATGGACCGCGCCGAAGCGATCGGCGCGCGCATCCTCGAGCTGTGCGTCGCGGTGGGCGGCAGCATCACGGGGGAACACGGCGTCGGACGCGAGAAGATCAACCAGATGTGCGCGCAGTTCAACCGCGACGAACTGACGTTCTTCCACGCGGTCAAGGCCGCCTTCGATCCCGAGGGGCTCCTCAATCCCGGCAAGAACGTGCCGACGCTGCATCGCTGCGCCGAGTTCGGCTCGATGCATGTGCATCACGGCGCGTTGCCCTTTCCCGAACTGGAGCGCTTCTGATGCGACGCGACCTCATTTCCATCGACGACAGCGCGCGGCTCGTCGAGCACGTTCGCAGCGCACTCGCCGAAAGAAAGCCGCTCTCCATTCGCGGCGGCGGCAGCAAGGCGTTGCTCGGACGGCCCGTTACCGGCGAAGAACTCGATACGCGCTCGCATCGCGGAATCGTGAGCTATGACCCGAGCGAGCTCGTCATCACTGCGCGCGCCGGCACGCCGCTCGCGGAAATGAACGCGATCCTCGACCAGGCCGGCCAGATGCTCCCCTGCGAGCCATCGACGTTCGGCGGCGGCGCTACTGTAGGCGGTGTCGTCGCGTGTGGCCTGTCCGGTCCGCGCAGGCCGTGGGCCGGTTCGGTGCGCGACTTCATCCTCGGCTGCCGGATCATCACGGGCGAGGCGAAGCATCTGCGCTTCGGCGGACAGGTCATGAAGAACGTGGCGGGTTACGACGTGTCGCGTCTGATCGGCGGCAGCTTCGGCTGCCTCGGGCTCATCACGGAAGTCTCGCTGAAGGTACTGCCCAGGCCGCGCGAAGCACGCAGCCTCACGGTCGAGATCGAAGCTGGCGACGCGATGCGCGAGCTGTCGGCATGGCGCAAGGCGGCGCTGCCGGTGAGCGGCGCGTGCCACCTCGACGGCAAGCTGCATCTGCGTCTCGAAGGCGGCACGGGCTCGGTGCGCGCGGCGCTCGATCGCATCGGCGGCGAGGATCTCGACCCGCGGTTCTGGGAGTCGCTGTGCGAGCAGCGTCTCGCCTTCTTCGACGATCCCCGCCCGCTCTGGCGTCTGTCGCTGCCGAACAATACGCCGCTCGTCGCGTTGCCGGGCGCCACGCTGCTCGACTGGGGCGGCGCCCAGCGATGGCTCAAGAGCGACGCGCCCGCCGCGGCGATTCGCCAGATCGCAAGCGCGGCGGGCGGCCATGCGACCTGCTTCACGCCGAGGCCGGGTATCGAACCGTTTCATCCGTTCGCCGCACCGCTGATGCGCTTTCACCGGCAGCTGAAGCAACGCCTCGATCCGCACCGCATCTTCAATCCCGGGCGCATGTACGCCGATTACTGAAGCGATCACGACCATGCAAACAAATCTCAGCGACGAAGCAAAAGCGCTCACGCGCGCGAAAGAGGCGGAAGACATCCTCCGGTCGTGCGTACACTGCGGCTTCTGCAACGCCACGTGCCCGACGTATCAACTCCTGGGCAACGAGCTCGACGGCCCTCGAGGACGCATCTATCTGATCAAGCAGATGCTCGAAGGCGAACCGGTCACCGGCAGGACGCAACTGCATCTCGACCGGTGCCTGACGTGCCGCAACTGCGAGACGACGTGTCCGTCGGGTGTGACCTATCACGCGCTGCTCGACATCGGCCGAGAGATGCTGGAGCGCCGGGTCGAACGGCCCGTGGCCGACCGCGCGCTGCGTGCTGGTCTGCGCAACGTAGTCCCGCGCGCGAGGACGTTCAATGTATTGCTCAAGGTCGCGCAATTGATGCGGCCTGTTCTTCCCGATGCACTCGGCGAGAAGATTCCTCGCCGCGCGCCCGTCGCCCGCGAACGGCCCGTTGTGCGCCATGTTCGTCGCATGCTGATGCTCGAAGGCTGCGCGCAACGTTCGCTCTCGCCGAATACGAACGCGGCCGCCGCGCGCGTGCTGGATCGGTTCGGCATCAGCATCGAGCCTGCGCCGGAGGTCGGCTGCTGCGGCGCGACCGACTATCACTTGAACGCCCAGGAAGCGGGGCTTGCGCTAGCACGCCGCAATATCGACGCATGGTGGCCAAAGGTACGCGCGGGGGCGGAGGCGATCATCCAGACGGCGAGCGGTTGCGGTGCGTTCGTCAAGGAGTACGGCCACCTGCTGCGCGACGACCCGGCCTATGCTGACAAGGCCCGCCGCATCAGCGAAGTCACGCGCGATCTGGGCGAAGTCCTCACCGACACGCCGCTCGAACAGTTGCAGATCAACGCCGACAAGCGCGTCGCCTTCCATTGCCCTTGCACCTTGCAGCATGCGCAAAAACTTGGCGGCCTGGTGGAGGCGGTACTCGGCCGGGTTGGCTTCGACCTCGCGCCTGTCCCCGACGCGCACCTGTGCTGTGGATCGGCGGGAACCTATTCGTTCACGCAACCCGACCTTGCCCGCACGCTTCGCGACAAAAAACTCGACGCGCTCGAAAGCGGCAAGCCCGACGTGATCGCCACGGCCAACATCGGCTGCCAGACTCATCTGGGCGCAAGCGGACGCACGCCGGTGCGCCACTGGATCGAAATCGTAGACGAAGCGATCGCCTGAACGGCGCACACGACCAGCGCGCGCGGGACGGTACGCCACTGCCACCAGCCGTTCTTTTACAGGAGTTCGACCCGAGCATTCTCACTTCGCCGCGCGGCGCACGCCGTGCCCCGCGGCATCCCTATCGCATCAGAAAATAGAGACTGGAGACATGGATATCATCGCCAAACCCAACGACGCCCCTCTCGACCGTACCGTGGTGGAAACCCGCGCTTATTCGAAAGCCACCTGGCGGCTCTTGCCGTTCCTGTTCCTGTGCTACGTCGCGGCGTACCTCGACCGCGTGAACGTCGGCTTCGCCAAGCTGCAGATGCTCAGCGACCTGGCCTTTAGCGAGACGGTGTACGGCCTCGGCGCGGGCATCTTCTTCATCGGCTATTTCCTTTTCGAGGTTCCGAGCAACATCATCATGCATCGTGTGGGCGCACGGATCTGGATCGCGCGGATAATGATCACCTGGGCAGTCATCTCGGCGACGTCGCTTTTCGTGAAAACGCCGACGTCGTTCTACGTCATGCGATTCCTGCTCGGCGTGGCGGAGGCGGGCTTTTTCCCGGGCATCGTGCTCTATCTGACCTACTGGTTTCCTGCCGGGCGGCGCGGGCGCATGAACGCGCTCTTCATGATGGGCATTCCCATTGCCGGCGTGGTGGGCGGCCCCTTGTCCGGCTGGATCATGGCCGTGTTCCAGGGCGTGGGCGGCTGGTCGAACTGGCAATGGCTCTTTCTGCTCGAGGCGATTCCTTCGGCGGTGCTGGGCGTCGTTACGCTGCGCTATCTGCCGAATGGCATCCGCTCGGCGAACTGGCTGACGGACGAAGAAAAGCGCGCGCTGGAGGCCAACATCGAGCGGGACGACGCGGGCAAGACTCACGGTTCGCTCGCCGGAATATTCCGCGACGCCCGTATCTGGACGATGGCAGCCATCTACTTTTGCTGCATGATGGGTCTCTATGGAATCAGCTTCTACCTGCCGACGCTCGTCAAGGCGACCGGCGTGCGCACCGCGCTCGACGTGGGCATGCTGACCGCCATTCCGTATGCGTGCGCTGTCGTGAGCATGTTCCTCGTGGCCCGCAGCGCGGACCGCTCAGGCGAGCGGCGCTGGCACTTCGCTGTGCCCGCCATGCTCGCCGGCGCGGGCCTGTTCGCCAGCACGCAGCTGACCGGCAATATTCCGCTCGCGATGTTCGCGCTGACCGTCGGCACGGCCGGCATGCTTGCCACAATGCCTGTGTTCTGGACTTATCCGAGCGCGATCCTCGCCGGTGGCTCGGCTGCCGCGGCCATCGGCATGATCAATTCGATCGGCAACCTCGCCGGTTTCGTCAGCGCATCGATCATCGGCTGGATGAAGGACGTGACGCACAGCACGAACGCCGGCATCTACTGCGTGGCTGGTGCGCTTGTCTTCGGCGCCGTGCTGGCTCTGCTTCAGGCCCGTCAGTCCGTGAACAGGCAGGCTGAGCGCGCGCCCCCAAGGGCGCCGCGTTCAGCGGGTGAACGTGCTTGACAAGCGTACTGCGGGCCGCCGACGGGTCATGCCGGCTGACCGCGTCGTACCTGACGATCAGGCCCAGCAGTTTGGCCTACTGGATCCGGCACGCCGGATTGCCCTCGAAGCATACAACCGTACGAGAGCCCCCATACTCAGGGAGGACTGCGGCAACCGTTCGGAGAATTGTGCTCCTTGGATCGTCCGCCGATCTTGATTCCATTGACGGCGCGATTCTAGACGCGGGCATTGTCGCAGCGCTTGAGCGGCTCTCTGCCGATTCAACCGCAGTCACCGTACGGTTTGTCACCTTCGCGTTCAGGAAGAGAATCTCGTGCTGGGCGAGGATCGCGCCATCGTGCTGTTTCGCGTCGTCCAGGAGGCGCTGACCAATGTCGCTCGTCACGCTGTGGCCAATCAGGTGACCATCACGAGATCTCGTGGGTCAGCTGGTCGATACGGGTCTGCCGGTAATGCAACTCCCGTTCCCTCTCGTCGACCTCCCGTGTCTTCTCCTGAATTTCGCGGTCCCTGTCCTCGACCTGGGCCATCAGCTGCGCGGCGAGCGCGCGCAACTGTTCCGGGCTGAGGGCGTTGAGGTCGGCGGGCAGGTCCATGCAGATGAGTCTGCCAGAACCCCTGGCACCGTGGAAGCGCAGCCGTTTACGTCCTTGCCGACCTCATACGATGCGGATCACCCCGTCCGCTCCGATGCACTGCCACGGCAGCCCCACCACCAGGCCGGCGAGTTGCTCCTGCGTGAGCGCGCGGTGCTTCGGTTCGCTACCGGCGTGAGGCCAGACGAACTGCCCCTGGTTCAGTCGTCGACTGCCAGCCACACCTCATCAATTCGGATCACGCGAGCCACTCACGCAGCCAGGCGAATCAACGCACTGGAAGTATCCCTGGGAACTCCCTTGTCAGTGCGTGACGGCGCGGTGCCTACCTTCGGGGTGGCCGAGTCAAAGACGATGGTGGGGCATTTTCAGATGGAGGCATTGGGCGGCGTGCTTCGCACTGGGCGCACTCAACTGGCTTGAGCGATCAGGGCACTGGGAGCGGTAGAAGCAGGGTTACGTCGTGCCGGTCGAGATATTCAACAAGTGACGTGGCAGTCTCGCAAATCGATACATCGCGCGGTGTCAGAATGTTCGGGCGCGGGGGCAAGCTGCCGTACCGAATAAGGTATTGACCAATTTGCAACTATTAATTGTGCGGGGCGATTGGCTACCCGGCGCGGGTATACTGCCCCACATGTTACGCAGCAGGCGCCGAGTTGCCACGCAGGCTGACGCAAGTTCAACAGTCGCGCGTGCGTCATGCTAGTACTGGTACCTTTTTCTGCGGGCGGATCGAGATGAGGGCGCTTTCGCGCTCGCCGATTGCCTGTATGACCAGTCTGTCGACCTTGCCGGGTGTCTGCCCACTCAGTCCGATAGTGGAGCGAAGGCCCTCTATCTGTATAGGAATACTAATGGAAAAGCATTTCACGCTTCAGTTCCGGAAACCGAAAAATGGAGTTGTTCACGAGATAGTGCAGCATGCGTTACGCGATGCTGCTACAGCCTCCACGGTTAACACTGCAATCGACGTTCTTGGCGACGCACTGCTCGAGCTTGAGCGTCTGGTCGCGCTCAGGAGCGAACGGGCACACTAAGTCTCACACGCACAGGTGAGCGAATGAACGTTTGCCCGCTTTGCGTCAGCAGTTGCTGTTGAGTTCCGACGTTCCCTGCTGGCGACTCCGTGCCGTTGGCAAGCGTGTTCACAAGTTTGCGCCCGTTCATTGAAGTTGATCTCTGAAGGCCGGCAGCATGCCTGGACGAGCCGTCAGTTACAACTGTGGAGGCTACATGCGTTGCCAGGTATCAGACTGGACCCAAGCGTGCTCATAGGGCACGCAAATATGTCGGTGCGGCCTGACGGGCTAGCAATAGCCCAGGGGTCAGTTGCGCCGTAAAACGGTCATTCTACAGTGAGGTATCGCAAAATGAAGAAGTTGTTCGCTGCACTGCTGGTTTCAGTCGTGTTCAATTCATATGCGGCCAGCGATGCGTTAATCAACGCGACCGTCGAGGGTGTCCCGGGTACGAATGTAAATGGGGGGCTCGTGGTGCTACGGTCGACCGACAAAAACTGTCGCTATTACGGCGACATCTGGGAGACGCCTCGTGAACCCCGCGGCCTCCGCGAACGAGTCATGGCCTTGGCAAGCAACGGAAAGGTGTACGACTGGATGACAGTTATCAGTTATTCGTCATGTCTGCGGCCTGACGGACGTTACGTTGTAGAACCTATTTCACTGGTTTCGCCCGGCGGAAAGCGGCTCCGCATCGGAGATAGCGTGGCGCTGCGATCGTCCATGTAGGGCGGTTCGGTGATTACGTCTATCGGTGCGACGCTTCGCATGCTCAAGAAACGCGCATCCTTGCAGATGCCGTCTGGACGCCCGCAAATCGGTAAGCACCATCGTCACTATTGACTAAACGTACATATGTGATAATATCATCATTGTTGTCGGCGCATGGACGAAGGAGGCGTCAGTTGGTTTGGCTCGCAAGCTTTGCTGTCCCGGCGATGGTGTCAAGCGGGGTAATCGCCGGTACGACCAGCGACCAGCGACCAGCGACCAGCGACCAGCGACCAGCCACCAGGCGTTGTGCTGGTACCTGCGCCGGTTATCGGCCCGCCTCCCCCCATCCTGCTTCAGCTGCCCAAGCCCGCCATTGACGGCCGACGCCCGGCAGACGACAAGCAGAAGCAGCGCCGCGGCCAGGCAAAGCGGGCAGCACCAGCGAGCGCTGCATCAGGTACTGTAAAGGTTTGAGAGATGAGTTGTCATTGCAAACGAAGTGATTCGCGGGATCGGTGGCAAAAATGAAGCGACGCCCGCACTTTTTGACCTGCCTGTGTCTTTTGTCCATCACGGCGGCGCTCAGCGGTTGCGTACAGGTGGTCGCGCCTGTACCCCGCGTCATCGTGATCATCGTTCCAACGATGCCGCCACCACCTGGGGCGGTGCTGCTTCCGGCGCCGGCATATCCGAGTGCTCCGCCCTTGTTGTTCGAAGTCACCGGACCATCCGATGGGCAATCGGAAGCAAAGACTGACAAGCCGGAGATCCGGGAGAAGAAGTCGCGGCCGCAAAGTGACGATATGCGGAGCCGCAACGCGCCTCACGTAGCAATGTCGATCTGAGGCAGCGCCACTGGCGAACGACGCGCCTGGGCATGAATCCGGCGACAGCTTATCCCGCCTCTTCTTCAAGGGGCGTTGAGAGGCGTGCGCTGGTCGCACGGACACCTCATCCGTCGCTGGCGACGAGGAGCATGTCAGTGACGCTCAAACAAACTGCGACCTGTCAATGCCGGCTTTCTCGACATTGGCCCAAGCCAGCCGGGAGCCGTCTCCCGGTATGGCAGGCTAAAACAAACGCATACGATCTCACGCCCGAAGGGTGCACCTATGAATGTATACCATCGCCAATCGTTGCTCTGGGGCGCCGTAGTTTTATCGGTCGGCGTCCTGCTATGGTACCTGCGCCCGGTTCTTACGCCATTTCTTCTTGGTGCAATCATCGCGTACGTTTTGCAGCCGGGCGTGGAGTGGCTGGTACGTCATCGCACGCCGCGTGGACTGGCGGCGCTCATCATGATTTCCTTGTTTACGTCACTCATCGCGCTGCTAGGTTTGCTGATATTTGCGGTGGTCCAAAAGGAAGGGCCCGAACTCACAAAGCAGATTCCTTTGATGATGGCGACGCTCGATGCAAAGCTGAAACCCTGGCTGGCATTCATGGGATTGAGCTACTCGCTCGATCTCGCCAGTATCCGCGATGCCCTGGCGGCCCATCTCAAGGCGGGTGAGCAGGGGGTTGCTCTCGCTATGTGGCAGTACCTGCGCACGAGCGGCAACGTGATGCTCAACATCGTGAGCAACGTGGTGTTGGTACCACTCGTGTTGTTCTACCTGCTTTACGATAGGCATGAGGCATTCGTGCGCATGGAAAGCTTCGTGCCACGGCGCTGGCTCGGCTGGACGCGGGAGTTCGTTCGGGAAACAGATCGCTTGATGTCGCAGTACCTGCGTGGGCAACTGCTCGTTATCGCAGTGCTCGCCGCGTTTTACCCAATTGCACTGATGATGGCCGGACTGGATATGGCGCTACCGGTCGGCATCCTCACGGCCCTGGCCGTATTTATTCCCTACATCGGGTTTGCGAGCGGGCTCGCGTTTGCGCTTCTCGCCGCGCTGCTGCAGTTCGGTAACTGGTATGGCTTCGGCGCGGTGATTCTTGTGTATGGCATCGGCCAGATCCTCGAAAGCTTCGTCCTTACGCCCAGACTTGTTGGCGAGCGCATCGGCCTGCATCCGCTCGCGGTGATCTTCGCGTTGCTGGCTTTTGGCCGGTTGTTCGGGTTCTTCGGCGTGCTGCTCGCGCTGCCGGCTAGCGCCATACTGGCTTCAGCACTGCGGGAACTGCGCCGCCGTTATCTGGCGAGCACGCTTTATAGAAACTGACTGTGCCCCGATGGCGGGGACTGATATTGGAGCCGTTATGACGCAAACGCGCGAACGCAACAGCACGACATGCGCCACGTCCGCGGCGCAGCCTTCCACCAGCCTGGCCGCGAAGCCGCAGCAGCGCGGACTCCGCCAAAAGCAGGAGACACGAACCCGTCTGCTTGAGGCGGCTCTCCGGCTGATGGCCAGGAACGGCATGGAAGGTGTTGCAATTAACGAAATCACAGAGGCTGCCGACGTAGGTTTCGGATCGTTCTATAACCACTTCGCATCGAAAGAAGCGATTTATGCCGCGCTCGTCGAGCGCATATTCGAAGAATATGCCGATATGCTCGATCTCATCGCCTGCGACTTGCCCGATCCGGCAGAAGTGATCGCTGTCGCCGTGCGTCATACGCTCAGGCGGGCAAGCCGTGAGCCGCTGTGGGGGCACTTTCTGATTCGCGAAGGATTTTCTGCGCGAGCGCTGAGTCATACCCTCGGGCGGCGCCTGCTGCGCGACACTCAGCGGGGCATCGCAGGCAAGCGCTTCTTCGTCGCCGATCCGTTCATCGGTTTTCTTTCGCTCAAGGGTACCTTGCTTGCAGCAATCGCGGCAGAGTTGCACCTGGCGCCGCCGGGTGGTGACGTACCGGAGGAGTTCGGCGTACGAGGAGAGCATTTCGCCGAGCGAATGGCAGCGGCCGTGCTGGAGATGCTTGGGCTTGAGCGCGCGGAGGCCAACAAGATCGCAAGGCGGCCTCTTCCCGAAATGGAGCGGCAAGGAAAAGACGGACGCCCGAAGTTGCCAACGGTGCCGAAAGACCCGGTTGTGACTCGTGAAAGCGCAGGCTGCGCGCGAGAGTGCGTACGTGCATGACCTCTCCCCGCAGAACGACAGCTGAGTGCGGTGTGCTGTTAAGCGCGCCTCCGCCTGCGTCCCGCATGGCGAACTGCTGACTTTCCTCAAACGGTCTTCAGTCGGGACCTGCGGGCAGTGGACGTCGGGCGATTCCCTCCGCCTCCACGCGTTTAATACCAAAGGCCTGCAATACAACGGCCGCGGTGCGCTCGGCAAACTTTTCCTCTCTGGAGCGAAGCACCTTTCGCGCACGAACAGTCCGCTTTGACGAGGCAGCAAAGTGCAACTCGGCCGCAATGCCCGCGAGGACGGTGCCAATCACCGAGACAAGGCACATGAGCTGGTCTCCGACCGCAAAGCGTCTTTCCGAAATCCCTTTCTCGCTATCTCTCAGCAGTCGCTGACCGAGACCCCTGCTCAGCGCGCGGGGTGACAACCCTTCGCGTATCAGAAGCTGCCCCCATACCGGTTCCCGGTAGGCCCGTAAAAGCGTGTGACGCACTGAGACGGCAATCACTTCCGCCGGATCGGACAGCCCGCTGGCGAGGCGATCGAGCGTATTCGCGAATTCCTCGAACAACCACTCGACGAGCGCGGTGAAGATCCCTTCCTTCGAATCGAAGTGGTTGTAAAACGAGCCGAAACCGACGTCGGCTGCCTCCGTGATCTCGTTGATGGTGACGCTGTCGATGCCCTTTTTCGCGACGAGTCCGAATGCAGCCTCCAGCAGACGGGCGCGCGTCTCGCGCTTGCGTCGGGCACCGCGCGGATAGCGTCCATGGGTAGTCTCGCGCGGCGCAATCGACGCTTTCGGGGCGCGTCGACGACCCGCAAGCGGTTTGGGGACGTTTGGCATGCTGGCTCCGTGGTTATTTTGTACGATCTGATTCTAGATTCAAACGTCATGGTTGACAAGTTTATCAGTCATGGGTCTAATGTCACCTGTGCGACGTGCACAAGGGAAGGACGAAGAACCGAACGGCGCCGACGAAGCGCGTGCAGAACCCGGTATGAAGGGCATTCCGTTGATCCCGGGGCAGACAGCAGCAGAACCGTGGGGCACGTATGCATGAAAGCAAGCGGATCGGAAGCCGATTTCGCACGTCCCTATCGGGGATGGCATGTCGTCGGTATGTAATGGATATAAGTAGGATTACTAACGTATTGAAGAGTGATTGTTTGTGCGTCCAGGCTGATGGAAAACCGTGCTTCATGGCACGCTGGTCCACAGCATCGGGCAATTTTTTTACCTGGATCATCACCTGCCTTGTGAACATCGTGAAACCTTCCGGTCCTGTCGCGCCGAAGCATGCGCGTTTCTTCTTACCTTCGTTCGTGCGATCCCCGCAGCGGGCGCACGTCGTGATCGCGGCTTGCGGCGCAATCCTGCTCTCGGCATGCCACTCGCGCGAAACCGTTGCGCCGGAGCCCAAGCCCGTCGTCGCTCGCGTCGTTCATCCCGACGGACGCGTGTCCAGTACCTCGTTGCCTGCTCAGGTACAGGCGCGGTATTCCACGCCTCTCTCGTTCCGGGTAGGAGGCAACGTCATCGAACGGCGGGTGCGCATCGGCGATACTGTCAAGGCGGGGCAGGCGGTTGCGTTGCTAGACCCCACCGATCTGCGCAATAACCTCGTTAACGCGCGAGCGCAGCTCGATGCCGCCGAGCATCGTTTCATCTACGCGAAGCAGCAGCTCGACCGCGACCAGGCGCAGGCGCGCGCCAACCTGATCGCACCCGCGCAACTCGAACAAACCCAGGATGCCTACGCCTCCGCGCTCGCACAGCGCGATTCCGCTCTTGCCCAGATGGCACTCGCCACGGATCATCTGCGCTACGCCACGCTTACGGCGGATCACGACGGGGTGATCACATCGGAAGATGCCGACACCGGGCAGAACGTTCAGGCCACGCAAGCCGTCTACCACCTCGACTGGACGGGCGACGTGGATATCGTCTGCGATGCGCCCGAGCGGACGCTGAACTCGCTGACAGTCGGCAGCAAGGCACGCGTGAGCCTGCCCGCGCTGCCCGGCAAGACCTTTGAGGCGCGCGTGCGCGAGGTATCGCCTGCCGCCGATCAGGAGAGCCGCACCTGGCGCGTCAAGCTGACGTTGGCCGCCCAGAGCCCCGACGTGCGCCTCGGCATGACGGCCAATGTCGCGTTCGATGCCGTCGGCGACGCGCCGGTCGGGCAGGCCTTCACGCTGCCGGTGACGGCGCTGTTTCACCAGGGTGAGAACCCCGCTGTCTGGGTGGTGCGCGCCGGCAGCGACACACTCGAACTGCGCCCTGTCACTATCCAGCGATATGACGAGCGCACCGTCTCGATCGGATCGGGCCTCCACGACGGCGACCGCGTCATGCTCCAGGGCGCACACGCCGTGAGTGCGGGCCAGCACGTGCAAGTGGTGCCCCCCCTGCATCCAGAGGATTTCCCGTCATGAACGCCCGCGACAGTGAATCCGCGCACAACAGCGCGCCCGTCCCGCGTTCCGACGCCGACACGCCAGGTGAAGGTGGCTTTAACCTGTCCGCATGGGCGCTGCGCCACCAGCAGCTGGTGATCTTTTTGATCGGGCTCGCAACGCTCTTCGGCGTGATCGGTTATACGCATCTTCCGCAATCGGAGGACCCGCCGTTCACATTCCGCACGATGGTGATCCAGACTTACTGGCCGGGCGCGACCGCCCGCGAAGTGCAGGAACAGATTACGGACAGGATCGGCCGCCAGCTGCAGGCGGCGCCCTATATCGACAACATCAAGAGCTATTCGCGGCCCGGTGAGTCGATGATCTTCTTCGCGATGAAGGACTCGGCGCCCGTCAAGGAAGTGCCCGAGACGTGGTATCAGGTGCGCAAGAAGGTGGGCGACATCAGGGCGACGTTGCCGAAGGGAACGGTCGGGCCGTTGTTCAACGACGAATTCGGTGACGTCTATACGAACATCTATGCCCTTGAAGGCGACGGTTTTTCGCCGGCGCAACTGCACGACTACGCTGACAGTTTGCGCACAGTCCTGCTGCGCGTACCCGGTGTTGCAAAGGTCGATTACTTTGGCGACCCGGACCAGCACATCTTCGTCGAGATATCGAACACTCAGTTGACGCGGCTCTCGATCACGCCCCAGCAGCTCGCCCAGGCCATCGACGCACAGAACACCGTCGCACCCGTCGGCACCATTACGACCGCGGACGACCGCGTATTCGTGCGACCGAGCGGCGCGTTCAAGGACATGCAGGCGCTCGCGGACATGCTGATCACCGTGAACAAGCGCACGTTCCGGCTTGGCGACATCGCGAAGATCACACGTGGCTACGATGATCCGCCCGTCACGCAGATGCGCGTCGGGGGCCAGGCGGTGCTCGGCATCGGCGTGACGATGCAAAAGGGCGGTGACGTGATCGACCTCGGCAAGGCGCTCGACGCGAAAGCCGCCGAACTGCAGGCAACCCTGCCAGCCGGTCTCAAGCTGGCTCCGGTGTCGAGCATGCCGCACGCGGTCAAGCGCTCGGTGGACGAGTTCGTGAGGTCGGTCGGCGAAGCGGTCGCGATCGTTCTGGTCGTGAGTCTTGTTTCGCTTGGCCTGCGCACGGGCATGGTCGTCGTGATCACAATCCCGATCGTGCTGGCCGTGACGGCACTGTGCATGCACATCTTCGGTATCGGGCTGGACAAGGTCTCGCTCGGCACGCTCGTGCTCGCGCTCGGGCTGCTCGTCGATGATGCGATCATCGCCGTCGAAATGATGGCGGTGAAACTCGAGCAGGGGTGGAGTCGCATGCGCGCGGCGGCTTTTGCCTATACAAGTACGGCATTCCCGATGCTGACGGGTACGCTCGTCACGGTATGCGGCTTCCTGCCGATCGCGCTTGCCAAGTCGAGCACGGGCGAATACACACGCTCGATCTTCGAAGTGTCGGCCATTTCGCTGATCGTTTCGTGGTTCGCGGCCGTCGTGCTGGTCCCGTTGCTGGGCTTTCACATGCTGCCTGAGCGCAAGGGCCAGGCGGGCGGCGGACACCATCACGAGGACGACGTCTATAACACCGGCTTCTACCGGCGCCTGTCGGGCTGGGTCACGTGGTGTATCGACCGCCGCTGGGTTGTGCTCGGCACCACCGCCGTAATCTTTGTGATCGCGATGGCGGCCTTTACGCGCGTGCCACAGCAGTTCTTCCCGAACTCTGAACGGCCAGAGCTACTCGTCGACCTGCGGCTGCCGGAAGGCGCGTCGTTCGAGGCGACGCTACGTGAAGCCAGGCGCCTCGAGAAGGTGCTCGACGGCAAACCCGAGATTGAGCACTTTGTTGACTTTGTCGGCACGGGCGCGCCGCGCTTCTACCTGCCGCTCGACCAGCAGCTTCAGCAGCCCAACTTCGCGCAGTTCGTGATCACGGCCAAAAGCATTGAAGACCGCGAGGAGCTGATGCACTGGCTCGATGCGAAACTCGAGAAGGATTTTTCCGGCGCGCGCACCCGCGTAGCGCGGCCCGAAAATGGCCCGCCCGTGGGTTTCCCGGTCAAGTTCCGGGTGAGCGGCGACGACATCGCGACCGTGCGTTCGATCGCGGAAACGGTCGCCGGGAAGGTCCGCGCCGACTCGCGCTCGCGCAACGTGCAGTTCGACTGGGACGAGCCGGCGGAACGGTCGATCTCGTTCGAGATCGACCAGAACCGGGCGCGCCAGCTTGGCGTTACGTCGGAGGACGTGTCCAGCTTCCTCGCGATGACACTATCGGGCTACACGGTTACGCAGTACCGCGAGCGCGACAAGCTCATCAACGTCGATCTGCGCGCGCCGAAGAGCGAGCGGATCAATCCCGCGCAGCTTACGAGCCTCGCGATACCCACGCCCAACGGCTCGGTGCCGCTTGGTTCGCTCGGACATGTCAAGAACACGCTCGAGTACGGCGTGATCTGGCAGCGCGACCGGCAACCGACCATCACGGTGCAGGCCGACGTCCGCGGTGACGCGCAGGCCATCGACGTGACTCGCGACATCGAGCATGCGCTCGCGGGGCTACGCGCCAAGCTGCCGGTTGGCTACCGCATCGAGGTGGGCGGCGCGGTCGAAGAAAGCGTAAAAGGGCAGACGTCGATCAACGCGGAGATGCCGCTGATGATCATCGCCGTGCTGACGCTGCTGATGATCCAGCTCAGGAATTTCGCGCGCACGTTCATCGTCGTGCTGACGGCGCCGCTCGGACTGATTGGCGTCGTGGCCGCGCTGCTCCTGTTCGGTAAGCCCTTCGGTTTTGTCGCGTTACTTGGCGTGATTGCCATGTTCGGCATCATCATGCGCAACTCCGTGATCCTGGTCGACCAGATTGACCAGGACATTGCGGCCGGGCATGGGCGCTTCGACGCGATTGTCGGTGCAACGGCGAGACGTTTCAGGCCGATCATGCTGACGGCCGCCGCCGCCGTGCTCGCCCTCATACCGCTGCTGCGCTCGGGCTTCTTTGGCCCGATGGCGACCGCGCTGATGGGCGGCATCACGATCGCCACGGTCCTGACGGTGTTCTTCCTGCCCGCCCTGTACGCGACATGCTTCAGGGTCCGGCGCGATGAGAGCGGACTGCAACAGGTCGTCGCCGAGCATACGGAGATTTGAGCATGAGCCTCGCATATAAGACATCCGTTCTTGCCGTGGCTGCGGCACTGGCAATGACGGCCTGCTCGTTCGGCCCCAGCGGCGAGCCGCCGGCGATGCCTTCGCCCGAGCATTACGGCGCACAGGCGCAGCCCTCGAAGACTGTTTCGGCGGCCGGTGTTGCGCAGCAGTTCGATATCGGCGCCACGTCGGTGCCGCAATGGTGGCGGCTTTACCGGTCCGACGCGCTGGATGCGCTCGTCGAGGAAGGCTTGCGCAACAGCCCGACGCTTGCGGCCACGCAGCGAACGCTTGCGGCCGCGCAAGAGGAACTGCGCGCGCAGGTTGGCGCATCCACGCTGCCCTCGGTCGACGGCGTCGCTCAGGTCGAACGCGCGCGCTCACCCGTCGTGCCCGGGCTCGGCCCAGAGCAGGTGCAATACAACTTTTTCGCCGGGCAGTTTGTGGCGCACTACACGTTCGACCTCTTCGGCCAGACGCGTTACGCGAACTCGGCGAGCGCCGCTCGCGTGAACGTGCAGGCGTATGAGCTGGAAGCGGCCCGGCGCGCACTCGCCGCAAACATCGTCGGCACGGCGATCAATGTGGCGGCACTCGATCGCCAGATCGCGCTCACCGAGCGGCTCGTCGCCGTGGCCAACGAGGCTGCAAACGAGGACCAGCAGCGGTACGCGCTCGGGTCAGTCTCGCGCGCGCAGGCGGCCGCGTCGACGCAGGACGCTGCTTCGGTGGCGGCTACGCTGCCGGCTTTACGTCAGCAGCGCGCCCGCGCCATCCACGCGCTGGCGGTGCTGATGGGCCGCACACCCGATAACGTGCCGACCGTTCCTGACTTCGACAGCCTGTCGTTGCCCGAGCATGTCCCCGTCGCGGTCCCGTCGGACCTCCTGCGTTCGCGCCCCGACATTGAGGCAGCCGACGCCGCCTTGAAGGCCGCTGCCGCTGATGTTGGGGCTGCAACCGCGCAGCTCTATCCGAGTTTGTCACTGACGGCCTCGATGGGCCGCGGCGGCTTTAGCTGGCCGACGGTCCTCTCGGGAGCGGGTGCGCTGTGGGCTATCGGTGCGGGCCTGTCGCAGCCGATCTTCCATGGCGGTGCTCTGTTCGCGCAACGCCGGGCCTCGATCGATGCTTACGATGCGGCGGTTCTGCATTACAAGTCGACGGTGCTGTCGGCGTTCCAGGACGTCGCGGACTCGTTGGCCGCATTGGATAACGACGCGCAGACAGTCGCATCGACGGAAGCAGGGGCACAGGCAGCGCGCGCGGCATTCGATGATACGGCGTCGCGCCGCCAGCTGGGCTCCCTGCCTTCAACCGCGCAGCATGCCAGCGAGCAGCGATTTCTCAATGCGCAGGTCGGTGCCGTGCGCGCAACGAGCCAACGCATGAGTGATACGGCTGCGCTGTTCCAGGCGATGGGTGAAATGCCGGGCGGTCAGCCGCGGGCAACGTCAACACAATGATTGCGGGCCGATGGGGCGGGGGAGAGCGAGCCGGCGAATCCGGGCGCTCTCCCTCGAGAGTCGTGGCTCGTGCCACGTAGGTATTTGATATCCATATGACAAACGTGCCCGGCGAACAGGAACGTGGAAACGGCGTATTACCTGCGTCGAATAGTACTGGATCTTCATCCTGGTCGGTTCCCAGTACGGAGTATCAGCAACTGATTGCCTGCCACGAATGCGATCGGCTTTTCCGCAGGCCTACGCGTGCGAACGGGCTGGTGGCGCGTTGTTCGCGATGCGGTGCGAGGCTGAAAGGGATACATGGCGTTGGCCTGTCGCCAGATGCCATGTGCGCCGTCACCGTTGCGTCGTTGATTACCTTCTGTCTGGCGCAGGCTTTCCCTGTCGTACAGCTGCAGGCCAACGGTATGACGTCGGAGGCCACATTGTTCGGCGCCGTGCGGTCGTTGTGGACAGGCGATATGCGGCTCGTCGCGATGATGGTCTTCTGTTCGTCCATTCTGTTCCCGCTGATCGAGCTTGTCGCCTGTGCATATGTGCTGATCCCACTTTGCGTGGGCAAGCGACCTCCTCACTTCAACGGAATTGTCCGCGTCGTGCAGCATGTTCGGCCATGGGGCATGGTCGAGGTGTTCATGCTGGGCGTGCTCGTCACGATCGTGAAAATGGTCAGCATAGCCCAGGTCATCCCAGGGACAGGACTGTTTGCATTCGCGGCGCTGACCGTCATGCTGGGCATTCTTGCTGCAACCGACCTTGGCGGGCTCTGGGAGGCGGTTGACAAAACAGGCCTTCGTCGAACGGGCGGTGTTCGTTGGGCGCGACAGAGTTGTGCGCGCGCCGCACCGGATGAGTTGTCCCCCGAGCAGAACACCGGTTCAACGGCTCATATCACGGCAAAACAGGCAGGACTGATAGCCTGTCATACGTGTGGCCTTCTCCAGACGCGTATCGGGCATCAGCCACACCAGTGCTGCCTGCGATGCAAATCCGCGCTCCACGAGCGCCGTCCGGATAGCGTGATGAGGACCTGCAGTCTGCTTCTTGCAGCCGCGCTTGCCTACATTCCGGCGAATCTTCTTCCCATCATGCACGCGTCATCGTTGGGCCGCTCCGAGGACGACACCATCCTTAGCGGTGTCGCGTACTTCTGGACATCAGGCGACTGGCCGCTGGCTGCGATCATTTTCATTGCCAGCGTCCTGGTGCCGATGCTCAAACTCGCCGTTCTCACGTTGCAGACCGTGGCCGCCATCCGTGGGTCCACCTGGCAGCCACTTGAACGCGCAAGGTTGCACCGGGTGGTCGAACGCGTAGGCCGATGGTCGATGCTGGACGTCTTTGTTGTGGCACTGACGGTCACGCTGGTGCATTTCGGCTCGTTTGCCGTCATCACTGCGGGTCCGGGCGCGCTCGCTTTCGGAGCGGTGGTGATCCTTACCATGCTTGCGTCGCATCAGTTCGATCCACGGCTGATCTGGGACAACACCCATGCCGAACGGCGTGTCGTTCGCGACGATGAATGAGCGCAGCTTTCGTGGCACCCGCCGTACCCAATAACGTCATTTTGTGAAAAAGTCTTCGACCGATGCCTCTTCCCAATCCGCCCAGCCCTGAATTCAAGCCGCGAAAGCGCTGGATTCCTTCCCTCATCTGGCTAGTCCCGCTGATCTCCGCGTTGATCGGCGTTGTGCTGGTCGTCAATTCCATTACCGAAAAGGGACCGACGGTGACGGTCACATTCAGCAATGCAGAGGGCATGGAGGCCGGCAAGACGAAGGTCAAATACAGGGATGTCGAAATCGGCTCCGTACAGGCCATTACGCTGTCAAAGGATCTCCGGCATGTCATCGTCAACATCCAGCTGACAAGGGAGGCTGAAAAATTCGCCACCCGAGGCTCGCGCTTCTGGGTCGTTCGTCCGCGTGTCGGCGCTAATGGCATTTCGGGGCTGGGTACGTTGCTTTCCGGCGCATACATCGGCGTTGACATCGGACGATCGCCGGAAAGGCAAACCGCGTTTGTCGGCCTCGAAAGTCCGCCCATCGTCACTACCGGCCAGCCGGGACATCAGTACACGTTGCGAGGCGACTCATTGGGCTCGGTCGATATCGGCGCCCCCATTTTCTACCATCGCATCCAGGTGGGCCAGGTGGTTGGCTTTTCCCTCGATCCTCACGGCGCCGGTGTCATTGTCAATGTGTTTGTCAATGCCCCATTTGACCAGTACGTCGGGACCAATACACGGTGGTGGCATGCAAGCGGCGTTGACCTTCGTCTCGATTCCAGTGGACTGAAGCTGAATACACAATCTCTGGCGACCGTGGTCGTCGGAGGCCTGGCGTTCCAGTCGCCGCCGGGCCAGGACGCTGGACAACCGGCCGCTGACAAGGCCACGTTCCGGCTCGCATCGGACGAGTCGGACGCGATGCGCGAGCCTGACGGCCAGCCGCTCAATGTGGTGATGCGCTTCAACCAGTCGTTGCGTGGACTGTCTGTTGGCGCGCCCGTCGACCTTCGTGGGATCGCGCTGGGGCAAGTGACCGACATTGGTATCGAGTACAACGAAAAGGAGAAGAGTTTCAGCATGAAGGTATCGATGGCGCTTTATCCAGACCGGCTGAGCCGGCGCTCCAGCGAGGCGCTGCCCGCTCCTGACACACCGGGTGGGCACGAGTTGCTGCAACACCTCGTGATGGAAGGGCTGCGCGGCCAGTTGCGAACCGGAAGCCTGCTGACCGGGCAGCTCTATGTGGCGCTTGACATGTTCCCGAAAGCGCCTCGGGCGACAGTCGACGTCCGCAGAAACCCGATTGAACTGCCGACCGTGCCCAACACGCTCGATGAACTTCAGGTGCAGGTCGCGGATATTGCAAGGAAACTGAATCAGGTGCCGTTCGACAAGATTGGAGCCAACCTGAATGGCGCACTGGAAAACGCCAACACGCTGTTCGGACACCTGGACACAGAGGTCGTGCCGCAGGCACGCGACACGCTGGCTGCCGCGCAGAAGGCGTTCAGCACCGCCGAGTCGACGCTCCGGCAAGCCGCGCCCCTGCAGTCGGACATCCAGGATTCGATGCAGGAGCTGACGCGCACCCTGCAATCCCTCAATGCGCTCGCCGATTATGTGGAACGTCATCCCCAGGCGCTGCTGTTCGGCAAGAAAGGAGACAGGCCGTGATGGTGACTGAATCCCGCTCGTGGCGCACGATAGTACGGACGGTGACAGGCATCGGTCTGGTCGTTCTGACAGCGTGTGCTTCGCAGCCAACCCGCTTCTATACACTTGGCACAAACAGCGAAGCGACGATTGCAAACCGTACGACAAGCCCGGCCTTTCTGATTGACATGCGCACGGTGAGGGTGCCTGCTGCTGTGGCGAAGAGCCAGCTTGTCGTACAGGTGAATGCGGCACAGGTGAAGATACTGGAGGATGATCGCTGGGCGTCGCCACTTGCTGATGAGATCCGCAATGCGCTGCTCGCTGACGTGACCCGGCAGGCCGGCGCGCCTGGCGGGCACGCGATGGGAGAGGCTGGGGACGTTCCCGTGTACCAGGTTTCCGTCGACGTGCAGCGCTTCGAATCGTGGCCAGGTTCGCACGCGCTAATTGACGCCGTATGGAGCGTACGAGCGTTGAACGGACCGGAAACGTTGACGTGCCACAGCATAGTCAGTCGGCCCGTGTCGGCGGGCTACTATGCCATCGTGGATGGCCATCGACGGGCAATAGAAGGTATCGCGGCGCAAATTGCTGAGGGGCTCCGGGGATTCACAGGGACATCGACGGTGCGCCCGACCCGGCTCGCCGGGACGACCGGCAGGAAGCGGAAAGCGACGTTGTCATGCCCGGCCCTGGTGAGTGGATCTGAAAGAGGAATTGATGCACCAGTTCTGGACGAGGCGCAATGAGCAAAGTCGTCAGATCGCGCTTTGCGGGATTGTGTGAAGTGAAGATCTCTGACAAACCGGCCTGCATTCGACGCCGAAACCGTTTGACAGTCAGGCACCACCCGGGCATACGGCGCCGCGCCATAGCGCCCACGTCTGCGGCGCGATCAGGATAGCTGTCGGGTTGTTGATGAAGCTAACACGGCGTCTGCCTGACAGCAGAGCCTGATGCGCCGTTTGCGAACAAGCGTTAAGCCGAATGGAGCAAGAACAGAATGGAACGAATTCCAAACCGAAGGTATGCGCCTACGTTTTCTCTTGTCCGGGCCGGGTCTGGCGACAGCAGCGGGAGCGACGATCCTCGCTTGCGTAAGCAGGTCGATGAGCTCTGTATCGCGCTCTTCGATCGCTGGTGTGAGCGCCGCGAGCTCACTGCCTTGCGCTACCTGCTGCATGTATGGCCCTTTTCCCCCGCGGCACGTCAGCCGATAAAGACCGTATCCGCTGCGCTTAGCGATCTTTCGATGTTTCACAGGGAAGTGCTGGACAACCGGGACCGGGAGCTGATTGGCTGCGTCCTTGCCTTGGCGGGCGCTTGAAGTAAACGGCCAACCGGCGACCGGGTCATTCGGCGGCGCATCGCAGTGCCAACCGATGCGGGTATCACACGTACACTCCGGAAGCGGGATGTCCTGTGCCAACAGGACGGGGAGCGCGTTGCTGCATCATCGCGGGCCGGTGACGGCGAGGATGGTGCCATCACCATTATCCGACCTCAATTCGGTTCGACGGTCTCCTCCAGGACCGGCAGCGGGCGCGCTGCAATTTTCTCCGCCTCCGCGCGCTTGAGCCCGAGTGTCTGCAGCAGCACCGCTGCCGTACGCTCAGGGATGTGCTCCCCGCTAAAGCCAAGCTCCTCGAGTGCACCTGCCGCGGGTGCGCCCGGAGCGACGTAGTTCAGTTCGGTGGCAATTGCAGAGAGAACCGTGCCGCCCACCGCAAGAAATCCGATGTATGGGTCGGCGACCACGAAGCGCTTCGCGACAATACCGTTACCGATGTCGCGCAGCAGCCGCTGGCCCAGCCCGCGGCTCATCGCACGCGCTGAAAATCCTTCACGTATCAGGAAACGTCCCCATACAGGGTCGTGCCGCGCACGAAGGATTGTACGACGCACGGAGACGGCGATTACCTCGGCCGGATCGGAAAGGTCACCGGCGAGGCGATCCAGCATGTCCGCGAACTCCTCGAACACATTGTCGACAAGCGTCGCATAAATCGCCTCCTTGGATTCGAAGTGATTGTAGAAGGAGCCAAAGCCGACATCGGCGGCTTCAGTGATTTCATTGATCGCCACGCCCTCCATGCCCTTTTCGGCCATCAGCCTGAGCGCAGCGTCGAGCAGGCGGACACGCGTCTCGCGCTTGCGGCGCGCACCGCGCGGTTCGCGTTCTTCGGGAACGGCAGCCGGGGCGATTGGCGCCGCACGGGTAGGACGCTTTGCTGTCCGGCGATTCGTAGTGTTCGGCATGATGGGTCCAAGTTTGATCATATCTAAAGTATAGATGCAAGTGTCTATTTTGACAAAACCATCATCGATGAATTTGATGTCGTAAGCAGCACCCGAGAGCCGGTCTAACAAAAGATCTCCCGCTCACATCAGTCGAGTACCTGTCGCCATGATTGACATATAAATCATTATTGAGTTTAATGTCACTATAGGACCGTGAAACGGCCAGATCCGTTGTCGGCTGAATCATCGCGAAAGCCGTCATCTGACAATCGCGCCTATCTGGCGGCACTGCAGATCCGGCCTGACCAGTACGCTATGCCATGAAAAAAGAACGCCTGACACGCGCACAGCGCAGAGAGCAGACGCGAGAATGCCTGCTTGAGGCAGCGCGGAAGATGTTCGTTAAAAAGGGCTTGGCCGCAACAAGCGTGGAGGACATTGCTGAGGCGGCTGGCTATACGCGCGGCGCGTTCTACTCAAATTTCGGCGGCAAACCGGAACTGCTGATCGAGTTGTTGCGCCGGGACGACGAAAGGGCGCGGGCGAATCTTCAGGAGATCATGAAAGAGAGCGGCACGCCCGAGGAAATGAAAGAGCGGGCCATCGTGTACTACAGCCAACATTTTCTGGAACACGAATGCTTTCCACTTTGGCTGGAGGCCACGCTACTCGCGTGCCGAGACACGGGGTTTCAGGAGAGCATTAATGCTTTCCAGCACCAAAGGCTCGGCCAGGTCAGCGCGTACGTCCGCATGTTTTCGAAGCGCAATGAAAGGCCGTCGCCCTTGCAGGCTGACGCTTTTGCGGTTGGCTTGGTGAGCCTGTGCGATGGTGTGCAGTTCCTCAGAATGCGCTATCCGCAGATGGTGAGCGACAAGGTGATTCAGACAGTCCTTGCCGGATTTCTTTCGTCCGTATTGTGGCGACAGCCGGAAGAAAAACTCCGCGACGAACATCGCGCGGACGTGCCCGACTGAGTTCCCGGACGTCCGATGGTCACCGCGTGCGCGGACAAGATCCGCGACCAGGGCATGGCACGATGAAGCTCAAGCGGCAACCGCCTGGGCGACGCGCCGCTATATCGTGCTCGCCTTCGTTCGTCAGAACCCGAAAGGCGCGGGTGCGTAAAGCCTCGCTGCAGGCAGCCAGGCTTTACGCGCCTGCCATTTTCAGACAGCGCACCACATTGCAATTCCCGATGTCCGAGACATGGCCCGATGAGCGGGGCGGCGGCCCCGTCGTTCATGCCCGTTTTCGTAGTCTCGACTCATAACTGACATTAAAATCATGTACGATCTATATCTCATGAATGACAAAAAATCGTACAATTCATGGGTGGATGAAGCGTCCGATTGGTGAGTCGGCGCGTCACGAATGACGGCGCGGCGGATCGCCATCGCTACTCGTGAAGTGTACGCAGGTCTCGATACGTGGGGTATCAGTGAAGGATCTCGTCTTGGGTCAGGCGCTCGTGTTGCGCCAGTTGCTCGCCGAAAGTGCTGCGCGTGTCATCGCTGTCACAGGCTGCTCGGAGGGGGGCGGCCGCACGGCTGCCGTTGTCAATCTCGCGATAGCGCTGACCAGACAGGGTATGGACGTGCTCGTGGTGGACGAACGTCCTGGTGAGCGATCGGCGAGCGCGATGCTCGGCGCCATTCGCGCCGCAGGTGTGTTCGGTCCCGCGATACATGGCACACTGCCGCGCGTGCTGGCGGTTGGCAGTCGGCGGCGGCAGTTCGCCGCGACGGGCGCCGGTTATACCGACGACGAAAACTTCCCTGGTCACGTGGCACTCGAGAGCACTCCGGACATCGTGCTGATTGATGCCGCACTTGACGGCAACGGCGCGCTTTCGCAACTTGCGTTGCAAGCACACGACGTCGTCGTCGTCATGCACCTGTCGGCCGACGCAGTAGCAGACGCCTACGTTCGCATGAAGCGCCTGCGTCTCGCACAGGGCATCGCGGAATTCCGCCTCATTGTAAATCTGCTTGATGGTGAAGCGGATACTCATGCTGTGCTGGAGAGCCTCGCAGGCATCGCCCGCGATTATCTGGCTGTCTCGGTTCTGAATGCGGGCTGCATCTCAGCTGATCCGAGTATCGCGCAAGCGGTCGAGCTATCGCGTTGTGTCGTCGACGCATTTCCTGCTTCCCCGGCGGCGGGCGATTTTGCACGCCTTGCTGCCGATATGCAGTCCTGGTCGGGGCGGCCCGCAGCGTCCTGGCGGCTACCTGCAACGACGCATACGGCGTGCGGTCCAGCACAGGTCCACTAATGAATGATATCCACACAGTATCTACACAAGTTGTCAGATAGCAGACGGGACGTTAAACGATGGAATATATCGAGAGCTTGCGCCTATTCCGCACAATTGTCGAAGTCCGGAATTTCAGACGAGCTGGTGAAATGATGGGTCTCTCGGCATCAGTCGTTTCGCGGGCGATCGCATCGCTCGAAGAGCGCCTGAGGACAAGGCTATTTCATCGCTCTACGCGGCAGTTTTCTCTGACGGAAGCCGCGGAGCGCTTTTACATTGGTTGTTGCCGCATCCTCGACGATCTCGACTGCCTGGAAGCCAGCGCGGCGGGCGACGGTCGACTGCCGACGGGCGTACTGCGACTGGTCGCACACACGACCGCGGCGTTGACGTGGCTCGCACCGCTGATTGCGTCCTTCAAACGCGAGCATCCGAACGTCACCCTGGACATCACATTGACCGAGCGGCCCGTCGATCTGACGGCTGATGGTTACGATCTGGGTATCGTCCTGCCTTTCATGCTGGCGACGGATCTGGCTGTGACGCGGCTTCTCCAGCGATTGCCACTGGTTGTTGTCACAACGGAAGCCTATCTGGGCAGGCGTCCTCGGCCTCGGCATCCGGATGACCTCGCCGACCATGTGTTCGTCACTGTCCCTCCTTCGATGCACAAGCCATTTGTCACCTTTCGAATGGATCACGAAAACGTCGCGGTTCCGATCAACTACGAGATTGCTTCGAATAACCCCATATTCAATCGCGATATCGTACTCGAAGGATTTGGTGTTGGCCTGCTTCCAGTCGCCCTTGTTGAGCAGGACATAAAGGCCGGAAGGCTCGTTCGCCTGCTGGAAGACTTCGAGATCGCCGATACGGCGGCAGAGGTCCGCCTGGCATACATTGGACGCGCACTGTTGCCCGCGAAGGTTAGGGCGTTTATCGACCATACCGCAGAGTTTTTCGAACAGGGCATGGAAGCTTCCGCCGCTGCTCGTCAGGTGGCGACGCATTACTGCCGCATATAAACAACGTTTTCCGGACGACGCGTGCCAAAAGATACAACTAACGAAACACGTCCTGGGGCGAGATATTTGCCAGAGTGGCCCTCAGACGCTACTGCCATGTCGTGAGAAGGCCGCCTTCGCGGTGGTTGCGTGGGCACCACGACGTAGCCATCCGGGCTATGTTCGACGAAGCGGCTCCGCAATGCGTCGGTGATGCGAATGCGCGAAGGTGCGCCAGTTGTGGTTTGTTCGTATGCGGTCATTCATCGACGTCTCTGGGAGTCACTTCCGAGTGCGCGTGGATTGTGATAGCGACGGTGATCAGCGGAGATTGACAGGCATCTTTCCGGGTAGTAGCGCGTCGTAGTCGTCGACGGTCTTCGCGAGCCGAAGTGTAAGCGACTCGTCCCTACATTATCGAACGCTTACACATCACATGTCCTTACTGCGGCATCATCGACGAGTGGTGATTGAGGATCTTCCAATTACCATCGACCTTTTGGTACACGTAGGTATAGCGCGCCTGCACCTTTTGATGCGTTCCATTTTTGATCAGATCGAACGTGTACACACCCGTGTCCAGCGCGGCGCTGTCGCCTAGCAAACGGATCTCGCGGACGTTGATTGTCCCCTGCGGCTTCATTTTCAGAAACTTGACAAAGTAGTCTCTGATACCGTCCGTAGTTGTGCGAACCTCGTTAGATACCGTGGGTTCGAGCACGGCATTGGGCGCGTACAACTTTGTAACGGTATCGGCGTCGCCAGTTGCAAGCGCGGCATTCCAGCGGTCGAACAGCGAAGCGATCTCACTTTCACGCGGAGCGGCTGGGGCCGTCGCGATCTCGTGGTAAACCTTAGGTACCTGGACGTCGTTTGCGAAGGCGACGGAACTGAAAACGAATGCAGCGGCGATCAGAATCTTTTTCATTTTTGGTAGCGACTAGTTTGGTTTGGTGAGGCGTAGTGGGCGTCGATGACTAAAACGCAGTAGCCGCGACAATTACCGGTCTCCCCGATATCACTGCGCGGCGTTGCACAGCCACAGGGGTTATTTCGGGAGCTGGGTCGGGATTTGCGTCGACACTTGCGTCGGAAGCTGCGTCGACTCTTGTGACGGAAGCTGCGGAAGCTGCGGAAGCTGCGGCCCACCCTGTGAGAGCTGCCGCGTGGAGGGTTGGCCGGCGGATGCTTGTTGCTGGGACGACAATTGTTGCGGCAGATTGCTTTGCGCTAGCACGGACGTGCTAGTAAGGAATGCGAATAGTGCGAGTAAGGTTGTTTTCATTTCGGTTATCTACAGTTGGTTGTATTGACTTTGATGCGATTAGCAGCCGCTGGCTGTATCAACGCGCGGACAAAGTGGTGTCGTGGCGCCAGGATGCCGTTGCGGTACTGAAGTCGACGGGTTTATCCGACACTACGTCGTCTGGCGGAGCGAAAGCCGACGAACTTGTCACCCCGCCGTAGTTGTTGAACGCTTGTCGTTGAGCCTCCACGCGGGCCAATACCGCCTGAAAGTCCATTGCATGTCGCGTATCGACGCTCGTGCGGTCGTGGTAGCCGACCGTTTGACGCTGAACCGGTTGCGCAAGCGCTTGCTCATGCGTTAGCGGACCATTGCTGTTAGCAAACGTGGCGGTAGAGAAGGACAAGATCGATGCCACAACAGGAACGGGGATGAAGGCCTTCGACTTTTTCATGATCAGACTCCATATCAAGCGTCGTACGCAGGAGACGCGGTGTTTGTGGAACAACGGTCTGGCGAGGTCTCAAGTGCTGCTTGCCAGTTCGTTGAGGACCAGTTTAGTCGATTACCAGCTGCTTACAAGCATCCCCGAGGCAATGGATAGTTGCCGTCGCTGCAAGGTTGCAGCCGAACGGCGCTGAAGCGGTGCGCGCTTCTTTAGTGTCTCCGGCGGCGGGGCAGTGCGGACCATCTCAATGACGCGCAGCACACCCGCTCGAGCGCTGTCCGCCGCTCGTTACGCGAGCGAGATCATGTTGCAACTAATAATTGCGCGCGTCGAATCGCGGGCCGCTTTGCTTATACTGCATCCGTCTGCCACGGACTTCTTCATTTACGCAGGATTACTTATTGAGCAACAACTCACGTTCCAGATCGGACCATCGAATACGGAAGTCATTCACGAGATCGTTCAGTACGCGTTGCGCAGCGCTGCTGTGGCCTTTACCGCAAATGGGGCTATCGATGTGCCTGGCCAGGCGCTGCTCGAAGTCGAACGCCTCGTCGCGCACACGAGTGTCCTGACGCACGGAGCCATCTGCCCGCCTGCGAACTGGCCGCTAATCAGACCGGCGGCGCACGGCACGGCGTACCGGCGACCGCGGGTGCAGCGCGAATCAATCTTTGTGAATCAATATTGACTTAGAAAGCGTAAATGATAATATTATCATTTATCGGCCAGTCCGCGAGATTGCTGTAGGCGAGTCGCCGCAATGCCAGCGAACACTGCATCAACTACCGTGGAGATGTACCCGATGACTGTTCAGCCAAACCGGAACGATTCGCTTTTGGGATGCCGTTGCGTTAGCGGCCGTCGTATTGCTATGGAACCGCGCGTGAGCCAGAGCTCTCAAATGCATACTCTTCGTCACCTTTGCGCCGTGCGACAGGTACTTGCCGTCATTTTTCGGCTTATCGCGCTGACGATGCTCGGCCTGATTCCCGCTGCCTCCAACGCGGAGACGGTGCCGCCCTTCAGCCTGGACGCTCCTGCTGATGCTTCGCGCCCCACGGGTGCCAGCCCCGAGGCATCGCAAATGCTCGATGCACTTCAACACAGGCAGGACCAGATCCGGCAGCGTGCTTCGACTGCAACAAGCGATGCGCAGTTGTTCGAACTGGATGCACTGAGCCGGCGCGTCGCCGAAGACGTCGACAGGCTGATAACCACGTCGCTGGAGCCCGATCGCGCGAAAACGCATGCACAACTCGACGTACTCGGAGCCGCACCCGCTTCCGAATCCGCCGCGGAAACTCCTGCAGTCGCCCAACAGCGCAGCGTTCTCGCTGCTGAGCAGTTGCAACTCGACGCCGAAATCGGGCAAGCAGCAACCATCAAGGAAAACCTTGCCAATCTGAGCGCCCAGATCACCCGACTGCTGCACAACCATCTGAAGGATCAACTGGCCCTTCGTTCCGACAGCATAGTCAGCGCCGCGTTCTGGGCGGTCGCGTTCCATCCCGACACGGCTGACTATCAACGTCTGCGAGACTTCAATGCGCAGATCCAGAGGCAGATTCAATCGACATGGCGAACGGGGCAGCGGGTTGCAACCGCGCTGCTTGTGCTGTTCGCCCTGGCCATCGCAACGATTGGCACGCGGCTTCTTGACAGGGCATCAGAACGCTTTTGCCTGCACCGCCTCCCGGAAGGCCGGTTACGGCGTAGCGCGATGGCGATCTCGACCGTGTTCGCGTCCGTGGCGACCACCGTATGTGCTGTCGATCTGCTCTACTTCGCGTTGACCCGCCAGCAGGCGCTGCCTGCTACGCTGCAGAACTTCGCCAACGAACTCATCAAACATGTCGTGACCTGCGCGCTGGTTGTTGCTCTCGGCCGGGCATTGCTTTGCACGCGACATCCGTCATGGCGGTTGCCGGCCATCGCAGATCCCGTCGCTCGCGCGCTACGCCCTTTCCCATGGACACTGGCCGCACTGCTGCTGTTTTCAGGAGCCGTCGAGCAAATCAACCGGGCAATCGACACGAGCCTGCAAATTACGCTCTTTACTCGCGGCGCGGTGGCGTTGGTGGTCGCGCTGACCATCGGTATGTCGCTTTTGCGGGCAAATCGGGTACGCACTGCGCTCGCCGCTGCCGGAGAATCGCCGGAGGCACGTTCTACCCTCGCAGGCATTATTCACGCTGCCGTCAGCCTTGCCGTCGGCGCTTCTCTGATTGCACTACTTTGTGGGTATGTTTCGTTTGCGCGGTTCCTGACTTACGAACTGGTCTGGTTCGACCTCGTACTGAGCGGCGCTTATCTGCTGACAAAGCTCGCTCATGATGTTTCAGAAAGCGTGTTTTCGCCATGCCACGCCAGCGGCAAAACAATCAGGCATCTATTCGGACTGCAAGACGTCCATCTCGAGCAGGTGGCAACGGTTCTGTCTGCCGTCCTTCGCAGCGCATTGATGCTCGCCGCAGTCATCGCACTGCTTACGGGTGGTCTCGGGACGACGCCCGGAGATCTGATCGATAGCATTCTCTACGTGCTCGGCGGCGAGCGATTACATGCGCTCAATATCGTTCCCGCCCATATCTTCAGCGCTATCTTCACCTGTGCAGTATGCCTGTATCTGGTTGGGCTCGTGCGCAAATGGCTGGACACCGAGTTTCTGCCCAAGACGCAAATGAGTTCGGGTATGCGTGCGTCGCTGCTGACGGTGTTCTCCAATGTCGGCTATGTCCTCGTCGCGCTGCAAACGTTCTCGATACTCGGCGTGAAATGGCATAACCTGGCGTGGATCGTCAGCGCATTGTCTGTGGGCATCGGCTTTGGTCTGCAAGAGATCGTCAAAAACTTCATCTCCGGACTGATATTGCTTGCTGAACGGCCGGTCAAAGTAGGCGACATGATCAGTATCACCGGCATTGAAGGCGACATTCGGCGTATCAGTGTACGCGCGACCGAAATACAGCTCGCAGACAGATCAACGGTGATCGTTCCAAATTCACACCTGATTTCGCAGAATGTGCGGAACGTGACAATGGGAAACAAAACGCAGGGCGTTGTCACACTGGCCCTTACGTTTGCGCTGAACGTCGATCCGGAGCAGGTGCGCGATGTTCTTCTGCAAGCTTACCTGGATCACCCATCGGTTCTCGATCGCCCCGCGCCTTCGGTGATCTTTAGCCAGTTGACGCCTGACGGTATGACATTGACTGTCACTGGCTATGTCGGCAGCCCAAGAATCGCCGTGGACACCAGAAGCGATTTGCTATTTGCGATCCTGAAACGACTACGTGCTGCAGAAATACCGCTGTCGATCGCTCGAACGGTCGTTGTCCGAAGTATGAGGGATGTCCTCCAGAACCAGGAACCTGATGATCGCGGTCCCGGTCAGATAGATCCCCATGCCCTGTCGGCAGTCAGCGAGAGTGGATAGCCACCCAAATGATTTCAGGTGGTACTGGGACTGGCAGAACCGCGATCAGTGGTGTGCTGAATCTCGTTACGCCGGTGACCGCACCTCTACGTTATCCCCCACGCGGAACTAACTGCTTTTCGCCGGGCGAATCCAGCAAAACGCGTTCCTTGGCGCAGGTTCCATTCGCTTGCAGGCGTGCCGGGTAGCCGACAACTGTCGTCGAGCAGTGCGTCGCCGAGCACATCTATAGCGCCGCCTGCAGTGGATACCGTAGCTGCGCTGCGCAACGCGTGCTGCACGATCTCGTGAATGACTTCAGTGTCCGATTATCTGCTCCAGGTCGTGAATTTTTGTGCCATGGCTAATCCTTTGTAAATAACGGAGCCTGTATCCACTGCAAAACTGGGCACATGCTGTGTCAGATGCGGGTTTCAGTATAGCGACAGCGCGTCGTTATTCGACGCGCGCAATTGTGAGTTGCCATTTCATGAACATGGAGGTTGCGTGACTCGCGAATCGTTGACCGGACAAGGTAGACCCCGAGTTATTCGAGCGTATCGGTTCTTAACGCGCCTATACATTCGCCGTCCGCTCGCAAATTACGTGGATCGCCTGGCCTTCATCAAATGCACGTCGCAGCACGAGGGCTCCGCGCCGGGAGCTCGTCGTTCGGTGCGGAGCCGCGTCGTTTCGCGACCGCTGCGCGCGGATCGACGCCTCTTGACGTTGCAAGCACGGAAACAATGTATTGAAGAAGGCTAATTGTAATTGAGCGATAGGAAGATGACTAACCTCAACGGAACGGGCACACGGGGCTTCAAGACCGTGCCTGGTCGTTGTTTCGCTAACCCCGCGTCTGTTGTTTTTGGCGCTCGAGATTGGAAGCTTCATCATGGCTAAAGCGTTCATGCCGGTTCTCACTGTCGTGTCAGTCATCGCTCTCCCCACGGGCACCTCCGCTCAGGGCAACGGTTCTCTGACGCGTGAGCTAGTGCACGAAGAAGTCATCCGACTGCAGCAAGCGGGCTCCGACCACGCCAACGGTGACGCACACTACTCGGCGAACCTCCACACGGCGCTGGCGAGCGCGGCGGCTCAACAGCAGGCGTTCAGTGGGCAGGGTTGCATAAAACCGGGCTCCGCAGTTTCGGGGGCACCGGCAATGGCTCAACTGGCCTCGTATCGTTCTATTTACAGCGAAAGTTGATTGGACATCAAGGGGGGGCAAGCCGCAGCCTTGTCCGGCTTTCCATAGCGACGGAATTCGCCGGGTTGAACCCGTTCGGTTTTTTGCGCCATGGACTTACCGTTTTGCGCCGGATCGGGACAGGCCCGCTTCATCGAATAGGAGAAAGTTTGTGAGATCGAGGATAGTTTTGCTTGCGCTGCGCGCGACTACGGCCGTATGCCTGAATAGCACCGCGCAAGCGCATGCGAGCGTCGGTTTCCTGGTGGGTATCCCGCCCCCCATGATGATGGCGCCCCCCGCCGTCGTCTACGCTGCGCCCGCCCCAGTCGTCGTCCAGTCGGTCCAGCCAGCCCCGACCACTGTCTACGTCGAAAAAACGCAGACGAGTCCCCCGTCGGGTACCTGGTGGTATTGCCCGGTGACAAAAAAATATTACCCGTACGTGAAGGGGTGTTCGAGCGGCTGGGTGGAAGTGCCGGTGAGGCCAACCGGGCCGAAATGACATGAGCAAAATGAATTCCCTCTCCCCGGCAACGCGCACGAAACGGGGCGTATCCGCGCTAGTCGCCGCCGCGGTCAGCCTGAGCGGCATCATCGCGCTCGCCGGCTGTGCTGGCATGCCGATGGGTCCCACAGTGATGGCCCTGCCCGGCACCGGCAAGTCCTTCGATCAATTTCGCGCCGACGACGCGACGTGCCAGCAATTTGCTTCCCAGCAGACCGGCGGCGTGAGCACCCAACAGGCCGCAGCGACCGGCGCGCTCGGTGGTACGGCCGTCGGCACCGCACTCGGCGCGGCGGCCGGTGCGGCGTTCAACGGCCGCCGTGGCGCAGCGGTCGGCGCAGGCGCAGGCCTGCTCGGCGGCAGCATGATCGGCGCCGGCATGGCACAAAGCTCCACCACCAGCGTTCAACACCGGTACGACCAGGCGTACGTTCAGTGCATGTATGCAAATGGCGAGCGCGTGCCTGTGCCGCGCAGCGCCGTCGATGCGTACCGGACGCACGACGAAGTGATGCCATCGCCGCCTGCCTACGATACGCCGCCTCCGCCCGGTTACTGACCATGGCACGGCAACCCCGCTCGCGCTGTCAACAGGAGCAAGCGCTTGAGCGCTTACTCCCTTCAGGTGCCTTGGAGAAAAGCCGACAGTTCAGCGGGGATGCTGCTATGCCGTGAGTCTCAGTCCGCATTCGCGGTGTTTGTGTGGGCACCATGATTGTCGTTTGTTCACAACTGACATTGCTATCGGTTTAGATCGTATTGTCAATTTTATTATGCGAAGCGTACAATCCCTCGCGCTGGAAAAAGCTGGGTCGCTTTAAAGCAGCGCGCCGCCTCATCGTGACATCGCATACCGGCGCTGTGAGTGAACGTATCAAGATTCGAGTTGCGTGAGGCAACGGCAGAAGACGTTGTTGGGCACGAACGAGCTATTGCCCATGTAGGGTACGAGTGAACTGACGTATCACATCGAAGAGACGGAATAAATGACGCGGTTGACCCTGAATCAGAAGTTGTGGTGCATTGTGGCTCTTCTCTGGCTTGCGCCAGGCGTACTTGCCATCACGAGCGCGTGGATGAACCGGAGCGAACTGTTCGCGCAGCGAAAGGAGGTGCTGTCTCAACAGATGAACACCGCGCTCGGCGTAATCGCTTTTTATAGGAAGAAAGCAGCCGACAATAGTCTGTCGATCGACGAAGCGAAACATCAGGCGCTCGAGCATCTGCGCGGGCTTCGCTATGGGACCGATGGAAGTGGCTATTTTGGGGTCTACGATTCGAAGGTCACGGCTCTGCTGGTGCCGCCAAAGCCAGAACTCGAATCAAAGTCCCAGGCGGATCTTGTCGATGCAAAAGGCACACATATCGCGGCGGAGATCGTCAAGAGCTCATCGCCGGGTGGCAGCCATTTGACGGAATATCTGTGGCCGAAACCCGGCAGCGATGCGCCCGTTCGTAAGATCGTTTTTAGCGATGTTGTCGCCGACTGGGACTGGCATGTGTACACCGGTGCTTACGTTGAGGATATCGAGCGAGCGTTTTATCTGGTGCTGCTTCGCAATCTGCTGATCGCCGGGATAATAAACGGAGCTGTGACGGTCACCATGTTATTAATGATCCGCAGTATCCGGGCAAGCCTTGGCGCGGAACCCGAATACGCGGCGGCACTCTGCCGGCGAATGGCCGGCGGTGACCTCGGAATTGACGTTCAGGTCCGGCCTGGCGACACCACTAGCCTGATTGCATCGCTAAAGGCAATGCGTGACAGTCTGTCGGATGTCGTTCTGGACGTTCGGGAAAACGCGGAAGCGGTGGCGACCGCCAGTGGACAGATCGCACAGGGCATTCTGGATTTATCGAGTCGAACGGAACAGCAGGCCGCGTCGCTTGAGGAAACAGCGTCGAGCATGGAAGAATTGTCGGTCACGGTAAGTCACAATGCAGACAATGCGAGACAGGCAGCGACACTGGCAGACTCTGCGTCCGGGGTTGCGCAGCGCGGAGGCTCGGAAGTCGGGCGCGTGGTCGAAACAATGGAGGACATATCTCGGAGTTCGGCCACGATGTCAGAGATCATTGCCGCAATTGAAGGTATTGCATTCCAGACCAACATTCTTGCGCTCAATGCAGCGGTCGAGGCCGCCCGCGCCGGCGAACAAGGCCGTGGATTCGCTGTCGTCGCTGGCGAGGTCCGTGCGCTCGCGCAGCGCAGCGCCGCCGCCGCGAGGGAAATCAAGAGCTTGATATCAGACTCCATTGACCGCGTCGACTCGGGCTCAAGACTCGTCGATGAAGCGGGTCTGACGATCGCGGAAATAGTTGGGGCGGTAAAGCGAGTCACCGACATCGTGGGTGAGATCTCGTCGGCATCTGCGGAACAGAGCAAGGGTATCGGTCAGGTCAGTCAAGCTGTCAGCCAGATGGACCAGATGACCCAGCAAAATGCTGCGCTGGTGGAGGAAGCTTCGGCGGCAGCACAGTCGTTGGCTCAACAGGCGCAAGCCCTACGTGAAGCGGTGTCGTTTTTCAAGGTTCAGAATGGGTCGCCGCTCGCGCTCGAGACGAACGACTGGCAGGCAGCATCCCCGGCAAGTGCAATGATGGCAGCAAGTCTGCCCTGAATGACTCGTTCCTCATGTCGCTGGCGTCACGTGTATTCGCCGGAACACGATCTGACAGGTAGTCGGACCGATAGAGAAGAGGCGATCAATGAGGAATGAGTTTCTCCCTGGCGAGTTCGAGTGAATCGAGGAAGGTGCGCATTGGCGTCTTGCCGTAGCACCATCGCCCCTGATGCTCGCGTTCATTGTTGTACTGGTCGAGCCATGTATCAAGGTCCGCCTGCAAGGTGTTTGCTTGACCTCTACTCCGAACGCCTCGTCGATTGCTGGTGAATCAGTTTCCACGCGTTGTCGTTGCGCGTCCATAGTTGAGTCGTCCATCCGCTCACATTGACGATGCCGGCATCGGCGCGACGCTCCATCTGCTGGTCGATTGGACCGAAAACCAGGACGCCGCCTCTCATGATCTTGCAGGTAGGCGACGCGGGACGCGAGATCCGCAGAGTCTTGACCCGGGTCCTGAGGAAATCGAGGTAGCCGATCTTGTCGTGCACATAGCCGGTGGAATGAACGAACGCAAGCTCGTTGGAGAATATCTGCGCAAGCGTTGTCCAGTCGTCCCCCAGAGTTGCTTCGCAACGGACTCGTTCGATTGCTTCGACGGCTTGCTGAAAGTCTTCTTGCATATAGTCTCTTCGCAATGGTTGCCTCTCGCTCGCCCAAGGCGCGGCACCAACGTCACTGCGCGCTTATCGAGTGCTCCGCGACGGCGGTTGCAATGCGCTGCGCAGCCGCGGTCAGCTGCTTTAGCAGCTTGCCATGATCCATGAATTCGAAACGTTGCAGCGATGTAACCAGAGCGAGCGCAGCACTCGCCTGCGGGTCACTGGAAAACAGCGGTACGCCGATCGAAGCCATTTGTGCCTCCAACTCTCCCCGCGAGATGTAATAACCCGACTTGCGTATCCGCTGCAGGCCGTGCCAGAAGTCCTCGAACGTATCGCCCATTCCTGTGGCACGAATCTCGGCTGGGTATTTTTCAAACAATCGCTTGAGTCGCGCCCGCGGTAGCGTCGCCAGAATCACTTTGGGGGCGGCGCCCAAAAATAGCGGACGGGGGCGGCCCCTCCCGTACGCGAGATCGAGCCCCCCGCTCGAACTCTCCCGATGGGTATCAACAATCTTCTCGTCAAACATCCTTGTCATGACGCAATCGCAGCCAGTCTGTTCCGATAGCTCGCGCATCAGCGAATGCCCGATCGAAAAAAACGGATCGACCGTACGCAATTGATAATCCAGGGTCATTACCCTGGGTCCTAATGTGTAGCTGCCGTTGCCGAGCCGGGCAAGCAATCCGGCTTCGGCCAGCTCACGCAAATAGCGATAAGCCGTCGGAGTTGAGCAGCCGATCATGGTGCAGATTGTCTCCAGTGACCAGACTGGTTTCTCGATCGAGAAGAGATCGAGAATCGAGAGCATTTTGGACGAGCTTGACATCGCAGCGTTTTAGCGAAAGTGGGGCGGGAGTAGCCGCTATTGTAGCGAAGGCCGCGTTGCTCCCACCCGCACACGTCTGTCAGGCGATCCCCATCTTCTCAGCCATTCGTGCCTGCCACGCCTCTCGTGGCTCAAATCCGGGCAGCGAGCGAGCATGATTTTCGACTTCCTTCATCAGCGCGTCGTCGGCGAGCGAAATATCCACCGACACCTTCATCGGCTGGCTGACGTACCACGGCGTGTCCACGAACAACTCGAGTCGATTGCCTTCGGGGTCGCGCGCATACACCGATACGGCGTTGCCGTGAGTGGTGGGCTGGATGTCGGTTGCACCGCCTTCGGCAAGACGTCCAAATAATTCCCTCAGCGTGGCGAGACTGTCGGCGCGAAGCGAAATCTGGTTGATCACGTTGAACGACACGTGTTCGGGGCGGCCTGTGGCAAGCACGATCTGGTGATGCTCCGTCGGGTCGCGGCTTAGGAATACCAGATCGACCGGACCATTCGGCCCGGCAAGTTTGCCGGCGTCGGTGATCGTGAAGTTCAGTAGGTCCGTGTAGAACCGCGTCATCGCGGGCAGGTCCCTGACGTACATCCCCACATGGCTGAAACTCAGTCCGTTGCGCATACCCGTCTCCCATAAAAAATCGTATTGTGATAATGTGCCAAAAAAAATCTTGACATGCAACGGTGTGCTGCATATCGTTATCACCATCAGATAATTATAAAACTGGAGACGAAAGACATGTATGACGTCGCAGTCATCGGGCTGGGCCCCGTGGGCGCAACATTCGCCAACTTGCTCGCGAGATACGGATTAACAGTCGCGGTATTGGAGCGAGAGTCGGCCCCGTACGCACTGCCTCGCGCGGTTCATTTCGATGCGGAATGCATGCGCGTGTTTGACGCGATTGGCGTCGCGCACGAAGTCGCCGCGTCTTGCCACATTTCGCCGGGCATGAAGTTTGTCAACGCTAGCGGACAATTACTGGTGGATTGGCCGAGGCCACAGGAAATCGGCGCGCAGGGCTGGCATTCGAGCTATCGCTTCCATCAGCCGGACCTCGAGCGCATCCTGCGCGCGCGACTGGCCGATCAGGGAAGCGTGTCGGTGCAATTGCGCAGTGAGGTTTACGCAATCGAAGAGTCGGCCGGCCACGTCCAGGTCAAATATGAGGACCTCAGCTGCGGCAAGCTCAAGACCATCGAGGCGGCCTATGTGGTGGGGGCCGACGGCGCCCGCTCGCTGGTGCGCCGACTGATGGGCAGTGAAATGACCGATCTGGGGCTCCATGAGCGCTGGCTGGTTTTTGACGCGGTGTTGAAACGTCCCTGGTCCGTGCTGGGCGATCACAGCGTCCAGTTTTGTGATCCAGCACGGCCTGCTACTTACGTGCGCGGCATTGGCGATCGTCGTCGCTTCGAAATCATGCTGCACCCCGGCGAAGACGCTGCCGAAATGGCACGGCCGGAAACGGTCTGGTCGCTGATCGAACGCTGGATGACCCCCGACGATGCCGAGCTCGAACGTGCGGTGGTGTACACGTTCCATGCGCTGGTCGCGCAACGCTGGCGCCGCGGCAGGCTGATTCTGGTGGGCGATTCCGCGCACCAGACGCCGCCGTTCCTCGGTCAGGGCCTGTGTGCCGGCGTTCGTGATGCCGCGAACCTCGCATGGAAGCTCACGGCAGTGTGCCGCCACGGGGCCGCCGGCACACTGCTCGATACGTACCAGGACGAGCGCGCGCCGCATGCGAGCGAGTACATCAAGCTGGCCGTGGAACTCGGTCGCATCATTCAGGCGCGTGATCCGGAAGAGGTCGCCGAACGCGACCGAGCGCTGGCTGTCGCGCCGCGGATGCTGCGCAGCCTGAGTCCGCGCCTGGGCGAGAGCGATCTGCGTTTGGCGCAGGCGGCAAGCGGCATCGTGGCGCCTCAGCCGATGCTTGCAGGTGGAAAGCGCCTCGACGTGATCGCCGGCCAAACGTTCGCCATCCTCGCCAAGCCGGGCCTGCTGGATACCGCGTCTGCCGAAGCGCTGCGCGAGCGGATGTCGTATCCGCTCTCCGTGATCGATGACGGAAACGCCGAAGCGATGGACTGCCTGAAGGAGTTCCGTGCAGCAGCGATCGTGATTCGGCCGGACCGCTACATCTTTGGTACGGCCTCGGACCTGCAGCAGTTGCTGGCGCTCGTTGATGGTCTCGGTCGGATTATCGAGGCAGGAAAATCGCCGGCCTCGGTGTCCTGATGGGGGCAATCCTCAACCGTAGGTGCGCCCGCTCCGTTGAATCGCGCCACGGGCGTCACTTTTAACAAGCATTAGTCGAAACCTGGAGATTTACTCATGAAGTTCATCAGCTTTTCCCGAAACAACGCGAACAGCTTTGGCGCAGTCACCGACCAAGGCGTGGTCGACATCGGCGCGCGCCTGAACCTGACGGACTTAGGCGCGGCACTGCGTCAGGTTGGCATCGATGCGGTCAAGGATCTGGGCGTCAAGTCGGAGGCTGACTTCGGGCTGTCGGAAATCGATGCCTATCGCCCGGTCGTCGCTGATCCGGACAAAATCCTGTGTGCTGGACTGAACTACGACGAGCACGTGCAGGAAACCAAGCGGCAACGCACCGAGCGCCCGACCATCTTCATGCGGGTCGCTGAATCGCAAATCGGCCATGAGCAAGCGATCCTCCTGCCGCCGGAATCGGATCGCCTCGACTATGAAGGTGAGATTGCCGTTGTGCTCGGCAAGGGCGGCCGCCGCATCTCAGAAGACAAGGCCTACGAGCATATCGCCGGCTTCGCGTGCTACAACGACGGCAGCGTTCGTGACTGGCAGATGCACACGTCGCAATGGGGTCCGGGCAAGAACTTCGAGGCGACCGGTGCGTTCGGCCCGACGCTCGTCACGTCCGATGAAATCGGCGAGACCGAAGCGCTGAAGCTCGAGACGCGTCTCAACGGCCAGGTCATGCAGCATGCGACAACGGACATGCTGATCTTCTCGATCCCGACGCTGATCGCTTATTGCTCCAGCTTCATTACGCTCAAAGCGGGCGACGTGATCGTGACCGGCACCCCGGGTGGCGTCGGCGCCAAGCGCAACCCGCCGGTCTTCATGAAGAACGGCGACGTCGTCGAGGTGGAAGTGAGCAAACTCGGTGTACTCCGGAACCACATCCGCACTGAATGAGTGCTTCGCCGGTGTGCAATCTTCGGCTCGGTCGAAGTACCGCGCACCGGCGGTGTTGAGCGAGCAGGCAACCGGCTCCACCTGGTTGCCGATAGCCGGAAATTTATCGTCGGCTGACGGGCGCTCCCCCGATGGCGGCAGGTCTTAGATACGCGCGGTGGCGTATTCCCGTCGTATCGAAGGTTCGTCGTATTCGAATATGTCGACAGCAGCGCTTAAATCCATCCATGGGTCTGGATGGGGCGACTAGCTTTAAGCAACAACGGATGCCTCATAGTCGACCAGCATCCAGTAGTGATTGCAAAGCAGAAATATTACAACAAGAGATGATCGCACGTACGTGCAAATCACCGCGGTAACGCCTCAAAAAAACACCAGGAGACAACTTTATGGATATCCGTGAAGCGATTAAGAACCGGCCGATGCAATTGCAACAGTTCGTGATACTTATCATTTGCATTCTGCTCACGATGATCGACGGCTACGAGATCATCGTGCTGCCATTTGTCATGCCGCATCTGGCGAAGGCGTGGAAGCTGAGCCCCGTTGAAGTCGGCTATCTACTTAGCGCGAGCGTGTTGGGAATGGCGATTGGCGCGGCAATCATCTCCCCGTTGGCAGACCGGATCGGGCGGCGGGCTCATATCCTGCTGTGCCTCGTGCTGGTTACCGTCGGTATGCTGTTGTCCGCCCGAAGCGAGAATTTCCGGGAACTCCTCGTTGTCCGGGCGTTTGCAGGACTGTTCATCGGCGGCTTGATCGCCAGTATCAATGTTCTTGTCTCGGAGTACAGCTCGGACAAGCGCCGTGGCGTCGTCATGGGCCTATATGGGATCGGCCTGCCGCTGGGCTCTGCGCTCGCCGGAAGCATCGTGGAGCCGCTCGTTGCGAGCTACGGATGGCGTGGGCCGCTCGCATTCGGTGCGCTGCTGACCTTGGCGATGACTGCCGTTGTAATCCCGATGTTGCCGGAGTCGGCCGAATACCTGATTGAGCGTCGCCCAAAGCGCGCGCTGGAGAAGTACAACAAGATCGCTGCCTGGCTCGGCCACCCGCCATCCACCGCCCTTCCTTACGCTTGCCGCAAAAGCGACGGTCCGGCTTTCCCGGTCGCGGTGAATATGATTTTCGGGGGCGTCATGCTGCGCCGCACCGCGTGTCTTTGGCTAGGCTACGCGGGGCTCATCTCCGCCTTTTATTTCGCTAATGCCTGGACCGCGAAGCTGGTCGCGGACGCGAGCGGAAGCCCAGCGTACGGCGTGCGTGTTGGGATGCTCATCATGATCGGCGGTGTCATCGGGTCGCTGCTGTTCGCCGCCCTGTCGCTCAGGATCCGTCCAGTGATTGTGACCGCACTGGTTCTGACCGGTGGCGCCGTCGTGTATACGTTGTATGCCACGTATTTCAGGGATGTCGCACTGGCCATTCCGCTTTCCATGCTGGTCGGCGCCAGCGCGAGCGGCGGCGTCTGTGCCTTCTATGCGATCAGTCCGCCCATCTATCCTGCGATCGTGCGAGGTACAGCAGTTGGTCTGATGATCGGCTTCGGGCGTGCAATCTCTGTCGTCGTGCCAATCTGGACGGGCTACATGCTGTCCGTCGGCTGGACACCGTCGACCTTGTATCGCGTGTTCGGCGGAGTGCTGGGGGCTGCCGCCGTGTTCATGCTGCTTCTAGATCAGGCGCGCGCGGCGCAGGTACCCGATGCCGGAATGCACGGAGCCGCCGATAAGTACGGGAGATGAATTCGATGTCGGCATGAAGACGGACGTGACCTGTGTCAGTGAAGCCATCTGCTAAACCAGAGGAATTCCGCTTTGCAATTGCGTAATTGGATTCCCTGATTTGTCCCGCCACTGGGCGGCTGATTACCTGAATATTCCAGAGTGCCATTCGTGGCAATTAACGGTGTTTTATTGGGATGTATTGCTAATTAAAATGCAAGATAACCATTTCGAAGCCATTCCGAAGCACCAGGTCGGCATCCGCATTACCGC
The DNA here is from genome assembly GCF_902859915.1 of Paraburkholderia ultramafica. GTDB lineage: Bacteria > Pseudomonadota > Gammaproteobacteria > Burkholderiales > Burkholderiaceae > Paraburkholderia > Paraburkholderia ultramafica. Next base: position 101,237 of record NZ_CADIKK010000014.1, read on the forward strand.
TGCCGGCGGCCCCGAAGTTCTGGTTCAAGTCGAATTGTCGGTCCTGGAATGTGGCCCGACGGACGTTCTGATCCGTGTCGTATCGGCCGGCGTGAATCGCCACGACGTAAATCAGCGTCGCCGTGGGCCCGATAACGAACATAGCCCTATCCCCGGACTGGAAGTCTCCGGTGTCGTAGTGCGTATCGGTCAGAACGTCTCAAACGTCAGGATCGGCGACGAGGTATGTGCTCTCGTCAATGGCGGCGGCTATGCGGAATATGCAATTGCCGAAGCCGGACAGGTACTGCCCATTCCGCCGGCGATCTCGTTGCGCGATGCCGCTTCGCTGCCTGAAGCACTGTTCACAACGGTACACAACTTCTTCAACGTGGCGAAGCTCGCTCGCGACGAGTCCGTCCTGATCCACGGCGGTACGAGCGGCGTTGGTAGTCTGGCGACGCAGGTCCTTACAGCACGAGGCCACGCAGTCTATGCGACATGCGGGACCGACGAAAAGTGCGCGCTGGCGGAGGCGCTCGGCGCGGTGAAGGCGTTCAATTATCGGACGGTCGCCTTCGCGAAAGCCGTGCAGGCAGTCACTGCGGGGAAAGGTGTGGATGTCATCCTCGACGTGGCCGGTGCGGCCTACGGTCGCCAGAACGTCGAGGCGCTCGCCCGCAGGGGCCGCGTGGTGCATCTGTCGCCAGGGGGAAATGCTGAACTGTCCTTTCCGTTGCGTGAACTGATGCGCAAGGAGGCAGTGGTGACTGGTTCCTTGCTCAGGCCTCTGCCGAACGACGAGAAAGCAGGCATCGCACGCTGGCTGTACACGCAGGTATGGCCTCTGATCGGTATCACGATCAAGCCGATGATCACGCAACGTTTTTCGCTGAAGCAGGCGAGCGCCGCGCACGAGGCCCTGGAACGGGGCGACGTCGCGGGCAAGATCCTGCTCGACGTCACGGAATCATAAAATTAAAGAGCGTGTGCGAGACGGACAAGAAGATTCGGATAGAGGGCCGACGGCTTTAGCCAGGCGCGTGTTTCAATCAATCTCACTCACTATATCGTTGGCGCCTAAAACCGGCGGTAGCCTATCCTGCCATCCCTCGTTTCGTATCGTTTTTAATGTAGACGTCCAAGCACTTTCGGTGAGGTCGGTCGTGATTTTCCGTGAGGTAGCCAGGGGCGTCTGCGGGATACATCCCACGAGTCCGCGGGTTGCCATAGGGCACCTCTGTCTAGCTACACATTTTAGGCGCGCTTTGCACGGATAACAACGGATCGACCCGGACGGCTGCTTTTTTAAGTATTTGAATTTAAAGTGGTTTGCGTGCGCTCTCTGGAACTCGTCGGCCTTCGGTGGACCTACATCAGCACGATATCGTACTGCTCCTGACTCAAATTCGACTCCACCTGCAACGACACCGGCTTGCCAATAAAATCGATCAACATCGCCAGATGCTGCGACTCTTCTTCAAGAAACAGATCGATCACCTGCTGCGACGCCACCACGCGAAACTCGCGCGGATTGAACTGCCGCGACTCGCGCAGAATCTCGCGCAGCACGTCATAACAAACCGTACGCGGCGTCTTCACCTGCCCCTTACCCTGGCAAACCGGACACGGCTCGCACAACACATGCGCCAATGACTCACGCGTGCGCTTACGCGTCATCTCCACCAGCCCCAACTGCGAGAACCCATTCACGGTCACGCGCGTGCGATCGCGCGACAACGCCTTCTTCAACTCGCCCAGCACCTGGTCGCGATGCTCGAGGTTCTCCATATCGATGAAGTCGATGATGATCACGCCGCCCAGATTGCGCAGCCGCAATTGCCGGGCAATCGTGTGCGCGGCTTCGAGGTTGGTCTTGAAGATCGTATCGTCGAAGTTGCGTGCGCCGACATAACCGCCGGTGTTCACGTCGATGGTCGTCATCGCTTCGGTCTGGTCGATCACGAGATAGCCGCCTGACTTCAGATCCACGCGGCGCGACAACGCGCGTTGAATCTCGGCCTCGATGTTGTACAGATCGAAGAGCGGCCGCTCGCCGGTGTAGTGATGCAGCTTCGACGACACCGCCGGCGTGAACTCCGCCGCGAAGTCGGCGAGCATCTGATACGTCTCGCGCGAGTCGACCTGAATGCGTGACGTTTCATCGTTGACGAAATCGCGCAGCACGCGTTGCGCGAGATTCAGATCCTGGTAGAGCAGGCTGGTCGGCGGCATGCGCTGACCTTGCGAAATAATCGTCGCCCACGTCTTGCGCAGATACGCGACGTCGCCGGCCAACTCTTCACTGGTCGCATCTTCGGCAATCGTGCGGACGATGTAGCCGCCTTTCTCATCGGCGGGCAGCACGGCGGTCAGACGCGCGCGCACCGCTTCGCGTTCGGCTTCGCTCTCGATCTTCTGCGAGATGCCGATATGCGGCTCCTGCGGCAGATACACCAGCGTGCGCCCGGCAATGCTCACTTGCGTGGACAGCCGCGCGCCCTTGGTGCCGATCGGATCCTTGACGACCTGCACCATCAGCGTCTGACCTTCGAAGACGATTTTCTCGATCGGCTGATGCGGCGCCTGATGCTGCGGTTCGCCGGCAATGCGCGGGTGCCAGATATCGGCTACGTGCAGAAACGCGGCGCGTTCGAGACCGATGTCGATGAAGGCGGACTGCATGCCCGGCAACACGCGTACGACCTTGCCGAGATAGACATTGCCGACGCGTCCGCGCGACAGCGTTCGTTCGACGTGAAGTTCCTGGACGGCGCCTTGCTGGACGAGCGCGACGCGCGTTTCCTGCGGCGTGACATTGATCAGGATTTCTTCATTCATGGTGTTATTTTAGAAGTCGATGCGCGCTGCACGCAGGAGGGCAGCGGTTTCAAAAAGCGGCAAACCCATGATACCTGAATAGGACCCGTCGATATGCTCGATAAACTCCGCGGCGCGTCCCTGCACACCATAGGCGCCCGCCTTGCCGAGCGACTCGCCGCTCGCCGCATAGCGACGGATCGCGTCTGCGTGCAGTGCAGCAAAACGCACCTTCGACACCGATAACGCGGCGGGCAGCAACGCGCCCTCGGCGTCGATCACGGCAACCGCGGTCAGCACTTCGTGAGCGCGGCCCGCGAGACGCGCGAGCATCGCGACGGCATCGTCGGCATCGACGGGCTTGCCGAGAATCGCGTCGTCGATCGTGACGGTTGTATCGGCAACGAGGATCGGCCGCACCGCATGGCCGCCGGCGACGAGCCGCGCGCGCGCGGCGTGTGCCTTCGCGATGCAGACGCGCTGCACGTAGTCGTGCGCGCGTTCGCCGGGCAACTCGGCTTCGAGCGCTTCGGCATCTTCATCGGGACGCGGCAGCAGCAGTTCGAAACGCACGCCGAGCTGTTGCAACAACTCCTGGCGGCGGGGACTTTGCGAAGCGAGGTAGACGAACGGATGCAGCGAAGCGGCGGACGTGGGCATGAAGGGGTCTCGATGAAGCGGATTGCTGGAACTTGCGATGAGCGTGAGATGAGTGTGCGACGAACGCGCCGGTCGGGCGTCGATCAGTTGCGTCGATCCCGCACGTCGATCAAACACGTCGATCAAACACGTCGATCAAGCACGTCGGAACGCAGATCAACGCAGCACATCTACGCGCGCGCCATTCGTCGCCGGCATCAAGACGGACAACGCGCGCCAACAAGCCCGCGACCGGTCAGCCGCGTTGTCCGCTCACACGCGATGATAGGGGTGATTTTGCGTGATGGTCCACGCGCGGTAAAGCTGTTCGGCAAGCAGCACGCGAACCATCGCGTGCGGCAAGGTCAGACTCGACACGCGCAACAGCATATCGGCGCGCGCTTTCAGATCGGGATCGAGCCCGTCGGCGCCGCCGATCAGAAAGGCCACGTCGCGGCCGTCCTGTTGCCAGCCGGGCAGGGCGCCGGCTAACTGCATCGTGGTCCAGTCCTTGCCGCGTTCGTCGAGCGCGACGATGCGCGCGTTCTTCGGCAACGCGGCTTCGATCTTCTGCCGCTCCGCGGCCATCACGCTTTCCGCCGGCCGCCCCGACGAACGCTGCTCGGGCTTGATCTCGCGCAGTTCGATGCGCAGCTCGGGCGGCATGCGCTTCGCGTATTCGTCGAAGCCGGTGGCGATCCAGTCGGGCATCTTGTGGCCGACAGCGAGGATGTGCAGTTTCATTGCGGATGTAATCGCGGACTTCTACAGTGTGCCGGCCAAGGCCCGCTTACTTGCGGCGTGCAGCCGTCTTGCGCGCGGGCTTTTTCACAGCCGGCGCCTCTTCGTCGTCCTCGTCCTCGTCGGGTTCGCTCGAACGCGCGCCGCCGAACGGATCGGGCGTGGACAGCTTGACGCGCACCGGCTTGTCACCCCAGATTTCTTCGAGGTTGTAGTACTGGCGCAGCGCGGGTTGCAGGATGTGCACGATCGCGTCGCCGCAATCCACCAGCACCCATTCGCCGATGTCCTCGCCCTCGGTGCTGATGATGTCGCCGCCGGCTTCCTTGACGCCCTCGCGCACGCTTGAGGCGAGCGCTTTGGTTTGCCGGTTCGAGGTGCCGCTCGCGACGATCACGCGATCGAACAGCGCGGTCAGGTGGCTGGTGTTGAACACCTTGATGTCTTGCGCCTTGACGTCTTCGAGAGCGTCGACGATCACGCGTTGCAGTTTGCGAATATCCATTGGGTTACCGGTGGTACAGATGATGTTGAAGAATATAGTCCCACACCGCGGTGGGGACATGGCTCGCGGCCTGGTCTTGCTGTTCGCCGCCCGCGAGGGCGAGCCGCTGATTTACCTGCTCGCGCAGATGCGCGCGAATGTCGGTGGCCGAAACGTTGAACGCAAGCGTCGTATCGATCAGCAAGTGGCCGCAGGGCGTGGCTTGCAGAACGTCGGCGCGGGCACGGCGCGCGTCGATTTCTTGAGCGACCGCCGGCGGAATCGACGCGAGGTCGAAACCGGGCCGGGTGGCCGCGCAGATGTGGGCGAACTCGAACAGGCGCCGCCAGTCGCGCCATGTGTCGAGATGCACCAGTTGATCCGCGCCGATCAGAAGCGCAATCGATGCGTCCTCACCTTCGCGTTCACGCCAGCGTTGCAGCGTGTCGATCGTATAAGTCGGGCCGTCGTGATCGATTTCATCGGTCGCGACCCGCACCGTCGCCCCTGGCAGCGTGAGCGTGCCGGCCGCCGCGCGGGTCATGGCCAGCCGATGCACGGCCGGCGACACGTCCGCTTTCTGCCACGGCTGGCCGGCCGGCAGCAGCACCAGTTCGGTCAGTTGCAGCACGTCGGCGAAACGCCGCGCGAGCGCGAGGTGGCCGTCGTGGATCGGATCGAAAGTGCCGCCTAGCAGTCCGATCCGGCGCGGCAGGGCAACAGGATGAGCGTTCGGCTTCAGGTGAAGATCCTTTGTCGTGGCCGCATGCGTGGGCATGACGCGCGGTGCGTGCGCAACGCGCGTCACACCCACTCGCGCGGCACGAGAAAATCGCTGTAAAGACGCGCTTCCGGCGTGCCCGGTTCGGGATGCCAGTTGTAGCGCCAGTTCGCCACAGGCGGCATCGACATCAGGATCGATTCGGTGCGTCCGCCGCTCTGCAGTCCAAACAGTGTGCCACGGTCGAAGACCAGATTGAACTCGACATAGCGGCCGCGCCGGTACGCCTGGAACTCGCGCTCGGCCTCGCCGTACGGAATGTTGCGGCGCTTTTCGATGATCGGCAGGTACGCGTCGAGGAACGCGTCGCCGACGCTCCTGAGCATCGCGAACGATTGATCGAAGCCCGGCGCCGAGAAATCGTCGAAGAAAATCCCGCCGATGCCGCGCGGTTCGTTGCGGTGCCTGAGGAAGAAATACTCGTCGCACCAGCGCTTGAAACTCGGGTAGAGGTCCGCGCCATAAGGCTGCAGCGCATCGCGGCAGGTGCGATGAAAGTGTTGCGCGTCTTCCTCATAGCCGTAGTACGGCGTCAGGTCCATGCCGCCACCGAACCAGAACACCGGTTCTTCGCCGGCCTTGGTCGCGATCAGCAAACGCACGTTCATATGCACGGTCGGGCAGTGCGGATTGTGCGGGTGCAGCACGAGCGACACGCCCATCGCTTCGAAGCCACGCCCGGCCAGCTGTGGCCGCGCCGCGGTCGCCGAACCCGGCAGCGCGTCGCCCGCGACGTCCGAGAAGCCGATGCCCGCCCGCTCGAAGAACTTGCCGCCTTCGAGGATCCGCGTGCAGCCGCCGCCGCGCAGCTTCTCGCCCGGCGCGCGCTGCCAGGCGTCGGTCGCGAACGGCGTGCCGTCGAACGCGCCGAGCGTGTCCGCGATATGCGTTTGCAGGCCTTGCAGCCAGCTGCGCACGGCCTGTGCGTCGTAGCTCGAATCGGTCATGAGTGCAGATGCTGAGGGCGGCACGCTGGTCGTGCCGCGGGTTCTTGGTGAAGGGCGACGGCCGGGCCCGGGTCAGGGAGAAACCTGCGCAGGCGCGGCCGTACGGTGTTTCGCAGCGGGGCGACGGGCTTGCCGCGCGGACCGTCCCACCTGTTGCCGTGGGCGCGAAAACCCGCAGTGTAGCGCCGTTGGCGCGGCCCGCGGGCGAGCGGGGTGGTGGCTTACTGCTTGCCTTCGGTCCGGTCGTGCTTGCGGTTCAACGCACGGTAGCCGATGTCGCGGCGATACTGCATGCCGTCGAACGAGATCTGGTTGATCGTTTCGTACGCGACCGATTGCGCGCTGCGCACCGAATCCGCCAGGCCGACCACGCACAGCACGCGGCCGCCCGAGGTGGTCAGCTTGCCGTCGGCGAGCGTGGTGCCGGCGTGAAACGTGACCGAATCCGCGGTTTCGGCGGGGATGTCGTTGATGCGGTCGCCCTTGCGCGGCGTGTCCGGATAGTTGTGCGCGGCGAGCACGACGCCCAGCGCGGTGCGGCGGTCCCAGTCCAGTTCGACCGTATCGAGCGTGCCGGCAATCGCCTGCTCGACCACTTTCGAATAGTCGCCCTTCAGACGCGCCATGATCGGCTGGGTTTCGGGGTCGCCCATGCGGCAGTTGAATTCGAGCGTTTTCGGGTTGCCTTGCGCGTCGATCATCAGGCCGGCGTACAGGAAGCCGGTGTAGCGGATGCCTTCCTTCTCCATGCCGCGCACGGTCGGCAGGATGATTTCGCGCATCACGCGGGCATGCAGTTGCGGCGTGACGATCGGCGCGGGCGAGTATGCGCCCATGCCGCCGGTGTTCGGGCCCTGATCGCCGTCGAGCAGACGCTTGTGGTCCTGGCTCGACGCGAGCGGCAGCACATGCTTGCCGTCGACCATCACGATGAAGCTCGCTTCCTCGCCGGCGAGGAATTCCTCGATCACGACGCGCGCGCCGGCATCGCCGAGCTGGTTGTCCGACAGCATCATGTCGACCGCGGCGTGCGCTTCTTCCAGCGTCTGCGCGACCACCACGCCCTTGCCGGCGGCGAGGCCGTCGGCCTTGATGACGATCGGCGCGCCCTTGGCGTCGAGATACGCATGCGCGGCGGCGACGTCGGCGAAGGTTTCATATTCGGCGGTCGGGATCGCGTGGCGCTTCATGAACGCCTTCGCGAAATCTTTCGAGCTTTCGAGCTGCGCGGCTTCCTTGGTCGGCCCGAAAATCTTCAGACCGCGCGAGCGGAACAGGTTGACGATGCCGGCCGCAAGCGGCGCTTCCGGCCCGACCAGCGTGAAGGCGATCTGTTCCTGCTCGACGAAGTCGGCGAGCGCGGCCGGCTCGGTGATGTCGATGTTGCGCAGACGCTCGTCCTGGGCGGTGCCGCCGTTGCCCGGCGCCACGTAGACGAGCTGAACCCGCGGCGATTGCGCGAGCTTCCACGCGAGTGCATGTTCGCGACCGCCGGAACCGACGACGAGTAACTTCATGTGAATCCCCGAGACTTGAAAACCATAAACGGCTGAAGCGGTAAGCTCAGCCGTGCAATAAAAACAGCGAGATTCGCGCCGGGCTCCTTGCGCCGATGAGGCGGCGGGCGGAACCCATGGCGAATCCGGGCGGAACCGGCGTGGCAGCGCGCAGACGCGCACCCATGTTCAAACGCCCGCTCAGCAACAATGCGCGGGCCAGCCGGCGGCGCGGCGCGGCGTTCGGGTTCAAGGCGAGCCCGCGCGCCACGCTCGGCCGGTGCACGCTCATTCGTCGGCGATCGCGGCGTTTGTATAGACTTCCTGCACGTCGTCCAGATTCTCCAGCGCGTCGAGCAGCTTCTGCATTTTCACGGCGTCGTCGCCGGTGAACTCGACTTCCGTCTGAGGCTTCATCGTCACCTCGGCCAGTTCGGCCTTGAAGCCCGCGGCTTCGAGCGCGCTCTTCACCTTCGGGAAATCGTTCGGCGGGCACAGCACTTCGATACTGCCGTCGTCATTCGTGACGACGTCGTCGGCGCCGGCTTCGAGCGCGGCTTCCATCAACTTGTCTTCGGCCGTGCCGGGCGCGAACAGGAACTGGCCGACATGATCGAACATGAACGACACCGAACCGTCCGTGCCCATGTTGCCGCCGTTCTTCGAGAACGCGTGACGCACTTCCGCGACCGTGCGGGTGCGGTTGTCGGTCATCGTGTCGACGATCACCGCCGCGCCGCCGATGCCGTAGCCTTCGTAGCGGATTTCTTCGTAGCTCGCACCGTCCACGCCACCCACGCCGCGCTGGATCGCGCGGTTGACGTTGTCTTTCGGCATGTTGGCGTCGTACGCCTTTTCGACGGCGAGCCGCAGACGCGGGTTCGAGTCGATGTCGCCGCCGCCCATGCGCGCCGCGACCTGAATTTCCTTGATGAGCCGCGTCCAGACCTTGCCGCGCTTGGCATCGGCCGCTGCTTTCTTATGCTTGATGTTGGCCCATTTCGAATGACCCGCCATACCTTTCTCCGTCGCGCGCGCCAGCGGGGCGCACGCATAGTGCAATTGTCGTTGCGATGTCGGGCGCTTGCGTTGCGTGCGCCTCGATGTCAAACCGTCTGGTGTGAGACCGCCCGGCGGCCGCCCGTGCGGACCAGCCGCTCGCGGCGAACCGGCCGTGTAGCGAACCGCCCGTATCAAACCGTCTTTAGCCTGCTCACGCCTCGCCGGGCCCGGCTAGCGGGACCGAAGGTCGGCAGCACGGTTGGGGCGGGGCGGCTGGCGTGCGGCAAACCCGGCGCCGGCGCTGCAAGCCCGAGTCAAGGCGCGATGCGCGACGTGGCGGTGCAGGCGGTGACGCGGATTGAGCCGCTCCTTGAGCGGACTCGGATTTTATCACGCCGCCGGGATGCGGCAGAGGGTGACGTAGCCGGAAACTACGCGGAAAGTGCACGGGCGCGGGCAGGCGGCGGCGTTTTTGCGCCCGCCGCCGGCATTTTTTTTCAGCCCGCGATTAGCCCGCCCTCAGTTTTTCGTGCCGAACAGCCGGTCGCCGGCGTCGCCGAGACCCGGCACGATGTACGCGTGCTCGTTCAGGTGCGAATCGAGCGACGCGATGAACAGCTTGACGTCCGGATGGGCATTCTGGAACACCTGCACGCCCTCCGGCGCGGCGACCAGCGCGAGGAACATGATGTTTTCGGCGGCCACGTTGCGACGCTTGAGGACGTCGACCGCGTGCACGGCGGAGTAGCCGGTCGCGACCATCGGATCGCACAGGATGAACACGCGGTCCTCCAGATCCGGCAGGCGCACCAGATATTCGACCGGACGATGATCGTCGGCGCGATACACGCCGATGTGGCCCACCCGCGCCGACGGCACCAGCTCCAGCAGGCCGTCCGACATGCCGATGCCGGCGCGCAGCACCGGCACGATCGCGAGTTTCTTGCCGGCGATCACCGGCGCGTCGATCTCGACGAGCGGCGTGGTGATGCGGCGCGTAGTCATCGGCAGGTTGCGGGTGATCTCGTAGCCCATCAGCAGCGTGATTTCGCGCAGCAGCTCGCGGAACGTGCGCGTCGAGGTGTCCCGGTCGCGCATGTGCGACAGCTTGTGCTGGATCAGCGGGTGATCGAGGATGAAAAGATTGGGAAAACGGCTGTCCTGGGTCATGGCGGGGGCGCGCGCGGCGGCAAGAAGGATCAATTCGGGGATCGGTTCGGCGCGCCGCCAGGTCCGCAAAGCGGCTGACCGGCGGATGCGCCACGGCGCAAGTTTACCGAAAGAGTGCCGCCCGAAGATACCGGAGATTGCAGCGAGCCGGCGCAGTCCGGCACCGATTCTTCTAGAATCGGGGGAAGCTTTGCAACGCCCGGCGCGCCGATGCGCCAGGACAACGCCACGAGGACGCATACATGGACATGGGAATCGCAGGACGCACCGCGCTGGTTTGCGCGGCCAGCAAGGGTTTGGGACGCGGCTGCGCGGAGGCGCTCGCCGCCGAAGGCGTCAACCTGACGATCGTCGCGCGCACCGCGGAAACGCTGGAGGCGACCGCGGCGGAGATTCGCCAGCAGAGCGGCGTGGAAGTGACGACGGTGGCGTGCGACATCACCACGCCTGAAGGCCGCGCCGCGGCGCTCGCTGCCTGTCCGCAGCCGGACATCCTGGTCAACAACGCGGGCGGCCCGCCGCCGGGCGACTTCCGCAACTTCACGCACGAGGACTGGATTCGCGCGCTGGAGAGCAACATGCTCACGCCGATCGAACTGATCCGCGCGACCATCGACTCGATGAGCGCGCGCGGCTATGGACGCATCGTCAACATCACGAGTTCGGCGGTGAAGGCGCCGATCGACGTGCTGGGCCTGTCGAACGGCGCGCGTTCGGGGCTCACCGGCTTTGTCGCCGGACTCGCGCGCAAGGTGGCGCCGACCGGCGTGACGATCAACAACCTGCTGCCGGGCCTGTTCGACACCGACCGCATCGCGGTCACGGTCGAGGCGCAGGCCAAGGCGCAAAACATTTCCATCGACGACGCGCGCAAGCAGCGGATGAAAGCGATCCCCGCCGGCCGCTTCGGCCATCGCGACGAATTCGGCCGCGCGTGCGCGTTCCTGTGCAGCGTGCATGCCGGGTACATCACCGGGCAGAACTGGCTGATCGACGGCGGCGCTTATCCGGGCACGTTCTGAACGGGCGGGTGCCGGAGCGGCGGTTCCGGCATCGCCAGGCAGCATCACCACACAACAACGACAATCACAACGGTTTCAGGAGCCTTACGTCATGACAACCCGCATTGCGCTGATCGCGCACGATCACAAGAAGGACGACATCGTCAAACTGGCCGGCGAATATGTCGATACGCTCAGGCGCTGCGAAATCGTCGCGACTGGCACGACCGGCGGGCGTATCAGCGACACGCACGGCCTGACGGTCGAGCGGATGCTGTCCGGCCCGCATGGCGGCGACCTGCAGATCGGCGCGCAACTCGCGGAAGGGCGGGTGGACGTGGTGATCTTCCTGCGCGACCCGATGACGCCGCAACCGCACGAACCGGACATCAACGCACTGGTGCGCGCGTGCGACGTGCACAACATCCCATGCGCGACCAACATCTCGACCGCGCGCATGGTGCTCGACGTGCTGGCCTTGCGCCTCACGCAGCAGGTCTGAGGGCTCGCTCGCGGCCGCTTGAACAACGCTCGAACAAAACCCCCGTCAAGGAGATGATGGTGAAAGCAATCCGATTCGATAAGACCGGCGGCCCTGAAGTGATGAAATGGGTCGATGTGGAAGTGGGCGAGCCCGGCACCGGCGAGATTCGCATCCGGCAGACGGCGGTCGGGCTGAACTATATCGACGTGTATTTCCGCACCGGCCTGTATCCGCTGCCGTTGCCCGGCGGCCTCGGCATGGAAGCGGCCGGCGAGGTCAGCGCGGTCGGCGCGGGCGTCACAGGTCTGCAAGCGGGCGACCGCGTCGCCTACGTGGCGCGCCCGCCCGGCGCGTATGCGCAGGAGCGCGTGCTGCCGGCCTCGCAGGTCGTCAAGGTGCCCGACGCGTTGAGCGACGAGCAGGCCGCGTCGGCGATGCTGCAAGGTCTGACCGCGCAATATCTGCTGCGCCGCACGTACCCGGTGAAGGCCGGCGACACGATCCTGATCCAGGCGGCGGCGGGCGGCGTCGGTCTGCTCGTGTGCCAGTGGGCCAAGGCACTCGGCGCGACCGTGATCGGCACGGTCGGCTCCGATGAAAAAGCGCAGATCGCGAAAGCGCACGGCTGCGACCACGCGATCGTCTATACGCGCGAGAACTTCACGAAGCGCGTGCGCGAGATCACCAACGGCGCGGGCGTGCCGGTGGTGTACGACTCGATCGGCAAGGACACGTTTACGGGCTCGCTCGATTGCCTCGCGCCGCTCGGCATGTTCGTGAGCTTCGGCAATGCGTCGGGGCCGCTGCCGCCGATCGATTCGTCGGAGTTCGCCGGACGCGGCTCGCTGTTCTTCACGCGCCCGACGCTGTTCACGTATATCGCGAAGCGCAGCGATTACGAGGCGATGTCGGCGGAACTGTTCGACGTGATCGCGTCGGGCAAGGTCAAGACGAGCATCAATCAGCGTTACGCGCTGGCGGATGTCGGTCAGGCTCACGCGGATCTCGAAGGCCGCCGCACTACGGGCTCGACCGTGCTGCTGCCGTAAGCGGGGATCCGGGAGGTAGCAGTACGCAGCCGCCTCGACGCGGCGGCCAACCCCGCGCCATACCGCGCACGACACGCAAGGCCGTTCTATCACACGATGGAACGGCCTTGCTCGTTTACGCGATCTTTATACGCGCCTCCCCATCTTTGACCAGCCCTTTACGCACTTCGGCATACCGTTGCACCTATCCAAAGTCCGTGAGTGGAGAACTAAAAATGGATGTGCTGTATGTCGGGGGCCTGGTGCTGTTTGCCGCGCTGACCTTTGGCTTGATTGCCGGCTGCGAGAAGTTGATGCAGTTCCGTCGAGGCCAGGGAGAGCGCTCATGAACTGGATCCTCTGGTTGTCCGGAGCGGCCACCGCGCTGCTGTTTATCTATCTGGTCTATGCGCTGTTGCGCGCGGAGGACATTGAATGAACTCGAACAATGTCCTGCAGGCGGGCCTGTTCATCGTCGTGCTGCTGGCCGCCGCGGTGCCGATGGCCCGCTATCTGGGCGCGGTGATGGACGGCAGCTCGCGCGTGGTCCGTTTCGGCGGTCCGCTCGAACGTCTGCTGTACCGCATCGCGGGCGTCGATCCGTCGAAGGAAATGAGCTGGAAGCACTATGCGATCGCCACGATTGCGTTCAATGTGCTCGGCGTGTCGTTCCTTTATGTGCTGTTGCGCGTGCAAGGCTGGCTGCCGGGCAACCCGCAGCAGTTCGGCCCGATGACGGTCGACGGCGCGTTCAATACGGCGGTCAGCTTCGTGACCAACACCAACTGGCAGGACTACACGCCTGAACAAACCGTCGGCTATCTGACGCAGATGCTCGGCCTGACCGTGCAGAACTTCTTCTCGGCAGCCACCGGCATCGTGGTGGTGATCGCGCTGATTCGCGGCTTCGCGCGTCACACTGCGCAAACCATCGGCAACTTCTGGGTCGATATCACGCGCGTGACGCTGTACGTGTTGCTGCCGATGTCGATGGTCATCGCGGCGTTGCTGATGAGCCAGGGCGTGATCCAGAACTTCAAGGCCTATCAGGACGTACCCACGCTGCAGACCACCACCTACGCCGCGCCGAAACTCGATGCGCAAGGCAATCCGGTGAAGGACGCGAAGGGCAATCCGGTCACGGTCGATACGCCGGTGAAGACGCAAACCATCGCGATGGGTCCGGTTGCGTCGCAGGAAGCGATCAAGATGCTCGGCACCAACGGCGGCGGCTTCTTTAACGGCAACTCGGCGCATCCGTACGAGAACCCGACGCCGTTCTCGAACTTCGTTCAGATCCTCTCGATCCTGATCATCCCGGCGGCGCTCGCGCTGGTATTCGGGCGGATGATCGGCGACCGCAAGCAGGGCGTGGCCGTGCTCGCGGCGATGACGATCGCGTTCGGCGTCTGCGTGTTCGGCGAGATTGGCGCGGAGCAGAGCGGCAATCCGGCGCTCACGGCGTTGCACGTCGATCAGTCGGCGAATGCGTTGCAGTCGGGCGGCAATGCGGAAGGCAAGGAAACGCGCTTCGGTATCGCGCAGTCGGGCATCTTCACGATCGCGACCACGGCGGCTTCGTGCGGCGCGGTCGCCAATACGCACGATTCGCTGACGCCGATCGGCGGTCTCTATCCGATGCTGCTGATTCAGCTTGGCGAAGTGATCTTCGGCGGCGTGGGTTCCGGCATGTACGGGATGCTCGTCTTCGCACTGCTGGCGGTGTTCGTCGCGGGCCTGATGATCGGCCGCACGCCTGAATATGTCGGCAAGAAGATCGAAGCGTACGAGATGAAGATGGTGTCGATCGTCGTGCTGCTCACGCCGCTGCTGGTGCTGGTCGGCACGTCGATCGCAGTGTTGAGCGATGCGGGCAAGGCCGGCATCCTCAACCCCGGCGCGCACGGCTTCTCCGAAATTCTCTACGCGTTCAGTTCGGCCGCCAACAACAACGGCAGCGCGTTTGCGGGCCTGACGGTCAGCACGCCGTTCTACAACTGGCTCACCGCGATCGCGATGTGGTTCGGCCGCTTCGGCACGATCATTCCGGTGCTCGCGATCGCCGGCTCGCTCGCGGCGAAGAAGCGCATCGGCGTGACCGGCGGCACGCTGCCGACGCACGGCCCGCTGTTCGTCGTGCTGCTGCTCGGCACGGTGCTGCTGGTCGGCGCGCTGACTTATGTGCCTGCGCTCGCGCTCGGTCCTGGTGTCGAACATCTGATGATGATGGGCGCGCATTGAGCGATCAACGCGACCAACGACTGAACCAGCGCAAACGGGATATTCGAGGATTCAATGACTGAACATAATGCAACCAGGTCCATGTTCGACCCGGCGCTGCTGCGCCCGGCGATCGTGGACTCCTTCAAGAAGCTCACGCCGCGCACGCAGTTCCGCAATCCGGTGATGTTCTGCGTGTACGTCGGCAGCATACTGACGACCATTCTGTGGATCGCCGCGCTCGGCGGCCAGGCGGAAGCGCCTGCGGGCTTCATTCTCGCGGTCACGTTGTGGCTGTGGTTCACGGTGCTGTTCGCGAACTTCGCGGAAGCGCTCGCCGAAGGCCGTTCGAAGGCTCAGGCGGCGTCGCTGCGCAGCGCGAAGAAAGACGTGATGGCCAAGAAGCTCAATGAGCCGCATCCGAAGTCGCCGATCCGCATTCTGACCGCTTCCGATCTGCGTAAGGGCGACGTCG
Organism: Paraburkholderia ultramafica; assembly: GCF_902859915.1. Classification (GTDB taxonomy): domain Bacteria; phylum Pseudomonadota; class Gammaproteobacteria; order Burkholderiales; family Burkholderiaceae; genus Paraburkholderia; species Paraburkholderia ultramafica. The sequence goes on from NZ_CADIKK010000014.1 coordinate 116,504, forward strand.
TGCTGGTCGAAACCGGCGACGTGATTCCGGCCGACGGCGAAGTGATCGACGGCGTGGCGTCGGTCGACGAATCGGCGATCACGGGCGAGTCCGCGCCGGTGATCCGCGAATCGGGCGGCGACTTTTCGTCGGTGACGGGCGGCACACGCGTGCTGTCGGACTGGATCGTCGTGCGGGTCACGGCGAATCCGGGCGAAGCGTTCCTCGACCGCATGATCGCGATGGTCGAAGGCGCGAAGCGTCAGAAGACGCCGAACGAAATCGCGCTGACGATTCTGCTGGTCGCGCTGACGATCGTGATGCTGCTCGCCACCGCGACGCTGCTGCCGTTCTCGATGTTCTCGGTCGAGGCCGCGAAGGCTGGGCACGTGGTGTCGATCACCGCGCTGGTCGCGCTGCTGGTGTGCCTGATTCCGACCACCATCGGCGGACTGCTGTCGGCAATCGGCGTGGCCGGCATGAGCCGGATGATGCAGGCGAACGTGATCGCCACCTCGGGCCGCGCGGTGGAAGCCGCCGGCGACGTCGACGTGCTGCTGCTCGACAAGACCGGCACGATCACGCTCGGCAACCGTCAGGCGTCGCAGTTCGTGCCGGCGCCGGGCTTGACCGAAGAAGCGCTGGCGGACGCCGCGCAGCTGTCGTCGCTCGCTGACGAAACACCGGAAGGCCGCAGCATCGTCGTGCTCGCCAAGCAGCGCTTCAACATCCGGCAACGCGATATGGCGTCGCTGCATGCGGTGTTCCTCGCGTTCACCGCGCAAACGCGGATGAGCGGCGTCGATCTGTACCCAGAGGGGACTTCCTCCGGGGCGCCGGGCCGTGAAATCCGCAAGGGCGCGGCCGATGCGGTGAAGAACTACGTCGAAGCCAACGGCGGCCGTTTCCCGAGCGAAGTCAACAACGCCGTGACGGAAGTCGCGCGGCGCGGCAGCACGCCGCTGGTGGTCGCCGAGAAAGGCGAGCACGGCGCGCGCGTGCTTGGCGTGATCGAGTTGAAGGACGTGGTGAAGGGCGGCATCAAGGAGCGCTTCGCCGAGCTGCGCAAGATGGGCATCAAGACGGTGATGGTGACCGGCGACAACCGGCTGACTGCGGCGGCGATCGCCGCCGAAGCCGGCGTCGACGATTTCCTCGCCGAAGCGACGCCGGAAGCGAAGCTCGCGACGATTCGCGCGCACCAGGCCGAAGGGCGCCTCGTGGCGATGACCGGCGACGGCACCAACGACGCCCCCGCGCTCGCGCAGGCCGACGTCGCGGTGGCGATGAACACCGGCACCCAGGCCGCGAAAGAGGCGGGCAACATGGTCGACCTCGATTCGAACCCGACCAAGCTGATCGAGATCGTCGAGATCGGCAAGCAGATGCTGATGACGCGCGGCTCGCTGACGACGTTCTCGATCGCCAACGACGTCGCCAAATACTTCGCGATCATTCCGGCCGCGTTCGCCACCACCTATCCGGCACTGAACGCGCTGAACGTGATGCATCTGGCTACGCCCGCGTCGGCGATCATGTCAGCGGTGATTTTCAACGCGCTGGTGATCGTGCTGCTGATTCCACTGGCGCTCAAGGGCGTGCGTTATCGCGCGCTGGGCGCGGCGATCCTGCTGCGCCGCAATCTGCTGATTTACGGTTTGGGCGGGATCATCGTGCCGTTCATCGGCATCAAGCTGATCGATATGGTGCTGGCCGCGTTCGGCTGGGTTTGACAAGCATTGGCGAACGCATTGGCCAAAGTGTCGGCTTAAGAGGAATTAACACATCATGAAAAATCTGTTCCGTCCGTTGATCGTGATCTTCGCGGTGCTCACCGCCGTCACGGGACTCGCTTACCCGGCGGTGATGACCGCCTTCGGTCAGGCCGCGTTCCACGACCAGGCGAATGGCAGCCTGCTCGAGCAGAACGGCAAGCTGGTCGGCTCGCAGCTGATCGGCCAGCAGTTCGACGCGCCGCAGTACTTCTGGGGCCGTTTGTCGGCGACCAGCCCGATGCCGTATAACGCGCAGGGTTCGAGCGGCTCGAACCTCGGGCCGACCAATCCGGCGCTGCTCGACGAAGTCAAAGGCCGCCTCGACGCGTTGAAGGCCGCCGGCACCGATATGTCGAAGCCGGTGCCGGTCGATCTCGTGACGTCGTCGGGCAGCGGTCTCGATCCCGAGATCAGCCCGGCCGCGGCCGCTTATCAGGTCGAGCGCGTCGCGAAAGCGCGCCAGCTCGCGCCGAACGACGTGCAGACGCTGGTCGACCGCTATACGACCGGCCGCCAGTTCGGCATTCTGGGTGAGTCGCGCGTGAACGTGCTGAAACTGAATCTGGCGCTCGACGAAATGAAGCGCGGTTAAAGGCGCAGGGGTCCGCAAAGGCGGCGTCCGCGTGACGCCGCCTTTGCCTTTTGCCTTTCCGGACCCGCGCCGCCATTTGCGGGCTGGCGGCCGCCGTGCCACCATGCACACACCGCCGCCCGCACGACTATGACAACCATTGAGCATGAACCGCCCCGATCCTGATGAGCTGCTCGACAAGCTGCAACGCGACGAAGAGAAACGTCAGCGCGGCAGGCTGAAAATTTTCTTCGGCGCGTCGGCCGGCGTGGGCAAGACGTATGCGATGTTGCAGGCCGCGCGCCGCCGCCACGATGAAGGCGCGGACGTCGTGATCGGCATCGCCGAAACGCATGGCCGCAGCGAGACCGCCGCGCTGCTCGAAGGCCTCGACGTGCTGCCGCTCGCGCATATCGAGTATCGCGGCCGCAAGCTCGGCGAGTTCGATCTCGATGCCGCGCTCGCCCGCAAGCCGCAACTGATCCTGGTCGACGAACTCGCGCATTCGAACGTGCAGGGCGCGCGCCACCTGAAGCGCTGGCAGGACGTCTACGAACTGCTCGACGCGGGCATCGACGTCTATACGACGGTCAACGTCCAGCACCTCGAAAGCCTGAACGACGTGGTCGGCCAGATCACCGGCATCCGCGTCTGGGAGACGGTCCCGGACCGCGTGTTCGATCGCGCCGACGAAGTCACGCTGGTCGACCTGCCTGCCGAGGAACTGCTCGACCGGATGCGCGACGGCAAGGTGTATTTGCCGCAGCAGGCCGAGCGCGCGGTGCGCAATTTCTTTCGCAAGGGCAATCTGATCGCGCTGCGCGAGCTGGCGCTGCGCCGCACCGCGGATCGTGTCGATGCGCAGATGCGGGAATATCGCGCCGACCGTTCGATCCAGCGTATCTGGCAGGCGCGCGAGCGTTTGCTGGTGTGCGTGGGGCCAGGCCCGGAAGCGCCGGTGCTGGTGCGCGCGGCCGCGCGTCTGGCCGCCAGCCTGAAGGCCGACTGGCTCGCCGTCTATGTGGAAACGCCCGCGCTGCAGCGCTTGCCCGGCGCGCGCCGCGAACGCACGCTGAACGCGTTGAAGCTCGCGGCCGAACTCGGCGCCGAAACCGCGACGCTCGCGAGCGCCGATGCGGTCGCCGCGCTGATCGGCTATGCGCAGGCCCGCAACGTGTCGAAGCTGGTGGCCGGCGCGTCGTCGCGCAGCGGCGTCAAGCGCTGGCTGCGCCGGCCGCTCGGCGAGCGGATCGCCGAGCAGGCGGGCGAGCTCGATCTCACGCTGATTCGCGCATCGTCCGAACACGATGGCGGCGAGCATCGGCACCTGTTGAACACCACCGCGAACGCGTGGCGCGAGGCGCTGAGCGCGGCGCGCGAACGCCGCTCGCCGCCGCGCGCGTATGCCATCGCGCTGGCGATCTGCACGGGCATCACGCTGCTGTCGAGCCAGTTGATCGATCGTATCGATCTGACCAATCTCGTGATGCTGTATCTGCTCGGCGTGATCTTCACCGCGGTGAAGCTGGGGCGCGGGCCGGGCGTGGTGTTGTCGTTCCTGAGCGTGGCTGCGTTCGATTTCTTTTTCGTGCCGCCGCGCATGTCGCTGTCGGTGGCCGATACGCAGTATCTGCTGACCTTCTTCGGCATGCTGCTGACCTCGCTGGTGATCAGCCATCTCACGTCGAGCCTGCGCCGCGAGGCGAGCGTCGCGCGGCGCCGCGAGCAACGCACCGGCGCGATGTACGCGATGGCGCGCGAACTGGCGGCGGCGCTGACCACCGAGCAGATCGTCGGGATCGGCAGCCGGCACGTGAGCGAGGTGTTCGGCGCGCGCGTCGCGATCCTGTTGCCGGACAGCGCCGATCAGGTCAAACAGAAGATCGAGGACCCCGACGCGGCGATCACGCTCGAAGGCGAACTGCTCGACATCGACGTCGGGCAGTGGGTCTACGATCAGCAGAAGCCGGCCGGCCACGGCACCGACACGCTGCCGGCCGCCAGCGCGCTGTATCTGCCGCTGAAGGCGCCGATGCGCACGCGCGGCGTGCTCGCGGCCGTGATGCGCGACGAACGCGAGCTGGACGTGCCCGAGCAGCAACGCATGCTCGACGCGTTCGCCGCGCAGATCGCGCTGGCGCTGGAGCGGGTGCATTACGTCGATATCGCGCGCGACGCGCTCGTCAATATGGAGTCGGAGCGCTTGCGCAACTCGCTGTTGTCCGCGATCTCGCACGACCTGCGCACGCCGTTGACGACGATCGTCGGCTTCTCGTCGATGCTGGCGCAAACGCGCAAGGTGCGCAACGAAGTGCACCCCGAAGTGCACCCCGAAGCGCACCCCGAGGCGCACCCCGAGGCGCACCCCGAAGCGCAACGCCGCGACGACCTCGTCGACGCGATTCACGAAGAGGCGCTGCGCATGACCGGCATCGTCACGAATCTGCTCGACATGGCGCGCTTGCAGGCGGGCAGTCTGCAACTGAACCGGCAGTGGACGCTGCTCGAAGAAACGGTGGGCGCCGCGCTGCGCACCTGCAAACGCGTGCTGGCGAGTCATCCGGTGCAGGTCAGGCTGGCCGCCGATCTGCCGCTGCTGCATCTGGACGCTGTGCTGATGGAGCGGCTCTTCTCGAACCTGTTCGAGAACGCGGCCAAGTACACCGCGGCGGATACGCCGTTGACGATCGGCGCGCAACGGCTCGACGCGGACCACAAGCCGCTGGTGCGCGTCACCGTCGACGATAACGGTCCCGGTCTGCCCGCCGGCATGGAAGCGCGCGTGTTCGAGAAATTCACGCGCGGCGAGAAGGAGTCGGCCAAGCCGGGCATCGGCCTGGGACTCGCGATCTGCCGCGCGATCGTCGAGGCGCACGGCGGTACAATCGGTGCGCTCAACCGGCTGTCCGCGGACGGCCGCGTCGAAGGCGCGCGCTTCTGGTTCACGCTGCCGGTGGACACGCCGCCCGACGCACCGGATACGCTGGAAGACGAAGGCGCCGATCCGCTGGTGCGTGACGATCATCAGACAGGCATGCAAGCCGATCCTCACGCCGATACCGATACCGACATCGACGGCGCTGCAACCCTCAACCCGCTGGCCAAGCCGACCCATGAGTGACCCGAGCATCACCGTCGTTCTGATTGAAGACGAAAAGCAGATTCGCCGCTTCGTGCGCACGGCACTGGAAGGCGAGGGCATCGTCGTGCACGACGCCGAAACCGGCAAGCAGGGTCTCGTCGAAGCCGCGACGCGCAAGCCCGATCTGGTGATCGTCGATCTCGGCTTGCCCGACACCGATGGCCTCGACGTGATCCGCGAACTGCGCGGCTGGAGCGAGCTGCCGGTGATCGTGCTGTCGGCGCGCACCCAGGAGAGCGAGAAAGTCGCCGCGCTCGATGCCGGCGCGGACGACTACCTGACCAAGCCGTTCGGCGTGTCCGAACTGCTGGCGCGGATCCGCGCGCAGATGCGGCGGCGCAATCACGGCGGCGCGAACGAGTCGCCGCAGGTGCGCTTCGGCGCGGTCACGGTCGATCTCGCGTTGCGGCAGGTGACGCGCGACGGCGCCGCGATCCACCTGACGCCGATCGAATACCGGCTGCTCGCGACGCTCGTGCGTCACGCCGGCCGCGTGCTGACGCACCGGCAGTTGCTGCGCGACGTGTGGGGGCCGTCGCATGTCGAGAGCCATCACTACTTGCGCATCTACATGGCGCATCTGCGCGGCAAGCTGGAGCGCGATCCGGCGCAGCCGGAACATATCATCACGGAAACCGGCGTCGGTTACCGGCTGGCGGGCGCGGTCTGACCCGGCCCCGCAGCGGCGCGCGCGTCGCTTCGATATAATTGCGGCGCGTAAGGACGACCTGACGCTTGTACGACAAACGGGGACGGCCCCATTTCATCATGGAGCTGTCTCATGTCCTGGTTTCTTCTGTTGATTGCCGGTTTGCTCGAAGTCGCGTGGGCGGCCGGCCTCAAGACCTCGGAAGGGTTCACCCGCGTGTGGCCGTCCGTGTTCACGGTCGTGACCGCGCTCGGCAGCTTCGCGCTGCTCGCCCTCGCGATGCGCCAGTTGCCGCTCGGCACCGCCTACGCCGTGTGGACGGGGATCGGCGCGGTCGGCGCGTTCATCTTCGGGATCGTGATGATGGGCGAGGCGCTGAGCGTCGCGCGCGTCGCCAGCGCGGCGCTGATCGTGATCGGTCTGGTCGGGCTGAAGCTGTCGTCAGGGCATTGATGCCGTGGGTTGGGGCGGTGCTTCGAGGCCGTAGTGTGCATCGAGGCCGTATCGAGGCCGTATTATCCGGCTCACCCGGCCCGCCCGCGTGAGCCCCGGCCCGCGCCGCATCGGCGCCGCCAATTATTCGCCGCTCGACGTTCTGCGAATTAACGTGGCTATAATGAAACCGAATCCAACCTGACATTGCCCGCGGCCTATTTGGCGCGGCCGGCTTGGCGCGGGTCTGACGACTTCGGTTTGGGGCTTCTCCTGTCTTGACCCGCCGAAGCGCCCGGCACGCACAGCGCGCCTGGAGGCGGCCATGCTTGAATCACTTTCGCTTGCTGCTGGCCTTTCATGGGGCAGCGGTCTGCGCCTCTATCTGACGGTCCTGCTGGCCGGCGTGTTCGAACGCCTCGGCTTTATCCATCTCCCCGATACGCTGTCCGCGCTATCTTCGCCGTGGGTGATCGGCGCAGCGGCCGTGCTGACGGTCACCGAATTCCTCGCCGACAAAATCCCCGCGTTCGATTCGTTATGGGACGCGGTCCATACGTTCATCCGCATCCCGGCCGGCGCGGTGCTGGCCGCCGGCGCGCTCGGCCATGCCGATCCGGCGCTGCTGACCGTCGCCGCGCTCGCGGGCGGCACGCTGGCGGGCACCGCGCATCTGGCGAAAGCGGGCACGCGCGCGCTGATCAATCTGTCGCCGGAACCGGTGTCGAATGTCGTCACCTCGACCGCTGAAGACGGCCTCGTGTTCGGCGGCATGCTGCTCGCGCTGTTCGTGCCGCTCGCGTTTCTGGTGCTGATGGTAGGCTTTCTGATTTTGGCCGGCTGGGCGCTGCCGCGGCTCTGGCGCGGCGTACAGGGCGGTTTTCGCGGCATGGCCACGCACATGGTGTCGCGTTTTGCCAGGAGCAGGCACGATTGAGCGATACGGTACGGGGTGCGATGGCGCGCGCTAACGCAACGGCGGCGCGCCGGTTCGGCGGCAGGGATCTGCTGCATCAGGCTATCCGCATGACGGCGCGCGACTGGCGCGCGGGCGAATTGACGATGTTGCTGCTGGCGCTGGTGCTGGCCGTCGCGGCGTTGTCGAGCGTCGGCTTTCTGGCCGACCGCCTGCATCAGGGACTCGAGCGCGACGCGCGGCGCATGATCGCCGCCGATTTCATCGTGCGCGCCGATCATCCGGTCGATCCGCAATTCGCCGCGCAAGCCGAGGCGCTCGGTTTGAGCACCGCCAGCACGGCGATCTTCCCCAGCATGATCAATTCGACCGGCGCGCAGCCGGTCTCGCGGCTTGCCGCCATCAAGGCCGTGTCGCCGGGTTATCCGCTGCGCGGCGCGTTGCGGATCGCGCCGGCGCCCGGCGCGCCGGATCATCCCGCGCAAGCGATTCCGGCACCCGGCACCGTATGGGTCGACCAGGCGCTGCTCGACGCACTGAAGCTGCATGTGGGCGACACGGTCAAAGTCGGCAATCGGAGCTTCACAGTCGGCGCGATGATCACTCGCGAACTCGACCGCGGCTTTTCCTTCGTCAACTTCTCGCCGCGTTTGATGCTGCGCGCCGACGAAGTCCAGTCGACCGGCCTCATCACCTTCGGCAGCCGCGTGACCTACCGGCTGCTGGTGGCGGGCGCGGACGCGTCGGTGGCGCGCTTCGCGCAGTTCGCGCATGACAAGGTGGACGGCGGCAAGATGCGCGGCGTCGCGCTCGAATCGTTGCAGGACGGCCAGCCGCAAGTGCGTCAGACGCTCGATCGCGCGAGCCATTTCCTCACGCTGGTGTCGCTGCTCACCGCATTGCTCGCGGCTGTGGCGATCGCGATGGCCGCGCACCGGTACATGCGCCGTCATCTGGACAGCTGCGCGGCGATGCGCTGTCTCGGCGTCAGTCAGGCGGCGCTGCGCGCGCTGTTCACGCTCGAATTCGTGGGCCTCGGGTTGATCGGTGGCGCGCTCGGTGTCGCGCTCGGCTATCTCGGGCATCTCGCGTTGCTGACGTGGCTCGGCAGTCTGATCGACGTCGCGCTGCCTTACCCGAGTGTCTGGCCCGCGCTCGAAGGCATCGCGGCCGGCCTCGTGCTGTTGCTGGGTTTCGCGCTGCCGCCGCTGCTGCCGCTCACGCGCGTGCCGCCGGTGCGCGTGCTGCGCCGCGAATGGGGCGAGGAGGGGCGCACCGCCTGGGCCGCCTACGCGCTCGGCATCGTGCTGTTCGCCGCGCTGCTGATCGTCGCGGCGGGCGAATTGAAGCTCGGCGGGATCGTCGCGGGCGGCTTCGCCGGCGGCATGCTGGTGTTCGCGTGCATCGCGCGGCTCGCGCTGTGGGGCGCGGCGCGCGTCGTGCGCAGCGAGCGCATGAACGCGGGGATCGGCTGGCGCTATGCGCTGGCGTCGCTCGAGCGGCGCAGCGGTGCGAGCGCGTTGCAGATCACCGCGCTCGGTATCGGCCTGATGTGTCTGTTGCTGATCGCGATGACCCGCAACGACCTGGTGGCCGGCTGGCGCAAATCGACGCCGCCGGATGCGCCGAACGAATTCATCATCGACATCCAGCCCGACCAGCGCGACGCCGTCACGCAATATCTGGGCGCGCACGGCGTGCCCGGCACGGTGCTCGCGCCGATGGTGCGCGGGCGGCTGACGGCGATCAACGGCAAGCCGGTCAATCCTGATTCGTTCAAGGGCGACGACGCCAGGCGTCTGGTGGACCGGGAATTCAACCTGTCGTACACGACCGAGTTGCCCGACGACAACCGGCTCTCCGCCGGCACCTGGTACGGCGACACGAAGACTCCGCAGATTTCGATCGAGCAGGGGCTCGCCAAGCTGATCGACGTGAAGCCCGGCGACATGCTGCGTTTCGACGTGACCGGCTTGCAGATCGACGCGCCGGTGACGAGCGTGCGCAAGCTCGACTGGGGTTCGTTCAAGGTCAACTTTTTCGTGCTGATGCCACCCGCCGCGTTGCAGGATTTTCCGGCGACGTTCATCACGAGCTTCCATCTGCCGCAGGAAAAGCAGTCGGCGATCGACGGCCTGATCGCCGTTTATCCGAATCTCACGGCCATCGACACCGGTCCGATCCTCGCGCAGATTCAGCGCGTGTTGCAGCAGGTGATCGGCGCGGTGCAGTTCCTGTTCGCGTTCACGCTCGCGGCGGGCGTGCTGGTGCTGTACGCGGCGCTCGCCGGCACGCGCGACGAGCGTATGCGAGAATCCGCGCTGCTGCGCGCGCTGGGGGCGTCGCATCGCCAGGTGCGCGCGGTGCAGATTGCCGAGTTCGTCGCGGTGGGGACGCTCGCCGGTTTGATGGCGGCGCTCGGCGCGCAGATCATCGGCTGGGTGTTGGCGACGCGCGTGTTCGAGTTTTATCTGAGCTTCGATGCGTGGCTGCTGCCGGCGGGGATTGCCGCCGGCGTCGCCTGTGCCGGTGTCGGCGGCTGGCTGAGCTTGCGGCATGTGTTGGCGCGGCCCGCGTTGCAATCGCTGCGGGACGCGTGATCTTTCTTTCTGGCTGGTGAGCAGGTTATGAGCGATTTGAACGGCGAAGTGTCCGCGGCGCAGCCGACGGCCTTCGATCTGGTGGGCGGCGAAGCGCGCGTGCGCGAACTGGTCGACCGGTTTTACGACCTGATGGATCTGGAAGCGGATTTCGCCGGGATTCGGGCTTTGCATCCGGAGTCGCTCGACGGCTCGCGCGACAAGTTTTTCTGGTTCCTGTGCGGCTGGCTGGGCGGCCCCGATCACTACATCAGCCGGTTTGGCCATCCGCGCCTGCGCGCCAGGCATCTGCCGTTTGCGATCGCGTCGAGCGAGCGGGACCAGTGGCTCAGATGTATGGCGTGGGCGATGGAGGACATCGGGCTCGCGCAGCCGTTGCGTGAGCGTCTACTTGGCTCGTTCTTCGAGACCGCCGACTGGATGCGCAACCGCAATGGCTAACGAGCCCCGCGAGACACCGTACACGATGCTGGCGGACTACGCTGGACTGGCGCCGGAGGCGCGCGCGGTGCTCGACTGCTGGTTCGGCGCGCCGGACACGCCGGACTTCGGCGACGAGCGCAAGAGCTGGTTCTCCCGCGACGAAGCGTTCGATGCGATGCTGCGGGAACGCTTCGGCGCGCTGATCGATGCGGCGAATGACGCCACCGGCGATGCCACGCTCGACCACTGGCAGACAACCCCACTCGGCGCATTGGCGCTCATCATCTTGCTGGATCAGTTCTCGCGCAATTGTCACCGCAACACGCCGCGCGCGTTCGCCGCCGATCAGAAGGCATTGCGCATCGCGCAGCGGATGATTGCAACCGGCGCCGATCGCCTGTTGCCCACCGCGCATCACCGCGCGTTCGCCTATCTGCCGTTCGAGCACGACGAAACGCTCGCCAGCCAGCACGAATCGCTGCGCCTGTTCAAACAGCTCGACGCGGAGACGGGTGGCGAGTCTTACTACCGGTCCGCCGTGCGGCACGCGGAAATCATCGAGCGCTTCGGACGCTTTCCGCATCGCAACGCGGTGCTCGGGCGCTGGTCGACCGCCGAGGAAGCCGCGTTTCTGCGCGAGCCCGGTTCGTCCTTCTAGGCGCCCACGGAACGGAACGCGCGCGCATCAGCGCGCGAGGTTGTCGTTGTCACGCGCAGACCCCGGCGACGATGCTTCGCGCTAGTCGCCACGGCCAGCCGGAGCGGCCGCCGGCGTGCGCACGAACACCCGTAACAACTCATCCGTGTCGCCCGGACGAGCGCCCGACCAGAACAGCCGCCATTCGCCGGCCGGTTGGCGCGCATTGTCGCGGCGGCTTTGTTCGATCAGCCACGTGCACTCGGTGTTGCGCGTGTCCGCGGCCGGCTGATGCTCGATGCCGGTGTAGTAGGCGAGCATCGGCGCTTCGGATTCGCCCAGCCCGGCGCTGGCCATGCAGTCGCCAACGTTCCATTCGATATTCATTTTGGCGCCGAGCTCTTCGAACACCGAACGATAGCTCTTCGCATAGTCGAGCCACGGCAGCAGCAAGGTGCTCACCAGCCCCCACGCGAGCATCGCGCCCGCGCACCAGCTCAGCACGCCGCGCCATTTGCCGGCGTGCTTGAAGAGCGGCAGCAGCCACAGCCAGCCGAACGTCATCAGCAAGGCAGCCGCGATCAGCCCGGGTTTGACCGGCAGCACCCAATCGAGCGGCAACCAGCGGCCGAGCAGGTGCAGCGACGCATGCGTGCTCGACGGGCTGCTCATGATCGACCAGACGATCCACGCGAGTACCGCCACGCTGCCGAACAGCACGCGGCTCGCCATGTCCCAGCTCGCATGCAGACGCCGCGGCAGCCTTTCGACGCCCTGCATCGCCAGTAACGCGAGCGGCGCGATGAACGGCAGGATGTACAGTTCGCGCACCGTCGCCGAGCCTTGCAGCACGGCGAAGCCGGTGCCCGCGAAAATCGCCGGCAACGCCACGCGCGGATCGCGCCAGCGCCGCCATGCGCCGCCCGCGAGCGCGGCCAATGCAAGCGGCACGACCGGAAAGCCGACGCTCAGCACGGTGCGCAGCACGAACAGGCGGCTCTCGTTTTCGGAGCCGAGTTGGGCCACTGAAAAACCGAAGAAACGTCCGACGTTGTTATCCCACAGCCAGACCTTGAACAGCGCTTCCGAGCGCAGATAGAAGCAGATCGGCCAGATCAGCGCGAACGGCGCGCAGACCAGCGCGGCGACGCCGAGCGCGCCGGCAAAGCTGCGGCTGCGGCAAGCGGGATACAGCATCAGCACCGCGACGGTGGTCGCGCCGAACACGAGCGGCACGAACAGGCCCTTGGCCAGTAGCGATACGCCGACGCCCGCGCCGAACATCGCCGCGCCGCTGAGGATCGCGGGGCGCCGGGAGCGTGCGTCGGCAGGCGACGCGCGCGCGTCGTCGCGCAGATGCAGCAGCACCAGCTCGAACAGTCCGCAGAAACCGAGCGCGGCGCCGGCCATCAGCGCGACGTCGGTCATCATGTCGTGCACGTGTTTGACGACGACGAGCGTGCCGGCGAACAGCGCCAGCGTGCCGATCACCCGCAGGTCGAACCAGCTCGACGCAGCGAGCGCGCGGCGGGCGATGCGTGCCGTGTAGTAGACCGTCAGTCCGGCGAACAGCGCGCTCGCGAGACGTGCCGCATCGTGCAACGGCAGAAAGCGGCCGAACATCCAGGCAAAGCCGGCGGCGACCCAATCGTAGATCGGCGGCTTTTCGACGAAAGGTTGGCCGGCGTTGGTCGGCACGATCAGGTCGCCGGTGTCGAGCATGTGCTGGATGATGCCGAACGTGTAGGTCTCGTCCTGCTTCCACGGATCGTGGCCCAAGGTGCCCGGCAGCAGCCATGCACACAGGATCGCCAGCGCGATCAGCCACAGCAGCGGACGGACCGCAGTGAGCGCGCGCCAGCGGCGCAGGCCGCTGCCGGCGCGCCTGGCTTCATCGGCGGGGCTGACAGGGGCGGCGGGTCCGGTGCGGGTCGCCGCTTCCGCCGTCTGGCCGCCGAGCGTGCCTGCGCCGTGCCCGGCCATGCGTGCGGCGGCGCGGAGCGGACCATGAAGCGGGTGGGACAGCGGGGGCTCGTGTGCGCTGTCGGTGGCACCGGCTGGAGTCGATGTCGTCGCCGCGACATTTCCAGCGCGCCACGGCGCGGACGGTTTTTCTTGCATCGGGGAATCTCTGGTCGCCGTACGCGGCGGCGTGGGCCGCGTACTTATGTTCTGGTTCTGCGTCGCTTGCGGTTGCACGCGATCCGCTGCGATTGTAGTCCCATATTATTACGGTGGATTACAGAAAAGGCGCAAGCTGTTGGTGGTTTATGCGCGCACGCCCTCATTCCTCGTCAAATCGACGGGAATTCGTAGTGGGGGACGGCAAACGAGGGGAAAGGAGCGGGCGCGGGCCGCGCCTGAAGACCAGCGTGGCTTAGCGTCCGCCGGAAACGTCGAGCAGCGCGCCTGTCACGTACGACGCGGCGTCGCTCAGCAACCAGACGATGGATTCGGCCACTTCGTCGGCGCTGCCGGGGCGGCCGAGCGGCGTGGCCGCGCCGAGCTGGGCGGCGCGCTCGGGCTTGCCGCCGCTCGCGTGGATCTCAGTGTCGATCAGGCCGGGGCGCACCGCGTTCACGCGCACGCCTTGCGGGCCGAGTTCCCTGGCGAGGCCGAGCGTCATCGTGTCGACGGCGCCTTTCGAGCCGGCGTAATCGATGTATTCGTTCGGCGAACCAAGGCGCGCCGCCGCCGAAGAGACGTTGACGATCACGCCGCCCGCGCCGCCGCGATCCTTCGACATGCGCCGGGCGGCTTCGCGCGCACACAGGTACGCGCCAAGCACGTTGACGTCGAACATGCGCTTCAGGCGCGCAAGGTCCATGTCGGCGAGCTGGCTCGACGGCGCGACGATCCCGGCGTTGTTGACGAGCGCATCGAGCCGGCCGAACTTCTGCTGGAGCGCGTCGAACATCGCGATCACGTCGGCTTCGTTCGCGACATCGCCGGCGATCGGCAATGCACGGCCGCCGGCACGCTCGACTTCGGCGACGGTGTCCTGGGCGGCGGCCAGATTCCGCGCGTAATTGACGCCGACGAACCAGCCGCGCGCGCCAAGCAAACGCGCGGTTGCGCGGCCAATGCCGCGGCTGCCACCGGTGATCAGAACGGCTTTTGTCATCGCAACCTCATCGTTCGGGTGAAGGCCGCGCGGGCAGCGCGGCCGGTGTGGCAGACGCCTGAGCGCGGCGCGCGAGAGTCAGACCGGGTCGCGTCAGACCGGGTCGCGTCAGACCGCGTCGCGTTTGATCGCCCACTTGTCGCTGGCGGGCGGCTGATAGCGTTGCAGCTTGCCGATCAGCGCGGCGGGCTCGGCATCGATCTGCAGGACGTCGAAATAGGTCTGGCGCATGAAGCCCTCGTCCACCGTGTGCAGCAGCAGATTGATCAACGGATCGTAGAAGCCGTCGATATTCAGCAGTGCCACCGGTTTCTGGTGATAGCCGAGCTGCGCCCATGTGTAGACCTCGAAGAACTCCTCGAGCGTGCCTGCGCCGCCCGGCATCGCGACGAACGCGTCGGACAGGTCGGCCATCATCTTCTTGCGATGGTGCATGTCGGGCACCACGTGCAGCTCGGTCAGTCCGTTATGGCCGACTTCCTTGTTGATCAGCAGCTCGGGAATCACGCCGATCGCGCGGCCGCCTTCGGCCATCACCGTATCGGCGATCACGCCCATCAGCCCGACCTTGCCGCCGCCGTAGATCAGCGCGAGATCGGCCTGCACCAGCGCGCGGCCGAAAGCGCGCGCGGCGTCCGCATACAACGGTTTGGCTCCGTTGGAGGAGCCGCAATACACACACACCGACTTCATGCTCAAACGTCCTTCGATTCGTTGCGGGGCGCGGCACCTTCCCTAGGCGGCAGGTAGTCGTAAAACTCGCGCTTGGGCAGCTTGCCGGACACGAGGTCGTCGAAAATCTGCCGCGAGCGGCCGCGCAGATAAGGCGCCATCAGCGACACGATCTGCACGCTCACCTGATGCAGCTCCGCGCGAATCGCTTCCTGCTCGTTGTATTTGCGCGGGTTCATCACGAACTGATACGACAGCCAGTACGTGCCGATCACGCCGACGTTGGTGGCGATCACGTGCAGCTCTTCCGGCGTGACGACCATTTCGCCGTCGGCGACGAGCTGCTCGCAGAACTGGCTCGCAAAGCGCACCTTGTGGCTGATGATCTGCTTGAAGTGAGTTTCGAGCGTGCGATTGCGCGCGAGCAGGTCGTTCAGGTCGCGATACAGAAAACGGTAGCGCCACGTGAAATCGACCATGTATTGCAGATACGACCACATTTCGTCGATGGTTGCGCGATGGTCGTCGGGGAAACGCAGACGCTTTTCGATCTCCTGCTCGAACTGGCTGAAGATGCTGTTGATGATGTCGTCTTTGTTGCGGAAGTGATAGTACAGATTGCCTGGACTGATTTCCATTTCCTCGGCAATCGTCGTCGTCGTGACGTTCGGCTCGCCGATTTCGTTGAACAGCTTCAACGAGAGTTCGAGAATCCGTTCGCGCGTGCGGCGGGGAGGTTTGGCTTCCATGTCGTCCGGCCCTGGTTACGCCGGGCTGGGCGCGCGGCGGCGTGCCGCTGCTGCGTGGTCCACCCGGATGCGGTTGGTATATGAGCGCCCCCAACCTGTCGCTGTGCGAGAGGCCCCAACGAGGGGGCAATCCCCCCAATCCTCCAAGGCTTCCTTCGAGGCGGGGGACTTCCTGCGGGGCGGAAAACTTGGGGCGGCCCAGCGTTTTCTTGTGAGACTGTCGGACGATTATAAACCGACCGTTCTTATATCACGCGGATACTCAGGGTTTTCGTTGTTTGGGACGTTTGCGCGCAACGTGAATGCGCTCGAGCACGCCTGAGCGCGTTTCAAACGCCTTCGACCGTCATGCGACGCGGCGTCATAACACTGCTTCGAGCCAATGCGCGACGAGCGGTCCGACGATCAGCGCCCACGTCATCACGCACATGCCGAGCGCGACCATCACGGCCGCGCTGCCGAGATCCTTTGCGCGGCGCGACAGTTCGTGACGCTCGAGCGAAATCCGGTCGATCGCCGCTTCCACGCTTGAATTCAGCAACTCGACGATCAGCACCAGCAGCACCGAGCCGAGCAGCAGCACGCGCGACACCGGATCGACCGGCACCAGCAGGCCGCAGGGAATCAGGATCGCGGCGAGCGTGAGTTCCTGGCGAAACGCGCTTTCCTCGCGAATCGCGACGCGGAATCCGGCAAGCGAATTTTTCATCGCGTGCCATGCGCGGGTGAGACCGCGATTGCCCTTGTACGGATTGAAGGGCAGCGGTGCGAGCGGATCGTCGGGGCTGAGCGGTTCGTGTTGTGTATCGTTCGCGAGGTTCGCGCCGTCGCTGCCGTTTAAACCATGCGCGGCGTCTGCATGATTCGGCGGCGCGGGTTCGCTGACGTCGTCGAACGGCTCGATGCCGGCGGCAGTGTGTTCGGCTTCGTGTTCGGTGGCGCTCCCGGCACCGACGGCGTGGGGCGCGCCGTTCGACGCGCGCCCTACAGTGGCTTGGCTGGTTCGCATGGACGGCTTGCGCGCGCCGCGTCAGGCGGCGGCGCTTTCCTCGCGATACGACGTATGCGGCAAGGGTTTCAGATGCGCGGCGAATTGCGCGGATGCCGCCGCCCACGAGAAGCGCTCCGCCCACGCACGCGCATGGTTGCGATCGATCTTCAGCGCCTCGAGACAGGCCTCGCGCAGCTCTTCGTGCATCGCGCCCGCGCCGCCGTCGCCCAGCACGTCGATCGGACCGGTGACCGGATACGCCGCCACCGGCGTGCCGCACGCGAGCGCTTCGAGCAGCACGAGTCCGAAGGTATCGGTGCGGCTCGGGAACACGAACACATCCGCCGCCGCATACACCTTCGCGAGTTCGGCCTGCGTGAGCACACCCAGATAATTCGCTTGCGGATAGCGCGACTTCAGTTCGGCGAGCGCCGGGCCTTCGCCGGCGACCCACTTCGAGCCGGGCAGGTCGAGTTGCAGGAACGCCTCGACGTTCTTCTCGACCGCCACGCGTCCCACGTACAGAAAGATCGGCCGCGCGGAGTTGAGCACCTTCGAGTCCATCGGGTGAAAGATCTCCAGGTCGACGCCGCGGGTCCACAGCACGACATTCGTGAAGCCGAATTTTTCGAGGTCGTGCTTGACCACGGGCGTGGGCGCCATCACGGCCAGCGACGGCTTGTGAAACCAGTGCAGGAACTTGTAGGTCGCGGCGAGCGGAATGCCGAAGCGCGCCTGCACGTACTCCGGAAAGCGCGTGTGATAAGCGGTCGTGAACGGCAGCTTGTGACGGATCGCGTAGGCGCGCGCGGCCATGCCGAGCGGGCCTTCGGTGGCGATGTGCAACGCGTCGGGCGCGAAAGTGTCGATGCGCTCGCGCAGCTTGCGGCGCGGCAGCAGCGACAGGCGGATCTCGGGATAGGTCGGGCAGGGAATCGTTTTGAATTCGAGCGGCGTCAACAGATCGACGCGATGGCCGAGCGCGGTGAGTTCGCGGGTGGTGTTTTTCAGCGTACGCACGACGCCATTGACCTGCGGTTCCCATGCGTCAGTGACGATCATGATCTTCATCGGCTTGTTCCTCGATTCGGGCCCAATAGCGGTTAAGGGGACTACGCAGTCGCCCGGGCCTTTTGCGCGCCGACTTGCGGGGTGCGCAGCGTGGTCCAGTAGATCACTTTGAGTTCGCCTTCATACGTCTCGACGAGTGCCGACAGACTTTCGACCCAGTCGCCGTCGTTGCAATACAGCACGCCGTCGATGTCGCGCATCTCGGCTTTGTGGATGTGTCCGCAGACCACGCCGTCGCAGCCGCGGCGGCGCGCTTCGTCGGTCATCACGTGCTCGAACGACGAGATGAAGTTCACCGCGTTCTTCACCTGATGCTTCAGGTACTGCGACAGCGACCAGTACGGGAAGCCGAGCTTGCTGCGGATCCGGTTGAACCAGCGGTTCAGGACCAGGATCATCGTGTAGAGCGTGTCGCCGAGATAGGCGAGCCACTTCGCGTGCTGGATCACGCCGTCGAACAGATCGCCGTGCACGATCCATAGCCGCTTGCCGGCGAGCGTGGTGTGAAACGCTTCGCCGCGCACGTGGATGTCGCCGAACGCGAGGTCGCAGAACTGGCGCGCGGCTTCGTCGTGATTGCCTGGCACGTAGATGACCTGGGTGCCCTTGCGCGCTTTGCGCAGCACTTTCTGCACGACGTCGTTATGCGCCTGCGGCCAGTACCAGCCCTTCTTCAACTGCCAGCCGTCGATGATGTCACCGACGAGGTACAGATACTCCGACTCGTTATGACGCAGGAAGTCGAGCAGATAGGACGCCTGGCAGCCGCTCGAACCGAGATGGATGTCGGACAGCCAGATGGTGCGGTAGCGGTGCGGGTCGGTGTTCTCGTCTTCGGGGTGGACAGCGTGGGCGTCGAGTGGTGGTGTCACGGGCAACGGCAAGCCGTGATGACCGGGGCTGGGGTCCGGCCGGAACGCGACGGTGTCGACGCTCGGGCCGGTCTGGCGGAACAGGGAAGTCGCGGACGTTTTGGGGTCCATGGCTCACGCGTCGAGTTGCAGTGCCCGTATTGGGCCAGGCGCGCGTGACTGTGCCATGACAGTCATGAGAAGTTCTTATTACTGCGGGGGGGTTGTGACGCGGATGATACGGCGCAGGGCGCGGTCGACGTGAACCTTGCGGCAGGGGTGGCCGCACGAACGGCGAATTCATGGACTGCCAGGCATGCCGGCCGGGCACGGCCGCCCGGCACAAGCACGCCCTCTTCAGCGCGCAACCCCAATCACGCGCGTACCCGCGAGCCGGTCGTGCAGGAACTGACGTTGCGGGTCGAGGCGGCCGGTCGCGGCCCACAGCAGGAACCAGATGCCGGCGATCACCAGCGTCTGCGGCAAGCGAAGTCCCAGCAGCGGATGCAGCGCGAGCGGCGGCAGGAACCACAGCCACGCGAGCACGTAACGGGCGATTGCCCGGCCGGTGGAAAGCGGCGAGCCGTCGGCGGCGACGACCCGCAGGCGCCAGGTTTTCATCGGCAGGGTTTGGCCGCTGTGAGTCCAGAACCAGACGAAGTACAGACCGACCACGAGACCGATCCATGCGGCAAGCATATTGTGGTGAGTCAAGCCGTTGCGTTGCTGCGTCAGCGTGCTGAACAGATAGCCGGCGACGAAGACCACGCCGAACAGGATCAGCGCTTCGTAGAGCAGCGCCGCGAGGCGGCGTCGAACGGTGGGGGCGATGCCGGGTGCAGCGGCGGGCAGTGTCGAGGTCGTGAGCGGCTGGGACACAGTGTGACCGGGCTCAGGAGCCGTTGAAGATCGACGGCGCTTCGGCCGGCGACACCGGCACCGGCGTGGCGGGCACGAAACTGCCCGCAGCCGGAATGGCCGGCGGCGCTGCCGGGCCCGGCAGCGCCGCGGCGCTCGCCGCCGCTACACCGCTTGCGCCGTGCTCACGCGCATTGACGATACGCTCAAGACCCTTGATTTCGTTGCGGGCCGAGGGCGGCGCGCTGACGACGCTCGGGCGCCGCTTGCGCTCGCTGGCGGCAAGCCGTTCCTTCTGCTCCTCGGGCAACTGCTGATATGCCTTCCACGCGTTCTGACGAGCCTCGCGCGGCAATTCCTTCGATACCTGGTAGTTCTCGCGGGCGACGCGCCGCTGATCGGGCGTCATGCGCACCCATTCGCTCATCCGGTCATGCAGGCGCTTTTGCGCGTCGGGCGACATTTTGGGGTAGCGCAACGCGATCTTGATCCATTTGCGTTTGCGTTCGTCGCTGAACGAATCCCACTGGGCTTCGAACGGCGCGAGCGCGAGATGCTCGGCCGAAGTCAGGCGCGACCAGGCCAGCGGGCTGTTGCTGCCGGGCAGGCCGGGCAATTCGACGGCGAGCGTCGGGGCGGGCGGCTTGGCTGTGGCGTTGCCGCCGGCCGAAGGCGCGCCAGCGGGCGACGGGCTCGGGTAAAAGCGCGGATACGTCGCTGCGAACGACACCAGGGCCGCGATCGTGCATCCGAAAACAACGGCCAGGCCGCGCTTGTAACTCACCCGAAAAATCTCCCGCTCAGTGGGCGCGTGAAAGGTACGCGTTGAAACCGTGGTCGAGATAGGCATTGAGCGGCAGGTCGTCGCTAAGCATGGCGGCATCGATATCGGCGAGTTCGGCGGTGCGCTGCTGGTCTTCCCAGTAGGCAATGCCGATGAGGCTCACGACCAGCGCGGCGAGCGGCCACGCGAGCGCAAAGCGGCGCAGCGGCGAACGGCGGCGCTGCGGGATCTCGACTTGCCGGAAACCGTCCGGCATACCGGCGCCGGCGAGAGCGGGCACGAACACCGGTGCGCTCACGGTTTCGGGCTTCTTGCGGGCGAGCGCGGCACGGCGCGCCGCGGCGAGTCGATCGACGGTGGCGGGCGGAATGCTGGCGGCGTTTTCGTCGAGCGCGCGGCGCACCTGGCGCGCGAACTCGAGTTCTTTAGTTTCGAGGGAGCTCATAGCGTGATTCCTTTAGCCTTGAGCGCTTGCGCCAGCGTGTGGGTGGCCCGCGAGCAGTGCGTTTTCACACTACCTTCGGAACAGCCCATCGCGGCGGCAGTCTCGGCGACATCCATATCTTCCCAATAACGCATGAGAAACGCCTCCCGTTGACGTGCCGGCAACTTTTGGATCTCGTCGTCGATTAACTGCAAGACCTGTTCGCGTTCGAGCTTCTGTTCGTTGCTCTCGGCGCCGGCCGAGCCTTGCTGGGCCTCGAAGGTTTCCAGCGGATCAAATTCGTCGTCGTCCGCGTTGCCGAGCGACGAGAACAGGCTAACCCAGGTATTGCGTACTTTGGCACGACGGAAATAGTCGTGCATCGCATTCTGCAGAATACGCTGAAACAGCAGCGGCAATTCGGCGGCCGGACGGTCGCCATATTTTTCGGCGAGCTTGATCATCGCGTCCTGCACGATATCGAGCGAGGCGTCGTCGTCCCGCACGGCGTAGACCGTCTGCTTGAATGCGCGCCTTTCGACGCCCGCCAGAAAATCGGCGAGTTCCTTGTCTGATGCCATCCGTTTGGGGGTCGGCGCAGCGAGCGTGCGCGTAATCGGTCGAAAAATGTCGTAAAGCCCGCGGATGCTAACAAACTTTTGCGCCGCCTGGGGCGAAACGTGGTGCACCTTGCATCTGCATAACAGGATTCAGGTCGATTCCGGTCACTATCGAGATTCGGGGGCAGGGCGCCAGGGCAATAATTGCTTGACCGCGCGCGAATCTGCGGATATCGTCGCTGGTTCGCAACATAAGTGACTTGTCTCAATTGAGGTGTGGCCCAAGAAGCTCACCTGTCAACTGGACGCGCCGCTTGAACCCGAGCCACAAGCCCGGCAGAGAGCACCCGATCAATTTTTTGCCGAAAATTCGAAAGGTGAATAAATGAATATGCCCAGCGCGGAATTCTCCACGTCGGATACGACCCCCCCTCACGAAGCTGACTCTATCGGCGCCACCGTGCTCATGAAGGCACTGGCCGACGAAGACGTCGAGTTCATCTGGGGCTATCCCGGCGGCTCGGTACTCTACATTTACGACGAGCTGTACAAGCAGGACAAATTCCAGCACGTCCTCGTGCGTCACGAACAGGCCGCGGTCCACGCCGCCGACGCCTATGCGCGTTCCACCGGCAAGGTCGGTGTGTGTCTCGTGACCTCCGGCCCCGGTGTCACCAATGCGGTGACCGGCATCGCCACCGCGTACATGGATTCGATTCCGATGGTCGTGATCAGCGGCCAGGTGCCGACTGCCGCGATCGGCCAGGATGCGTTCCAGGAGTGCGATACGGTCGGCATCACGCGTCCCTGCGTGAAGCACAACTTCCTCGTGAAGGACGTGCGGGATCTCGCCGCCACCGTCAAGAAAGCGTTCTATATTGCCCGTACCGGCCGGCCCGGCCCGGTGCTGATCGACATTCCGAAAGACGTGTCGAAGGCGCCCTGTAACTACGAGCCGATCAAGAGCATTTCGCTGCGCTCGTACAACCCGGTCACGAAAGGCCACTCGGGGCAGATCCGCAAGGCGGTCTCACTGCTGCTGTCGGCCAGGCGCCCGTACATCTACACCGGCGGCGGCGTCATTCTCGCGGACGCATCGCGTGAATTGAACCAGTTCGCCGATCTGCTCGGCTACCCGGTCACCAACACGTTGATGGGGCTGGGCGGCTACCGCGCGAGCGACAAGAAATTCCTCGGCATGCTCGGCATGCACGGCACGTACGAAGCCAACATGGCGATGCAGCACTGCGACGTGCTGATTGCGATCGGCGCGCGCTTCGACGACCGCGTGATCGGCGACCCGACGCACTTCTCGTCGCGTCCGCGCAAGATCATCCATATCGACATCGATCCTTCTTCCATTTCCAAGCGCGTCAAGGTCGACATTCCGATTGTCGGCGACGTGAAGGAAGTACTGAAAGAACTGATCGAGCAGTTGCAGACGGCCGAGCATGGCCCGGACACCGCGGCGCTTGCCGACTGGTGGAAGGACATCGAAGCCTGGCGCGCGAAAGACTGCCTGAAGTTCGACCGCAAGAGCGACATCATCAAGCCGCAGTACGTGGTGGAGAAGGCGTGGGAGCTGACCGACGGCAATGCCTTCGTGTGTTCCGACGTCGGCCAGCACCAGATGTGGGCGGCGCAGTTCTATCGCTTCAACAAGCCGCGCCGCTGGATCAACTCCGGTGGTCTCGGCACGATGGGCTTCGGTCTGCCGGCGGCGATGGGCGTGAAGATGGCGCACCCGGACGACGACGTGCTCTGTATTACGGGCGAAGGCTCGATCCAGATGTGCATCCAGGAGTTGTCGACCTGCAAGCAGTACGACACGCCCGTGAAGATCATTTCGCTGAACAACCGCTATCTGGGCATGGTGCGCCAGTGGCAGCAGATCGAATACAGCAAGCGCTATTCGCATTCGTATATGGATGCGCTGCCGGATTTCGTGAAGCTCGCCGAAGCGTACGGCCACGTCGGCATGCGTATCGAACGCACGGCCGACGTCGAGCCGGCGCTCAAGGAAGCGCTGCGCCTGAAAGATCGCACGGTGTTTCTCGATTTCCAGACCGATCCGACCGAAAACGTCTGGCCGATGGTTCAGGCCGGCAAGGGCATCACCGAGATGCTCATGGGTTCGGAAGATCTATAACGAGGGCCCGGCCGCCGGCTTCGTCATGCGCGCCTTCAAAAAAGGCGCGGGCGGACGAAGCGGCGCCGAACCGCTCGACAGACATCGACAAAACATCTGGAAGAAGCGAATCATGAGACACATCATTTCCGTCCTGCTGGAAAACGAACCGGGCGCGTTATCACGCGTGGTTGGTCTCTTCTCCGCACGCGGCTACAACATTGAAACCTTGACGGTGGCTCCGACCGAAGACCGTTCGCTGTCGCGCATGACCATCGTCTCCATTGGCTCGGACGACGTGATCGAACAGATCACGAAGCATCTGAACCGCCTGATCGAGGTGGTGAAAGTGGTCGACCTTACCGAGGGCGCCCACATCGAGCGCGAGCTGATGTTGATCAAGGTGAGGGCAGTCGGCAAGGAACGTGAGGAGATGAAACGGATGGCGGATATTTTCCGCGGCCGCATCATCGACGTCACCGAAAAGACCTACACGATCGAACTGACGGGGGCGAGCGACAAGCTCGACGCCTTCATCGAAGGGCTCGATTCCACGGCGATTCTCGAAACGGTCCGTACGGGCAGTTCGGGCATCGGCCGCGGCGAGCGCATCCTGAAGGTCTGACGCGCGGCGCTGATGTGCCGCGACTGAACGTCTCGATCACAAGGCCGGGCGCCGCATCATGAACCCGGCCAGCAACATACCAACACACTATTCGCAGTATTTGAATTTCACTGATTCATCGAATTTAGCCAAGGAACCGACATGAAAGTTTTCTACGACAAGGACGCCGACCTCTCCCTGATCAAGGGCAAGCAAGTCACCATCATCGGCTATGGCTCGCAGGGCCATGCGCACGCGCTGAACCTGAGTGAAAGCGGCGTGAAGGTCACGGTCGGTCTGCGCAAGGGCGGCGCATCGTGGAGCAAGGCTGAGAACGCCGGCCTGCAAGTCAAGGAAGTGGCGGAAGCCGTCAAGGGCGCCGACGTCGTCATGATGCTGCTGCCGGACGAGCAGATCGCCGAAGTCTATGCGAAGGAAGTCCACGGCAACGCCAAGCAAGGCGCGGCACTGGCCTTCGCGCACGGTTTCAACGTGCACTACGGTCAAGTGATTCCGCGTGCCGACCTGGACGTCATCATGATCGCGCCGAAGGCGCCGGGCCACACGGTGCGCGGCACCTACTCGCAAGGTGGCGGCGTGCCGCACCTGATCGCGGTTGCCCAGGACAAGTCGGGCGCAGCACGTGACATCGCGCTGTCGTACGCTGCGGCGAACGGCGGCGGCCGTGCCGGCATCATCGAAACCAACTTCCGCGAAGAAACGGAAACCGACCTGTTCGGCGAACAAGCCGTGCTGTGCGGCGGTACGGTCGACCTGATCAAGGCCGGCTTCGAAACGCTGGTGGAAGCGGGCTACGCGCCGGAAATGGCGTACTTCGAGTGCCTGCACGAACTGAAGCTGATCGTCGACCTGATCTACGAAGGCGGCATCGCGAACATGAACTACTCGATCTCGAACAACGCTGAATATGGCGAGTACGTGACGGGTCCGCGTATCGTGACGGCTGAAACGAAGAAGGCGATGAAGGCCGTGCTGACCGACATCCAGACGGGCGAGTACGCAAAGAGCTTCATCATCGAAAACAAGGCTGGCGCACCGACGCTGCAATCGCGCCGCCGTCTGACGGCCGAGCACCAGATCGAACAGGTCGGTTCGAAGCTGCGCGCGATGATGCCGTGGATCGCGAAGAACAAGCTGGTCGACCAGTCGAAGAACTAAGCGCTGACCAGGCGATTTCATCGCTGAAGTCCGGTTCGGCGCGTTCGCGCGTCGGCCGGGCAAATCAAAAAGCCGTCCAGGGGTGCTGAACCCTGGGCGGCTTTTGCTATCCTACGGTTTTACAAAAACACAGAAGCCATCCATGAATTACCCTCATCCGATCATCGCGCGAGAAGGCTGGCCGTTCATCGCCATCGCGGCCGTCGTTGCATTACTGGTTCACGCCTTCGCGGGGTTCGGCATTGCATGGCTGTTCTGGCTGATCCTGATCTTCATCGTGCAGTTCTTCCGCGATCCGGCCCGCCCGATCCCGACCCAGGCGAACGCCGTGCTGTGCCCGGCCGATGGCCGCATCGTCGCAGTCGAAACCGCGCATGATCCGTACGCCAACCGTGAGGCGCTGAAGATCAGCGTGTTCATGAACGTCTTCAACGTCCACTCGCAGCGTTCGCCGGTGGATGGCGCGATCTCCAAGGTCGAATACTTCCCCGGCGCGTATCTGAATGCCGCGGTGGACAAGGCGTCGCTCGAAAACGAGCGCAATGCGGTGGTGATCGAAATGGCCGGCGGCCAGACGGTGACGTCGGTGCAGATCGCCGGTTTGATCGCGCGGCGTATTCTGTGCTACGTGCGTGCTGGTGAGCCGCTTACCCGTGGCCAGCGTTATGGATTCATCCGGTTCGGCTCGCGCGTCGACGTGTATCTGCCGGTGGGCAGCCGTCCGCGTGTGTCGATCGGCGAGAAGGTGTCCGCGTCGTCCACCATCCTCGCTGAACTATAAAGCGGCATACAGGAGGTTTCCGAATGGCCGCATTCAAACCGCGTCGACCCCGTAACAGCGGACCGCTACCGCGTCCGTTCCGCCGCAACAAGCCGATGGTGGCGGAGGCGGCGGCCGTCGACAGCCGGCGCGCGCAGCGTCAGCAGTTCCTGAGAAAGCGCGGCATTTATCTGCTGCCGAACGCCTTCACCACGGCTGCGCTGTTCTGCGGTTTCTTCGCCGTCGTGCAGGCGATGAACGTGCGCTTCGAAATTGCGGCCATCGCGATCTTCGTGGCGATGGTGCTCGACGGCATGGACGGCCGCGTCGCGCGTATGACGCATACGCAAAGCGCGTTCGGCGAGCAGTTCGACAGCCTGTCGGACATGGTGTCGTTCGGCGTCGCGCCCGCGCTCGTGATGTACGAGTGGATTCTGAAAGACCTCGGCCGCTGGGGCTGGCTCGCGGCGTTCGTCTACTGTTCGGGCGCGGCGTTGCGCCTCGCGCGCTTCAACACGAACATCGGCGTGGTCGACAAGCGCTTCTTCCAGGGCATGCCGAGCCCGGCCGCCGCGGCGCTGATCGCCGGTTTCGTGTGGCTCGCCACCGACAACCGCGTGCCGCTCAAGCTGGTCTGGCTGCCGTGGGTCGCATTCGTGCTGACCATCTACGCCGGCGTGACGATGGTGTCGAATGCGCCGTTCTACAGCGGCAAGGCGCTCGACGTGCGGCATCGCGTGCCGTTCGGCGTGATTCTGCTGGTGGTGGTCGCGTTCGTGCTGGTGTCGTCCGATCCGCCGCTGATGCTGTTCGGCCTGTTCGTGCTGTACGGTCTGTCGGGCTACGTGTTCTGGGGCTATCAGACGTTGCGGGGCAGGGCGAATCCGGCCCGTTCGGTGGCGCACGACAGGTAACGACCCAGGTCGCGCATCCTCGTAGTGACATGAAAAAACGGCACCCTTAGGGCTGCCGTTTTTCTTTTGGCGAGCTGGTTTGGCGGCGCTTCAAAGGCAGGTCTGACGCCAATTGCGTGGCGGCGGGAATGCCGCTATAGTCGTCGGATGACTGCGTCAACGTTCGCCTTTGAGTTGCTACATGGGCCTCAACAAGCCGGCGCACCGCTAGGCGCGCCAGTGCTGGCGCGGCTGCCGCGCTGAGCGTCGCCAATCGTTTTGCCCTCCGCCTGCCTCGTCTGCGGTTGAGCGTCGCCAGCGGTGGCGCAAACACCTGAATTCCAAGATCCGATCCCCACATCTGAACGACTCCCCAGGAGACCCGACATGTCCGACAAACTGATCATATTCGACACCACGTTGCGTGACGGCGAGCAATCGCCCGGCGCATCGATGACGAAGGAAGAAAAAATCCGTATCGCGAAGCAGCTCGAACGGATGAAAGTGGACGTGATCGAAGCCGGCTTCGCGGCGAGCTCGAATGGCGACTTCGATTCGATTCACACGATCGCGGGCCTGAT
The DNA here is from genome assembly GCF_902859915.1 of Paraburkholderia ultramafica. Taxonomy (GTDB): domain Bacteria; phylum Pseudomonadota; class Gammaproteobacteria; order Burkholderiales; family Burkholderiaceae; genus Paraburkholderia; species Paraburkholderia ultramafica. Next base: position 143,857 of record NZ_CADIKK010000014.1, read on the forward strand.
CAAGGACAGCACGATCTGCTCGCTCGCCCGCGCGAACGACAAAGACATCCAGCGCGCGGCCGACGCGCTCAAGCCAGCCGATCATTTCCGCATCCACACGTTCATTGCGACGTCGCCGCTGCATATGGAAAAGAAGCTGCGCATGACGCCCGACCAGGTGTTCGAGCAGGCGAAGCTGGCGGTGCGTTTCGCCCGCAAGTTCACGGACGACGTCGAGTTCTCGCCGGAAGACGGCAGCCGCTCTGACATGGACTTTTTGTGCCGCGTGCTGGAAGCGGTGATCGCCGAGGGCGCGACCACCATCAACATCGCGGACACGGTCGGCTATGGCGTGCCGGAACTGTACGGCCAGCTCGTGAAGACCCTGCGCGAACGCGTTCCGAACTCGCACAAGGCAGTGTTCTCGGTGCATTGCCATAACGACCTCGGCATGGCGGTGGCGAACTCGCTCGCCGGCGTGAAGATCGGCGGCGCGCGTCAGGTCGAGTGCACGATCAACGGCCTCGGCGAGCGCGCGGGCAATACGTCGCTCGAAGAAATCGTGATGGCGGTGAAGACCCGCAAGGATTACTTCGGCCTCGAACTCGGTCTCGACACGACGCAGATCGTGCCGGCGTCGAAGCTGGTGTCGCAGATCACCGGTTTCGTCGTGCAGCCGAACAAGGCGGTGGTCGGCGCGAACGCGTTTGCACACGCGTCGGGCATTCATCAGGACGGCGTGCTGAAGGCGCGCGACACCTACGAAATCATGCGTGCCGAAGACGTGGGCTGGAGCGCGAACAAGATCGTGCTCGGCAAGTTGTCGGGCCGCAATGCGTTCAAGCAGCGTTTGCAGGAACTCGGCATCGCGCTCGACAGCGAAGCCGAACTGAACACCGCGTTCGCGCGCTTCAAGGAACTGGCCGACCGCAAGTCGGAAATCTTCGACGAGGACATCATCGCGATCGTCACCGAGGAATCCGCTGAAGCGCAGGAGAAGGAGCACTACAAGTTCCTGTCGCTGGCGCAGCATTCGGAAACCGGCGAGCAGCCGCACGCGAAGGTCGTGTTCTCGGTGGAAGGCAAGGAGATCACTGGCGAAGCGCGCGGCAACGGCCCGGTCGACGCCACGCTCAACGCGATCGAAACGGAAGTGGGCAGCGGCTCGGAACTGCTGCTGTACTCGGTCAACGCAATCACCACCGGCACGCAGGCGCAAGGTGAAGTGACCGTGCGCCTGTCGAAGAGCGGGCGCGTCGTCAACGGCGTGGGCACCGATCCGGATATCGTCGCGGCTTCCGCGAAGGCATATATCTCGGCGCTCAACAAGCTGTATTCGAATTTCGACAAGTTGAATCCGCAACGCTCGGAGTGACGCGAGCGCGGCGCGCTGATCGCGTGACCGCTTATGTCGAAGAAGCCCCGTGCCGTTGAAGGCACGGGGCTTTTGTTTTGCTGCGCCGGCATGGCTGCGCGCATGCCATGACGTTATATGCACGGCGTTTCGCGTGTTTTGGATGTCCCGCGAACTACTCCGCAGCCGGGCGCCGCACCGACCAGCCGCGTGCCGCGCGAGCCTGCGCCTGAACCTGATGCCGTACGTCGACGGCGATCTCGCGGCGCGGCGCGTCGGCGACGAATGCGTCGAGCAGTTCGCGCACGTCGTGGTCGACGAAATCGGCGCGCGTCGCGTCGACGATCACGGTCGCGCCGTCGGGAATCTGCTGCAAGTAGTGCTTGAGCGGCACTTTGCCGAGAAATGACACGTCTTTTCGAAACGACAGCAGATAGTGATCGCCATGTTGCGCGAGCACGATCGGACTGCGCAGGTTCGCGTACAGCGCGAGCAGCACGCTGCACAGAATGCCGAGCACGATGCCGATCAGCAGATCGGTCGCGAGCACGCCGAGCAGCGTGACGATAAACGGCGCGAACGGCGCGAACCCATGCCTCGCGATCGCGACGAACAACGACGGCTTGGCGAGCTTCACTCCAGTGAAGATCAGGATCGCCGCCAGGCAGGCGAGCGGAATCAGGTTGATCACGCTGGTCAGCGCAAACACGCTGACCAGCAGCAGTACACCGTGGATGATCGCCGACAGCCGGCTGTGCGCGCCCGCATGGACGTTGGCGGAGCTGCGCACGATCACCGACGTGATCGGCAGGCCGCCGATCGCACCCGCGATCAGGTTGCCCACACCCTGAGCCTTCAGTTCGCGATCTGGCGGCGCGCGGCGCCGCGCGGGATCGATCTGCTCGACGGCTTCCAGGCTCAACAGCGTTTCAAGACTCGCGACGATCGCGAGCGTGATGGCGACCCGCCAGACGTCGGGGTTGACGAGCTGTGCGAAGTGCGGCCCGAAGTCGGCCCATTCGAGCGCGACCCGCAGCGCCGCGAACGATTCCAGCGACGGCAGCGCGACCCGATGTTCGGCCGGCGGCGCGAGCGACGGCGCCAGCAGGCTCAGCAGCAACGTCGCGCCGATGCCCAGCAGCACCACCGCGAGCGGCGCCGGTACGAGGCGCACCAGCGCGAAGCGGCGCAGCGCGCGCGTTTCCCAGCCGAGCAGGATCGCGAGCGACAGCAACGTGATCAAACCGGCCGTCAGCGAGATCGAGCCGAGCGGCGTCGCCACCGTGCCGCCCGCCTGCACAGCGGCTTGCGCGCCGGACGACGCCTGCGCGCCCCCCAACCCGAGCGCAAGGGGACATTGCTTGACGATCAGCAGCACGCCGATGGCCGCGAGCATCCCCTTGATGACCGGCGACGGCACATAGGCGGCGAACCGGCCGGCTTTGAGCATGCCGAAGCCGAACTGGATCGCGCCGGACAGCAACACCGCCAGCAGGAAGGCGGGAAAGCTGCCGAGTTGCGCGATCCCGTCGACGACGATCACCACCAGACCCGCTGCGGGACCGCTGACGCTCAGGCGCGAGCCGCTCAGCACGGCCACCACCAGCCCGCCGACGATGCCCGATACCAGCCCGGCGAACGGTTCGACGCCCGATGCGTTGGCGATGCCCAGACAGAGTGGCAGCGCCACCAGAAAAACGACCGTGCCCGCAAGCAGGTCGCGCTGAAACGTGGAGAAGAAAGCTCGAAGGTTCATGGTGTCGGTGCGGTAAGGGGTGGCGGCGGAAGCACGAAGTAAGCTGGACCGGCTTCGGTTCCAGCGTCGGTTTCGCCTGTGGTTCGAACGACGCGGCGCATGTTGCGGTGTACTGCGCGGTGTACTACGCGGCGCTATGGGCGGCGGTCGTGCAGGTCATCGCGTCGTCGGCTTCGTAGCCGGATGTGAGGACCTTGATGCGCCCATCGTCGAGCGCGAAGATCCAGCCGTGCACGAGTGGTGCCGGGTTGGCTTCCTGCACGATCGGGTTCGCGCGTAGCCGGCGTACCTGTTCGAGCACGTTCAGTTCGGCGAGGCGGTCGACTCGTTCACGCACGCTCGCGTGGCCGCGCAGTTCTTCGCGATGGGTTGTCGCCAACGCGCAGAGCGCGGCGATCCGGCGATTCACATGCGGCAGCCCCGGATCCGGCGGCAGCAGTGCGGCGCGCACGCCGCCGCAGCCATAGTGCCCGCACACGATCACGTGGCCGACCTTCAGCACCCGCAACGCGTATTCGAGGACGCTCACGGAGTTGTCGTCGTCGGAATGAAAGAGGTTGGCGATGTTGCGATGGACGAACAGGTCACCGGGCTCGCAATGCGTGATCGTTTCAGCGGGCACGCGGCTATCCGAGCAGCCGATCCACAGCACATGCGGATTCTGGCCCCGCACCAGATCGCAGAAAAAGCCGGGGTTGCGCGCGGCGGTTTCATGCGCCCATGCAACGTTGGCGACCAGCAGACGTTTGGGACGGTTCATCGATAGCGGCTCCGTAAGTGGGGGAGCATCCATCCGGCGCCGGATCACGGCTGTACCCGTGCTGCTCCTGAGGAGCCGGCATCGAATTTATGCTTACGAACGCCTTTCTATCAAAAAATAAATCCGCTGTGCCCGAAATAAAATTCGCACGTATGCGCCAAAAATAAAAAAAAGCCGCCTGGGGAAGGCGGCTTCGTCGAGGCCAGCGTATCGCGTTCGAGCAAGCGCTCAGAACAACGAGCGGCGATCCGGATCGTGCAGCGGGTCAGGCGTTTTCTGCGTGAGCCGCACAATGCCCTGTTCGTCGAAATAGAAGCTGTACATCATGTACCAGACGTTGTCTTCCAGGTAGCGATAGGTCCAGACCTCGCGCTTCATCAACGGGAAGTACGACGTTTCGACCGGGCGGCCGAAATTGACCAGCACGTCGCTCTTGGTCCATTTGCCGATTTCGGCCCGATAGAACTCGTTGGGTTGCAGCACCTGGCGCACGTTGACGATCTTGCCGGCCGCGTCGATATCGGCGGCGGTGGTGGTTTCGCCCATCGGCTGGGTTGGCCACATCAGCCGCTTGCCGCCGTTCGGCAGGTCGTAGCTTTCGCGCGGCGGGCCGAGGCGCGTGATGATGGTCGATTCGTCCGCGCCTTGGCTGTAATGCTGCCAGGGCTGCACGCAGCCGGCGAGCGTTAATGCGCTCAGGCAGACGAGCGCCGCGCGCCGCAGACGTCCGGCGGCCGGCGTTCTGATCGAGGCCGCCGTGGAGTGGTGGCGGTTCAACATGGATTCCTCCGATGGCGTTTGAGTAGCGGTTTTTATCATCGAGACGCAATATTTTGACACGCGCTGCGGCAAAAGATTTGCGCGTCACGCAAGCCCGTGCGCTTAGTACGGTAACGCGTGTGCTGGCTTGCCTATTCCGTCCGGTACGTCCTATGATCCGCGCTTCGACGATTCAGGCGGGGCATGACGATGGCGATGTGGCAACGGGCGGCGGCAGCGGCGCTGGCAGCGATTTCGATGGCCGTGGCGGCTTATGCGACGGCGCAAACGGTGGCCAACCCCGCGGTGACCCCCGCAGCGAACCCGACCGTCAAGCCGGCCGGCAAACCCACCGGCGTGCCGATCCAGCTCGCGTTGATCGAAGGCATGTCCGGCCCATTCGCGAACGCGGGCGCGGCGGTGGAGCGCAATCTGCGCTTTGGCGTCGAGCAGGTGAATGCGCATGGCGGCGTGAAGCTCGCCGACGGCGCGCATCCGTTCGAGCTGGTCGTGCTGGACAGCAAGGGCAGCACCGAAGAGGCGCTCACACAACTGCGCGCGGCCGCCGACCGCCACATCGGCTACATCATGCAGGGCAACAGTTCGGCGGTCGCCGCGGCGCTGATCGGCGCGATCGACAAGCAGAACAACCGCGAACCGAACCACCGCGAGCTGTTCCTCAACTATTCCGCCGACGACCCCGCGCTGACCAACGCCAACTGCAGCTTCTGGCACTTCCGCTTCGACGCTCACGCGGGCATGCGCATGGCAGCGCTCGCCGACGTGATCCAGCGCGACAAGGCAGTGAAGAAGGTGTATCTGCTGAACCAGGATTACAGCTTCGGCCATGACGTCAGCAACCTCGCACGCTCGTCGCTGGCGGCGAAGCGCCCGGACATCGCGGTGGTCGGCGACGAGTTTCACCCGATCGGCCGCGTGAAGGATTTCGCGCCCTATATCGCGAAGATCCGCGCAAGCGGCGCGGACGCGGTGATCACGGGCAACTGGGGCAACGACCTCACGCTGCTCGTGAAGGCAGCCCGGGAGCAGGGGCTGGACACGAAGTTCTACACGTTCTACGGCAACAGCCTGGGCGCGCCGGCCGCATTGGGCGACGCCGGCGTCGGCCACGTGATCGCGGTCGCCGACTGGCATCCGAACGCGGGCGGCGCCGCTTCCGACGCGTGGTACGCCGCATTCCGGGCCCGTTTCCCGGCCGCGCAGGACGACTATCCGGTGTTGCGCATGTCCTTGATGATCGAAACCCTGGCCGCGGCGATGAACCGCGCCGGCAGCGTCGATCCGACGGTCGTCGCCCGCGCGCTGGAAGGGATCCGCTTCGACAACGGCTTTCACGCTTCATCGATGCGTGCCGACGACCATCAGCTGATCCAGCCCCTCTACGTGATGGAGATGGACAAGGCCGGCACGCCGGGCGTGCACTTCGACAACGAAGGCCCCGGCTACGGATTCCGCACGGTGCTGGCGTTGCCGCCCGAGCGCACCGTGCTGCCGGGCGTCTGCAAGATGCGGCGGCCCTGACCGTGGTCCGCGCGCGCCGGGCGGGCCGCGCGCCGGGCACGATCCGGCCTGGCACAGCGGGGTTCGCGGCCGGATTGCGCTGTGCTACAATACGCGTCCCGTTGTGAGTCAGGGCTGTAAAGCAGGGTTGTCAACCTGCCATGCACACGGGGTAATCCACGGCACGGCCTTTCTTCCGTGACCGCCTGTCTAGTTCTCAAGGAAATCGACATGTCCGCAGTTGAAACAAGCAAGAAGTCCGAAGTCGTTGCGCAATTCGCACGCGCAGCCAACGACACCGGCTCCCCCGAAGTTCAGGTCGCGCTGCTCACGACCCGCATCAACGAACTGACCGTTCACTTCAAGGCACACGCGAAAGATCACCACAGCCGCCGCGGTCTGCTGCGCATGGTGAGCCGCCGTCGTAAGCTGCTCGACTACCTGAAGGGTAAGGACGCGGACCGTTACCGCAGCCTGATCGAGAAGCTGGGTCTGCGTAAGTAATCGGCCGGTCGTTCAGCAAGATGCCTGTGTCAGTTCCACTGATACAGGCATTTTGTTTTTGCACGGTGCGCTTCATGTGACGCGCATCGCCTGTGGTCCGCAGTCGCGTGCCGTTTCATGCGGCGGGTGCAGGAAAGAAGCAGTACTTGCAGTAACGACGAAAGTAGTAGAGCAAGCAGCACAAGGAAACACGGCCGGGCCTCGGGGCGGAGCTTTGTGTCATTCCAGCGGTTCGCGCGCGTACTCAACGTAGGGCGTGGTTCTCTGGAATGGCATAACACTACTCTTCCCATGTGGCGCCGGTTCTGGCGTTGCCGCGCCGCTTCTGGTCCGCGCGGCATTACGATGAGGAAAAGCAATGACTATGTTCAATAAGATCGTCAAAGAGTTCAAGTGGGGACAACATAACGTTCGCCTCGAAACCGGCGAAATCGCTCGCCAGGCGAGCGGTGCGGTAATCGTCGACGTCGAAGACACCGTCGTGCTGGCGACCGTGGTCGGCGCCAAGACGGCCAAGCCGGGTCAGGACTTTTTTCCGCTGACCGTCGACTACCTCGAAAAGACCTATGCCGCCGGCAAGATCCCGGGTGGCTTCTTCCGCCGCGAAGGCCGTCCGTCGGAAGGCGAAACGCTGATTTCGCGCCTGATCGACCGACCGCTGCGTCCGCTGTTCCCGGAAGGCTTCTACAACGAAGTCCAGGTCGTGATCCACGTGCTGTCGCTGAACCCGGAAATTCCCGCCGACATCCCCGCGCTGATCGGCGCGTCGGCGGCCCTCGCCGTGTCCGGTCTGCCGTTCAACGGCCCGGTCGGCGCAGCACGCGTGGCCTACATCAACAACGAATATGTGTTGAACCCGACGCGTCCGCAAATGAAGGAATCGGCGCTCGACCTGATCGTCGCCGGTACGGAACGCGCGGTGCTGATGGTGGAATCGGAAGCGCAACAACTGAGCGAAGAAGTGATGCTCGGCGGCGTGGTGTTCGGCCATGAACAGATGCAGATCGCGATCGACGCGATCCACGATCTGGTCCGCGAAGGCGGCAAGCCGGAATGGGATTGGCAACCGGCGGCGAAGAACGAGCCGCTGATCGCACGCGTGACGGAACTCGCGCAAGCCGAGCTGCTCGCGGCTTACCAGATCCGCGACAAGCAGGCGCGTTCGGCCAAGCTGAAGGAAGTCTACGCAGCCACGTCGGCCAGGCTCGAAGAAGACGCAGCGGCAAGCGGCACGGCGGCGGCGGACAAGGCAACCGTCGGCAACGTGCTGTTCGACATCGAAGCGAAGATCGTCCGTACGCAGATCCTGAACGGCGAGCCGCGTATCGACGGCCGCGACACGCGCACCGTGCGCCCGATCGAAATCCGTACCGGCGTGCTGCCGCGTACGCACGGTTCGGCACTGTTCACGCGTGGCGAAACCCAGGCACTGGTGGTCGCAACGCTGGGCACGAAGGGCGACGAGCAGAACATCGACGCGCTCGAAGGCGAGTACCGCGAACGTTTCATGCTCCACTACAACATGCCTCCGTTCGCCACCGGCGAAACGGGCCGCGTCGGTTCGCCGAAGCGCCGTGAAATCGGTCACGGCCGTCTGGCCAAGCGCGCGCTGGCTGCGTGCCTGCCGAATGCCGACGAATTTGGCTACTCGATCCGCGTCGTGTCGGAAATCACCGAGTCGAACGGTTCGTCGTCGATGGCTTCGGTGTGCGGCGGCTGCCTCGCGCTGATGGACGCCGGCGTGCCGATGAAGGCGCACGTCGCCGGCATCGCGATGGGCCTGATTCTCGAAGGCAACCGTTTCGCCGTGCTGACCGACATCCTCGGCGACGAAGATCACCTCGGCGACATGGACTTCAAGGTGGCGGGCACCGAGCAAGGCGTGACCGCGCTGCAGATGGACATCAAGATCCAGGGCATCACGAAGGAAATCATGCAGGTCGCCCTCGCGCAGGCGAAGGAAGGCCGTATGCACATCCTCGGCAAGATGACCTCGGCGGTGTCGGGCGCGAACACGCAATTGTCGGAGTTCGCACCGCGCATGATCACCATCAAGATCAATCCGGAAAAGATCCGCGACGTGATCGGCAAGGGTGGTTCGGTGATCCGCGCGCTGACCGAAGAAACCGGCACGACGATCGATATTTCGGACGACGGCGTTGTCACTATCGCGAGCACGAGCAGCGAAGGGATGGCCGAAGCGAAGAAGCGTATCGAGAACATCACGCTGGAAGTCGAAGTGGGCCAGGTGTACGAAGGCACCGTGCTCAAGCTGCTCGATTTCGGCGCGATCGTCAATATCCTGCCGGGCAAGGACGGTCTGCTGCACATCTCCGAAATCGCCAACGAGCGTATCAAGGACATCAACGACTACCTGAAGGACGGCCAGCAAGTGAAGGTGAAGGTCATCCAGACGGACGAGAAGGGCCGCGTGCGTTTGTCGGCCAAGGCGTTGCTGAACGACGCCGCGAACGGCGCGCCGCAAGGCGAACCGACGCCGCAGTAATGCGGTAGCGGAGCAACGGCCGGCAGCGCGAATGCGCGCCGGCCGTTTTTCATGCAGGGTGCAGGGTGGATTGCATTGCTGACATATACAAACGGAGCCAAGCGGGTACTCTGTTTGCGTGGGGTGCTTCGTCGGAGGTCGGACGATTCGTGTCCCGCGCGGTGAGCAACGGGTAGGCAACGCAATCCAATCTTGGAGTTGACGCAGATGAAAGCGATCGAAATCACCGAATTCGGTGCGCCGGACGTCCTCAAGCTGGCGGAGCGGCCGACGCCGCCGCCGAAAGCGGGCGAGGTGCTGATCAAGGTGGCGGCCTCCGGCATCAACCGTCCGGACGTGTTCCAGCGCAAGGGCGGCTATGCGCCGCCGCCGGGCGCGTCGGATCTGCCGGGGCTGGAGGTGGCGGGCGAGATCGTCGGCGGCACGCTCGACGAGAAGAACAACCCGTTCGGTCTGAAAATGGGCGATCGCGTGTGCGCGTTGCTGGCCGGCGGCGGCTACGCGGAATACGCGACCGCGCCGCTGCTGCAATGTTTGCCGGTGCCGGCGGGTCTGTCGGATATCGAAGCGGCGTCGTTGCCCGAAACCTTCTTCACGGTGTGGAGCAATGTGTTCGACCGCGCGCAGCTCGGCAAGGGCGAAGGCGCGCCGAACGAAACGCTGCTGGTGCAGGGCGGCTCGAGCGGCATCGGCGTGACGGCGATCCAGATTGCGCACGCGCTCGGTTTTCGCGTGTTCGCCACCGCCGGGTCGGATGAAAAGTGCCGCGCGTGCGAGGCGCTGGGCGCCGAGCGGGCGATCAACTACAAGACGGAAGATTTCGTCGAAGTGATCAAGTCGCTGACCAACGACCGTGGCGTCGACGTGGTCCTCGACATGGTGGCGGGCAGCTACGTGCCGCGCGAACTCACGGCCTTGGCCGAGGGCGGCCGCATTGTGCTGATCGCCTTGCTGGGCGGCGCGAAAGCGGAGCTGAATCTGAACGAAGTGCTGCGCCGCCGCTTGACCGTGACCGGTTCGACGTTGCGTCCGCGGCCGATCGAATTCAAGGCGAAGATCGCCGCGCAACTGAAACAGCATGTGTGGCCGCATCTCGAAGCCGGCCGCATCAAGCCCGTCGTGCACCGCGTGTTCCCGGCCGCGCAGGCCGCCGACGCGCATGCGTTGATGGAAAGCAGCACGCATGTCGGCAAGATCGTACTGGCTTGGGGTCAGGACGCTTGACACGGTCGGTTTGACACGGTCGGTTTGACCCGATCCACCCCACGCAGTAAAATTGCACGTTTTGCGCACGCCGAATGAATCCGAAAGGCGGACTGTAAGCGCAAACAAAGTCCGCCCGCCAAGCCAACACGAGACGATGTCGAAACAACGAGCCAAACTGGTAGTCGGTAACTGGAAGATGCACGGGCGTCTCGCTGCGAATGCCACGCTGTTGCAGGCGGTGGCGCAAGGCGCGGACGAACTGCCGGCCGACGTACGCGTCGGCGTGTGCGTGCCGAGTCCTTATCTCGCGCAGACCCAATCGTTGCTGGAAGGCACTCGGGTCGTGTGGGGCGTGCAGGACGTATCCGCATTCACGCATGGCGCCTACACCGGCGAAGTGGCTGCGCCGATGGTGAGGGATTTTGGCGCCACGCTCGCGATCGTCGGGCACTCGGAGCGCCGTGCCTATCATCGCGAAAGCGCTGAACTGGTTGCAGTGAAAACGCAGCGCGCGCTGGAAGCGGGCTTGACGCCGATCGTCTGCGTGGGTGAAACGCTCGAAGAGCGCGAAGCCGGTGCGACCGAGCAGGTGGTCGGCACGCAACTGGATGAAGTGCTGGCGAAGCTGTCCGTGCAAGAGGCGGCGCGCCTGGTTGTCGCGTACGAGCCGGTCTGGGCAATCGGCACCGGCAAGAGCGCGAGTTCGGAGCAGGCGCAGGCAGTCCACGCGTTCCTGCGTGCGCGTCTGGCGGCAAAGGGCGCGGCGGTGGCGGATGTGCCGCTGTTGTACGGCGGCAGCGTGAAGCCGGAAAACGCGGAAGAATTGTTCCGTCAACCGGATATCGACGGCGGCCTGATTGGCGGCGCGTCGTTGAAGGACCAGGATTTCCTGGCGATCTGCAAGGCAGCGGCCGCAACGAGCGTCGCCGGTTAGGCAGGGCGCCTCGGCGAGGATGGCCCCATCCCGCGAAACACACTGTGTGTGGCGCGGTTAAATAAAGACTCAGGTGAGTGTGATGCTGTATTTCAAAACATTGATTATCGTCGTTCAGCTGTTGTCGGCTCTCGGGGTCATCGGCCTTGTCTTGCTGCAACACGGCAAAGGCGCCGATATGGGCGCTGCTTTTGGTAGCGGCGCATCGGGCAGCCTGTTCGGCGCGACCGGCTCGGCAAACTTTTTGTCACGTACAACGGCAGTGCTCGCCGCAGTGTTTTTTGTCACGACGCTGGCACTCACTTACCTTGGCGCGTATCGGTCGAAGCCTTCCGCAGGCTTGCTGGGCACGGCGGTGACTGCCCCGGCTACCGCTTCCGCCGCTCCCGCTGCATCCGCTCCGGTTGCTGGCTCGGCTGCGCTGCCGGCATCGCCTGCGTCCGTCCCGACTACGGGTGTGCCGAAATAAATTTTCGTTCAAACTGACTTTTGTGCGTTGAACAATCTGTTTAGACCGGTTACAATCTTAGTCTTGAAGCGATTCGCGGGTTTTATAAGTTGTTTTCCCGGATTGCATGCCGTGCCGACGTGGTGAAATTGGTAGACACGCTATCTTGAGGGGGTAGTGGCGAAAGCTGTGCGAGTTCGAGTCTCGCCGTCGGCACCAAAATGTTATCTATATGCCAGCCGCTTGCTTCGCTTCGGCTGGCATTTGCACTTTCAGGGCATGGCTTGCGTTGGGCTTGCGGCTTGTGCGTTTCGGAAGTGATTTCGCGTCAGGAGTGCTATGCTCCTGACGGCACTCAGAACCAACCGATTGAGGATAGTCTTGAACCTCGCAGCCTATTTCCCCGTCTTGTTGTTCCTCATTGTAGGCACCGGTTTAGGCGTAGCGCTGGTCAGTATCGGCAAGATTCTTGGTCCCAATAAGCCCGATACCGAGAAAAACGCACCGTACGAGTGCGGCTTCGAAGCATTCGAAGATGCGCGCATGAAGTTCGACGTGCGCTACTACCTCGTCGCCATTCTCTTCATCATTTTCGATCTTGAAACCGCGTTCCTGTTTCCGTGGGGCGTGGCCCTGCGCGACGTCGGCTGGACCGGCTTCATCGCGATGATGATTTTCCTGCTCGAATTCCTGCTGGGTTTTGCCTATATCTGGAAGAAAGGCGGCCTCGACTGGGAATGATGGATTAATCGCCGGTTTGCGTGGGTGGCCAAGGCTTGCCGCCCCGTCTGGAGTGGAAAGCAAATGAGTATCGAAGGGGTCTTGAAGGAAGGGTTTGTCACCACCACGGCAGACAAACTGATCAACTGGACGCGCACCGGCTCGTTGTGGCCGATGACGTTCGGTCTTGCGTGCTGCGCAGTCGAGATGATGCATGCGGGCGCCGCCCGTTATGACCTCGACCGCTTCGGCGTGGTGTTTCGTCCGAGTCCGCGTCAGTCGGACGTGATGATCGTCGCCGGCACGCTGTGCAACAAGATGGCGCCCGCTCTGCGCAAGGTCTATGACCAGATGGCCGAGCCGCGCTGGGTGATTTCGATGGGCTCGTGCGCAAACGGCGGCGGCTATTACCACTACTCGTATTCGGTAGTGCGCGGCTGCGACCGGATCGTGCCGGTCGACGTCTATGTGCCGGGTTGCCCGCCTACCGCGGAAGCGCTGGTGTACGGCGTGATCCAGTTGCAGGCCAAGATTCGCCGCACCAACACCATCGCCCGTCAATAAGGCCAACGCCTCCCCACAATATGGCAAGCAAACTCGAGACCCTGAAAGCGAACCTCGAGGCGGCCTTTGGCGGCCTCCTGTCGAGCACTACCGAGGCAATCGGTGAGTTGACGATCGTCGTGAAGGCAGGCGACTACCTCAACGTGGCAACGCGTCTGCGTGACGACCGCTCGCTCGGTTTCGAGCAGTGCGTGGATCTGTGCGGCGTCGACTATCAAACATACGCCGATGGCGCTTACGACGGTCCGCGTTTCGCGGCCGTTCTGCATTTGTTGTCGCTGCAGAACAACTGGCGTCTGCGTCTGCGCGTGTTCGCTCCGGACGACGAAGTGCCGATCCTGCCGTCCGTCGTCGAAATCTGGAATTCGGTCAACTGGTACGAGCGCGAAGCATTCGACCTGTACGGCATCGTCTTCGAAGGTCACCCGGACCTGCGCCGCATCCTGACCGACTACGGCTTCATTGGTCACCCGTTCCGTAAAGATTTCCCTGTCTCCGGCTACGTCGAAATGCGTTACGACCCGGAAGAGAAGCGCGTCGTCTATCAGCCTGTGACGATCGAGCCGCGGGAAATCACGCCGCGCGTGATCCGCGAGGATCGCTATGGCGGTCTGAAACACTAAGAGAACGCCATGGCAGAGATCAAGAACTACACGCTCAACTTCGGCCCTCAGCATCCGGCAGCGCACGGTGTGCTGCGCCTCGTGCTCGAGCTCGACGGCGAGGTCATCCAGCGCGCCGATCCGCACATCGGTCTGCTGCATCGCGCGACTGAAAAGCTCGCCGAAACCAAAACGTTCATCCAGTCCGTGCCATACATGGACCGTCTCGACTACGTGTCGATGATGGTCAACGAGCACGGCTACGTGATGGCAATCGAGAAGCTGCTCGGCATCGACGTGCCGGTGCGCGCTCAATACATCCGCGTGATGTTCGACGAAATCACACGCGTGCTGAACCACCTGATGTGGATCGGCGCGCACGCGCTCGACGTCGGCGCAATGGCGGTGTTTCTGTATGCGTTCCGCGAACGCGAAGACCTGATGGACGTGTACGAAGCGGTGTCCGGCGCACGGATGCACGCGGCCTACTATCGTCCGGGCGGCGTCTATCGCGATCTGCCGGACGCGATGCCGCAATACAAGGCTTCGAAGATTCGCAATGCCAAGGCATTGTCGAAGATGAACGAGAACCGTCAAGGTTCGCTGCTGGACTTCATCGACGACTTCTTCACGCGTTTCCCGAAGCACGTCGACGAGTACGAAACGCTGCTCACCGACAACCGGATCTGGAAGCAGCGTCTGGTCGGGATCGGCGTGGTCAGCCCCGAACGTGCGCTGCAACTCGGCATGACCGGTGCGATGCTGCGCGGCTCGGGCATCGAGTGGGATCTGCGCAAGAAGCAGCCGTACGAAGTCTACGACAAGATCGATTTCGATATTCCGGTCGGCGTGAACGGCGACTGCTACGACCGCTATCTGGTTCGCGTCGAAGAAATGCGCCAATCCACGCGGATCGTGAAACAGTGCATTGAGTGGCTGCGCAAGAATTCAGGCCCTGTGATGACCGACAATCACAAGGTTGCGCCGCCGTCGCGCGTCGGCATGAAGTCGAACATGGAAGATCTGATTCACCACTTCAAGCTGTTCACGGAAGGCTTCCACGTTCCCGAAGGTGAGGCATACGCCGCGGTCGAACATCCGAAGGGCGAGTTCGGCATCTACCTGATCTCGGACGGCGCCAACAAGCCGTATCGCCTGAAGATCCGCGCACCAGGCTATGCGCACCTGTCCGCGCTCGACGAAATGGCGCGCGGTCACATGATCGCCGACGCCGTGACGATCATCGGCACGCAGGACATCGTGTTCGGCGAAGTGGATCGCTAGGACGTATTCATCGGCGCGTGTCTTCAGATTGCATCGGGGCACGCGTCAAGCAAAGGAACGCCGGGTCTGTCGCAGCATGATGTGAGCGACGGGTTTTCGTTCGGTAGGAATTGAAAGAGTCGTGTCTGAAAATGATCTCAGCTGAAGGCCTGAAAGAAATCGATCGTGCGATCGCGAAGTATCCCGCCGATCAGAAACAGTCCGCCGTGATGTCGGCGTTGGCCACTGCTCAGGAAGAGCATGGCTGGCTGTCGCCCGAACTCATGCAGTTCGTCGCGGACTATCTCGGCATGCCGGCAGTCGCCGTGCAGGAGGTGGCTACCTTCTACACGATGTACGAGACCGCGCCGGTCGGCAAGCACAAGATCACGCTTTGCACGAACCTGCCGTGCCAGCTCGGCCCGGACGGCGGTTCCGACAGCGCCGCTGAATACCTGAAGCAGAAGCTCGGCGTCGACTTCGGCGAAACCACGCCCGACGGCAAGTTCACCTTGAAAGAAGGTGAGTGCATGGGTTCATGCGGCGACGCGCCGGTGATGCTGGTGAACAACCATCGCATGTGTAGCTTCATGAGCCGCGCGAAGATCGACCAGCTGCTCGAGGAACTTTCGAAATGACGTCTTTACACGATCGTCACATCAAACCGCTGATTCTCGCCGGCCTGAACGGCGACAACTGGCATCTCGAAGACTATGTGGCGCGCGGCGGTTACGCCCAGCTGCGCCGCATTCTGGAAGAGAAGATCCCGCCCGAGCAGGTGATCGCCGACGTCAAGGCGTCGGGTCTGCGCGGCCGTGGCGGCGCAGGCTTCCCGACCGGTCTGAAGTGGAGCTTCATGCCGCGTCAGTTCCCGGGGCAGAAGTACCTCGTCTGCAATTCGGACGAAGGCGAACCGGGCACGTTCAAAGACCGCGACATCCTGCGCTTCAATCCGCACTCGCTGATCGAAGGCATGGCCATCGGCGCGTACGCGATGGGTATCACGGTCGGCTACAACTATATTCACGGCGAAATCTGGGAAGTCTACAAACGCTTTGAACAGGCGTTGGACGAAGCTCGCCGCGCCGGGTTCCTCGGCGAGAACATCATGGGTTCGGGCTTCTCGTTCGAACTGCATGCGCACCACGGTTACGGCGCCTACATCTGCGGTGAAGAAACCGCGCTGCTCGAATCGCTGGAAGGCAAGAAAGGCCAGCCGCGCTTCAAGCCGCCGTTCCCGGCGAGCTTTGGCGTGTACGGCAAGCCGACCACGATCAACAACACCGAGACGTTCGCGGCGGTGCCGTTCCTGCTCGCAATCGGTCCGCA
Organism: Paraburkholderia ultramafica; assembly: GCF_902859915.1. Taxonomy (GTDB): domain Bacteria; phylum Pseudomonadota; class Gammaproteobacteria; order Burkholderiales; family Burkholderiaceae; genus Paraburkholderia; species Paraburkholderia ultramafica. Next base: position 160,062 of record NZ_CADIKK010000014.1, read on the forward strand.
GAATTACCTCGAGATCGGCAAGCCGAACAACGGCGGCACGAAGATTTTCTCGGTCTCAGGCGACGTCGAGCGTCCGGGCAATTATGAAATTCCGCTTGGCACGCCGTTCGCCACGCTGATGGAACTCGCCGGCGGCATCCGCGGCGGCAAGAAGATCAAGGCCGTGATTCCTGGCGGTTCGTCGGCGCCGGTGATCCCGGGCGAGATGATGATGCAGACCGACCTGGACTACGACTCGATCGCCAAGGCTGGCTCGATGCTCGGTTCGGGCGCGGTCATCGTGATGGACGAGACGCGCTGCATGGTGCGCTCGCTGTTGCGTCTGTCGTATTTCTATTACGAAGAGTCGTGTGGTCAATGCACGCCTTGCCGCGAAGGCACGGGCTGGCTGTACCGCGTCGTACATCGTATCGAGCATGGGCTCGGCCGTCCGGAAGATCTGGATCTGCTGAACTCGGTCGCGGAAAACATCATGGGCCGCACGATTTGCGCGCTCGGCGATGCCGCGGCCATGCCGGTTCGCGGCATGCTCAAGCACTACTGGGACGAATTCGAGTATCACGTCGCCCACAAGCATTGCCTCACCGGCGGTTATGCCGGCGCGGCAGCGGCGTCGGAAACAGTGGCTGCTTGAGTTGGCCGGCTGAGATGAGCTGGCTGACTGGATAACCACCAGACGAATACGTCAACCGCGGGATTCATCGCCTGAAACGGGCGATGAACAGGCGAACGATTGAGCGGTAACAGGTTAAGGAAGATTGACCATCATGGTTGAACTTGAAATAGACGGCAAGAAAGTAGAGGTGCCTGAAGGCAGCATGGTGATCCAGGCTGCGCATAAGGTCGACACGTACATTCCTCACTTCTGCTATCACAAGAAGCTGTCGATTGCGGCTAACTGCCGGATGTGTCTGGTCGATGTCGAAAAGATGCCGAAGGCCGTGCCCGCATGTGCGACGCCGGTGTCGGCGGGCATGATCGTGCGCACCAAGTCGGACAAGGCTGTGAAGGGCCAGCAAGCCGTGATGGAATTCCTGCTGATCAACCACCCGCTGGATTGCCCGATCTGCGACCAGGGCGGCGAATGCCAGTTGCAGGATCTGGCCGTGGGCTACGGCAAGTCGGCGTCGCGCTATAGCGAAGAAAAGCGCGTGGTGTTCCACAAGAACGTCGGCCCGCTGATCTCGATGGAAGAGATGTCGCGCTGCATTCACTGCACGCGTTGCGTGCGTTTCGGCCAGGAAGTGGCCGGCGTGATGGAACTCGGCATGCTGGGCCGCGGCGAGCATTCGGAAATCACGTCGTTCGTCGGCAAGACGGTCGACTCCGAACTTTCGGGCAACATGATCGACCTGTGCCCGGTGGGCGCGCTGACCAGCAAGCCGTTCCGTTACAGCGCGCGCACGTGGGAACTGTCGCGCCGCAAGTCGGTGAGCCCGCACGATTCGGTCGGCGCGAACCTCGTGGTGCAAGTAAAGAACAATCGCGTGATGCGGGTTCTGCCGTTCGAAAACGAATCCATCAACGAATGCTGGATCTCGGACAAGGACCGCTTCTCGTACGAAGGCCTGAACAGCCCCGAGCGTCTCACGCAGCCGATGCTCAAGCAAGGCGGCAAGTGGGTCGAAACCGACTGGCAGACCGCGCTCGACTACGTGGTCAAGGGTCTGAAGGGCATCAAGGGCGACCACGGCGCGAACGCGCTGGCCGCTCTCGGCAGCGCCCACAGCACGGTCGAAGAGCTGTTCCTGCTGAAGCAGTTCGCGCAGGCGGTCGGCACGCCTAACGTCGACTTCCGTCTGCGTCAGGCGGATTTTTCCGCGCCCGTCAACGGTGCGCCGTGGCTCGGTACGGCTATCGCCGATCTGTCGAACGTCGACGCCGCACTGGTGATCGGTTCGGATCTGCGTCGCGATCATCCGCTGTTCGCAGCGCGTCTGCGTCAAGCGGCGAAGGGCGGCGCGAAGCTCACGCTCGTGCAGGCCACCGGCGACGACGCACTGATTCCGCAAGCGCAACGCGTGGTCGCGGCGCCGTCGGCATGGCTCGACGCGCTGGCCGGTATCGCCGGCGCGATCGCGGAAGCCAACGCAGTTGCGCTGCCGGAAGCGTTCGCCGGCGCGCAGCCTACGGACGCCAACAAACAGGTCGCGAAGTCGCTCTCCACCGGCGAACGGCGCCTCGTGCTGCTTGGCAATGCCGCTGTCCGTCATCCGGACTTCGCGGTGATTCATGCCGCCGCGCAGTGGATTGCGGACGCGACCGGCGCGACGCTGGGCTTCCTCACGGAAACGGCCAACACGGTCGGCGCGCATCTGGTGAACGCGTTGCCGGGCGCGGGCGGTCTGAATGCCCGCGAAGTGTTCGAGCAACCGCGCAAGGGTTACGTGTTGCTGAACGTCGAGCCGGAATTCGACACGGCCAATCCGGCGCAGGCTTTGGCCGCGCTGAAGCAGGCTGAGATGGTGGTGGTGATGTCGCCGTTCCAGATCGGCGCCGAATACGCCGACGTGCTGCTGCCGATCGCGCCGTTCACGGAAACGGCCGGTACGTTCGTCAATGCTGAAGGTACGGTACAGACGTTCAACGGCGTCGTGCGTCCGCTGGGCGACACGCGTCCGGCGTGGAAGGTGTTGCGTGTGCTGGGCAGCCTGCTGGGCGCGCCGGGCTTCGAATTCGACACGGCTGAAGAAGTGCGCACGGCCGCTCTTGGCGACGGCGAACTGAACTCGCGTCTGTCGAACCAGACGGGCGTCGCGGTCGCACGCGGCAACGCGCCGAAGGCGGCGGAGGGCAAGTTCGAGCGCATCGCCAACGTGCCGATCTATCACGCCGACGCGCTGGTGCGTCGCGCGGATTCGCTGCACCTCACCGCAGCGGCACGCGCGGCGAACTCGGTCGGTCTGCCGGCCGCGCTGTTCGACAAACTGGGTTTGAAGGAAGGCGACGCGGTGCGCGTGCGCCAGGGCGAGCAATCGGTGCAGTTGCCGGCCGTGCGCGACGCAAATCTTGCGGAGACGGTCGTCCGCGTATCGGCGGCTACGCCTGCCGGTGCGGCGCTGGGCAGCCTGTTCGGTGAACTGCTGGTGGAGAAGGCGTAAATGAGCTTGTTCGATACGATCAACTCGGGCGGCACCCAGCTTCTCGGTGTCGCATGGCCCACGGTGTGGGCGCTGGTGCGCATCCTGGTGGTAGCCGTCGTGATCCTGCTGTGCGTGGCTTACCTGATTCTGTGGGAGCGTAAGCTGATCGGCTGGATGCACGTGCGTCTCGGCCCGAACCGCGTCGGCCCGGCAGGTCTCTTGCAGCCGATCGCCGACGTGCTGAAGCTGTTGCTGAAAGAAGTGATTCAGCCGGCCCAGGCGAGCCGCTGGATCTACCTGATCGCGCCGATCATGGTGGTGGTGCCGGCCTTCGCGGTGTGGGCGGTGATTCCGTTCCAGGCGGGCGCGGTGCTCGGCGACATCAACGCGGGTCTGCTGTACGCGATGGCGATTTCGTCGATCGGCGTGTACGGCGTGATTCTGGCCGGTTGGGCGTCGAACTCGAAGTACGCGTTCCTCGGCGCAATGCGCGCCGCTGCGCAGATGGTCTCGTACGAAATCTCGATGGGCTTCGCGCTCGTCGTCGTGCTGATGACGGCCGGCACGCTGAACCTGTCGGGCATCGTCAATTCGCAGGAGCATGGCTTCTTCGCGTCGCACGGCCTGAACTTCCTGTCGTGGAACTGGCTGCCGCTCCTGCCGATGTTCGTCGTCTACTTCATCTCGGGCATCGCCGAAACGAACCGCCACCCGTTCGACGTGGTGGAGGGCGAGTCGGAAATCGTCGCGGGCCACATGATCGATTACTCGGGGATGGCGTTCGCGCTGTTCTTCCTCGCCGAGTACATCAACATGATCGTGATCTCGGCATTGGCTGCGACACTGTTCCTTGGCGGCTGGAGCGCACCGTTCGGCTTCCTGTCGTTCATCCCGGGCATCGTATGGCTCGTCGCCAAGGTTTTCTTCCTGTTGTCAGTGTTCATCTGGGCGCGCGCCACATTCCCGCGCTACCGCTATGACCAGATCATGCGTCTGGGCTGGAAGATCTTCATTCCGGTCTGCGTGGTGTGGCTGGTGGTGGTCGGCTTCTGGATCATGTCGCCGTTGAATATCTGGAATTAAAGGGCGGATGAACCCATGACCGCAATCCAAAACTTCTTCAAGACCTTCTTCCTGACGGAACTGCTCAAGGGCCTCGCGCTGACCGGACGTTATGCGTTCCAGCGCAAGGTGACGGTGCAGTTCCCGGAAGAGAAGACCCCGATCTCGCCGCGGTTCCGCGGCCTGCATGCGCTGCGCCGCTATGAGAACGGCGAAGAGCGCTGCATCGCCTGCAAGCTGTGCGAAGCGGTGTGCCCGGCGCTCGCCATCACGATCGAATCGGAAACGCGTGCGGACAACACCCGTCGCACGACGCGCTACGACATCGACCTGACCAAGTGCATCTTCTGCGGTTTCTGCGAAGAAAGTTGCCCGGTCGATTCGATCGTCGAGACGCACATTCTCGAGTATCACGGCGAGAAGCGCGGCGACCTGTACTTCACGAAAGACATGCTGCTGGCCGTCGGCGATCGCTACGAAGCGGAGATCGCTGCGAACAAGGCAGCCGACGCACCGTATCGTTGACGCGCTTTTCGGTTAATGCGGTAAATGCGGCAGTAAATTCAGCAGTAGTGCAGCAGTAACACGGCCTGTTGTCGGGCCGAGCGCCGCGGCCTGAACGCCGCGGCACGGCGCACCTGTGTGGCTGTTCTGGCGATGCGCCAGATGCACGTGCCAAAGAACAATGCCTGACGATGGCCTAACGATGAACCGGTAATCATGGAATTCACGACCGTACTGTTCTACATCTTCGCGCTGCTCCTGGTTGTCTCAGGCCTGAAGGTGATCACCTCGCGCAACCCGGTGGCGTGCGCACTGTTTCTGGTGCTGGCGTTCTTCAACGCAGCCGCCATCTGGATGCTGCTGGAGGCCGAGTTCCTCGCAATCCTGCTGGTGCTGGTCTATGTCGGCGCGGTGATGGTGCTGTTCCTGTTCGTCGTGATGATGCTGGACATCAATCTCGACGTGCTGCGCAAGGACTTCAAACGCTTCGTGCCGATGGCCACGGTAGTGGGCGCGATCATCGTGATCGAAACCGCGCTGATCCTGTGGCACGGTTACGGCGCGACCGGCACGGCGCTGCGCGACACCACGGCGGCCGCGAACGGCATGGGCGACTGGTCGAACACCCGCCTGATCGGCAAGGTCATCTACACCGACTACATCTTCGCGTTCGAAATTGCCGGCCTCGTGCTGCTGGTGGCGATCATCGCGGCGATCGCGCTGACCACGAGCCACAAGAAAGACAGCAAGCGCCAGAACGTCAGCGAGCAGGTCAAGGTGCGTGCCCAGGACCGTGTGCGCGTCGTGAAGATGGCGTCGGAAAAAACCGCGGCAACCGTCGCGGCAGAAGAAGCCGCCGCAGCGGCGGCAGCGGCCGAGCAGGCCTCTGCTAAAAACAGCTGAGCGGACAGGAGATAGAAATCATGTTGACCCTTGCCCATTACCTTGTCCTCGGCGCAATCCTGTTTGCGATCAGCGTCGTCGGCATTTTCCTGAACCGCCGCAACGTCATCATCATCCTGATGGCGATCGAACTGATGCTGCTCGCGGTGAACACCAATTTCGTCGCGTTCTCGCATTACCTCGGCGACGTGCATGGCCAGGTCTTCGTCTTCTTCGTGCTGACGGTTGCAGCGGCGGAAGCGGCGATCGGCCTCGCAATTCTGGTGACCCTGTTCCGTAGTCTCGACACGATCAATGTCGAGGATCTCGATCAGCTCAAAGGTTAATTTCAGGAAAAGCGGTTATGTCCACGATACTCAATGAAAACCTGCTGTTGGCCATCCCGTTGGCACCGCTCGCCGGTTGCCTGGTTGCCGGACTGTTCGGGAAAGCGGTAGGGCGAGCCGGTGCGCACTCGGTCACGATCCTCGGCGTCGCGATCTCGTTCATCCTCTCGGCCATCGTCTTCTTCCAGGTGATGGACGGCGCAAGCTTCAATGCGGCCGTTTATCAATGGATGTCGATCGGCAAGACGCAGTTCGAAGTCGGTTTCCTGGTCGACTCGCTGACGGCGATGATGATGTGCGTGGTGACCTTCGTGTCGCTGATGGTGCACATCTACACGATCGGCTACATGGCCGACGACGATGGCTACCAGCGCTTCTTCTCGTACATCTCGCTGTTCACGTTCTCGATGTTGATGCTCGTGATGAGCAACAACTTCCTGCAGCTGTTCTTCGGCTGGGAAGCGGTGGGCCTGGTGTCGTATCTGCTGATCGGCTTCTACTTCACGCGGCCGAGCGCGATCTACGCGAACATGAAGGCGTTCATCCTGAACCGCATCGGCGACTTCGGCTTCCTGCTGGGTATCGGCCTGCTGTTCGCGTTCGCCGGTTCGATGAACTACGGCGACGTGTTCGCGAAGCGCACCGAACTCGCGGCATTGACCTTCCCGGGTACCGACTGGGGTCTGCTGACGGTGGCCTGCATCTGCCTGTTCATCGGCGCGATGGGTAAGTCGGCGCAGTTCCCGCTGCACGTCTGGCTGCCGGATTCGATGGAAGGCCCGACGCCGATTTCCGCGCTGATTCACGCGGCAACCATGGTGACGGCCGGTATCTTCATGGTCACGCGCATGTCGCCGCTGTTCGAACTGTCGGATAAGGCGCTGTCGTTCGTCATGGTCATCGGCGCGATTACCGCGCTGTTCATGGGCTTCCTCGGGATCGTCCAGAACGACATCAAGCGCGTGGTGGCTTATTCCACGCTGTCGCAGCTCGGTTACATGACGGTCGCGCTCGGCGCGTCGGCTTACTCCGTCGCCGTGTTCCACTTGATGACCCACGCGTTCTTCAAGGCGCTGCTGTTCCTCGGCGCGGGTTCGGTGATCATCGGCATGCACCACGATCAGGACATGCGCAACATGGGCGGCCTGCGCAAGTACATGCCGATCACGTGGATCACGTCGCTGGTCGGCTCGCTGGCGCTGATCGGCACGCCGTTCTTCTCGGGCTTCTACTCGAAAGACTCGATCATCGACGCAGTGAAGCTGTCGCATCTGCCGGGTGCGGGTTTCGCGTACTTCGCGGTGGTGGCGAGCGTCTTCGTTACCGCGCTGTACTCGTTCCGTATGTACTTCATGGTGTTCCATGGCAAGGAGCGTTTCCGCGAGCCGAAGCATCCGGAATCGCCGATGGGTGCGGAAGCCGCGTCGCATGGGCATCACGCTCATGCCCATCACGACGACCACGCTCACGAGCCGCATGAAACGCCGTGGGTGGTGTGGGTGCCGCTGGTGCTGCTGGCAATCCCGTCGGTGGTGATCGGCGCGATCGGAGTCGGTCCGATGCTGTTCGGCGACTTCTTCCAGCACGGCGTGGCGTTCGACAAGGTGATCTACATCAGCGAGAACCATCCGGCGCTGCACGAGATGGCCGAAGAGTTCCAGGGCTGGGCGTCGATGGGTCTGCACTCGGTGTCGGGTCTGCCGGTCTGGCTTGCGCTCGCGGGCGTGGTGGTCGCGTGGTTCCTGTACCTGGTTCGTCCGGATCTGCCGGCTGTCATCAGGCGCGCAGTCGGCCCGATCTACACGTTGCTCGATAACAAGTACTACATGGACAAGATCAACGAAGTCGTGTTTGCGCGGGGCGCCGTGGCAATTGGCCGTGGTCTCTGGAAGGAAGGCGACGTCGTCGTGATCGACGGCATCGTCAACGGCAGCGCACGCTTTATCGGCTGGTTTGCCGGCGTGATCCGCTTCCTCCAATCCGGCTACATCTACCACTACGCGTTTGCCATGATTATCGGCATGTTGGGGCTCCTGACCCTGTTTGTAACGCTCGGCGGCAAATAAGGCGAGGGACACTAATGCACGCTTATCCGATTCTCAGTATTGCGATCTGGTTACCGATCCTCGTCGGTCTCCTGGTCCTGGCTATCGGTTCCGACCGGAACCCGGCTCCCGCGCGCTGGCTTGCGTTGATCGGCTCGGTCGTCAGCTTCCTCGTGACGATTCCGCTGATCACCAGTTTTGATCCGGGCACGGCCGATCTGCAGTTCGTCGAACAGGCGAGCTGGATCGAGCGCTTCCACATTACGTACCACCTCGGTGTCGACGGCATCTCGATGTGGTTCGTCGTGCTGACCGCATTGATCACGGTGATCGTCGTGATCTCCGCGTGGGAAGTGATTACGAAGAACGTCGCGCAGTACCTCGCCGCGTTCCTGATCCTGTCGGGCATCATGGTCGGCGTGTTCAGCGCGGCCGACGGCATGCTGTTCTACGTGTTCTTCGAAGCGACCCTGATCCCGATGTACATCATCATCGGCGTGTGGGGCGGGGCGAACCGCGTGTACGCGGCTTTCAAGTTCTTCCTCTATACGCTGGCGGGCTCGCTGCTGATGCTGGTCGCGTTGATCTATCTGTACATCGAGACCGGCACGTTCGATCTCGCCACGTGGCAGCACGCGCAGATCGCGATGACGCCTCAGGTGCTGCTATTCATAGCGTTCTTCCTGGCCTTCGCCGTGAAGGTGCCGATGTGGCCGGTGCACACGTGGTTGCCTGACGCTCACGTGGAAGCGCCGACCGGCGGCTCGGTCGTGCTGGCCGCGATCATGCTGAAGCTGGGCGCGTACGGTTTCCTGCGCTTCTCGCTGCCGATCACGCCGGACGCGAGCCACTTTCTGGCGCCGGTCGTCATCGCGCTGTCGCTGATCGCGGTGATCTACATCGGTCTGGTCGCGATGGTGCAGGCCGACATGAAGAAGCTGGTCGCGTATTCGTCGATCGCGCACATGGGTTTCGTCACGCTTGGCTTCTTCATCTTCAGTCAGCTCGGCGCGGAAGGTGCGATCGTCCAGATGATCTCGCACGGTTTCGTGTCGGGCGCGATGTTCCTGACCATCGGCGTGCTGTACGACCGTATGCACTCGCGTCAGATCGCCGATTACGGCGGTGTCGTCAACGTAATGCCGAAGTTCGCGGCGTTCGTGATGCTGTTCGCGATGGCCAATTGCGGCTTGCCGGGCACCTCGGGTTTCGTCGGCGAGTTCATGGTGATTCTGGCGGCCGTCCAGTACAACTTCTGGATCGCCGGCGGTGCGGCAGTCACGCTGATTCTGGGCGCGGCCTACACGCTGTGGATGTACAAGCGCGTGTACTTCGGCGCAGTCGTCAACGATCACGTGAAGAGCCTGCTCGACATCAACCGTCGCGAGTTTTTCATGCTGGCAGTGCTCGCCGCACTGACGCTTTTCATGGGCCTGTATCCGAAGCCCTTTACCGATGTGATGCACGTATCCGTGGAAAACCTCCTCTCCCACGTTGCGCAATCGAAGCTGCCGTTGCCTCAGTAACGCCGAGCGGAGGAATTAAAGACCATGCAAAACGCCCCTATGACTGCTCTGTTGCCCGACGCACTGGTGATGTTCGCCGTTGTGATCGCGTGGCTCAACGACACGTTCGTCGGCCAGGACGGTCGCCGCACCACGTATTTCATCGCATTCTTCTCGACGCTGGTTGCCGGCATCTGGTTTGCGATGAACGCGTTCGACCCGCAAGTGCACTACTTCTTCGGCCACATGTACGTGGTGGATCCGTTCGCCAACCTGATGAAGGCGGTGGTGTCGCTCGGCTACGCCGTGTCGATCGTCTATGCGCGCCGTTACCTCGAAGACCGCGGTTTGTTCCGCGGCGACTTCTTCCTGCTGGGCATGTTCTCGTTGCTCGGTCAGCTCGTGATGATCTCCGGCAACAACTTCCTGACGCTGTATCTCGGTCTGGAATTGATGTCGCTGTCGCTGTACGCCGTGATCGCTTTGCGTCGCGACGAGGCACAGTCGAACGAAGCCGCGATGAAGTACTACGTGCTCGGCGCGCTGGCTTCCGGCTTCCTGCTGTACGGCATCTCGATGCTGTACGGCGCGACCGGCTCGCTCGACCTGAACGAAGTGTTCAAGGCGATCGGCTCGAGCCACTACGATCCGAGCGTGCTGCTGTTCGGCGTGATCTTCATCGTGGCTGGCGTGGCGTTCAAGATGGGTGCGGTGCCGTTCCACATGTGGGTGCCTGACGTGTATCAGGGCGCGCCGACGGCCATGACGCTGATCGTCGGCGGCGGTCCGAAGGTGGCGGCATTCGCGTGGGGCCTGCGCTTCCTGGTGATGGGCCTGCTGCCGCTCGCGGTCGAATGGCAGCAGATGCTGGTGATCCTGGCGGCGTTGTCGCTGATCGTCGGCAACATCACCGGTATCGTGCAGCGCAACGTCAAGCGTATGCTCGCGTATTCGGCGATCTCGAACATGGGCTTCGTGCTGCTCGGCCTGCTGGCCGGCGTGGTCGACCAGAAGACCACGGGCGCCGCCAACGCGTACGGCTCGGCGATGTTCTACAGCATCGTCTATCTGATCACGACGCTGGGCACCTTCGGCATCATCATGCTGCTGGCGCGCCGCGATTTCGAAGCGGACACGCTCGAAGACTTCAAGGGCCTGAATCAACGCAGCCCGGTGTTCGCGTTCGTGATGATGATCATGATGTTCTCGCTTGCCGGCATTCCACCCGCAGTCGGCTTCTACGCGAAGCTCGCGGTGCTGCAGGCGACCATGAACGCCGGTTTGACCTGGCTCACGGTGCTGGCGGTGATCACGTCGCTGTTCGGCGCGTTCTATTACCTGCGTATCGTCAAGCTGATGTACTTCGACGAGCCGCAAGACAAGTCGCAGATCGTGGCCGATACCGGCACGCGTGCTTTGCTCGCGTTCAACGGTGTTGCCGTGCTGGTGCTCGGTGTCGTTCCGGATCCGCTGTTGCGTGCCTGCCTGCAGGCTATCCAGCACACGCTGCTGCTCTGATGTCGGCTGCGGGTTGGTTTATCGTGTTGTTGGCGCTGGTCGGCGCCAACCTGCCGTTCCTGAATCAGCGCCTCTTCGCCGCCGTGCCGTTGAAAGCGGCGAAGAAGAGCGCGTGGATCCGCATCGCCGAATTGATCGTGCTGTACTTCGTGGTCGGCGCGCTCGGTTTTCTGCTTGAAGCGCGAGCAGGGAACCGCTTCGACCAGGGCTGGCAGTTCTATGCAATCACGTTCGCGTTGTTCGTCGTGTTCGCATTCCCCGGCTTTACCTTCCAGTATCTCGTCAAACGTCGCTGACGGCGTCTCGCCGTCGCGCACCAAGCTGTTCCGAGGTCCGCATATGGCTGAACTTCCCGATCACGCCGCCGCACTTGCCGAAACCTGTGTCGACAGCAAGACGGTCCATCAAGGCCCGTTTCTGACGCTCAAGTGCGACACCGTCCGCCTGCCGGACGGCAAGCACGCGACCCGCGAATACGTTCAGCATCCGGGCGCCGTGATGGTGATTCCTTTATTCGATGACGGCCGCGTGCTGCTGGAAAGCCAGTATCGCTATCCGATGGGCAAGGTCATGGTCGAGTATCCGGCCGGCAAGCTCGATCCGAACGAGGACGCGTTGTCCTGCGCGGTACGCGAGCTGCGGGAGGAAACCGGCTATACGGCGCGTGAGTACGTTTACCTGACGCAGATCCACCCGATCATTTCCTACTCCACCGAGTTCATCGATATTTATATCGCGCGCGGTCTGACGGCGGGTGAGCGCAATCTCGACGACGGCGAGTTCCTCGAACTCTTCACCGCGACCGTGGCGGAGATGTCCGAGTGGGTGCGCACCGGCAAGATCACCGACGTGAAGACGATCATCGGCACGTTCTGGCTGGAGAAGGTGTTGTCGGGCGCGTGGCCGATGGCGGCGCCGGAATAACGCTGGTGGGCGGGATGCGCGTGTGGCGCGCATCGGATTGAGTTTAAAGTCTTTGAGAAGCCCCTGTCGGTCTATGACCGGCAGGGGCTTTGCCATTGTTGGACGGGATATCGGGCAAGTGCCTTTCCCCGCGTCTGAAAAAAGCTGCCTTTTTCCTATGCCATCCGGCCGTCTCGTCGCGCGGCTGTCGTAACGCTAGTATGGATCTTCGACTATGGCGTTGGTCATTCCATTTGTCTTGGATAACGAACGATATGGATGGATCTGGATGGGATTGAATTCGGTGAAAGTTTGGTTGTCACTTGACAACCAAACTTTCACCCGCTAAATTGGAGGGTGTCGATGGTCCGAGGAAGCCACTCTAAGAAAGAGATCGAGGCCGCATTGGCCTATGCCGAGAAAAACGGCTGGCGCGTTCAGAGCGGTGGCAAAGGTCACGCGTGGGGAAAAATTTACTGTCCTTACAACGACGCGGAGTGTCGTTGCGGAGAGTTCTGCATATCGAGCATCTGGAGTACGCCGAAGAACCCCGGCAACCACGCAAAGCACTTGCGCCGCATCGTCGACAACTGTACGGCTCGTCGGTAGTAGTACGTTTGTTTAATGGCGAAAGTTTAGGGCTGAATGAAGGCAGGAGAAACGTATGGAATATGTGTTCACCTTGAAGTACCGGCTCGCTGTGGGGGATTGCGATTCCGACGAGATCGTCGAGCGCCTGGGCGAAGCAGGGTGCGACGACGCCACCGTGGGCGTGGGGCAACCCGGCCGCATCGCGCTGCTTTTTTCTCGCGAAGCTGCGTCCGCGTTCGAGGCACTGGTCAGCGCACTCAAAGACGTCAAACAAGCGGTGCCGTCCGCGCGCCTTGTCGAAGCGGGTCCCGATTTCGTCGGCCTCACCGACGTTGCCGAGGTTGCCGGCGTGTCGCGGCAGAACATGCGCAAGCTGATGCTGAGCCACTCAATCGACTTCCCGCCGCCGGTCCACGAGGGCAGTGCATCGGTGTGGCATCTGGCGGACATTCTTGATTGGCTGACCGAGCGCGGTGGATATGTCATCAAGGCAGACGTGGCGGATGTCGCAAAATCGGCGAAACAGATCAACCTTGCCAAGGAAGTGCGAGAACTCGAGCCACGGCTTAACCGCGAGCTCGCAAGTCTCGTGGCATAGAAGGAAGCCTGGTAGTGGCCAGCGCGCAGGCGGCGGGCTCGATGCAGTCTGCAAACCCGTTGAATTTCGGGGCGGGTGCCGTTCACGCGCCGGGTCGCCTTCGGCAGCCCTTTGCGCAAAGCGTTAAAATCGCCCACCGCGTCCGATTTGTTAGCGACGCTTGATGTCGACGCGTCGCCCGGAAAAATTTGCGAACGACCGTTCACAAAATTACGTTTTGCGCTAAACTGGCACGCAAGCCCTGATTCCATATGAAGGTCCTCGATTTACAGTGTCCGCATGGCCATCGGTTCGAAGGCTGGTTCGCTTCGGCTGATGACTTCGAATCGCAGCAGTCCCGCAAGCTCGTCGAATGTCCGATCTGCGGCGCGACCGAAGTGAGCCGTTTGCCGTCGGCACCGCGCCTGAATCTGTCGGGCGCGACCGACACGAAGGTGCCGGCGGGCGCAGGCGAAACGCAGGCGCGTGTCATGCGTGCGTTGCGCGAGGTACTGGAAAAGACCGAGAACGTGGGCGACCGCTTCGCCGAGGAAGCGCGGCGCATTCACTACAACGAAGCGCCCGCACGCAATATTCGCGGTGTCACGACACCGGAAGATGCGCGTGCCTTGGTCGAAGAAGGCATCGAAGTGATGCCGCTGCCGGTCCCGGCTGCCTTGAAGGAAACGCTGCAATAGTGCGGTGGCTCCCTGGCGGCGGGTGGTTGCGGCCAGGAGACACGACGCATGAATCTGGACTATTCCCCCGCTGACGACGCATTCCGCGCCGACATCCGCGCCTGGCTCGAAGCGAACCTGCCTCGCGAGCTAAGCGACAAGGTACTCAATCACAAGCGTCTTGACCGCGAAGACTTCGCAAGCTGGCACAAGCTGCTCGGCACGCGCGGCTGGTCAGCGATCGCGTGGCCGCGGGAATATGGCGGCCCGGGCTGGGACGCGACCCAACGGCACATCTGGGAAGAAGAGTGCGCGCGTATCGGCGCGCCGTCCGTGCTGCCTTTCGGTGTTTCGATGGTGGCGCCGGTGCTGATGAAATACGGCAACGACGCGCAGAAGCGCCATTATTTGCCGCGTATTCTCGACGGCACGGACTGGTGGTGCCAAGGCTACTCCGAGCCGGGCTCCGGTTCCGATCTGGCGTCGTTGCGCACACGCGCCGAGCGCGTTGGCGACCACTACGTGGTCAACGGCCAGAAAACCTGGACCACGCTGGGCCAGTACGCCGACATGATGTTCTGCCTCGTGCGCACCGACAGCGGCGCGAAGAAGCAGGAGGGCATCTCTTTCCTGCTGATCGACATGAAAACGCCGGGCATCACCGTGCGGCCGATCATCACGCTCGACGAAGATCACGAAGTCAACGAAGTATTTTTTGAAGACGTGAAAGTCCCGGTCGAGAATCTGGTCGGTGAAGAGAATCGCGGCTGGACTTACGCAAAGTATCTGCTCGGCCACGAGCGCACGGGCATCGCGCGTGTCGGTCACTCGAAGCGCGAACTCGTATTCCTGAAGCGCCTTGCGCTGAATCAGAAAAAGAACGGCAAATCGCTGCTGCAGGATCCGGTTTTCGCCGCGAAAGTGGCGAGCCTGGAGATCGAATTGATGGCGCTCGAAGTTACCGTGCAACGCGTGGTCGCCAATGAGACTGGCGGACGTGGGCCGGGGCCCGAGGCGTCGATGCTGAAAATCAAGGGCACAGAAATACAGCAGGCGCTGACCGAACTGATGTTCGAAGCCGTTGGGCCGCTCGCCGCACCGTTCGACGTGCCGTTCCTCGAAGGCGAACGCGAGCACAGCCTGGCCGGCGGCGACGATGCCGCGCCGCTGGCCGCGTACTACTTCAACTTCCGCAAGACGTCGATTTACGGCGGCTCGAACGAAATTCAAAAGAACATCATCGCGCAGATGATTCTCGGACTTTGAGGAGCGGCGCATGGACTTCACTTTCAACGACGAACAACAGCAATTCGCCGACGCGCTGCGCCGCTATCTGGACAAGAGCTACGGGTTCGAAGCGCGCCAGGCGATCGTGCGCTCGGCATCCGGCGTGTCGGATACGCATTGGGCAGCCTTCACCGAACTGGGCCTGACCGCGTTGCCGGTGCCGGAAGCCCAGGGCGGCTTCAACGGCGGTCCGATCGATATGCTGGTGGTCATGCAGGAGCTCGGCCGTGCGCTGGTCGTCGAGCCCTATTGGGCGACTGCGGTCGGTATCGAGGCGCTGCGTCTCGCTGGCATGGGCCAAGGCGAAGACGCATCGTTGCTCGAACGCGCCGCTCAGGGCGAGATCAAGCTGGCCGTGGCGTTCCACGAACCGCACGCCCGCTACGACCTGTTTGAGATCGAGACAACCGCGAGCGGCCAGGGCGAGCAGCAGGCACTCACCGGCGCGAAGTCGGTTGTGCTGCACGGCGCACAAGCGGATGCGTGGATCGTGCCGGCCCGCCAGCACGGTGAGATCGCGCTCTTTGTCGTGGCGCGCGACGCGGCCGGCGTCAAGGTCACGGATTACCGCACGATCGACGGCCAACGCGCCGCGACGCTCGAGTTCAACGGCACGCCTGCGCGCCGGCTCGCCGGCAAACACGCCGGCGCGGCGGCGCTCGAACACATCGCGGATTACGGTACGTTGCTGCTGTGCGCGGAGGCGGTCGGCGCGCTCGACGCGCTGAACCTCGCCACGGTCGACTACACCAAAACGCGTCAGCAGTTTGGCCAGCCGATCGCGCGCTTCCAGGCGTTGCAGCACCGCATGGTCGAAATGCTGATCCACGCGGAGCAGGCGCGTTCGATCACCTATCTGGCCGCCGTGCGCTACACCAGCGAAGACGCCGACGAGCGTCGCCGTGCGGTCTCCGCCGCGAAGGTCCGGGTCGGTCAGGCCGCGCGTTTCGTCGGTCAGCAGGCGGTTCAGTTGCACGGCGGCATGGGCGTCACGAACGAAGTAGCCGCGGCGCATCTGTTCAAACGCCTCGCGATCATCGAAACCACACTGGGCGATGTCGATCACCATCTCGCGCGGTTCGCCGCGCTGCCCGGCTTTGTCACTGCCGAAGCCTGATCGGGCCGCCCAACCGGATAAAGAGGAGGTGCGACTCATGGGGTTGAGTTTCGAGGACATGATGGTTGGCACGACCACCGAAATCGGCAAGCACACGTTCACACGTGAAGAGATCGTCGAGTTTGCGCAGAAGTTCGACCCGCAGCCGTTTCATCTGGACGAAGCCGCGGCGGCCGAGTCACCGTTTCGCGGCCTGGTGGCGAGCGGCTGGCATACCTGTTCGGTGATGATGGGCATGCTGGTGCGCAACCTGCTCGCGGGCTCGACGTCGATGGGCTCGCCCGGTATCGACGAGATTCGCTGGTTGAAACCGGTGCGCGTCGGCGACACGCTCACGATGATGAACGTCGTGGTCGACAAGCGCATTTCGGAGAGCAAGCCGGACCGCGGCATCGTGTCGACGCGCTGGGAGGGAATCAATCAGCATGGCGAAACAGTGATCACGGTGCGCTCGAAGGGCATGTTCGGACTGCGCAATCCGGGAGCCGCGTCATGACGGCCAGCGCGGCACCCGTCGCGACTTTCGCCAATGCGTCGGCCTTGCGTGCATTGATCGGCGCCGAGCCCCTGGTCAGTGAGTGGCTGACGGTCGATCAGACCATGGTCGATCGTTTCGCCGAGGCCACCGGCGATCATCAATGGATTCACGTCGATCCGGAACGGGCCCGGCGCGAGTCGCCGTTCGGCGGTCCGGTCGCGCATGGCTTTCTGACGCTGTCGTTGATTCCGGCTCTGCTGGGCAAGACGGTGGTGCTCGTGCAGCGGATGGGCGTCAACTACGGATTGAATCGCGTGCGGTTCACGTCGCCGGTGCTGGTCGGCTCGCAGTTGCGCGCGAAATTCGTGGTGGGATCGGTCACCGATGTCGATAACGCCGGCGTGCAGGTCGAGTGGAGCGTGACGCTGGAACGGCAGGGCAGTGAGCGGCCGGTGTGTGTTGCGGAGTTCATCACGCGGCATTACTTCTAAGGTTCCAGCGCGTGCATGTTATAAAAAAAGCGCGAGCGGCATTCATGCCGGCTCGCGCTTTTTTATAACTGCGATGGCCTGAGCCAAGGCCTCTGAGCCAGGGCCAGCAGTGCCAATACAACGGCGGAACTAGTGTTTCGCGTATTGCGTCGCACCGAACAGTATCTCTTTGGCCTTGTCGTCCATCAGCGGTACGCGGGCGGACGCCAGCACTTCGACGCCGCGCACCACTGCCGGCCGCGCGGCAATCTGTTCATGCCAGCGCTTCACATTGGGAAACGCATCGAGGTCGATGCCCTGGTTTTGCCACGAGCGTGTCCACGGAAACGCGGCAATGTCCGCAATCGTGTAGTCGTTGCCCGCGAGGTACTGTGTCTTGCCGAGTTGCGTGTCCATCACGCCGTATAAACGCCGCGTCTCATTCGTGTAGCGGTTGATCGCGTACTCGATCGGCTCGGGTGCATAGATGCGGAAGTGGTGGGTCTGTCCAAGCATCGGCCCCAGGCTGCCCATCTGGAACATCAGCCATTGCAGCACCGAATAGCGCGCGGCTGGATCGGCCGGCAGGAACTTGCCGGTTTTCTCGGCGAGATAAATCAGGATCGCGCCCGATTCGAACAGCGCGAACGGCTGGCCGTCGACGCCTTTGGGACCGTCGAAATCGACGATCGCCGGAATCTTGTTGTTCGGACTGATAGCGAGAAACTCGGGTTTGAACTGGTCCCCGGCGCCGATATTCACACCGTGCACGGCGTATGCGAGGCCCGTCTCCTCGAGCATGATGTGAACCTTGTGGCCGTTCGGGGTCGCCCAGCTATAGACATCGATCATTCTGGCTCCTTGTTCGTGAAAGCGGCGCCGCAAAAAAGGGCGCCGCCGTTGACGAAAATTAGAGCATAGATCGCACGATGCTGCTTGCGGCACCGCGAGCCACCTTCGACGCCGACGTGCCCCCGTCGGCGGTCCAATCCGTGACGCGCTTAGACACGCGTGATCGGCATCTCCACGCGAGCCGCCGCGCCCGCATCCATATGACGCGCGAGCTCGAGTTTGGCGATTGCGTTGCGGTGCACTTCGTCGGGACCATCGGCGAAACGCAGCGTCCGTGCCGATGCATACGCATACGCGAGCGGGAAGTCGTCGCTGACGCCGCCGCCGCCGTGCGCCTGAATCGCCCAGTCGATCACCTGACACGCCATGTTCGGCGCGACCACCTTGATCATCGCGATCTCGCCGCGCGCGCCCTTGTTGCCGACAGTGTCCATCATGTAGGCGGTTTTCAGCGTGAGGAGCCGCGCCTGCTCGATCATGCAGCGCGCCTCGGCGAGGCGCTCCTGCGTGACGCCTTGCGCCGCGACCGGCTTGCCGAACGCGATGCGTTGCAGCGAGCGTTTCGCCATCAGTTCGATCGCGCGCTCAGCAAGGCCGATCAGACGCATGCAGTGGTGGATGCGTCCCGGTCCGAGGCGGCCTTGCGCGATCTCGAAGCCACGGCCTTCGCCGAGCAGCATGTTGGTCGCGGGCACACGCACGTTGTCGAGCGTGATTTCCATGTGGCCGTGCGGCGCATCGTCGTAGCCGAACACGCTGAGCGGGCGGTGCACGGTGATGCCAGTGGCGTCGGCGGGCACCAGGACCATCGACTGTTGCTGATGGCGCGGCGCGTCGGGATCGGTCTTGCCCATCACGATGTAGATCTTGCAGCGTGGATCGCCCGCGCCGGACGACCACCATTTGTGGCCGTTGATCACATAGTGATCGCCATCGCACACGATGCTGGTCTGGATATTGGTCGCATCCGACGATGCGACTTCCGGCTCCGTCATCAAAAACGCCGAGCGTATGTGGCCTTGCAGCAGCGGTTCGAGCCACTCGCGCTTATTGTCTTCGCTGCCGTAGCGTTCGATCGTTTCCATGTTGCCGGTATCGGGCGCGTTGCAGTTGAACACTTCCGGCGCCCAGGGCACGCGGCCCATGATCTCGCACAGCGGCGCGTATTCGAGATTCGTCAGCCCGGCGCCGCGCACGGATTCGGGCAGGAACAGGTTCCACAAGCCGGCATCGCGCGCCTTCTGTTTGAGTTGCTCGATCAGCTCGGTCGGCAGCCATGCGTTGCCGTTCTGGCGATTGCGCGCAATTTCCGCGTAGAACGCCTGCTCGTTCGGATAAATGTGCTCGTCGAAGAAGGCGAGCAGCTTCTCGCGCAATGCCTGAACCTTCGGGGTGTAATCGAAATTCATCTAGGACCTCGCGGATAACGGACAGCGGATGATGATGGGTAGGGGCGCTTAGCCGAGGCGCTTGGTCCGGGCGCGCAGCCGAGGCGCTCGGCCTGTGGCGCGCAATCCGGCGCGCAAATTCGGTTAGCGCACTTTCTGCGCGTAGCGCCACGCAAGCTCGGCCATCGGCTTCGCGCGACGCCCGGCATCGAGCGCCTGCGCGCTGGCCGCGGTGCCGTCGACGACGCGCTTCATGATCCCTTGCAGGATCGCGGCGATGCGGAACATGTTGTACGCCAGATAGAAATTCCAGTCGCCATGAATCCCGAAGCCCGTGCGCTTGCAATAGCGCTCGACATACTGGGCTTCATCGGGAATGCCGAGGGCCGCCCAATCCAGACCCGCGATGCCGCGGAACTGCGCCGGATCGACATGCCAGGCCATGCAGTGATAGGCGAAGTCGGCGAGCGGATCGCCAAGCGTGGACAACTCCCAGTCGAGCACCGCGAGCACGCGCGGTTCGTGAGGATGGAAGATCAGATTGTCGAGCCGGTAGTCGCCATGCACGACCGATGCGTGCCCGCCCGTTTCGGCCGGCATGTGTTGCGGCAGCCATTCGATCAGCCGCTGCATCGCGTCGATCGGTTCGGTCTCGGACGCAAGGTATTGCTTGCTCCAGCGGCCGATCTGGCGTGCGAAATAATTGCCCGGCTTGCCGTAGTCGGCGAGACCGGCGGCTTCGACATCGACGCTGTGCAACGCCGCGATCACGCGGTTCATTTCGTCGTAGATCGCCGCGCGTTCGGCGGGCGTCATGCCGGGCAGCGACTGGTCCCACAACACGCGGCCTTCGACGAACTCCATCACGTAGAACGCGCGGCCGATCACGCTTTCGTCCTCGCACAGTGCGAGCATTTGCGCGACTGGCACGTCGGTGTCGGCCAGCGCACGCATCACGCGGTATTCACGCTCGACAGCGTGCGCGGACGGCAGCAGCTTCGCGGCGGGACCGGGCTTGGCGCGCATCACGTACGAGCGGGACGGCGTGACCAGTTTGAAGGTGGGATTGGACTGGCCGCCGGCGAACTGCTCCAGCGTGAGCGGTCCGGCGAATCCGTCGACATGCCGGGTCAGCCACGCGGCCAGCGCGTCACTGTCGAAGCGCTGCCGCTCGTTGACCGGGCGCGTGCCCTCGAAGGCCGAATAATCCGGTTTCTGTCCTGGTTCGCCGGTCTGTGTGGCTTGCACCATGTGTCTCCTCCAGTTCGGGTTCAGCTACGCTGGTATCGAATAAATTGTGCGTAGAGCATTTCCATCGTGGTGTTGCGGACGTCGCGATGCAGCGGCGACGGCGGTGAATAGTTGAGTGTGCGCAGCACCCAGTCACGCGGCGCGGCGCCGACGTCGAGCGCGTTGATGCAGCCGGTGGCCTGCGAGAGATGGCCGAAGAACGTGCGGCCTCCCGCAGTAATCGCATGCGACAGGATCGCGCGATTCGTGCCGCCGTGCAGGACCAGCAACACGGTGTCCCACGAGCTGTCCTCGCGCAACGCGGCGACTGCCGGCAACACGCGGTCGAACAATGCGCCGATGGTTTCGCCGTCGAGAAAGCGCGTGCTTTCCGGCACGATGCCGTCGAACACGCCGAGAAACGCCGCCTCGATATCCTGCTGCGGAATGCTGCCGAGCTTGCCGCCGCGAATCTCCTGCAACGCGGGCTCGATCTCGAGTTCGATCTGCTGGCCCGTTTCGGCGAGGACACGCCGCGCGGTCTCGACCGTGCGCGGCAAACCGCTGACGATCACCCGGTCGAAGCGGATCTGCTGCTCGGCGAACACGCGGCCTGCCGCGCTTGCCTGCTCGCGGCCGTTCGCGTTCAATGGCACGGTCTCAGGATCGATCGCGCGGCCGGAGTCGTCGAAGTAGGTGACGTCGCCGTGACGCATCAGGAAGATGCGGCGACGTTTGGGCAGTTGATAGTCAGGCATGGTCCCTTGGTTCACGGTTGGTTCACTTGTAGACCGGCGCGCGTTTTTCGAGGAACGCGGAAATTCCTTCAAGACCTTCGCGGTGATGCAGCGACGCGACGAAGCTGTCGCGCTCCGCGACCAGATGGTCGGCGAGAGGTTGGGTGCCGGCGGCGCTGATCAGCCCTTTGATGCGCGCGACCGAATTGGGCGAAATCTTGCCGAGCTCGTCGGCCCAGGCGATGGCGGTGTCGCGCGCGGCGCCTGCCTTGGCCAGTTTGTTGACGACGCCGAGGTCGTGCAGGCGCGCGGCGCCGATCGGTTTGCCTTCGATCAGCACTTCAGTTGCCAACTGACGCGGCAGCGCCTGGGCGAGGAACCACGAGCCGCCGCCGTCGGGCGTCAGGCCCACGCGCGCGTACGACATCACGAATTTGGCGTCGTCCGCGGCGACGATCAGGTCGCACGCAAGCGCGAGCGAGAATCCCGCGCCGGCCGCGGCGCCATCGACCGCCGCAATCACCGGTTTCGACGATAGACGCAGCGCCGAAATCCATTGGCCAAGTAGATCGATACTCTCCGCTTGCACGGACGGATCCTTCGCGCGGTTTTCGAGCAGGCGGTTCAGATTGCCGCCCGCGCAGAAGAAATTGTCGGCGCCGGTGATCACGACGGCGCGGATCGACGGATCGCGCTCTACCGAGTCGAGCGCTTCGATTCCGGCCGCATACATGTCCGGATGCAGCGCGTTGCGTGCGCCGGGGTTCGACAGCGTGAGGACCAGCGTCGATTCGCTTTCGGTCGGGCGCGAGGTCAGCAGTTCGGCGCTCATGCTTGGGTCTCCGTTTGGGTGTCCGCTGCGTCGCGTTGGGTCAGCGAGAGGCCGAGTTGCGCGCGCCGTGTGAGCCACGGCGACGGACGGTAGCGCGGGTCGCCGAGCACGCTGAACATGTTGCGCAGGATCGTGAGGATGGTCGTCGCGCCGAGCGCGTCGCCGAGGGCAAGCGGTCCGCGCGGGTAGCCGAGGCCGAGCGTCACGGCGAGATCGATGTCGGCCGGCGTGGCGATGTGTTTCTGCGCGATCTCGCAGCCGATGTTGACGATCGTCGCCACCACGCGTTGCGCGACGAAGCCGGTGGAGTCGCGGATCACGGTGACAGGCACGCCGTCGGCGGCGCACAGCGCATGCGCGGCGTCACGTGCGGCGCGCGTGGTGGCCGGCGTGGTCATCAGCGTGCGGCGCGCTGCGCCGACCAGCGGGAAGAGGGCGTCGATCGCGACGACGCGGCTGGCGTCGAGTGCTTCGTCGACCGCGGCCGTAGTCGCATCATGGCCGAACGGCGTCACGACGATCAGTGAGTCCGGTGCGGGCGCGGCGCCGTCGTCGAGCTTCACGGCGGCTTTGCCGATGAGTTGCACGACGGCTTCACGAGCTTGCGGATAACGCTTGCTGACCCATACGCTGTTCGGCAGTTCGGTCGGCGCGGGTGCCTCGGCAGGCACCTGCTGCTTGCCGTCCACGTAGCGATAAAAGCCTTCGCCGGTCTTGCGGCCGAGCAGTCCGCCCGCGAGCCTCGTGCCGGTGACCGGCGACGGCGTGAAGCGCGGCTCTTCGTAGAACTGATGGTAGATCGACTCCATCACCGGATGCGATACGTCCAGCGCCGTCAGATCCAGCAGCTCGAACGGTCCGAGGCGAAAGCCGGCCTGCTCGCGCATGATGCGGTCGATATCCGCGAAGCTCGCCACGCCTTCGCCCGCCACGCGCAAGCCTTCGGTATTCATGCCGCGGCCCGCGTGATTCACGATGAAGCCAGGCATATCCTTCGCGCGCACCGGCGTGTGGCCCATGCGGCGTGCGAGCTCCATCAGCGCGTCGCCCGCTGCGGGGTCGCTGCGCAGACCGTCGATCACTTCGACGACCTTCATCAACGGCACCGGATTGAAGAAGTGATAACCGACCACGCGCGACGGGTTGGTGCAACCGGCGGCGATTGCCGTGATCGACAGCGAAGACGTGTTGGACGCCAGCACGCAACGACCGCTCACCACGGTCTCGAGTTCGCGAAAGAGCGCCTGCTTCACGTCGAGCTTTTCGACGATCGCCTCGACGACCAGGTCGCAATCGGCCAGTTCGCCGATCGTCTGCGCGCCACTGACGTTCGCCAGTGCGGCGAGCGAGCGCGCCTGGACGAGCTTGCCCTTGGCCGTCAATCTGGCGAAAGTCTCGGCGAGGTAGTCGCGCGCGGCGCCGACGGCGGCGGGGTTGGTGTCGTACAGACGCACCTGCAGGCCTGCCAGCGCGGCGATCTGCGCAATGCCGCGGCCCATTGCGCCGGTGCCGACAATGCCGATAGTCTCAATGCTGAAATTGCGAGAGTTCATTGTGATGCTCGACTCCATGGTTATTTTAGAATAGCACGATCGTGCAATTTGCTGGATGATTGATCGAAGGCCGCCGCTTTGAATGTGATGGCGGTCTCATACAACCCGAAGGAAGGAGACACCGGATGATCAAGCTGTGCGGTTTCGCGCTCTCTAACTACTACAACAAAGTAAAGTTCGTACTTCTCGAGCACGGCATTGCGTTCGAAGAGGTGGCGGTGCTGCCCAGCCAGGATGAGGCCCTGCTCGCGCATTCGCCGCTCGGCAAGGTGCCTTATCTGCAGACCGAGGACGGCGATCTGTGCGAATCGCAATGTATCGTCGAGTATCTGGCCGCGCGCTTTCCGGACAAGGCGATTTTCTCCGCCGATCCGTGGGAAGCGGCCAAGGAGCGCGAGATGATCATGTTCGTCGACGTGCATCTCGAATTGACCGCACGCAATCTCTACAAGGAAGCGTTCTTCGGCGGCACGGTGAGCGATGCGACCAAAGGGCGTGTCGAGAAGCTGCTCGCGCATCACATCGCGGGCTTCAAGCGGCTCGCGAAGTTCGGACCGTATCTGCGCGGCGAGCGTTTCAGCGTCGCGGACACGGCAGGGTATGTGAGCTTGCCGCTGGTGGGCATGGCGACGCAGACCATCTACGGCCGCGATTTTCTGCTCGATGCCGGCGTGGACTGGAAAAGCTATGTGAAAGCGATCAACGCCCGGCCGGCCGCGCAGCGTGTGACCGAGGACCGCAAGGCGTATATCGCGGCGTCGCGCCCGGCTTGATGGCGGGCGTCGCCCGTGAGACGGCCCAACGCGTGCAACGCACGCGTTGGCCGCTGCGCGCGATCGCGAGGAACATGGGTTCGTTCGCTGCATCGCGCGGGACATCCTAGAGCCGCACCAGCCGCTCGAGCGCGGTGGCGAGCGTGCTTTCCTGTTTGGCAAAGCAGAAGCGCACCACACCCGACTCGTGCGCCTCGTGATAGAACGCCGAGACCGGAATGGCCGCGACGCCGATCTCGCCGGTCAGCCATTGGGCAAACTCGGCTTCGGGCAAATCGCTGATCGCCGAATAGTCGACGCACTGAAAGTACGTGCCCGTGCACGGCAGCAACTTGAAACGCGAATTCGCGAGGCCCGCGCGGAAGAAGTCGCGCTTGTTCTGATAGAACGCCGGCAGCTCGAGATACGGCGCGGGATCTTTCATGTAGTCGGCGAGGCCGACCTGCATCGGCGTATTGACCGTGAACACGTTGAACTGGTGCACCTTGCGGAACTCGGCGGTGAGCGCGGCAGGCGCCGCCACGTAGCCGACCTTCCAGCCCGTCACGTGATAGGTCTTGCCGAAGCTCGACACCACGAAGCTGCGCTGCGCCAGTTCGGGGTAACGCGCGACGCTTTCGTGCGGCGCGCCGTCGTAGACCATGTGTTCGTACACTTCATCGGACAGGATCAGCACATTGGTGCCGCGCACGATCTCTTCGAGCTTGCGCATGTCCTCGGCGCGCCAGACCGTGCCGGTCGGATTGTGCGGTGTGTTGATCAGCAGGAGCCGGGTTTTCGGCGTGATCGCGGTGGCCAGTTTGTCGAACGGAATCGCGTAATCGGGCGCGTCGAGCGTGACGAAAACCGGTTTGCCGCCGGCCAGTTCGATCGATGGCAGGTAGCTGTCGTAGGTCGGCTCGACCACGATCACTTCGTCACCCGGATGGACCGCGCAGAGAATCGCGGTCAGCAACGCCTGCGTGGCGCCCGCTGTCACGGTGATTTCGCTGGTGGCCTCGTAGCGGCGCCCGTACAAGGTCGCGATCTTGTCGGAGATCGCCTGCCGCAGCGGCGCGGTGCCGGCCATCGGCGGGTACTGATTGTGGCCGTCGCGCATCGCGTTCGCGACTGCGTCGACAATGCGCGGATCGCAGCCGAAGTCGGGAAAGCCCTGGCCCAGATTCACCGCGCCTTTCTCGGCGGCGAGCGCGCTCATCACGGTGAAAATCGTCGTGCCGACATTCGGCAGGCGAGACGGAAACGAGGGACTCATGGGCGTATCGTGCGGTGCATTCATGGCGCTGTCCGGAGCGTGGGCGAGTGAGTTGGCGAAGTGAGCGAAAAGCGTGGTCGGCAAGGACGAAGCCTGATTGTAGGGAATCGCGGCGCTGCGTGCGCGCCACGGCTTCCGCGTTGGCCGTTTGGCCAAGGTGATGCGGCCAGAATCGCGCGGCCAAAATCATGCGGTCGAACTCAAGCGGGCGCGGGCTCGCCCGCGACGTTCAACGAAGCGCTGATGGCCGCGACGAACGGCGCCGGCTGCGCGATCTGGAAGCCGAAGTCGCGCGCAATCCGCTTGGCGAGCTTCAACACCGCGCGATCTTTCGATACCAGCCAGTCGGCTTGCGCGGCGTGCGCGAGCTCGAGAAACTTCTGGTCGTCGCGGTCTTTGCATTTGGGCAAGGGCCTCGCGTCTTCCGCGGGCGCAGCGGGTTCGACCACTTGCGCGAGCCGTGCGATGACCGCCAGCGCGGCGGCCTTGTCCACCTTCCGATGCACGAATTGCGGATAGTCGAGCACATAGGTGAGTTCGGCGAGGCAACGCGCGTCGATCAGCGCGGCCAGTGCGCCGCTTTCGAGTGCGGCTGCGATCGGGCGCGTGTGCGGGTCGTCGAACACGAGAATATCGATCCAGACATTGGAATCGAGAACGACGCGCAAAGCGCCGTGAGAGGCATGAGAACCGGGCATTCGTTACAATCTGGCTTTCGTCTTTGACCGCCAGGCACGGCGTGCCTGCAAGCCTCTATGATAATCGTTCTGTCGCCGGCGAAATCGCTCGACTACGAAACCCCGCCGCACGTCAAAAAGCACACGATCCCCGATTTCGTCGACGACGCAGCCGAACTGATCGGCGGATTGCGCCGTTTGTCGCCGCAACAGATTGCCTCGCTGATGGACATTTCCGACCAGCTCGCGCACCTCAATTTCCAGCGTTACGCCGACTGGTCGCCGCAATTCGGCACGCACAATGCCAAGCAGGCAGTGCTCGCATTCAACGGCGACGTGTATGAAGGCTTCAACGCGAAGACGCTGTCGTCGGCCGATCTGGACTATGCGCAGAATCACGTGCGCGTGCTGTCCGGCCTGTACGGCTTGCTGCGTCCGCTCGATCTGCTGCAACCGTACCGGCTCGAAATGGGCACGCGCTTCGCCAATCCGCGTGGCAAGGATCTGTACGCATTCTGGGGCGAGCGGATCACGCAGGCTTTGAACGCGCAACTGAAAAAGAACGCGGCGGCGTCGCGCGTGCTGGTGAATTGCGCGTCGGGCGAGTACTTCAAGTCGGTCAAGCCGAAGCTGCTCGACGCGCCCATCGTCACGCCGGTGTTCGAGGACTGGAAGGGCGGCCGCTACAAGATCATCAGCTTTCATGCAAAGCGCGCGCGTGGCCTGATGGCGCGCTACGCGGTGGAAAACCGCCTCGACCGGCCCGAGCAGTTGAAGGACTTCGACGCCGAAGGTTATGGGTTCGACGCCGAAGCTTCGAACGATTCCACTTACGTATTCCGCCGCCGCGTCGCTGAATAAGCGTTTCGACGCGCATAGAGGCAGGGAAGAACATCATGACGTTATCGATTACGAGCAATTTCGACGCGGGCGCGATCGAAGTGCTGTCCTGCGAGGACGCCGGCAATATCCGTCTGCGCGTGCGGCCGGACAGCCACGCCGAGTTTGCGCAGTGGTTTTATTTCCGCGTGTCGGGCGCGGCGGGCACACGCTGCGTGATGACCTTCGAGAATGCCGCCGCGTGCGCATTCGCCGAAGGCTGGCGCGATTATCAGGCGGTGGCGAGCTATGATCGGGTGAACTGGTTTCGTGTGCCCACCTCGTATGATGGCCGCGTGCTGACGATCGATCACACGCCGGATTTCGACCGGATCTACTACGCGTATTTCGAGCCGTATAGCGAAGAGCGTCATGCGGAATTTCTCGGCGCCGTGCAGCAGATGCCGCAGGCCACGCTCTCCGAACTGGGCACGACCGTCGAAGGCCGGCCGATGTCGCTGCTCACGCTCGGCACGCCGCAAACCGGTGGCACGCCCAAAAAGAAGGTCTGGCTGATCGCGCGGCAGCATCCCGGCGAAACGATGGCCGAATGGTTTATCGAGGGTCTCGTGAAGCGCCTCGTGGGTTGGGGCGATTGGGCGGGAGATCCGGTCGCGCGCAAGCTCTACGATCACGCGGTGTTCTACATTGTGCCGAACATGAATCCGGACGGCAGCATGCACGGCAATCTGCGCACGAATGCGGCCGGCGCGAACCTGAATCGCGAGTGGATGGAGCCGGATCCCGCACGCAGTCCTGAGGTGCTGCTGGTGCGTGATGCGATTCACGCAACGGGCTGCGACCTGTTCTTCGATATTCACGGTGATGAGGCGCTGCCCTACGTGTTCGTGGCCGGCTCCGAAATGCTGCCGGGTTTCACCGAGCGGCAGGGGCAGGAGCAGAAGGCGTTTATCGACGCATTCAAGCAGGCGAGTCCTGATTTCCAGGACAAGTACGGCTATGCGGCGAGCAAGTATCGCGAGGATGCGCTGAAGCTCGCGTCGAAGTACATCGGCAACGAATTCGGCTGCCTGTCGCTGACGCTGGAGATGCCGTTCAAGGACAACGCCAATCTGCCCGACGAGCGCGTAGGCTGGAACGGCGAACGTAGCGCGTCGCTCGGCGCCGCGATGCTGCAGGCGATTTTGCGTCACGTGGAGACGTTTGCTTAGACCCGACGCTGGATAAAAAACGAGGCGCACACGGTGACGTGTGCGCCTCGTTTCTTATCGGGATGCGGGTATCGCCGGCGGCGCGGGCGAATCGACGCCGCCGTGGCGGCGTCAGTTATTGCGCTTTCTTCTTCGCCGAGGTCTTCTTGGTGGTCGATTGGCCCGAAGACTTGCTCGACGTCATTTTCGACGATTTGCCCGAGCTTGTTTTCGACGACTTCGGCACGGCCTTCTTCGTCGTTGTGCCGCTCGCGGAGTGCTTGCCCTTAACGCTCTTATGCGTGCCCGACACGGCTCGTGATCCTGTCGACCCGGCGCTGTGCGCGCGGGCCGGCGGCACTGGATCGTTCCAGCTGAACGCGAGCATCTGAGCGCCGACATAGCCGCAGCGGAATTTCAGCGCGGCAGGATCGCCTTCTCCGCTCTGGCGGACACCGACCCCTTCGACGGTGACGATGTTGTCGACCCTGATGCGCTGTTTGCCCTCGTCGAACGAATCGTTCCAGGGCGTGACCGACGAGTGCGCACTGTCGAAAGAGCTGGGTGGAAATTCGACATGATCGAAGGCAGTCGAGGTGCTTGCGACAAAGTTGCCGTGAGCGGCGCAGTCCGCGACTAGCGGGTCCGCATGCAGATCATTGACAAATCTGTTGACGAGATCGTTGTGCTGTTCGAGTTGATCGGCGAATGCGGGAGCGGTACAGATGAGCGAGAGACCCGCTGCACATGTAGCCAACCGGCCGACCAGCCGGAGCAATCGGCGCGGTACGTTGGTGCGATCCATCTAGTTCTTTAGACGCTAATAGGACATGAGGCAAGTAAGATGCCCGGCGAGAGGCTGGAGTTCAATCCTGGCACAAATATTTTGTGCTGCTCTGGCGCGCGGGGTCGGGAGGCTCCAGGTGCGTAGGCGCTCGACTGCCGCCGATACGCGAGGAGGTCCGCTAGTGTCAGGTGCGAGGGCCGCCCAGCCGGTATCTCCGCACATCATACGTGGTGACCCACGCAGGACGGTAGACCGCGATCAAGGCCGTCGACATACCGGTGAACCAGGCCTCGCCGGTGGCGAGCAGAAGCACGCTGAGCGCGTAGCCGGCGGGCACCACCGTCATTGAACCATCGGCGAGCGCGATGTGGATGCCGAGCGCCGCGGCAGCGGTGAGCGACACGGCGATGGCGGGCGAGACAAAACCCTGGCCGAAGATAAACATGAAGAGGTTGCGCGGCAGCCAGGCGATGCTGATGCGCTGGAGCAAGGTCGAGATGCCGACAGGCACCGCACCATACACCAGGAAGGTTAGCGCGATACCCTGCCAGGGGGCATCGAACATGACGGCGGCAAGACCCGTGACAACCGCCATTGCGATCAATGCCAGTGCCCAGTCGAATAGCGTGACAATGAGCGTGGCGCCTAGCAGGTGCATCACGGTGCCGTCGTCGAGCCACGCATTACTCGCCCACAGCACCGACACTGCGACGATGATCGCAAGCCAGACATGCTGCAGTGTGCCGTCCTGAAGTCGTTTGAAAGGATTTTTCCACAGTGCGAGCGCGACCACTATCGCAGTGGCGATCCAGCCACCGACAGCAACCCAGAACGGAAGCGGTGTGTAGAGGAAACCCATGAGTCTCATATTACTCGTTGGACGAGAAAAGGTGTGAGCGGATTCCATGCCAGCCGATGCAAACGTCGCCGGAAAGTGCGTGTTCAGGCCGTTGCGCGCGTGGCAATGGACGCGACGCCTAGCCTGGCGTAAGCGGCTCCGACGTCAGCCCGGCAGCCTGCGTGTCGCCATAGGGCGTGCTGGGTTCGGCTGCCATCGGCAGCGCAGCGCTCGTGTCGTTGGCTGGCAACGGATACTGGAAGCGCCGCCGCTTGTGGCGCCGCAGCGGGATGACGCCGGCCTGTCCCATCACTGGACGAGCCGTACCCTCGCCGTTGTTGCGCAACACCTGCAAATGGTTCGTCAGCCAGCCGTTGTAGAGCGCCACCGCAGCGGCGCGATTGGGTGCGCCAAGTTGCTGGAATATGCTGGTCAGATGGATCTTGACTGTGCCCTCGCTAATGCCGAGGGTGCGCGCGATCATCTTGTTGGTGCTGCCCATGTGGACGCAGCGCATGATCTGCTGCTGACGCGGCGACAGTCCGTTGGAAAGCTTGGTGCGGCGCGGCGGCGGGTTCTTCGCGTCGAATTCACGGATGGCGGTATCCGGCGGCAGCGGGGGATCGAGCGCCAACGCACCAGGCGGCACGTAGTGGCCGCCCAGCAGCACCATTTCGAAGGCGCGCACGATCAGACACGGATCGGTTTCGCGCGGCACGACACCGAGCACGCCTTCGTCCATGAGTTGTCGCACGGCGGTTGGCGAGACGCCGTCGGTTAGCACTGCGACGCGCAGATCGGGGTAGTGACTGAGCAGATCGCGGGCGTCCGCGATCGACATCCAGTCCTGCCAGTCGATCACGAGCAGGTCGGGCCGGTGACGCTTGAACGTGCGTTCGATCTGACGCCAATCTTGTGCTTCGGTAAAGCGCGCCAGCCGGTCGATCTGCCGCAGTAATGCTTTGAGTCCATCACGTCGTTCCGCGTTTGAGTTGAGTATCGAGAATCGCATGCATGTCTCCAGATGAATCGGGCGAAGTGGCGCGACGCATCGGTCCGACTCATGAGCCGGACACATTGCGATTCGTCGCCGTGCCTATGATGACAAATTCCCTTCAACTTGACGGCCTGTCCAAAAGGCATAAGAAGAATGACCGAACAAAGAAAAAGCCCCGTTGGGCGGGGCTTTTTCTTTCTAAGGCAACGCGCGATGACGCCGCGTTTATGCTCAGTGGAAATGTGGCTGCGCGGGCTCCGCGTCCTCCGGCATTTCGGCGTGGACAATTTCGCCGAGCGGATCAGCATACAGCGGCACGCCGCAGTCGTCGCAATACTCCGGCTCGAAGCGGCCCGCGTGGCGGCGCACGTCCGTCACGCCGGTCTCCTTGAGCAACGCGACGATTTCTTCGAGCGGATCGTCTGACGCGGCGGTCTCTTGCGGTTCCTCATCGATACCCGGTTCGCCGTTCTCGCGGCCGTACAGCGGCCACACGACGCCGTAGATCACGTCATTGCTGCCCCGGCGCGTGAAGCCGACGCGGTATTCGTCGATGCGGCGTTCGCCGAAGCCTGCGACAACTGCGCGCAGCTCCTGTGGCGCCGCGCCAATTGTGTCGAAAAGATAACGCACGGCGGTCCGCACCGTGTGTGGGCGCACGCTTTCGTCGGCGTCACGGCAGGCGGAGTAGTAAGCATCCGGCAGCAGGCACTCGAATTCGCAGCCCGGGAGCACCAGCGACAGATTGGCGCCCCCTTGCGTTGCCCATTGTTCAAGACATTGGCCGCGCTCGATCCGGCTGCCATGTTCTTCTTCCTGCCAGCGGAAGGTCGGCTCGCCCACCGGCGCCGCCACTACGGCGAGAAGGAAGCGCGGGTCGGCCAGAATCGGCGAGGTTTCGGGCAGTTCGCCGAAATTGAGCTTGACGGTGCCGCTGGCCATTGCCGCCTGAGCAAGCTGTTGGGCGATGCGCCATGTTTCGACGTGATGGCGCGGCAGCTGATCGATGCTGTACAGGAACGGCGCCATCGCGACACGGGTATTGGCGGCGAGCACATGCGCTTGCAGGTGCGCGCGCAGCGCGTCGGCCGCGTCGGCTTTCAGCGGGCCGGACGGAATCATGTAGCGGGTCCAGGCGAGCACGGGCGCGGCGACCAGCAACGCTTCGTAAGGCACGCCTTCGTGTTCGATGATGAACGACTCGCTGTGGGTTTCCGCCATATCGGCGAGCGCGCCGTAAGCGTCGGGGTGATTTTGCTGCAGGTGATCGAGCGCGGCGTCCAGCGTGGTCTGGTTGGCGTTGCGGACGATCTTGGCCAGCAGCGCATCGAGCTTCGCTTCCCAGAAGCGGTCTTCGGTGCGGCTGCCCGACGCGAAAAGCGCGAGCGAGAGACCGACCAGCTTGTCGGCATCGGGGGGGAGACGTTTGGCGATTCGCGAGCGCATAAATCCGAAAATTGGGGGGCACAGAACCTTATATTCTAGTCTTTTCTATGCCGTCATACTGTTTGGCCGGCGATTCCGGATGGATTAGGACGCTTCCACACGAAAAATCAGTCGGTCGGGCGAGCCACATGCCGACCTGGCCAGATGTTATAAGACACGCCCGGAGCCGTGACTCGCTTCTATACTGACGGCGTTCAGTGGGCGCCTGACCAGCTGCGCATGTCAATTTGTCGCCGTGGTCTGGCGCAATAGGAGATTCATCGTGAAATCGGACCAACTGATCGAACGCCTCGCCGCTGTATTCGCGTTAATTATCCTGGTGGGCGGCTCGCTGCTCGTGCTAGCTCCTTTTACAACTGCGCTGCTGTGGGGCGCCATTCTTAGTTATAGCTCGTGGGGGCTCTACCGGAGGCTGACCGCTGCGGTCGGCGGCCGGCGCAAATGGGCCGCCACTTTGATTGTGGTCATCATTCTAGTTGTGGTGCTCGGGCCGTTCGTTTATGCGGGGTTTGCGTTCGGTGCGCATGTTCACGAGATTGTTGCGCTGGTGCAAAGGTTCTTTGAGGACGGCTTGCCTGATTTGCCGCCATGGGTAGGGCGGATCCCGCTTGTTGGTTCGAATATCCTGGCCTTCTGGCAGCATCTGACAAGCAGCGATTCGGAATTGATCGCGCAGTTGCGCACGCTCGCGGCGCCGGCCGGCAAGTGGATTCTGGCGGCGGCGATTGCTGTTACACACGGTCTCGGATTGTTGGCGTTGAGCATCGTGCTCGCGTTCTTCTTTTATACCGGTGGAGAGGGCGCGGCTGCCTGGCTGAATGCGGGCATGCGGCGCATCGCCGGCGAACGCGCCGATTATCTGCTGGCACTGGCGGGCAGCACGGTGAAGGGCGTGGTCTACGGGATTCTCGGTACGGCACTCGTGCAAGGGGTCCTGGCTGGTTTCGGCTGCTGGATCGCGGGTGTGCCGGCGCCAGCGCTGCTGGGGCTGGCGACATTTTTTCTGTCGGTGATACCGGGCGGCCCGGTGATCGTGTGGTTGCCTGCGGCGATCTGGCTGTATCACGGCGGCGCGACTGGATGGGCGATCTTTCTGGTCGTATGGGGCGTGCTGGCCGTCGGCATGTCTGACAATGTCATCAAACCGATCCTGATAGGCAAGAATAGCGACATGCCGCTGATCCTGGTGATGCTGGGTATTCTGGGCGGAGCGTTGGCTTTCGGTTTCCTCGGCGTTTTCATTGGGCCGACTTTGCTGGCGGTCGCGTACACCGTGCTACACGACTGGACGATCGGCGCGCCGGCGGCGCGTGCTTTGGCGCCTGATCTGAAGGAGCCCGTTGTCGATGAGCCGCGTCGAATAGAAAAGGCGCCTTGAATAAACTCCAGATAACGCTTGCAAGCCCTCTTCGGGCTCGCTAGAATCTCGCTCTTTCGTGCCTCGGACACCGGGGCACGGGGAAGCGGGAAAGCCAGTAGTGGCAAGGCTTCCAGCGCAGTGGGCAGGTTGAGGAAATTATAAAAACCTGTTGACGGCGTGGCGGAAGTTCTTCATAATCTCGCTTCTCTGCTGCTGCTGATGCAGCGACGCAGAACGAAGCGGTGCCGGGTGGTTGAAATGGGTGCGGCGAAGTTGGCGGATCGATCTTTAAAAATTAACAGCCGATAAGTGTGGGCGCTTGATGCGGGACGCGAGCCGGATTCTCCGGAATCTGGCGTAAAGCGAAAGTATCAAGTCTCACACAGTAATGAAAGGAAGGTTTGAGAGTCGAAAGATGATCGAACAATTCGTCAGTACGTTGAGTGAGCGACCGGTCTCGGAAGAGACCG
>NZ_CADIKK010000015.1 GCF_902859915.1 Paraburkholderia ultramafica
TAAAGTACATCACGGCCGCGCGGTCCTGCCAGCACCCTCATTCAATCTCGACCTCTGCCTCGCATTCGACCGGCGCGTTAAGAGGAAGCGCCATACCGACCGCTGAGCGAGCATGTGTTCCAATGTCCGCACCGAACAGCTCAAGAATAAGATCCGAGAAGCCATTCGCGATACGAGGCGTCTGGTCGAACCCGGGAGCGACGTTCACCATCGCGAAGACGCGCAGCCATGCCGTAATGCGATCCAGGTTCCCAAGCGCTCTCTGGAGACTCGCCAACTGTGCAAGGGCCACGAGCCGTGCTGCTGCGTAGCCTTCGTCCGGCGAAACCTCCGCGCCAACTTTGCCCAGCGGTTGCGCGATGGTCCCGTCCGGGTTCAGCGCCACATGCCCCGAGACAAACGCTCGCTTGCCTCTCACACGCACCCATGCAAATGGCAACGACATACGCACACCGGGCGGCAATTGCAGTGGCTCCGGCAACGTCAACCCCATTTCAGCCAACTTCGCTTCGATTCTGGCCATGGCTGTCTCCTCAGGATCCTTGAAGGACGTTAGATGCTGCCGGTCCACTTTTCAAGCTCCGACAAGTCGACCGCGAAACAGCGCGGAGATCGCCGCACTCTTGAATCAAGCCCGCGGACCATCGGATAGGCGCAAAATGATCAACCCACGGGTGCCTGCACCGCAGGTGTGAAGGTGCGCATCACTCGCCAGCGTATGGTCGGATAAATCGCCCGACACAGTGGTGCGGACATAGCAGCCGGAGTAACGCCCGGCCGCCCGTGGCATTCCACTCCCGGTGATCCTGATTGATGGAGTGGATGACCGACACAAGGCGACCGACGTTCTGGCGGCATGAAGTGAAAGCGATCGTCTCCGTCTCGATGCGCGCATGCAGCGGGCTACCGGTTCTCAGCACACGGAATCCTCTACGGCGCACAGTTCACGCGGCTGATGCTCCACACCGAGCGCGCTCGCGGCAGGCGCGGCAAGCGCGCGCCGATACCACGCGTGAAAGTGCCGCATGCCATCTTCGAGCGGTGACTGATACGGTCCGGCGTCGCTCACGCCGCGCCGATGCAGGCGCAGGCGGCCCGCATCCACGCGCTCGGCGATTTCGTCGTCTTCGATCATGGTTTCCAGATACGCTGCGCGCTGCGCCTCGATAAAGTCGCGCTCAAACGCCGCGATTTCCTCGGGATAGAAGAACTCGACCACGTTCAGCGTCTCCTGCGGCCCTTTCGGATAGAGCGTCGACACCACGAGCACATGCGGATAAAGCTCGATCATCTGGGTCGGAAAATAGGCAAGCCAGATCGCGCCGAACGAGGGCGCATCGCCGCCGCGATAGTCGAGCAACCGGTCGTGCCACGTCCGATAGATGTCCGACCCCGGCTGCGCGAGCGCGTTATGCACGCCGACCCGCTGCATGCTGTACGTGTCGGCAAACTCCCAATCGAGGTCCTCGCACGCCACGAATTTGCCTAGCCCCGGATGGAACGGTGCTACGTGATAGTCCTCCAGATAGACCTCGATAAACGTCTTCCAGTTATAACGACACATGTGCGTTTCGGTGTGGTCGAGAACATAGCCCGAAAAATCGAACTCAGGACGCGTGAACACCGTGGCCATGTCACGGGCGGGTTCGCGCGGTCCTTCGTAAAGGAGCCCGTGGCAATGCTTCAGCGCGAAGCGTTCGAGATTGCGGCACGGCTTGCGTTCGAACTCGGGAGCACCGATCAGCCCGCCTTTACCGTCGTAGGTCCAGCGATGCAGCGGACACACGATGTTGCCGCCGGTCGCGGCGAGATTGCCGTTCGATTGCGCAGGGCCGCCGACGTCACCGGTTTCGCCGCCCAGCATCAGCGCCTGGCGGTGCCGGCAGACGTTGGAGAGCAACTGCACGCCGCCCGCGGTGCGCACCAGTACGCGGCCGCCTTCGTCTTGCGGCAGGCGGCGCCAATCGCCAGGCTCGGGCACCGACTGCTCGTGGCCCACGTAAAGCGCAGAGTTCGCGAAGATGCGCGCGATTTCGCGCTCGAACAGCGGTTCGTCGAAATAGGCGCTCGGCGGCAGTTGCAGTTGGCCGTTTTCCGCATCGGGCGGCGGGGCGAGATGCGTCAAATTGCTGATGTCGTTCATCGGTCATTTCCTTTTTGATTGGGACATCGCGCGCCTGCGTTCGCGTTCACGCGGTCAGCGTGGCGTCCCGTTCCGCATTCAGGCGTGCGATGCGCTCGCGTTTTTCCAGTCGCGGGCACGTGCTGCAAAATTCGCCATCGCGCCGGCGATAGTGGTAGCAGCAGGTCTGCCGATCGAGGGCGAGTGCGCTCGAGCCGTCGCTGCTCGCGTAAGCGAAAAAGCCACTGCGGCCCGCGAGTGTGAGCGCCGTGAGCCAGCGCGTGCCGAGCGCCTCGACATGCGCGTGATTCCAGTCGGGGCGCTCGGCGCGCAGGGCGAGCAGCGCCGCCAGCACGCAATCGGCCTGCATACTGCTGGCGGCGTGAGCATTGAGACGGATGACGCGCGACAGTTCGTCGAAGATCTGCGCGCAGCAGGCGGTGATCTCGCGCGCGGCGAGGTCGATCAGCGCGTCGGGATCGCCCTGCGCCGGAGCGTGATCGGGTAGTCGCACTTCGCGGGTCCAGCGGTTTTCTATCGGTTGCTCGAAGCGGTCGAGTGACAGCACGCGTTGCGCCGTGTGCACGCCGATCACGCTGAGATAGATCGGCTGCCAGATCAGAATGCCCCAGCAGCGCAGCGACCAATAGGCACGTCCGGCTTCGGGATACGCTGCGGTCCAGTGAGCGAGCAGCGCCTCCAGCGCGGCGCGGTTGCCGTCGCAGCGGGCAGGGCGCAGGGGCGCGGCGCCGCGCACGGATTCATCGGTGCAAGGCGGCGCACCGCTTGCTCCGTCCGCAACCACCCCGCGTAAGCCAGGCACCACGCGTGCGGCGACCCGCAGGAGATCTTCCAGCGTACGGTTCGCCGCCATGCTTACGCCTCAATCGCTTCGGCGAGCGTGCGCGTTTCGGCTTCGTGCGGCACGTTGGGTCGTCCCGCGAGCGGGTTCTGCAGATTACCCGCCATTTTCAGGTTGCCCGCCGGGTCGGAGAGATTGACCATCTGCAGATTGTTGCCGAGCTGCAGGCGGTTGAGGCATGAATGCAGGAACTCCGGCGCGAACAGATCGTACTCGGCATACTTCCGCGCGAGCTGCGGGTGCTCTGCCTGATAGCGCGCGATGCAGCGGGCCACCGTGTTCCAGAACACGTCCTCGCTGCAGCAGCCATGCTCGACGAGAATCTGGTTGACGTAGCGAAAGAAGCCGTCGAACACGTCGATAAAGATCGCCAGCAGCTTCACGCGCTCGGGTACATCCACCGCGAGCCGCTTGACGTTGTCGGGAAGTTTGGCATCCTTGTTGAGGATGGCGGATTCTTCGGCGATGTCCTTCATGATCGCGCGCACCGGCACGTGGTTTTCCAGCACGAGGATCAGGTTCTCGCCGTGCGGCATGAACACGAGATCGTGCGTGTAGAAGCAATGGACGAGCGGCGCGAGATAGGCGTCCATGTAGCGCTCGAGCCACGCCTGCGCGGTGAGCCCGGACGCCTCGATGAGCGCGGGCAGCAGCGCGCGGCCATGGCGGTCGGTGTGCAGCAGCGCCGCCATCGTCATCAGGTGTTGACCTTCGCCCGCGAGCGCCAGCGGGTTCTCGCGCCAAAGTGCCGAAAACATCTTCTTGTACGGGCTGTCGACTTGCACCGCCGCTTCGTAATAGCGATTGCGAAAGCCCAGCGAGGCGACCTCGCGCAGGATCGTGAAACCCTGCTCTCGCAGGTAAGGATCGCTCGCGACCAAGCCCTTGATGTAGTCGTTGATCGCGGGCGTGCCCGACATGTAATACGGTGACAGTCCACGCATGAACCCCATGTTGAGGATCGACAGCGAGGTCTTCACGTAGCGCTTTGAACGGTCCGACACGTTGAAGAACGTCCGGATCGATTGCTGCGCGAGATAGCGGTCGTCGCCGAAGCCCAGGCAGATGATGCGCCTGGTCGCCACGTACGACGCGAACGCGATCGAGAGCTTGTTGAACCACTGCCACGGATGCGCGGGCATCAAATGGTAATCGTCGAAGCGGCAGCCGCGGTCTTCCACGATCTCCCTGAATTGCGCGATGGTCGACTCACCGAGTTCTTCGTCCATCAGGCGCGCGTAGTCGAGGTCGGCGCTGGAGTGAAACGCCGCGTTGTCCTTGTGGACCGCGAGCCACACGACCTGAATCGGCGAGCCTGCTTCCGGCGCGAACGCGCGATAGTCGCCAGCGTCGAAGCCGAGGCGGCCGTTGTTGGCGACGAAGCCCGGATGACCTTCGCTCATCGCGGTTTCGATCGCCTGGAAGTCGGCGTTCAGCAGCTCGGGCGTATCAGGGCCCGCCTTGACGGCCTTGTACGCGGCGCCGTACAGCGTGCTGCTGATCTCGTCGAGATAGATCGGCAGCATCTCTTCCTTGATGCCAAGCCGGCCTTTCACGTCGAGGATGAAGGCGAGCGCGTCCAGCGGTTGCTGCGCGTCGTCCCGCGTGCATACGATCGACTCGGGGCGAATGCTCCAGTGGCGCAGCGCGAGCTGGCGCGCTTCGAAGCTGTAGAGGCTCGTGCCGTCGTCGGACCTCACTTCGTAGCGCGCGTGGTGCTCGCCCGGCGCTTCGCCGATGCGCTGCGGCTCGATGATCAGTTCGTGCGCGTATTCGGCGAGCGCCTTGCGAAC
The DNA here is from genome assembly GCF_902859915.1 of Paraburkholderia ultramafica. Taxonomy (GTDB): domain Bacteria; phylum Pseudomonadota; class Gammaproteobacteria; order Burkholderiales; family Burkholderiaceae; genus Paraburkholderia; species Paraburkholderia ultramafica. The sequence goes on from NZ_CADIKK010000015.1 coordinate 4,778, forward strand.
GAGCATGCGGTTGGCGTTGCGCCAGACGTCGGGCGTGAGATGCGCGGCGGCCTGTTGCGGGGTGAGCGTGACGTGTTGCATCGTTGCTTGAGTCGTCGGCTGGGTCATGGCTGAGAGTCCTTTGCAGTGGTCTTTTGAAGGGTGGCGTAAAAATCTGCTCGCGTGCAGAACGCGAGCGAGGCGGTTTTCTCGCGGAACGCGACGTTCTTCAGATAGACGAAGCCCATCGAGCGGTTGAGTGCGTGGATACGCGTGTTGCGTGCATCCGGCTCGACGACGATACGTTCGGCGTCGAGCTGTTCGAACAGGAACGTCATCAGCGCCTGGAACACGCGGCGCGTATGACCGGCTACGTGCTTCGCAGCGGGCCCTACGAACAAATGCATGCCGAGGTCGCCCGGGCGCACGGGGTAGTGCTCGCCGGCCTCGTCGTGCGCCGGGTCGTAGCTCTCGAACAGAAACGCGCTTGCGCCATGCTGACTGCCGATCCACGCGCGGGCGTGGCCGGAGTCTTCGATCGCCTGATAGAACGCGGCGACTTCGTCCACGCTCTTGTCCTGCATATTCCAGAAGGCGGCGCGCTCTTCGATGAACCAGCGGTGCAGCGTGCGCGCGTCGCGCGCGACGTCGAGCGGGCGGATGTGAAAGCCGTCCACGGTCGCGCCGGGCGTGGCGCGGCGCGAGCTCGCTGAGTCGTCCGCATGTCGTGCAGTGGGCAAGCGCGCGGCCGAGCGCAGCGCGATTTCGTCGGCGGCGAGGTCAGTTCGCATGGCCGGTGACTCCTGTGTTGGCGAGGTCGTTGGAACGCGCCGGGTCGGCGAGTGCGGCGTGCGCCGGTTGCACGGTGTGTTTTGTCGCACCGGCGGGCTGGCCCTCGAGCAGCCGGATGCTCAGCAGCGCGCACAGCAACAGGCCTGCCGAGGCCACGAAGAACGGTGCGCGCAAGCTGGCTTCATCGACGATGGCGCCGGCGGCGAACGAGGCGAGCAGCACCCCGAGGTTCTGGAAGAAGTTGATCACGCTGAAGTCGGCGGCATACGATGCGGGCTTGCTGAGCGCGAACATCGTTACGTCGAGCTTGACGATGATCTGGAAAAACGCCCAGCCGAACAGCACGCGCCCAACGGTGATCCACAGCGGCGCTTCGATGCCTTGCAGCAGCATGCCCACGGTGCAAAGCAGCAGATTCGGGATCATCTGATCCGGCAGGCGCCGGCCTCGATCGGCGGTGCGTTTGTTGATGCGCAACGCGACGAGCGCAACCATGCCGGGAATCGCGAAGACGAGGCCGGAGAGGAGCTCGCTCGGTGAGCCGCTCGCGTTCTGCCAGTAGGACGACATGAACGGCCGGATCAGGTACACGCAGAAGTCGAACGCAAGCATCAGCAACGCGAGCCGCAGGATCGGCAGCCGGTCGCGCAGCTTCGGACGCACGGCCTGAGCTTGAGCGGTCGCTTCGTCTGCGAAGCGGCAGCGCCGTGCGATTGCGTGAGACCGGATCAGCCACATGCAGATGAACATCTGCGCGAAGTCGCCGGCGGCCATCGCGAAGATGCAGGTGTGTGCGCTCCAGACCTGCATCACGAAACCGCCCGCCACGGCGCCCGCGATCGCGCCGAAGTGCACGACCACCGAAAGCAGGCCGACCGTATGCGCATGTGACTCCTTCGCCTCGAGCCGCATCATGTACGGATACATCAGCAGATAGCTGCTCTTGCACATGAACATCGCCAGCGACAGCACCCAGAAGAGCGGCAACGTCGGCGCCCAATAGCTCGCGATCGAGAGCCCGCCCGCCGCGCACTGCGTGTAGACCAGCAGATGCATCGCGTCGAGCCGCTTCGCGATGCGTGCCCAGACCGGCAGCGTCAACATCACGACGATCGAAATGAACGCGACATAGGTGCCCGCATGCACGGGGCTCGTCACGCCATAGCGCGCGGCGAAGAACTGCGGATAGAACGGAATGAGGATCGCGTCGCTGATGACGGCGAAGGTCGTCATCAGGATGATCATAGTGCGCAGCTTCATCGCGCCTCCAGCGGCGTCTTCACGAACGCCTCCGTGTCGGGCACCGAGAAGTCTTGCAGCGCGATGCGCCGCTCGATCCTGTAGTGCTCAACGCCGGTCAGCTCGCGCAGGATGCACGAGTTGCGGTAGCAGCTCATGCCGAGGTCGGGATTGGTCAGCCCGTGGCTCAGGAGCCCGGCGTTCTGCACGAAGATTTCGCGCTCGTTCACATCGATCGCGTAGTTTCGCGAGAGGCGGTAGCGTCCCTTGTCGTCCCAGCGGATGCGCTCGCGCATGCCGTCGATGAAACCCGGCACGTTTTGTCTGTAGCCCGTCGCGAAGATCGCGCCGTCGGTGACGTGCGTGTACTGCACGCCTTCGTCGCGCTGCACGAAGTTCAGGTGGTAGTGGTCGCCCACGTGGTCGTGATGGCAGCCGGTCAGCTCCGAATTCGTGATCAGCCGTGCGTTGTGATGGCCGCGGCTGCGGCGGTCATCGAGCAGATCGTAGATCTGGTTGATCAGCGAAGCATTCACGCCTTTGTAGAGACTGTCCTGCTTGGCGATGATGCTTTCGCGCACGCTGTCCGGCAGGTTGTAGAAGTAGTCGATGTAGTCGGGCGAGATCATTTCCAGTGTGAGCTTGGTGTTCTCCATCTGGAAAAAACGCGGCGAACGCGTGATCCACGTGAGCGAATAGTCGTGGTCGTCGCTTGCCTTGAGCAGATCGTAGAAGATCTCGGCGGCGCTCTGGCCGCTGCCGATCACGGCGATCGACCGCTTTTGCTGCAACTCGTGCTTGCGCGCCACGTAATGCGCGCTGTGAATGACGTGTTCGCGCATGTCATCGCAACAGGCCGGCAGTTGCGGCACCGAGCCCACGCCCACCACGAGCCGCTTCGCGCGATACACGAACGGTTGGCCGGTTCGCACGTGGCGCCCGCTCACGACGTAATGGCCGCGCTCGTGATCGTATTCGGCGCGCTCGACGTTCGAGCCGAACGCGATGCTGGAAAGCTGCTTGATCGCCCATTTGCAGTAGCGGTTGTATTCCTGCCGGCTCAGATAGAAGCGCTCGCGGATGTAATAGGCGTAGAGCTTGCCCTCCTGCTTGCAGTAGTTCAGGAAGCTGAACTTGCTCTTCGGATCGGCGAGACTGACGAGGTCGGCCAGAAAGGGGTTTTGCAGCGTGGTGTCATCGATCAGCATGCCGGGATGCCAGTCGAAGTCCTCGTTGCGCTCGAGGAAGCGGCCGCGCAGATCGCGGATCGGATCGGCGAGACACGCAAGGCTCAGGTTGAACGGGCCCAGACCGATCGCGATGAAATCGAGTACCTCCGGGGTCGTCCCGGCATAGGAGCCCGCGCCCGCAGTGCGCGGTTTGCACTCATGGAAGATATTAGTTGTACTCATGTTCTGGTTTCCTCTTTGACCGGATAGGACCATGTTGAGAAGCCATCATCGATGGACGGAAGTCACGAGCGTCACTCAGCTAATCCAGCGGGACGTCGGCAGAGTGGTATGCGCCCGAGATGGGAATGAGAGCGATTCGCGTTTGAGGATCATAGGAAGTTCCTCGGCGTATGGCAAGCGCGAATGACGAAGTAAAGAGGAATCCGAATCGATGAATTGAACCAGGCCGCACCAACCGGCAATGTGCCGTATCGGCCGCAAAGTCGCTGTGGATCGAAGCGGAGTGGGGGCGTTGGAAGCGTGCTCAGGGGGCGCCGAACCGAACCGCGAACAGGTCGTTTTCCACTCTTTCGTCAGACTTTAAGACCCTTCGGCGAGTAGGGCTTCGTGCGCAGGCGGTCATTCATCTCAAGCGGGGCCGGAACGCCCCGTTTGGCGGGCGATCCGGCCCTTCTCGGGCGTCGTAAGGCAAGCGAATTTCAGCGTAACGCTTTTAAAAGACCGGTCGCTTTGCTAACATCGCACCTTTATGCGAATGATTCGCATTCGCGATATGAGGCGAAAGTGCCTCGGTCCTGACCAGTCATGAAAAATCAAAAAACCAAACGCCGTACTGGGCTCACGCCCTGCCGTCCTTTGCAGATCGCCGCATGGCTGACATTTGCGGCCGCGGCCCAGCATGCCTTCGCGCAGAGCAGTGCCAACGTGGACGCCGCGGCGCCGGCCGCTGCCCCAGGCGCTGCGGCGTCGGGCGCGCCGGCATCGCGCGACGGCGAACAGGCGTTACCCGCCGTGAAGGTGACTGCGGCCGCCCAGCCCGACTCGCCGCTGCATCTGAATACGCCTGTCTCGGCTGGTGCGCTCGGCTCGCGCTCCCAACTGGAGACCCCGTTCTCGACCACCGTCGTGACCGGCGAAGAGCTCGCCGACCGGCAGGCAAACAAGCTCGGTGACGTGTTCGCGGGCGACGCTTCGGTGACCGACAACAGCAACGCCTATAGCGCGTGGGCGACGTACATCACGATACGCGGTCTGCCGATCGACTGGCAAAACGGCTTTCGTATCGACGGCAATCCGTTCATTTCGTACGGCATCACCATGCCGTATGCAAACCTCGAGCGGGTCGAACTGCTCAAGGGCCTCAGCGGCTTCATGTACGGTTTCGCGCAGCCGGGCGGCGTCGTCAATTACGTGACGAAGAAGCCCGGGCCCGATCCGGTGACGAGTGTCGATTTCGGCTATCGGATGGACGGGGTGCTGAGCCAGCACGTCGACCTGAGCCGCCGCTTCGGTCCGGACGACATGTTCGGCGCGCGCATCAACTACTCGCACGAGGCGGGCAAGACCTATAACGCCGGCGACATCAACCGCAATTCGGTGGCGGTGGCGCTCGACGGTCAGCTCACGCGTGACCTCAGCGTCTACTTCAACGCGATCTATCAGCAAAGCCGTTCGAGCGGTCAGACGCCGGCGATCTACACGGGCAGCTATACGGCGACGAGTCTGCCCGCAACGATCAGTGGCGGCACCAATCTGCTGGGCGGCACCGATCAGCATCTGAACACGAACCTTCAGCTTTACACGGCGGGAGTGCGTTATCAGATCACACCGGACTGGTCGTTCAATACGTCGGCGAGCTACAGCAAGTCGGCGCGCGACCGCAACGAGAGCACGCTTACGCTGCTCAATCAGGCGGGTGACTACACCGATAGCCGCTGGAACGGCGACGAAGGCCACCAGGACATCTACTGGCAGGGGATGTTCGAAGGCACGGTGAAGACCGGACCGTTCACGCATCAACTGGTGCTCGGCGCGTCGTGGCAGTATCAGACCAACGACTATAGCTCGGTGTCCCACTACTTCACCCTCGGCAACGGCAACCTCTTCCAGCCGAATCCGTGGCGCCATTACTCGGGTGCCGGCCTTCAGACATACCGCGCGAGCGAGATCACGCAGAAGGCGCTGTTTGCGAGCGACACGATCCAGCTGACGGACCGCTGGTCGGTGCTCGCGGGCGTGCGCCTCACGAACTACGATCAGGAGACCTACAACATCGACGGCTCGTTGGCGTCGTCCTACGGGCACAACGGCATCCTCACCCCCACCTTCGCGCTGATGTACAAACTCGAGCCGAACACGACGCTCTACGCGAGCTACGTGGAGTCGCTGGAACAGGGTGCGATCGTCGCCAGCATGTACGCGAACGGTGGGTCGTTGTTGCGTCCGCTGCGCTCGCGCCAGTATGAAGTTGGCGTCAAGAGCGAGCATGGGCGCTGGAGCGCGACTGCCGCGCTGTTCCGAATCGAGCGGGGCGCTGCTTACGCGAACAATCAGAACGTCTACGTGCAGGACGGCAACGAGATCTACGAAGGTATCGAAGCGGGTGGCAGCATGCGTCTGGGCCGCGGCTGGCAGGTGGCGGGCAACATCATGCTGCTCGACACATGGTACGCGAAGGGGCAGGCGTACAACGGCAACCGCGTTGCCGGTGCACCGCAGTTCGTTGCCGCCGCGCGCGTGACCTATGACGTGCCGTTAGTGCCGGGTCTGCAGGTGGGCGTCGATACGAAATACACAGGCAACACGCAAGTACGTCCGGCGAACAATCTGCAGACTGGCGGCTACATGCTAGTGAACGTTGGGGCGAACTATCTGACTCGCGTCGGCGGCCACGACGTGACGCTGAGGGCGGCTATCGACAACATCACGGATCGCCGCTATTGGATGTTCCAGTACGCCAACTACATCGCGCCGGGCGATCCGCGTACGGTTAGTGTGAATGCCACGATCGACTTCTGATCGCAGGGCGGTCGACCTGTTCACCGGTCGACCTCACTCATTGCGCAATCGATAGCGCAGGTTGCCGATGACGCGATTCACCATGTGAAAGGGCAGTCAAGTTCCGGCTGCAACCGGTTTATAAAAGCGGCTCAAGGCTGCTGCTTCTGCGCGAGGGCGAATCCGCCGATGCGCCCGCCGCGGTGCAGAAGCAGGCAGCCTGAGCCCAGACTCGTTGCCTTAGACAGCCGGCAACGTCGGTCGCGTTTCAATCGCGTGGCGAATCAGCGCTTCAACCGCCTTGCGCTCGTCGCCCACCAGCGGCAGTCTCGGCGGCCGCACCGGCTCCGTGCCCAAACCGACAATCGTCTCCGCCAGCTTGATGTTCTGCACGAGCTTGGCCGACACGTCGAGCGCCAGCAGCGGCGCGAACCAGCGATAGATCGCGCGGGCTTCTTCGAGGCGTCCCGCCTTCAGCAGCTTGTAGATCACCACGGTCTCGCGCGGAAACGCGCACACCAGACCGGCCACCCAGCCATGCGCGCCCATCAGCATCGCTTCCATCGCGAGATTGTCGACCCCGCACAGAATCGCGAAGCGGTCGCCGACCGCGTTGATCAGGTCGGTCACACGCCTCACGTCGCCGCATGATTCCTTGATCGCGACGATCTTCTTCTCATTGGCGATCTCCGCGAACATGTCGGGCGTCATGTCGACGCCATAGGCGAGCGGATTGTTATAGATCATCAGCGGCAGCGCGCTGGCGTCGGCGACGCTGCGGAAATGGTTGAGGGTTTCGCGACGGTCCGACAGATAGCGCAACCCTGGCAGCACCATGTAGCCGGCCGCGCCATGGCGGCTACCGGCTTCGGCCTGACGGCAGGCGTCGAGCGTGCTGTTTTCGGCGATCGTCAACAGGACCGGCACACGGCCGCGCGCGGCTTCGACCGCGATGTCGAGCACTTGCAGCTTTTCGTCCAGCGACAGCGTCGACGCTTCACCCAGCGAGCCGCACACGATGATGCCGTCCACACCCGCGTCGATCTGCGCGTCGATATTCTTGCCGGTCCATGCGCGGTCTATGCTGAAATCCGCGTGGAATTTGGTGGTGACTGCGGGCAGTACGCCTTCCCAGATATGTGCCACGACTGCTCTCCTGAGTGTGATGTGTCCAAGCGCAGTGTAAGCAGGGAAAATGTCGCCGTCTTGCGCGAATCGCGCGTGGCGGATGACGATTTCAGCATAGCCAATTTGCGTGCTGTAGCGTGCCGTATAGCCGAATCAAGTTGAAAAGCGCATTCACGGCTGCATGCGCGATCGGTCGAAGATGATGGAGCACGGCCTTCCGATCACGGTCGCGGTATGTTCAATGCGAGCCGTCCGCGCGCGTGCCTCACGCGGGTTTTTCTCCACGAGCGCGCACGTAACCAGGCGGCGCGGCTATGCCGAAATCGTCACAATCCACGCGCACGCGCACCAAGACCCGAATGCCCGCCGTTCCTACCATGGGCATCATGAAAACCTTGAACATCATCGACTCTCACACCGGCGGTGAACCGACCCGCCTCGTGGTGTCAGGCGGCCCGGATCTCGGCGGCGGCACGCTCGCGCAACGGCTCGACGTGTTCCGCACGCGCTTCGACGACTGGCGCGCGGGCATCGTCACCGAACCGCGCGGCTCGGATGTGGTGGTAGGCGCGCTGCTGTGCGAGCCGGACGACCCCACGTGCGCGGCCGGCGTGATCTTCTTCAACAACGTCGGCTATCTCGGCATGTGCGGACATGGGACGATCGGGCTGGTCGTTTCGCTCGCGCATCTGGGACGGATCGGGCCGGGGCGTCACCGGATCGAGACGCCGGTCGGCGTGGTCGAAGCGACGCTCAACGACGACGGCAGCGTCGCCGTGCGCAACGTGCCGGCCTATCGCTATCGCGAGGCCGTGCGCGTCGAGGTGCCGGGTTACGGTACGTTGACGGGTGATATCGGCTGGGGCGGCAACTGGTTTTTTCTCGTCGCCGATCATGGACACTCGCTGCACGCGTCTGACATCGCCGGCTTGACGGCATTCAGCTCGGCGATTCGCGACGCGCTGATCGCACAGCACATCACCGGCGCGGATGGCGCGCTGATCGACCACATCGAACTCTTCGGACCCGGTTCGCGCGATGGCATCGACAGCCGCAGCTTCGTCCTGTGTCCCGGCAATGCCTATGACCGCTCGCCGTGCGGCACCGGCACGAGCGCGAAAGTCGCGTGCCTCGCGGCCGACGGCAAGCTGGCCGAAGGCGCGGTATGGCGGCAGGAGAGCATCATCGGCAGTGTGTTCGAAGCGAGCTATGTTCATGCAGGCGATGGCGTCTCGGTGATTCCCACCATCACCGGCCACGCGCACATCACGGCGGAAGGGCGGCTCTGTTTCGACGAGCGCGATCCGTTCGCGTGGGGCATTCGCACGGCATGAGCGCGGACGCGTTGATCGTCGGAGCCGGCATTGTCGGCGCTGCGTGCGCGGCGGAGTTGGCCGCGCTCGGCATGCAGGTCGAGGTGTTCGACGCGCAACGCATCGGCGGCGGCGCGGCGGCGGCGGGCATGGGCCATATCGTCGTGATGAACGACTCGCCGGCGGAATTCGCGCTGAGCCGTTACTCGCGAGACTTGTGGCTGCAACTCGCACCGCAGTTGCGCGCGCGCGATGCGTTCGCGCGTTGCGGCACGCTTTGGGTCGCCGCCGACGAAGAAGAGTGGCAAGCCGCCCGCGCAATGCATGCGGCGTACGAAGCGCAGGGTGTCGCCGCGCAACTGCTGGACGCGTCCGCGTTGCGCGATTGCGAGCCGGCATTGGCCGCGTCGCTGGCGGGTGGTTTGCGGATCGAACATGACAGCATCGTGTATGCGCCCACCGTCGCCGAATGGCTGCTGACGCAATCGCCCAGCGCCGCGAACATCAGCGTGCGTCTCGCGACGCCGGTGACTTCGATCAGCGCGCACGGCGTCACGCTGGCTGGCGGCGAGCGCGTCAGCGGGGCGCACGTGATCGTCGCCAATGGTCTGGGCGCGCAGCAACTGGTGCGGTCACTGCCTATGCAGCCGAAGAAGGGCCATCTGCTGATCACCGACCGCTATCCCGATCTGATCCGTCATCAACTGCTTGAACTCGGTTATATCAAGAGCGCGCATCATGCGGCCGGCACGTCGGTGGCGTTCAATGCGCAACCGCGCCCCACGGGACAACTGCTGATCGGCTCGTCGCGCCAGTTCGACACCACCGATCCCGCGGTCGAGATGCCCGTGCTCGCGCGGATGCTACAACGCGCCGCGCGCTATCTGCCGGTGCTGCCGACGCTCAATGGCGTGCGCGCGTGGACCGGCTTTCGCGCGGCCTCACCGGACGGGCTGCCGTTGATCGGACCGGCCGGCGATTTTGCGCCGGGCGTCTGGCTCGCTGTCGGTCATGAGGGTCTGGGCGTGACGACTTCGCTCGCCACTGCCAAACTGCTTGCTGCGCAGATCGCAGCGAGCGTCGCGCTGATTCCTGCCGAGCCTTATTTGCCGGTCCGTTTCGCTGAGCGGGTGGCCCATGACCAACATTGACGCGGCCCGCATCCGTTTGACAATAAACGGCCGGACTATCGATGTCGAAACCGGCGCGACCGTGGCCGCGGCGCTCGTTATCGCGGGCGTAAGCGGCTTGCGGCTGTCGGTCGGCGGCGAGCGTCGCAGCGCGCTGTGCGGCATGGGCGTGTGTCAGGAGTGCCGCGTGACGATCGACGGCCGGGCGCATGCGCTGGCCTGCCAGACGCTGTGCCGCGAAGGCCAGACCGTACACGCGTACGAAGCGGCGGGTAGGTGATGACGCGGCACTTCGATATCGTCGTGGTAGGCAGCGGTCCGGCTGGCTTGAACGCCGCGCATGCAGCGGTGCGCGAAGGCGCCACGGTTGCGCTGCTCGACGATAATCCGCGCGCAGGCGGTCAGATCTGGCGTCAAGGTCCGGGCCATTCGCCGCAAGCACCGTTGCATACGCTGCTCGCCGCGCTGGGAAAGCACAGCAAGCTCATGCACTGGCCGTCGACTCGCGTGATCGCGCCGCTAGGTTCGCGCGGCTTGCTGCTCGAATCGGCCGGGCACGGCGGCGTGTGCATCACCTATGAACGATTGATCCTCGCGACCGGCGCGCGCGAGCGGCTCTTGCCGTTCGCGGGCTGGACCTTGCCCGGCGTGACCGGCGCGGGCGCGTTGCAGGCGCTCGTCAAAGGCGGCATGCCGGTGCGTGACGAACGGATCGTGATTGCCGGCAGCGGTCCTTTGCTGATCGCCGCGCTCGCCACCGCGCGCGCGGCCGACGCGCGCGTGGTGGCGGTGGTGGAGCAGGCATCGGCGTTCGAGGTTGCACGCTTCGGCGCTTCACTGCTGACCGAGCCCGCGAAGCTGCGGCAAGCGATCAGCATGATGCGCGGTTTCGCGGGACTACGCTACTGGACCGGCAGCATCGTCCGGGAGGCGCACGGCGCAGGCCGCGTGCAGCGAGTGGCCATCCGGCGCGGCGCTCAGGACGTGACGCTCGATTGCGACCGCGTCGCCTGCGGCTATGGACTCGTGCCGAACATCACGCTCGCCCAGGCGCTAGGCTGCGCGATCGGCGATGCGGGCGAGATCGTCGTCGATCGCGAGCAGCGCACGTCTGTGGACCGTGTGTTCGCGGCGGGGGAATGCACAGGCATCGGCGGCGCGGAACTGGCAAGCGTGGAAGGCGAGATCGCCGGTCTCGCGGCGAGCGGCGGCGCAAATGTTGAGCACATCGTGCTGCATGTGCATACGCAGCGCTCGCGCTGGCGCCGCTTCGGCCAGCGCGTCGAAAGGGCCTTCGCCTTGCAGGACGCCGCGCGCACACCACCTGCCGACGCCACGCTGCTGTGTCGCTGCGAAGACGTGAGCATCGGCGAAGTGCGCAACTGCGCGGACTGGCGCGAGGCCAAGCTGCATACCCGCTGCGGTATGGGCGCCTGCCAGGGACGAATCTGCGGCACCGCGGCGAGCGTGTACTTCGGCTGGCCTGCCGCCGCGCCGCGTCCACCGTTCAGTCCGGCGCAAATCGCCACGCTGATGACACCGCACGAGGAGCCGCCGACGGTTTAATGACGTCCTTGTTTGCACGCCGTCCGAGCGGATATTGTCGGCCACCGCGCCGCTCTATAATCGATCGATCTATCGCGCCAACCGTCCGGCCGCACCGACGAACCCATTCACGAACGCAGCCCTCCATGCACGGACTAACGGAACCCGCACGATGAACACGCTGGCTCATCCGCTCGAACCGGACGATGCAACGTTGTCCGACATGCTGTCGCACTTCAGGTTGCTCGAGCCGGTGTTCGACGCGATGCCGGACGTCGTGTTCTTCGTCAAGGACGCCGACGCGCGCTATGCGCTCGTCAATCGCACGCTGGCCTCGCGTTGCGGTTTCAAGGAAAAGGCCGCGCTGCTCGGCAAGACCGCCGAGGACGTGTTCCCGCGCCGCTTCGGGCGCATCTATACGGCGCAGGACAAGGCGATCATCGGCGCCGGCACCCAGATGCTCGACCAACTGGAGCTGCATCTGTATCCGGGCCGCCAGCCTGGCTGGTGTCTGACCTGCAAGCAGCCGCTGCGGAATCCTGCGGGCAGGGTGGTCGGCCTCGCCGGCATTTCCCGCGATCTGAAAGCGGACGAGCGCAGCCACCCGGCCTACAGCCGGCTTGCAGCGGTCGTGCAGTCGATCCAGGAAAATTACGTGCAGCCGTTGAATCTGAAGCAGCTTGCCGCGATGGCGGATATGTCGGTCGCGCAACTGGAGCGCTACTTTCACAAAGTGTTTCATTTGACGCCGCGCCAGGTGTTGCTGAAAACGCGTCTGGACGCGGCCACCGCGCTGCTGGTCTCGCACGACAAGGTCACGGACGTCGCCGCGCTGTGCGGCTACACCGACCACAGTGCGTTCACGCGGCAATTCAAGGCGACTGTCGGCATTACGCCGACCGAGTACCGGATGCTGCTGCACGGCACTTCGCGGAGCTGAGCCGCCGCACATGGTCCGTCGCAGGCATCACTATTACGTCTACGTCGTCGCGCTGGACGACGCGGTTTGGAACGAAGCGCGCTTTCGCCGCGCGAATCCGGATTACCGGTTCGACAAGCCGTGCGTGTACGTGGGAATGACGGGACTGGACCCGGACCTGCGCTTCGACCGGCATAAGGCCGGCATTCAGGCCAACCGCTATGTGCGCGATTACGGCCTGCGCCTCGTGCCCGAACTGTATGAAGTGTTCAATCCCATGCCTTACCGCGGCGCACAGGATATGGAAGTGGAACTGGCGATTGGCTTGCGTGAAGCGGGCTACGGCGTGTGGCAGGCCTGAGCGGGCCTCGGTGCTTGCGAGCTTGGCTGCCGGGCGCGTGAGCGGGCCGAACGGCCCCGGAAGTTATACGCGCGCTGTGTCGGCGGAGTAAGGCGGCCGTTCGCGTTACTTGACGCCGAGCCCGCGCAGCACCGCATTGCCCTCGCGCGTCAGACGGATATGCGATGCGCCAGCGTCGCCGGAAACCGTTTCGATCAGGCCGGCTTCGTGAAGCCGCGGAATCTCGGGTTTCGCGGAGGCGTCGATCGGCGCATGCAGCAGCAGCAGCAGCGTTGCCAGTTCGTGGTGGCTCAGCAGGCGGCGCAGCATGGTGGGGCGCCTGGCCGGCGCTGGCGTGTCGTTCGTGTTGTGATCGGGCTGGTTCATGGTGCGCACCTCGTGCGGTGTAGTGTCCGGCGGATCATGCGGACAAAGTCTTAAACGATTCTTAAAACTCATTGTCCTGTAACACCGTGACATGAACATTGCAAAGCAGCAACTTTCCGATCATTCCAGTTGCTGTTTCTTACCCTGTAAACCCTTACGGGGCGCAGGTTTTGCCGGCCGTTTCGATCCACAGATTGTTGACATGGCGCTTGCCCGCATAGAAACGGTAAGTCGTCGCGCCATTGTCGCTGCGCACCTTGACGATATTCGAATCGCCGAAATCGAGCATCTGACCCTGCGGGATCGCCGTGGATTTGAACGCGACATTGTTGCGGTTGGCCACTTGCGTCAGGCAGGCGACCACGTCGTCGACGGAGCGCTGGGTGGTGGTGTCCGTGACGGGCTCGCCGGCATCCGGATTCTTCTGGAAGTACGCGCAAGCGCTGAGAAGCAGGGGAACTGACAGGACTACGGCAAACTTCTTCATATCTCTCCTGTGTCGATCGGAGTTAGCGCTTTAGCTGTCGGCCGGAGTTAGTGCTTCAGCACTTACTCCGGGCCCATGCAAAGCACTTACTCCGATCCCATGCAAGTTGGTTGCAGACGTTTCATTCGGCTGACGGATGGATGCGATGCCCGCACATGGCGCAGCCGCGCGGCATGGGCCGCAAATCAGGCGCCATTATATCGGGGCGGCGCGGCTGCCCGAGCCGAGCGCGCATGGGGCGTGCCTGAGCTGCTCGATTCGCCCGAACCGTCCGAACCGTCCGCGGTTCACCAGCCTTACCGCCCCCGCCGCCTACTTACGCCGCTGCGCCTGCGCGGCAAGCCGCACCGCCGCATTAGCCGCGCCATAGCCATCGTAGCCGCCGCGCCGCTCGACGATCTCCAGGAAAAAGCGCTGATCCAGTTGTTCCGTGTAAGCGTGGAAAAACTCGCCGCCGCGCTCGTCGCGGTCGTACAGGATATGGTTGGCGCGCATCGCCTCCAGCATGTCGTCCGGCAACGCGTAACGCGCGGCGAGATCGTCGTAGTAATTGCGCGGGATGCGCAACACCGGCAAGCCGTCGGCGACGAATTCGGGAATCGCGCTGAAGATGTCGCCGGTGCTGAACGCAACGTGGTTCAGGCCGGAGCCGTGATACGTGTGCAGCGCCTCGGCCACCGCCGTGTGGTGATCCACTGACGCGTTCAGTGCGATCCGCACCGACCCGTCATGGCTGCGCAGCGCGCGGCTGCGCACCAGCCCGTACGGGTCCGGCACCAGCACTCCCGGCTCGGCCTGAAAGCCGAACGCGGTGCGCAGAAACAGCACCCACGTATCCAGCGAATTCGCCGGCACCGACAGACAGACGTGGTCGATGCGGCTGAGCGGCCCCACTTCGGTCGGACCGTTGACGTCGGTGAGGACGAAATCGGCTTCGAACAGCGTGGGCTGATCCGGGGTTTCGTCGACGAAATAGTTCAGGCTGCCGTCGGGCGCCTGCACGGCGGGCAGCACCCGCTCGTTCGGGCCGATCTGGCCGGAGAACGGCGCGTAGCCGAAGCCTGCCGCGCGTTCGAACGCCTGGTTGGCGTCGTCCACACGAAACGCCGACGCGCACAGCGACAAGCCATGCTGCTGGAAGAACGCGTTGGCGAACGAATCCGGCTCGGCGTTCAGCACGATCGACGCCGCGCCGTGCTGATACAGCGTCACGTCTTTCGACCGATGCTGGCCGGCCTGACGAAAGCGCAGCTTGCCGAGCCAGTCGGCGAGCTGCGCACGCGTGGTGTGGTCCACCGCGAATTCGAGGAACTGATAGCCGACGTGCGCGGGCGCCGCGGGCGAGCGGTACAGGTCGCCTGGCGGTTGCTGCGCGGCGTCGAGCAGCGCGCGGGTCTGCTCCTCGAGGAACAGCAGCGAGCGGTGGCCGTCCGCGGCCGTGATCGTGGTGGGGGCGGCGCGAAAGCCGTCGTTGAAAATCTCCAGCGAGAGCGGGCCCTTGTAGCCCGTTTTCACGACTTGCGCGGTGAAGTTCGCCAGGTCGAAATCGCCCTGACCGGGGAAGCAGCGGTAGTGGCGGCTCCATTCGAGCACGGCCATCGCGAGCTTCGGCGCATCGGCGATCTGCACGAACGCGATGCGCTCGCCCGGAATGTCGGCGATCGCGTCCACCGTATCGTTCAGCGACAGCGTATGAAAACTGTCGAGCACGAGCCCCAGGTTCGGATGGTTCACCGCGTCGACGAGCTTCCATGCGTGACGGTAAGTCTTGACGTGCTTGCCCCACGCGAGCGCCTCGTAGCCGACGATCACGCCGGCGGCCTCGGCCGCGCGGGCCAGCGCGCCTAGCTGATCGATCATCAGCGAGTCGTCGCCGATGGTGTCCGGCGACACGTTGCTGCACACCAGAATGCGGTCCGTGCCGAGTTCGTGCATCACGTCGAACTTGCGCTTTGCGCGGTCGAGGTTGCGTTCGAGGCGCTCCGGGCTCACGCCGTCGAAATCGCGGAATGGCTGAAACAGCATGATCTTCAGCCCGAGATCCTCGGCAATGCGTCGCGCGTCGGCGGGAGAGCCGTCGAAATACAGCAGGTCGTTTTCGAAGATCTCGACGCCTTCGAATCCCGCTGCCCGGATCGCGGTCAACTTCTCGACGAGGGTTCCGCTAATCGACACGGTGGCAATCGAACGTTGCATGAACGGCTCCTGCAAAAACAATCAAAGCGGCAGTTGAAGAACGCGCGCAGCGGCCAGCAGGCCGGGTTCGCATGCGTTGCCGCTGGGCATGCTGCAATGCGCAATACGGGCTAGTCAGTTACCTCCATGAGCAAGCCATAGGCCAGAATTGCCCGCATTAAAGGAAGTTTCGACAGTTTATGCAAACTAACTAGATGGTACAAATTCGTACAAACCCCGAATGACGGCGACCGCCAATGCGCGCACACTTTGCTACACGTTGTAGAGCCGCCGCGGGTGCCGTGGTCGCTTTGCGCCGCACTTTGCAGGAGTCATCGTTATGAGTTTTGCCTCGGTACTGGTCCTCAATGGACCAAACCTCAATCTGCTCGGCACACGCGAGCCGGCCATCTACGGCTCGGAAACGCTCGACGACGTCGCGAAACTCTGCCGCGACGCGGGCGAGCGCCTCGGCCTGTCGGTCGACTTTTGCCAATCGAACGCCGAGCATCAACTGATCGACTGGCTGCATGCGGCGCGCACCAAGGTCGACGGCATCGTGATCAATCCGGCGGCTTACACGCACACCTCGGTGGCGATCGCCGACGCGCTCTCCGCGATCGGGAAGCCCGTCGTCGAGGTGCACATCTCGAACGTGCATCGCCGCGAAGCGTTCCGGCATCACTCGTACGTGTCGGCGGTGGCGGACGCGATCATCGTTGGTTGCGGCACACAGGGCTATGTGTTCGCTCTCGAGCGGATGGCGACCATTCTTAAGAATAGGGCGGCGAAATGAACGTACAAGCGAACGTACAAGCGAACGTACAAGCGAACGTACAAGCAGGCACACGAGCGAACGTACCGGCGAACGCGCTGGTCAGCTCACAGGCAACACCCTATTCGTATCTGGTCGGCCTGATCGGCTCGGGCATCGGCGGCTCGCTGACTCCGGCGATGCACGAAGAAGAGGGCAGCAAACTCGGGCTCCACTACGTGTACCGCCGCATCGATATCGAGGCATTGAAGCTCGATGTCGCCGCGCTGCCCGATCTGCTGCTTGCCGCCGAGCGCATGGGCTTCAACGGTCTGAACATCACCTACCCGTGCAAGCAGGCGGTGATTCCGCTGCTCGACGAACTGTCCGACGACGCGCGCGCGCTCGGCGCGGTCAATACGGTGCTGTTCAAGGACGGCAAACGCATCGGTCATAACACCGACTGGTCCGGTTTCGCGCGCGCGTTCCAGCGCGGCTTGCCGGATGTGTCGCTGGAACGCGTCGTGCAACTCGGCGCAGGCGGCGCGGGCGCGGCGGTCGCGCATGCGGCGCTGAACATGGGCGCGCAATCGCTCACGCTGTTCGACGTGGACGCCGCGCGCGCCGCGTCGCTCGCCGACGAATTGCAGAAGCGCTTCCCGTCCAGCACGGTGAGCGCCGGCACGTCGCTTGCGGAGTCGCTCGCCGCCGCCAATGGCCTGATTCACGCCACGCCCACCGGCATGGCGAAATTGCCCGGCCTGCCGTTGCCGGTCGAATTGCTGCACCGCGATCTGTGGGTTGCGGACATCGTTTATTTCCCGATCCGCACCGCGCTGTTGCAGGCGGCCGAAGCGCTCGGCTGCCGCACGCTGAGTGGCGGCGGCATGGCGGTCTATCAGGCGGTCGATGCGATGCGTATCTTCACGGGGCTCGAACCGGACGCCGAACGCGTCTACAGCCACTTTCAGTCGTTGTTGCAACGCCCCGCATGAACTCCCCTTGGGGACGCTAACCGGCTGCGTATGACCGGTACACAACCAGATCGAGGAGACTAGCCCGACATGCCGCAACCGATTCAATCCAGTCCCGCCGACGTGCCACTTCAGAAGGGCGCCACGGTGAGCACCCGACGCCGTTCGAAAGCCCGCTTTCAGATTCTCGCGCTGCTCGCCGTCGGCACGATGATCAATTATCTCGACCGCACGGTGCTCGGCATCGCGGCGCCGCAATTGACGAAGGAACTCGGCATCAACGCCGCCTTGATGGGGCTGCTGTTCTCCGTATTTTCATGGAGCTATGTGGCCGCGCAAATTCCGGGCGGCCTGTTTCTCGACCGCTTCGGCAGCAAGCTCACCTACTTCCTGTCGATGACGTTCTGGTCCCTGTGCACGCTCGCGCAAGGGCTGGTGCACGGCATCGGCGGGCTGTTCGCGTTCCGCCTCGGCCTCGGCGTGTCGGAGGCGCCATGCTTTCCGACCAACAGCCGCGTGGTGGCCACCTGGTTCCCGCAGAGCGAACGCGCGATGGCGACCGGCACGTACACGGTCGGCGAATACATCGGCCTCGCGTTTTTCAGCCCGTTCCTGTTCATGCTGATGGGCGCGTTCGGCTGGCGGTCGCTGTTCTACGTGGTGGGCGGCGTCGGCATTGGGTTCGGCTTGATCTGGTGGATGTTCTATCGTGAGCCGCGCGATCATCCGTCGGCGAATCAGGAGGAGCTGGACTATATCGAAGCCGGCGGCGGCCTCACGCACCGCAAGCAAGGCGCTGATGCGGCGGGCGCTGCGGCCGCTGCCGCGAAGAGCGGCTTCGAATGGCGCACCATTGGACGCCTGCTCAAGCATCGTCAACTGACGGGCATCTGTCTCGGCCAGTTCGCGGGCAATTCGACGCTGGTGTTCTTCCTCACCTGGTTCCCCACGTATCTCGCCACCGAACGCCACATGGCGTGGCTGAAGATCGGCTTCTTCGCGATCATGCCGTTCATTGCGGCGTCGATCGGCGTGATGTTCGGCGGCGTCTTCTCCGACTGGCTGCTGCGCCGCGGCAAGTCGCCGAACGTGGCGCGCAAGCTGCCGATCATCGCCGGCCTGCTGCTCGCGTCGACCATCATTCTCGCCAACTACGTCGAGAGCAACATGGTGGTGATCGCGATTCTGTCGGTGGCGTTCTTCGCGCAGGGCATGGCCGCGTTGGGCTGGACGCTGGTGTCGGATATCGCGCCCGACGGGCTGCTCGGCGTGACTGGCGGCATCTTCAACTTCGCCGCGAACCTGGCCGGCATCGTGACGCCGCTGGTGGTGGGTTTCATCGTCGCGGCAACCGGCTCGTTTGTCGGCGCGCTGGTGTTCATCGGCGCGGTCGCACTGATCGGCGCGCTGTCGTACATCTTTATCGTCGGCGATATCAAGCGGATCGTGCTGGTGGATTGAACGGTCCGGTTCGACCAAAAAAACGGGACGTGGCGAAAGCCATGTCCCGTTTTTCATTGCAGGCCTGCATGAGCAAAGACCGGCTTCAATCGTCCTTGCGCACGAAACGCAGGACCGCATCGACGATCATTGCGCGATGCCGCGCACGCAAGCGCGGATGCGACGGGTCGCGGCCGAACGCGGTGCCGAACGTATGGCGATTGCCGACGCGGTGAAAGCACAGCGAGCTGATCAGCAAATGCAGATCGATCGGGTCGATGTCGCTGCGGAACTGTCCTGCCGCGATACCGCGCGCGAGCAGATCTTCGATGGTGTGAATGACGGTGACATTGCGGCCCTTGAACGTCTTCACCTGCTCGACGTACTTCGCGCCGTGAATATTTTCGATCGTCACGAGGCGCACGAAGTCGCGCTGGCGGTCGTGATAGTCGAACGTAAACTCGACCAGCGCGCGCATGCCCTCGACGGGGTCGAGTTCGCTGACGTGCAGATCCTGTTCGAGCGCGCGAATGTCGCCATACACCTTTTCCAGCACCGCCTGGTACAACCCTTCCTTGCTGCCGAAGTAGTAGTACAGCATGCGCTTGGTGGTGTTCGTGCGCTCGGCGATCGCGTCGACGCGTGCGCCCGTCAGTCCCATCGCGGAGAACTCCTGAGTCGCGACTTCGAGGATGTTGCGCTTCGTCTGTTCGGGATCGTACTTGCGCCGGGCGTCGCCACGGCGGGCGTCGGAACGCGGAGTGTCGGACGGGATGCCGTTGGTATCAGGCTCGGCGGCCTTGCTTCCCTTTTTCATTGTGTATTCGAGCGGCAGTGACGGCGCATTCTAGCATGGCGAAACTGGCCTCTGGCGCGGGTCTCAGGCATAAGTGGCGGCGTATTGCGATGCGTCAGCCGAGGGAGCGCGCAGGCCGGCGACGCGCGGCGAGCGCGTCGCGCGTCTGCATCGCGGTATAGGTCAGTTGCGCGGCCGCGAGACCGAGCGTGCCGAAGACAGGCGTCAGCCCGAAAGCCGCGAACGCGTCGGGCACCGGACGCTCGCCGGCAATGGCGGCCGCCAGCAGTTCGCCGGACACGGTGGTCGGCGCCATGCCGTGTCCGCCGAAGCCGACCGCGTACCAGACGCCGTCCGCGCTGCGGCCGATTTGCGGCATCTTGTGCCGCGCGTAGCTCATCAGGCCGCCCCACGCGTGCTCGATGCGCACGTCGTGCAATTGCGGATAGACCTTCACCAGATCGCGCCGCAACAGCCGGGCGATTGCTGCGGGCGCGCGGTCGCGCACCGAGACGCGGCCGCCCCACAGGATGCGCGTGTCGGGCAACGGCCGGTAGTAGTCGAACGCGAAGCGGGTGTCGTAGACGGCGGCGCGCGTGTCGAGCGCGTCTTTGAGACGCGCGCCGAGCGGTTCGGTCGCCATCACGTAGGTGGCGATCGGCAGCACCGCGCGCTCGACCCGCGCGTACACGTTGCGCGCGTAGCCGCCGCCTGCCATCACGACGTGGCGCGCTTCGAGCGCGCCTTGCGGCGTGTGCACGACGAAGCCGGCGCCTTCGCGCTGCAAGCGCACGACCGGCGAGCGCTCGTGGATCGTCACGCCCGCGTGAGCCGCGGTGCCGGCGACGCCGAGCACGTACTTGAGCGGATGAAAGTGGAACGCGTTGCGTTCGAACAGGCCGCCGTGATAGCGGCGGGTCTTCAGTTGCGAAGCAAGCTGCGCGGCCGGCACGGGTTCCCACTCGACGCCGAACGAATCGCGCATCAGCCGCCGCTGCGCGTCGAGCCGGGCCGGTTCGTCGAACCAGTTCGCGAGGATCACGCCGGCGTCGGTCGCGTCGCAGTCGATGTGGTAGCGCGCGATGCGCTGGCGCATCAGATCGACGGCGTCTGTGGTCAGCGTATAGAGTTCGCGAGCGCGCGCGGGGCCGAGGGTTTTCAGCAAGTCGGCGCAATCGAGGCTGTAGCCGCCGAACACGAAGCCGCCGTTGCGGCCCGACGCGCCGAAGCCCACCTGCTGCGCTTCGAGCACGACGACGTCGTCGACGCCGCGCTCGGCGAGTCCCAACGCGGTCGACAATCCGGCGAGCCCGCCGCCGATGATGCAGACATGGGCGCTGCGTCGGCCGGCCAGCGGCGCATAGGCGGACGAGCGGGTGACAGTGGCTTCGTAATAGCTTTGCATGCGGCTAGGGTAGCGGCAATCGGGCGCTCGCGTCCAGTTGCGTTGCGATGGCGGGGTTGAAAAGGCTAGTGAAGCGCCGCTGCAGTACCCATGAAGCGATGCGCTAACAAAAGGAAAAGGCCGGCATTCGCCGCAGCGAACGCCGGCCTGGCAGACGGCGGATGACCCGGCTCAGGACACCGGCAGCAGCTTGCCGGTGAACACCACCGGACCGCTCGGCGCATTGTGATCCGGCGAGCCGCCCGGCGCTTCGATCGACACCGCCAACGCCTCGTAACTCTCCGGCGTCTGCTGACCAGCCGTGACCTTGCCGCTCGCGTCGTTCGGCAGCATGCCGAGCGATACCGGATGCCCGCTCGCCGGAATACCCCACAGCTCCATCTCGCGGCCAGGGGGCAGGTCGACCTTGCCGAGCGGATGCAGCATCATCGTCGAGTGGGTTTCATCCCACGCCACCAGCATGACCGGATGCGCGTCCTTGTCGTTCAGCACGGCGACGTGCGAAACGGCCGCTTCCGCTTGCTGTGCGACGCTCGGCGCGGTGGCCGGTGGCGTCGTGGACGGCAACAGCGAGCGCACCGCGACCACCACAGCGATGGCGGCCAGCCCCGTCACGCCAATCGCCCAGCCGCGCCAGAACGCGAGGGTGTCGAACAGGCTGCGCGACGGACGCGCCGGCGTTTCCGCCACGGTGAGCGGCTGCGCGGCCTCGCGCGCGTTGTCACGTACGCTGTTGCGTACATCAGTCAGGCCCAGACGCCGCTCGATGGCTTCCCATACGGCCGTCGGCGGCACGCGCGGCTCTCCGAGTTCGGCCATCGGCGAAATGCGCCGCTGCCATTCGTCGATCGCTGTACGGATCGCCGGGTCCTGATCCGCATACCGCTGAAAACGCCGCCGCGCGCCGCCGCGCAACGTGCCGAGCACGTACTCGGCAGCCAGCAGATCGACGAGCTGAGGATAGCGAGTCAGATTCATCACTCGCCTCCCAGGCAGGTTTTCAGCTTGGCGAGGCCGCGCCTGATCCAGGATTTGATGGTGCCGAGCGGCACCGTCAGCACTTCCGCGATCTCGCTATGGCTCCGGTCGTGCAGGTACGCGAGCGCCACCGCCTGACGCTGCGCCGGTTCCAGCTGCTGCATGCAGCCGGCCAGCAAGCGTGCTTGCAGGCTGACCGCGGTCAACGCTTCGGGATCCGGATCGCCGGTTGCCACGAGATCATCCAACGCATCGCTCCATTCGGTTTCCTGCGTGTTGACCCGCCGCAGATGATCGAGAGCACGGTTTCGGACGATCGCCGACATCCACGTCATCGGGGCCGACAGCGTGCGGCGATATTCGCCGGCAAAGCGCCAGATATTGACGAAGCTGTCCTGCAAGACTTCTTCGGCCCATTCATGCCTGCTCAATATACGGAGCGCGAGACCAAACAGTTTCGGCGCGGCGAGATCATATAGCTCGCGCAATGCCGCGGCATCTTCCCCGGCAATGCGTTCGAGCAGCGCGGCGAGGGTTTCCGGCGTCAGTTCTCGAGGATTGGCGGTCATGGGAAGAAGTAGGTTGAGCTTTGCGGGCCTATGTTACTCAATTTCTTCCCGAACGCTTGTCGATCAGCCGGCAAGCATTCGGACCGCAATGGGTTGGCTTGCCCGCGCTTCGATGCCAGTCAACGCGGGCTGCCGGGTGCCAATGGACGGGCTTCAGGACTCGCTTTAGCGGCCCCAGCGCAGCACCAGCGGATCGAGCCGCCGTGCGACTTTCAACAATCCTTCGCGGGTGGCCGGGTGCATTGCCGGGAACGGATGACGCACCGCGTCCGAGCGAATCACGCCGCCTTCCTTCATCAGCGCCTTGCACGACGCGAGGCCGCCCTGGCGGTTTTCGTAGTTGATCAGCGGCAGCCACTGCTGATAGTGCGCGGCGGCCGCTTCGGTATCGCCTGCCGCATAGGCGTCGACGATCAGACGAATGCCGTCGGCGTAACCGCCGCCGGTCATCGAGCCGGTCGCGCCCGCATCCAGATCGGCCATCAGCGTGATGGCTTCTTCGCCGTCCCACGGACCCGCCACCGCATCGCCGCCCAGTTCGATCAGCTCACGCAGCTTGTTCGCCGCTTGCGGCACTTCGATCTTGAAGTACGACACGTTGTCGATCTCGCGCGCCATGCGGGCGAGAAACGGTGCGGACAACGCGGTGCCGCTGACCGGCGCATCCTGGATCATGATCGGAATCTGAACTGCATCGGACACCGTACGATAGAACTCATAGATGCCGCGCTCGCCGATGCGGATCGTCGCGCCATGATACGGTGGCATGATCATCACCATCGCGGCGCCCGCGGCTTGCGCGCTGCGGCTGCGTTCGGCGCACTGGTGCGAGCTGAAATGCGTGGTCGTGACGATCACCGGCACGCGGCCCGTGACGTGTTCGAGCACGACGTGCATCAGCGTGTTGCGCTCGTCGTCGGAAAGGGCGAACTGCTCGGAGAAGTTCGCCAGAATGCACAGGCCGTTCGAACCCGCATCGATCATGAAGTCGATGCAGCGTTTCTGGCCTTCGAGGTCGAGACGGCCGGCGTCGTCGAAGATGGTCGGCGCGACCGGGAACACGCCGCGCAATGCGGCTGGATGGGATGCCTGGGTCATGGTGAGGTCGTTGTCCGTGGTGGTCGGCGAAGGTATTTGAATGTCTCCAGCGCCGACTATACGGCGGCCCGCACCGCAGGTATATTGAATTGTTTCCATCTTGTGATCGCTTTTGCGACTCACCCCCTGTAACTCGCCCATCGCGACTCGCCGATTGCAACCCGCGCGCCATGAAAGACACCCTGAACGTCCTGCTGTCGAAACTCCGGATAAAGCAACTGCAATTGCTGATCGCGCTCGACGACCTGAAGTCGCTCCACAAAGCCGCCGGCGCGATGTCGATGACGCAGTCTGCGGCCAGCAAAGCGTTGCAGGAACTGGAGTCGATGCTCGACGCGCCGCTCTTCGAGCGCTCGAAGACCGGCATGATCCCGAACCAGCTCGGCCATTGCGTGATCCGCTACGCGCGCCTCGTGGCGACGGATCTGACCGCGCTGTGCCAGGACGTCGCCGAAATACGCTCGGGGCGCGGCGGGCGGCTCGCGGTCGGCGCGATCATGGGCGCGATTCCGGCGTGCGTGGTGCCGGCGCTGAACCGGCTGCATGCCGGGCAGCCGAACCTTTCAATCGAAGTGGTGGAAGACACCAGCGCGCGGATGCTGCCGCAACTCGACGACGGCCGGCTCGACCTGGTGATCGGCCGCGCGGCGGTGGCGGCCGATCCGTCGAAGTATCACTATCGTCCGCTAGGCGACGAGCCGTTGTCGGTGGTGGTGGGCTACAGCCATCCACCGTTGCCGAAGAAGGAAGTACCGTTGCGCGATCTCGCCGGTCATCGTTGGGTGATGTATCCGTCGCACATGCCGTTGCACGCGTTGCTCGAACGGGAAATGGATCTGGCCGGCCTCGAGATGCCGGACAGCCCGATTTCGACGGCATCCACGTTCGTGACAGTCGCGTTACTGCACAGCAGCCCCGAACTGGTTTCATTGCTGCCGAGCGCGATTGCCGCGATGTTCGTCCAGCGGAAGATGCTGCGCGTGGTGCCGGTCAGGCTGAAGTCGCCTTCGCAAACCTTCGGCGTCGTGACACGCAAAGGCGGCGTGCTGTCGCCGCCGGCCGAGCAATTCATCGAATTGTTGCGTGGACAGGTGCCGGAGCCGCCGCCGGCGCGAGTGCAAAAACGGGCGGTGCAGAAGCGAAAAACCGCCTGAAACAGCGCTTTTTCGATATATTTTTCAGTACGTGGAGGACCTTCAATATCTCACGGCGATTCGCATTTTGCTATGGGTTGCGAAGAGGTGTTGTAGCCACGACACGTCGGGTAAATCCGACCGATGGCCGCTTCCGGTTCAGCCTACACTGGTTTGAAGTGAGCCAGGGTCGGGAGCCTGGCTATCGCTCGGGGAGAGCAGCCATGAATCGGCCACTGCTTCGGTTTCCGCTTCGCGCGACCGGCACCGCGTCTGTCTGGAAGTGGCTCAAATGGGGGCTGGTGGCGGCGTTCGTGCTCGCGCTGGCATGGGTGGCACGGCTTGTCCAGGTCGAGATCGAAACGTCACGGCTGCAGGCGCGCTACCTGTCCGAGCTGACCCGCGACGTCGGCTTTTCCGTCGCCGACGGTCCCAGTCATTCAATCCGTTTTCCGCAAACTGACAAAGGCCCTTACGACAGCCGGCTCGGCTACGCGTTGCTGCCTGCGATCCAGCAGCGCCTGCTGCAACGCGGGTTTGAAATCAGCGCGCAGGCGCGCAATTCCGAGCGGATGCTGTCGTTAGCCGATAACGGCCTGTTTCTGCCGTACGCTGAAAAAGATACCGCTGGCCTGCAACTTTTCGACGGCACCGGCGCGCCGCTTTACGACGCGCAATTTCCGGGCCGCGTGTATGACGATTTCGATGCGATCCCGCCGCTGGTCGTGAATTCGCTGCTGTTTATCGAAGACCGCTATCTGCTCGATCCGAGCCAGCCGGACCGCAATCCGGCGATCGACTGGGGACGCTTCAGCCGCGCAGTGGCCGACCAGGGCCTGCGCGTTTTCAATCACCATCAGTCGACGCCCGGCGGCAGCACGCTCGCCACGCAGATCGAGAAATTCCGCCACTCCGCCGGCGGCCGCACGGCGACGCCGCCGGAGAAACTGCGGCAGATCGCATCCGCTTCGGTGCGGGCCTATCTGAATGGTCCGCAGACGCTGCCGGCGCGTCAGCAGATCGTCGTCCGCTATCTGAACTCGGTGCCGCTTGCCGCGCAACCGGGAATCGGCGAAATCAACGGCATTGGCGACGGTCTCGCCGCGTGGTACGGACGCGATTTCGACGAGGTCAACCGTGTGTTGAATGCGCCGTCGACCGAACAGAACCTGGCCGAGCAAGGCAAGGCGTTCCGCGAGGTGCTCTCGTTGATGATCGCGCAACGCGCGCCCTCGTATTTCCTGCATCACGGCTATGCCGAACTCGAACGGCTGACCGACAGCTATCTGCGGCTGCTGGCGACCGGCGGCGTTGTGTCGATGCCGTTGCGCGATGCCGCGCTGTCCGCGCATGTCGAACTGCACCGTACGCCCGCCAAAACGCAGAGCGCCGAATCGTTCGTGTCGCGCAAGGCCGTCACGTCGATGCGCTCGCATCTGCTGGAGGCACTCGGTGTGCCGAGTTTCTATGAACTCGACCGTCTCGATCTGCAAGCGAAGGGCACGCTCAACAACGCGGTGCAGCAGGCCGTCAGCGAACGGCTCGCGGCCGCCGCGACACGCGACGGTGCGAAAGCGGCGGGCCTGGTTGGTTACGAAATGCTGCGCGCTTCGGACGACCCGTCGAAAATCGCGTACAGCTTCACGCTGTTCGAACGGCGTGACGGCGCGAACCTCGTGCGTGTGCAAACCGACAGCGTCAACCAGCCGTTCGATATCAACTCCGGCGCGCGGCTCAATCTCGGTTCGACGGCGAAACTGCGTACCCTGGTCACGTATTTGCAGATCGTCTCCGACCTGCATACGCGTTATGCACGGTTGAGCACAGCGCAGCTGAAAGCCGTGAAGCCCGATCCGAACGACTGGCTCACGCACTGGGCGCTCGACTATCTCGCGCATACCTCGGACCGCTCGCTGCAAGCAATGCTCGATGCAGCCGTGGAACGCAAGTACTCGGCCAGTCCCGGCGAGACGTTCTACACGGGCGGCGGCGCGCAGACCTTCAACAATTTCGAGGCCGACGACAACAGCCGCATCCTCACCATCCACCGCGCGTTCCAGCACTCGGTGAATCTGGTGTTCGTGCGGCTGATGCGCGACATCGTCCACTACGAGATGGTGCAGACGACCGGGCCGTCGGCGCAATGGCTGGGCGATCCGGCGATCCGCAAGATGTATCTGACGCGCTTCGCCGATCAGGAGAGCCGCGTGTACATGAACCGCTTCTACACGAAGTATCACGGCAAGACGCCCGATCAGGCGTTGGCGCTGTTGCTGCTAGGCGTGCGCAAGTCGCCGCCCAAAGTGGCGACCGTGTTGCGCAGCGTCGCGCCGGACGAGTCGAATGCGTGGTTCAGTGCGAAGATGCGCGCGGCGTTGAAGAACACGCCGGCCGCGTCGATGCTCGACGATGAGGATCTGGCGAACCTGTACGCCAAATACGCGATCGACCGCTTCAATCTGAACGACCGCGGCTACATCGCGAGCGTCCATCCGCTTGAACTGTGGACGCTCAACTATCTGCGCGCACATCCCGCCGCTACGCTCAACGAGATTCAGAACGCGAGCCGCGAGGTGCGTCTGTCGACGTATTCGTGGCTCTTCAAGACGCGCTATCACGCGACCCAGGACCGCCGCATCAAACGGATGGTCGAACTGCGCGCGTTCGACGCGATCGGCAAATCGTGGCAGGCGCTCGGCTATCCGTTCGCGACGCTCACGCCTTCGTTTGCGGCGGCGATCGGCGCGTCGGGCGACCGGCCCGCTGCGCTCGCGCAGCTGATCGGCGTGATCGCCAACGACGGCAACAAAGTGCCGACCGAAAGCCTCACCCAACTCGACTTCGCGAAAGACACGCCGTACGAAACGCACTTCCAGCGCGCGGCGGTGGCGCCGCAGCAGCAGTTGTCGCCGGAGATCACGGGGGTGGTGCGAACGCTGTTGCGCGATGTCGTGACGGGCGGCACGGCGAAGCGTCTCGCGCAGGGCATGACGTTCCCCGATGGGCAGACGCTCGCGGTGTACGGCAAGACGGGCACCGGCGATCAGCGCTTCAACGTGTTCGCCAAAGGCGGGCGGCTGATCGAGTCGCGCAAGGTGAATCGCAGCGCCACCTTCGTGTTCGCGATGGGCGACCGTTTCTACGGCACGCTGACCGCGTGGGTGCATGAACCGTATGCGGCGCGTTACGAATTCACGAGCGCGCTGTCGGTGCAGTTGCTGAAGTCGATGGCGCCAGTGTTGCAACCTTTGCTGGCCAGTCCGGCTGCGAAGACTGTTTCTGTCACGAAGGTCTCTGAGCAGTGAGCGCGTGTGGAGGCGGGTCTCGATTTATAACCGGGGATGTTGCCAGCGATCTCCGCGCTTGACGGGTAACGCAGGCAGGCACGGGCAGCGCCTGGCTCAATAAGCCGTTTCGGACGCCGCCGGTTTGAGGAACAGCTCATGCACCGGCGCGAAGTGCGCATACAGCGGCAGAATCGCGCCGCCCATCGCACGCGCATCGGCGCCGATCGCGCCTTCCAGCAATTGCGGGCGCACCATCCCTTCCCATTCGAAACGATCGAGCACGCGCTCGGTACGGCGAATGATTTCGCGCACCAGTTGCCGGTCGAATTCACCGTCGATCACAATCGCTTCGAGGTCGAGCAACGCGGCCGCATTGGTCAGCGCGTTGGCGATCGCGGGACACGCGCTATCGAGCCATTGCTCCGTGTGCCGCCATAGCTCGGGCAACAGCGCGCGATGATCGTGCGCGGCGGCGGCCGGCGCGCCCGCATCGCGGAACAGCTTTTCCAGCACGAAGCCCGAGGCCGCGTGCAGCAATTGCCGCGCGGGTTTGCGCGCGCTGCCGTCGCGCAGCGGAATCGAACCGACCGCGCCCGCGTTGTCGTGCGGTCCGCCATGCAGCCGGCCGTCGACCACGAGGCCGCCGCCGATGAAGGTGCCGACGAACAGATACAGAAAATTGTGAATGCCGCGGCCCTGGCCCATCACGAGTTCGGCGGCGCAGGCGGCCGTGGTGTCTTTGGCGAACTCGACGGGCAGGCCCGTCATCGTGGCGATGCGGGTGCGCAAGTCGATCTCGTTCCAGGCCTCCAGCGCGTCGGGCGGCGCGCCGAGAAAGTCGCGCCAGCCGCCGAGCCACAGCGGCGCCGCGACGCCCACGCCGACCACCTTGCCGGCCTTCTCGCCAAGCGTCTGATTCACGCGCGCCAGTTTGCTTTCGAGCGCGGGGAACAGCGTGCGCGGATCGGGATACGCGTACTCGAAGACATCGCGGCTCACCACGTGAGCGGCGAAGTCCATCGCCAGCACGTCGAGACTGCGGCGTCCCACCTTGATGCCGATCGTGTACGCGCCGTCCGCGCGCAACGCGATCGGCACCGACGGCTGGCCGATTTTGCCGCGTACGCGCGCCTGCTTTTCGAGCAGGCCGTCGTCGATCAGACGGTCGACGATCATCGACACCGTCTGCATCGACAGACGCGTGAGGCGGCCCACGTCGGCTTTCGGCAGCGGTCCGTGCAGGCGGATCGTCTGCAACACGATGCGCTCGTTGAACTGCCGCATGCCGACCTGATTCGAGCCGACCGTGCGTTTGAGGGGCGAGCGCGCGCCGCTGGTATCCATCGTCGTGACCCCGCTCAGTTGAAGGCTCGCGTCATGCAATCGCCTTGACGTCGGCTTCCTTCGCGCCGGTCATGATCGCGACCGCCTCCGACATGTGCACGTCGCTCCTGTTGACGAGCGCGGCGCGCCGGCCGAGGCGCTGGATATGAATGCGGTCGGCGACCTCGAACACGTGCGGCATGTTGTGGCTGATCAGGATCACCGGCAGGCCGCGATCGCGCACGCGCCGGATCAGTTCGAGCACCATGTTGCCTTCCTTCACGCCGAGCGCGGCGGTGGGTTCGTCGAGAATCACCACGTGCCGTGCAAAGGCCGCGCTGCGCGCCACGGCGACGCCCTGACGCTGGCCGCCGGACAGCGTTTCGACCGCCTGGCGCATCGAGCGGATGCCGATCTGCAGATCCTTCATATGCGCGGTCGCTTCTTCGAGCATGCGGCGCTTGTCGATCATCTTGAAGAGCGAGCCGCGCCAGCCTGGCTTGAGCAGTTCGCGGGCGAGGAACAGGTTTTCGGCGATGCTCATGGCAGGCGCCACCGCGAGTTCCTGGTACACGGTCTCTATGCCTTGCGCACGCGCGTCCAGCGGACTGCGGAATTTGACCGGCTTGCCGTCGAGCAGAATCTCGCCTTCGTCCGGTACGGTGGCGCCGGACAGCGCCTTGATCAACGACGATTTGCCCGCGCCGTTGTCGCCTATCACGGCGAGAATTTCTCCGGGCAGCACTTCGAAATCGCAACCGTCGAGCGCGGTCACGTTGCCATAACGTTTGATGAGTCCGCGCGCCTGCAGAACGGGCATCGCGGTGGAAGCTGAACCAGGGGTCGACATGACGGGCTCCTGTCGGCCTGAGTTGGCGCTTCAGCGCTTACTCAGGCCCCGTGAAAGAATTTTGCCGTTAAGTACTTAACCGCGACGATGGGAGAGTTTGTCCGCGGCTACCGCGAGAATCACCAGCATGCCGGTAATCAACACCTGGTAGACCGAAGAAACGCCGATCAACGTCAGGCCATTGCGGAACACGCCGACGATCAACGCGCCGAGCAGCGTGCCGACGATCGAGCCGCGTCCGCCGAACAGGCTCGTGCCGCCCAGCACGACCGCAGTAATGCTGTCGAGGTTCTCGGTTTGCCCCGCCTGCGGATCGCCGACGCCGGTGCGCGACACCGACAGCAGCGCGGCGATCCCGTAGATCGCGCCGGCCAGCGAATATACGGTGAGCAGGATCTTCTGCGACGACAGGCCCATCAGCCGCGCGGCCTCGGCGTTGTTGCCGAGCGCGTACAGGTGCCGGCCGGGCACCGTGTCGCGCAGCACGAACCAGGTGGCCAGATACATCAGCAAGGTCAGCACCGTGCCGTACGTGACGTCGGCCGGCCCGAGCTTGAACGTGTTGCCGAAGAACATGATCGCGTCCGGCAGGTTCGACACGCTCTCCGCGTTCGAATAGATCTGCGTGAGCGCGAACGCGATATTCAGCGTACCCAGTGTGACGATGAACGCGGGCAGTTTGATGCGCGTGATCAGCACGCCGTTGAGCGCGCCGAACAGCGTGCTCGCAGCGATTCCGCACAGAATCGCGAGTATCGGCGGCACGCCTAGCGTGACCGCGAATTTGGTCATGATGATCGAGCCGAATGCCATCACCATGCCGCACGACAGATCGATGCCGCCGGTCAGCACGATCAGCGTCTGGCCGATCGCGATGACCGCGACCACCATGGTCTGTTGCAGGATCAGCGAGAGGTTCTGGAACGACAGGAAGCGGCTGCTCTGCGAGATGAAGAAGGCGCAGGCCAGCACCAGTGCGATCAGCGGCCCGACCTCGGCAAGCGACGGCAAGCGGTCGGTGAAGGTGCGTGAATGGCTGGCGGGCGCGGAAGGAGTTGACATGATGGATGATCCTCGATACATGAACGTGACGCGAAAGCCACGCGGTAATTCAGGCGGCCCGCCGCGGCGGGCCGCTCTACGGTGCGCGTTACTTGTTGCCCCAGCAGTTGTCGAGGCCGAACTTCGTATCCTTACTGTCGATGCCGGACATCGGCTTGTCGGTGATCAGCGTCACGCCCGTGTCCTGATAGCCGGAGACCTTCTTGCCGGTCTTCGCATAGTCGACACCTGCGCTCACGCCGAGCGAGGCCATCTTCAGCGGATACTGCTGCGAGGTCGCGGCGATCGCGCTGGCCTTCACGTTGCGCACGCCTTCGCAGCCGCCGTCGATAGACACGATCATCACGCTCTTGTCCTTGCCCGCCGCTTTGAGCGCGCGATACGCGCCCGCTGCGGCCGGTTCGTTGATCGTGTAGACGACGTTGATGTCCGGTGACTTCTGCAGGCAGTTTTCCATCGCCGTCTGGCCCTTCGCCTGATCGCCGCGCGTGTCCTGGCTGCAGACCACCGACGGGTCGCCTTCCTTCACGCCGAAGCCTTCCAGGAAGCCGTTGTGACGCAGCACGCCGACCGATACGCCGGGCGCGAGATCGAGCGTGGCGATCTTCGCGGGCTTGCCGTTCAGCGCGGCCTTCGCGTATTTGCCGATCAGCACGCCCGCTTTGAAGTTGTCGGTGGCGAATAGGGCGTCGGTGGCGTCTTGCGGATCGGTCGGCGTATCGAGCGCAACGACCATCACGCCGGCGGCGCGCGCTTTCTTGATGCTCGGCACGATCGCCTTGGTGTCGCTCGGCGTGATCAGAATCGCTTTCGCACCGGCCGTCATCATGTTTTCGATCGCGGTGACCTGGCTCGCGTTGTCGCCATCGAACTTGCCGGCGGCGGTGATCAGCTTTGCGCCGTCTTTCGACGCGGCCGCTTCGGCGCCCTGTTTCATCTTCACGAAGAACGGGTTGGTGTCGGTCTTGGTGATCAGGCCGACGACCGGCTGATCGGCCGCCTGGCTCGCGCTCGCACACCATACCGCCGACGCCGCGACGCACATCGACACGATTTTGCTGGTGACAGGATGCCTGCGGGAATTCAGATTCATGGGACGCTCCTCCGGTTATGGGCAACGACGACGGTGTGGACTGCGTGGTGGTTGCGGCGCGAACGCTGCGCGGCTGCAACCTGGTTTTTTGACTTGATGCGCGGCGACGACGGTTTGTAGCGAAGCTTGTCGAAACTTGCCGCCTAAATCACTTTGGTTGATTTAGTACAGCAGGCGCAGCGACGCGCGTCAAGAAAGTGTTTCGAATGGAAGCTGCCGCGCGAAAACCCCGCCGGAAGGCGGCGGGCCTTACGTGGCGCGGCTTGGAGGTCGTGCTGCGGTGCAAAGTCGAGGGCAGGGACTTCGGGAAAGTCCTGGCTCGTGTGAAAGGCGTTTGAAATATGGATAAGGCGTTTTCGACGGCAAATGGCTTGCGTCGCGCGGGTATTCAGCGAACCCTGAAGTGCCCCGCCGCTGTTCCGGCTACATCACCGCGCGCGGGGTGCACCGGTGGAAGCCCGCACCACGAGTTCAGGCGCGGACGAAATCCGCATCGGCACGTTTGCCGCGCCGCGCCCCGCCTGTCCATATGACGACTCGATCAGCTCGCGCAGCAGCGACACCGCGAGGTCGGCGACTTCGACCGTCGGCACGGCCACCGTCGTCAACGCGGGCCGCGATTCGCGCGCGAGCTGGATGTCGGTGATGCCGACTACGGACAGGTCGCCCGGCACGTTCAGGCCGAGATCGGCAGCGGCGTGCATCGCGCCGAGCGCGGG
This sequence comes from Paraburkholderia ultramafica, assembly GCF_902859915.1. Lineage (GTDB taxonomy): Bacteria > Pseudomonadota > Gammaproteobacteria > Burkholderiales > Burkholderiaceae > Paraburkholderia > Paraburkholderia ultramafica. The sequence goes on from NZ_CADIKK010000015.1 coordinate 37,883, forward strand.
CAGATCGTTGGTCGCGAAGATCGCGGTGAGCTTCGGATCGGCTTCGAGCAGCGCGCGGGCCGCGACGTAGCCGCCGTGGATCGTATCGGCTGCGTGTCGGACGCGGTTCTTCGGCGCGCCGGCCGCGCGCAGCGCGTCGACAAAACCTTCGTAGCGCACCGCGTGAATCCCCGAGGCCTTGCTGCCGACAATCGCGCCGATCCGCCGATGGCCGAGTTCCAGCAGATGCGCACCGGCCAGCTCGCCCGCGCGCCGAAAATCGACCGCGACGCACGGCAGTCCCGGCGGCTCCTGCGGCCGCTCCCACATGCACAGCACCACCGGCGTGCCGCGCGCTTCGGTCGTGTGAAGGTCGGCGAAGTCGAGGTTCGCGTTCGTCACGAGCACGCCTTCGGAGAGCGTCCCGGCAATCTGGTCGAGATACGCGCGGCCGCTCAATGGATCTTCATTAGTATTGCAGATGATCACGAAGTGGCCGCTCGCGCGGGCCGCGCGTTCGACGGCGAGTGCGAACTCCGGATAGAACGGATTGGCGATGCTCGACACCATCAGCGCGAGCGTCGGCGCGCGGCCTTCGGCAAGCGCGCGGGCGGCGAGGTGCGGGCGGTAGCCGAGCGCGTCGACGGCGTCGAGAACCCGCTGGCGGGTCGTCGCGCCGACGCGGCCGCGATTGCGCAGCACGTTCGACACGGTCGCGGGAGTGACGCCGGCATGACGCGCGACTTCGCTGAGTGTGGGCATGTTGTTTTCAATATTTGGGACGGCTGTTCGACATTTGCATCGCAGTCCAAGGCGCGGCACCATCTGTCGCACAGACAAACGACATCGGAGACAGGCAAGGCCCGGCGATCGCATGCGATCGATTTTTTTCGGCCTCGCTGATTAAGCGCTTAATCTCCGGCTTCGAGCTGATTAAATCACGGAGTCGATGCAATGGCGAGCATTTCGTTAAGAGGCGTGCAGAAGGTGTATGGCGACGGCGCGCCAGTGATCCGCGACGTCGATCTCGAGATCGCGGAAAACGAGTTCTGTGTGTTTCTCGGTCCATCCGGCTGCGGCAAGTCCACCTTGCTGCGGATGATCGCCGGCCTCGAAGATCTCAGCGACGGCGACCTGTCGATCGGCGGGCGGCTCGTCAACGACGTGCCGGCCGCGCAGCGCGGCGTGGCGATGGTGTTCCAGAGCTACGCGCTGTTTCCGCACATGACCGTGTTCGAGAACATGGCCTTCGGCCTCAAGCTCGCCAAGACTCCTAAAGAAGAAATCGACCGCAAGGTGCGGGAAGCCGCGCGCATCCTGCAACTGGAGGCGCTGCTCGAGCGTCGGCCGAAGGCGCTCTCGGGCGGGCAGCGGCAGCGCGTGGCGATCGGCCGGGCCATCGTGCGCGAGCCCGGCGTGTTTCTGTTCGACGAACCGCTGTCCAATCTCGACGCCACGTTGCGTGGCCAGACTCGCGTCGAGATCGCGCGGCTGCATAAGCAGTTCGCCAAAGCCAGCGTGGTCTACGTGACGCACGACCAGATCGAGGCGATGACCCTTGCCGACAAGATCGTGCTGCTGCACTCGGGCAAGGACACCGAGCGCTACGGCAGCATCGCGCAGATCGGCGCGCCGCTCGAGCTGTACCACCGTCCGAAGAGCCGCTTCGTCGCTGGCTTCATCGGCTCGCCGCGGATGAATTTCCTGCCGGGGAAAGTGGCGTCGATCGATCCGCGAGGCGTGCTCGTGACGCTCGATCACACGGCGGAAAACGTGCGTGTGCCGGTGAGCGGCGCGGGTCTGCAAGCCGCGCAATCCGTCACGCTCGGCGTGCGTCCCGAACACCTGGAGTTTGGCGGCGCAGCGTCCGACGCGCCCGCGGACGGTGTGCTGGTGCGCACCGTGTCACTCGTCGAGCAACTCGGCGAGCACAGCTACGTTCACCTCGATCAGCCCGGCGGCGCCGTGCTGATCGCCAAAGCGCCGGGCGATACGCGCCTGGCTCCAGGGGATCGCGCGAGCTTGCGCGTGCCCCGGCTCGCTTGCCACCTGTTTGCCGAAGACGGCTTTGCGGCCGCTTCGCTCGAATCCGTCGAACACTACGCCTGAAGAAAATTGAGGGACATTGGGATGCGCCTTGGAGTCTGTTATTACCCGGAACACTGGCCGGAGTCGATGTGGGAAGACGACGCTCGCCGGATGAAAGCCCTCGGCATCGCACAGGTGCGGATCGCAGAATTCGCGTGGAGCCGCATCGAGCCGACGTCTGGCGAATACGACTGGGGCTGGCTCGATCGCGCGATCGATGTGCTGGGCGCGGCCGGGCTGCAGGTCGTCATGTGCACGCCGACCGCGACGCCGCCCAAGTGGCTGATCGATCGTCATCCGGACATTCTGCCGATCGGCGCGGACGGCCGTCCGCGCGCGTTCGGCTCGCGGCGTCACTACGACTTCTCGTCGCCGTCGTATTTCACCGCGTCGCAACGCATCTGCACGGCGGTCGCGGAGCGCTACGGCAAGCATCCGGCGGTCGCGTACTGGCAGATCGATAACGAATTCGGCTGCCATCACACGGTGGTCAGTTATTCGCCGGCGGCGCTCGCGCGCTTTCGCGAATGGCTGAAGGCGCGCTATCACACGATCGACGCATTGAACGAGGCGTGGGGCACCGTGTTCTGGAGCATGGAGTACCGCAGCTTCGACGAGATCGACGCGCCGGTGGCGACCGTGACCGAAGCGCATCCTTCACACCGCCTCGATTACCGGCGTTTCGCGTCCGACGAAGTGGCGCGTTATAACCGCATGCAGGTCGAGATCATTCGCGCGCATTCGCCGGGCCGCCCGGTCGCGCACAACTTCATGCAGCTCTTTACCGAGTTCGATCATTACAAGGTCGCTGCCGATCTCGATGTCGCGAGTTGGGACAGCTATCCTCTCGGCGCGCTCGAAGAGCAATGGTTTGCACCGGACGTGAAGGCGCGCTGGCTGCGCAGCGGCCATCCCGACTTCGCGTCGTTCAATCACGACATCTATCGTGGCATGTCGAAGCTGCCGTTCTGGGTGATGGAGCAGCAGCCGGGTCCGGTGAACTGGGCGATGTGGAATCCGGCGCCGCTGCCGGGCATGGTGCGGCTGTGGAGTTGGGAGGCGTTCGCGCACGGCGCGGGCTGCGTGTCGTATTTCCGCTGGCGCCAGGCGCCATTCGCGCAGGAGCAGATGCACGCGGGACTGAACACGCCGGATAACCGGCTCGACGTCGGCGGCAACGAGGCAGCGCAAGTGGCCGGCGAGATTCGCACGGTGCTCGCCGCGCAGGCCGACGCCAACGCGGCGATCCGCTCGAAGGTCGCGCTCATGTACGACTACGAGGCGAAGTGGCTGTTCGAGATTCATCCGCAAGGGGCGGACTTTCACTATCCGCGCTTCGCGTTCGAGTATTACTCGGCGCTGCGTGCGCTCGGACTCGACGTCGATGTCGTGCCGGTCGACGCGCCGCTGGATGGCTACAGTCTGATCGTCGTGCCGCCGCTGCCGGTCGTGCCGGACGATTTCGCCGTGCGCCTCGCACGCTCTGGCGCGCAGGTGGTGCTCGGTCCGCGCACCGGTTCGAAGACACGCGACGTGCGCATTCCAACCAATCTGCCGCCAGGCGCGCTGGCTTCGGTGCTGCCGGCGCGCGTCTGGCGCGTCGAATCGATGCGGCCGAATGTGACCGAAGGCGTGCGTCTCGTGGACAGTCAGGATGCGAGTACGGATGATGGCTGCGCGCGTCACTGGCGCGATTTCATCGACAGCGAGGCGGCCGTTGCGCTCGACGTGCGTGCCCGTTTCGCGGACGGCCATCCCGCGTATGTGCGAAGCGGCGCGTTCCATTACTTCGCGAGCCTGTTCGATGACGCGCTGACGGTGCGTCTGCTCGAGCGGATCGCGCAGGAAGCTAACGTCGAGACCGTGCGGCTTGGCGACAGCGTGCGCATCAGCCGGCGCGGCGCGTTGACCTATGTGTTCAACTATGGCGACGCCACCCACACGCTCACCGGCGTCGCCGACGACGCTTTCGTGATCGGGTCACGTGCGCTCGCACCGCAAGGCGTGGCCGTCTACCGGTCGCGCTGACGAGCCGGCTTGAAGAGGATTCCATGCAGTAACGACAACGACGCAAAATCAAGGCATAAAGGAGACAGGCAACATGAAAATGAAACCACGCAAGTTTCTGTTGGCACTCGCACTGGCCGCGGCGGCCGTGGGGACCTCGGCCATCAGCACGGCGCAGGCCAGCACGCTCACGATCAACGTCGCGTACAAGGGCGCCAGCCAGCGCGCGGTCTGGCAGTCGGTGATCGACGAGTTCAGGAAGGCGCATCCCGGTGTCGACGTGAAGGTGTCATTTGTCGATGAAGAAGCGTACAAGGTCCAGTTGCCCGGCTGGCTCTCCACCGTCGCGCCCGATATCGTCAACTGGCATGACGGCGAACGGATGGCGTATTACGCGCAGCGCGGCCTGTTCGAAGATCTGAGCGGCGACTGGGCGAAGAACGGCTGGAATGACATGTATGCGTCGACCAAGGAAGCGTCGTCGTATAAGGGCAAGCAGTACGCTGCGCCGACCGTGTACTACTCGTGGGGCCTGTTCTATCGCAAGGATCTGCTCGAGAAGGCCGGCGTGAGCGGCGAGCCGAAAACGTGGGATCAGTTTCTCGACGCCGCCAAGAAGCTGAAGGCCGCCGGCATTACGCCGATCGCCGTCGCGGGCCGCGATGCGTGGACGCTCGCCGGCTGGTTCGACTATCTCGATCTGCGTCTGAACGGCAACGCGTTCCATCAGAAGCTGATGGCGGGCGAGATTCCGTACACCGATCCGCACGTGAAGAAGGTCTACACGACGTGGAAGCAATTGCTCGACGCCGGCTATTTCATCGACAATTCGCTCTCGTACGATCTGGACGCGGTGCAGCCGTTCCTGTTCCAGGGCAAGGCCGCGATGATGCTGATGGGCACCTTCATCACCGCCGGCTTCCCGCCGAACGTGAAGCCGCAAATGGGCTACTTCCAGTTCCCTGTCATCGACCCGAAGGTGCCGACCGCGGAAGATGGTCCGGTCGAATCGCTGCATATTCCGTCGAAGGCGAAGAACAAGGCGGACGCGCATGCGTTCCTCGCGTTCGTCGAGACACCTGAGATCGGCGCGCAACTGGCGACCGGACTCGGCTCGCTGTCGGCGAACAGCAAGTCGCCCGAACCCGAAGATCCGATCTCCAAGATCGGTTTCCAGATTCTGTCGAACACGAAGGGCGGTATCGCGCAGTTCTACGATCGCGATATGACCAAGGAAATGGCCGACGAAGGGATGAAGGGGATGCAGCAGTTCGTCTCCGATCCGACCAAGCTTGACGACATACTCGCGCAACTCGAGCAAACCCGTAAGCGCATTTACAAGAAGTGAGCGGTGGCGGCCGTGAGGCCGCTAACCGTTGCATTCGATCGGCAAACATCTTGCATGGGACCGGAGTAAGCGCTGAAGCGCTAACTCCAGTCGACCGCGCATGGGACCAGAGTAGGCGCTGAAGCGCCAACTCTGGTCGACAGCGCATGGGACCGGAGTAAGTGCTTTGCATGGGCCCGGAGTAAGTGCTAAAGCACTAACTCCGGCCGACAGCTAAAGCGCTAACTCCGGTCGACAGGAGAATGATCGTGTCGCATTCCGTCAGCCGTCACACTGTCGACGGTCCTGTTGAACCCGGCGGTACGGGCCTGCCCGCACCGGGCGGCGCAGTGCGCGGCGGGCCGCCGGCCGCGTCGCGCCGGCGCCGTCCCACGCCGACCGCGCGCCGTCAGCGGCGTGCCGCGTTCCTGTTTCTCGCACCGGCCTGCGTGATGGTCGCCATCTACGTCGTATGGCCGATCCTGTCGACCATCCGCCTGAGCTTTTTCAACTGGGACGGGATGACCGAACCGTCGTTCATCGGCCTCGCGAACTACGTGGAGTTGTTCCAGACGCCGACGTTCTATACGGCGCTCCGGAACAACCTCATCTGGCTGGTGCTGTTCCTGCTCGCTCCGCCGATGGGGCTCGCCGTCGCGTTGTACCTGAATCAGGCGGTGGCCGGCATCCGCATCGTCAAGTCGCTGTTCTTCGCGCCGTTCGTGTTGTCCGGCGTGGTGGTCGGTTTGATCTTCTCGTGGTTCTACGACCCGACCTTCGGCCTGCTCGCGCTGATGCTCGGCCACGGCGTGCCGGTGCTCGGCGACCCGCGCTATGCGACGCTCGGGATCGTGTTCGCCGCCCTGTGGCCGCAAACCGCCTATTGCATGATTCTGTATCTGACTGGTCTGACGTCGCTGAATGCCGAGCAGATCGAAGCCGCGCGCATGGAAGGCGCGCATGGATGGTCGATGCTGTGGCACGTGATCCTGCCGCAACTGCGGCCGACCACGTTCATGGCGATTGTCGTCACCATCATCGGCGCATTGCGCAGTTTCGATCTGATCTCGGTGATGACCGGTGGCGGGCCGTTCGAAAGTTCGACCGTGCTCGCTTATTACATGTACGACCAGGCGATCAAGTACTACCGCATTGGCTATTCGGCGGCGGTGGCGGTCGTGTTGTTCGGCATCATGCTGGTGTACATCGTTTATCACTTGCGGCGGATGCTGCGCACCGAGCAATAAAGGAACCGATCATGTTTCCGATCCCGATCGACAAATGGAAGCCAGTCACGCGCCGCGCATACAAACTGACTTTGCCCATCGCGCTGCTGATCTGGCTGCTGCCGATGATCGCGGTGCTCGTCACATCGGTGCGTTCGACCGAAGAACTGAGCGAGGGCAATTATTGGGGATGGCCGAAGCACTTCGCGATGTTCGACAACTATCGCGAGGCGTTGACCACGTCGCCGATGCTGCATTACTTCTGGAACAGCGTGCTGATTACGGTGCCCGCCGTGGTCGGTTCGATCGCACTGGCGGCGATGGCCGGATTCGCTTTGGCGATCTACCGGTTTCGCGGCAATTCGACGTTGTTCGCGACGTTCGTCGCGGGGAATTTCGTGCCGGTGCAGGTGTTGATGATTCCGGTGCGCGATCTGTCGTTGCAACTCGGCTTGTTCAACACGGTGAGCGCGCTGATTCTGTTTCACGTGTCGTTTCAGACGGGTTTTTGCGCGCTGTTCCTGCGCAATTTCATTAAACAGCTACCGTTCGAACTGGTCGAGGCGGCGCGGATCGAAGGGGCGAACGAGTGGACGGTGTTCTTCAGAATCGTGCTGCCGTTGATTCGTCCGGCGCTCGCGGCTTTGGCGATTCTCGTGTTTACGTTTGTGTGGAATGACTACTTCTGGGCGCTGTGTCTGACGCAAGGCGACGATGCCGCGCCGATCACGGTCGGCGTCGCCGCGTTGAAAGGGCAGTGGACGACAGCATGGAATCTTGTTTCGGCCGGGTCGATTCTGGCCGCGTTGCCATCGGTCGCGATGTTCTTTGCGATGCAGAAGCATTTTGTCGCCGGGTTGACGTTCGGGGCGACGAAGGGGTGAGGTGTCAGGGTTGCATTGCTTGTTGCCTGTTGCGTAGAGAAGGGTTGCCCGCGAAAGCGGGCTTTTTTTGGAGTATTCCGTTCTGAATCGTGAGGCTGATCAAGCGGTCAATTGCAGGGTTGGCCCGGTTTGCATGGCGGAAACTGTATTTGTCGTATCGGCGGCTCATGGCGATAATAGGGCATCCCATGGAGATGCAATCGAGAAGCCGAGGAACGCTATGAATCGCCGCTACGTCACTGCCGATGTATTCACGGACACGAAGTTCAGCGGCAATCCGGTCGCCATCGTGCTTGATGCGGAGGGCTTGTCGGCTAGCCAGATGCAGGCAATCGCGAGCGAGTTTGGGTACAGCGAAACGACCTTCGTGCTGCCTGCCCGCAACCCCGCTCATACGGCATGGGTAAGAATATTCACGCCGAGCCGCGAGATACCCTTCGCGGGACACCCCAACATCGGCACCGCATTTGCGCTTGCTGAAAAAGCAGCATCCCGACAGAAGCCGTTGCCGGATTTACTCGTGTTCGAGGAGATAGCCGGTCTGGTCCCGGTGCGTCAATTGAAAGAGGGCGAGACCGTGGTCGGCGCTGAACTCGTTGCGCCGGAGCCTTTGACACGAATGTCGCAAGTTTCCGCCAACCGGGTTGCCGCCTGTCTGTCGCTCACCGCCGACGACGTCCGTATCGATGCGCATGCGCCTCAAGTGGCTTCGGTCGGCCTGCCGTTTCTCATCGTCGAGCTCGCTTCACGCGACGCGTTGCGGCACTGTATGCCGAATCTCGGCGCGTTCAAAGGCTTGCTGCCGATCGACGGCGCCGTGTCGATCTATGCCTATACGCGCGACGTCGGCGTTGGCAACGCGGGAACGATCTGCGACCTCCAGGCGCGCATGTTCACCCCGCGCATGACGGAAGATCCCGCGACCGGAAGCGCGATGGCCGCGACGGCAGCGCTCATTGCCGAGGTTCGAGGGGTGTCGGAGTTATCGCTGTGTGTTGCACAGGGAGTCGACATGGGGCGCCCGAGTATTCTGTTCGCGCACGTCGACACGCGCGATCAGCGGGCGGAGGTTCGTGTCGGTGGCAGATGTGTCAGCGTGATGGAGGGCACGTTCGAGCTTGCAGGTGACGACTGACTGATTGCTGCTCACGGTTAGCGGGAAGCGCAACATACCGCTTGCCGACATACGGAATTCAGACATCCTCATTCAAATGCCGGCCTTCTTCTGAAGGCCGGCACATTCCTACGCTCAGTTCAAGTCAGCGTATTTCAACGTCCAGCTCAACGTGCGACTACCGCCCGCCAGCGCGAAAGGATGCGTCGTGCAGGCAAAGTTCGAATGCAGTTGCCCAATCGGCGTTGTCGACAGCGGATTGGTAACACCGCCCGCCATCTCGAAGTTAGACAGCGCGCAACTGTCGAAACCCGTGGTGCCATAGCTGGTCGCACTGCTGTTCGCGTAGTTGACCGAGACGCCAACGCTATTCGCGGTAGTGCTCGGGAAATCCGCGAATGAGGTGAAGTCCGTTTCGACCGACATGTTTCCAGTCAACGTGCCAGAACTCAGCGTATCGGTTCGCGTCATGGTGCCGTGACTGAACGTCAACACCGTATGGACCTGCAAGTCGAGATCCGACGCATAGGTCGCGTTCTTCGTGGCCTGCCTGAATTTGGCCGTTCCGCTTGCATCCGCGCCGAACATGTCGCAGAAACTCAGGCGGCTTTGCAGCGTAGCCAGCAGCGCGTCGCTGAAAACTTCGTTGAGCATACCGTGCGCTTTGAAATTATTGAGCGCAACAAGGTAGTAGTACTCGCCCCAGGACGTGTTCGCGTACATGTAATTGGCGCCGTTCATCTGCGTCATCATGGCGGTCGTGATTTTCTGATACGTCGCGAGGTAAACCAACTCCGCCGCACAACCCCTATCGGATAAGATACGGCCCGCCCTGCCATTTTTAGAACAGAAGGAGTGTTTGTCATGAGTCAACCGAGCAACGTATTCAAGGAGAATCTCGCGCAGATGCCGGCCATCGACGGTATCGCGCGTATCGATCTGGTCGACGGCAAGAGCGTCGTGGTCGCAAGCATCGAGAACAAGCCGGGCAAGCAGGGTTCGCTCGCGGTGTACAACTATCTGCGCGAGGCATTCGGCATGCTGGACGCCAAAGCGGCCGAGCACGGCCTCGTACTGTTCGCCGAACATACGGCCGACGCACGCAACCGTCCGGGTGCGCATCCGAACGTCGACCTCCTGCTCGCGATCGCCGCGGGCGGCGAGGCACTGCGCATCGACGTCGTCGCTGCGGGTTGAGGCGAGGCGCTGCAAACCGGCGCCGCGCCTCGCAACCAGACTAGCCGCGCTCGCTCGCCGTGCGGCCCCGCCGTGGCGCACGAGCGGCGCGCAGCTCGGACGGATCGAGGAAGAAGTTCGTGTTGCCGGCCATCCTTTCGATCATGAAGTCGATGAAAGTCTTCAAGCGCAACGGCTGCTCGGTGCGATGCCCGTAGTAGATATAGACCGTGCCGTACTCGGTGATGTGCTGCGGCAGCAACGCGACGAGCCGGCCGGTTCTGATGTGAGGCGTGGCATTGAAGCTGCCCAACTGCCCGATGCCCAAACCCGATAGCACCGCCTGCGTTTCCATCTCCGTGTCGTTCACGCAGATGGCGGGCGGCACGTCGCGATAGACGATCTCGTCGTCGATCCGGAATTGCCACTGTGCGAGCTTGCCCGTGTTGGCGCGCCGATACCCGGTGCAGCGGTGCCGATCCAGTTCCTCGATGGTTTGCGGCGCACCGTGGCGCTCGACGTATTCCGGCGACGTGCAGACGATCAGCTGAATCGGCACGAGCGCGCGGGCAATCGACCCGCCCGACGGCGGCGGCCCGCCGCGAAATCCCACATCTGCACGCTCGGTCACGAGATCGGTGAAGTGATCGTCGAATTGCACTTCGAGCTGCACGTTCGGGTAAAGCTGCTGGAATTGCTCGAAGTACGGCCACAGAACCGGAAGCCCGAGCGCTCGCGGCGCGCTGACGCGCAGCAGGCCGCCCACCTCTTCCTTCGAGCGCCGCGCCTCGTCGAGCGCGGACGAAAAGATGGCCAGCGCCGGCTTCACACTGTCGAACAGCCGCTGGCCTTCTTCGGTCAGGCTGAGCTTGCGCGTGGTCCGGTGAAAGAGCCGCACGCCCAGTTCCTTCTCCACGACACGAACGTATTCGGCCTGCTGAACGTCACGCGCGCCGTGCTGCCGGTCATGCGCGCGAACCGCTCGGGCCATGTGATCAACATTTCATCGATCGGCGGCTACCGCGGCGCGGCGGGATTCGGCGTGTATTCGTCGACGAAGTTCGCCGTGGAAGGCATCACCGAGGCGCTGCGTGACGAGCTGAAACCGCTCGGCATTCACGCGACGGTCGTCGAGCCAGGCTACTTCCGCACGGACTTCCTGGACGCGTCGTCGCTGACGGTTGCGCCAGACGTGATCGCCGACTACGACGCAACGTCGGGCGCGGTTCGCCGTAAAGCCACACAAATGAATCACAACCAGCCCGGCGACCGAAGAAGCTCGCGCACGCGCTGGTCGTGCTGGCCGACGCGCCGAACCCACCGCTGCGCCTTCCGCTCGGCACCGACACGTTGGCCGCCATCGCCGCGAAAAATGCCTACGTGACGCAGGAAACGCAGGCGTGGAGGGCACTGTCGGCGTCGACGGACTTCCCGGCATGAGGGGGATGGGCGGCCGGCGCCGTGAACCCAGCCGCTGACGCAAGCGGGTTCACGGCACGGTGCGGCCGGGCGCTTGCCGCAATGCGTGGCCCGGCCTATTCTTCAGCAGAAAGCCGCACTTTTCTGAAGGCTCCGGATTGGCTGCACAATCGGCTTCAGTTCGACAGATTGAAAACCGCGTGCCCGGCGCAAACTGGTTTTGTGCCAATCGTGCCAATCGCGCCAATCGCGCCAGGAGCCTGCGATGTCTTCCCGCCACGACAAAGATCGACAGTTCAAAACCGGCTTGCCGGAGCTGGTCACGTCCGAATGGAACAGCCCGTCGCCGGGTCCGGACGCTGCGATGCAGCAGCTGCAACGCGCGTCGGAGAACGTGTTGCAACTCGCGGCGCAGACTCACGCGGCCGTCGCACGCAGCGACATCGCTCGCGCCGAAGCTGCGCGCACGTCGCTCGAACAGCAACTGACGCTGACCACGCGCCTGATCGACGAGCTTCTGTTCGGCGTCACCGACCAACCTACGAGGCACTGAGCGGCCGCAATTCCCGACGGTATCAATCGCAGTCTCAGATCTTCTGAAAACTGAAATGAGCGCTTTGACGATAGTTCTCTGCATCTGGGCCATGGTCGCCTTCTGCGCGATCCTGTTTATTCGTGGCGCCAGTCCGCGTGTCGAGCGTCCGGCGAAAGCGCCGCAAAGCCGGCCGTCGCGCTATTCGATCGCGGAGTAACGGCGATCGGGCGCACGTCGCCAGCGTGCGGGCGTCAGACTATCCGATGCAGCCGCCGCGGTTCGAGCCGACGGGGTAACATGAAGCGCTCCAGCGCTCATGCTGGCCTGCACTGACGATGCCTTCACCGGAGGTTTTCGCATGGACACGCATTCGATTCTGGGCATGATGCACGCCGAAGAGGCCTTGCTGGTTTCCATCGTGCGGTCGTTGCCTGCGGACATCAAACGCAAGATCGCCAACGACTTTCATGAGCAGGTTGAACTCGCCGAAACGTCGCATCTGAACCCGACGACCGATCGCGAAGCGAGCGACGCATTCAAGGCTCATCTCAGACGGTTGTCGAACATGCTTGCTTCGTTGTCTTGACAAAAGATGGCGGCGTAAGACATTCCTATGCGCTGCGTCGCCAGGGGCGGCCAGCCATTCGCACGACTTGTACCGACATGCGGTCGTTGTCATCCGACGCATCCGCACGCCGCGCGCGTGCCCATCGTTTTTTGGGGGGCAGCTTAATCTGGCCCGCGCGTTGCGCGGCGAGCTCAACTTTTCACGCGATCTGCGACCCGGCGACCACGTCAGCGCGGTGTTCGACGAAAGCAGGGACAGCGGCGCGACTCGTGAACCGCTTGCGGTTCGCATCGTCCGTGGAGCGACCGCGCACGACGTTCCTGTAGAAACATCTTCAGGGCAAACCCTTCTACTATTCGAAAGACGGCGCAAGCACAAAACCTTCTTTCGAGCGATATCCGCTGGACTTTACGCGGGTGTCGTCGGGCTTCTCGTTGCGTCGTCTCGATCCGGTGCTGTATCGTTGGCAAAGTCACGACGGTGTCGATCTTGCCGCGCCGGCAGGCACGCCCGTCCATGCGACAGCGCGCGGCGTGGTCCGCTTCATTGGTCAGCAGACCGGCTACGGGAAGGTCATCGTCATTCAGAACCCGGCGCCGTACTCGACGACGTTCGCTCATCTGTCGCGCTTCGCGAAAGGGCTGCGCCGCGGCAGCCATGTGAGTCGCGACCTGGTGATCGGCTATGTTGGCGAAACCGGCTGGGCGACCGGCCCGCACTTGCACTATGAGGTCCACGTGCATCACGTGCCGCATGATCCGCTAACGATCGAGTTGCCGCAGAAGACACCGCTTCATGCCGACGAGTTGCAGCAGTTTCAGGCACGCGTTGCTCAATTGACGGCACTGCTGTGAGCTGACGCGAGCCGTCGGCGTCAACCCTCAAGTCATTCGAGCGGACCCGCTTTCGTCTCAGCTTTGCAACATCCCGGTCCGTGCCGGGTAAGTGCTACTTCGGTCAGTCAGGCGCCGGTATATCTGACCGAAGCGTTCGGCAAACCGTTGCTAGCCAACCCGTCTACGGGTTTCCCATCGTCCAGAAGATGATGTGCGCCGGCTCGCGAGGAAGCGCTGCCACAGCGCGGGGCAGCGTTTCAAATCCGATCCATTGCGTGCCGCGAAGCACGCTCCAGAGGGTTCGCATGAATCGCACGCCGTTGTCCCGCATGGCTTTGAGGCCTCATGGCATAGCTGTTGCACCAAGCGAATCATAAGAAAAACACGTTGCAGCCGGGAAGTACCAGACCAGTACAGCAGTGAACAAATGCCGGCGGCGGCTAAAGTCTTCGTGGATCGCGTTCGGGGAAATCGACGCATCGCACGAGGTGCGGCGGGGCCAACAAAAGACGGATGTCGATAAACAACGACACGAGCGGTCGATACGCAGTGTATCGGCCACTCGTGATCGTGATGACGTAAAGCGCTGACCTCGCCACTTTTTTTCGCTTCGGCGCGCTTGTCGATCTGATGGCTGAGTGTGTCGACGCGAGTATGGGCCTTGATGAGACGATGATGCGCGTCACTCGGGAAGTCGGCGTTGAAGATATCGACACGCCCGGCTCGATGTCAATGCAGCCGAACCGCCTCGACCCGGGCGTCGGTGCTGCACCCCGCTTTGATACCGGCAAGCCGCGCGCTAAACGACGCTTGCGCGCCGCCCAGCACGCTGCGAAGATCGTGTTAAAGCGCCCGTTGCCCCTGACTGATGTGCTTTATTGTTCCGACGAGTCCAGCCAGACTGGTCAGCCGCGTCGGCGGCCCAAGGTCGTGCGCAAACGGTTCCCGGCGACAAACGCCATGCCGGACGGTTGCGCGCCCAGGAGCCCTCGATGCGCCGTATTCACCGGGGAATCACATGTTTGCGTCAAGCCAGTTTGCTGGTCTGCTGCACCACGCAAGCGTTTGGCTGCAAGCCTATGCGCTCGTGCTGGTGATGATGGCCGTGGGTGCGTCGCTGGAGCGGCGTTGGCCCGCCGCGTTGCTGCAATCGCGCTCGGGGCAGCGTTTGAACATGGTGTATGCGGGCTTGTATCTGGCGCTCACGGAGGCGGTCAAGCCGCTGACGGCGGTGGCTAGCGTCGCAATCGTGAACGCGCTCGGCGGCGGCATGGTCGTGCTGGTGTCGCGGGGATGGGGCGCGCTGGCGTCGTTCGTGATCGTGCTGCTGACCATCGATCTGCTCGAATACGCGTTTCACCGCTTGCAGCACACATGGCCCGTGCTGTGGAAGCTGCATTCGCTGCACCATAGCGCGGTCGACTTCAATGTCACGGTAACGCTGCGGCATCACTGGCTTGAAGTTCTGATCAAGGGTTGTCTGCTCTATCCGCTGGTGGGCGTGCTGTTCAAGGTCGAACCGTGGATCGTCGGGGCGACTTCCTTCGTGTTCATGTTCGGCAATGCTTTCGCGCATCTGAATCTGCGCGTGGACCTTGGCCGCTACGTCACATGGGTCAACAATCCGCAATATCACCGCCTGCATCACTCGATCCGCGCCGAGCATCTGGATCACAACTTCACGCAACTGCTGCCGCTGTGGGATCACCTGTTCGGCACGCTGTGGGTGCCGGCAAAGCATGAATGGCCGGCTACGGGGCTCAAGGATGGCGCGCAACCGCGCTCGCTGCTCGGCGCGATTAGCTGGCCGTTGGGTCTGCATGCCGAACGCGGTACAGCGCTCGGTCGCAAGCCGGTCGCGATGCTGGACAAAGAGACAAAATAAAATTCGCTCTAGCGGTCTTGCCGGCAATCATTAACAGCCCGCTGCCGCTCTACGCGAGCCGCGCGCTCCGCACAGCTCTGCCGCCGAGCAGGCAGACGATCAACGTAGCCATCACGAGCACGCACAACGCGACGCGCAAGCCGAGCAGGCCCGCACCCAGGCCGATCAACGGCGGCCCGACCAGGAAGCCGGCATAGCCCGCTGTAGCCGCCATCGACACACCGGTCGCCGGCGTGACGGTCGAGCGGCCCGCCGCGCTGAAAATCACCGGGACGATATTCGCGAGGCCGACACCGACCATCGCGAAACCCACGCAAGCGGTCAGCACCGTCGGCAGACTCAGCACCAACGCGAGGCCGGCCACCGCAATCAAACCGCCGAGCGCGACGACCCTGCTCGAACCGAAGCGGCGCACGGACACATCGCCGACGATGCGGCAGGCCGCCATCGAGAACGCAAACGCGGAATAGCCGATCGCGGCGACGCTGGCCTCCTGGCTCAATGTCGAGCGCAAGTACACCGCGCTCCAGTCGGCCACCGCGCCTTCCACCAGCATGCAGAGGAATGCGAGCAGCGCCAGTTTTATCACGCCGCCGCTGGGCCACGCGAATCCGCTGGACGTCGCGGTCACACGGGGACCGAGATCGCGCAAGGCCAGCACCGCGGCGCAGACGATCAGGACTGCGATGAACAGGTCCGGCGCCAGCAGGCCGCCGGTCACGCCGACGCCGCCTTTTTGCAGCATCGCGCCGGTTGCCGCGCCGAGCAGCCCGCCCGCGCTCCAGGCCGCATGAAACGAGGACATGATCGGCGCGCGCCACTGCGTTTCGATGGTGCTGGCGTGCCCGTTCATCGACACGTCGAGCGCGCCGTTCGCCGCCCCGAGTGCGAACAGCAGGATGCAGAGCGCGGCTATGTTGGGCGCGAACGCGGGCAACGGCAGCGCGAGGGCGAACGCGGCGCCGAGCAGCGCGGTCGCGCGGCCGCTGCCGAAGCGCGGCGCGAGTTGTCCCGCCAGCGGCATGGCGACGATGGCGCCCAGCGCAAACGCGAACAACGCGATGCCGAGCGATGTGTCGCTGAGCGACAGGCTTTCCTTGATGCGCGGCACTTCGACGGCCCACGCGCCGATGCCGAAGCCGTTGGCGAGAAACACGCCGACGGTCGCGATGCGCTCCTTGAGTGGCTTGACGTGCGCTGCGGCGATTGAGGTCATGAGCGCGCCACCCTCACGTTGTCGCAGACCGCTTCGAGACTCGCCAGCCGCGCGGCCGGCACGTCGGCTTCGACAAACAGATAGTCGATCGCCGCTGCCGGCGCAACCGCGAAAGGCGCCGCAGTCATCAGCTTTTCCGAGGTCAGCGCGATGGCGATCTGACCGCTTGCTTTCACCATCGCCCGTTTGAGTTCGGCGTCTTCGGCGTCGAACGCGGCGACGCCTTCGTCGGGGTCGAGCGCGCATGCGCCGAGGAAGCACAGGTCGGCGCGGACTTGCTGGATTTGCAGCAGGGCGGTCGCGCCGAGCGAGCCCGCCGCGCCGCGCGCAATGCGCCCGCCGACGAGAATCACGTCGAAACCGGGCCGGTTCAGCAAGCGGGTGCACGCCTCGGGCGAATTCGTCACGACGGTCAGGTCCGCGTTATCGGGCAGCGCCGCCGCGATCGCGACGTTGGTCGAACCGGCGTCCAGCAGAATGATCTGCTTCGGGCGGACGATCGACGCCGCCGCGGCCGCGAGGCAGGCCTTGCGATCCGCGGCTTCGCTCATGCGAACCGCGGCGGGCTTGTCGGCGGGCGAGATCAGCAGGGCGCCGCCGTACACGCGCTTGCAGTGTCCCTGGTCAGCCAGCTCGCGCAAATGGCGGCGCACCGTGTGCTCCGAGGTCTGGAGCTCAGCCGCGAGCGCCGCTGCCAGCACGCGCCCGTGCGTACGCAACCGCTCCAGAATCACCTGCTCGCGCTGCTCGGGCAGCAGTCCGTGCATGGCTTCTTCCCGTGTTCGCTGCATTTGTCCACCTTGCCGTCGTCTGTCAATCGATCATAATCGAGCAAAATATAGCGTAAACGTGCAGACGATGCCCAGCGCAACGAGGCCTCGACGAGCCGTTGATTTGCCCCTGGAACATTTCGCCGACGGTCGGAAACCGGTAAGCGCGGCCGATGGAAGCGCGCAAGCTCAGGTCGTCGCTGACGTCGAACGACAGCGACGCTTTCGGCGAGAAGTGGCGCTGGCTCGCATCGCTAAACGCAATGGTCTTGCCGGGCAGCGCCTGCGATCCGCCATAGGCCTGCCAGTCTTCATAGCGCACGCCGTAGACGAGCTTCCAGCGCGGCAGAAAACGCCATGCGTCCTGCGCGTACAGCGCCTGGGTCTGCGTCTTGCCGACGAACGCGTTGGCAAACGACGTCGCTTCGCCGTCGCGCCAGTTGAGCGTGTTGTAGCTCTGGTTGTCGAGGAAATAGTTGTCGTAGTGACAGCCGAAGCTCAGGGCGTGATTCGCGAGTCCCGCCTGGGTCGTCACCGGTGTGTACGTGCTGCGCAGATCGAGCGTTTTCCAGCCGGTGCCGTCGCCGAAAATCACCGTGCCGGGGCCATTGCCCGATCGGGAGAAAGGCGGGGCGATTCTGGCATTGCCGCCTGATCCTTTCTCGCGTGATGCTGGTTATAGCAGTGGATCAGACGGCAAAAAGCCGCTCATTTCTGCCCGCTGGAAGCGCGCCGAATCCCGTAAGCTGCGAGCTGCATGGAACGCCGGAACACACCGGGCCCCCGCCGACTCCACTCACCACGACTTATGACGCCCACGCAGACGCTCGCCTCCGCGACAGCCGACATCAACCAGCACGCCGTCGCGTTGTGTTCGGCCGGACAGTTCGCGGAGGCTTTGTCGATGGTGACGCCGTTGCTCGACGACGCAACGTTGCCGAACGACACGCGGGCCGACGCGCTGAATATCGCGGGCGCGTGTTGTTTCGCGTTGCGCAACGCGGTCGATGCGGAAAACCATTGGCGCCAGTGTTTGCGTGTCAAGCCGGGCTATGCCGAGGTGTACGGCAGTCTCGGCTCGCTGTTCAAGTCGCTCGGGCGCCTGTCCGCCGCCAAGGCGATGTATCGGCAACTGGTCTCGTTGCGACCGGATCAGGCCGACACCCATCATCATCTTGGCAACGTGCTGTACGGGCTCGGTTACAAGGAAGATGCGGAAGCGTCGTATCGCGAGGCGCTGGCGCTTCGCCCCGACTATGCGGAGGCCCACTACAACCGCGGCATCGTGCTGTGCGATCTGCGCCGCCCGCACGAAGCCGAAGCGGCTTATCGCCACGCACTGCGCGGACTGCACGGCTGTGCCGAGGTGCACAACAACCTCGGCAACGTGCTGGTGGAACTCGGCCGCCCCGCCGAGGCCGACGCGGCGTACCGCGAGGCGCTGACCCTCCGGCCGCAGTATCCGGAAGCGCTCAATAACCTCGGCGGGGTGCTGAAGGCGGCGCACCGGCTGGTGGAAGCAGAACTGGCTTGCCGGCTGGCGCTGGCTATCCGGCCTGACTACGCGGAGGCTCATCTGAACCTCGGCGCGGTGCTGGCGGACCTCGAGCGTCTGCCGGAAGCCGAGGCGGCCTGCCGCGAAGCGATCGCCTGCCGCCCCGACTATGCCCACGCGCACTACAACCTCGGCATCGCGCTGTTCAAGCTGGAGCGCTATGCCGACGCCGAGCAGGCTTACCGTGAAGCGATCCGCTGGCAGCCCGGCATCGTCCAGGCACATAACAATCTGGGCTGTGTGCTGCGTGTGCTCGATCGTTTCCCCGAAGCGATCGACGCCTTTCGACAGGCGCTTGAGGTGTGTCCCGAACTGGCCGAGGCGCACTCCAACCTCGGCCACGCGTTAGCGCAACTCAAGCGCTTGCCCGAGGCCGAAAGCGCATACCGCCAGGCGCTCGCTTTACGTGCGGATTATGGCGACGCCCGCTTCGGTCTGGCCGTGTTGCTGCTCCGCATGGGTCGCTTCGAAGAAGGCTGGCGGCAGTACGAGTGCCGCTACGATGAGCCTTCTTTCGTTCATCACAAGACCCGCGCGATGCTCAGTTGTCCGCAGTGGTCGGGCGAGACGCTCGCCGGCAAGTCCCTGCTGGTCTGGCAGGAAGACGGCCTCGGCGACATGCTGCAGTTCAGCCGCTATTTCGTGTTGCTGAAAGCGCAAGGGGCCGCGCATATCGCCTTCGCGTGCGCGCCGGCGCTGCATCGGTTGATGGCTCGCGTCGATGGCGTCGATGCCGTGCTCGATCACGACGCCGCGTTGGCGGGCGCGTCGAGTTACGACTGCTGGATGAGTCTGCTGAGCGCGCCGCTATATCTGCGCACGACCATCGACACGATTCCGCACGCCGCGCAGTTCGCGCTCGAGCCGGCGCTCGTCGAGCAGTGGCGGCCGGCGCTGGATGCGCTGCCGCCCGGCCGCAGGATCGGTCTGGTCTGGAAGGGCAACGCGAAACACCATAACGACGCGAATCGCTCGATCCCTTCGCTGGCTACGCTCGCGCCGCTCTGGAGCGTGCCCGGGCTGAGCTTCGCGAGTCTGCAAAAGGGGCAGGGCGAGGACGAAGCGCGTGATCCGCCAGCCGGTCAGCCGCTGCTCGACCTCGGGGCGAAGGTGACGGATTTCGCGGACAGCGCCGCGATCGTCGCGCAACTCGATCTGGTGATTTGCGTGGATACGTCCATCGCGCATCTGGCCGCGTCGCTGGGAAAACCGTGCTGGGTGATGCTGCCGGAAAGAGATATCGACTGGCGCTGGCTGCACGGGCGCGACGATTCACCGTGGTATCCGCACACGCTGCGCCTGTTCCACCGCGCGGCGGGTGAGGATTGGCCGATGTCGGTCGAGCGGGTGAGGCAGGCGTGCGTCGAGCGGTTCGGCGCCGCTACGCCTGAATCGCCTGCAAATGATAAAGCCCCCACGGAGACAGCTCGAAGCGGTCTTTGAGCGGCTTGGCCGACAACGCGGGGATATTGTCCGCGTCGTAGATCGCCCATAGCGGCCCGACGCCGCTGAGTGGCAGCGGCTTGCCATCCATCTGCGTGGCCACGATGAAGCGGTACGAGCGCACTGTGTCGAGCGTCGTCATCACCGCATAGCCGTCGATCGCGTGCATCAGGATTTGCGTGCTGCCCGCGCTCGGCGCACCGACGTGTTCGAGCACGTCGGTCAGCAACGGGCCGCTGAAGGTGTGCTGGCGGGAGTCGTACTCGGTGGTGGGCTTGATCGTCACCGCCTTCATGCCGGCGAGCAAAGACAGATCGACGCCATACGCTTCCGAAAATTTCACCTGGTGCTTCGCCAGCAACTGGTCGAATGCCGGATCGAGCGCGCCGCGATTGTGGCGCTTGATCGTGCCGGAGATCGTCAGGATCACCGGGGATGGCGGGCAGGTTTCGTTGCGCACGCGCTTGCTGCCGAACGCGGGCGCGGCCGTTGCGCTCAATACCGCCGCGCTGGTCAGGAATTGGCGTTTATTCATTGGTATTTTCTCCGGGCGTCATTGAGGGGCGGCGTGGTTGGCCGAGCCGGCGCGCCCTATATTGCCAGAGAAATGCCAGCGTTTGTGCCACGGCCACGCCTTATCTATGGCAAGGATTCCATATCTTCATTGCGTATGCCGTGTCATCAAACTGTCCAAATGCTTATGCTTCTTCGCAGGGTCATGACGAAGTCACCCAGGTCGATTCGCTTGCGCTAGGCCGATACGATCGACATCGAAAAGCCATCCCATCCTTTCGAGCCGACGGTTTGAACCGCCGTCGAGTCGAGCCGGGGATTCGTCGCGAGCAGCCTGAAAAATTCATGCAGGCCGATGACGTCGGGGTCGGTGCTCTCCAGATCGGCGATCCGCCCCCTGCGGATCACATTGTCGCCGACGATCACGGTGCCGGGCCGGCTCAGTTGCAGCGACAGGCGTAGATACTCGGGGTAGCTCTTCTTGTCGGCGTCGAGAAAAATCATGTCGAAAGGCTCGACGCCATCCGTGACGAACTTGGCGAGTGTTTGCGCCGCGGCGCCGATCACGATCGAGACGATGCCCGACAAACCCGCGCGCTCGATGTTGGCCCGCGCCACCGCCGCGTTATCGGGATCCACTTCGAGCGAGATGAGGCGCCCGTCCGATGGCAGCGCTCTTGCCAGCCAGATCGTGCTATAGCCGCCAAGCGTGCCGACTTCGAGGATGCGGCGCGCGCCGCGCAGCTTAGCCAGCAGATGGAGCAGCTTGCCCTGATTCGGCGCCACGTTGATCGACGGCAGACCGGCTGCGGCACTGGCGTCCAGGGCGGCATCGAGCGCGGCGTCCGGTGCTAGCAGCTGGCTCGTCAGATATTCGTCCATCGCGTTCCACTGTTCCTGATTCATCGTCTCACCTTGTTCATGTGTCAGTAGGGCAGAGCTTGTATTTTGTAGCAGAAAAGCGCGGCGGGCATCGTTTCGCGCTGCATGTTCGCGAGCTTGATCGGGTTCGTTTCAACCATGTAGTGAATTGCGGAGAGCTTGATGTTTCGCCTGACCGATAAACAGATGAGATGGCATTGCACGTCGCTTTAAGTACTTGCAAAACACTTTCGAACCCTACAATGGTGACTGACACATAGTGAAAACGGGTGGGTTGGATATGGCAGACCAGGCAATGCTACCTACGACCCGGCGGCGCCTGAACGGCGCAACCGGGATGGCTTGTTTCGTATCGGAGGTGTGGCGATGAGCGGCCCTGCACGCATCGATGTCGTGGCCTTCGTTGGCTTCGGCGAGGCCGGCGGGATACTCGGCGCGGCGCTTGCGGCGAAAGGCGTGCAGGTGTCGATGTTCGATCTGCGCCGCGACGCGCTGCGTGACAAGGCGCAGGCTGCGGGCGTCCGTGTGGCCGACACGTTGCAGAGCGCGCTCGACGGCGCGCAAGTCGTCGTATCGGCGGTGACTGCGGAAGCGGACCTCGAAGTGGCGCAGGAGGTCGCGCGCTGTATCGAAGCCGGGCAGGTTTGCCTGGACATCAACTCGGTCTCGCCGCAGACCAGGCAGCAAGCGCAGGCCTGCATCGAGGGCGCGGGCGCGCGCTACGTCGAAGCGGCCGTGATGGCGCCCGTGCCGCCTTATGGCCTCGCCGTGCCGATGTTACTGGGCGGCGCCGATGCCGCGCGCGTCGCGCCGCTGCTCAACGCGTTGGGCTTCAATGCGCGAGCGGTGTCGGAGAAGGTCGGCGTGGCATCGGCGGCGAAGATGTGCCGCAGCGTGATGATCAAGGGCATCGAAGCGTTGAGCGTCGAATGTCTGCGCGCCGCGCGCCACTACGATGCCGAGTCGATCGTACTGGCATCGCTCGCCGAAACGTTCGGCAAGATGCGCGACGGTGCCGACGTGCCCGGCTATCTGGTCAGCCGCGTCGCCGAACATGGCCGCCGGCGCGCGGCGGAAATGCGCGAAGTCTCGCAAACGCTGCGGGAGGCCGGCATCACGCCGTTCATGAGCGACGCGTCCGCGCGTCTGCAGGACAGCATCGTGGATGCGATGCAGGCGGCTGGCATCGACTACGGTACACTGCCCACGCCATTCGACTGGCGCGCTTTCTTCGACGGCCTGCCGGAATGAACGCGGCGACTGCCGAGGTAAATAGCTACTACGTAACGGCTAGTTCGCGCCGATGCTGACCGCGCGCGTCACATCGACCACCGACAGGCGAATCGCATCGATCAACGCGCGCGCGGCCGGCGACGGCGTGCCCGCCGCGCGCACGGTCAGGCCGATATCGCGCCGGGTATTGTGCAACTGCACGTCGAGCACCACCAGTTGTCCGGACTGAACCTCATGATGCAACTGCTGCGCCGACAGCGCGGCGGCCATGTCCGTGCCGAGCAGCAGCCCGCGTATGACCGCAAGGTCGGCGGTCTCGACCGTAGGCATTGGTGGCTTCACTTTCATCCGCTTGAATTGCGCTTCGAACAGCCCGCGCGCTGGCGAATTGCTGCGGGGAAGGATCCATTGCGCGTCACGCAAGCCGATGATGGTCAGGTCGCGTGCGCGCGCGAGCGGATGATCGCGACGCACCAGCACCACCATGTCTTCCGACGTCAGGCGCTCGTTCTTCAGGCCGCTCGTGGCGTCGTTGTCGCGCAGCGCGCCGAGAATGAAGTCGATGTCGCCCGCTCGCAGACCCGCCACCAGCGTCTCGTAGGAGCTTTCGTCGGTGACCACCCGCACGCCCGGATTTTCCGAGGTCATCCGCGCGATCGCTTTGGGCAGGATCAGCGTGCGCCCGAGCGGCAATGCGCCGACGGTCACCGAGCCCTGAATCTTGCCGTGCAATGCGGCGATATCGTCGGGCACGTGGCGCAACTCGTTCAACGCGCGGCGCACATGCAGCAGAAACGTTTCGCCTTCGGTGGTGAGCAGGATGCCGCGCGGGCTTCGATGAAACAGACTCAGACCCGAGCCGCTCTCCAGCACGCGAATCGCGGTGCTCACCGCAGGTTGACTGATGCCGAAGGTCTTCGCGGCGCTCGGCATGTGCCGATGCCGCGCGAGCGCCGCGAACAGTTGCAGCCGCCGCGTGTTGAGCAGATAAGCCGGCAATGCGCCTTCCGCCGCGGACCGGCGGCGCGCCTGACGCGCGGCGCACCACTGCGCGAGCTCTTCCAGTTCCGCAAAAATCCGCTCGCAACGATGCAGCACCGCGCGGCCGACCGGAGTCGGCAACATGCCTGAAGGGCCGCGGTCGAACAGCGGCTCGCCGAGCGCCGACTCCAGTTCCTGCACCGAGCGCGTGACCGCCGACTGCGCGCGAAACAGCGCGGCCGCCGCGCGTGTCGCGCTGCCCATTTCGGCGACGAGTCGGAACGCGCGCAGTTGCGCGAGGTTGAGCAGGTCTTTGCTGCTCACGGACGATGGACCTTTGGCCGACGCCGCGTTGCCGAGCGGGGAAATGGTTTCGCGCGTCATGCCGCGCCCGCGATCAGATGCAGCGACGGCAGCGACAGGTTCAGGCTTTCCTTCGAGATGTGCGTGTGTTCTTTCATCAACGCATCCACGCGCGCGCCTTCGCCTTTTTTCAGCGCATCCACGATCGCATGATGCTGGCGATGCGCGTACATCAGCATCATGAACTGGCGCTCGCGCGCGGCTTCGTCGAAGGCGATCGTGAATGGCGACAGTGCGCGAGTTGCGCCTCCACGAGGCGCTGGCCGGGCGACAGTTCGCCGGCCAGGATCTTCTCGCGTAACGTCTGGACAATCGCCTGCTGGGTCGTCTCGTTCATCGTTGTCTACTCGTTCGAAGCACGCAAGTATAGCCACGCGCGCCACGCTGCACCACGCCTGTAAAACGGCTTGCGACTTCTTTTCCGGGTCATCTGTTTTGTTTATCGCGCGTGGGCGGGCGAGGGCCGCGGTCGAAGCGCGCCGAGCCGGCTCGGGATACCGACGAAGCCACGCGCCACGCGGCTTGCAGCGGTGCGCCGCGCTCCGCATGGCGCACCTCGGCGCCGATTCGGCCCATTACCCGATGGCCGACTGAGGTTTACCCGCACTTCCTGTCAGACGGCACAATTCCTATCTTTGCATCCCAGGATGGTCGCGCTGGCTACCTCCCCGGTAACCCGGACCTATCCGATTGGCTGCGCAGCACGAAGTAATGGAAGGCAACGAATATGGCAAGAATCATTGGTGGCATCGGCACGTCGCATGTGCCCACAATCGGGTTGGCGTACGACAAGGGCAAGCAGAACGATCCCGCATGGGCACCACTCTTCAAAGGCTACGAGCCGGTCGCGCAATGGCTCGCGGACCGCAAGCCCGACGTGATGGTGATGTTCTACAACGATCACGCCAACAGCTTCTTCTTCGATTGCTATCCGACCTTCGCGCTGGGCGTGTCGGCCAGTCACGACTTCGCGGATGAAGGCGCGGGCAAGCGTCCGCTGCCGGGCATCGCGGGCCATCCCGACCTCGCGATCCACATCGCCGAGCAGATGGTTGCCGACGAGTTCGATCTGACGATCTTCCAGGACCGTCCGCTCGACCACGGCTGCAATTCGCCGCTGTCGCTGATGTTGCCGCACGACGAGCACGGCTGGCCAATGTCACTGGTGCCGATGGAAGTCAACGTGCTGCAGTATCCGCTGCCCACCGCGAACCGCTGCTACCGGCTGGGGCAGGCGCTGCGTCGCGCGATCGAATCGTTCGACGAGGATCTGGATGTGGTGGTGGTCGGCACGGGCGGGCTGTCTCACCAGGTGCACGGCGAGCGTAGCGGCTTTAACAACACCGACTGGGACATGGAGTTTCTCGACCTGATCGTCAACGACCCGCAGCGTCTCGCGGCGATGAAGCATGTCGATTACGTGCGCCTTGGCGGCGCGGAAAGTGTCGAGACGATCATGTGGCTCGCGATGCGCGGCGCGCTGGGTCAGAAGGTCCGCGAACTGCACCGCAACTACTATCTTGCGACCAGCACCGCGATGGCCGTGACGCTCTATGAAGATGAGGTGGCGCAATGAACCCGCAACTGATCGGCGTCGAAGAACTGACCGGCACGTATCCGTTCGATATTCGCCAGAGCATGAAGGCGATGCGCCTGAACCGCTTCTTCTGGCAGATGCGCGAAGCGCCGGCTCGCGCGCTGTGGCTGGAAAACCGCAGCGCCGCATACGACGCGGCCAGCCTCACGCCGGAAGAACGCACGCTGGTCGACAACACGGACTGGATCAGCCTGATTCGCTATGGCGTGTGTTTCTTCGTGCTCGAAAAATTCGCGCGCGTGGTGAAGATCACGAACCTTGGCATGTACGCGAGCATGCGAGGCGAAACCCTCGAAGCATTTCTGAAGACGCGCAGGGTGCCTGAAGCGGTGTAAGGCGCTCGACGCTGCCGGCCCGCGTAGGCGGGTTTTCACTTCAATACTGATAGACCCCGGATTCGACAGAAATCCGGGGCGGGAAAGTATTTTCTCGGAGACATACATGAAGTTCGCAGACCCGGTCGATACCCGGCCGCTCATCGACGCGCGCAACCTGTCGCGCTCACCTTCGCTGCGCGTTCTCTTGTTCGCGCATTCGCGGCAATGCAGATCCAATGCGTTGCGCCGCGCTTCATGATCAGCCCGGTGGCTGAAACCTGAACCCGTGCGCGGCCGCGTCACGCGAAGCCGCGTGACTCACTGCTGCTGCGCATGACATCCGTTGTGGGACGCGTGTTTCGAGGAGAGCAAATATGAGTGGCAATTTCGGCGTGAGTGGAACGGACCTCAACAGGGATTTGAGGTCGGCGAATTCGGAGTCGCCTGGCTGCAAGGCGAGGTTACGCGCCGGTGTGATCGGCGGACTGATCGGTGCGGTGGTCATCTGGATTTACGAGGCGCTCGTGTGGGTCGGCGCGCAGCATCTGATGCCGCTGGCCGGTATTCCGCGCAACGCGACCGGCCTCGTGTTCGGCAAGCAGGTGCAGGAGTCGCTCGGTATCTGGGCGTATGTCGTGGGCACCGGGATTCACTTCGTGTTCGCGGCGGCATGGGGCGTGCTGTTCGCAGCTGTGTGGCCTTACTTCCGCCGGCGCGGCTACGAAGCGACGCTGGTGGCGTTGTTCTACGCGGTGCTCGCGTGGATCGTCATGCATGTGGCGATCATGATCGCGTCGGATAACCACCCGAATTACTACGACCCGGCGGTGATTATCGGCGGGTTCATGTCGCACATCTTTTTCACCGTGCCGCTGGCATTGACCGTCAAGCGACTGCTGCAGCCACAACGGTACTAGTGCGGTGGGTTCGACGAACCCTCAATCGCCGTGTCGATAAAGAAGTATTTCAACGAGACGTAAAACCTGGAGATCCTAAGAATGATTAAAAGTATCAGACGAGTCGACGCAGTGCTGTTTGGCGCAGCGATCGCGGCAGCGGTGCCGGCTTTCGCGCAAAGCAGCGTGACTTTGTACGGCATCGTCGATAACGGCCTGTCCTACACCAACAATCAGGCATCGCTCGGCGCCACCAGTGGCGGCAAGTCGGCGGTCAAGATGACCCCGGGCGTGTGGGCAGGCAGCCGCTTCGGCCTGAAGGGCGCAGAGGACCTGGGCGGTGGCACGAAGGCGATCTTCCAGCTCGAATCCGGCTTCAATTCGGCGACCGGCGCCCAGCAGTACACCAACGCGATGTTCGGCCGCCAGGCGTGGGTCGGCGTGACCAACTCGACGTACGGCACGTTGACGGCGGGCCGCCAATACGCGTCGTATTACCAGATGCTCTCGCCTTATAGCCCGACGACCTGGCTTACCGGCTACTACGGCGCGCACCCTGGCGATATCGACGGCCTCGACACGATCTACCGCACGAACAACACGCTGGAGTACACGTCGCCGAAGCTCTACGGTCTGACGGTCAGCGGTTCGTATTCGCTGGGCGGCGTGCCGGGCAGCTTCAACCGGGGCTCGACGTTGACGACCGGTGCGCAGTACGCGCTGGGTCCGATCGGCTTCGCGGTCGGCTTCTCGCGGATCAACAACTCGACCCTCGGCGGCGGCGCGTGGGGCGCGGATTCGACCACCACGAACGGCGGCGCGCAGATCGGCGTTTCCGCGCTGACGAACGGCTATCAGACCGCGCAGGCGCAGCAGCGTTTTGCGGTGGGCGGCGGCTACACGTTCAATAGCGCGTGGGACATGACGGCCACGTACTCGAACGTTCAGTACATTCCGGGCACGGGTTCGAAGTTCCACGACACGGCGATCTTCAACACGGGCGGGCTCGTGCTGCACTGGAAGCCGGCCGCTGCGTGGGATTTCGGCGCGGGCTACAGCTACACCCGTGCGACGCGCGCGAACGGTATCGACGAGAACGCGCAGTACCACCAGTTCAACCTCTCCGAGTACTACTCGCTGTCCAAGCGTACCGGTCTGTATGCGCTGCAGGCTTATCAGAAGGCGAAGGGCAAGACGCTGGGCACCAACGGTGCTGGGCAGATCATCGATGCGACGGCGACGCTGGGCGACGGTTATAACACCACGCCGTCTTCTTCGGGTAGCCAGTTCGCGGTTGGCGTGGGCATCATTCACCGCTTCTGATTTGAAGTTTTTGTGGTGAGGAAAGCCGGGTTCTGTGAACCCGGCTTTTTTTATTTGCGTGGCACGACCCCGGCAGACGGATGTCAATGCGACTTCAGCGGGAGGTCGCCTCAACCTGCCACGCACCGTTGAGCAGGTAACCAATCGCGCGGCCTGAAGCAAGGTGATCCGCGCGCGGGAGCGGCAGTCACGTCAACTGACATTCATGTAGATCAGGGCTGTCCAGTCAAAGCAAACAGTCACGGCGAAATGTGTTTGCCATCGCAAGACACAGTTTTTCTCCCAGCCCCTTCACCAGCCTTTTAAAAGTTCATGGGTGATATTTATTTTCCTTTGTTTTCATGTGGTTAGAGCCGCATTGCCGGTTCGTGGATCGAGGTTGGCACACCCTATGCGAATGTACCTGTGAGCGCAACGAATAGTGCTCTTCCACCCAAACCGAAGCAACTCCCAGGAGATTTACCATGACCTCGCTGACCATCAAAGACCTCGCTCATTCCGAAGAACTGTCCGTCAAGGCACTGTCCGCAGTGCGCGGCGGCAGCAACTTCAACATCGGCAACCTCAACGCTGCTTACGGCGGCGGCTTCGCCAGCCCGGCCGTCGTGGTGGCGCCGGTCACCCAGAATGACACGTACACGAAGGTCGAGATTCCGACGATCCAGAATTTCGGCGGCCTGCAGTTTGCCCACGCGTGAGTCAAGCGAAAAGGAGAGTCGCCCTGACAGGGAGTGCCATTAATCGCCACAGGTGCACTCTCCACCGCTTGCGCAATCAATCGTGCTCTTCCAAACCTATGCAATTCCCAGGAGATTTACCATGACCTCGCTGACCATCAAAGACCTCGCTCATTCCGAAGAACTGTCCGTCAAGGCACTGTCCGCAGTGCGCGGCGGCAGCAACTTCAACATCGGCAACCTCAACGCTGCTTATGGCGGCGGCTTCGCCAGCCCGGCCGTCGTGGTGGCACCAGTCACCCAGATTGACACGTACACGAAGGTCGAGATTCCAACGATCCAGAATTTCGGCGGCGTGCAGTTTGCCCACGCGTGAGTCAAGTAGAGAGGAGAGTCGCCCTGACAGGGAATGCTGTCCAATCCCCTCAGGTGCGCTCTCCACCGCCTGCGCAACGAACCGTGCTCTTCCAGACAGCAGCAGATCCAGGAGATTTACCATGAACTCGCTGACCATCAACGACCTCGCTCACACCGAAGAACTGTCTGCCAAGGCCCTGTCCGTTGTGCGCGGTGGCGTCAACTACAATTTTGGAAACTTCAACGCTGCTTATGGCGGCGGCTTTGCCAGTCCGAGCATCGTGGTGGCCCCGGTGACCCAAGTTGACACGTACACGAAGGTCGAGATTCCGACGATCCAGAATTTCGGCGGCCTGCAGTTTGTCAGGGCATGAGTTCAGGGGATGGGAGAGTCGCCCTCACAGGGATGCAGTCGGATCCTCAGGTGTGTGCTCTTTCGCGGCGTTCACAAGTGAGCACTGCATCGACAGGGTAGGGCGTCGGTCGATTCAGGCATGTGAACACCAACAGCAATTGCGCCTTGAATCTGAATTGACGCTTTCATAACAGGGGTGTGCAGAGTGAGGGCCAAGCGGTTGGACCCGATCAGTGTCGTTCGTTTTCCTTCCAAACTATCCGGACTTGTCACCGAGGTTTGGATTTGAAGGTCCACCGGCCACTCCTCCGGTGGACCTTTTTTATTTCCCCGGCCCATTCTGAAATAAGTTGACACCTGTCCCTCAGGGGGAGAACGAGCGTCAATTGGAAAGGGGTTCAAAACGCACGCATTGCAATTACGAGCTGGCTTTTAACGCGATTCGAAACGTACCGATGCCCCAGGGGCTCCTTTGAAACTCCAGGCAGTGGATCGCGGGAGTGCTTCAACGCGTCCGGGCCGGAAGATCTCACACAGAAGCCGGCAGACGGATGTCAATGCAACTTCAGCGGGAGATCGCCTCAAGTTGCCACGCACCATTGTGCAGGTAACCAATCTCGTGGCCTGAAGCGAGGTGATCCGCGCGCGGGAGCGGCAGTCGTGTCCACTGACATTCACGTCAATCAGGGCTGTCCTGTCAAAGCAAACAGTCACGGCGAAATGTGTTTGCCATCGCAAGACACAGGTTTTCTCCCAGCCCCTTCACCAGCCTTTTAAAAGTTCATGGGTGATATTTATTTTCCTTTGTTTTCATGTGGTTAGAGCCGCATTGCCGGTTCGTGGATCGAGGTTGGCACACCCTATGCGAATGTACCTGTGAGCGCAACGAATAGTGCTCTTCCACCCAAACCGAAGCAACTCCCAGGAGATTTACCATGACCTCGCTGACCATCAAAGACCTCGCTCATTCCGAAGAACTGTCCGTCAAGGCACTGTCCGCAGTGCGCGGCGGCAGCAACTTCAACATCGGCAACCTCAACGCTGCTTATGGCGGTGGCTTTGCCAGCCCGGCCGTCGTGGTGGCACCGGTCACCCAGAATGACACGTACACGAAGGTCGAGATTCCGACGATCCAGAATTTCGGCGGCCTGCAGTTTGCCCACGCGTGAGTCAAGTAGAGAGGAGAGTCGCCCTGACAGGGGATGCTGTCCAATCCCCCCAGGTGCGCTCTCCACCGCTTGCGCAACGAGCCGTGTGAGTAGTTAAAGCTGAAGCTGGTTAAGCAGTACCTGGCCGGCGATGCCCGGCAGCGGCGCTCAGACCGTCTTGATCAGCCCCAGTTGCGTGAGAGCGGTCACGCCGTCGTCGAGGCCAAGTTCTTCGACGATCTTGCCGTTTTTCAGACGCAGCACCGTCGTGCCCGTGAAGTGCATCTTGCGTCCCGTCTGCGCCGGCAGCGATCCTGCCAGAAAGTCGCTGAAAGCCGGCCCCGTGTGCGTGCCGCCGCCTTCCCACTGACCGACGACGTAGTCGCCTTCAGCGATGAGGCCGGTGACGCCCCAGAAATTGAGGTCTGGGAAAGCCGCGCGGAAATCGCTCATGAATGCCTTGATGTCTTCGCGGCCACGGCGCGGTTCATGCAGCGAATATTTGAGCAGCATGTCCGGCGCGGCGATCTCGTCGACGATACCGAGGTTGCACTTTTCACCCCAGAAGCTCGTGAACCAGCGGCCCACGATCGCCTTGTTGTCATCTTCCTTCGACATGTTCGACTCCTTGCTGAGCTTGATAAACGGCGAAACGGGATTGCTCCGCCCGGAGTGAACGTTATCGGCCGCGATGTCCCGCAGCTACCCGTTTCTTGCGGTGAAATTCGCGCAGTGTGTTTCGCAGTTCGAATCAGAAGCTGGGGCGATTTCCACAGCAAGAAACGGATTGGAAATTCGGATCTGACTGTCTATCGTTGTCACCAAAGTGGGAGTCACCTCACCGTACGTGCATGAGACGCAACGCTTGCACATGCCCGGCGTACAGCGTCTTCGGTGACACGAAGGATCGAGAGCAACCGAAATAATCATGAGAAGAGCATGCTCACGCCTACACAGGGAACACGGTTGCCCGAACCCAACCACGCTGGCGCGGACCAACCGCTCGCGCAAGGTACTATGACCAGCAAGGGGCGCGTGCTGCCCCTGACATCAGAATCTGTGCAAGGTTTCACTCATGCCACGCGACGCAGCAACAGGCATTCGCACCGTCCTGTTTGGCGCATTCGATCGCCATAACTTCGGTGACCTCCTGTTCCCGCACGTGATTGCGCGCATGCTGCCACGTAACGATTGGCTGTTTGCCGGCCTGGTGAGACGAGACTTGCGCGCGCACGGCGGCCATCAGGTCAGCGCGATCGCTGAAGTTGCCAAATCCCTTCGCGAGCGCCCAGTGAATATCATTCATGTTGGAGGCGAACTCCTTACCTGTGATGCCTGGGAAGCAGCGGTCATGTTGTCACGGCGGGACCAGCTGCAAGAAGCCATTGCAGGCTTCGCTGACTGGAGGCAAGACAGGCTTGCATGGGCGCGCGACAAGTTTGGGGTAGCGGCATTAGCGCCCTATACTCTGGCACCGGAATCATTTCCCCAGGCGGCACACCTGTTCTACAACGCGGTCGGCGGCGTAGAGCTCAACGTACGTGATCCGGCGATGCGCGCCGAGGTAGTGGCGCACCTCAATGCGGCGGATGACGTCAGCGTGCGAGACACACAAACAAAGGCACTACTGGACGCATCGGGCATTGCGACGCGGCTTGTTCCTGATCCCGCTGTCATGGTGGCGGAATTATTCGGCACAAAGATTCGTCGGCGTGCCGCGCATCGCGCGATCTCGCAGATTCTCAACGCTTTCCCTCAGCAATATATAGCCGTGCAGTTCAGTGCCGACTTCGGTGATGATGAAACGCTGTGTGAAATCGCTGCCCAGCTCGATCGGATTGTCATTTCAAGCGGCCTTGGCGTGGTGTTGTTCCGCGCCGGTGCAGCGCCCTGGCATGACGATCTGGTGTGCTACCGGCGTATCCTCGCGCGGATGCGTGCCCCGTCGGTGAAGATATTCACCTCGCTGAATATCTGGGATATCTGCGCTTTGATCGCGCATAGCCGCGTCTATTGCGGAAGCAGCCTGCACGGCAGGATCGTTGCGATGGCATTCGCTCTTCCACGCGTCAATGTGCGCCATCCGGAACGGGCGACCCACCCTACGAAGCAGACTGCTTTCGCCGCGACATGGGAAGAAGCGGGGACGCCGGCCACAGTCGAAGTGCGGGAAATCGCCGACGGAATTCGCGATGCGTTGACGGATGATCGAGCACGGCTTCAACGCACTGCTGAGAAGCTGGTCACTCGATTTCGCGACGGATTCGATCCGATTCGCGCGAAGTTGTGCTGACGTGGGGTTGCGTTTGCGATCTTGCCACGGTCCCTTGCGTCAAGCGCTTTGAAGATTCGCCAGAACGCTCAGGGGGTGTGCCCTTGCGGTGCCGGCGGCGGGAAGGCGGGCTTGTAGTTGGCAGGTGGCGTCGCGGGCGGCGCCGCAATCATCTGTCCATAGACCGGGACCCGGTGTCCGTGCGCGTACATGCACTGAATGTAGGCGGCGTCGTATTGGTACTGTGCGCCGTATCCTGAGTCGCCTGAATAACTGGGTCCGACCGCCGAACTGCTTACCGCCGCCGTGCTGGAGGCTTGCTGCGAGCTCACGCCGCCGAACTGGCCGAGCGCAAACTGGCGGCAGTTGTGGTCATCACCGAGAAACTGGTCGAACGTCTTGTTACTGCCCGGGAGCACCATCACGCTGGGGCCCGACGGTATCGACGTACAGGCGCCTACAGCGAGCGCGGCCGCCATCAGGAGGGGAACGGAACGCGGCTTCATCAGTATCTCCGCATTACGGCGACGGCTGGGCCGGCACCGTTTGCCAGCCGCCCGGACAGTCCTTGATATACGGATAATAGCCACTGGGCTGGTCGCAGCGGTACCACCACGCGTTCGCATTTGCACCGTCCGACCCATCGCCTTGCTCGATGTATTGCGCCGCGTATTGCGCCGCGGGCGCGTAGTAGCCGGGGTAGGAATCGGGGTATGGCCAGCCGTAGTATGGATATCCCCACCAGTATGGATACCCCCACCAGCCCCAGCCGCCGCCTACCACGAAGGTCACGTGCCCGTGGCCGTGCCCATGCCCATGCCCGTCGTGAAAACCGTCATGGTGAAAACCGTCATGGTGGAAGAAGCCATTCTGACCGTGAAAGCCGCCGCCGTGCATGCCACCACCGCCACCATGACCGCCGGCCAGCGTCGGACCGCTGGCAGCCAACGCCGCCCCTGCCACTAGTGTCAAGGCAATCTTGCAAAGCCTGCGCCCATTCATGATGTGCCCCCCGCCTTACCGCCTGCCGGCCGGGTCACTCGGGACCCGCGCCGGACCGTCCCCTTGTATCGTTTAGCTTGTTTAGATACCTCGTGCACGTATCTCCGCTTCTATTGAATACCAGATTGACGCATCCGGCACTGGCCATGTAGCCCCTGAAAATGAGGCGTTACCGCTATTACAGGCAAGACACCCGGCCGCGCCCGCTGGTCCGAGGGGGCTCCGCAACCCTGTAAACGAAACGGCTGACAGGCCGGATTTATTCCATCAACAGTCCCCGGAACAGTCCCCGGCTTTCCATCATGCTTTCATGAAATATCAGCGGATGAAGGAGCATCTCGAATGATCCTTCCGGATTGCCTGTTTCCGGCCGACAACGCTCCCCAAGCGCGGCAGTGCGACTGCCCGTTATCAACTACCTACATGAACTCGCCCACGCCACCTCCCAGATCGCGCGCTATGAAGTCAACAAAAGCACGGATGCGATTAGACATCTGGTGTCGCTGCGAATAGACCGCGAAGATATCGGCGTTCGGCGTATCGTGATCGGGCAGCACCGGCACCAGGGATCCATCGGCAAGATACGGTTTGATGTCCCACTCGGCCCGCATCAAAATCCCGTGCCCCTCGAGCGCCCACTTCACGGCGATCTCGCCGTCGTTCGTGGTCAAGCTGCCGTTTATCCGCACGGCCTCGGTTTTGCGGGAAGCGCCTCGCCCTGACGTCAACCGCCAGACGCCGTACGCCTCGTCGCCTTGCCTGATGCCGATACAGTTGTGCCGGGTCAGATCGTGCGCCGTGACTGGCAGTCCCCGCGACGCGATATAGGAAGAGGCGCCGCACACAGCACCCGACGATTCGGTGCAAGACGACGTGCGACGACGCGCGTGTCCGGCGGCTCGCCGAACCTGATACACACATCGAACGCGTCGTCTGTCAAAGGCGGCGGGGTGACAGACAACTGAAGCTGCACAGACACCTGCGGGTATTTCGACACGAAACGCGAAATTGCCGGCGCGACGTGGCTGCGGCCGAAGCCGAGCGTTGCGTTGACGCGCAGCAGCCCCTTCGGGGTTTGTTTCGCGCTTCCGAGCAGTTCGGCCAACTCGTCGATCTCATCGAGGATCCGGCGCGCGTGTTCGAGGTATAGCTCGCCCTCCGGCGTGAGCATCATCCGCCGCGTCGTCCGGTTGACGAGCGGAACAGCGGCACGACTTTCCATCTGAGCCAGATGCTTGCTGACGGCTGCCGCCGTTAGCCCTAATTCGCGCGCCGCGGCGCTCAGGCTGCCGGACGCGGCGAGCGTCGAAAAGAAACTTAAATCAGACGGTTCGACAGTTTCCTGCATGGCCTTCACTTGTGAATGAAAGTTAAGGATGCTTTGAGTTTAGCACCGGTTTTTGCGTGCGGAGATCGGTAAAGTTCGCTCATACCCCCAACACCTGAAGGACGGAGACATGATCACCTATCGCATCGCAACCATCCCCGGCGACGGGATCGGCAAGGAAGTGGTTCCGGCCGGCCAGCAAGTGCTCGAAGCGCTCGCGAAAGCAAGCAAGTCGTTTGCGTTCGAATTCGAAAACTTCGACTGGGGTGGCGACTATTACCGCAAACATGGCGTCATGATGCCCGCGGACGGCCTCGACGCCATTCGCGGCAAGGACGCGATCCTGTTCGGCTCGGCCGGCGACCCGGACATTCCCGATCACATTACGCTGTGGGGTCTGCGCCTGAAGATCTGCCAGGGATTTGATCAATACGCGAACGTCCGGCCGACCCGCATTCTGCCGGGCATCGATGCACCGCTGAAGCGCTGCAAACCGGAAGACCTGAACTGGGTCATCGTCCGTGAAAATTCAGAAGGCGAATATTCGGGCGTGGGCGGCCGGGTTCACCAGGGGCATCCGATCGAAGCGGCAACGGACGTGTCGATCCTGACCCGCGCCGGCGTCGAGCGGATCATGCGCTTCGCGTTCCGCCTCGCTCAATCCCGTCCGCGCAAGCTGCTGACGGTGATCACCAAGAGCAACGCTCAACGTCATGCGATGGTGATGTGGGACGAGATCGCCGTCGAAATCTCGAAGGAATTCCCGGACGTCAAATGGGACAAGGAACTGGTTGATGCGTCGACCGCACGCATGATCAACCGTCCTGCGACGCTTGACACGATTGTTGCGACCAACCTGCACGCGGATATTCTCAGCGATCTGGCCGCCGCTCTCGCGGGTAGCCTCGGCATCGCGCCGACGGGCAACATCGATCCGGAACGGCGCTTTCCGTCCATGTTCGAGCCGATCCACGGTTCCGCGTTCGACATCATGGGCAAGGGTCTCGCCAACCCGGTCGGCACCTTCTGGTCAGTCGTCATGCTGCTCGAGCATCTCGGCGAATTCGACGCCGCCACGCGTGTCATGCAGGCAGTCGAAGCGGTCACCGCCGACACGTCGCTGCACACGCGTGATCTCGGCGGTACGGCAACGACGGCACAGGTGACGGCCGCTGTTTGTGCGCTGCTGGAAAAATCTGCGGTTCCTGCCGCGAACGCTGCATAAGCACAAAGACGTCCGTGCAACGCTGGACATTGATCTGCTGGAAAACAACCGCACGGAAACGTTGAAGCCGAATGATCCAAGCTTGCCGGACACTGAAACCCATCTGATCGCGACACCTCAGCTCGTTCTCGAAGCCGCTGCAACGCAGTCACGGGCGGCGGGTGTCGACGCCTGCCTGTGGGCCAGGCATTCGGATCGCACCGAAGAGCGCACGTGGCATGTGGTGATTCCGTGTGTCGTCGCATGCCTGGGCTTCGTGTTCGTTGGCCAGGCCACCACGGCGTTGATGGTCATCCTCGCATTGGTCATTGTGAACATCGGCATCAGCGCCGCGAAAGCGCCGCTGTGGGCGATGCCGAGCATGTTTCTTTCCGGCGCCGGCGCGGCGGCTGGCATCGCGATGATCAACTCGGTTGGCAACCTCGGTGGCTTCGTCGGCCCCTTTGCGATCGGTTGGCTGAAGAACGTGACCGGGAGTTATTCCGCCGGGCTGTATGTGGTTGGCGCGACGTTGGCGGTATCCGCGGTCGTGACGCTGATGCTGAGCCGGCAGGCACAGCAAACGCACGCGCCAGCTGGGGAGCGGCACGGTCACTGAATGTGCCGACGGTCCGGGATCGAAGCGGACGGCGGATGGATTCAGTCTGGCATTGGCCCGCCGCCAATGCCCCGGCCGATGTCGCCAGTACCGGGCTGCGAGAGACTTCATCGAAACACGATCATTGGACGCGACACCGATAACCCTATCTTCATGGAATCCGACATTTGCGTTAATGTCGTTACACTTGACGGATTGAACGCAATGGGTCCAGACCAGGTGTGCTTTGGTTCGGCATTTGGTTTTTGAAAAAGGAGATGTCCGTGGCAAATGACAAGATGATGGCGCAGGTTGGTGAACAGCAGGGCTTTTTCGCGGCCTTGGACCAGAGCGGCGGATCGACCCCCGGCGCCCTGCGACTCTACGGCATTCCGGACAGCGCCTACAGCGATGACGCCGGGATGTTCAAGCTGATACACGAAATGCGGGTGCGCATCATCACCGCGCCCGCCTTTACCGGGGACAAGGTCATCGGAGCCATTCTGTTCGAAGCCACCATGGACGGACAGGCACAGGGAAAACCGGTTCCGGCTTTCCTGTGGGAGGACCGTGGCGTCGTGCCGTTCCTGAAGGTCGATAAAGGGTTGGAAGCCGAAGCCGACGGCGTGCAACTGATGAAGCCGATACCCGGGTTGGACGAACTGCTCGAGCGGGCAACGAAGCTCGGTATCTTCGGCACCAAGATGCGTTCGGTCATCAACCTGAATTCGCCAAATGGTATCGCTGCCATCGTGAAGCAACAGTTCGCACTGGCTGCGCAGATCGAGGCGCACGGCCTCATGCCGATACTGGAACCCGAGGTGTCGATCAAGAGTCCGGACAAGGCGGGCGCTGAAGCGACCCTGCGCGCGGAACTGGCCAAAGGTCTCGATGCGTTGCCGCAGAGCAGCCGCGTGATGCTCAAGCTGACCATCCCCGAGGTAGCGGACTTTTATCGTCCATTGATCGAGCACCCGCGGGTCGCGCGGGTCGTCGCGCTTTCCGGCGGCTACACGCGAGCCGATGCGTGCAAACGGCTCGCTGCCAATCACGGCATGATCGCCAGCTTCTCAAGGGCTTTGATCAACGAACTCAAGAAGTCGATGAGCGACAGTGAGTTCAACGCGGCGCTGGAAAGCGCCGTCGACGAGATCTATCAGGCCTCCGTCGTGAAGGTTTGAACAACTTTCGGGGGGGGGGGAGGGCCTGACGGATAAGGGGCCCGTCGGTCGCCGTGTATCAACACCTTACTTTGCCCGGCCTTAAGGCCGGGCAAAGCTCGCATTCCGTGTTTGCGATCGAGAGGGAGAAAACCAAGCGGCCTTCAGTATCCCGTTGTTTAATTCTTCGAGAAGGGACATTGCGTGTCGTTGCGCACACGCGTGGTCGAGCGACTGCCACATCGCTCCCGGAGAAACCTTCGCGTGTTTATAACGCCTTCAAACCCACCCTGAAGAGCAGTAATAGTTCATCGAACTGGGTGACCAGTTGAAAAGACAAAAGAAACGCCAGCATATAGGCAGGCCCTGGATGACCGTTCATCCATCGCAGGATCGGTCCTGCCAGACGTGTTCTGACAAAATTGCGCGTCGCGATACACGTGATGGCTACGCCAATGGCCGCGCCCGCAAGAACATCAGTCGGATAGTGCAAACCAAGGTACACGCGCGGCAAGCATATGAAGATGCCCGTGTACAACAGCGCAAGCGCGCCGACACGTCGTGAGATAAGAAAGATGCCCGTCGCAACCGACATCCATAGCATCGCATGATCGCTTGGAAAGGAACTCCACGTACGCACAACGGCATCCTGGAGGCCGACCGAGGGAAAGCTCAGGTGCAGTTCCGGGTTGTAGAGCGGCCGCTCGCGAAACGGCAGGCAACATGCGAGTAGCCTGCCGCTCGCAAGCGATAGAAGACCACTTGCGACCGTCGCGATGATCATCTCACGCTTCCATTCACCACGCGGACCCGGTTCGAACCACATCCACCACAACACCGGTATGAGGACGAGGCCTTTGAAGATGACCTGGCCCGCTATCACCCTTATCGCGTGATTCATTGCCGCCGAGCGGAAAGCATTGTGCGTAAGGAAGATCTGGACTGCTGTATCGAAACTGTTCATTGCGGCCCTGATCACTTTTTTCTCCGTGCGCGGATTGTAGAGGGCGGAGGGATTCAGATTCGCAACGAAGTGTGTCCGAACGTAACGGGTTGCGCACCGACATTCGATCAGTTTTGCCCATTGGTGTTCGCGTGTTCTCCGGGTTGTGACGGGAAGCGCTTGTCTTCGGGAGGCCGGCCCGGCCCTACGTATAGTGCTGGGCGCGCGCCACAGCCGCTGCTGCCAGCGCCTCACGATAGGCTGCTCTTTTCGCTTTTGCCTCGGGCGTCGGCGGCTCCCGGTCTTTGCGCGTGAAATGGTACGTTTGAGATTCGATGAAAAGACGCAGGCTCCCGCTCGTTGCAGGTCCGAGATTGCGCAGCACCGGCGGCTGGTTCGGATCGACCCACAGAATCTGCTGCATCTCGTCGGTGGTCGGGTCGACCCAGCTGATATATCCCCCCGGCAGAATCTGCCGTGGTTTCTTGATTGCCCCCGTGAAACTGTACCGCGCATCGGGCGTGGCCTGTGGGTCGTAGAAGTGCGGGGTAATGAAATCCGACACCGATATCCCGTCGATCGTATAGGTGTAGGGATCGGCCTCGCAAGGGTCGCAGGCCTCAACCAGATATTCGAAGCGCCCCGTGCCGTCCTGGATACTGCCGTGGACGATCTCGATCGAGGTGGATGTCTGCAACCGGTTGCCATTCGGATCGATCAGCATTTCTACTGTCTCATGACTCGCATCGACTGCCCATTCGTCACTGTGCGGGGTGACGATCACCT
This sequence comes from Paraburkholderia ultramafica, assembly GCF_902859915.1. Lineage (GTDB taxonomy): Bacteria > Pseudomonadota > Gammaproteobacteria > Burkholderiales > Burkholderiaceae > Paraburkholderia > Paraburkholderia ultramafica. Next base: position 77,845 of record NZ_CADIKK010000015.1, read on the forward strand.
TCGCATACGGCTGGTGATGGCGCGTCATATGGAAGCCGCCTTCGTCCGGCGGCAGCGTCTTGACGAGCTGGACCGGCCATACACCTTGCGGGATTTTCTTCGGATCGGGAAGGTATGAGACCGTCGCATTGACCGGCCAGTATTGCGGCAGGTCGCGCGTCACCTGGACATTGATGGCTGCGGCAACCGCGGCCATGGTGTGGGTGTCGATCGTGCCCGTCGTATCGACAAGCCCAACTTTTGTTGCCAGCATAAGTGCCTCCTGTTTATCCACGTTACGACACACGTGCGACACCGGGCGGTCAATACTCCGCTATGCAGTGTCGACGGATCGATCTCTCCGGCAAGGTCGATTTGCGGGTTTGTCTACGATGGGCTGCGTCGTCGCGATTACGATCGGCGAGGCCGGTATCGCTCCCCCGTCACAGGTGAGTCGAATCATGCTGGTCGCCGCGTGGATGATGCAGTCGGGGTTTCTCGCCTTTTTGACAGGACGGGCGGGCTGCCGGATTTTTGAACACGACGGCGTGACGATGCCTGGCCGTTTTGAAATGACTGCCGCTGTACCGTCTTTAAGATTGCACAGGCAGAGAGCTGCCGGGGAGAATGAAAGTGTCGAACTATCACGCCAGAATTACCGGAAGCGACTCCGCGGCGATGGCCGACCTCGTGACAAAGTATCGAGTCACGGTCGCCCGGCATACTGTCGAGAAAGTCGCAGAAGGCTATCGCGTCGACGCGCACGCCAGCGACAAACAGATTCGTGCGCTTGAAGCCGCGGGCTACAAGGTTGAACGTCTCGAGGATGCGGAAATCGAGGGTGTCGCGCGACAGAAGGAGAAACGCACAAGCCCGGCCGGCGCATTGACCCGTGAAGCGCTGTCGGTCATCACGGGCACCGGATACCTCGATGTCGTGCACGTTGAAGCGGCACTGGCTGCCGAAGCCGAGGCGCCGAATGATGCGTTCACTACATTGATCAAGCTGCCGAACGAGACATGGGAGAAGCGTGTTTGTCACGTGCTCAAGATCGGCAAAGGAAGCGCAGCGGGCCGCGTCGGCATCTATTTCCTTGGCGGCGTTCACGCGCGCGAATGGGGCAGCCCCGACATTCTCATCAACTTCGTGCAACTGCTCTCCAACGCCTATCGGACCAATACGGATATCACGATTGGCAGCAGGACCTTTACCGCCGCGCAGATCAAATCCGTGGTGGAGACGAAGGACATTTACGTCTTTCCGCAAGCCAATCCTGATGGACGCAACTACAGCATGGTGAGCGAACCGATGTGGCGCAAGAATCGACGGCCTGCGCCGGCGGGACATACGCAATCCCAATGCGTCGGTGTGGACGTCAACCGTAATTACGATTTTCTCTGGGACTTTCCAAAGTACTTCGACCCGAAGTCGCCGATTGCAAACTCCACCGATCCGTGCGACCACGATGTCTACATTGGACCCGCGGCAACCTCCGAGCCGGAGACACAGAACGCCGTGTGGGTGCTCGACAGCTTTCCGGACATTCGTTACTTTGTCGACCTGCATAGCTACTCGGAAGACATCCTGTACAACTGGGGTGACGACGTCGATCAAAGCAACGACCCAGCGATGAATTTCCAGAACCCCGCGTATGACGGCAAGCGCGGTATTGCGGACGACAAGGCGTACCGTGAGTACATCGCGGCCGAGGACAAGAAGCTCGCGGTCAGACTGGCCAACGAGATGCGTGACGCGATCAAGGCGTCGCGCGGCCGGGTCTACAAGACGGAACAGTCGATGAGCCTGTATCCGACAGCCGGCACCTCGGATGACTATGCGTTCAGCCGTCACCTGGTCGACGCGAAAAAAGCGAAGGTGTTTTCGTACACGATCGAGTGGGGCAGTCCGCAAAACCCGACGCCATTCCATCCACCGTATCCGGAGATGAAGCAGATCATCAACGAGGTCACGTCGGGACTTTTGGCGTTTTGCATCGCGGCGCAGTGACCAGCGCGTTTGCGGCGCATGGCCGACCTACGTCGACACACATGCTCCCGCCTCACTCGCCGCTCAGACCCGATTGAAAAAAAGCGGCGATATCTGCTCTGTATCAAGAGCGCATGTAACGGGCGTGTAATATGACGTAAGCATACTGAAGCAGATATCGGCGTGAGAACCGTGAGAACCGCATGCCAGTCGGCCTTATCAGCCGTCAACGGGCCGGTGTATAGGACTTTGGTCTAATTGCCGCGGTATCCAACCGGCCGCAAGATTCAACCCGCGACCCAGGCAGGAACGCCGATCGCGCGCCGCTGGATCTGGAACCGCTCGCAGCGCGGCGGAAGTGGCAGCGTTATCAAGCCACACAGCGTACAAGATATCAGGAGACCATGCGGGGTTCGATCCCGCAAGAACGGATACGCCCTCGCGACGCAATACGAGGGCGGCTGTCGCATGGTCTGACTTTTCGATATCGAGGTCCACGTCATGGACGCAGGAACCCAGTTGTCACGCAGCCAGGACATCAACGCGAAGGTCGCGCGCATCTTGACGAAGCGCACCGAGGGCGCGCAGAAGCATTTCAGCGAACGCGTACGCGCCGCGCTGGACGGCGATGCCGGCGCTGCCCCGGCCCCCGCCGCAAACATGCTGTCACTGACTCCTTGGGACACCGGCTCCTACTGGCTCGACGCGGTGCAACGTTCCGTGCTGTTCTGGGATACGCTGCGCGAGCGCGGCACCGAGTATTTCGAACGGACCCGGCAGGAACCGAAGCCGGTGTTGCATTTCGACTACGAGTTCGTTCTCGATGGCCGCCGGTTCGAGCGACCCGTCAATTACGCGCTGCTGCGAATCAAGCCGCCGGAAGGCGTGACCGTGGACGTGCGCAAGCGCCCCTACCTGATCATCGACCCGCGGGCCGGCCATGGCCCGGGCATCGGCGGCTTCAAGGACGATTCGCAGGCCGGTGTCGCGCTGCGGGCGGGACACGCGGTGTATTTCGTCATTTTCTTTCCCGATCCGGAACCGGGTCAGACGCTGCTCGATGTCTGCGCCGCCGAGCAGCAGTTTGTGAAGAAAGTGCGCGAGCTGCATCCTGACAGCCCGAAGCCGGCGCTGATCGGCAACTGTCAGGGTGGCTGGGCCGCCATGATGATCGCGGCTTCTGACCCCGGCGACACGGGGCCGATCGTCATCAATGGCGCGCCGATGTCGTACTGGAGCGGCGCGTGGAGCGAAGGCGAGGGTGACAACCCGATGCGCTACGCCGGCGGCATACTCGGCGGCTCCTGGCTGGCGTCGTTCGCCGCGGATCTGGGCGATGGCAAGTTCGACGGCGCGCATCTGGTGCAGAACTTCGAGAACCTGAATCCGGCCAACACGCTGTGGGACAAGTATTACCACCTGTTCAGCAACATCGATACGGAACCGCCCCGGTTTCTCGACTTCGAACGCTGGTGGGGCGGCTACTACCTGATGAATCGCGAGGAGATCGAGTGGATCACGCGTAATCTGTTCGTGGGCAACAAGCTCTGGTCGGGCGACGTCAAAGGAACGAGTGGCAAGGCGTTCGATCTGCGCGAGATTCGCTCGCCGATCATTCTGTTCGCGTCGATGGGCGATAACATCACGCCGCCGCAACAGGCATTCAACTGGGTAGCGGACCTGTACGGCAGCACCGAGGAGATCAAGGCGCGCGGCCAGGTGATCATCGGCCTGATGCACCAGAATATCGGCCACCTCGGCATTTTCGTGTCGGGCAAGGTGGCAAAAAAGGAACACACCCAGATCGTTTCAGTGCTTGAAGCAATCGAGTCTTTTGTGCCCGGTCTATACGGGATGTCGATCACCGAACGCAAAGACGCGGACGGCAAGGTCGAATATGAAGTCGAGTTTCGTGAGCACCGGCTGGAAGAAATCGCGGCCCATTTCAACCGCTTCAAGCGCGAGGACGAAAAGCCCTTCGAGGCCGTGGCCGAACTCTCCGAGTTCAACCAGCGTGCCTATCAACTGTTCGCGCAGCCGTTCGTGCAGGCGATGTCGAACGAGACGACGGCGCGCCTGCTGCGCGAGTTTCACCCGTTGCGATTCCAGCGCTGGGCGTTTTCGGACCTGAATCCGTGGCTCGCGTGGCTGCCGCCGGCTGCCAGCGCGGTCAAGGCCAACCGGCAGGTCGCGAAGCCGGACAACCCGTGGCGCGAGATCGAGCAGGCCGGCTCGGAAATGATCAGCGCATCGCTGGATTACTACCGGGCGATGCGCGACGCCGGCACGGAAGCGACTTTCTTTTCGATCTACGCCAACCTGTTCTCGCTCTATGTCGCCGATCAGCATCATGAACGCGAAAGCGTGGCGCAGACTGCCATCGCGGCGCGCGATCTGCCGTTCGTCAAGGAGGCGCTCGCGTCGATTGAGGAAGGCGGCTACACCGAAGCGCTCGCTCGCGCGGCCGCGCTGCTCTCGCGCAAGGGCGAACCGTTGCCGCTGTCCCGGCTCGTCACGCGTAAGGAGCTGACAGAAGCGTATGCGGACTATGTTCCGCAGTTGTCTCCCGATCAGTGGCGGCGCATCCGGGGCGAGCAGGAGATCATCGTCAGTTATGAACCGGAGCAGGCCCTCGCGACGCTGCCGTTGCTGCTCGCCGACAAGGCTGATTGCAAGCGGCTCCTCACGCTGATGGACGAGTTGCAGACCGACAAACGTGTGCGAAGCACTAGCCCGACCGAAGCGCAACGGGTCATGTTCGAGCGCATCCGCGACGTCCTCACGAATCATTCCGCACGCAAGCGGCCCGCCGCGGCGCTTGCGCGTCCGTAGCCGCCACCGTCCCCGATGGGATCGGCTTCTTCAGGGAGTGCCGATGGAAGCGAAACACGCGAAGTATCAACGGCTCATCGAATACTGCAAGACCTTGCCGCCCATGCTGACAGCGGTCGTGCACCCATGCGACCCGAGCTCGCTCGCGGGTGCGGTCGAAGCGGCGGAGATGGGGCTGATTGCACCGATCCTCGTCGGACCGCGAGAGCGCATCGAGTCGGTGGCCGCGCAGGCCGGCATTTTGATTGCCGGTTATCCGCTCGTCGATGCTCCCTTCAGCCATGCCGCGGCAGCGGCCGCGGTGCAGCTCGTGCGCGAAGGCAAGGCCGAGGCGCTGATGAAAGGCAGCCTGCATACCGACGAACTGATGAGTGCAGTCGTCAGCCGCGATTCAGGGCTGCGTACCGCGCGGCGCATCAGCCACTGCTTTGTGATGGACGTGCCGCAGCATGAGCAGGCGCTGATCGTCACCGACGCCGCCATCAACATCGCGCCGTCGCTCGAAGTCAAAATGGACATCTTGCAGAACGCGATCGAACTCGGTCATGCGCTGCGGTTCGAGGAGGTGCGCGTCGCCATCCTGTCGGCGATGGAGACCGTGAATTCGAAGGTGCCGTCGACGATCGAGGCTGCCGCGCTGTGCAAGATGGTCGATCGCCACCAGGTGACCGGCGCGCTGGTCGACGGCCCGCTCGCACTGGACAACGCGATCAACCTCGAAGCCGCGCGGATCAAGCAGATCGAATCGCGGGTGGCCGGCCGCGCCAACGTGTTGATGGTGCCCGACCTCGAATCCGGCAACATGCTCGCCAAGAGCCTGTCGTTTCTGGCCGGCGCGGATGCGGCGGGGGTCGTGCTCGGTGCCCGCGTGCCGATCATTCTGACCAGCCGCGCCGATTCCGTGATGACACGCCTCGCTTCGTGCGCGGTGGCCGCTCTCGTCGCTGAGGACAAGCGCGCGAGCGGCAAGGTAACGGGGTAACGCCATGGCGGACATCATTCTGGTACTGAACGCGGGCTCGTCCAGCATCAAGTTCCGCGCCTTCAGCGTGCACGGCACGACGCTGGATCTCGTACTGCGCGGACAGGTCGACGGACTGAATACGGCGCCGCGTTTCACCGCCGTCGACAGCGCGGGCCAAAAGACCGCAAAAGACTGGGGCGCCGGTTTCGAACTGGATCACGAGGGCGCGATCGAGCACATCGCCGCGTTTCTGCGCAGTCACGGCGAGGGGCATCGTCTGATCGCGGTTGGCCATCGCATCGTGCATGGCGGCCAGACCTATTCCGGGCCGGTGCGGGTGACCCCTGGCGTGCTCGACGAACTCGAAAAGCTGATCCCGCTCGCGCCGTTGCACCAGCCGCACAACCTGAGTCCGATCCGCATCATCGCGCGAAGCCGGCCGGAGATCCCGCAGGTGGCCTGCTTCGACACGGCGTTTCATCGCTCGGCGCCTGAAGTCGCGCAGGCTTACGCGCTCCCGCCGTCCATCACGGACAAGGGCGTGCGCCGCTATGGTTTTCACGGCCTGTCGTACGAGTACATCGCGAGCGTGCTGCCGCAGATCGCGCCAGCCGCGGCGGCGGGCCGCACGGTCGTCGCCCACCTTGGCAACGGCTCCAGCATGTGTGCGATCGTCGGCGGCAAGAGTGTGGCGAGCACGATGGGCTTCACGGCTGTCGACGGCCTGCCGATGGGCACGCGCTGCGGCAACCTGGACCCGGGCGTGATCCTCTACCTGATGGCCGAATTGAAGATGGACAAGCAGGGGATCGAAGATCTGATCTACCGGCAGTCAGGTCTGCTGGGCGTGTCCGGTGTGTCGAGCGACATGCGCGTGCTGCTCGCGAGCGACGAACCACGAGCGCGCTTCGCAATCGATCTCTACACGTACCGGATCGGCCGCGAACTTGGCTCCCTCGTGGCCGCGATGCAGGGCATCGATGCACTGGTGCTCACGGCCGGTGTGGGCGAGAACGCCGTCGCCATTCGCGAGCGCATCGTGCGCGACGCCGCATGGCTCGGGCTCGAACTCGACCCGGCGGCGAACCTCTCGGGCGGTCCCTGCATCAGCGCAGCGTCGAGCAAGGTGTCTGCCTGGGTCATTCCTGCCAATGAAGAACTCATGATCGGGCAACACACGCTCGCGGCGATCGAAGCAACGGCGCCATGAAACGGTTGCGCACATGAAACTGCGTTAAAGGAAAATTTTCATGACACTCGATTCGCCGCAACCAATCCTGAACAACGCGAAAGCGCTCGTCACAGGCATTGCCAACGAACATTCAATCGCATACGGATGCGCGAAGGCGTTTCACGAGCTTGGCGCCAAGCTCGCGATCACCTACGCCAACGACAAGACGAAGCCCTACGTCGAGCCGCTCGCAAAGGCCCTCGACGCACCGATCTTCATGCCGCTCGACGCATCGCGGCATAGCGAGCTCGAGGCCGTGTTCGAGCGGATCGACAAGGAATGGGGCAGTCTCGACATCCTCGTGCATTCGATCGCGTGGGCACCGAAGGACGATCTGCAAGGCGGCCTGCTCAACTGTTCGAGCCAGGGCTTCGCTAGTGCGATGGACATTTCCTGCCACTCGTTCGTGCGCATGGCACGGCTCGCCGCGCCCTTGATGAAAAACGGCGGCACCATGCTGACGATGAGTTATCACGGTGCGAACAAGGTGGTGCCGAACTACAACGTGATGGGACCGGTCAAGGCCGCACTCGAAGCCTGCGCCCGCTACCTTGCTTACGAACTGGGGCCGAAGGGCATCCGTGTCCACTCGATCTCGCCAGGTCCGCTCATGACAAGGGCCGCTTCGGGTCTGAAGGATTTCGAGCTTCTGCTCAACGAGGCCGCGCAGCGGGCGCCGCTGGGCGAGCTCGTCGACATCATGGATGTCGGCTATACCTGCGCGTTTCTGGCAACGCCCTACGCCCGGCGTCTGTCGGGCGAGACGCTGTATATCGATGGCGGCGTCAACATCATGGGCTGACTGATTATTTCAAGGATAGGGGAGGGCGACATCATGGCCGAGCTCTGGATAGGGAATGTGGCGGAAGACACGTCCGACGATGAAATCAGGGAGTTTCTGGTCAAGTATGGCTTTCCGCCGTTTGACGAGATCGAACGCTTTGCGGGGACGGGATCGCGGCCCGCAGTCGTGCTGAACTTCCACGGCGCGACAGCGGATGCGCTACGAAGCCTGCATATGCGGGTTCACAACATGTTCTGGAAGGATCGGACCATCGTCGTGCAGGTCTTGCCGGAGCGCGATGAGAGCTAGGCGGCAGGACGCGCTGAACAAGGGTTTGTCCCGCATGTGCGTCGTTCGTGACACGAAAGGCACGGCCTTCAAAGTGCCTGCTCTCATCGTGTTTTCGCCATTGCGGCAACGACCGCAGCCAGACGTTGAGCGGCTGCTCTCACCTTGATTGACGCGCCACATTCTGTCGCACGTCCGGCGTCGATGCGGGGTTCGCTGACAGGCTGCGGCCCTGCCAGAGCCTGCGCGACTCTCGTTCCCGCGCCAGCTTTCGCTTCGAGAAAGCCCTCGGCGATCAACTGCTCGTAGGCTTCGATCACCGTGCCCCGCGCAACCTGAAGCGAGGCTGCCAGTGAGCGCGTGGCAGGCAACGCGTCGCCAGCCCCGATATCGCCGTTGCGCACCGCCTCTCGCAGCGCCTCGGCTACCTGGCGGCGCAGGTTGCCTGCCGTGCGGTCGAGTGCGCCGAAGGCAGGCAACCCGGCGACCCGCGCAGTTCTCGCCATGATTCTGGTCCATTGAAAAGCTATCAAACTGGATCTGCAGGATAAACCACTTTTCGCGCAAACTGCAGACGCAGCCGCAGTTGCAGCCAGTCACCCTGTTCACCACTCCAGCCAGAGAGCCAGAGAAATAGCATGTACGTCCCATCCCATTTCGCCGAAACCCGCAAGGAAGTGCTGCACGCACGCATCGTTCAACACCCTTTCGGCACGCTAGTCACGCATGGAAATAGCGGGCTCGATGCCAACCACCTTCCGTTTGAACTTGCGGCGGACGAACGGACGCTGGGGGTGCTGCGTGCGCATGTCGCGCGGGCAAATCCGGTTTGGCAGGACGTTGCGAACGGCGCTGAGGTGCTTGTGGTCTTTCGTGCGGGAGATGCCTACATCTCGCCGAACTGGTATCCAGGCAAGCACAAGCATCACAAGCAGGTGCCAACGTGGAATTACGTGGTTGTCCATGCGCACGGACGTATCACCATCCTCGATGACGAGCGCTATGTCCGCGGTGTCGTCGGCCGGCTGACGCGCACGCATGAGGCATCGCTACCAACGCCCTGGAAGATGGGCGACGCGCCGAAGGATTACATCGATACCATGCTGAAGGCCATCGTCGGTGTGCAGATCGAAATTACCCGCCTCGTTGGGAAAAACAAGCTCAGCCAGAACAAGGAAGCACGCGATATTCGAGGTGCTGGCGAAGAACTCAGAGCACGCGGGGTTGCTTCGATTGGCGACGAGATGCTGGCGCAGTTCACGGAGAAGCAGGACAAGACCGACGAGGGGCGCTCACTGAAGTGATCGGAGAGAATCGAAGATGGCAAGCGTTCAATCTTTAACTCCGCAGTTTTTTTGCAGCGATTCGGCAAGCATGGCGTGGACTCCCTCCCGTTTCGCTGCCGGTGTCGAGGTCAAGAACCTTGGAAAAGCAAACGGGCGTGGTTTGCAGCTGGTCAGATTTGCACCGGGCGCAACATTTCCCGACCATCTCCATACCGGACCGGAGTTCATTTATGTTCTGGAAGGCGAAGCCATCCAGAACGGACAGCGGTTGCAGGCGGGGTATGCGGGAGTCGCCGAAACGGGGACTGTCGATGCGAGCTTCCGTAGCGATACCGGATGCACGTTCCTGTTCGTCTACGAGTTGGGCCAGGTCTTTGACTCTGTCAGTCCAGTACGGAAAGATGATGTGTGACGCGCCGGATAAGGGAACCGTCGCCAGACAGGGCACCGCCCCAGACAAGCTTGTCAGGAACTGCTTCCAGTCACACCGCACCAGGTCGCTCGCAGACTAGTGATAGTTGACAAAGTTGATGATGTCATTGAGGAACCACGGCAGAATCAATTGCGTATCGGAATAGCTGACGCCGACGCTGAGCCTCGGCGGCTTTGACGTGGAGTTACCGGGTATTGCACCATCGGTAGAGTGCAGAATGTAGGTGTCCGTGTCGGCGGGATTTGGCCGGGCGGTCTGATTGTTCGCGGGCGACCCTGCCGAGGCACAGCCGGCGGTGAGCACCACGAGGGCCGCTGCGAAGCAAAAGGGCTTCATGATGATGTGAACTCCAGCAATGTTACTTTGACAATACACTTGAACGGACGGACAAGGAAGAACACGCCGGTCATCTCCAGGTGCGGATTCAACAGCCATTCAGTATGCGTGCCATTCGTTGAAGTACGACTTTCTGTGGAGCTTCGCTCAGCGCAATAACATGGCTTGTAGCATCAACGTATTCGCCGATAAGCCGCTTGAAGTCCTTACCTGAATGGTTCCCTCAACGGCACAATCGCTGACGGGTCAATACCGCGCGCATCATGGCGAGATGATGCGCGCAGCGACACGCCTCGTGGAAAGCGGCAAGCTCGGGCCCGTGGTCGATCCAGGGCGGTTCGACTTGCACGCAGCGGAACAGGCTTACGAAATCGTCGCAAGCGGTACGGCACGTGTCAAAGTTGTGGTCGAAGTCGAATAGGAGTTGCGCGGGACATCGACTTCGTGACAAACGTATGTCCGGTCTGCTATTTCAGCATACCGGCAATCTGAATGTTCGCACCCCTGTGCGGGTTCATGACCGCACCAGGCCGATAGGGTTGAAAGAGTCGTCGCCCGACGCCCGACAGAATAAGATCGCATTCCTATCGGAAAGATGCAATTCGGCCCGACCCTCGTCGTACATCAAAAGTCCTTGGCTATTTGCTTTTCGAGATGCATCTTCTCCCCACCTGCGCAATGCAAACGGCATATCACAGCCCACGGAATCAATCCGCCAATCCTTAACGCGCTTGCTCAGCGCGCCGGCCTGTTCGCTGCGAGGACACCGTCAATTACCGAGTTGGATGAAGCCAATGACGCGCGCCGGCAAACAATGACGGCGCTCCAGCGATCGTAAGTGCTTCAGCGGCCCGCCTTACGTCCCGATGCCAACTACCTGACAATGCGCCACACCACTCATTTCCGCAGAAAAAATTATGCCCACCTCAAAGGAATGTGCTAGAAAATAACAATTGCACGGGGCACTGGCAATCGCCGCACGGGGCAAGCGAACAAACGATCTTGGGCTTTCAAAATTCTTAATCGGCCGCGAGGTGGATCATGAGAATAAAGACGCTTTTAGGGTTTGGGGTGACGACGATCGCCTCGGCGCTAACGTTACAGTGTGGCACCGCGTGGGCCGACGGCCCCGAAGCCGCATATGCCGAAGAGGAGGCGCCGGCCGGCTCCCTCAGTCCGGAGGAATACCAGGTCAACGCGGACGGCATGAAGGAGGATCCGAAAGCGAAGATGTCGGACGTGGCGCGGGCTTATCGCAACGGCTATATCAATCGCGGCAAGGAAGATCAGGCTGGTTACGACGCGATGATCGACTCGCACAATCACGGTCAGCGCAAACCCACGAATACGCAGGTTGCCCGAGTGGACGTGCCGCCGTTGCCGGCCGGCGTGCCGGAAGACGACAACTCGAAGTACACGACCATTCCGCCGCAACCTCGCCAGTACGCGCAGCGCCAGGTATCGCAGCCGCGTCAGGTGCCACCACCGCCGCCGCCTCAGTACAGGCAGGCTTATCAGGAGCCGCAGTACGCCCCGCCGATGCCGATGCAGTACCAGCCGGCACCTCAATATGCGCAGATGCAGCCGCAGCCGGTCTATGCCGATAGCCAGCCTGTGTATGTGCGGCAGGAGTATGCGCCGCCGCCTCCTGTCCAGTATGTCCCGGTCTACGCACAGCAGCAGTACGACGAGATACCCGTGGTGGAAACCGTCGTGCAGCCCGTCGCGCCTCCTGTCGCGTATCAGATCTACCGGCCGCCGGTCTATTGGAGTACGCCCCGGGTGTACGCGTACCGGGCGGCGCCGGTGGTGAGCTATCGCATGTGGCGGTGACGCATTGTCAAGTCGCTGAACCGGACGCTCAACTGAAGGCGAAGCGTCGGCGGGAAGGCGACCGCTCAGAAAGCAATCGACGAATTTCGGACGGGCTCGGCGAATTCGCGCCGGGCTCTAAACTTTGGCGCAAGCTGTTTGCGATAGTGTGAAGCACGCGGCAAATGAGGCTGCGGGCGAAGTATTACCTGATTGGTCCAACGCACGACACGAACACCGACGTGCGTTTCTGCTCGTAAAGATTCGGCGCGTGAAAGCAGCCCACGTCATCTCGAAGTCGCTACGGCGACATCGATCCTGACTGATCGATGTCGCCGCGCCATGGATCGGCGACGATGACGTGTCGAGTCTAATGGCCGCTGCCGCTTCTCGTGCGCACCGTCAGCCGGTTCGAGACGGACCTCACTCCCCGGACCGATCTGGCGGCGTTCCCGGCCCGCTGGATCTGTGAGCGCTGGGGCACGTGGCCAGTCAGCGTTACCACGCCGTGGCGTGCCTGCACATGAATAGACGCGGAGTTCAGCCCCGTGGTGCGCGTAAAGGCGCGGCGAACGTCACGAACCAGCTGACTGTCCGATCTGGCTCGAGACGATGATGTCGTGATTGGCTGGCTTTGCGCGGATGCTTCGTTCGGTGTGCCGCCGCTGGTCTGCGCATCCGCGTATGTCGCGCAAATCGCGAGGGACACGGCGGCTATCGCGCCGATTATTCTGCTCGTGCCGTTGATTTTCACTATTCCTCCTTTGCCGGTTTTTCCGGGACCGACATTCAAGCCGCGTGGTGCCAGTGGGGGCGAGGCAGCGAAACGTGATGCCGCCTCGAGAAGCGTGTTCGACCGTCCGACCTGATTATATGCCGCGATCACAGGGCGAACGGCGCATTCGCGACATCGCTGCGCAAGCGTCGTTTCCCGCACATCGCGCACGGGTTGATGAACCGCAATGTGTCTCGTGCGACGCCGATGTGCCGTCGGCGTCCGACCGGGAACAGCTTGCTGCGCAATAGCGCAAGCGCGGAGGAAACGCGTGAGCGCTCGCGCAGCGGAGCTAATGCGACAGCGTAGCGGGAAGCTTCCGTGCGGACGGACTGCGTGTCGATCTGGTGTCGCCGGCGAGTTTCATCATTCGGTCATGTGCGCAAGCGCACCGATGGCCACCATCGTGGTATGGCGTAATCCAAGTCAAACTCCACGTCCAAAAAAATGACATGTCCAATGCATTGGAAGAGCTTTCCGCAGAAATTAATATGAATCACCGCGAGGATCGTGAAACGAATAAAGCGGACTTCAAAATGCATCCCGTCAATTTCGGCGGGCATTTCGGCTGGCTTTATGAGCCACTGCCCAAACCTGACGAAGATGGCAAATCAGGCATTGTGGTTTGCGGTCCGCTTGGGCATGAGGCTCTATGGCTGCATCAAACCATGCGATCGCTCACCGGCCGCCTAGCGGGCCGGGGATTCGCGGTACTGAGATTCGACTATGCCGGCACCGGTGACTCCATTGATCTTGATGAGTTCGTTGAACCAGGCAAGTGGGTCGACGAGACTGTCGAGGCCGTGGATTTCCTGAGGCGCACGACCGGTGTCGAGCGTGTCGCGCTGGTCGGATTCCGTTTTGGCGCGACGGTCGCCGCGCAGGCTGCGCGTGCGGCGGGTGTGGATACCGTGGCGCTGGTTGCGCCGGTCGTCGTTGGGCGGCAGTTCGTGCGGGAAATGAACGCGCTGCAGCGGACGTGGCTGGAGCAGGTTGGCCCCCACGTCCGCAATGATGCGGCGCCAGCCGGCGCGTATGACGTGCTAGGGCATCGCTTCAGCCGCACCGCCATCGACGCGATAACGGCATGCGATTTGCGCCGGGCGGCAGCGCCGCCGGCGAGCAAGCTGTTGATCGTTCACCCCGGCAATCAGGAGCCCAGTTGCGAGCTGGCGGACCTGTACAGTGCGCTGGGCGCCCAGGTCGACTCCCTGCCGTTTCCGGAATACGCGCAGGCGCTGCAGCCTTCGTGGCTGGCAACACTGCCTGAGGCGACACTGGGATCCGTCGAAGCATGGTTCGTCCGCGAGTTTGCGGCATCATCCGCACCGTCTCCGTTCGCAGTATCCGCCGCGGTGGCGCCTCCTGTTCCGTGCCGACGGTCAAGCGGTTTGAGCGGCGCGGTCGAGACGCCGGTGGAGCTCGCCGATGGACGTTTGTTCGCGATCCTATGCGAACCGGAAGACCGTCCGCAACCCGCGCCGCTGGTGGTCATCGCCAACACAGCGGCGACCCATCATGTCGGAGACGGACGATTCAACGTCGAGCTCGCCCGCTCGCTGGCACGAGCGGGCATCGCGTCCTTGCGCGTCGACGCGCACGGCATTGGCGACAGCCGCGATGCGTGGATGGTCGCCAACCCGTCCTTGCTCAGTTACGAACAACTCGCTGCCGATACGTCGCTGGCGGTCGATTGGGCCGTCGACAGAGGGCATCCGCGGGTTGCCGTGTTCGGCATCTGTTCAGGTGCGTATCTGGGCCTTCACGCAGCCACGAAAAATCCCGCCGTGACGGCGCTGCTGCTGGTCAATCTGCAGGGCTTCGACTTTCCGGCGGACTTCAGGATGTGCGATGCCGTCAAGATCGGTGCGGGCTCGACGCGCGCGCATTTTCGGGCGATGCTTCGCGCGCAAAAATGGTCGCAGGTTCTGCGCGGCGAGGTCGGTCTGCGACCCGTGTTGCGAACGCTGTCCCGCTATGCGATTGACGCGGTCGTGAGTAACGCCGCCGCATGGGCCGGTGACGCGAACCGCAGCGCGGTGAACAAAGGCACCCGCGCGCGGCGGCGGATGAAAGATCTCGATGCGCGCGGAGTACGTGTGCGGCTGTTGTTCAGCCCATTGGATCGCGGGCTGGACGAGCTGCGAATGCACTTCGGCCGGGGTGGCCGCAGGCTCAACAAGCTGGTGCACGCCAGCGCGATGGTCATACCGAACATGGACCACGAAGTTTTGAATCCCGCGGCACGGCAGCGGGTTGCGGCGGTGTGCGAGACGTTTTTCAGTCAGGCATTCGCTCGCGAATAAAGTCGGCGGGAAGTCTTGAGGGGAGGGCACCCATTTTTGAAGAAGAAACCTTATTGGGGCAATCATTTCTGGGCAAAGGGTTACTGCGTAGATTCGGTCGGTTTGAACAGCGAGATGATTCAAAAGTACGTTCGGTTCCAGGAGACAGAAGAGAGGCATCAAGAGCAGCTTCAGTTGGAACCGGGTAGAGGACCTTCTCAGAAGGGCCGCGCGGACATAAACTTCGTGACTATTCAAGCAGCTTTGACGCGACGCACAAAGTCCGCGCCGGGTTTGCCGCACGAGCGCAGTATCGTCTCGTCCCCCGAGGGGACTTTCTTCGGGGCGTAGCTCACCATCCAACTTTTCGATGTCACGCGAACTCCGCCGGAACCGGAATAGCATCGCATGACCCAATTGACAACTGCCGCCAGAAAACGATGCCCGTAATAGAGTGGCTTCGTGCTCTGCATCGCTTCATCTTATGCGAGTAGTCCATCGACGCGACAACGCTCATCGACCACAATGTTTAGCGGGCCGCCTATGATAGATGCAAGAAATAGCGAACAATGTGTCGAGTTCCCGGGTGGAAACCAGATAGCCGGAGTCATCATAGCGATAGTGCCATTGACTGTGCGCAGCCGTTTCCCGATGCGTCCTTGATCACAATTCTTCTGTAAGCAGTTCTTAAAAATCGCAGGTTCAGTAAACTTGCGCCCGCAACAAGATTGTGGAGTGAGTGATGAACGAGGCGACAAACGCAAGACTTCAAGGCGATGAAGCGGCCTGGTATGCGGTGACCGCGGAGGAAGCTGCAAAGCGGCTAGGCGTGAACGCGCAATCCGGCCTGGGTATTCCGGAAGCCACTGAGCGACTTCAAAGATACGGTCCAAACCGCTTGCCTGAAGCCGGCAAGCAAAGCCTGTTGATGAAGTTTCTCGGCCAGTTCAACAACATCCTGGTGTACGTCCTGCTAGGCGCCGGCTTCGTCAAGCTGATGCTCGGGTTGTGGATCGATGCGTCAATCATTCTCGGCGTTGTCGTTATCAATGCGTTGCTTGGTTTTGTCCAGGAAGGCAAAGCCGAGAAGGCACTGGATTCGATCCGCAACATGCTATCCGCCGAGGCGAGAACCCTGCGCGCCAGCGAAACCCGCATGATCGCATCGGACCAGCTCGTGCCGGGCGACGTCGTCCTGCTGGAGTCGGGCGACAAGGTTCCTGCCGACCTTCGGTTGATTGACGTCAAGAACCTGCGCATGGAGGAAGCGGCGCTAACCGGCGAATCGGTACCGAGCGACAAATCCGTCACTCCCGTCGCGGCCAATGCGACGGTCGGGGATCGCCATAGCATGGCCTACTCGGGAACGCTCGTCGTATCCGGGCGTGGCACCGGGCTCGTCGTTGCGACAGGAAGCGAAACCGAGCTCGGGCGCATCAATCAGATGCTGGCCGCGGTCAGCTCGCTCGAAACGCCGCTGCTGCGCCAGATCAAGAAATTCGGCTACGCCATTACCGCCGTCATTTTCGTGATCGGCGCGCTGGTGTTTGCCTACGGCCGCTGGGTCGAGGGCTTGCCGTTCGTCGAAATCTTTCAGGCTGTGGTCGGCATTGCGGTATCGCTCATTCCGGAGAGCTTGCCTGCCATCATCACGATTACGCTCGCCATCGGCGTGCAGCGCATGGCGCAACGCAACGCGATCATCCGCCGGCTGCCAGCGGTGGAAACGCTGGGTTCCGTATCGCGGATCTGCTCGGACAAGACCGGCACCCTGACACTGATGGAAATGATGGTCGTGTCGGCCGTCACCGCCGAGACCACTTATCAGGTTGAGGGCGATGTCTATGCACCCGACGGGCGAGTTCTGCGGGACGGCGCACCAGCCAGGCAAGACCCGGTCCTCGACCTGATGGGGCGCTATACCCGTTCGCGACCAAGATCGGCCTCGAGCGGCAGGCACAGCAGACGGCTTATCGACGCGTCGACGCGATTCCCTTCGAGTCCGAGCACCGCTTTATGGCGACGCTGAACGAAGCGGCGGACGGCGGCCAGTTTCTGCTCGTCAAGGGCGCGCCCGAAGTCATCCTCGAGCATTGCGACCGGCAACAGACGAAGGACGGCCCGCAGCCGATCGATCTTGCCCATTTCCTGAAGGCCTCGGACCAGCTTGCGGCGCAAGGCGAGCGCGTGCTGGCATTCGCATGGCTCGATCATCCGGGTCTGGCGGAAAGAAACCTGTCGCCTGCGGATCTTCCGAAGACGCTCGTTCTGCTGGGGCTGGTCGGTCTGCTCGATCCGCCGCGCAAGGAAGCGATCGAAGCGGTGAAGGAATGCCACGCTGGCGGTATCCGCGTCACGATGATCACGGGCGACCACCGGATCACGGCTGCCGCGATTGCAAAGATGCTGGGCATCGGCGACGGCACGACGGCGCTGACTGGCGTCGAGATCGAGGCAATGGACAACGCGACGCTGCAGGAGGCGGTCCGGAAGGTCGACGTATTCGCGCGCGCAAGCCCGGAACACAAACTTCGGCTCGTCAAGGCGATCCAGGCGAACAACCAGGTCGTGGCGATGACGGGTGACGGGGTGAACGATGCGCCGGCCCTCAAAAAGGCCGACATCGGTGTGGCAATGGGCATCAAGGGCACGGAGGTCACCAAGGAAGCCGCCGAAATGGTGCTCGCCGACGACAACTTCGCGTCGATCACCGCAGCTGTGCGCGAGGGGCGAACGGTCTACAACAACATCGAGAAAGCGATTCTCTTCATGTTGCCGACCAACGTCGCGCAGGCGCTCGTCATCATGGTGGCGATCCTGGTGGGCTTCACCATGCCGATCACGGCGCCTCAGGTGCTCTGGGTCAACATGGTGACGTCGGTCGCACTGGGTCTTGTGATTTCCTTCGAGCCGCACGAACTCGACGTCATGCGCCGTCCGCCTGGCGTGGCGGGTCGTCCCATCCTGACCAGGTTTGGAATCTGGCGGGTGATTTTCGTCGGTTTGAGTCTGCTGGCCCTGACGCTGTGGGCGTTCTTCTGGATGAAGGCGCAAGATGCGCCAGACGAACTGGCGCGCACGGTTGCGGTGAACACGCTGACGATCGGGCAGATTTTCTATTTGCTCAATACCCGTTACCTGGTCGATTCATCGCTGTCGATCACCGCGCATCTCGGCAATCGATATCTGCCGATGGGGATCGGTGCAGTCGTCGTGCTCCAGCTTTTGTTTACCTATGCGTTGCCGCTTCAGGATCTGTTCGGCACGATGGCCATTCCACTTCGAATCTGGCCATGGCTGTTCCTCGGCGGCTTCGTGTTCTTCCTCGTCGTCGAGGCCGAGAAATGGATCATCCGCAGGTGGCGTGCATCGAGGCCGGCGCCGGCGCTGGCGACGACGTGACCGATGCCGCACGCAGCGGCGTGACGTGCAGGGCGGCAGACCGGAAGGATCGGCAGCCGCCCAGCGATGTTCCTTTTCGGGAATGTGCGACATGACAAAAGGCAAAGCAAGATGACTCCTTCTCCTGCGGAAGTTGAGCTGGTCAAGCTGAATCTGGTTCAGATGTTCGGGCTGCTAATCGGTGGCCTCGCGCTTTTCCTGCTTGGTCTTCAGTTCATGACGGGCGGCCTGAAGGCGATCGCCGGATCGAAACTGCAGGCGCTGCTGGGCATGCTGACCTCGAACCGGTTCCGCGGCGTGCTGGCCGGCGCGGTCGTTACCGCGCTGCTGAATTCATCGACCATCACCACAGTCCTGATGGTCGGGTTCGTGTCCGCCGGGTTGATGACGTTGGCCCAGTCGGTGCCGATGATCATGGGCGCGAACATCGGCTCGACGGTCACCGCGCAGATCATTGCGTTCGACGTTTCGAAACTGACGCCGTTCATGCTGGCGCTGGGCTTTCTGCTGCATGCGTTCGGGCGGCGCGACCTGCTGCGGCAGTTGGGCAGCGTGATTCTCGGGCTCGGTCTGCTGTTTCTGGGCATCCAGATGATGGGCGACGCGACGCGTCCGCTGCGCACATTCCAGCCTTTCATCGACGCGATGCAGGACATGGAGAACCCGCTGCTCGGCATCGTGGTGGGCGCCATCTTCACCGCCGTGGTTCAAAGCTCCGCGGCGACGCTGGCCATCGTGATCGCGCTGGGGGCGCAGGGCCTGATGCCGCTCGAGGCCGGCATCGCGCTGATTCTGGGCGCCAACGTCGGCACGTGCGGAACGGCGCTGCTCGCCGGGATCGGAAAATCGGCCGAGGCGGTCCAGGTCGGCGTGGTGCATTTCATCTTCAATACGCTGGGCATCCTGTTCTGGGTGTTCTTCATCCCGCAGATGGCGGATCTGGTTCGGCATATTTCGCCGTCCTACCCAGAGCTACAAGGGGTGGCCAGACTGGCGGCCGAAACGCCACGCCAGGTCGCCAACACCCATACGATATTCAGCGTGGTCACCACGCTGGTCCTGATCTGGTTCACCGGGCCGATCGCGCGGCTTGCCCAGCTCATCGTGCCGAAGCGGGCGCGGGAGGCTAAACGGGCAGGCGATCCGGTCTATCTGGACGAATCGTCGCTGACCGCGCCTTCGCTCGGGCTCGAGCGGGTACGGCTCGAGCTGACGCGGCTGGGTCAACTGGTTCTGGACGTCGTTCGTACCGGCTCGAACATGGTCTCTAGCGGAACGATCGAGGAGATCAACCTTCTGCTGGACCAGGACAAGGAAACCGGCCGGCTGGCGTCGGAGATTCTTCAGTATATCGGCCTGTTGTCGCAAATTGATCACTCGGAGGAGGACGGCCAGCAGATGGTCCGCTTCACGCGGATCGCGTCCAACCTGGAAAGCATCAGCGGCATTGTCGGGACCAATCTGGTGTCGGCCAGCCAGCAAAGACTGACGCACCAGATCGACCTCGCGCGCTTGCGCGATCCAGCGACGACGCAATTCGCGGATACCGTGATCCGGAATCTCGAACAGGCCATCGGAACGATCAGGGATCCCGCAGCGAGCGAAGCGGCTCAGGTCATCGGGGCGAAGGCCGAGATCGAAAAGATGGCGGCAGCGGCGCGCCAGGCCGTGCTTGCCAAACTGCAGCTGGCGGACAAAGCCGACGTGCTGAGTTTCCGGCTGGCGATGGACCTGATCGAACAGTGCAGGCAGATTGCGCAATTTGCGAGAGCGATAGCGAAGACAGCGAATGAATTCCGCTAGTACATTCAGTCGATGGTGACATCATGGTCCAGGGAAAAGACAGGAAGGTCAGCCGACGCGAAAGGCCCCAGTCGGCGCAGAAGACGAAGCTCTCACGGCAGGACTATGAAGCGAAAATGGCCGAGCTCCATGTCGAGCTGGTGAAGCTGCAGTTCTGGGCGAAGCACACGGGAGCGCGGATCATCGTGATCTTCGAAGGGCGGGACGCCGCGGGCAAGGGCGGGGTGATCAAGCGGATCACGGAGCGTGTCAGCCCGCGCGTGTTCCGCGTCGTCGCGCTGCCGGCGCCGTCGGAACGGGAGCGCACGCAGATCTATTTTCAGCGCTACTTCGAGCATCTTCCCGCCGGCGGGGAGATCGTGATTTTCGACCGCAGCTGGTACAACCGCGCGGGAGTGGAGCGGGTCATGGGCTTCTGCACGGATGACCAGTATCATCGTTTTCTCAGACTCTGTCCGGCGTGGGAAAAGGACATCATCGATGCCGGCGTGACCCTGATCAAATACTGGTTCGAGGTCAGCAAGGAGGAACAGACGCGCCGGTTCCAGGAGCGCATTATCGACGGCCGCAAAACCTGGAAGCTGAGTCCTATGGATATGGAGTCGCACAGGCGCTGGTACGACTACTCGCGTGCGCGCGATGCGATGTTCGCGGCCACCGACACGAGAATATCGCCGTGGTACGTTGTCGACGCCGACGACAAACAGCGCGCGCGATTGAACTGCATCGCGCATTTTCTGAGCCTCATCCCTTATGAGGAAACAGAGTGCCCCAAGATCGATCTTCCGCCGAGGCAAGAGGCCAAAGGGTACAGGGAGCCCGATTATCCGTATAACCGGGTTCCGGACAAGTACTGAACGGCTATGATGTCCTGTCCGGGAACCGGATGCGGGAGATTTGCAAGTTCGGTCTTCTGACTCAGGTATGCTGGGGGCTTTGGGACAGATTCCGTTCGAGGGGAGAACATGCGGCGCGTCGTATTCAATCAGAAAGGTGGCGTGGGTAAATCGACCATTGTCTGCAATCTGGCGGCCATCAGCGCTAGCGAAGGTCTGCGCACGCTGGTTATCGATCTGGATGCCCAGGCGAATTCAAGTCAATACCTGCTCGGCGCGCAGGCCAGCGAGGTCCATCCCACCGTCGCCGGCTTCTTTGAAACCGCGTTGACGTTCAGCTTCAGGCCCGTGGAAGTCACTTCTTTCATTCATCCGACGCCGTTCGAGAACCTGGACGTCATGCCCGCTCATCCGGACCTGGACACGCTGCACGGCAAACTGGAATCGCGCTACAAGATCTACAAGTTGCGTGACGCGCTCAACGAACTCGACATGTATCACGCGATTTATATCGACACGCCGCCAGCGTTGAATTTCTACACCCGCTCCGCGCTGATCGCCGTCGAGCGTTGTCTGATCCCGTTCGACTGTGATGATTTTTCCCGTCGCGCACTTTACACGTTGCTGGAAAACGTGAAGGAGATCCAGCAGGATCACAACGTCGCGCTGGAAGTGGAGGGGATTGTGATCAACCAGTTTCAGCCGCGTGCGAGCCTGCCTCAGAAACTGGTCGACGAACTCGTCAGTGAGGGCTTGCCGGTGCTGGCTTCGCGGCTGTCTTCGTCCGTGAAGATCCGCGAATCGCATCAGCAGGCGACCCCGGTCATTCACCTCGATCCGGGACATAAACTTTCGCAGGAGTACCGGGCGTTGCATCGGGAACTGGTGGGATAGCGGGGAATTGCCAGGCGGCCCGGATCCTGAATGGGCGCTCGCCGTACGTAGGGCGCCGTTCAGGCGCCTCGCAAAGCGTCGAGCTCTGCGCGAAGCGCAGCCACTACGCCCGTCCAGTCACCTCGCGTCGTTTGTCGAAACAAGCGTGCCTGTGCATACCAGGGACTATCGCTTCTGTCGAGTTGCCATCGCCAGTCCGGCATGAACGGCAAAGCGATCCATACGGGCTTTCCGAGCGCCCCCGCCAGATGCGCTACAGCCGTGTCGACGCTGATGACGAGGTCGAGGCGAGCAATCAGCGCCGCCGTCTCGGCGAACGTAGTGAGCCGCGCGGACACATCGCGCAGCACCGCGCGTTGTTCAAGCTGCGCGAGGCACGCACGATCGCTGTCGCGTACATCCTGTTGCAGCGCGAGGAAGTCCGCGTCGGCATCTAATAGCGGCTTCAGTTGCTCGAGTGAGATAGACCGGTTGCCGTCATTCACATGCGTCCGGCTGCCCGACCATACGATCCCGACTCTCGGCCGTCGCGCAGAGCCTGCAAACAAATCGTCCCATTGACGCACCAGCGCGTCGTCTGCGTGAACATAGGGACCGGTCACCGCGAGATCGGATGCACGAACCTTGAGCGCAAACGGGAGACTCAGGGTCGGAATGTGATAATCGAAATGCGGCACTTGTCCTGTCTCGCCGATGACTTCGGCCGCACCCGGATAGTTCTTGAGAAGCGGCAGCAGTGCATCCTGAACCCGCAACACGACGCGAGCTCCAGCAGCACTGAGTCGATCCACGAAGCGTACGAATTGCAGCGTGTCGCCGAACCCCTGCTCGTGATGAACGAGTATTGTCCTGTCACTTGTCGGTTGGGTGCCGGTCCATAAGGTGCTCTGCGGAAAACCGTGGCTACCGGTGCCATCGAGCCAGCGCCATTCGTATTCGCGCCAGCCGTGTTCGAATTCGCCAAGCAGCAAATTCGTCTGAGCCCGATTGGTGCGGGCGCCGACGTCGTTCGGATCGAGCGAAAGCGCCTTCTTGAATTGAAGCAACGCCTCGTCAAAGCGTCGCAGATCTCGCAACGCGACACCAAGATTGACGTATGCGCGCACGAAACGCGGCTTGAGCGCGATCGCCCGCCGGTAGGCGTCCAGTTCGTCCTCATAGCGCTCCAACTTACCGAGCAGCGAGCCGCGGTTGTAGTGCGCTTCGGCTGACTGTGGCTGGATTTTGCACAGATGCACCAGGATTTCGAGTGCACGCTGCGGTTCGCCAAGCTGTATCAGCGACATTGCGACGCCGTGCAATGAAGCGGCATGGTTCGGAAACTGGGCCAGGCAGCGTTCGAAAAGCGCTATCGCGTCAGCGTGACGCTGCGCCAACTGACACATCTGCGCGGCGAAATTGAGTTGGTCCACCGACATCGACATGTGCGCCGATGCCTGTATCAGATAGTCCGCTGCGCGTGCATGATCGCCCTGTCTGGCGGCGATGTAGCCGAGGCCCGCAAGCGCTTCACTGTGGTCGGGGACGCTTGCCAGAATAACGTGCAGCAGATGTGCGGCATCGTCGAATTGACCGGCCACGAGGTTCTTTTGCGCGGCGGCGAGAGCGTGTTCAATGTCGTGATTCATGGCGATGTAGGGCGGTGCAAACTGCGATCTGTCGACGGGGTGGAAATGCCTCATTGTACGGGGGCGCGTAATGCGGGCCTCCAGATCGAAACCCGTTCGCGTCAGCCGCCCGAGAGAATGGCTTCCGCTATTTCATAGCGCTCGTCGCCGATGGAGATCAGATTAACGTCGGCGTTTTTCCTGGCGATGATCTTCCCCGGCATTGGCCGATCGGTTGCTCTCGTCGCCGTGCCGACGACTGTGCCATCGGCGCCGAAGAAGATCGTCCGGGTACCGCCTCCGGGCCAGTAGACCGTGACAATCGCCGTGCGATCGCTGTTACGCACGACGCCGAATCTGCACATGCTGGTGGACTGTCCCGCACGACGCGCGCATGGCAGCGTCCCCGTCGCGCTGAAAGCCGTTCCCTTCACCTGTGCGTGCCTGCTCTTGTGGCCGGGCGCAGCACTACCCATCGTCCCTTCCGTTGGAATCGAAATCAGCGTAACGCCATCCGCTTCGCCGACCACATGCCCGCGCCGGTCGTGAAGAATTGCACGCACACTGGCGCTATCGTCACCGCCAGGACAACCGACCAGCGTCGCCATATGGTCGAGGTAGGCGGAAGTCGCGGGCGACTCGCCGAGTCGGCGGCACGCATCTCCCGCGTTGGGATAGCCGTTGCCGAAGGGCGCAAGCGATGCGGGCCAGGCGAAAGGCTCAGGCGCGTCTGCAGCGCTTGCCAGATTATTCGCCGAGCCGGCCGCGACGAACGCAACCGCAGCGAACGAGACTGCTGCGAACGTTGCGGTCGAACGGAAAGTTTTGCTGGCGTTCCCCATCGGACTTCCTCCTTGCGTCGCTCCCGGCATGCAATATCAGCGCCGAGCGGCCCGATGCAGCCCCCGACACGTAGACTCACATTGGGCCAACTGCCAGCCGCGCTCAGACCGCATCCCCTAACCACGAGACCCCGCCCAGCCAACTCCCTCTGTCGGAGCCGTCACAAACCCTACGCGTCGGCCAAAACCTGCTCGATGACCTTCACGAACTCTTCCACAGGTTGCCCGCCCGTCACCAGATACCGGCGGTTAAAGATAATGGCCGGCACCGACTGAATGCCCATCTGCTGGTTATTCTGTTCTTCCGCGCGAACCTCATCGCCATAGGCTCCGCTCGTCAGTACGTCGCGCGCCTCGGCGGCGTCGAGTCCCACGGATTGCGCCGCTTCGACCAGCACGTCCTGATTGCTCGGGTCTTTGCCCGCGGAATGATAGGCCTGTAGCAGCGCCAGCTTGAGCGGCAACTGGCTGCCTTTGATACCGGCCCAATGCAGCAGGCGGTGCGCATCGAAGGTGTTATAGACGCGCGTACGCGGGCCGAAGGCAAAGCCGACGCTCGCGCCGCGCTCGCGGATCATGGCTTGCGTTTCTGCGATCTGCGCCGGTGTGCGCCCGTACTTTTTGCCGAGATAGTCGACAATGGCCTCGCCGTCGGGCCCCATCCGCGGATTCAGCTCGAACGGGTGCACGGCTATCTGAGCGTCGACGCTGTCGCCAAGACGTGTTAGCGCAAGTTGAAGCGAGGATAGGCCGATCGCACACCATGGGCATGCGATATCGGAGACAAAATCGATGGTGAGTGGTTGTTTCATTGCGGTCCTTACTGGAATGACGCGTTGCGCGGCCGGCATGGCGCAAGCGCAACAGAGGCAGACAGCGTAGCCTGAATTGCGAGGTCTTGCAGGACCGCGTGCTGATCGCAGCACATGCGCCAGCGCTGCCGAATTTGACCGCAAGACCCGGAGTGTTTTCTTTTTACCGCACCTTTACACTGACTCGACCAACCCAATTTCATGGAACGGGCTATTAGTACAGCCGCGAATCAAGTATGAACTCACGTAACGCGCAAGCCTCCGCCATTGCATCCGCAGAAACGATCACGCAAAGGATCAGCGCACTCGACTGGCGCAGCATCGAACGGGATCTCGACCTGTACGGATGCGCCGCCGTGCCCGGACTCGTGACGGCGCGGGAATGCGACGCGCTGGCGGCCCTCTATTCACGCGACGATCTCTATCGAAGCCGGGTTGTCATGGCCCGTCATGGCTTTGGCCGTGGCGAATACAAGTACTTCGACTATCCGTTGCCGGACATGATCGGCGAGCTGCGCACGGCGATCTATCCGCACCTGGTGTCGGTGGCAAACCGGTGGAATCAGGTCATGCAGATCGGCGTGCGCTATCCGGCGAAGCACGCGGATTTCATTCGGCGTTGCCATGACGCCGGCCAGCTCCGCCCGACGCCGTTGATCCTGCAGTACGGCGAGGGCGACTACAACTGCCTTCACCAGGACCTTTACGGCGAACATGTCTTTCCGCTTCAGGTCGCCATTCTGCTGTCGGAGCCGGGGCGGGATTTTACCGGCGGCGAGTTCGTCATGACGGAGCAGCGTCCGCGTATGCAGTCACGTGCGGAAGTGGTGCGGCTGGCGAAGGGTGATGCGGTGATTTTCACGGTGAACAGCCGGCCAGTCCAGGGGACGCGGGGTCCGTATCGCGTCAATCTGCGTCATGGCGTTAGCCGGTTGCGCTCGGGTCGTCGGCATACGGTGGGCGTCATCTTTCATGACGCGCTGTGAGTTGAATTTGATGAAGCCGAGCCTCTTTGATAGCGGAAATCACGAGTCCATCGCGGGTGGCGATCAGGCCGCAATCGCACGCGCTGCGTGGCGCGCTCCGTGACTGAGCATGTTGACGGAAAGCGCCGCCTTGGCGATATGCAGCGGGTGACGCAGCGTGAGCACGATTGCGCCGCTCACGAGAGTGATACGCTGGGTGTTCGCGGCTGCCCGCTTGCCGTTGCCAGCTTTCGACTCCTTCATGTGGACGTTTCGAGCGGCCCTGGTTCATCGAATCGCACCAGGCCCGACGCTGGCACTGCATCAGAACAACTGCCTCTGCCCCGACATCAACGTCGTAAAGTCATCGCGCAGCAGCGGCAAGATCGCATCGGCGACGGGCTGCAATTGCCGCGTCAGATAGTGTTCGTAATCGATCGCCGAGCGCAGCGTTTCCAGCGGTTCAGGTCCGGCGATCGTCATCACATAGCTGATCCAGCCGCCGTTCTGATATTGCAGCGGGCGTCCCTGGCTGCGGTTGAACTCGTCCGCGACGCGCGCCGCGCGCACATGCGGCGGCACGTTGCGTTCGTAATCGCCGAGCGGTCTGCGCAGGCGCTTGCGATACACGAGCTGAGCGTCGAGCTTGCCTTCGAGCGTGTCGCGCACATAGTCGCGCACATAATCCTGATACGGCTGCTGTTTGAAAATGCGCCGGTAAAGCTCTTGCTGAAACTGCTGCGCGAGCGGTGTCCAATCCGTGCGTACCGTTTCGAGTCCCTTGTAGACGATCTCTTCGCCGCCGTCCGGCAACACCGTCAGTCCGGCATAGCGTTTCTTGCTGCCTTCCTCGGCGCCGCGAATCGTCGGCATGAAGAAACGCTGATAGTGCCGCTCGAATTGCAACTCGAGCGCGCTGTCGAGCCCGAACCGCGCTTGCAGATTCTGTCGCCACCACGCATTGATATGCTCGACCAGCGCGCGGCCGATGCGGCCGGCTTGTTCCTCGCTGTGCGCGTGCTTCAGCCATACGAAGGTCGAATCCGTGTCACCGTAGATGACCTCGTAACCTTCGGCCTGAATCAACTCACGCGTGGTATGCATGATTTCGTGACCGCGCATCGTGATCGACGACGCGAGACGCGGGTCGAAGAAGCGACAGCCGGTCGAGCCGAGCACGCCGTAAAAGGCGTTCATGATGATCTTCAGCGCTTGCGAAAGCGGCTTGTCGTGCTCGCGTTTGGCCGTCTCGCGACCTTGCCAGACCTGCGCGACGATCGACGGCAAACAATGGCGCGTGCGCGAGAAGTGTGCGCCGAGAAAGCCCGGCACCGAGCGATCGTCGGCGGGGTTCAGCATGCCTTCGACGAGACCCACGGGGTCGATCAGAAAGGTGCGGATGATCGACGGATACAGGCTCTTGTAGTCGAGCACGAGCACGGAATCGTAGAGGCCGGGGCGCGAATCCATCACGAAGCCGCCGGGGCTCGCGGCGCCGGCGACATCGCCGAGATTGGGCGCGACGTAGCCTTGCCGGTGCATGCGTGGCATGTACAGATGCGTGAACGCCGCGACCGAGCCGCCGCTGCGATCCGCGGGCAGGCCGGTCACGCTGGCGCGCTCCAACAGAAACGGCAGCAGTTCCGTCTTCGCGAAGATGCGTGTGACCAGCTCGCAATCCTTCAGGTTGTACTGTGCGAGCGCGGGCTTGTCCTCGTCGAAGCGGCGCTGGATTTCGTCCATGCGCTGATACGGATTGTCGATCGACTTGCCTTCGCCGAGCACCGAGCGCGCCACGTATTCGAGGCTGAACGACGGGAAGCTCCATGTCGCCGAACGCAGCGCCTCGATGCCGTCGATGATCAAACGTCCCGCGGCGCCCGCAAAAAAGTGATTCCGCGTAAGGCCGTGTTCGCGCCATTCCATCACCGCACCGCCGCGGCCGAGCCGTAACGGCACGCGATATTGTTCAGAGTGTTGCTGCAGCACACGCAGATCGAACTGCACCAGATTCCAGCCGATGATCGCATCGGGGTCGTGCCGCTCCATCCACAGGTTCAGTTTTTCGAGCAACTGGGCGCGGGTTTCGCAGTATTCGAGGTCGAAGTCGAGCCCGTTTGCGTCGCCGTTCGGCGGCCCCAGCATATAGACCTGACGCTGTCCGCAACCTTCGAGCGCGATCGAATAAAGCTCGGCCTGCGCGCTGGTTTCGATGTCGAGCGAGACCAGCTTCAACGGCGGACAATAGCCGGCGGCCGGCTTCAATTCGCTGTTCAGCAGCACACCGCTGTTCTGCGACTCGCCGCCGAACCACACCGGCGCGGTGATGAAGCGCTCCATCATGTAGCGCTCGGGCGGGAAGATGTCGGCTTCGTAGACCTCGACGCCGCCTTGCTTCAGGCGTTTTTCGAAGCCCGTCAATTGCCGGTACTGCGGGCAGTAAAGCCCCATCACCGGCCGATGCTGGAAGTCGCACAGTTCGAGCGGACGCAGATCGAGCGGCATGTCACGGCGCAGGATCGTTTCGGCGCGCTCGCGATGTTCGGCAGGAATGAACGCCACCGAAGGCTGAGGGCGCAAGCGGATGTGACGAGGCCCGCCGTCGGTTGCCAGCCAGAAATCGATTTCCGTGCCGGCGGGCGTGTCCCGCCAATGTCGGGTCAAAATGAAACCCTGCTCAAGCTCAGTCAAACTTCCACCTTTAAACCGGCGTCATCGCCTTGCGCGATTTTACCGCCCTGCGCGGTGAGTGGTGATGATGCGCGAGGCGCTGGCCGTGCAGCACTCAAGCGCTGCATTCAGGCGTAGCTACCCTGACTGCAGCCGCGCGAGGTAGTCTGTATGATCGTGCTGCAGCGATTCCTTCGGCGCGGAGCATGCGCCGGTCAATCTACCAGGAACGGAGTGAACCAGATGACGTTGGGCAAACTTGTTGTCGTAGCCGCGGTAGCGGCAACCAGCGTGGGTGCTCAGGCGCAGGTCGCCGGCACGCAACCGCTGAGCGTCACGGTCGAGCAGTCCAATGCGCTATTGAGCGGCTGGAGTGTGAAGAAGAGCATTCTCGGCAAGGTCGTGTACAACGACCAGAATGAAAAGATCGGCACGGTCCGCGATCTGGTGATCGCGCCCGACGGTTCGCTGTCCGCTGCGATCGTGTCCGCTGGCGGCTTCCTCGGCGTGGCGTCGCATGACGTCGCGGTGCCGATCGCCGCGCTCGATATTCGCGAAGGGAATTTCTATCTGGCCGGTGCGACCAGGGCGGCATTGAAGGCGACGCCCGAGTTCCAGTACAACAAGGTTCAGACGCCGCCGAAGCCGAAGAAGCCGACGGGGCAGTAATGCGGGCAGCCGGTTCATTAGCCGGCTGGTTTGCGATTAGCGGGTTGCTCGATTGAGCCGCGCATGAATGAGCGGCGCCGGCGGCGAGAAACGCTTGGCAGGGTGCAAACCGTTTTACGCTTACGGCGCCGCAATTGCATTGTACGCAGACTACGCCGGTCGGCGCGACGCAGATCGGGTCTGTAAATCAGGCCTCAAATCAGGCGACTCGAATCACAGCCTCAAATAAGGCCTGCACCTGATTCAAGCTTCCAACGCAAGCGTTGCGAACGTGCCCAGCCAGTGCTCGCCCATATAGTCGCCGGCCACATGGGGCAGCGCGCTTTGCAGATGACGCTCGGCGGATTCGAACAACACTGTGCGGCGAATGTCGCCAGCCGGCAGCGCCCGCGCCAGCGAACGTTGGCACCACGCGCGGCTCAGATTCAGGCCGTCCAGATGCGCAATCTTGCCGTCGGTACGATCGGTCACGGTGACGGGTTCGAACAGCGTCGCGGGCTTTTTCGCGCCGAGATCCGGCAGAAAGCGCCCGAACCAGTCGACGAACTGCGCGGGCGGCAACACGCGTCGCATCAATTCCGCTTCCATCAACGAAGGCGACAGGAACTCGTCGCCGGCGGGCTCCCATGCCTGACACGCGACGTCGTCCAGGAACCAGCGCTCCGCGGTACTGACGAGCAGCGCTTCGAGCGAGTTGCGCGAAGTCTGCCGCGCGAAATCCAGCGTAAGCGCGAGCGCGAACGCCATGTTGAAGTGCGTCCCCACGCGTAGCGGGTAGGTTGCTTTCGGCAGAAACTCCTCGAAGCGTCCGACGAAGGCTTCGGTGAGCGGCGCAAGAATTTTCGACCAGCGCGCCGCTTCCGAGAGCTTCAGCGCTGTCAGTTGCGCGCTGAGCGCCAGCAGCCAGGCCCAACCATACGGCCGTTCGAAACCGCGGTTGTGCGGCAGGTCGAGATACGCGCGTTCGCCGGCCACATTGTCAGCGGTGAAATGCTCGTCCACCACCGCGATGATGCGAGCGGCTTCAGGCAGGTCGGGAAAGCGCTCCAGCAGATGCAGGATCAGCCAGTAGCCGTGCACGCACGAATGCCAGTCGTAGCTGCCGTAGAAGATCGGATGCAGAGCGCGCGGGCCCTGTACGTCTTGCGGCCCGGCGAGCGAGTGCGTCAGTTTGTTCGGATATTCGCGTGTGAGGTGAGCGAGCGCGAGATTGGCGAATCGGGACGCGGATTCGCGAGTGAGTTGAACGGTCATCGGCGGCTCCTCAAAAGCGGAATACGAGCAGGTACAACAGTATGGTATTGACGATCAACAATAGTAAAGCGGTCGGCCATTGCGCCTTGATCACGCCATTCTGGTCTTGCAGCTCCAGCAGCGCCGCCGGCACGATATTGAAGTTCGCGGCCATTGGCGTCATCAGAGTGCCGCAGAAGCCGCACAGCATGCCGATCGCGCCGAGAATCGCGGGGTTGCCGTTGAATTGATGCACGATCAATGGCAGGCCGATACCGGCGGTCATCACCGGGAAGGCGGCGAACGCGTTGCCCATGATCATCGTGAAGATCGCCATGCCGAATGTATAAGCCGCGACCACCGCGAACGCGGAGTCGACCGGAATCCACGTTTTCACCAGATCCGACACCACATGGCCCACGCCGGCAATCGCGAACAGCGCGCCGAGCGCGGCCAGCATCTGCGGCAGAATCGCGGCCCAGCCGACGGTATCCATCGTGTGCCGGGCGTCTTTGAGCGCGTGCACCGGCGAGTCGCGCAGCATGAACAGCGCCGCGCCGAACGCGACCAGCGTGCCCAGCACGAGCGAAATCAGCGTGACGTTCTTCGCTTCGACGAACGGCGCATATTTCAGCGTCAATGTGCCGACGAGCGTAATGACTGGAATCAGCAGCGCCGGGATGAACAGCTTGTTGCCGAAGCGCTGCGCGTTCGCTTCGCGGCGCGCGGCGGCCGCTGCGCTGTTGCTGTCGGTGCGGCCTTTGCCGAGCTTGCCCGAACCGGCGATCAACGCGAGTGCGATCGCGAGGCAGCCCATCACGAAGTGCGGCAGTTCCCCGCCGAACATGAAGGTGATCGCGTAGATGCCCGCTACGCGCCCGCGCCGCAACCGGTCGCACGGGTGCGGCGGCGGAGTGTGCAAGTTTGCGACGGCTAGCGGGCGACGAAATCTAACACGAGAATTTATCGATAAATAGTCGTTAAATTCCGTTTATCGGGTAAACACCAAGAACGCAGAGGTGAGGCCGAGCGGGAAGGGGTGAGGCGACGGGAGCAGTGTGAAAGGCGCGAGCCACGCTGTGATCGCGTTGGCCGCCGCCGGCCCCCGCAACGCGGGTCCGCCCGGAACGCGCGCATGCCTTAAGCGCGCAAACAGATCGAAAGCCGCCGTCTCACCAGCCATCGCTTTCGTCACCACGCGCCCGGCGATTCCGGTCAGCGCGACGCCATGCCCCGAAAACCCCTGCACGTAGAAGTAGTTCGGATCTATCGAACCGAAGTCGGGCGCGCGATTGCGCGTCACATCGACGAAGCCGCCCCACGCATGGTCGATTTTGACATCGTCGAGTTGCGGGAAAGTCTTCAGCATATCGCGGCGCATCGCTTCGCCGAGGTTGCGCGGGGCGAACGGCCGTAACCGAAACGCCGCCGTGCATCGTCACGCCATTTTTTCAGCGCATTGTGCGGTTGCGTCGATCGCCGCTTTGGCTTTCGACACGATTTCGTCGATTTCCAGCTTGCTGATCACGAGCGGCGGCGACAGCAGCATCCGGTCGCCGGTCGCGCGCATGATCAGATTGCCGTTGAAGCAGAAGTCGCGGCAGATCGTGCCGACGTCGCCGCCATTGGCGAAGCGCTTGCGCGCTTGCGGGTCTTCTGCGAGTTGCAGACCGGCCACCAGACCCGCGCCGGAGATCTCGCCGACGATCGGATGGTTGGCGAAGGTGTCGCGCAGCTTCTTCTGGAAGTACGGACCGGTATCGG
Source organism: Paraburkholderia ultramafica (assembly GCF_902859915.1). Lineage (GTDB taxonomy): Bacteria > Pseudomonadota > Gammaproteobacteria > Burkholderiales > Burkholderiaceae > Paraburkholderia > Paraburkholderia ultramafica. Next base: position 110,333 of record NZ_CADIKK010000015.1, read on the forward strand.
TCTTGACGCGCTCGACGATCTTCTCGTCGCGCAACAGCTTGAGATTGGCGAGCGCGACGGCCGCCGCCACCGGATGGCCGGAGTAGGTGAGGCCGTGATTGAAGTCGCCGTTTTCGATGATCGCTTTGGCGACGCGGTCGTGCAGGCCGACCGCGCCCATCGGCACATAGCCGCTCGTCAGACCCTTCGCGAGCGTGATCAGATCCGGCTCGAAACCGAAGTGCTGATGCGCGAACCATTCGCCAGTGCGGCCGAACCCGCCGATCACCTCGTCGGCGACCAGCAGAATGTCGTACTTGCGGCAGATGCGTTGGATCTCCGGCCAATAGGTCGAGGCCGGGAAGATCACCCCGCCTGCGCCCTGGAAAGGCTCACCGATAAACGCGGCCACGTTGTCCGCGCCGATCTCGAGGATCTTCGCTTCCAGTTGCTGCGCGCGAGCCAGCGCGAATTCTTCCGGCGTCTGATTGCCTTGCGCTTCGCCGAAGAAATACGGCTGATCGATGTGCACGATGTTCTCGACTTTCGACGGCATCTGTTCGTGCATGTAACCCATGCCGCCCAGCGTGCCGCCCGCGATCGTCGAGCCGTGATAGCCGTTCTTGCGCGAGATGACGAACTTCTTCGCGGGCTTGCGTTGCGTCGCCCAGTATTGGTGAACGATACGCAGCACCGTGTCGTTGCCTTCCGAACCGCTGTTGCAGTAGAAGAAGTGATTGAACGGCTCAGGTGTCAGCTCTGCGAGCAACGCCGACAGTTCGATCACCGGCGGGTGCGTGGTCTTGAAGAAAGTGTTGTAGTACGGCAGTTCCTGCATTTGCCGGTACGCGGCGTCGGCGAGTTCCTTGCGGCCATAGCCGACGTTTACGCACCAGAGTCCGGCCATGCCGTCGATAACCTTGTTGCCTTCCGAGTCCCACAGATAGACGCCTTTGGCTTTGACGATCACGCGGCTGCCGCTGCGATTGAGCGCGCCCATATCCGAAAACGGATGAATGTGATGCGCGGCGTCGAGTGCGCGGTAGTCGGCGGTGCTGCGTGGCGCGCTTTGTGCGGCTTGAGTGTTCGCGGCCGGTTGCGCCGCTTGCGCCGGTTGCACGTAAGCGACTTCTTCGGTTCTGTAGCTCATACTGCCTCCAGTTTTTTGCGTTTTCATTTGCACATGACGTCGTGAATAATCGCTTGATGGCGGGCTTAGACGTGCAACAGCAAATGCCGGCGTTCCCACGAACTGATTACGCGGAAAAACGCTTCGTATTCGGTTTCTTTCAAAGCGAGGAAGGCTTTGACGAACTTCTCGCCGAGCACTTCGGCGATCGGCTCGCAGGCGCCCATCAGCGTCAGGCCTTCTTCGAGATTGCGCGGCAACTGATACGGCAATTCGTAACCGTCGCTGAGCAGCGGCTCGGTGGCGTCGAGTTGCTGGGTCATGCCGAGATAGCCCGCGGCCAGCGTCGCGGCAATCGCCAGATATGGATTGCAGTCCACCCCCGGAATGCGGTTTTCAATGCGGCGCGCGGCCGGCCCCGAATGCGGAATGCGGAAGCCCACCGTGCGGTTGTCGTAACCCCACGCGACGTTGATCGGCGCGGCCATGAAGCGCGACAGACGGCGATACGAATTGATGTACGGCGCGAAGATCGGCATCAGGGCCGGCGTGTACTTCTGCAAGCCGGCGATATAGCTCGTGAACAGCGCGGTCGGCTTGCCGTCCGCGCCGGTGAACACATTGCGGCCGGTTTCTTCGTCGACGAGACTTTGATGCATGTGCATCGCCGAGCCCGGTTCGCCTTCCATCGGCTTGGCCATGAAGGTCGCGTACATCTTGTGGCGCAGCGCCGCTTCGCGCACCGTGCGCTTGAACAGGAACACGCTGTCGGCGAGCTTCAGCGGATCGCCGTGCATGAAGTTGATTTCCATCTGCGCGGCGCCGACTTCGTGAATCAGCGTGTCGACTTCCAGTTCCTGCACCTCGCAGTACTCGTAGATGTCTTCGAAGAGCGGATCGAATTCGTTGACCGCTTCGATCGAATACGCCTGACGTCCGGTCTCTGCACGACCCGTACGGCCGATCGGCGGTTGCAGCGGCAGGTCCGGGTCGCGGTTCATGTCGACCAGGTAGAACTCGAGCTCGGGCGCGATGACCGGTTTCCAGCCCTTGGCCTTGTACAGTTCGAGCACGCGGCGCAACACGCGGCGCGGCGAGATCGCGACCGGCGTGCCGTCGAAGTGAACGCAATCGTGAATCACCTGGGCGGTCGGGTCGACGGCCCACGGAATCATCCGGATGGTGCTCGCGTCGGGCACGCAGACCATGTCCGGGTCGGTGACGCCGGTGAGCGTGCCGTCTTCCGGATAGTCCCCGGTGACGGTCTGGATCATCACCGCCTGCGGCAAGCGCATGGACTCGCCGGATTCGAACTTGCTGCGCGGAATGATCTTGCCGCGCGCGATCCCGGCCATATCCGGAATGATCGCTTCGATTTCGGTGACGTGATGCTTCTTCAGAAAATCGTCGATGTCATGCATGATTATTCTCTCTGTCTGGGTGCGCGACCGGCTCAGGCATGCGTGGCGGCGGCGGATGCCGCGCCATAGCCGGCCTTGGTGCGCATTCGAGCGCGGCAGGCGTCGCCGAACGCGCGAAAGATCGCGGTGGACAGCGCGTCGTCCGCATGCTTCCACTCCGGGTGCCACTGCACACCCAGCGCGAACGCGCGCGCATGCGTCACGCTTACCGCTTCAATCAGTCCGTCCGGCGCAATGGCTTCGGCCGTGAGGCCGAGGCCCAGCCGCTCGACGCCCTGGCCGTGCAAGGAATTCACCCGCGCTTCATTCGTGCCGCCCGCGAGGCGCTGCAACAAGCCGCCTTGCGCCAGCGTGATCGAATGCGACGCCGCGTATTGCACGTCGAGGTCGTCTTCCTTGTTCTCGCGATGGTCGTTCAGGCCCGCCACCGCGTGAACGCTTTGATGCAGCGTCCCGCCGAATACCACGTTCATTTCCTGAAAGCCCCGGCACACGGCCAGCACCGGCACGCCGGCGGCGATCGCCGCGCGCATCAGCGGCAGCGTCGTCGCATCGCGTGCGGCGTCGTGCAGCGTGCCCGGCGCGCTGGGGTGGCCGCCGTAGCGGTGCGGCTCGACGTTCGAGTAGCTGCCGGTAAACAGCAGGCCGTCGACCGTGGCCAGCACGTCTTCGGCGCACTGCCGCTCGCCGAGCGCCGGCAGCAGCATCGCCAGCGCCTGTGAGCCGTCCACGATCGCGGCGATGTATTTCTCGCCGACCACGTGCGATGGGTGGACTCCCATCATCGTTCTGTCGGCGCTGATGCCGACCAGTGGTTTGTTTCGCATAACGAATAGACGTATCTAGACCCCGCGGAACGCGGCATGAACTGCGTTAAACACAGCGCGGCACGAATCCGCAGCCGGGCGCAACGCGCGAGGCCGCCGGGGTCGTGCAAGCGGTCGTCGTCAACGGAAAACCCGCCGCGCGTGATAACAGAAATGCCGTTCGATTCGATCCGCTGCAGTGCGCGACTCGCGTGATCCGCGCGATGCGCATGGACGGCGCACAGCACCGCGCATGCGCACGGCTCGCAAGAGCGCGCCAATGCAAACGGATGAATCGAACGGCGAAAAGGAGGGAGGCGCTACGGCAGCAGCGAGGCGACTTCGTCCGTGCGCACCGCAATGAAGGCGCGCGCGGAGATAGAGTTGTGACGTCGAACTGAACGGCGGGACAGGATCGTAGAGACGGACAGAAAGCGGCGGAACGCAAGGCTGCCGCTGCTGCCGTCGGCGACGGCGCCGTCAGCGCGAGGACAACTCGCCTGACTACGATTCCATCTCACCAAAGGGCCTCGGACTCTCACGATTACACTCGACTGGCGACGTTGAAAGTATTGAACGGCCTGCTCGAAAATCGCACGGGGCGTTTAAAGAAACAGGACGCCGGGATGATCGTCTCGGACCTGCGCGAACTGAATTCGCCGTGCCGCAAAACATCGTGTGATGTCTCGTCAGGTACACATGACGACCGCCTGAGAATCAGCATATACGAGCCAATAAAGCCGTCAAACCCTTTTTATCAAAAAGGCTGATCAGGGTTTTCCCCAGCGGCGCAACGATTAAAGTGATTAGAATATTCAACACTCATTGGCGCCCATTGATCGAGTTCAAGCGCCCCGCTGTTCAATATCTGAGAACCTCGCGATGTCCATAGAAGTAGCCACCCGTCTGCAATACATCCGCAAGAGGCGTGGCTTGTCTCAGCGCGAGCTCGCGAAGCGGGCGGGGGTGACCAACGGCACGATCTCGCTGATCGAGCAGAACCGCGTGAGCCCGTCGGTCGGCTCGCTGAAGAAACTGCTCGAATGTATACCGATGAGTCTCGCCGAGTTCTTCACCTTCGAGGTCGAAGTGGCGCGGTCGGTGGTGTCGCGCCGTGCCGACACGCCGAACCTCGGCAACGAGTCGATCGAGTTCTATCTTGCCGGTTCGAGTGTGAAAGACCGCAACATGGGCATTCTGCGCGAGGTTTATCAGCCTTTGTCGGACACGGGGCCTGAGATGCTGGAGCACGAGGGGCACGAGGGCGGGGTCGTGGTCAACGGTCAGATCGAACTGACGGTGGACGGCACGACGTGGTTGCTCGACCCCGGCGACAGCTACTACTTCGAAAGCCGTCTTCCGCACCGTTTTCGCAATCCCAGCGCGGAGTATCTCTGCGAGATCGTGTCGGCCAACTCGCCGCCCACGTTATGAAGACTCCGCGCCAACGCGCCGCAACGCCGTTGATTGCCGCATGACGTCGACGCCGGCTGGCGTTGCGCGCATAACATTGAGGCATCCTGATGGAAAAGAAAACTTTCGCTTTCTGGCAAGAGACGGCCGCGACGCTTTCGATCGAGGGCCGTGCATTTATCGACGGCGAATACCGTGATGCCGCCAGCGGCCGCACATTCGACTGCCTGAGCCCGATTGACGGCAAGCTGCTGGCGAAAGTCGCGGACAGCGGCGCGGCCGATGTCGACGCGGCGGTGGCGGCCGCGCGCCGTGCGTTCGATTCGGCCGTGTGGTCCGGCCTCAATCCGCGCCGGCGCAAAGCGATTCTGCTGCGCTGGGCTGCGTCGATTCGCGAGCACATGGACGAGCTCGCGCTGCTCGAAACGCTCGATGCGGGCAAGCCGATCGCGGACACCACCTCCGTCGACGTGCCGGGCGCGGCGTATTGCGTCGAATGGTTTGCCGAAGCGATCGACAAGGTGGGTGGCGAAGTCGCGCCCGCGGATCATCATCTGGTCGGACTCGTGACACGCGAGCCGGTCGGCGTGGTGGCCGCGGTCGTGCCGTGGAATTTCCCGATCCTGATGGCATCGTGGAAGTTCGGCCCCGCTCTGGCCGCGGGCAACAGCGTGGTGCTCAAGCCTTCGGAGAAGTCGCCGCTGACCGCGATCCGGCTCGCGCAACTCGCGCTGGACGCCGGCATTCCCGCGGGCGTGTTCAACGTCGTGCCGGGCGCGGGCGAGCCCGGCAAGCTGCTGGCGCTGCATCACGACGTGGACTGCCTCGCCTTCACCGGCTCGACCAACGTCGGCAAGCAGATCATGCAGTATGCCGGGCAGTCGAACCTGAAGCGCGTGTGGCTCGAACTCGGCGGCAAGTCGCCGAACATCGTCTTGCCGGATTGCCCCGACCTCGACCGCGCGGCCAACGCGGCGGCCGGTGCGATCTTCTACAACATGGGCGAGATGTGCACTGCGGGCTCACGACTGCTCGTGCACCGCGATATCAAGGATCAGTTCCTCGACAAGCTGCTCGCCGCGGCGCGCGCTTATACGCCGGGTAATCCGCTCGACCCGCAAACGTCGATGGGCGCGATCGTCGACAAGCTTCAGCTCGAACGCGTGCTGGGCTACATCGAGGCGGGCCGCGCCGAGGCGAAGCTGTTGCTGGGCGGCTCGCGTGTGAACGAGCAGAGCGGCGGCTTCTATATCGAGCCGACCATCTTCGAGATTCCGGCCGCCGGTGCGAAGGTTGCGCGCGAGGAGATCTTCGGGCCGGTGTTGTCGGTGATTACGTTCGATACGGTTGAAGAAGCGATCAGGATCGCTAACGACAGCGAATACGGTCTGGCCGCGGCGGTCTGGACTTCGAACCTGACTACCGCGCATGAGGTTTCGCGCAAGCTGAGAGCGGGCACGGTGTGGGTCAATTGCTATGACGAGGGCGGGGACATGAACTTCCCGTTCGGCGGCTACAAGCAATCGGGCAATGGGCGCGACAAGTCGTTGCACGCGCTGGAGAAGTACACCGAGCTGAAGTCGACGCTGGTGCGGCTGCGTTGACGGTCTAATGAGTCAGCGCGACTTCGAGCGCCGCGACTACTCCGCCAGCCTCGCACGCACGGTGTATTCGCCCTCGTTGCCGTGATCCTCGATCATGTGGGCCATCGCCGTATTGAAGTCGGGCGGCAGCGGCTCGACCGGATAGCCGCGTTTTTCCCACGCGTCTAGCCCGCCCTTGAGCGCGCGAATATGGTGAATATTCTTGCGGTGCAGCTGGTTGACGATGCGCTTGGCCGTCGCCTCGTTGGGACACACGCAATAGACGACAATCGGCCGCTTCAGCAACTCGGGATGAATCGGGTCGGGTGAATCGAGATCCAGCGGCCGCGCGCCGGCAATCCGGTGCGATTCCTTCTCGCGTACGCTGGATGGACGCGCGTCGAGAATCAGCGGCGGCTCATTGGACTTCATCAACGCGTCGAGCTGGTCCGGCGTAATACGCGTGTGCGCGAGCCAGCGGCGAAACTGCAAACGGCGCACCCAGCGATACAGCAGCGCGGCCACGAAGATCGCCGCGAACGCGTCGAAAATCGTGCCGCCGTTTTGCCGCACGAGGAGCACCAGTTGCACGATCTGATCGCGCAACGCGGCGCCGCCGATCACCCACAGGCTGGCCCACAACGTTGCGCCGACCAGATCCCAGCACAGAAACACGCCGACGCTGATCGCGGTCGTGCCGAGCAGCGGCGCGGAGATCAGGCCGAGACCCGGCAGAAACTTGGCGATGATGAGAATCGGCGCGCCATGGCGTTCATAGGTATTGCGCGCGACGCGCACCGTGGTGTCCAGCGACAGCGAGAAGCGCACCAGGTAGTTCAACAGGCGCCGGCCGTACGCGCGTCCGGTGAAGAACCATAGCGAGTCGGCGATCAGCGTCGCGCCGACCGCGGCGCATATGACGTTGACGTACGACGATTGCCCCATGGCGGCCATGGTTCCACCGAAGATCAGCATCGGCGCGGCCGGAATCGGCGCGCCGAGTTGCGTGACGAGCACGCTCATGAAGACGGCCCACACGCCCAGCGAGGGTGGAATAGCAACCGGAAAATGCCACACAACCGCGCTCCTGAGAATGCAGTGAAGGGAAATGAAATCGCCCGCGCCTGGCCGGCGCGTGGCGGACACGCTGCGCGTGTTCCGTTCCCGCACGACATGGCTGCATGTCCTGCGATGACGCGCACGCATCGGCACGAAAAGCGGATTTAAGCACAGGTGGCGAAAGGACGCAGCGAGAACGGCTGAGCGCCGCGTGGATTCTCGCAGGATGACGTGGTGATGTGCAAGCGCGAACCGGCCCGCGCAGCCGGCCCGGCGCTCGCAAGCCGGGCGACGGGTTTTGCGGTGCGGATTGCGCGGGCCGGGTGTCCTGTCAGTGTCAGTATCAGTTCATGCGTCCGCCGCCGGATCGTACGGCACGACACGTTCGTGTTCGTCCGCATGGTTGCGCGCGACGATGGCTCGCGCGGCGGCGGTGTCGTCGAGATTGAACGGCTGATGCGGCACGCCCGGCGGAATGAACAGGAAGTCGCCCGCCTCGGTAACGACGGACTCGCGCAATCCGGGACCATAGCGGGTCTCGATCCTGCCTTCGAGCATGTAAATCGCGGTTTCGTAGTCGGCGTGAAAGTGCGGTTCGGCATGGCCGCCCGGCGGCACCACGACCATGTACATCGACAAACCCTTGGTGCCCGCAGTGCCGGCTGATATGCCCACGAAGTAGGGCAGCCGCTGGGTCGTCGCCATCTCGTGCCGGTCGGGGCGCACCTTGATGACGGGTGCTCGCGCGTCGTGCAAAACGTCTGACATAGTCGCTCCTGGCATGGTCGCCGCCGCTGGAATCCGGCTGGTGCCGGTCGTCGCGGTTCGGCGCACGCTCCCTGAGAGTGAAAGTCTAGACGATATGGGCGTCGATATCGGACCTTGTCGAGCATGGCGGACGTGACTCTGTCCGCCGGGCACAAAGACGCGGCCCAATTGCCCTGTTGCTACAATCGTCGTCATGCGCCTACAGATATAACGGAGACATCGCATGACAAATGCTCAGCCGATCAGCCGCTACCCCGTGCCCGGGCCGGGCGAATGGCCGGACGACATTCGCGCCCGCATCCTCGAAGTGCAGGAGAAAGCCGGCTTCGTGCCGAACGTGTTTCTGACGCTCGCGCATCGCCCGGACGAATTCCGCGCGTTCTTCGCTTATCACGACGCGTTGATGCTGAAGGAGGGTGGCCTCACCAAAGGCGAACGCGAGATGATCGTGGTCGCCACGAGCGCGGTGAACGAATGTCTGTATTGCGTGGTCGCGCACGGCGCGATTCTGCGCATTTACGAAAAGGCGCCGTTGCTCGCCGACCAGCTCACCGTCAATCATCGCAAGGCGGATATCACCGCGCGGCAGAAGGCGATGCTCGACTTCGCGCTGAAGGTCTGCCGCGCATCCGGCGCGGTCGGCGAGGCCGATTTTCAAACGCTGCGGGAGCACGACTTCACCGACGAAGACATCTGGGACATCGCGGCGATTACCGCGTTTTTCGGCTTGTCGAACCGGATGGCCAACGTCATTTCGATGCGTCCGAACGATGAGTTCTATTTGATGGGACGTGTGCCGAAAGCAGCGGCGGATACGCGTCGAAAATAGCTGCGGTGAACTTGGTTCGGGCTCGGTGCCGGTCGGGGCAAGCCCACACAAGCGTGTCGTGGCGGGATGTTCTCCGTCACCGCATGCTCATGTGCCAACCGGTTCGGCGCGAAGCGCGGGCGTGCTCACCGTGGTGTCGTCGATCGGGAAGTGCAGCATCGCGGCGATCAAGCCGGTGACGACCGTCGCTTCCCACAGCAGCGAATACGAGCCGGTCAGATCGAATACGAGGCCGCCTAGCCACGCACCGAGGAACGAGCCGATCTGATGGCTCAGAAAGCAGACGCCGAACAGGCTGCCGAGGTGGCGCGTGCCAAACACTTTCGCGACCAGTCCGCTCGTGAGCGGCACGGTGCCGAGCCAGGTCAGGCCCATCACGGCCGCGAAAATCACCACGGACGCAGCGCTTTTCGGCAATACAAAGAACGCGCCGATCGTCACGCTGCGAATCAGATAAAGCCAGCCGAGCACATGATGCTGCCGGAACCGGCCGCCCAGCCAGCCGCAAGCCCAACTGCCCGCCATGTTGAACAGGCCGATCAGCGCAAGCGCGGTGGCGCCCAGCCCGACCGGCATATGGCACAGCGACAGGTACTCCGGCAGATGCGTCGCGATGAAGGCAAGCTGAAACCCGCACGTAAAGAAGCCGAGCGTCAGCAGCCGATAGCCGCGATGCCGGGTCGCCTGAGCGAGCACCTCGCGAAGCGGCGCGACCGGCGCCTCCTGAGTGGGCGTGCCGACTTGCGCACGCCGGTCGAGCACGATGCCGAGCGGTGCGATCAGCAGCATCAGGAAGGCCAGCGCGAACAGCGACGCGGCGACACCTGAGCTCAGCCGGATGCCTTGCACGAGCGGAATCATCAGCACCTGTCCCGCCGAACCGCCGGCGCTCACCAGCCCCATCGCCATGCTGCGTTTTTCGGGCGACGCGATGCGGCCGACCGCCGGCAACACGACGCCGAATGTCGTGCAGCTCACGCCGATGCCAACCAGCAGTCCCATGCCGACGATCAACAGTGCGCCACTGGGTGCCACCGCCGCGAGTCCGAGGCCGGCTGCGAAAGTGGTCGCGCCGAACGCGACCACCGGCGCCGAGCCGTAGCGATCGGCAGCGGCACCCGCGAACGGCTGAGCGAAGCCCCATACCAGGTTGTGCAGCGCGATCGCGAACGCGATCAGCGTGACCGGCAAGCCACGGTCGAACGAGAATGGCCCGATGAAGAGCCCGAAGGTTTGCCGGATGCCCATCGCGGCGCTCAGAATCAGCGCGCCGGCGAGGATCACGAGCGTCGTCGGGTTGAAGGCGGGGGCGAAGCGTTTGCTGTTGGCGGTCGACATGGTTCTGATCTCCTTCGACACCATGGTCGCAGCGAGCGTCAGAAGCGGCAAAGGAAAAGATTTCGACGACAGGTGAGCGCGGCTCACCTGTGCGGCCTTGTGCGGTTCAACTCGACGCGCTGCGCGGGCCTGGGCCGCTGGCTTCGGAGGGCGTGTCGAACTGCTCGGCCTCGCTAACGAGCCAGCGCTTGAAATCGAACAGTTCCGGCCGGCGGTCCGCGTTTTCCGCGCTCACCAGCCAGTAAGCCGTGGCGGAGGCAAGCGTTTCAGAACCGGCTTCGACAAGCGCGCCGCTCGCGAGATCGCTATCGACCAGAGGCTTTCTGCCGAGTGCGACGCCGAGGCCCATGCTGGCCGCTTCGAACGCAAGCTGGATCGTGTCGACGCGCAAGCCGCCGGTGGGGTCAATGCCGTCGGCGCCGGTCGCGTCGAGCCACGCCTGCCAGTCTTCGCTCGCGGCGTTCACGTGAATCAGCGTCGCGTGTCGTAGCTCGAGATTGCCGTGCTCGCCGCGCAGGCTTTCCAGATAAGCGGGACTGCATACCGGTACGAGGCGTTCGCCGAATAGCCGCGTCCACGCGGTGCCGGCAACCGGCGAACGGCTCAGGCGAATCGCGAAATCGAAGCCGTCGACCGGAAAGCCGACCTGGCGATGCGACGTGTCGACGCTCACGTTCACTTTCGGCCAGCGCGCGCGAAAACCGGCGAGGCGCGGCAGCAGCCAGCGCGACGCGAAGGTCGGCGCGCAGCTCAACGCGATCGGGCGATCCGCGCGATGGTTCGGCAGGCGCTGCGTGCCGATGGCGATCAGCGAAAACGCTTCGGAGACGTAGGACAGGTAATCGGCACCCGTCGCCGTCAGCGAAATGCCGCGCGGCTCGCGCACGAACAGTTCGACGCCGAGGGCTTGCTCCAGACCGACGATGCCGTGACTGATCGCGCTCGGCGTGACGTTCAGTTCCGCGGCGGCGAGCTTGAAACTCTGATGCCTGCCGGCCGCTTCGAAGAACCGAAGCGCGGGCAGAGGTGGCAGACGAAGCGGCATGTTGCATCCCCAAGGACGGCGCGCGGCGCGCCATGACGGTGGCTCTGGCGCGCCCGGCGCGCGCTGTTTCGCGAAAGCATACCTCGCTGGGCGGTTCTGGTTGTTGTCGGGAGGGCGTGCCGGGTTGCTCGACATGACGCCGGGCGGCCGTGGCACCGATTGGTATCCGAAGCTCGAATACGCGAGCACGCCGCGCTAAGCCGGCGGCCGCGGCACGGCGTTGCGTTGCGCCAGCCCGGCGCAGCACGCTCCGGCACAACACAGCACAGCCCGCACAACCCGGCGCGGCGCGCAGGCGCAGCCGGACTACCCCTGCACCTCCACCGCATAAGCCTGCGCGGGCACCGTCTGCAAGTAGCAGGCAACGGCGCTTGCCCGCATCGGCCGGCTGAACAGATAGCCCTGCACCGCGCGCGCCGAGCGCCTTGACGACCCCGGCTTGCGACGCCGTTTCGAGCCCTTCCACCACACATTCGAGCCCGAGGTTCCTGCACAGGTCGAGCACCGACTTGACGATCTTCTTCGACGCGCTGTTCGAGTCCACGTCGGTCACGAAGCTGCGGTCGATCTTGATCGTATCGAACGGCAAACGATGCACGTAGCTCAGGCTCGAATAGCCGGTGCCGAAGTCGTCGAGCGAAACGCGGCAACCGGCCTGTTTGATCATCGTGAGCGAGCTGCGGGCCTGTTCGAAATCGCGCGTCACGGCGGTCTCCGTGATCTCGAACGACACGCGATGCGGCGGCACGCCGCTTGCCGACACGATCTCGATCAGGCGGCGGGCGCGCGCCGAAGTCGAGATGTCGATCGCGGACAGATTGAACGATAGAAACAGCTCGCCCGGCCAGCGCGAGACTTCGTCGAGTGCTTTGCGCAACAACACTTCGGTGATGCGCAGAATCAGTTCGGTACGCTCGGCAATCCGAATGAATTCTTCCGGCTTGACCGTGCCGAGCCGCGCGTTATGCCAGCGTCCGAGCGCTTCCAGACCGATGGGGCGGTGCGTGAGGAGATCGTAAATCGGCTGGAATTCCAGAAACAGGTCCGCTTCGAGGTCGGCATGGCGCAGTTCCTGGGTGACGAGACTCGAGCGCCGGATGCGCGTTTCATGCTCGGTCGAGAAAATCACCGGCGTTCCGCGACGGCTTTCCTTGCCGAAATACAGCGCGGCGTCGGCGCGTTCGAACACCTGCGCGACCGTCGTGCCGGCTTCCGGAAACGCGGCCCAGCCGATCGTTCCCGACAACTCGGCGACATTGCCGGCCACGCGATACGGCGCGCTGAGCGCGTCGCAAATGCGCTGTCCCAACTCGACGAGCATCTCGTTCGATTGCTTGTGCTGCACGAGCACGCCGAATTCATCGCCGCCGAGGCGCGCAAAGAACAGGCCCGGGTCGGCCTGCGCGAGCAAGCGCAAGCCGACTTCCTGAAGGACCAGGTCGCCGCTCGCGTGCCCGTAGATGTCGTTGACCTGTTTGAAGCCGTCGAGGTCGATCAGCCCGACATTGAAGCCGGTCCCCGTGGCGAGCGCCTGTTCCGACAGCGCGCGCAGCGATGCGAAGAAGCTGCGCCGGTTGGGCAGGTCGGTCAGACTGTCGATGCTCGCGAGCCGGAAGTTGTCGTCGCTGAGCCCCTGCGTTTTCTGCTGGCTCGCCTGCAACTCGCGCTGCGCGTGCACCACGTCGGCGAAGGTCTGGTAATAGAGCTGAATGTTGACGGCAAGCGCGACGCCGACCAGCGTCATGTCGATCGCCATCGCGATGAACACCGGATAGCCGGTGAAAACGAGGAAGGTAAAGAAGCTTAGGATAACGATTGAAAGCAGAAACAGGGCGGCCGTGCGCAGGTGCATCAGGCAGAATACGCAGCCGACCAGCGTGGTCGCCATGTAGAACGCGACCTGCGCCTGCTCGAAGGCGGTGCCGTAAGGAAACAGCAGAAGCGACCAGCTGCTGAACGCGGCGCCGAACATGCCGGCGAGCCAGGTCAGCTTGCGCAATTCGGGCACAGCCTGGTCGTGTGTGAGTACCCGGTGCCGGACGCGCCACCACCGTACGCAACGGATCACGCACAGCGCGCAAAGCGCCGCGGGCACATAGATGGATAACCAGGCTGGCGCACTGCCCAGATGCGTGACCGTGACGGCCATCGTGTTGACGAGCAGGATGAAATAAAGAAGCGGTATCTGACGGCTGAACGCCTGGACTTGCGAGCACACCAGATCGGGGTCGCCCTCCGCGACCGACAGCGCTTCCCTCAATCTGGCTAGCCGAACCATTCCCTTCCCTTTAACGTTTGCGCCGCGCACGCAGCTTTGTATATCGGCAGTGCAGGCGAGACCTTGAGTGCCTTTCAAAAGGAAATAAATCGGGCGCTGGGCAAGCGGCAACTACGACCTCGCAGCAACGGAGCACAAGTCATTTATGCCGTGCAGTGCGTAGCGCCCGGCGTGTTTTTTACCGATTCAAAGCGCTGGGCATGACAACACGCGTTGGGGCGGAACGGTCGTGCCGGGTTCGCCGCTTCTGGCCGGTGTGCCTTGTGGCGGAGTCGACACGAGGCGGATCGTATTCACGCCGGCATTCGCCAGCACGTATTTTTCCGGGCTGTTGTCGGGTTGCCAGGAGGCTCGGAAATCGCCGCCGTCGCTGAAAACCAGCAGTTTGCCGTGGACCGTTTTCGCGCCGCTGACGAGGTCGACGGGTTCACCGTCGCGCATCTGGAAGCCTTGGGGCGAAGCTGAACTGGCTGCGCCGACCAGGGTTGCGCAGCCGTTGTCGTCGGCAGCCGAGGCGGCGCAAGACATCGCGGCGAGCAGCGCACATGTTGCAATATGGCGAAACTTCATTTTTTTTATTCCTCCCGGATTCTTGAATCGCGGGGCTTTACGCCCGGCCATGCCGACTCTCTGCGATCCACCGCAACATGGCAAAAAAGCCTGCTGGCGGAGCTTTGCACGGCGCTAAAGCACTGAAATTGCAACGGATTGTGATACGTGGTCAACGCGTGGAAAGCGCCAGAAACGCGTAAGCGCGCGATTCTTATGGCACTTTGCAACGAAAAATCGTCAAATTGGCTCTGGGCGGGTGATACAAGCCTTACACCGAAGGTTTGCGCGAATGCGCGCCTATGCGTTAGTGTGTCGGTCCCGGCGCAACAGATGTGGCGCCGGTTCCATGATTACCATACGGGATGTGCTATGAACAAACAGGAACTGATTGATGCAGTCGCCGCAGCAACGGGCGAAAGCAAAGCGGCCACCGGCCAAACCATCGACGCGATCGTCGAAGCGGTGACCAAAGCCGTGGTGAGCGGCGACACGGTGCAACTGGTCGGTTTCGGTTCTTTCTCGACCGGCGCGCGCGCAGCACGCGTAGGCCGCAATCCGTCGACCGGTGCCGAGATCCAGATCGCGGCAGCGAAGACGGTGAAGTTCACCGCCGGCAAGGCATTCAAGGAAGCAGTCAACGCGTCGTAATGCAACGCGCTTCACGCCGGAGCATCCACGTGCGCTGTGAAGCGCGCGGCGAGCCATGCCTCGGGCGTGAGGAATCACGCGCTGCCCATCCCCGGTAAGCCCCGGTAAGCTGGACTGATCGGCGGCTGGTGCGGCGCGTGTGCCTGAGTTGCGTGAGTGAGATGAGCGTTGCGCCGGCGGTTCGCGGCGCGCTCAGCCCGCGCGGCGCTTGCGGGTTGCGTCGGCGAGGGTGTCGAGCACCGGCTCGGTTTGCGCCCAGCTCACGCAGGCATCCGTGATCGATACGCCGTAACGCAACGGCACACCGGCCTTCAGATCCTGACGGCCTTCTTCCAGATGACTCTCCAGCATGACGCCGATAATGCGGCGCTCGCGCTGCGACAACTGCTGCGCCAGATCCTGCACCACCTCCAGTTGACGCAAATGCGATTTGCCCGAGTTCGCATGCGAACAGTCGATCATGACCTGCTCGCGCAGACCCGCTGATCTGAGCGCGGCACAGGTGGCCTCCACCGACGCGCTGTCGTAGTTCGGTCCTTTCTTGCCGCCGCGCAGGATCACGTGCGCGTCGTCGTTGCCACGCGTTTCGAAGATCGCGGCCATGCCCATTTTCGTCATGCCCATGAACGCATGGCTCGCGCGCGCCGCGACGATTGCGTCCGCAGCGATCTGCACGCCGCCGTCGGTGCCGTTCTTGAAACCGATCGGGCAGCTCAACCCCGAAGCCAGTTGCCGATGACTCTGGCTCTCCGTCGTGCGTGCACCGATGGCGCCCCACGCGATCAGATCGGCAATGTATTGCGGGCTGAGCAGGTCGAGAAATTCGGTGGCGGTGGGCAGTCCGAGACCGTTGATGTCGAGCAGCAATTGCCGCGCGAGACGCAGACCTTCGTTGATGCGGAAGCTGCCATCCAGCCGCGGGTCGTTGATATAGCCTTTCCAGCCGACCGTGGTGCGGGGCTTCTCGAAGTACACGCGCATCACGATCAGCAGATCGTCCTTGTGGGAGTCGGCCGCGGCCTTGAGCTTGCGTGCGTATTCGATCGCCTCGTCGTGGTCGTGAATCGAACAGGGGCCTACGATCAACACGAGCCGGTCGCCGCGGCCGTGCAGAATGTCGGCGATTTCCGTGCGCGTTTTTTCGACGAGCGTCTGCACCGAAGGCGGCACCGGCAGTTCGTCCTGCAACAACGCAGGGGAAATCAACGGACGTACCGCGCCGATCCGAACGTCGTCGATGCGCGTGGTGTCCTGGGTGGCGTCGGCCGAGCCGACTTCCTGATCGTGCGAAGGATTGTCGATGGCGCTCAAAATGTTCTCCCGGACCTTGATGATGGGGCGGCCTGGCCGCTTGAATGTGCGAGTGTCGCTGCGCTGATTTCGCGGGGACTCTGCAATGGGGTTGCGTTGTGCTTGCGTTGAATGTGCGTTGCGTTTGCGTCGGTTCGCTGGCGCGATTATGACACCCGCTTGCGGTGGCCGGAACGCGGCGGATCAGAGTTTCTTGATCAGCGCCATCGCGGCGGCCGGATTGCGTTCCTTGAAGCCGCTGATCACGTACAGGTAGACGTCGCGCGCCGCTGGGTCTGCGGGTGGCTCGGCGGAAGTTTCCAGATCGTCCGGCGTCGTGCCCGCGGCCAGCTGGCGCGCGCGTTCGGCCCATGCGTCGAGCGCTTTGGCCGAATAGCCTTTGGCCTGTTTGTCGGTCGTGCCCATGATGCGGGCGTAGACGAACGGCGCGGTGAGGTCGGCGATTTGCGGGTATTCGCTGTCGCCCGCCAGCACCACCGCGACTTTGTATTTCCTCGCGAGCGCGATGAATTCCGGAGTCTTGAACGTGTCGTTGCGGACTTCGATTGCGTGCCTGAGCTTGTGGCCTTCGATGCTGGCCGGCAGCAATTTCAGAAAGGCCTCGAAGTCTTCGTGGTCGAATTTCTTGGTCGTCGCGAATTGCCAGTTGATCGGACCGAGTTTCTGTTTGAGCAGCAGCACGCCGCTCGCGAAGAAGCGTTCGATCGTTTCACCGGCGTCGGCAAGGACTTTTCTGTTGGTCGCGTAGCGCGGCGCTTTCAGCGAGAAGACGAAATCGTCCGGGGTTTCCTGATACCACTTCTCGTAACTCGCCGGCTTTTGCAAACCGTAAAACGTGCCGTTGATTTCTATCGACGTAAGGTTCTGGCTCGCGTATTCGAGTTCGCGGCTTTGCGTAAGGTCCGACGGGTAGAAGGTGCCGCGCCACGGCGCATAGGTCCAGCCGCCGATGCCGATGCGGATGTTCGCGGTGTTGGTGGATTTCGCGGGTTTAGCGGGTTTCGCGCTCTTTGCGCTTTTTGCTTCAGCCACTTGGGTTCTCCTTCTGGCTACGGCGTCGAAGCAGTAGATTAGCGTCTTTTGAGCCGGCGGACAGAAGCGGAGAACCTCGCTCGTGCAGAATGGTGAAACGCGGCCCGCTATGCGTCGTGCGGTGTGCCCGGCGAACGGCGCGCGGCTTCTTCGAAGCGGCGGTTCGCCTCCGCCACTTCCACTCTGAACTGCTGCAACGCAGTCACCGCCAGATCAGGCGGCGTGAGCGCGGTCCACAACACGTCGATCAACCGATCCGCGGTCGCGTCGATGTCGATCTGCCGGTTTGTGAGCGTGGCGTCCCACAACACATGCTCCATCGGCCCGAACACCATCGAGCGCAATAAACGCAACGGCATGTCCGCGCGAATCTGCCCGGTCTCCTGGCCTTGCGCCAACACGCGCATCAACGGCGCGGTATAGCGGCGCTGCAGTTCGGTCAGCGCCTCGCTCAACTCATGGTGGCGGGCGCGGCCTTCGGACAACACCAGCGCGCACAGATCGGTGCCGTTGACCAGCATCAGCCGCAAATGCGTGCGCACGATGAAAGCGAACTGCTGGCGCAGATTGCCGTCGCGCGGCAAGCCGGACTCGATGGCTTCGATGATCTCGTCGTACCAGTCGCCGATCACGCGCGCGCACAGCTCGCGCTTGCCGCGGAAATAGCTGAACACGGTCGCCTCGGAAATGCCCAGACGCTGCGCGATCTCCGCGGTGGTCGCGCGCTCGTAGCCTTTTTCGGAGAAGACGTCGCGCCCCGCCTGAAGAATCTCTTTCACGCGTTGCTGCGATTTGCGCCCGGCCGGCTGGCGGCGCGAGACAGGTAACTCGGCCTTCACGGCAGCCGTCATATGAGTCAAGTTCAGATTTGTGACGCGAATTGGGATCGCGAAGCGGGCCGATTGGGTGCGCTCAATGAGTTCAATGACCCCAATGAGCCTGATGACGGCGATCCTATCACGGGAGCAAGCATCTGTGGCAGGCTAGAACATTTTCTGAGTAACACTCAAAAATACCTATTGACGCTTACGTCAATCTAGCGTGAAATGCGCGTTGAAACTATTGCGTCTCGTGCGGGATGGCAGCGGCGGCCCAGCAGGCCACCGCTGCCGCCACCAGCCGCCGAACCGCACCCGGACCCGCCGGCGCCCAGCAAGGCTGACCGGCCGCCAACGAACTCTGGAGACACAGCAATGCGCAACCTGCCCGGTTTGCAGTTCCCGCTCGGTGAAGAAATCGAAATGCTGCGTGACAGCATTGCGGGATTCGCCGCCAAGGAAATCGCCCCGCGTGCCGCGGAAATCGATCGCACGGATCAGTTCCCGATGGACCTGTGGCGCAAGTTCGGCGATCTCGGCGTGCTCGGCATGACGGTCTCGGAGGAATACGGCGGCGCGAACATGGGCTACACCGCGCACATGATCGCGATGGAAGAGATCTCGCGCGCGTCGGCTTCGGTCGGGCTTTCTTATGGCGCGCATTCGAATCTGTGCGTCAACCAGATTCACCGCAACGGCACCGACGCGCAAAAGCAGAAATACCTGCCCAAACTAGTCTCCGGCGAACATGTCGGCGCACTCGCGATGAGCGAGCCGAACGCCGGCTCGGACGTCGTCAGCATGAAGCTGCGCGCGGACAAGAAGGGCGACCGCTATGTGCTCAACGGCACGAAGATGTGGATCACCAACGGCCCGGATTGCGACACGCTGGTGGTCTATGCCAAAACCGATCTCGAAGCGAATTCGCGTGGCATTACCGCGTTTATCGTCGAGAAAGGCATGAAGGGTTTTTCGGTTGCGCAGAAGCTCGACAAGCTCGGCATGCGCGGCTCGCATACCGGCGAACTGGTGTTCGAGAACGTCGAAGTGCCGGAAGAAAACATTCTTGGGCAACTGAACGGCGGCGTGAAGGTGCTGATGAGTGGCCTCGACTACGAACGCGCGGTGCTCGCGGGCGGTCCGACCGGCATCATGGTCGCGGTGATGGACGCGGTCGTGCCGTATATCCACGACCGCAAGCAGTTTGGCCAGGCGATCGGCGAGTTCCAGCTGATTCAGGGCAAGGTCGCCGATCTCTACACCACGCTGCAGGCGTGCCGCGCGTATCTGTACGCGGTGGGCCGTCAACTCGATACGCTCGGCAAGGAGCACGTGCGCCAGGTGCGCAAGGACTGCGCCGGCGTGATTCTCTACACCGCGGAAAAAGCCACGTGGATGGCCGGCGAAGCGATCCAGATTCTCGGCGGCAATGGCTATATCAACGAGTATCCGGTCGGGCGCTTGTGGCGCGATGCGAAGCTCTATGAAATCGGCGCGGGCACGAGCGAAATCCGCCGTATGCTGATCGGCCGCGAACTGTTTGCCGAAACGCTTTGACGGGTCGTGCGCTGCGGCGCACGTTGCATCAGGCGGGTCATGTGCATCAAATGGGCGTCAAACGCGCCGCGTCGCGGCGCGTGAGCACCGGCCTCGATAAAAAGCGGCGAACAGGAACGACCTTGCATGGGATCGGAGTAAGCGCTAAAGCCCTGACTCCGATCGACACAGGAGAAGCTATTTCATGCCGATCATCGAATCAAAGCTGAATCCGCGCTCGGACGACTTTCGCGCCAACGCGGTGGCGCTCGAAGCGCTGGTCGCCGATCTGCGCGCCAAGGTCGAGAAGCTCGCGCTGGGCGGCGGCCAGGCGGCGCGCGACAAACACACGGGGCGCGGCAAACTGCTGCCGCGTGAGCGGATCGAAAAGCTGCTCGATCCGGGCACGCCGTTTCTCGAGTTCTCGCAACTCGCCGCCTTCAACATGTATCACAACGACGCGCCGGGCGCGGGCGTGATCACGGGCATTGGCCGGATCGCGGGACAGGAGTGCCTGATCGTCTGCAACGACGCGACGGTCAAGGGCGGCACCTACTATCCGGTCACCGTGAAAAAGCACGTGCGGGCTCAGGAAATCGCGGCGGAAAATCATTTGCCCTGCGTGTACCTGGTCGACTCGGGCGGCGCGAATCTGCCGAATCAGGACGACGTGTTCCCCGACCGCGATCACTTCGGCCGCATCTTCTACAACCAGGCGAATCTGTCGGCGGCGGGCATTCCGCAGATCGCCGTCGTGATGGGCTCCTGCACGGCGGGCGGCGCATATGTGCCGGCCATGAGCGACGAGTCGATCATCGTCAGGAATCAGGGGACGATTTTTCTCGGCGGTCCGCCGCTCGTGAAAGCCGCGACCGGCGAAGTGGTGAGCGCGGAAGACCTCGGCGGCGGCGACGTGCATACGCGTTTGTCGGGCGTGGTCGATCATCTCGCGCAGAACGACGCGCACGCGTTGGCGATTGCGCGCAGCATCGTCGGCAATCTGAATCGCACCAGGCAGACGTCGGTCGCGTTGCAGGAGCCGAAGCCGCCGCGCTACGACGTGAAGAGCATGTACGGCGTGATTCCCGTCGACACGCGCAAGCCGTTCGATATCCGCGAGGTGATCGCGCGCATCGTCGACGACTCGGCGTTCGACGAATTCAAGGCGCGCTACGGCACCACGCTCGTCACCGGCTTCGCGCACATCTGGGGCCATCCGGTCGGCATCATCGCGAACAACGGCATTCTGTTTTCGGAGTCGGCGCTCAAGGGCGCGCACTTCATCGAGCTGTGTTGCCAGCGCAAGATTCCGCTGGTGTTCCTGCAGAACATCACCGGCTTCATGGTGGGCCGCAAATACGAAAACGAAGGCATCGCGCGCAACGGCGCGAAGATGGTGACGGCGGTCGCCACCGCGAAGGTGCCGAAGTTCACCGTGATCATCGGCGGCTCGTTCGGCGCGGGCAACTACGGCATGTGCGGCCGTGCGTATTCGCCGCGCTTCCTGTGGATGTGGCCGAACGCGCGCATCTCGGTGATGGGCGGCGAACAGGCGGCCTCGGTGCTGGCCACCGTGAAGCGCGACGGTATCGAAGGCAAAGGCGGCGCGTGGAGCGCCGAAGAGGAAGAGGCGTTCAAGCAGCCGATCCGCGACCAGTACGAACATCAGGGCCACCCGTACTACGCGAGCGCGCGTCTGTGGGATGACGGCGTGATCGACCCGGCGCAAACGCGCGACGTGCTTGGTCTCGGCCTCTCGGCAAGCATGAACGCGCCGATCGAAGACACGCGCTTCGGCGTGTTCAGAATGTGACAGAGCGCGATGCGCAGGAGTTGCAACCTATGCAATACGAAACGCTGAATGTCGGCTTTGCCGGACAGGTCGCCACGGTCACGTTGAATCGCCCGGACGTGCGCAACGCGTTCAACGAAACGATGATTGCCGACGTAACCTCGGCGTTCACGGCGCTGAACGCGCGCGACGATGTGCGTGCGGTGGTGCTCGCCGCGAACGGCAAGGCGTTCTGTGCGGGCGCCGATCTGAACTGGATGAAGAAGATGGCTGGTTACTCGGACGACGAGAACCGCGCCGACGCGATGTTGCTGGCGAAGATGCTGGCGTCGGTTTATCGCTGCAACAAGCCGGTGATCGCGCGCGTGAACGGCGACGCGTACGCAGGCGGTATGGGCCTGATCGCGGCCTGCGATATCGTGGTGGCGGTGCAGGGCGCACGGTTCTGCCTGTCCGAGGCGCGGCTCGGCCTGATTCCGGCGACCATCGCGCCCTACGTGATTCGCGCGTTGGGCGAGCAGGCATCGCGCCGCTATTTCACCACCGCCGAGGCGTTCGATTGCGTGACGGCGTTGCGCCTCGGCTTGGTCAGCGAAGCGGTCGACGCGCAGCAGCTCGACGCCACCGTCCAGCAGATCGCCGACACGCTCTGTGCGAATGGACCGCAAGCGGTGCGCGCGTGCAAGCAACTCGTGCAGGACATCGCGGGCCGTGAGTTGAGCGATGCGCTGATCGAAGATACGGCGGCGCGCATCGCGCGTACGCGGGCCGGCGCGGAAGGTCGCGAGGGCGTCGCGTCGTTCCTCGAAAAACGCACACCGGCCTGGCGCAACTGACGCGCAAGCCACGACCATTTTCCAAGGCGCATGTAGCGCCTTGACCAGAACAACAGCCCCGAACGAACGGCACACTTCATCGAGACATTCATGTTCAACAAGATCCTGATTGCCAACCGGGGCGAGATTGCCTGCCGCGTTGCCGCGACCTGCAAGCGGCTCGGCATTGCGAGCGTGGCCGTCTATTCCGACGCGGACGCCAACGCGAAACACGTGGCGGCCTGTGACGAAGCCGTGCACATCGGCGGTTCGACGGCGGCGGAGAGTTATCTGCGTGTCGAACGCATTATCGAAGCCGCGCGCGCCACCGGCGCGCAAGCGGTGCATCCGGGCTATGGTTTCCTGTCGGAGAACGAAGACTTCGCGCACGCGTGCGAGGCAGCCGGCATCGTCTTCATCGGACCGCCGGTTGCGGCGATCGCCGCGATGGGCTCGAAGGCCGCCGCGAAAGCGCTGATGCACGCGGCCGCGGTGCCGCTCGTGCCCGGTTATCACGGCGACGATCAGGATCCGCAGTTGCTGCAGCGTGAGGCGGATGAGATCGGCTATCCGGTGCTGCTCAAAGCTAGCGCGGGCGGCGGTGGCAAGGGCATGCGCGTGGTCGGGCGCAGCGCGGATTTCGCGGCGGCGCTGGCCTCGTGCAAACGCGAAGCCGCGAGCAGCTTCGGTAACGATCGCGTGCTGATCGAGAAGTATCTGACGCGGCCGCGTCACGTGGAGGTGCAGGTGTTCGCGGACCGTCACGGCGGCGCAGTCTATCTGTTCGATCGCGACTGCTCGGTGCAGCGGCGTCACCAGAAGGTGCTGGAAGAGGCGCCGGCACCCGGACTCGGCACCGAACTCAAGCGCGAAATGGGCGAAGCGGCGGTGGCCGCCGCGCGCGCGGTGGATTACGTCGGCGCGGGCACGGTCGAGTTCATCATGACCGGCAGCGGCGATTTCTATTTCATGGAGATGAACACGCGCCTGCAGGTCGAGCATCCGGTCACCGAGATGGTGACGGGCCAGGACCTGGTGGAATGGCAACTGCGCGTCGCCGCCGACGAACCGCTGCCGCTCACGCAGCAGCAGTTGAAGCTGGACGGTCACGCGATCGAGGCGCGTATCTATGCCGAACACCCGGCGCGCGGCTTCCTGCCGTCGACGGGCACGCTCAAGCATCTGCGCATGCCGGAAGGCGTGGAGTTTGCGATTGATGCGGCCGGCCTGGGCGAGTCGGGCCGCAAAGCGCCGGTGCGGATCGACAGCGGCGTGCGCGAAGGCGACACCATCACGCCGTTCTATGACCCGATGATCGCCAAGCTGATCGTCCACGGCGCCACGCGCGAAGAAGCGCTCGCGCGCCTGAGCCGCGCACTGCGTGCGTGCGAGGTGGTCGGTCCGCATACCAACGTCGAGTTCCTGCAAAGCATCGTCGCGAGCGAGCCGTTTGCGAGCGGCGACCTCGACACGGGTTTGATCGAGCGTCATCACGATGCGCTATTCGCGCCGCGCAAGAAGCCCTTCAAGGAAGCGCTCGCGCTCGCCTGCGCGGCGTTGCTCACGCGCGAGGGCGGCACCGCGCACGGCGCGTCGCCGTGGGATGCGTTTTCGCACTGGCGTCTGAACGGCGGCTATACGCAAACGCTCGGCTGGCGCGAGATCGACCACGGCGACAATGAAACCGCGTTCACTGTTTCGTTTGCGCGCGATAGCGGCACGCAAACGCTCGCACATGACGGCGTGCGCGAAGACTTCTCGTGGTCCAGCGGCACGGGCGCGCACGAGTTCCGCGCGACCATCGGCGATGCGCGCGTGACCGGCCGCGTGTTCGTCGACGGCGACACGTTCCATGTGTTCTGCCTGGGCGAGGCGCTGGCGTTCGAATGGCAGAACCTGCTGGCGCATGCGGCGGATGCCGAGCACGGCGAAGGCCGTTTGACTGCGCCGATGCCGGGCAAGGTGATCGCGGTGCTGGTCGAACCGGGCACGGTGGTCGAGAAGGGCACGCCGCTGCTCGTAATGGAAGCGATGAAGATGGAGCACACGATCGGCGCGCCGGCGGCCGGGACGGTGTCGGAAGTGCTGTACGGGGTCGGCGATCAGGTTGCCGACGGCGCGCAGCTTCTGGTGCTGGACGTGCAGTAGATTCGCGGCTCAGCCGAGGCGCGCATAGCCGGCGGCGCGCGCTTCGTTTTCGAGTTGTTCGATCCGTTCGTAGTCCGTGAGCGGTAGAACCGAAAAGCCCTGCAAACGCAGGCGTTTCGCGCGCTCGGGCCGGATTTCGAGTGTCTCGTTCAGCGCCTCGCGCAGCGCTTCGATGGTCGCCGGCGGCACGGTGCCGGACGCGATCAGCGGCAAACCCGGCGACGCCGCCGTCATGCCGATCGCGCGAACCCGCCGCGCCAGGTCCGGCATCACGTCGCCGACGAAAGCGAAGGTCACGCAATCGACCGCGGCGACGTCCGCGCGATTGTCTGCCACCGCCCGCAACGAGCCGAGATGCGAACCAGTGCGCAGCACCGCGCTGAAAAACATACCGGCACGCGAGTGCGGAGCGACCGCGTGACGAAACACATTCATGCCGCTGTTGGAGTCGTCCTGGTTGTAGGCGGCGCGCGCGCCGCGGCAGGCTGCGAGCGTATCGAACTGCGCGTCCGCCCGCGTCACCAGCACGCTCGAATAATGCGCGCCCTCGCAGCCCGGCGCGTCGAAGCGCGGCGTCGCGATCAATTGAACCTGCTCGTGCAGGCCGTGCATCAGCGGATAGCCGCAGGTCTGCGACAGCAGCAGGTTGGGGCGCCGCCAGAAGCCAGGCAGCTCCTCGTCCGGCTCGACGATGCGGCACGCCGGCTTGACGCGGCGCACTACGTCGTCGAGCCACTCGCGCCACTCGAGGTCGAGCGCGGGCGTGACGTTATACATCGGCAGGGCGGCAATCCAGGTCATGGATATGATTCTGGCACAGCTAATGTCTGATCATTCGGAATTCGTCGAGCCCGAGCCGCACGGGCTCGCTCGGTCTGAATGTCCACTTTTGCGCGGCCACCGTCAGGATCTCCAGTTGCGCGTCTTCGAACGCGACGAGCAGATCCCGCTTGCGCTTGCTCGCCGCCCCACAGAAGGCCACGAGTGCCTCGGCGCTGACTTCGAAAATCTGCGCGCGATCGTCACAGCACACCCGGAATGCGACCGTCGCGCATTCCGTCACACAGGGCCTGAACCCTTCATCGACATAGACCGACATGGCGATCTCCCTGCAAAGCCCAAGTCAACAGGATGACAAGTCGTAAGTATTGAGTATGTGGGAGAACCGGCATTCGCGATGAAATCCCGTGCTTTCCGACGCGCGCATCGGCCGGGAACTGAATACATTCGCGCAAACTTTTGTAAGCCGCTGCCTCTTTCCGCCCGGTATTCGTCCATTTACGCGCAGGTGCGCTGGCTACACTCGCTCCGTCACCCTGGTAGCTCACTACGGCAATCATGTCATCCCCAGTGCCGGTGACGGTGTTGTCCTGGACAAGCACGTTGTGCGAGCCGTACGTGGTGTGGATGCCGTCGGCGAGCGTCCCCTGCACCTTGTTACCCACGACCGCGATGTCTGTCCCGCCGAAAACGAAGATTCCGTCACTGGCACCGCCCTGGATCGTGACATCAAGCACCTGAATACCTGCCCCCGTCACTTCGACTTTCGTCGAACCTGGCGTGGTGAGCCGCGTTGTCCCGGTACCAATCAGAGTGAGCCCGACGAGGGTTGAATTACTGCCGCTCATCACGATGGTCTGATCTTCCGGGTTGGTTGCGACTAGCGTTGCCCCATATCCTGACACGACAACCTGCTGGCCCTTCACCACGAGCGAATGGCCGACGACGTAGCGGCCCGGTGCGAACACCAGACGCTGGCCGGCCTGTAATTGGTCGAGCGTCTGTTGGAGCGCATCGGCCTGCTCGCTGCCGTCTGCCGCTGGAAAAACCGTCGCATCGGGGAGGGCGGCGATCTGACTGGATGGGCCACGCGAATTCCGATGCCTGGAGGATGGCATCGTCGAGGTGGATGAATCCACCGCACGGAATGTCTGCGCCAGCGGATCGGTGGCATAGATCGACAGAACTGCGATGCATATGCCGGTAGCACGGGATAAAGTTTTCACGTTCAGCTCCTTTCGTAAGCGCCGTGATGCCAGGTGGGCGATGGTGTTGCCAGATCGTCATGTCATTAGCCTTGTAGAAGGTGGGTGCGGAAAGTTTCTTGTACTGAACAATCCGTTAATCGAGCCTATGCCATTGAAAAAGAGAAAAAAATTGGACTGAAAACGTAGGACGTTTGGAGGTTCTGCTAGCGAATCGCCCTCTGTCTTACCGGTGAGGCGTAAGACGTTCGTCTCGAATGACGCGACGCGATTTCGCCGGCCGATAACGTGCAGACTTGCCAGGTTCCTCGTGGGCGTACTGAGTGCGAGATCTCTCGCGCGGCGCTCGAAATGTAGTTCTGGTTGTGATCGGGCACCGATGCAACGCGTATGCTCGGGACATTCGCAAACAGGCGGATGCGGATCCGACCGGCGCCTCCCCGTGACGCGCGGCGCAAAGGGGACACTCGGACTACTCGTTGACCGGACTCACCGAAACGGGAAGGGCACGTTTGTGGTGGGTCGCCCTATAGATGGGCGCTTCCCGGGTGGAAGAACAAATGACGAAAAACGAAGCGCGCACCAAAGCTGACGAAACTTTCGGTTGATCTCGCCGCTACCGTGGACTACAAATCTAAGACTGAGTGTGAGCGAATATCGGAATCTCTTGCATCCAGAACCAGCTGGACAAGGAGAGACTCGTCATGGCTATGCGCCCAGATCCGACCTTCCACGCATCTCCGAAACTCGCGATGGATGCGCCCGCGGAAGACTACGCCTACACGGTGCTGCTCAGCCCCGACTTCTCGCAGCCCGACGCGCTCGCCGTGATCGACGTGAAGCCAGACTCGGCGACCTACAGCAAGGTGGTTCACACGGTGCCGGTGCCGAACAAGGGGGACGAATTCCATCATTTCGGCTGGAATGCCTGCTCATCGGCACTGTCGCCGCTGACTGGCCACGCCTTCCTCGAACGACGCTATCTGATCATTCCGGGGATGCGCTCCTCGCGCATTTATATCGTGGACACCAAGCCTCATCCGACCGAGGCGCGAATTCACCAGATCATCGAACCTGAGGAAATCTTCCGTAAGACAGGCTACTCGCGTCCGCATACGGTCCATTGCGGGCCCGAAGGAATTTACGTCAGCACGCTCGGTGGCGAAGGAAAAGATGGCACCGACGGGCCGCCGGGTATTTTCATCATGGACTGCGAGACGTTCGATGTGCTCGGCCGCTGGGAGATCGACCGCGGTTTGCAGGAGAAACACTACGATTTCTGGTGGAACCTGCCGCGCGACTACATGGTGTCGAGCGAGTGGGCATTGCCGCCGCAATTCGAGAACGGGATCGTCGCCGAGGATCTTCTGTCGAACAAGTACGGGCACCGCATCCACTTCTGGGATCTGCGGGCGAGACGCAACGTGCAAACGATCGACCTCGGCGCGAATCATCAGATGGCGCTCGAAGTGCGGCCTGCGCATGATCCGAGCCGGGAGTACGGGTTCATCGGTGTGGTAGTCGATACAACGAACCTCGAAGGGTCGATCTGGACCTGGTGGCGCGAGGGCGGACAGTTCCACATCGAGAAGACCGCAACCATTCCGCCCGAGCCTGCCGCCGCGGAATTGCTTCCTCCTTTGCTGCAGGGATTCGGTGCGGTGCCGCCGCTCGTCACGGATATCGATCTCTCCATCGACGACAAGTTCCTGTACGTCGCCTGTTGGGGAACGGGCGAGATGCGCCAATACGACGTGACGGATCCCCGCAAGCCGAAGCTTGCCGACTCGGTTCACATCGGCGGGATCGTACGGCGCACGCCCCATGCGAACGGTGAAACCTTCGCGGGTGGCCCGCAGATGGTTGAGATCAGCCGCGACGGCAAGCGTGTCTATTGGACCAACTCGCTCTATTCGAGCTGGGACAACCAGTTCTATCCGGACGGTGTCCCCGCGGCACAGGTCATGGCTCGGGCCGAGCCCGGTGGTGGCCTCTCGCTCGCCGACGATTATTGGGTGACCTTTCCCGATGGATACCGGGCTCACCAGATTCGGCTCGAGGGCGGCGACTGCTCGACTGATTCGTTCTGTTACCCGTCGGTGGGCATTTGATCGGGGGTGGTTGGTCGCAGGCCGGCCTTTGGTTAGCCATCCTTGCGAGTGGTATATATCACGGGCTCAATCCGGCGATGGGATGGCCGCTCGCCGTTTCGAGCGGGTTGATGCAGCGACGCGCGCGGGCGCTGCTTGTCACGCTCTGCTATCTCGCGGCAGGGCACGTGCTCGCCATGTTCGTGGTGATGGTGCCTTTTGCCATGCTTGCGATGCTGCTCGCATGGCAGCGCGAGATACAGGCCGGCGCAAGCATGCTCGTAATCGGCTTTGGCGCCTATCTTCTGATCCGCAGACGCCATTCGCGTGTACTCGCGCGGATCCCGCCGTCACGGCTCGCACTCTGGTCTTTCGCCATCGCCATTGCGTACGGCGCGGGACTGATGCTCGTGCCGATCTACCTCGGACTTTGCCGGTCTTACGGCATGGATCGGGCGCATCGGGCCGCGCAGACCCTGATCGATTACAACCTTCGCATGGCGTTGCTTGTCTCCGCCGTCCACGGCACGGCGATGATGGTGGCCGGCGGATGCCTGGCCTGGCTGGTCTATCGCTACCTGGGGCTGAAGTTCGTGTCACGGAGCTGGTTCAATCTGGATGCGATCTGGGCATCGAGCCTCATCCTGGTGGGCATGCTGTCGTTGGTTGCATCCGCCACACGGCATGCGTGATCCATCAGGCCTTCGGCCGTGCCGCTGCCGTTGTCGACTTCGGTGCCGCTGTTCAGGATCAGCCAGCCGTCGGTGGCGGCGGACGGGCCCGCGCCCGTCACGAGGATGGTTTGCGTCGCCATTGCTCCGGCGCCTTGATTGTCACGCGCGACGATGCGGAAAGGATTGCTGGCTTGAGCGAGTGAAGTCACGCGCATGATCCGGTAGCGCTCGCCGTCGAGCGTATCCCAACGCCACTCGCCGGGCGCGTCCTTCGCGTGACGCGCGAGCGCCAGGCTGACCTCGCGGCGCATGCAGTCGATATGGATATGCAGCTGGTTTTGCGAACGGCGATACTCGGAGTTGATTACGAGGCCGAGCTGATTGTCCGGCAGCGCACGCTTGACCGACTTCTCGACGTAATGCCGCGAGTCCCACGCGTCGACCCAGTAATCCTGCGCATGAGGCGCGAGCACGAGCGGGCTTTCGATGCCGGTGATGCGATCGGTCGGAATCAGCAGATGCTGCGAGCGACCGACAATATCCTTCAGGATCACGTAGCGTTTGTCGAGATCGACACTCGTGCATTGGCCCGGCGTGCCGGTTGCCTGCTGAGACGGCACGCAGCGGATGTCGACGATTTTCCACAGCGCGTCGGAATCGGCCGTGGCAAGGCGCGCGCATGCTGTGGCGGTGAGTGTGATGGCCAATGCCGCGGCCAATCTGGCCGCATGGCGTAAGAGGGTCCGCCGCGGGTGGGCGGGTGTGGGTGTGGGTGTCGTCATCGGCACGTTGGCTGGTGTTTTCGGAAAGCGTGGCTAGCGGACTCAAAGGGCAAAAGAGGGCGACAGCGGGCAACAAAGCGCGTCAACGAGCATCAAAGCACTGGCGCGGGCAGCACGCCGAGCAACTGCTCGAACGCGACGCCGATCGCGAGCAGCCGCCGGTCCTCGCCAAGCGGACCATCCAGTTCGAGGCCGACCGGCAGGCCGCTCGCGGTCATCCCCGCGGGCAGTGACAGTCCCGGAATGCCAGACGTGCTGGCCGGATCGGTATTGCGCAGGAACGCGTCCATCGTCTCTAGCGGCGGCGCGCCGTCGATCGAGACCGTCGACGAACCGTGCACGTTGTCGATCGGCACGGCGGCCAGACGCGTGGTCGGAAACAGCAGCGCGTCGAGGCGCTGGCTGGCGAACGTCGCGGCTACGTACTGCTGCAGGCGCGGCCGCCAGTGGTTCAACGCCGCCGCGTAGTGGGTGCCGAGCACATCGGCGAGTACGCTGTCGTAGATCGCGCGCACGTCCGGGCTCGCGATGCGCGCGGCCATATCGGCAACGGTCCTGACCGGCGCATCGTTGGCGACGAGCCAGGCGAGCACATCGTCGCGCGCTTCGTGGATCGCAACCGGACCGCCGACCATGCCGTTCAGGTGCTCCAGTTCGCTCATCGCGACCGGCACGAACACGACGCCCGCCGCTTCGAGCCGGGTCAACGCGGCGCGCGCGACGTCTTCCACCTGTCGCTCGAGTCCTTCCCACAACGGCGCGGGCAGGCCGATGCGCAGGCCGCTCAGTGCCAGCTCGGGCAACGCGCCGGCACCCGTGATCACGCCGTCGAGCAGCGCGAGGTCGGCGACGGTGCGCGCCATCGGTCCCACGGTGTCGCGCGTATGGCTGATCGGCACGACGGCGTTCGGATCGTGATAGCGCCGCTCGGCGCCGCCGTTGCCGACCGATGGACGAAACCCCGCGGTGCCCGTCAACGCAGCCGGGATGCGGGTCGAGCCGCCGGTGTCGGTGCCCAGACCCGCGGGCACGATGCGCGCGGCGATCGCCACGGCCGTGCCGCCCGACGAGCCACCGGGGATCAGCGTGGGATCGTAGGGATTGCGCACCGGGCCGGCATGCGTGGCGAAGTTCGTGCTGGTGATGCCGAACGCCAGTTCGTGCATATTCGCTTTGCCGAGCACGATCGCGCCGGCGTCGATGAGCCGTTGCACCGAAGGAGCGTTGGCTTTCGGGATGAAGCCTTCGAGAGCGGGCGTGCCCGCCGAAGTCTGCAGGCCCGCCGTATTGATGTTGTCCTTGACGACGATGGGCAAGCCGGCGAGCGGCAACAGCGCCTTCGCCGAGGCCGGCAGCGCGTCGATGCGCTGCGCGGCGGCGAGCGCGCCGTCGAGCTCGAGTGTGGTGAGCGCATTGAGGCTCGAGAGCGCGGCCGCGCGTGCGAGCAGCGTGGCCACGTAGTCGGTGGCCTTGAGGCGGCCGGACTGGATCGCGGCGACCGCTTGCGTGGCGGTCAGCGCGAGTTGTTCATCGACGGTCCATGGCATGTCCGCATCTCCTTGTCGTGTGCGTTGGCGGCGCGAGGGTCGTGCGAAACCCGGTGCAAAACGTGGCGCGAGGCGCGAGCGCCGGCAGCGCCGGGTAAGCGATCACGGTGGATTCTTCTGGGAGGCGGGTGTCGGGCAGTCGTCTGCGCAAGCCGATCCGCCTGGCAAACGTGCGGAGGGGTGTTCACGCGGGCAGTCACCGCGCGAAGTCAGCGGGCGTTGGCAGCGGTCTTCGGCAACCTCGGTTGGCGTATCGGACATGGCAGGCGTGCAGAGGGCGAACTCGTGGTGTCGCCTATTCTGGCACAAGCGCTTAACAGCCGATGCCGGGCGAGGCAGCGAGGCCGGCGCTAGCCGGCTGCCGTTTTGACGCGCGACGCTTGCCGGTTCGCGCCGCGACCGCCCCGACCCTCGTGACAGCCGTGACACCCGCAACCGCTATGACCGCTCCGATCGACGCGAACAACGTCACTGGTGGTTATCGACCCACATACGTCCCCATCGGAATGCATAGGCGAGCGCATGTTCCTCGTCGAAGAAGTAATCGAGCGCGTCGAACGAATACGCTTTCCCGTCGTTCGCGGAGGTTTTTTCGATGGTCAGATTGGCGGCGAACATGCCATTGGGTAGCAACTGCGCGGCCGGAGCGACCTCGTACCCCTTGTAGCGGATATGTGAATTCATGATATCGACTTGTCAGTGTGCCCGCTTGTGTTGCAAGGAAGCCAGTGCGTAGGACGTCACCCCGTAGCGCCACGTGGTCGGTGAGCTGGCGGACAGGGTCAAGCGTAGGGCGCGCTGCGCAGCGGGTGAACCAATCTTTCGTCGTAAGCAAATCAGCGGGGTTCGGGAGCGGTCTTCAGGAGCCCGGATCGGATCATCTTCGCTGTGTTGGACCCTACTATCCAGCGTCGCGGGCAAGCCGTCTGTTATGTGCCGCACGGTTTGCACAAACGCTGCCGTGGGCCGCCACAGCGGCATCACGGCAGCGTCAGCAAGGCCGAATCAGACCGCGTGCAACAGACGCGCGGGTTGCGCTTCATTGAGCGCATTGGCGGGCGAGAGCGTGCCCGGCGCGCGATGCGCTACGGCTACACGTGAAGCCGCGCCAGACAAGCATTTGTCGAACCATTGTTTGGGCACGCGAGAACGCACCGCTATGATGGAATCGTCTCCTCTATGACATCTCCTTGGCATGGGACCCGGCCTTGCCATGTTTGTGGCGAGGCCTTTTTTTCGTTGTCGTTGCAGCGGCGTCGGCGCGGGCCGCTTCACGAAAAGCCGTTTTTCGCATGCTACGATGTTCCGCGATGATTCCCGGCGAGGTCGAGCAAGCAATGACAACTCTTTATGACACGCTCGGCGTGCAGGCGCACGCGAGCGACGATGAAATCAAGCGGGCCTACCGGAAGGCCGCGATGAAGTGGCATCCCGACCGCAATAGCGGCGCCGAGGCAGTGGCGCGCGCGGCGTTCCAGGAGATCAAGGACGCGTACGCGATCCTCTCCGATGCCGAGCAGCGCAAGGTGTACGACGCGGTCTACGCCGAGCAGATGCGCGGCTGGGAAGCGCAGCGCGCGCGTCAGCAGCAGGCCCAGGCGCAGCGCGAGGCGGCGGCGCGCGCGGCCGACGAAGCGGCGTACGCGGAGATGGTCTCGGTCGCGATCCGTTTCGCCGACGAAGGCCACAATCGCGATGTACTGTTCGGCGTGCTGCTCGGGCGGCAATGCGAACCGCGGCGAGCCGCGCAGATCGCGGACAGCATGGCAGCGTTACAGGCATCGCGCCGCGAGGCAGCGAAGGCCGACGCGGCTGCCGATGCAGCCCATTCGACCGATGCCAATGAAGCCG
Source organism: Paraburkholderia ultramafica (assembly GCF_902859915.1). Taxonomy (GTDB): domain Bacteria; phylum Pseudomonadota; class Gammaproteobacteria; order Burkholderiales; family Burkholderiaceae; genus Paraburkholderia; species Paraburkholderia ultramafica. Next base: position 143,562 of record NZ_CADIKK010000015.1, read on the forward strand.
CTGAAGCCGCTGAAGCCGCCAGGGATTCCGACCTGCCGGCCCACACCAAAGCGGCTTCAGTGAAGGACGCCGTCGCTCACGACGCGCCCGGCAGCCGCGCCAGGCACGCGAAACGCGAAGAACCCGCCACCGACGCGCATCCGGCCGGCACGCTGGGCGGTCTGTGGTTCCAGTTTCTGAACGGCTTGCGTTTTTGACGGATTACGCGGGCTGGCTGCTGATCCTGCCGGTCCGCGTCAACTCGGACGCCAGTTCGTCGATGTAAGGATCGTTCAGCCCGCAGTCCGCCAATGCGCTTTGCAGCCTGAACACGTACTCGGCGTTCGTGCCGAACAGGCCGGCGGCCACGGCCATCAACGGCGCGATCGCCGAGGCGCGCGCATCGCCTTCGTATTGCGAATCGTCGGGCTCGGCCACGAAGGCGATCGCGGATACTTCAGTGCCGTCGTCGAGCGTGACCGCTGCCCAGGTCGGGCGATAAGCGCCCGTCACCATCTCGCGAATCCACAGAATTCGCAGCTCTTCTTCGAGCGTCGCGTCGCACAGGCGCAACGCGACGCCTTGCGTGCTGCCGCCCGGTTCGAGCGAGAGCATGCGCCCCGGCTGTTCCGGCGTGCCGCGCCCGGCGATCAGGCGGATGCAGAAGCTGCGATGCCAGCCATGCAGCGTCGCGATACGGCGGCTGTCGAAGTCCGAGATCGGATTCCACATCAACGAGCCATACGCGAAGACCCAGACGTCGTCTTCGTGCGCACGCTGCTGCATGGTCTGCGCGAGCGACGCGTCGATCCGCGCCTGGCTCCACAGCATCTCCTTGGGCAGCGAGTCAAAACTTTCGAGGTACGCGCCAGAGCTAATGGCGTTTCGGTTCAGCATCCGTGGGTTCCGTGATGGTGGATGGCGCGCGCGTCGCTCGACGCCGCGTGCCGCCGCAAGAATCAACCTGAAGTATGAATGCGGGACTCGGCGGAAAAAATTCGCCTGCGGGCAATAGTGCGTCTCGCGGACGGCGCCAATCGGCGTGCGTGTCGCCGCAACGCCTGTGCCGCGCGCGCGACCGACAGCATAATGTAAGGATGGCCATCGCGCTGGTACACTTCGCGGCAAGCGCAGTGAGGAGCGTTCTGTGCCCGTGACTTGAACCCCCTGGTACAAATTCCCGTGGCGCCAGCAATTTAGACATCGTAGTGTCACGGGAGCGCAAGACTGGGTTGGCACAATGGCACCCAGAAGCAAAAAAAAACACGGGTACGGGGTAAGCGTGACCAGAAAATATAAAGTGCTGTTTCTCTGCCGCAATAATTCAGTACGCAGCATCATTGCCGAAGCTTTGCTGCGCGAACTGGCAGGACACCGGTTCGAAGCATTCAGCGCGGGGCCGGAGCCGGCCGCGCGGGTTCATCCATTGGCGGTCGCGCAACTGCGGCCCGGCATATCGGGTCGCGACATACTCAGCCCGAAAAGCTGGCTGGAATTCACCGGCGAATGGGCGCCGCGGATGGACCTCGTCATCGCGCTCGACGAATCTGTCGACGAGCACCATGCGCCTGCGTTTCCGGGAGCGCCTTCGTTGCTTGGCTGGACCTTTGCCAATCCGCTCGCCGACGGCGTGTCGGCTGACGAGCGGGCGCGGCTGTTCGACAAGATGTTCTGGCAGATCGTGAGGCAGGTCAGCGCGTTTATCGAATTGCCGCAATATGCGGTGCCGCCGGTGCGCGACGGTGGTGCTCGCATTGGGGCTGCCGCGATCTCGGCTTCGATCTCGACTCCGACCGCGACCTCAAGCCCGGGCGACACGCGATGCGCAGACCACAGCCTCGCGAGCGCTTCGATCAGCGATTCAGCGAATGCCGGAACGATCTCCGCCACGATCGCCTCGCCGGATCAGGCTACGACGTGCGACGCATGAACGCCGCCCGCCGTTTGCTCCAACTGAACGTCGCCTGAGGCGAAACCGGGGGCTCCGGGGGCTATTTCATTGCGCCGGCTTTCGCGGGCTTCATCGAGTCGTCGGGCGACATCGGCTGCATGTCGCCGTCCGTCGAGTGCATTCTTTTCGTCGCGCTTCCCGGCATCACGTCCAGCGGACTTGGGGCGGGGTCGCCCCAATGCGTCATGCCCGCGGTCGCGGCGCTGTGCGCGTTGCCACCGCCGCTGCCACCATTGCCGTTGCCGCCGCCTTGCGCGAACGCCGCGCCGCTTGTCACCGAAAGAACGGCAATACAACCCAGCGTGATTTTAAGCATTGATATGCGCATGACATTTCTCCTTGCGAGCTCATCGGGCGGCAGCGGCGCTGAGAGCTGGACGTGTGCCGTTCATGACCCGCATGACCGGTTCCCGGAAGGCAACGCGTGATTGCGCTGCTCCAACCGAATATACGGCGGGCACAGGCGTCTGGATGCAGATCGGCAGATTGGCAGGGCGCACGCAGCAAAGCTTCGCCCGCGCGCGTCGGCGAGCACGCGTGCCAAACCTGCGATGTCCCACGGGAGAATGCGAGGGTATACCTTTTGCGTTAGCGGCTCAACAGCCTGGCGGCTTAACGATTGTTAGAACGCGCAAGCGGACTTCCTGCGAACGGATCGTTTTTCCAGTCCACATGTTTTTTCGGCTGCGGGGCCGGGGCCGGTTTGGCCGTCAATTCAAAGTGGTCGATTGATTGACCTGCGCTGATTGCCTGTTTCAGCCATTGGGGCATTTCACCCTGGCCGTCCCAGCTGTCGCCAGTCGCGCTACGGTAGCGTGCGGCCTTTTGCGCGATTGGCTCGGACGCCAGCACGGCAGCAAGGTCTTCCGGTTTGATACCAAACTCTTCCATGCGATGGCGGAGATACGCAATCATGCTATCTCGCTTCCTTTCGTCCATAAGATATTCGTCCTTCTAAAACGTCCAGCGTTCTGTCAATTACAGATTGCAAGGGAAAGTCGCGATGGATCGATCCCATTTAAATGGGGCCGGCCCGCGGTGGGGTTGTTGATTGAAGGAAATTCCACGAGCTGCGTTAAAAAACGTTGCTCCATAAATCGCGATACAGCTTATGCCCGACCCGGCCGTCTATCAGACTGGCCGTGCCGCTCAGTGAATATTCCAGCGCTTCGGCCGCGCGCCACGCAAGGCTGGATAAGCCTCACGGCAGCAATGGAAAGAACTGGGGTGACAATGCACTGATTGCGAATGACTGATTTCACGTCCACGCTCCGTCTCTCGCCGGTGCCTCGCGCGCGCCGCTTTTTTACGTTATGACAGCATCATAACGCACTGTGCGGCCAAAGCACGCGCCACTTCGGCTGATTTTCTCTGCGCATGCGGTTTGTCGAACGGTATCGGCCTCGGCCGGCACCACCAGACCCCCGGGATTGAATTCCCAGGCGGGCGACCTATAACGGAAACAGCGGAACCCACATTCGCGCTGCCAGCTTGTGGCGACTGATTCCGGCTACCCGCGAGAACGCGCCCGACATTAGTTGCAAGTGTGGCAATTATTTACTCGTTTAGTTCGGTGACCCGTCGCAGCAGTTGCGCATCGGCATCGACCCGTTCCTCAGCCCGATTGGGCGAGCTGGCTTTTCGCGGATCATTCTTTAGGAGGACGAGAACTGCTGCGCCGGATTCGAGGAGTCTGGACATGAAATTACGTTTATTGATGTTAGTCGCCAGCGCCGTTCTGTTTCTCGCGCCGAGAGCGGCCGGTGCGATGGGGATGGACGGCCTTCCGGACACCGGAACGTCGGGCCGCGTTCTGATGCAGCAGAATGCGAATGAATCGGCGCAGGCCACGACCGATATGTCGCTCGGCGAAGCCGCGCAGGGCACCGACAGTCGCACGCAAGCCGTGCGCAATGTGTCGTACGGCGGCGTGGCCGGGGGGCAATCGGAATCGGGAGGCCGGCAGAGCCAGCCGTGCGGTTCCGGACCTCAGTGCAGGATCTATTTCGGTCAATGACAGATCCGCGAGTGGGAGTGCGGTGCCCGATCGAAGGCGCCGCGTCCCGCCCAGTTTTCTCGCCAGCGCCGTCTCTGGTTGCTTGCCGTATCTACGCGTATCAGCCGCGATTTCCTGTCGTTGTTTGACTTGCGGCGTTCTCGCTCGTCGCTCGTCGCACCGATCAGCCCGCCAATCAGGCGAGACTGCGTCATTCGTCCTGCTGCGCCAGAGGCGCCTGACGCAGCCGCACGCCGACGATGCGCCGCGTACAGATCACCGCGCCGCATACCACCACGACGTCGATCGCAAAGCCCATGTGAATGGCGCGCACGATGGCATCCCGACCGTCGGCGAGCGCCGCATGGCCGACGCCTGCGATGCTGTGTGCGAGGCTCCGCGAAACCAGCATGCCGATCGTGGCCGTCCCCAGCATGCCGCCGACCATCCGCGTCGACTGGATCAGCGCGGTGGCGATGCCGAAACGTGCGCGCCCGCTCAACTCTTGGGCAAAGACGTTGAGGTTGTTGAAAATGAAGCCGAGACCGACGCCTGCCACGCCCATCGACAGCGCGCCGAACGCATGCGGGCTGGTGCTGTCGAGCATCGCCGTGCCGGCACAACCCGCGCCGATCAACGCAAAGCCGACCGTGACGATCGTCATCGGATCGCGCAACCGCGTGACGATGCGCGTATTCGCCAGGCTTCCGAGCGCGAGGCAGACCGGCAGTGGCGTGACCGCGATGCCGGCCGCCTGCGGCGTCATGCCGAAGCCCGTTTGCAGCAGCAGCGGCATGAAGAACAGCAGCGAAAACATCGCGAATCCGGCCGCGAAAGAGAGCACGAAGAGCAGCACGAGATTGCGGTCCGCGAACAGTTCGACGGGCAGAATCGGCTGTGCATGGCGTCTTTCCCACTGGTACAGCAAGACGCCTGACGCGAGCGCAAGCGTCACCAGCATCAGCGCCGCCGACGCACTCCCCGTGGCGGGCAGCCGCTCGACGCCCATTTGCAGCGACGCGAGCAGGACCGACAACAACGCTGCGCCGGTCCAGTCGATCGTCGTCCGCTGCCTGCCGCCATGCTCGATGCGGGGCAAATACCGCATCACGCAATAGAGGCCGGCGAGCCCAACCGGCAGATTGATGAGGAACGTCGCGCGCCAGTCGTAGACCGCGCTCAGAAATCCGCCGAGAAATGTCCGGCTGCGGTGGCGACTCCATAGGAACCCGCCATCATGACCTGCCAACGCACACGGGCGTGCGGATCGGGAAACAGATCGGGAATCGACGCGAATGCCGTGCCGAGCATCATCCCGCCGCCGATGCCCTGCAGGGCGCGCGCCAAAACCAGCAGTTGCACGTTCGGTGCAAGTCCGCAGAGCGCAGAGGCTGCCGTGAACGTGGTGATCGACGCGATCACGAAAGGCTTGCGCCCGAAGTAGTCGCCGAGCCGGCCGAAGATGGGGACCGAGATGATGGAGGCGAGCAGGTAGACGCTCGCAATCCACGCGTAGTATTCGGCCCCTTTCAGATCGGCGTCGATGGAAGGCAGCGCGGTGCTGACGACCGTCTGATCGAGTGCGACGAGCATGTTGACGAGGCCGATTCCGAGCATCGCCAGCAGCGAATCGCGGAACGGGCGGACAGCGGCGGCGTCATGGTTTTCAACGCCTGCCATCAGTGCTTCCCGCGCATTCGCAGCCGGCCCGGTGCGGCTGCGCGCGGGGTTGTTGTGAACTTGTGAACAAGGCTTCTCTCACTATGTCGGCGACCTCAGGAAATGCTGCCCGAGGGAGCGGTTTCGAGTTGCGGCGCGGTGCGATTGGCCCGTTCGAGCAGCAGCACGACGACGGCGGAAACGCACATTAGCGGCGCAGTACTCGCCATGGCGGACGAAACCCGGCAAATGCGGCTTCGTGCGTCAGGAAAAATTATGGGAGAGCAAAAAGCGGCCCGGGTTAACGCAAGCTGATTCTTCCGTTAAGCCGGTCTTAACGATTCCGATTGAAGCCTGGCGCATCGGTCCATCCGTATGCCCGGCATTTTTCGTCGCTCAATCTGGACAAGCCGCGCGCGTCTCATTGGTTGGCGATCCCTTTGGCGCCGCCACGCGCCGGGCCGGGATCGTTCGGGCTCGCCGCGGATGGTGTGCGGCCAAGGAATCCAAGCACCATGATCGCGGAGGCGAGCGTGATGGCCACCAGCATGTGGAGCAGCACCCGGAACGCGCCGTCGTACGCCTGCACGAGCAGGGGCTGCCCGAGTGTCGGCAGCAGCGCGGCAGCGTGTGTCAGATCGCCGGTGGCCACGCGCTGGGCGGCTTCGGTCACTGCATGAGCCGGCGCGCCGGGAGTTCGCGCGAGTGCATCGGATAGCCGCAAGCGTGTGAGCACCGCCAGTATCGCGCTAGCCACGGCGAGGGTCATGCCTTCGCCCGCCACGCGCGTGGTGCTGAAGATACCCGTCGCCATGCCGGCGCGTTCCCTGGGAACGACGCTGACTGACAAGCCGTCCATCAGTCCCCACGGCAGCCCGGCGCCCACACCGATCACAAACAGCGGGATCGCAAAGGCAGTGGCTGGCGCATCAGGTCCGATACCACTGAACCAGAGCATACCGATGGCCGCAATGACGAGGCCGATCGCTGAAATGACGCCGGCTGACATCCAGCGCGTGAGATACGCAGCGGTGAGCGGCACGAACAGCATCGGTGCCGAAAGCGAAAGCATCATCAAGCCCGCGCGGATCGCGGTATGTCCTTCGATGCCGATGAATCGCGTCGGTAAGACCAGCAGCAACGTGACATAGCAAAATGCCGTCGCAAGCGGGAGCGCCTGCACACCGACGAAGCGCGGATAGCGAAACAACGACAGGTCGAGCATGGGCCGGCTAACACGAGCTTCGATCCAGACGAACGCGCTCGCCATGACCGCGGCACCCATGAACAGCGTAACGATGAGGGGACTGCTCCAGCCGCTCTCCGGACCTTGCAGCAGGCCGAAGGTGAACAGGGTCAGCGCGGCGGTAAAGCTGATGGCGCCAGGCCAATCAAGACCCTTGGCATGCGGATCACACGATTCCCGCAGCTTTGGAACGCCGAGTGCAAAGCCCGTCAAGCCGATCGCCGCATCCGCGAGGAAGAACGATCGCCAGCCGAATGTTTGCGTGAGAAACCCGGCGAGAAGCGGACCCAGCGCGAGGCCCACGCCGAAGGTCGTGCCGAGCATGCTGAACGCGCGGGCGCGTCCATCCCCGTCGAACTCCTGCGCGAGGGCCGCCGATGATCCGGCCAGCACCAACGCGGCTGCGATGCCCTGCAGCGCGCGCAGGAAGTCGACCCACACGAGGCTCGGCGCCGCGGCAATCCCAAGTGATGTCGCTGCAAAGAGCGCCACCCCGACGGCGAACATACGTTTCCGTCCGAGCAGATCCGCGAGCGCTCCTGCGACCATCAGACTGCTGCCGAAGCTCAGCATGAACGCGTTCAGGATCCAGTTGACTGCCACCGGGCTGCCGCCCAGCGCGGTGCCGATGGTCGGCGCCGACACCGCCGCGCCGCCGAAATTCAGCGGCAGGACCAGCACCGCTATGCAAACGCCGGCGAGAATCAGCACCTGTTGCGAGGCGCTGCGAGGGACTGCGCTGCCGGCTGCGGGCGCCGCGTGGGGCGAGGCGGCTTTTGAGGTCGTCGATGGCGTAGCCTGGTTATCCTGCACGGGGGTTCTCTCTGTCTGACTTTGGGCCGTAGCCATCAATGCGCTCGGTACGTTGGCGCCCTTAGCGCGATGCGGCTCGCGTGTGGCCGCTAACCTCGCCGCCGGCATCGGGTTCGATGCCGATGAAGTAGAGCACGGAGATCAGCACCAACACCGCGACAAGCACAAACGCGACCCTGAAGTCAGCCAGCGAAAGCTGCCCGTGGTCGCCATGTACCAGCACCGCCGCGTGCAGCGCGATCGCGCCGAATGCGATGCCGAGCCCGATGGTCATCTGCTGGACCATGCTGAAAAATGTGCTGGCTGAACTCATCCGCGCCGGCGGTACGTCCGCGAAGGCGAGCGTATTGATGCTGGTGAACTGCATCGACCGGCATAGTCCGCCGGCCAGCAGCACGAGCATGATCAGCGCGCGTGGCGTGTCCGGCGAAAGCAGGGCGCACAGGGCGATCGTGACGGCAGTGAGCAGGCCATTGACGATCATCACCCTGCGAAAGCCAAAGCGCTTGAGGATGGGGGTGGTGACGGTCTTCATGGCCAGATTGCCGGCCGCGTAAGCGAGTACCAGCAAGCCGGCGGCAAACGCATTCAGCCCGAAGCCGAGCTGGAAGAACAGCGGCAACAGGAAGGGCGAAACGCTGACCGAGACGACATACAACGAACCGCCGTCGAGTGTGACGCGAAAGGTGGGGATTCGCCACGGCGCGAGATCGATCAGCGGATGTTCGGCGCGCCGGAAATGCCGTATTGCCAAAGCTGCGGCGACTGTGCCACAGGTCAGTGCGGCGGTGGCGCTGCGCCAGTCGCCATGCAGTTGCCCGACGAGTTCCATGCCGTACATCAGGCAGCTTAGCGCGACGCCGCTGAGCACGAATCCACGCACATCGAAGGGGCGGCGGCCGGCTTCGCGCAAGTTCGGAATGAACGTGGCGGTCAGCGCCAGACCCAGCAGACCGATGGGTACGTTCAGCAAAAAAATCCAGCGCCAGGTGAAATAGGTCGAGATAAAGCCGCCTAACGCCGGACCCAGTACCGGTGCGGCCAACCCGGGCCACGTAATGTAGGCGATCGAGCGCATCAGGCGGCGCTTCTCCGTGCTGCGCAGCACGGCAAGCCGGCCTACCGGCACCATCATTGCACCGCCGATTCCCTGCAGGATCCGCGCAGCCGTGAATTCGGCGAGACCGTTGCTGAGCCCGCAAAGTATCGAGGCGCCGGTGAACACGACGATGGCGCTGCCGAACACCGAGCGTTGCCCAAAGCGATCCGCCACCCAGCCGCTGATCGGGATGAAAACCGCGAGCGTGAGCAGATAGGCGGTCATGCCGACACTCACCCTCACGGGTGCGACGCCGAACGTGCTGGCCAGATGGGGCAGCGCTGTCGCTATCACCGTGGCGTCCAGGTTCTCCATGAAATAGGCGCAGGCGACGATCAGCGCGATGATGACCGACTGACGGCTTGACAAAGACATGAGCGGAGAACCGAAAACGGGTTGATTGGCAGACCTGTAAACGCCATGGTTCTTCTGGCGTTTGCCAATGCCGGCAGTCACAGATGAAGCTCGCTTCGCGATGGCCTGAGATAATGCGTGATTAGTCCGGGGGCATCGCGATACGCGTTCCCGCCTGCGGACGATATACTCTATCAAAACGTGAGTCGTCATGTGAAGACTTACTTGAAAAACCGTGAACCCGGGAGGGACATGAAGGCCAAAGCCAAGGACGTCGAAAAAGCAGGTCGCGCGACGAGGGGAAGGTTGGTGCCGGTCAAGCGGCCGATGAAAAAAGTGCCGCAGCGTCTGCCGCGCGCCGAGCGCCAGGCGCGGGTGCTGGACAAGGCCGCCGAATATTTCGCGGAGCACGGCCTGAATGCACAAACCCGCGCAATTGCCGACGCATGCGGTGTTTCCCAGCGATTGCTGTATAGCCTGTTCCAGAGCAAAGCGGCATTGATCGACGAAGTCTACAAGCGGGAAATCGTCGGGACCTTCAAGGCGATGTGGTTTGTTCAATTGAAAGATCGCAGTGTGCCGCTTGAAAGCCGCCTCAATACGTTCTATCGCGACTACTACGACACGCTGCTGACGAGGCGGTGGCTGCGGCTTTTTCTGTACTCTTCGCTTGAAGACTTGCAGATGGCGCCGACGTACACGAACGCCGTCTTGACGCATGCGCTCGAGATCATCGTCACCGAGGCAGCCCATGAGGTGGGCCGCAGCGTGCCGGCCGATCCATCGCATCTGACGGAAGTGGGCTGGCTGCTGCACGGCGCCGTTTCGCACCTTGCAATCCGGCGTCGCATCTATTCGAACGACAGCACCACCCCCACCGATGCGGTGATCGCGATGCACGTCCGTGCATTCCTCGCGAGCTTGCCGGCCTTGCTGCCGCCGCTTAGGTGATGGAAAATCCTTTAAAAACGGGAAAATAAAACTCGACAACCCGCACACTTGAGTTGATGCCATCACTGCTCGTACCAAATTAGTCGTCAATTGACGATTGATTTGGTCGGCGCGTCAAACCGTTCGACCATTCGCTTTCGTCCGGCATACAACTACCCGTGCCGGAATCGCCCGGCACGATACCGGCAACAAGGATCTGTTCGAGCCGCCGCACGGATTACACCGCCTACTCGGCACGCGATTGAAGCCCTCGGCGATTTATCTCAGATCGCTGTCATGGTGTTGTCATTCCGGTCGGGTCAAATGAATTCGCACTCGCGCAAGGGGGAGCGCGACCCGTCATGAAATCATGAAGGGCAGTGCGTGAAGAAATGACCGGTTGATCATTTCCTCATACATCTAGACGTTTAGACGATGAGATGAAAGATGGGTGCTCGCAGTCACACGCCACAAGCAACGCTGCGTCGTACAGCAGCACGCTAACGCCGATATACATACGGAGCATATCGATGTTGATCAGGAACGCTCGCGTCGTCACGCGGGATGAGGAATTTACGGGAACCTTGCGTATTGAAAACGGCGTCATTCTCGACCTGGAACGAGGTACGACGTCGGCGGCCGAAGCCGAAGACTGGAACGGTGACTATCTGTTGCCGGGGTTGATCGAACTTCACACGGACAACCTCGAGAAGCATCTCGCGCCGCGGCCGGGCGTGCAGTGGAATATCGACGCCGCGTTTGTGATTCACGACGCCCAGGTGGCCGCGGCGGGCATCACAACCGTATTCGATTCGCTCAGAATCGGCGCGCGTTCGGACGTGGACATGCATAGCCGGAATCTCCAGACGCAGTGCACGCAGGCACTTGCGCGTCTGTCCGAGTGCGGTTTGCTACGTGCTGAGCATTTCCTGCACCTGCGCTGCGAAATCGCAGCACCCGATGTGGTGGACGTGTTCGATTCGCTGGGCACGCATCCCTTGCTGCGGCTCGCATCGGTGATGGATCACACGCCGGGTCAGCGCCAATGGCACGACCGGAATCAATGGCGCCGCTGGCAGGAACGGCACGGCAAACTGACCGACGAACACTTCGCCGCAGTGATTGCCGAGCTTTCAGACGGACAGGAGCGCTTTGCGGTCCAGCATCGCCGCGAGATCGTCGCGCGCTGCGTGGCCCTCGGCGTGCCGGTGGCGAGCCACGACGACACCGTCATCGAGCACGTCGAACAGGCAGCGGCCGAAGGCATCGTCCTGGCGGAATTCCCGACCACCCGCATCGCCGCGCAAGCCGCGCGCGAACATGGCATTGCAACGATCATGGGCGCGCCGAATGTCGTAAGAGGCGAATCGCACTCGGGCAACGTCTCGGCGATCGAACTCGCGAAAGCCGGACTGCTCGACATCCTGTCCTCCGACTACGTGCCCTCAAGCCTGTTGAGCGCCGCCTTCGAACTGGTCGGCAAGGCCGGCTGGACGCTGCCGCGCGCGATGGCGACGGTCTCGGCGGAGCCCGCACGCGCAGTAGGGTTGGACGACCGCGGCGCCATCGCACCCGGTTTGCGCGCCGATTTCGTGCGTGTGCGGATGCACGGTGCGCTGCCCGTCCCACGCGCCACGTATCGGGCAGGCGAGCGCATCGTCTGATGCACGGCACAAGGCAGTCAATCGTTGAATCTCCCCATCTCCACGCTAGTTAACTCGAGAAAAAATATGAAGGTATCCAAAATTTTTGCTGCCGCAGCGCTGACCGCGAGCTTTGTCTCCATGACTGCTCATGCAGCCGGCACATGTCCGAACGGCGGCGTGGTTCGCTTCGGCGTCGAACCCTACGAATCGGCTCAGCGCATGCTGCCAGTCTATACGGATCTCGCCAGGATGATCGGCGACAAGCTCGGCTGCACGGTGCAACTCTATGTCGCAACCAGCTACAACGCCGAGATCGAGGCAATGCGCAACAACAAGCTCGAATTTGGCGAATTCGGTCCGCTCGGCTACGTGCTCGCCCACCAGGTCGCGCACGCTGAAGCCGTCGCCACGTTCGCCGGCGAGCAGGGCAAGCCGGCCACTTACTACGCGTCCATCGTGACGTGGCCCGGCTCGGGCATCAAGGCGCTCGGCGACACCAAGGGTCGCTCGTTTGCTTACGCCGATCCGGCTTCCACGTCCGGCCATCTGTTTCCCGCCTACGGTCTGAGCAAGAACGGGATCGATCCGGACAAGGGCGTCAAGGCGATCTACGCGGGCAGCCATACGGCGTCGTTCGAGGCGCTGCGCAACCACAAGGTCGAAGCAGGCGAGCTGAACAGCGAAGAGATCGCCAGTGCCAAGCTACACGGCGAATACGATCCCGCGGCTTACGTGACGCTGTGGCAGTCCGAACCTATTCCGCTCGACCCGCTGGCCGTGCGCGGAGACTTGCCGGCGGATTTCAAGGCCCGTCTGGCAGCCGTGCTGAGTTCGCTCGATCTGCACCAGTTGCCGGAGGCCGATCAGAAGTTCCTCGCATCGAACCAAAACCCTGAGCTGAGGACGGTGCCGCAAACGGATGCCGCCTACAACCAGATCCGCGATCTGGTTTCGACTCTTCACATCGACCTGGCGAAACTGTGAGCACTCTGTCCATTACCTCGGGCGGCGTCCCGCTGGATTCGGCGAGCCGGTTTTCGTCCGCCGCGTCGAGCCTGCCCGGAACGGCACCCCACGTGGCGCGTGAGCCCGGCGTCAAGCTGGCTGTCCGGGATCTGACGATGCGTTACGCAGATGGCCATACCGCGCTGCGCAACATGAATGTCTCGGTCCACGCTGGTGAGTTGGTCGTGGTGCTGGGCAGTAATGGGAGCGGCAAGTCGACCTTCATGAAGTGCGTGGTCGGACTGAATCGGCCGACCGCCGGTTCGGTCGAGGTTGGCGGGCGCGATCTCGTCGCGCTGTCCGGTAAGGCTTTGCGCGAGGCGCGTCTGCCGCTTGCGCTGATCTCGCAGAACGCCAATCTCGTGAAGCGGCGCAGCGTGCTGGCGAACGTCTGCTGCGGTGCGCTCGGCCGGCACCGGACTCTGGCAACCGCGCTTGGTCGTGTACCTCGCGAGGCAGTCGAACCGGCGCTGTCCTATCTGGACGAAGTCGGCTTGCTGCATCTGGCGCGCCAGCGCGCCGGCACGCTGTCGGGAGGACAGGCGCAGCGCGTCGCGGTGGCCCGTGCGCTGGCCCAACGTCCTCACGTGCTGCTCGCCGACGAGCCGGTCGCCAGTCTGGACCCCGAAGCGGCTGACGAAGTCATGCGGCTGCTGCGCCGCCTCGCCAGCGAGGACGGTCTCGCGGTGGTGTGCGTACTGCACCAGCCCGAACTGGCGACGCGTTATGCCGACAGGCTGGTCGGGCTGCGCAGCGGCCGACTCGAATTCGACCGGCCGGCCTCAGCAGTCTCCAGTCAACAGATCGCGAGCCTTTATCTGGCTGAGGCGTCATGAGCAAGGCTCTGGAAATGCGCGCCTCAACCGGTTCGTCGGGCGCCCGGACCCTCTGGTCGGTGTGTGCCGCCGTGGTGGTGCTCGCGCTGTTCGTGCAAGCCTGGATCGTCGTCGAGGCTCGTCCGCAGGATCTGGTGACCGGCGCCCACGGTATGGCCGACATCATTTCGCGCGCCGTGCCGCCCGCGTTCGACCAGTTCGTCCCGAATCTGTGGCCGGTTCTCGAAACGATCGATCTGGCGATTTTCGGCACTGTGTTCGGGGTGTTGCTCGCCTTTCCGCTGTCGATTCTCGCGGCCGCGAATGTCACGCCGGCGTTGCCCCTGTACTACGCCGCGCGCGCGCTGATCGGCGTCACCCGGGCAGTGCCCGATCTGGTGTGGGCGCTGTTGTTTGTCACCGCTGTCGGACTGGGGCCGTTTCCGGGCGCCCTTGCGCTTGCGGTCCATTCGGTCGGCATGCTCGGGCGGCTGTTTGCGGAAGTCATCGAAGACATGGATATGGGCCCCGTCGAAGCGTTGACGCTAACCGGTGCAGGCCGCCTGCAGGTGTTGAGCCATGCGGTGGTGCCGGGCGTGTTGCCGTCGCTGCTCGGCATTGGGCTGTTCCGCTTCGACGAAAACCTGCGCTCGTCGCTCGTGCTCGGCTTCGTCGGAGCCGGCGGCATCGGCTTCCAGTTGCTGACTGCAATGAACCTGTTCCAGTACCAGACGGTGTCGTTCCTGCTGATCGCGACCTTCGTGCTGGTCACCTGCGCGGAACGCGTTTCCACTTACCTGCGCAGCCTTGTCACGTGAGCGCGACTCGATCACCGGCGTTGCCGTCGCGCATCGTGCACGCTGGCGCGATCGTTACGTGCAATGCGCAACCGGCGGCCCGACGCCTCTCTTCACGATTGAATCAAAAGAGCTGATATGTTGATTAACCATGGCAGCGGCGTCGATCCGTGGGCGCTCGGTCGCGTCCTTTCGGAAGATCCGCAAATCGATCAAACCGCAGTCGTGCGTGCCAGCGACTTTGGCCGCTACACCTATCTCGGCCCGCGCAGCCATGTCGCGGAATCCGTCATAGGCGACTACGGCTATGCGATGGGCGACAATCAGATCGCCCACGCACTGATTGGCAAGTTTGCCAATCTCGCCACGGGCGTGCGCATCAATCCGCCCAATCATCCTTCGTGGCGGGCGACCCATCATCACTTTACCTATCGCTCGCGCTCGTACGGATTCTCTCTCGACGACGACGCTGACATCTTCCAGTGGCGGGCCCAGGACCGGGTCGAGATCGGTCACGACGTGTGGATCGGCCACGATGCGATCGTCATGCCCGGCGTGACGATCGGCACCGGCGCCGCGATCGGCTCAGGCGCTGTCGTGACCAAAGACGTCCCGCCTTTCGCCATTGTCGTCGGGGTGCCGGCGCGGGTGCTGCGTTTTCGTGTCGACGCGCGCACCTCGGAACGCCTGCAGCAGATCGCCTGGTGGGACTGGAGCGCCGCGCGGATCGACGCGGCGTTGGCCGATTTCCGTGGACTCACGGCGGCTGAATTCGTGGAGAAGTACGACCGGTAAAGCCCGTTTTCCAGGTGATGGCTGGAACGCCTTGCACGCTTCCAATCTGGCGTTGCACAGACGACGGCGCCCACCTTCGTTGTTTCAATCGCCTGATCTGGACGTCCCGTCTCTATTGATGTGTCACGCGGGGTTCCCAGCTTGGGCTGAGATCTTTTCAAATTAACGGAACAGTTTCACATGGACTATCGCCAACTTGGCCGCTGCGGCCTGAAGGTTTCGACGCTGACTCTCGGGACGATGATGTTCGGTGGTCCGACCGACGAAGCCACCGCGGCACGCATCGTCGACCAGGCCCACGAACAGGGCGTCAACTCGATCGATACCGCCGATGTCTACGCTGGCGGTGAATCTGAGCGTGTTGTCGGGCGTTGCATCGCCGCACGGCGCGATCGCTGGGTGCTGGCGACCAAGGTTGCCAGTCCCCTCGGTGACGATGACGTCAATGCGCGCGGCGCGTCGCGCAAACATCTGGTGCGAGCCATCGAGGCCAGCCTCAGGCGCCTGAACACGGACTATATCGATCTGCTTTACCTCCACGCCGAAGATCACGACACGCCGGTCGATGAAAGCGTGCGCGCGTTAAATGATCTGGTCCAGGCCGGCAAACTGCGTGGCTACGGCCTGTCGAACCATCGTGCGTGGAAGATCGCCGAGTTCAGCCATACAGCCCAGGCACTGGGTCTCGATGCTCCGGTCGCCAGTCAGCCGCTCTACAACATCGCGAATCGACAGGCCGAGGCCGAACAACTGACGGCCGCGCACCGCTACGGCCTTGGCGTGATTTCATACAGCCCGCTCGCCCGCGGCGTGCTGACCGGCAAGTACGAACCGGGCGTGACGCCCGCCGCCGATACACGTGCGGGGCGCGGCGACCGCCGCCTGCAACAGGCTGAATGGCGGCCCGAATCATTGGAGCTGGCACGGCGCGTTCGCGAGCATGCAGAGGCGCGTGGATTGAGTGCGGGGCAATTCGCACTCGCGTGGGTGCTCAACAGCAGCTATGTCAGTTCAACCATCGCCGGACCGCGCACCGAGGCGCAATGGGACGATTATCTGCCAGCCTTGAGCTATCGCCTGAACGCCGAGGACGAAGCCTTCGTCGACTCGCTCGTTACTACGGGCCACCCTTCGACGCCTGGGTTCAATGATCCCAAGCATCCTTTCTTTGGCCGGATTCCGCGGCACGGTTCGTAAGCAGAACGTCGGCGGGCGCGCGCCCGCCATGACCGGGATAGTCTCGCCGTCAGGCAGGCAAGCAGATGAAACCGGATGCGACAGGAACGCGGTGAGGCACTGTCAGCAAGCTTGCGCAAACGCGACCATGATTTCACCCGGCGCCCGGCGCCGAAACAGCAAAGGAGAACACCTGGATGATTCATGTCATTGCCACGATCACTACCCAACCCGGTCAACGCGAAGCCGTGCTGGCGCTTTTCAACAAGAACCGTCCGGCGGTCCTGGCAGAAGAGGGATGCATCACCTACGAGGCCGTCATCGACGTACCTGAGTTCGGGACGGTTCAGACGCCACTCGGCAAGGACACGTTTGCTGTCATCGAACGCTGGGAAAGCGCGCAAGCGCTGAGGGCGCATGGGGCCTCAGCGCATATGGCCGAGTACGGACACAATACTCGCCCGCTGCTCGTGAGTCGCGTCATCAACGTGCTTCAGGCTTGCTGATACGCTGCGCCGCTTGCTGGCCGCTTGCTGGCCGCTTGCTGGCCGCTTGCTGGCCGCAGGCGCCAACGCCGGGCCGGTGCCATACGATAGATACCCCGGCAACGCAGGGAGACCGTCTCCCAGGTACCGCGATCCCAGGCAACGCTTCGGCGTGTTCTTCGAGGACATACTGCCGCCGGACTCGTACTACACGTAATCACGGGCGTGCTTGTGTTCTGGTAGCGTGCGCAACCGGACCAACCTCCCGGTTGCGCCGTCTACAGGCCTTCAATTTGCGTCATGTGCCGTCGTCGCCGAGACGAGTTGCGGCGCGGCAGCCACCTGGGCGAGTTCATCGCTCGACCATCCTCCACCGAGCGCGTGCAGGAGCTGCACGTCCGCACCTAGCTGGCGTGTCTGGATATCGAGCACGCTGCGTTGTGCGTCAAGTGCGACAGTCTGCGCCTGCACGACATCGAGATAACCTACTGTGCCCTGGCGATATTGGCGCAACGCGAGATCGACCGAGTACTGCGCGGCATTCGCGGCATCCTTTTGTTCGTTAAGCGCGGTGCCGAGATACGACAGCAGGGCAAGGTTGTCTTCGACCTGCTGGAATGCCGACAGAACCACGCTGCGGTAGCGGTCTCCGGCTTCCTCGGTTGCTGCCTTCGCGGAGTCGAGTTGCGCGCGACGATAACCGCCGTCGAAGACATATTGCACGAGCTGCGGGCCGATCGCCCAGAACAGATTGGGCGCGCTAACCAGCCCCGCGTAAGCGGCGCTTTGCACGCCACCCTGCAAGCTCAGCGTGATATCCGGGAAATAAGCCGCGCGTGCGACGCCAATTTTCGCGTTGGCCTCGGCAACCCGGCGTTCCGCCGCAGCGACGTCGGGCCGCCGCTGCAACAGCGTCGAGGGCAGGCCGGTCGGAATCGCCGGCAGCGCGATGGCGGCGGTCTGCTGCGGCAGGCTGAATTCGGACGCAGAGGCGCCGACCAGTACGGCGATCGCGTGCTCGATCAGCGCCCGTTGCGCAAGATTCTGCGACAACTGGGATTGCGCCGACGACAATTGGGTTTGAGCCCGCGAAACGTCGAGGCCCGACACGATGCCGCTGCCATGCAGCGTCTGCGTGAGTTGCAGCGCTTTCGCATAGGCCGTGACCGTCTGGGTCAACAGATCGGTTTGCTGGTCGAGGCCCCGCAAATTGATGTAATCGTTCGCGAGTTCCACTTGCAGGCTCAGTTTCACCGACGCCAGATCGGCCCTGGTCGCTTGCGCCTCGTCCTTGCCGGCCACCACGGAGTCACGCACACGGCCCCACAGGTCGAGGTCGTAATCGACCTCCGCGCCTAGCGTGACGGAGTTGTAGTCGTTCGGGCCGCCCACGCGCAACGGCCGGTTGTCGGACTGGCGAATGCGCTGCGGCACGGCGCTCGCGCTGATCGACGGGTACAGTCCCGACTCGACCTGCGCGACGAAGGCCTGCGCTTGCGCATAGTGCGCGTACGCGGCGCGCAGATCGGTGTTGTTTGCCAGCAGACGCGCTTCGAGATCGTCGAGTTGGGCGTCGCCATAGGTCTTCCACCAGCCGTTACGGTCTATCCGGTCGGCAGGCTGAGCGGCGGTCCAGGGACCCACGGTCTTGTATTGCGCCGCGACCGGCGTCGAAGGCACCTGATATTGCGGCGCAAGCGAGCAGGCGGAGAGCGCCACAACGCCCGTCAAAAGGGCCGTACGTCCAAACTTAACCATGTGCGGCTGCCTTGCTGTCAGTCGCTGCTGCAACCTGCACGCGGTCGCCGTCGACGAGTCCGTCGGGCGGCGTATCGATCACGCGATCGGTGGCGGCCAGTCCCGAGCCGATCTCCACCGCGTCGCCCAGGTCACGGCTGATCTTCACCTGCTTGAACCGCACATGACCGTTCTGGCCGAGCGTGGCAACCACGACGCCGCGGCTGTCGAACACGAGCGCGCTGGCCGGCACCCGAAGTGAATCTGCGGCGGCGGGCAACGTGAATTTCAGGCTGGCGAAACCACCCGGCAGCAACTCGCTGTTGGAATTGTCGACCAGCAACTGGACCAGCGTCGTCCCCGAACTCGAATTGACGGAATCCGCGGCTGCAACCACGCGCGCGGTGAACTGCTGGTCGGGGTGCTCGGGTACGCTCAGGGTCGCGGTCGTGCCATCGTGTATTGCCGGTGCGTAGTTCTGCGGCACCTGAACATACACACGCAATTGCTTGACGTCGGAGACCGCGAACAGTTCCTGGCCGACACCGCCACTGCCGGCGTTGACCAGCGCGCCGACGTCGGTGTCGCGCGCGGTCACCACGCCGTTGAACGGCGCGACGATCCGCGCGAAGGCCTTGGTGGCGGCAAGCCGATCGACGTTGGCCTTCGCGGCCGCCACGATCGCCTCCTTCGCGGTGTAGTCGGCGGTGCGTTGGTCGACGTCCTGCTGGGCGACGGAATCCGTGCCGCTTAGCGCTTCCCAGCGTTTCGCCGTCGTCCCCGCTACGACAGCATTGGCCTGCGCGCTCTGCAGATCGGCGCGCGCTTGCAGGATCTGCTGGTCGAGTTCGGGCGTTTCGATTTCGGCAAGCACCTGGCCCGCCTTGACCGGCGCGCCGATATCGACATTCCATGATTTCAGGTAGCCGCTGACCTGCGCGAAAATCGGCGCCCGCGTGTACGCTTCGAGCCGGCCGGGCAGTTGCAGGGAAGGGCCGTTGGCATTGCGCACGGGCTGGATCAGACTGACTGTCGGTATGGCTTGTGCATCCGTCCAGGTTTTCAGCTTGCGGTTGTCGGAGGCACGCAGCGTGACGCCAGCAATGACGATGCCTAAGGCGATCAGGAGGCCGATCACGCCCGCCACCCGAAGCGGACGGCGAGACGGCGTGTTGGCGGGAGAAGCGAATTCAGACGACATGGGCAGAACCTCCCGGGACGGATGCAGGGGTAGCTGCGCGCCCGGGGCGCGCGTGAATAATACAGAAGATGACGGGGACCAGGAACAGCGAAGCCGTGGTGGCGAACATCAGACCGCCGATCACGGCGCGGCCGAGCGGCGCATTTTGCTCACCGCCTTCGCCGAGGGCGAGCGCCATCGGCGCCATGCCGATGATCATGGACAGCGCGGTCATGAGCACCGGGCGAAAGCGCGTAAAGCCCGCTTCGAGCGCCGCCTTGAACGGATCGCCGTGCACGGCAAGACGTTCGCGGCAGAAGCTCACGACCAGAATCGAGTTGGCGGTCGCCACCCCCATGCACATGATCGCGCCAGTTAGCGCCGGTACGGAGAGCGTCGTGTGAGTCGTGAACAGCATCCAGACGATACCCGCCAACGCCGCTGGCAATGCGGTCACGATCACGAAGGGATCGGCCCACGACTGGAAGTTGACGACGATCAGCAGATAGATCAGCACGACTGCGCCAAGCAGTCCGAACAACATGCCGGCAAAGGCGCTGTTCATCGTCTGCACCTGTCCCAGCAGCGCGATGTGCGAGCCTTTCGGCAAGGTGCCGGCGTTCTGGTGCACGATGCGCTGGATATCGGCCGACACCGCGCCGAGGTCGCGGTCCTGAGTGGTCGCGAAGATCTCGACCATGGGCTGGATGTTGTATTGACTGACGACCTCATTGCTGCTGGTGCGCTCGACCGTTGCCAGACCGCCGAGAATCTGGGCGGTGCTTCCGCCGCTGGCGGTGATCGGCAGATTTTGCAAGGCAGCCAGCGAATCGAGACTGTATTGCGGCGTTTGCATCACGATCGGATACGACACGCCGTTCGCGTTGTTCAGCCAGAACGTGGGCGCAACCTGGCTCGAACCTGCGAGGTTCACCACCATGCTGTTCGTCACGTCGCGCTCGGTGATGCCGAGCAACTGAGCACGCGTGCGGTCGACGTCGACGTTGAAGGTGGGGTTGCCGTGCGACTGTTCGATCCGTGCATCGACAACGCCGGGCACGTCGCGGACCTCGCGCAGCAGACGATCCGCATACGCGTAGTTGGCGTTCAGGTTGTTGCCGCGGATCTGCAGGTCGATCGGCGCCGGCGAGCCGAAGTTCAGGATCTGACTGATGATGTCGGCCGGCGGAAAAGAGAACGTGACACCGGGGAATTCCCGCGGCAATCTTTCGCGCATCATGCGGACATACTCATCGGTCGGACGGTGCCCTTCGTTCAGCGCGATCTGGATGTCGCCGTCCTGCGAGCCGACCGTGCCCGTGTTGTTGTACGCGATATTGATGCCGCTGACCGGCAGGCCCATGTTATCGACCACCGTGCCGAGATCGGAGGGCGGAATGATCTGGCGGATCGCGCCTTCGACATTCGCGAAAATCTGCGCGGTCTTTTCGACGCGAACCCCGACGGGTGCACGCACATGCATCAGGATCTGTCCGGCATCCACCGCCGGGAAGAAGTTGCGGCCGAGCAAGGGCACCAGCGCGAACGAGACGGCGACGAAGCCGAGGAAGCCACTGACGAACGGACGCCGGTGGGTCAGCGCGAGTTCGAGCAAGCCGCGATAGACGCCACGCACCTTTTCAAAGCGCGCTTCGAAGCCGCGCTGGAAGCGTGCGAGTGGACCTCGACGCTGCGCCTCATCGGCGTGCTCGCCCTGCGCATGCGGTTTCAGCAGGTATTTGGCCATCGTCGGCACGAGGGTTCTCGAGAGGATGAACGACGCGATCATCGCGAAGATCACGGCCTCCGCCATCGGGACGAACAGGAAGCGCGCCACGCCGTTCAGGAAGAACATCGGCACGAACACGATGCAGATACACAGCAGCGAAACGAACGCGGGTGTGACGATCTGCGCGGCGCCGTCGAGGATCGCGGTCTCGACCTCCTTGCCGTGTTCGAGGTGCCAGTTGATGTTTTCGATCGTCACGGTCGCATCGTCGACAAGGATTCCCACCGCCAGCGCGAGACCGCCGAGCGTCATGATGTTCAAGGTTTCGCCGAGTGCGGAGAGCGTGGCAATCGAGCCGAGGATTGCCAGCGGAATCGAGGTGGCGATGATGATCGTCGAGCGCCAACTGCCGAGGAACAGCAGGATCATCAGGCTGGTGAGCACGGCCGCGATCACGCCTTCACGCGCCACGCCGGTGATGGCCGCGCGCACGAAGATCGACTGGTCGCCGATCGGTTCGATTTGCAGGTTATCGGGCCACGACGCCTTCGCGCTGGAGATTTGCTGCTTGATGCCAGAGATGATCCCGAGCGTCGAAACCGAGCCGTTCTTGAGTACCGACATCAGCACCGAGCGCCGGCCGTTCACGTGAACGATATTGGTTTGCGGCGGACTGCCGTCGCGAACATTCGCGATATCACGAATATAGACAGTCGTGCCATTGGCCGCCTTGACCGGCAGATCGCCCAACGCCTTGATTTGCGAAGGCGCGTTGTTGAGCTGCAGCGTGTATTCGTAGTCGCCGATCTTTTCCGTGCCGACCGGCGTGATCAGGTTCTGACCGGCGAGAGCATTGGCGACGTCTTGCGCAGACAAACCGCGTGCCTGCAAAGCCGCCGGATCGACATCGATCTGTACCTGACGCGCCTTGCCGCCGAACGGGTAGGGAATCGACGCGCCGGCGACAGTCGTGAGAACCGGACGCACCGCATTCAGGCCGATGTCGCCCAGGGCCTGCTCGGACAACCCGTTGCCGGACAGCGCCAACTGGATGATCGGCACGGTTGACGCGTTGTAATTGAGGATCAGCGGCGGCGTGGTGCCCGCGGGCAACTGCCGCAACTGCGTTTGCGCGACCGCGGTCACTTGCGCGTTCGCCGTGCTGATATTCACGCCCGGCTGGAAGAAGATCTTGATGATCCCAAAGCCGGCGACCGATTCCGCCTCGATATGTTCGACGTCGTTCACAGTGGTCGTCAGCGTGCGTTCGAACGGCGACGTGATCCGGCCGACCATCTGGTCCGGCGGCAGACCCGTGTATTGCCACACCACGCTGATGACCGGGATCCGGATATCGGGAAAGATGTCGGTGGGCGTCTTCATCGCGGACAACGGGCCGATGATAAGAATGACGATCGCCAGCACGACGAAGGTGTAGGGGCGCCGGAGTGCGACACGAACTAGACCGAGCATGAAAATTCCAGGGCTTGGGGGAAACGTAGGAGCATCTTCGGGAAAACTGGCGCGACGTCCGGCCGATCAACAACTTGCACGCATCTTTCAATGCATGTGCAAAAGAAGACATTCGTAATCAGAGTGCTTGCATTGCGTTATAGCCCGCGTTTTCCGCACGGGAGGTAAAGGGCGAATGTACACAAAGCGCAGCGATCTTGCAGAGCGTTGAATAACGTCTTGACGACGACCGGAGGCGCAACAGACTCAGTCATTGCCGCTTGCGTGTACCCGGAAAAGCGCGTCTTTGCTTGGTGGAGCGATGCCTGCCGGGAATGAGGCAGAGCCTGAAGGACGTCGCATCCAGCAACGAACAGTGGACTGGAATTTTTATTACCAATTGTTCAAGACCTCAAAAATGATTGCGCAGCCGGTGTGTGCGAATTGATTCACTTTAGTTTTGTCAATAGTAGTCGGTATTGTCGAGTACCAGTTTTCTGGTTATCGCTGAATGTCTTTTTCTCGAAAGAACAGGATGCCCACCTTCGCCCCGGCGGTCCGGTCGAGAGCGGGCGCTTCGTGCTGGGCCGTACCGGCGGAATCCGCCAATGCGGGCAATCATTGCGCTTCGATTGCGATCAGCAGCTACGACTTCGCGCCGAGCCGAAACTTGTGCAACAACGGCTCGGTATATCCGGCAGGCTGCGTCCGCCCTTCAAACACCAGCGCCTTCGCCGCCTTGAACGCCAGCGATGTCTCCAGATGGCGGGTCATCGGCTGGTAATGCGGGTCACCGGCGTTCTGTGCATCCACCACCTTGGCCATGCGCCTGAACGTCTCGTTCACCAGCGCTTCCGACACCACTCCATGACGCAGCCAGTTCGCGATATGCTGGCTCGAAATGCGCAGCGTCGCGCGGTCTTCCATCAAGCCGACATCGTGGATATCCGGCACCTTCGAGCATCCGACGCCCTGGTCGATCCAGCGCACCACGTACCCCAGAATCCCCTGCACGTTGTTCTCGATCTCCTGGCGGATTTCCTCATCCGACCATCGCGCCTTTTCGACGACCGGAATCGTCAGCAGACCATCGAGCAGTTCATCGCGTGCGCTGTCGTAGCCGGTTTTTTCCAGTTCTTGTTGCACGGCTTGAACGTCGACTTGATGGTAGTGCAGCGCGTGCAGTGTCGCAGCCGTGGGCGAGGGGACCCAAGCCGTGTTCGCGCCCGCTTTCGGATGCGCGATTTTCTGTTCGAGCATTGCGTGCATCAGGTCGGGCATTGCCCACATGCCCTTGCCGATCTGCGCGCGTCCGCGCAATTCCGCGCTCAAGCCCGCCAGCACGTTATTGCGCTCGTAAGCCGCGATCCACGCCGACGATTTCATGTCGCCCTTGCGCATCATCGGACCCGCTTCCATCGCGCTGTGCATTTCGTCGCCGGTGCGATCCAGGAAGCCTGTATTGATGAACGCCACTCGCGCCGATGCCGCCGCGATGCACGCCTGCAGATTGACGCTCGTGCGGCGCTCCTCGTCCATGATGCCCATCTTGATGGTGTGACGCGGCAGCCCCAACAGGTCTTCGACGCGGCCGAACAACTCGTTCGCGAACGCGACTTCGGCCGGGCCGTGCATCTTCGGCTTGACGATATAAATCGATCCGGTGCGTGAATTGAGCCTGTTTTGCAGGTCGTGCATCGCACCCAGCGACGTCATCACGGCATCCAGAATCCCTTCGGGAATCTCGTGACCGTCGCGATCGACAATCGCCGGATTCGTCATCAGGTGCCCGACGTTACGAATGAACAGCAACGAGCGGCCATGCAGCTTCATGGTCGAGCCATCGGGCGCGGTGTATTCGCGGTCGGCATTCAGGCGGCGCGTGAAAGTCTTGCCGTTCTTCGTGACCTGCTCGGCCAGATCGCCTTTCATGAGGCCGGTCCAGTTGCGGTAGAGCTGGACCTTGTCGGCGGCATCGACCGCGGCAACCGAGTCTTCGCAATCGATGATCGTCGAGACAGCCGCTTCCATCAGCACGTCTTTCACGCGCGCGGCGTCGGTCTTGCCGATGGCGTCCGTCGCATCGATCTGGATTTCGAAGTGCAGGCCGTGATGCTTGAGCAGGACCGCGCAAGGATAGTCCGCATCGCCCTGATAGCCGATGAACTGTGCCGGGACCTTCAATGCCGACGCGCCGTTCCTGAGCGTGACGGCAAGCTTGCCGCATTCCACGCGATACGCGATGGCGTCGACGTGCGAGCCGCTGGCGAGCGGCGCGGCTTCATCGAGGAATGCGCGGGCGCGCGCGATCACGCGTGCGCCGCGGAGCGGATTGAAGTGTGCGGTGCGCGCGGCGCCGCCGGTGTCGGGGATCGCATCGGTGCCGTAGAGCGCGTCGTAGAGGCTGCCCCAGCGCGCATTCGCCGCATTGAGCGCATAGCGCTGGTTCGAGAGCGGCACGACGAGTTGCGGGCCGGCTTGCGCGGCGATTTCAGTATCGACATGCTGGGTCGTCGCCTTGACGGCTGCGCTCGCCGGCACGATATAGCCGATGCTTTCAAGAAACGCGCGGTATGCCTTCAGATCGCGCACCGGCCCCGGATTGGCGCGGTGCCACTGGTCCAGATCCGTTTGCAGACGATCGCGTTCGGCGAGCAGCGCGCGGTTCTTCGGGGCGAGGTCGTGGACCAGCTGGCCGAACCCGCGCCAGAAGGCCTCGCTGTCGATGCCGGTGCCGCGCAACGCTTCATCGTCGACAAATTTGCTGAGAACAGCCGCGACGCGCAGCCCGTTTCGCTCGATCATTACACCCATCATGTGCTCCAACAGTTTCAAGTATTGATCAGTCAGCCGTTGAGGCTGTTTGCTGCGGTTCTGGCCACTTGCGAATCCTGCTCCGGCTTGACGCCCGACACGCCGACTGCGCCCACCACGTGCCCGTCTACCACGACGGGCACGCCGCCTTCCAGCGTCCCGGCCAGCGGTGCGCTCAGGAATGCAGTCCGGCCGCCGTTGATCATGTCCTCGTATTGCTTCGATTCACGTCGGCCGAGTGCCGAGGTGCGGGCCTTTTCAGTCGCGATGTAAGCGCCGATCGGCGCACAGCCGTCGAGGCGGAGCAGGGCCAGCAGATGGCCCCCGTCGTCGACGACCGCGATCGTCACGGCCCACTGGTTTTTCTCGGCTTCCGCGCGCGCGGCTTCGAGGATTCGCGTCGCTTCTACAACGGTCAATACGGATTTGCTTTGCATGTCAGGGTTATCAAGTCTGCGTGTTGAAGTGAAGTGTCGCCACCGGCGCATGCAGGTGGCCGGAATACGTTTCGCGGCAAACCGGGCTATCCGCCCAGCGCGCCCTGGGTGTTGACGTGGACCGCATAAATGGACTGCGACGACGCCATGAACAGCCGGTTACGCGCGCGTCCGCCGAAACACAGATTCGCGCAGCGCTCGGGCAGGGCGATGCGGCCAATCATCTTTCCTTGTGGCGAAATGACCATCACGCCATCGAGTTCGTCATTGCCCATGCCCCAGCCGCACCACAAATTGCCGTCGATGTCCGCGCGCATGCCGTCAATCGTGCCGACCCCCGCGTCGTAGAACATGCGGCCTTGACCGATCCCGCGACCGTCCGCATCCATTTCATAAACGTGAATCAGCCGGTTGGGCACACCGCGCGATTCGATGATGTAGAGCAGCTTTTCGTCGGGTGAAAAGCACAAGCCGTTTGGCCCTTTCAGGTCGCGGGTCACCACGGACGCTTCGCCCGTCACGCCATCGATCCGATATACCGAGTGCGGGAGTTCCTGTTCCGCCTTGATCCCTTCGTAATGCCCGGAAATGCCCATCGGCGGATCGGTGAACCAGATCGAACCGTCCGATTTCACGACCAGATCGTTCGGAGAATTAAGCGGTTTGCCTTCAAAGGAATCGAGCAGGACCGTGATGCTGCCGTCGTACTCGGTGCGCGTGACGCGGCGACCATGCTCGCACGTGACGAGCCGCCCCTGCCTGTCGCGGGTGTTGCCGTTCGCGTAGTTCGAAGGTTTGCGGAACACGCTGACCACGCCCGTTTCCTCTTCCCATTTCAGCATCTGGTTGTTCGGAATGTCGCTCCAGAGCAGGTAACGGCCATCGCCAAACCACACCGGACCCTCGGTCCACCGGTAGCCGGTGGCCAGCCGTTCGACAGCCGAAAAGGCCACGCGGTATTTATCGAAAGAAGGGTCCAGCGAGATCACGCGGGGGTCGGGGTATCGCTCAGCTTGTTGCCACATCTCTGTCTCCTGTTCGGGTACCGGCATCCGCCCATGCGGCGGCACGAACGATAGTATAAAGGGAAATGAGTAAGCGCTTTCTCTTGAATTAGCGATTGAAGTGCCATAAGATGCTTGAAATTCCTGAGGCTCAAGCGGTGGAAGGTTAGCTGTAGTGGTTATGTAAGAAAGCGATTACTCGTTTTCGCGTTCTTCTTGACTCTCGAACGCCATTTTTGAGAAGGCAATGCCTGATGACTGAGATGACGAGCAAAAACGTGACCGGGCCGGTGATCCGGCTGCATCCCGCTGACAACGTGGTGATTGCGCGCATCGACGCTGCAATCGGCACGCCGGTTCCATCGGAAGACTTTGTTTGCCGCAGCCAGGTGAGCGCGGGTTACAAGATCGCGGCGACGCCGATCAGGAAGGGCGAGCCGGTTCGCAAATACAACGTGGTGATCGGTTTCGCCGCGACGGATATTGCGCCGGGCACGATGGTGCATAGCCATAACGTCGAGTTCCGCGAGTACGACCGGGACTATGCGTTCGGCGCCGACTACCGCCCCGTGGAGATGGTGCCCGAAGCCGGGCGCGCCACGTTCCAGGGCATCGTGCGCGACAACGGAGAAGTTGCCACGCGCAACTACATTGGCGTGTTGTCGACAGTCAATTGCTCGGCCACGGTTGCGCACCGGATCGCCGAATGGTTCACGCCGGAACGGCTGGCGGAGTACCCGAACGTCGACGGCGTGGTGGCGTTCACGCACTCGATTGGTTGCGGCATGGAGATGAGCGGTGAGCCGATGGCGCTGCTGCGCCGGACCATGGCGGGCTACGCGCGCCATCCCAATCTGGCGGCGGCGCTGATCGTCGGACTGGGGTGCGAACGCAATCAACTGGCCGGACTGATGGATCAGGAAGGCCTGCAGGCTGATTCGCGGTTGCACACGTTCATCATGCAGGAGAGCGGCGGGACTCGCCGGACCATCGAGGCCGGCGTGGCCGCGGTCAAGGCGCTGCTGCCCGACGCCAATCGCGTGAAGCGCACGACGGTTCCCGCGAGCCATCTGAAGATCGGGCTGCAATGCGGCGGCTCGGATGGCTTTTCGTCGATTACCGCCAACCCTTCGCTCGGCGCGGCGATGGACTTGCTGGTCCGTCATGGCGGCACGGCCATTCTCTCCGAAACCCCCGAAATCTACGGCGTGGAACATACGCTCACACGGCGCGCGGTCAGCCGCGCAGTGGGCGAGAAACTGGTGGAGCGGGTCCGCTGGTGGAAAGACGAATATTCCGTCGGCCGTGACGTGCAGATCAACGGTCAGGTCAGTCCTGGCAATCAGGTGGGCGGATTGGCGAACATCTTCGAAAAGTCGATTGGGTCTTCGATGAAAGGCGGCACCGGGCCGCTGATGGAGGTGTATCGGTACGCCGAGCCGGTGACGCAAGCCGGACTCGTTTTCATGGACACGCCTGGTTTCGATCCTGTGTCGGCAACCGGTCAGATCGCCGGCGGCGCGAACCTGATTGCCTTCACCACGGGCCGCGGTTCGATGTTCGGCGCCAAGCCCGTGCCATCGCTCAAGCTCGCCACCAATACGCCGATGTACAGCCGCCTCACTGAAGACATGGACCTGAACTGCGGCGCAATCCTGGATGGCGTTGCGTCGATCCAGAGCACGGGCCAGAAAATCTTCGACGCGATCCTTGCAGCCGCGTCGGGCGAGCGCACCAAGAGCGAAATGCTCGGGCTGGGCGACCACGAATTCGTACCGTGGCAGATCGGCATCATGAGTTGAGTCCGCAGCGGTTCAGCGTATCGCGAGGGCGAACGGCCACTTACACTCATAAGTAAAGCCGCCGCCCGGCAGCCAGTCGAACAAAATAGTGGAGACAGCCCTTGAATACCCAGACACCCGCAATACGAATACCTGACAGCGCGGCAAGCAACTCGATCTACCTGCGAGTGGCGTGGCGCTTCATGCCGTTGCTGTTCGTCTGCTACGTGGTGGCGTATCTGGATCGGGTCAACGTGGGCTTCGCCAAGCTCCAGATGCTCAGCGATCTGAACTTCAGCGAGGCGATGTACGGCTTCGGCGCCGGCATCTTTTTCATCGGGTATTTCTTCTTCGAGGTGCCTAGCAATCTGTTGCTGCACCGGTTCGGCGCGCGCCGCTGGATCGCCCGGATCATGCTGACGTGGGCCGTGCTGTCGGCCGCGACCGCGTGGGTCACCACGCCCACGATGTTCTACGTATTACGCTTCTTTCTGGGCGTGGCCGAAGCGGGTTTCTTCCCAGGGCTGGTGCTGTATCTCACCTACTGGTTTCCATCGCACCGGCGCGGCAAGATGATCGCCTTCCTGATGGCGGGCAATCCGGTGGCCGGCATTGTCGGCGGCCCGATCTCGGGCTTCATCATGCAGCGTCTCGCGGGGCACGCGGGGCTTGCCGGCTGGCAGTGGCTGTTCATTCTGGAAGCCGCCCCCGCGCTGATCCTGGCAGCCGTCATTTTCTGCTTCCTCGACGACCGGGTGAAGGACGCGAAATGGCTGCCGGTTCAGGACCGCGAATTCATTGCAGCGGAAATCGATGCGGAAGCGCGCACCAAAAGTCACGGTTCCGTGCGCGAGGTCTTCACGTCGCTGCGGGTCTGGACCCTGTGCGCGATTCTCTTCGGTATTGTGATGGGCTCGTATGCGGTTGGCTTCTGGCAGCCCACCATCATCAAGGGTTCGGGAATCACGGACGCCTTCACCATCGGCCTGCTTACCGTCGTGCCTTATCTCGCCGCGCTGATTTCGATGATCGTGGTCGGGCGCCATGCGGATCGCACGCGTGAACGCCGCTGGCATGTCGTGTTGCCGCAATGCGTGGCGGCGGCTGGCTTCGTGATGTGCGCCTATGCGGGCAACAATACGTATATCGCGTTGCTTGGCCTGACGCTTGCCGCGTCGGGCGTGATTACCGCCTTACCCATGTTCTGGGCGTTGCCCACGTCTTTTCTCGGCGGCACCGGTGCGGCCGCCGGCATCGCCTTGATCAATTCGACCGGCAATCTCGCGGGATTCGTCAGCCCCGCGCTGGTCGGCTGGCTGAAGACCGCTACCCATTCACTTGATTCGAGCCTGTTCCTGATTGCGGGCTCGTTGATCGTGTCTGCCGGTCTCATCTTGACGAGGCTGCCTGCCAGACTTGTCAACCGGTAGTACCGCCATGGCGCTCGAGAGAAGTGCCAGATAATAAAATTCGGCATCCTAATTCATAGGGAATAGAGACAACATGAAGACTGGTAAGTATCGCTATGTCGTCGCCTTGCTGCTGTTTATTGCGGGCGCGATCAACTACATGGACCGCGCGGCGCTTGGCGTGGTCGCGCCTATCATCAACAAGGAGCTGAGTCTTTCGCC
Organism: Paraburkholderia ultramafica; assembly: GCF_902859915.1. Lineage (GTDB taxonomy): Bacteria > Pseudomonadota > Gammaproteobacteria > Burkholderiales > Burkholderiaceae > Paraburkholderia > Paraburkholderia ultramafica. The sequence goes on from NZ_CADIKK010000015.1 coordinate 174,073, forward strand.
GTCGCAACTCGGCGTGGTGTTCAGCAGCTTCTTCTTCGGCTATTCCATCTTCGCATTCGTCGGCGGCCAGCTCGCCGACAAGTACGGACCGCGCCGGGTTTTCTCCTGGGCGATGGGAACGTGGTCGATTCTCTGCGGCCTGACCGCGGCCGTGACCGGATTCGGCACGCTGCTGATTTCCCGGGCGCTTTTCGGCTTCGGCGAAGGTCCAATGAATTCGACGACCAACCGGACCATCACGAACTGGTTTCCCCGCCATGAAACCGCGACCATGGTCGGCTTTACGTTTTCGGGGCAAACGGTAGGCAGCGCAATTGCCGGGCCGGTCGTCGGACTGATTGCGATTGCCTACGGCTGGCGCACGTCGTTTGTGATCATCGCGGCGCTCGGGCTGGTATGGATCGTCGCCTGGCGCCTGTTCGTGACCGACAAACCCGCGCAAAGCGGCCGGGTCGGCGCCGCCGAACGCGAGATGGTGGAAACGAGCCGCAACGCGGCGCATCCGGCAGAAGGCGATGACGCAAGCACGCCGCTGCGCAGCTATCTGTTTCGTCCCAGCACGCTCGCGCTTGGCGTCGGCCTGTTCGCGGTGAACTACACGCTGTTCGTGTTCATTTCGTGGATGCCGAGCTATTTCACCAATGCGCTGCATCTGGACATGACGCGCATGAGCCTTCTGAGCGCGGTGCCGTGGGCATGCGGCGGGATCGGCTACTTCGGCGGCGGCCTGGTCGCCGACGCGCTTTTCAAGCGCATGAGCAACAAGCTGCTGGCGCGCAAGCTCTCGGCGATCGTGCCGCTCGCGCTGTCGGGTCTCGCGCTGCTGGGCGTCAGCATGGTCGATTCCGTGGCGCCCGCGGTACTGCTGGTGGCGTTCGCCGTGCTGTTCCTGACGGCTTCGTCGCAAGCATGCTGGGCCACCATGCATGAGCTCGTGCCGGGCCGGCATCTTGGCGGCGTAAGCGGCTTTGTTCATCTGATGAGCAACATTTCGGGCATCGTCGGCCCGACCATGATGGGTTTGGCGGTCCAGTACTTCGGCGGCTACAGCAGCGGCTTCATGCTCGGCGCGGCGGTCGATCTGATCGGCGTGCTGGCCATGCTGCTGGTCATCGGCCGGCGCACCGCGGGCGAGGCAGCCGGGGCATCTACCACCGCCGCATAAGCGGTCCCTCCCGCTACGCAAGGAGTCCGTGCGATGCATGAAAAGTACCGTTACGTCGTCGCCCGCCTGCGACGGTACACCTTGCCGCGCGACCGGCCCCGTGAGCGTCGTTATCTTTTTCGAGTTGATCTACTGCTATGAATCAAGTCAACGTTGAACCTGAGCAAGCCGACTATCAGACCAGTTCGCGGATCGTTTCCGTGGAGGCGCGCACGATCCGCGTGCCGCTCGACCACCACACCGCATTCTCGACCCGTCTCGTCACGGCCCGCGACTACACGGTCGTGCGCGTCACGACAGCCGATGACCGTCACGGCATCGGCTTTTGCTACAGCGGCAGCCGCGCCGGCATGCTGGTCACGTATGCCGTGCGTGAATTGTTCGCGCCGCTGTTGCGCGGCAGCTGCGCGCTCGATGTCGAAGGCTTGTGGCGCGCGATGTACGACGAGTCGCTGCTGCAAGGGCGCGCCGGCGCGGTCATGCGGGCGCTGTCCATCATCGACATCGCCTTGTGGGACCGCAATGCCCGCGCCGCGGGCCTGCCGTTGAGCCGCTATCTCGGCGGCACGTCCAGCGCCACGGTGCCGGCCTATGCGAGCGGCGGTTACTACCTCGAAGGCAAGACGCCCGGGCATCTCGGCGAGGAGATGGCGAGCTACGTGGCGCTGGGATTCAGCGCCGTGAAGATGAAGGTAGGGCGGCTCGATCCGCGCAGCGAGGAAGCGCGGATCAGGGCGGTACGCGAGGCCATCGGCGACGACGTGCTGCTGATGCTCGATGCCAACAACGCGTGGTCCGACGTGCCGACCGCGCTGGAATACATGCGCCGATACGAGCCGTTCAATCCGTACTGGATAGAAGAACCGTTCAGTCCCGACGACATCGAGAGCCATGCGCAACTCAGCCGGCGCACGCCGGTGACCGTTGCGACCGGTGAGATAGAAGCAGGGCGCTGGCGGCATCAGGAACTGCTCGACAAGCGCGCGGCGCTGATCCTTCAGTCGGACGCGGCGGTATGTGGCGGGATCAGCGAATGGCGGCGGATTGCGGCGTCGGCCGCGGCCGTGGGGGTGACGATGTGCCCGCACTGGTTCCACGATCTGCACGTGCATCTGGTGGCATCGACGACCAATGCGCGCTATGTCGAATTTTTCCCCGACGATCAGGTGCTGAATTTTCGCCGGCTGGTGGATACGCAGCTCTCGTTCGCAGACGGCAGGCTGATCGTGCCGACGCGTCCCGGCCTCGGATTCGATTTCGATGAAGCCGCGCTGAACGAATACGCGCTGGACGATTGGTCGTGAATGCGCAAGCACTGACGGAACTCAGATCGGCAGCCCGGCGGCCAGTATCCTGTCCCGTTGTTGGGTAGGAATTGCTTCACATGGTTTTCGCGAGACCCCCAATTCGCCTGAAAAAGAAGGGCTGCTGCCGCAAGGGCGAAACCCCGCCGCAGGCAATGCCTGCGGCGGGGTTAGCTGTCATGCTTCAGTCGTTTCAGTCGTGGCGCTTGCCGTCGTCGCTGTCACCCTTGACGACCACTCCGGTGACCTGATCGAGGATGAGAGGACGCAGATTCGGCTCGCGCTCGAAGTCGAACATGTTATCGAGCGAATTTGCATGCCGGTCGACGGATCCCGTACCTGCGGGAGGAGCAACTGGGCCATCGATGAAGCCGAGTTTCCAGTTGTCCTCGATGAAACGAAGCACCGAGGCCTGCTGAGTCAGCGTGTGATCGACGAAGTTCGATTTCGCCCAGGGCGAGATCACAAGCAGAGGCTGGCGTGGGCCGAGGCCGCAGCGCGCGGCGTCGGCACCGGGCTGCGGCGTGCCGCAATTGCCGGGGCCGAACAGGAAGTCGGCGTTGGTCGCCGACGGGGTCAAGAGCGGAGGCATGACGTGATCGTACCAGCCGTCGGAATCATCCCAAACGATGATGATCGCAGTGTCGTGCCAATAGCGAGACTGCTGGACGGCGTTGATTGTCTTCACGAGGAAGGCTTGTTCGGCGAGCGGATCGGAGTTTTGCGGATGGCCGTATTGATAGACCGGCGCCTTCACGTAACTGACCGAGGGCAGCGAGTTGTGGGACAGCGCCGTGTCGAAATCCGAGAGGTCGTACTGGTGGTTGGCCTGGTCGGTCTTGCCAATCATTTCCGCCGAGCTCGGCCGCAGATGGTGCGGGTTGCGCGTGCTCGCATATTTCATGAAAGGAGTAACGCCGGTGCTGTAGTCGTTCTCGAGGACATGCACGTCCGGACCCGGGTTCACGCTCGGGTTCTGCACGTTATAAGTGACGCCGTTGATCTGCACTTGATGGGCGACATGCTGGGAGCCGCAAACCGCGGGCGCAGATACATTGCCGTTCGCATCGAACTTCGCGGGCGTGGTGGGCAGGAAGCCACCCTGGAAATAGCCCCAGGTCACGTTCTTCTCGTTCAGGAGATCGCCGACATTCTTGCCGGTCATTTCGAAAGTCCGGCCCTTGCCGCAATCGTCGAGATAGCCGGGGAGGTTGGCGTCGGTCAAGGTTATCGAATGATCCGCCGGATTGACGTAGAAGCCGCTGGTGTCGGGGTTCTCGGGGTTGGCGGGATCGTGAATGATGATCCCATGCGTGTTGCCCGCAACGATATTGGCATGGCCGGGCACAGTGGGGCCGTAGGTGGTGGAAAAGGAATTGTCGCTCATGGCGTAGTGCTGAGCGTAGTTCCACAGCGCCTGGACGGTGTTGCCGTCGTAATAATTCATGATGGTTGAGCCGTCCACGGCGCAGCCCGGGCCCTTGCCGGTGGCCGTCTGCGGGAAGCGATCCACAGCCCCGCCATCGTACGCCTGCTGCTCGGGCTCGTAGTTGTGGGCCATATCGCAGGTGTAGGCGTCGGCGGGGCGAAGCCGCGTGGGGTTGGCGGGGCGTCCGGACAAGCTCCAATTCGGATTGCTCCGCAGCAAGTCCGGCGTCAGGACGTTGGCGGCCGGCGTGCCGGGGCGCGCCACGAATTTCGGCGCGGGCACACCAACCCAGCTCTGCTCGCCGGGAATATTCGCCGCGTGCGGATAAGTCCCGAAGAGATTATCGAAAGTTCTGTTCTCGGGAATGATGACCACGACGTGCTTGATCGGCGTTCGCGTATCTTCGCGATGGTTGTCCCGATCACCATCATCGGCGTGAACGACGGAGGAGAAAAGCAGCAGCGACGCAGCCGATGAGAACAGAGTTCTACGGATAGTTTGACGAAGCACGGGGTACCTCTTTGCGCGGGGGGGGAGAATTTATCCTCAATTTATCGATGATTTGTGTCAACCGTGTGCTTTGAAAGCGGTGACCTGAAGAACGGCGGCACGCTCGAGCACGCCGCGGCGATGGTGAACCACGCGTCGGCCCGTACCACTCAGCTGGACGACCGGCGAAACGACGAGATCAGTCTGGATCGCCGATAGAGTGCGATCGCCTCGCGTAGCGTTCAATGCAAGCAGCTACGGTTAGCCAGGTCCGCCGGTTGCGCATGCAGCCGGCGGGTACTTCTTTAACGACATCAGGCGGTGACTTCGATGCCCGGCATCGAGAAGCCGGTCTCGCGAAGTGCGGCGGCAAGCGCATCGCATTGCGCCGGCGTCAGATCGACGAGAGGAGGCCGCACGACGCCCCAGCCGGCATCGTTCGAATACACGCCGATCGCGGCTTTGAGCGCAGGGATCATCGGGAACCTGGCGAACACCGCACGCGTGGCATCGAGTGCTGCCTGACGGCTGTCGGCATCGGCCGATTGCCAGTGACGATACAACTCGACGATCGCCGCCGGATTGACGTTTCCGGTCGCCGTGATGCAGCCGACGCCGCCCGCACGCAGGGTGGCCAGCAGAAAAGTTTCGCTGCCGGCGAACACATCGAAGCCTTGCGGCTGGAAGCGCTCGAGCATCGCCTGGGTGTTGCGCCAGTCGCCCGAACTGTCCTTCACGCCGGCGATCACGCCAGGGAAAGCGGCCAGCAGCCGCTCGATCAGCGCGAGGCTCAGCGGCACCTGGGACACGGGTGGGATGTGATACAGATAAATGCGCAGCGCGGCGGAGCCCACGCGCTCGATGATCTGCGCAAAACTGCGGAACAGGCCTTCGTCAGTGACGACTTTGTAGTAGAACGGCGGCAACATCAGCACATTGTTCACGCCCAGCGACAGCGCATGGCGTGTCAGTTCGACCGTGTCGGTGAGTGCCGAGCAGCCTGTGCCCGGCATCAGGCGATCGACCGGAATCTCCGCGCCAACCAGCGTGTCGAGCAACTTCATTTTCTCGCCTGCCGCGAGCGAATTCGCCTCCGAGTTGGTGCCGAACACAGCGAGTCCGACGTCCTGTTCGATAAGCCACCGGCAATGACGGATATAGCGGTCGTGATCCGGAAGAAGGTCTTGTGTGAACGGCGTGACGACGGGCGAGTAGACGCCGCGGGGCCGGTTGACTGAGGTCATCGCGTGTTCCTTTGGGTGGAAGTGAGGAGGTTTCGCGCCATTCAGCCCGCGCTCTGTCGCGCAGATGAGCGGGCCTGTAGCGCTTCGGGATTGACACAGGTCGACGAGAGCTTGCCGTCGAGTGCATCGACGAGATTGCGCACTGCGCGCATGGCCATGTTTTCGCGCGTCTGTCGCGTGGCGGAGCCGATATGCGGCACCGCGACCACGTTGGGTAACTGGAGCAACGGCGAGTCCGGCGACAAGGGCTCGCGTTCGAACACATCGAGACCGGCGCCGAGAATGCGGCCCTCCCGCAGATGCGCGATGAGGGCGGCTTCGTCGACGACCTGGCCGCGAGCACAGTTGATGAGGATGGCTGACGGTTTCATGGCCCCGAGCTCGGCGCTGCCGATCAGGCGCTCGGTGGCGGGCGAGAGCGGCACGAGCACGCAGACGAAATCCGCGGTCGCGAGCAGTTCGGGCAGCGGGCGCCATTGCGCGCCGTAGCGCTGCTCGGCTTCCGGGTTGCGGGAGCGGTTGGAATAGAGCACGTCCATGCCGAAGCCCAGGGCGGCGCGCTTCGCGACCGCGCTGCCGATGCGCCCGAGCCCGACGATCCCCAGCGTTTTGTGATGCACGTCGACACCGAATTGCGCCTCGCCCACCGTTCGCGTCCACTGGCCGCGCCGCGTCCAGTCGGCGAGTTCGGCAATGCGCCGGGCGGTCGCGAGGATCAGGCTGAAGACGAGGTCGGCGGTGGTTTCGGTGACTTCTTCCGGCGTATTCGTGAGAACGATGCCGCGGCGCGAGAGCTCCGGCACATCGAAGGCATCGAAGCCGGCCGAGATGGTGGACGCGACCTGAAGCAAGGGCGCCGCATCGAGGATCTCGCGCGTGATCCTGAGGTTGTTGCCGACCATCCCGTGCGCCGTGCCCAAGGCGTGCATGAACGGCGCGAGGTTGCCGGATGAAACGTCGACCAGTTCGACGGAGCAGTGCTCACGAAGAAGCCCCAGCACAGCAGGAGGCAACGAACGATAAGCCACGACATGCTTCATGAAGACCTCGGGGGAATGCTGTTGGAGAGATTGGCTACGCGGCATCGAACACCACGAAAAAGAACCGCTTGCGGAAGCACTATAAATATCGTTAAGATCATCGTCAAGATTATTGATAATCTCATCGGAAATCTAGGAGCGACAATGAGCGAGAAGAAAAGCGGCTTGCGCCAGGGCCTGACGAACTACGGGGATGAGGGTTTTTCGCTGTTTCTGCGCAAGGCGTTCATCAAGGGCGCGGGCTATACCGACGACGCGTTGTCGCGTCCAATCGTGGCGATCGCGAACACGGGCAGTGCCTACAACCCGTGCCACGGCAACGCGCCGCAATTGATCGAGGCGGTCAAGCGCGGCGTGATGCTGGCTGGCGGGCTGCCGGTCGAATTCCCGACGATCTCGATCGCCGAGAGCTTTTCGCATCCGACCAGCATGTACCTGCGCAATTTGATGTCGATGGACACGGAGGAGATGATCCGCGCCCAGCCGATGGATGCGGTGGTGCTGATCGGCGGCTGCGACAAAACCGTCCCGGCCCAGTTGATGGGTGCGGCGGCGGCGGGTGTTCCCGCGATTCAACTGGTGACGGGCGCCATGCTCACGGGCTCGCATCGGGGCGAACGGGTGGGGGCATGCACGGACTGCCGCCGCTTCTGGGCGAGCTTTCGCGGCGACCAGATCGACGCGGCCGAGATCGAAGCGGTCAACAACCAGCTCGTCGCAACGGTCGGAACCTGTTCGGTGATGGGAACGGCCAGCACGATGGCCTGCATCGCGGAGGCCCTGGGCATCATGCTGCCGGGCGGTGCGTCCGCGCCTGCGGTGACCGCCGATCGCATCCGCATTGCGGAGCGCACCGGCGCGCAGGCGGTGGCGATGATCGGGCGGGATCTGAGCCCGGCGGCAATCCTGACGCCCAAGGCGATCGAAAACGCTTTGCGGGTGCTGCTCGCGATTGGCGGCTCGACCAACGGCATCATTCACCTCACGGCCATTGCGGGCCGGCTTGGGATTCGCATCGACCTTGCGCAGCTCGACCGGATGGCGCGCGAGACGCCGGTGCTGGTCGATCTGAAGCCGTCGGGTCAGCACTACATGGAAGACCTGCATCGCGCCGGCGGTTTGACGACCGTCATGCGCGAGATCAGGAGCCTGCTGCATCTCGATGCGCTCACCGTGACCGGCCGTACGCTCGGCGAAGAACTCGACGCCGCGCCCGCCAGCTTCCCGCAAGACGTGGTGCGTCCGTTCGAGCGCCCGATTTTCCCGCAAGGCGGTATCGCCGTGTTGCGCGGCAATCTCGCGCCGGGCGGCGCGATCATCAAGCAGTCGGCTGCCAGCGCCAATCTGATGGAGCACGAAGGCCGCGCCGTCGTCTTCGAGGATGCGGAAGATCTGGCACGCCGGATCGACGATCCCGATCTGGACGTTCAGGCGCACGACGTGCTCGTGCTCAAGCGGATCGGGCCGGTGGGCGCGCCGGGGATGCCGGAAGCGGGCTACATTCCCATTCCGCGCAAGCTCGGCCGGCTGGGTGTCAAGGATATGGTGCGCATTTCGGATGGCCGCATGAGCGGTACGGCGTCCGGTACGGTGGTGCTGCACGTCACGCCGGAAGCGGCGATCGGCGGTCCGCTGGCGATCGTGCAGACCGGCGACCGGATTCGCCTGAGCGTGGCGCAACGCTCGATCGAGCTGGCCCTCAGCGACGAGGAAATTGCCGCGCGTCTCGCCGCCTTGCCGGCGCGTGAGGCCGATCCCGGGGAGCGCGGTTATCGCAAGCTGTTCCTGACCACGATCACCCAGGCGGACGAGGGCTGCGACTTCGACTTCCTGCAAGCCACCCGCATCACCGCGACCGTTCCCGGCGATGGCAACCAGGTTTAACGGCCCCCTTTTTTCGTATAGGCTCGCGGCTTGGATCAATTTGCGGACCCTTTCATGACCAACGCTGCCAAGCCCAAACGCTCCGATGCACCCGCCGCCAGGACGGTCGAGCGCGACCGTCATGTCGAGGAGACCTTGCGCAGCGTCGCGGACGAACTCGAGGAGCAGATCGTCCTTGGCGTGCTGCATCCGCGAGAACGGCTCGTGGAAGACGATTTGTGCGAGCGCTTCAACCTGAAGCGCCACGTTGCGCGGCTGGTGCTGGCGGAAGTGGAGCGGCGCGGGCTGGTCGAGCGCCGCAAGAATGTCGGCGCACTGGTCAAGTCGTACACGCCGCGCGAGGTCACGGAGCTCTATGCGCTGCGCGAGTTGCTTGAAGCCGATGCAGCCAGGCGCATCGTGTTTCCGGTCAGCCCCGCGGCGCTCGATGCGTTGGCGGCCATCCAGGTGGAGCACGACGAAGCGGCCAGCGCCGGCGATTTGCGGCGCGTGTTCCGCGCGAACATGGCGTTCCACCATGCGTTTTTTGCGTTGTCGGAAAGTCAGGTGCTGACCGAGGCGATTCGCGAGTACGAGCGCAGGACGCATGCGATCCGTTCGGTATCGATCGTGTTTCCGCAGTACCTTGAGAAGGCGCGGGCGGAACACCACCAGATGATCGAGGCACTGCGCACCGGTGACCGAGATTCCCTGATCAGGCTGTGCCGGGAGCATCTGGTGCCGTCGCGCGACGCCTATCTTGAAGCGCAACACCGCCGCTCGGCTGGCTACGCCGCCCAGAAGGGCGAAACGGATTAAACGGCTTTTACCGTATGACACGGAGAGGTTCAATGACTCGAGTACTGATTACCGGCGCGGCCGGTCACATCGGCCGCGTACTGCGCGCCGGCTTCCAGGGCCACTATGCGCTGCGCCTCGCGGACATCGCGCCGCAAGCCGACGCGCAGGCGGGCGAGGAAATCGTGAGCGCGGACATCACGCGGCTGGAGGAACTCCTGCCGATCATGGAGGGCGTGGACGTCGTCGTGCACCTGGCCGGCATTCCGGACGAGGCGCCCTGGGAGCGCATCCGCGACATGAATATCGAAGGCTGCTACAACGTGTTTGAAGCGGCGCGTCGCGCGGGCGTCAAACGCGTGGTGTTCGCGAGCTCGAACCATGCCGTGGGTTTTCATCGCCGCGACCGGATGATCGATAACGCCGTCGAGCCGCGCCCGGATAGCCGCTATGGCATCTCGAAGGTGTTCGGCGAGGCGCTGGGCCGGATGTACGCCGACAAGCATGGCATGTCGGTCGCATGTATCCGGATCGGCTCGTTCCGCCCGGATGACCAGCCCACCGCGCCGCGCCACCTCTTCACCTGGATCAGCCACCGCGACATGGTGCAGGTGGCGCGCCGCTGTATCGACTATCCGGACTTTCACTTCGTGGTTGTGTACGGCGTCTCCGCTAACGCGCGCAATCGCTGGGACAATGCCAACGTGCGTTTTCTCGGCTTCGAGCCGCAAGACGATGCCGAACTGCACGCGGCGGAGATCGCCGCTACCGGCAAGGTGGAAGATGCGCGCGAGGCGCTTTTTCATGGCGGTTTTGGCTGTCTCGTCGAGTTCGACGGCGATCCGCAGCGGATCGACTAGGCGTGACGGGTCCATCGCCGCAAGGTGTGCGTCGCGTTATAGTATGCGGTCATCAATTGGCATCCTTCATGACCCTACGACGAGAAGCAGGTGGACGTTGAACACAGAACTAAAGAAGCGGGCGCCGCGCCGAAAGTCCAATGCGATTTCCGTCATGGACGTCGCGCGGGCGGCCGGGGTATCCACGGCGACCGTATCGCGTGTCCTTAACGGCAACGGCACGGTCGCGCCGGCATTGCAGGACCGGGTGCGCGAGATCGCGCAGAATCTTGGCTACACACCGCACGCGGCCGCCCGGGCGCTCGCCTCGCAGCGCTCGAAGATTATCGGCGCGGTGATTCCCTCGCTCGAAAACCAGAACTTTGCGCTGGGCGTATTCGCGCTTCAAAAACGCATCGGCGAAGCGGGTTATACGCTGCTTCTGGCGTGTTCGTATTACGACCAGGAGGACGAACTCAAACAGGTCCGCGCGTTGATCGCCGATGGCATTGCCGGACTGATGCTGGTCGGCCGCAGTCATTCGCCCGCGCTGTACGAACTGCTCGCGAAGGAGCGGATACCGCTCGTCAACGGCTGGACCGTCGATCAGCATCATCCGTACGTTGGCTTCGACAATGTCGCGGTGGGGCGGCGGATCGCGGAGTATCTGCTCGATCTCGGGCACGTGCACTTCGGCATGATCACGCAGATGACCCAGCACAGCGACCGCGCAGCCGATCGCATCATGGGCGTGCGCACGGCTTTGCAGACGCGCGGGCTCGAGCTGCGTCACGAGCATCTGATCGAGATGCCGCACAAGATCATCGAAGGGCAGATGGCCATGCGTGCGCTGATGCAGGGGCCGGTCCGGCCGACCGCTGTCATTTGCGGCACCGACCTGCTTGCCGTGGGAGCGCTTGCCGAAGCGCACGAAGCGGGCATCGACGTCCCGGGCGAATTGTCGATTGCCGGTATCAACGACATCGAGTTCTCCAGCTTCACCACGCCGCCGCTCACCACCATGCGCCTGCCCGCGGATGAAATCGGCACGCGCAGCGCTGAATACCTGCTCGCGCATATAGAAGGACGGCCGGTCAGTTCGCAGAATATCGTGCCTACCGACCTGATCGTGCGTGGCACGACGGGGCGGGCGCCGGGCAGGGGGTGATCGCGCGTCGCGACGTCGTTCATCGCTGGACTGACCTATTCTGATAGCTGTGCTAACTACCTAAGTCCATGATCTCGCAGCATGGACGCTCACTGCGCGCTACGCGTTTTCTGGACCTCCTGCAGGCGTCGACGTTGCACCAGCCCTGGTTGCCGCGCGTTGGCACCGAACAGCCCGGGCGCGGCGAGCACGGATCGAACCCGGATGCAAATGGATCGACAGTTCACGCGAGCGCCGCGTAAGCGGAGGGGACCGTCAACGGCCTGAACGGGCCTGTACCTTGTCTTCCGCTCGGCCAACCCATGCGACTACCAGGGCCACGCCAGCGAGGTCGCCGTACCCGTTGCGGCGGCGCGCTCGTTAACGGCACGTGATTGCCTGGCTAACGAACGAATTAACTTTGAGAAGAAGTGCTGCCGGATAACTACGACGTTGCCGTCCGATTACAAATTCGTTATCCAATCTCTCCATCGATTGCCATCGAGAAGGAGCAAGCCCTTATGCATGGCCAATCCGTGAGAATTGATAGCCGTTGCCAATGAGCTTCATCGAAAGAATCAAATTCACCTGGGAATTGCTTATCGACAGACTGGGCAATTCTCATCGGTCTCAGGTGGAAAGCCAGATGCTTCAGATCATCAAGCGATTCGATTCTCGCAGTTCGTACGACAGGTCTCGCGCAAAGGGTGCGCAGCGCGTGAAGGCGGACTCGTATCTTCGACATCTCATTTCGCGCGCAGCACGCGTGGGTCTGATCGCGTCACTCGGTGCGTTCGGGAGTACGTGCTTTGCGCAGAGCAATGGTGCGATCGCGGACGCGAGCGCCTCTGCGAAGGCGCCGTCCATTACGACGTGCGTCGCGTGTCATGGTGCGCTGGGTGCAGGGAGTGAAACGGGTGCGCCGCGCCTGGCAGGGAACAATCCGGATTACCTCGCACACGCGCTCTCGATGTTCAAGGCTGGCACCCGTGCGAGCGCTCCTATGCAGGCGGTCGCGCAGAATCTGTCGGATAGCGACATGCACGCGCTCGCCGCGTTCTTCTCAAATCAGCATCCGCCGCTTGTCAAAGCTTCACAACCGCCATCGCCGGAACTCGTCATGGCGGGCAAGCAACTCGCAGAAACAGGGGTGGGCACCAGCGTTCAGGCGTGTTTCAGTTGCCATGCCGCTGGTGGCAAAGGCAATGGCGCGCGTTTCCCGAGTATCGCGGGTGAGCCGGCTGCTTTTACCGTGGCCCGTTTGCACGAATTCCAGGCGCGTGCAAAAGCCGCTCCCGCGAAGCCAGGAACGATGACGGCAATCGCAGCGACGCTTGACGACACCCAGATCGAGCAGGTGGCCGCGTATCTGTCCGTTACCGGGCGCTGAGCTTCGTTCATGCGGTGATCTTCTGACTGACGCTGCCGATATGCAGCTGAAGACAAGGGCAAGAACGGCGTGCCGGGCTCGCTTCAGGAACCAGCACTCATGAAGCGGTTGGCCTGATGGTGGACTACAACCTGCCGCCGCGTACGGATGTGTACGTGCAGCGCATGTATCAGCGCGTTGCGGGCGCAAGCGCTGTTGCTTCGCCGTTCAACACGGCGTTCATAACGGATGCGGATGCGCCGTCGTCGACGGCAAATCAGATGATCACGCGCGTCGCGATCCGGCATAAGTTCTAACGCCGTTACGCGTGCTGGGTGCGTATCAGACAGGCGCCGTCCCGCGCGCACGTAAATCCGTTCGTGCGCGCGAGCGCGGCCGTTTTTGTACGCGTCATTCCGACGTTCCGCCCGAGCCGGCCGGATTCGCGGCGGACGCCATCGCATCGCTGGAACCGTTCTTGTGCCGGATCGCGTAAATCTCCTTGTTCCGGGCGATGGTCACAGCCGAAGGCGGATAGTCGTTGTTGCGCGTGGGCACGAGTCCGTCGGCCTCTGCCTGCACCAGTTGCGCGCGTACCTCGGCGCGCGTGAGCTCGGGCGTGGTGGATTGCGCGAAAGCATTGGCGCCAAAAACGAGGCCAAGCGCGGTGACTGCAATCGAGGTCGGCAAATTCATGGTGTCTCTCCAGAACATTTCAAAAAAGCGTGGATATGTCCACGTGATCTATTCTGGTGTTTTGACCTGTCCCGACTCTGACCACCGGATTACGGTTCCGTCATCTGGCGCGCCACGCAGCGACACATCGTCCGGGGTCCGAACTATCGCCGCCGTCGCGCTATGCGGCAGGCTCACCACGCGCAAGAGGGCGATCCGTGCGCGGTTCGCCGCGATCGAACCGCCGTCGCGCCAGTTCCATTTCGGTCATATGGGCTTCGACCCAGTCCCAGATCCCGCAGATCTTGTCGAGCAGGCTGCGCCCCAGCGGCGTCAGCTGATAGTCGACACGCGGCGGTATCACCGGATGCACGTAGCGCGATACGAGACCGTCGCGCTCGAGTTGCCGCAAGGTCTTCGTGAGCATCTTCTGACTGACGCCGCTCACGGCGTCGCGTAGCCGCGAGAAACGCATCTCGCCGTGCGTGCCTAGCGCGTCGATGATGAGGATCGTCCACTTGTCGGCGATCTGCTCGATGATGTTGCGCGCGAGGTCATCGGTTTTTTTCTGCGGGTTCTCGTCGGCGTTAAGGCCGTCGTAGCAATTTGTTTCCATGGGGAAAGTATGAAACCGTGGGGTGCCTTCTTGTGATCGTCGAATGTGGCTGAAATAATCGATTCGTCTGCCCGTCCATTGGGCACGTCGCATTTTCTCGGACCGCATTCGACACGGATGCGGCGCTTCAACCAGAGAGCATCGCATGACTATTGAAACAATCGAAGTTGAAGGTTTAGCGACACCGGTATCGCGCATTGGCCTGGGCACCTGGGCGATCGGCGGTTGGATGTGGGGCGGCACCGATGAGAAGGACTCGATTGCGGTGATCCGCCGGGCGCTCGACAGCGGCGTGAATCTGATCGACACGGCGCCGGCGTACGGGTTCGGCGCGTCGGAAGAAATCGTCGGCAAGGCGCTGGCTGATGGATATCGCCACAAGGCAGTCATCGCGACCAAGGTCGCTCTCGAATGGCAGGACGGCAAGGTGTTTCGCAATTCGTCGCCGGCGCGCATCCGTCACGAAGTGGAGGATACGCTTCGGCGCTTGCGGACAGATTACATCGACTTGTATCAAGTCCACTGGCCCGACCCGCTCGTGCCGATCGAGGAGACCGCCGCGGTGCTGAATGACCTGCGCAAGGAAGGCAAGGTGCGCGCGCTGGGCGTCAGCAATTTCTCGCCCGCGCAAATGGATGCGTTCCGGCGGGTGGCGCCGCTGTCCACCACGCAGCCGCCTTACAACCTGTTTGAGCGCGACATCGACCGCGATGTGCTGCCCTATGTGAAACAGCATGGGCTGGTTGCACTCGCCTATGGCGCGCTGTGCCGCGGACTGCTCGCGGGACGCATCGGGGTGGCGACAAGCTTCGAAGGCGACGATCTGCGTCAGCATGACCCGAAGTTCCGCGCGCCGCGTCGCGAGCAGTATGTCGCGGCAGTGAAAGCACTGGACGTGTTCGCGCGGGATAACTTCGACAAGTCGGTGCTCGCGCTTGCCGTGCGCTGGGTGTTGGACCGCGGCCGGACGATCGCGCTGTGGGGCGCACGCCGTCCGTCGCAACTGGATGGACTCGAAGCCGCCTTCGGCTGGCGCCTTGACGACAAGGCCTTCGCGCAAATCGACGCGATCGTCGCGCAGTTCGTCAAGGACCCCGTGGGTCCGGAGTTTATGGCACCGCCGCAACGCCTGCTGGCGGCGTGAAAAGGAGTTCATTGACGATGCGAACCAATCGACGAACCTTCATTATGTATACCGTCGGCGCCACGGCGCTTGCGATGGCCGCAGGGACTGCACGGGCGGCGCCCGCGCAGCTTCAGGAAAGCGATCCTGCCGCGCAGGCACTCGGCTACCGGACCGACGCATCGCGCGTCGATCACGCGAAATATCCCCGCTATAGCGGCAACCAGCGCTGCGCGAATTGCCAGTTCTACCAGGGCAAGCCAACCGACGCGAACGCGCTCTGTGCGCTATTCGGTGCGAAGCAGGTGAGCGGTGCGGGATGGTGCAACGCCTATCAGGCGAGAGCCTGATCAGCGTATGCGGGTGAGGCGATACGACGCATGACGACCTCGCCCCGTTCGCGTCGACTACAAGGAATCCGCTGATGGAACTGATCGTGAACGGCGTTCACCACAACGTCGATGCGGATGCGAACATGCCGCTGCTGTGGGCAGTCCGTGACCTGTTGGGGCTGCACGGCACCAAGTTCGGTTGCGGGGTCGGTGCGTGCGGCGCATGCACTGTCCATCTGGACGGTGTCGCTGTGCGCTCGTGCGTCACTGCACTGGCGGATGTTCAGGGCAAGCCCGTGACGACCATCGAGGGACTTGGCCAGGGTGGCGAACATCCGGTGCAGCGTGCGTGGAAAGCGGCCAATGTGCCGCAGTGCGGTTACTGCCAGCCGGGACAGATCATGCAGGCCGCGTCGCTGCTCAAGCAGACGCCGAAGCCGAGTGACGAGCAGATCGTCGAAGCGATGTCCGGCAATGTTTGCCGCTGCGGCACCTATCAACGCATCAAGGCCGCCATCAAGGCAGCGGCGTCGGAGGCGTGATGAGCGAGATCGTCAATCTGAGCCGGCGCAGGGTGTTGAAAGGGACTTTCGCGGGTGGGGTCGTGCTGGGCCTGCACATCGGCGGCGCCGGACCGGCCCTCGCGGCGAGCGTGCTGTCATCCGCGAATGGTGCGCAAGGAGGTTTCGCGCCGAACGTGTATGTGTCGGTCGCGCCGTCCGGCGAGATCATTCTGGTCGTGCATCGTTCGGAGATGGGGACCGGTATCCGCACCAGCCTCGCGATGATTCTTGCCGACGAGCTCGACGCCGACTGGAACTCCGTCAAGGTCATGCAGGCGCAAGGCGATGCGAAGTATGGCGACCAGAATACCGATGGCTCGCGCAGCATCCGCCAGTTCTTCCAGCCGTTGCGCGAAGCAGGCGGCAGCGCCCGACAGATGCTGGTAGCCGCGGCCGCCGCGCAATGGCGCGTGGCACCGGCGACATGCCATACCGAGCCGGGTCATGTGCTGCATGCGCCCAGCGGCCGGCGCCTGGCCTACGGCGCGCTCGCAGCGGCGGCGGCGCTGCAGCCGGTGCCTGGCCGCGACACGCTGCATCTGAAGGACAAGGATACGTGGCGTTATATCGGCAAGTCCCTGCCGATCGTCGACCTCGACGACATCGTTCACGGCCGCGCGACGTACGGCATCGATGTCGTGTTGCCCCGTATGACCTATGCGTCGATCGAGCGTTCGGCCGTGTATGGCGCGACGCTCAGGAGCGTCGATTCGACAGAAACGATGAAGGTGCCCGGCGTGCTGCACGTCGTTCGAATTCCCGCTGCACCTCTGCCGGCCGGATTCAAGCCGGTGGGTGGCATCGCGGTGGTGGCGACGAATACGTGGGCCGCGCTGCAGGGGCGGCGGAAACTGAAGCTCGCATGGGATCTCGGGCCGAATGCCTCGTATGACAGTCAGGCTTATCGCAAGACGCTCGAGGACACCGCGCGGCAGCCGGGCAAACCCGTCCGGAACAATGGCGACACGGAGGCTGCGCTAAAGGGCGCCGCACACCATGTCTCGGCGGATTACTACGTGCCGCATCTGGCGCACGCAGCGATGGAACCGCTGGCGGCGACCGCGTCCTATGCGAATGGTGCGGTTCAAGTGTGGACCGCGACCCAGAATCCTCAGCAGGCCCGCACGACCGTCGCACAGGTGCTCGGCTTGCAGGAGCAGGCCGTGACGATCAATGTCACGTTACTGGGCGGCGGTTTCGGCCGCAAATCCAAGCCTGACTACGTGGCCGAGGCGGCGTTCCTGTCGCGCGAAGTCGGCGCGCCCGTGAAGCTCACCTGGACGCGTGAAGACGATGTGCGCAACGACTACTACCATGCCGTGTCTGCCCAGCACATGGAGGGCGGCCTCGATGCGCAAGGCAGGACGGTCGCGTGGTTGCACCGGACCGTGTTTCCGTCGATCACGTCGACTTTTAAAGCGGATGTCCGCTATGGCGCAGCGGGCGAACTGGGGCAGGGCGTGACCGACATGCCCTATGACGTCGCCAACGTGCGGTGCGAGAACGGTCCAGCATCGGCTCACACGCGCATCGGCTGGTATCGATCGGTGTACAACATTCCTCACGGCTTCGCCGTGGGCTCGTTTGTCGATGAGCTTGCCGCCGCGGCGCGGCAGGATCCGGTGCAGCATCTGCTGGCGATGCTCGGCAGTCCGCGCCATGTCGATTTACATGCGCTGGGAGTCGATTACCCGAACTACGGCGCGTCGATCGACGAGTATCCGATCGACACCGCCCGCTATGCGGCGGTGGTCCGCGCAGTCGCCGCGCGCTCCGGATGGTCGACTGCATTGCCGGCGCGACATGGGCGCGGGATTGCGGTACATCGCAGCTTCCTGAGTTATGTGGCCGCGGTCGCGCAAGTGCAGGTGGCCGCCGACGGTTCGGTGCGTGTGACACGCGTCGATCTGGCCGTCGACTGCGGGCGCATCGTCAATCCCGATCGGGTTATCGCGCAGTTCGAGGGCGCGGTGGTCATGGCGCTTGGCAACACGCTATATAGTGAACTCACGTTCGTGAACGGGGCGGCGGAACAGTCGAACTTCACCGACTACCGGGTTGCCCGTATCGATTCCGTTCCCCAGACACACGTGTATATCGTGCCGAGCAATGCGCCGCCTGGGGGTGTTGGCGAGCCGGGTGTGCCGCCGACGTCAGCGGCTATCTGCAACGCGATCTTCAATGCGACCGGCCGGCGGATTCGTGCGTTGCCGGTGGATACGGCGCTGCTGAAACGGACATAGAGATTCACCTGCTCGACTTCGACAACCGGTGTCCCAGTCCAAGATTAGTCGCGAGCTGCCACGCGTACACGCGCGAATAGCTCACGCCGAAGCGGACTTTGATCAGTTCGCGAAGCCGTGCGTTGGTCCACGCATCGGTCGGAAAACCGTGGTCGCAAGCAGAGCCGCGGAGCGCGGCTGCGATCCACTCCATCGCGGCGCTGTCGAGCACGGAGGCACGGCCGCCGACACTCATCTTCTGCAGCGCTTCGAGCCCGCCTTCCGCGATGATCGAGCGGTATTTCCTGACGGTGTCGGTGGATAGGTGCAATGCGTCAGCCACTGCGGTGACCGATGCGCCTTCCATCAACATTCGGCCGGCGTTCATCCGCCGCACGACGCTTGGCAGATCTTCTGTTCGGGAGGGCATGTTCAACCTTCCTGGGAGGTCCTGGCACAAAGCCACGCAATGCGGGCGCATTTCCCTCGTCTCTGATCAACCGGTGACGGCGCAACGCATCCGCGTTCGCCATGGAACCCGGTCATCGCGTTGCGCGCCGCTAGCCGAATGCCGATGAAGCGGGCTTGCTGGACAAATCCGCATACGAAACTACTAATAATCGCTTTTGTGGCGTATGTGGGCGTTTGTGTTAAAAACAATTGAACAAAACCGCTGACGCGGTATGGCGGTTGGCCGACGTCCCCGTCATGGCCGGCGCGGCGGACATTCCTTTCCGGGTGCGACGATGACAGTGCAATTCACCGCACCTG
>NZ_CADIKK010000016.1 GCF_902859915.1 Paraburkholderia ultramafica
AACCGCGCCAACATAACAACCGACGCCATTACTAAAAGTACGCGGAGCGCTCAACATCACCGACGGCGCGGTAGGCGGTACGGCTCCGAATACCACCGAGCCTGTCCCGAGGAATGAACAATTGCCATTCTCCTGTCCGCACAACTTGTACTGTTGACCTGAAACCGTGATCGTGCTTGCCTGCGCATACGCGCTTTCCGCGCCAATCGATGCGAAGACGGTGGCCGAGGCGACCCCAAGTAGTTTCAAATATCTCATCATTGTCCGTATATGTCGCTAGAAGCAGGTTTTCCCCGAGAAGTCAGCAAGATCGATCAAAGTCGTCCCGCTTTGGTGTTATCGAATACAGGTGAGAGGTCAACCTGAGAACGCGCCGATTACGTCCGTCGCAGATGAAGCTCAAGCGTGGATGTGCCGTCGCTCAGGAGCAGATGCCTCAGACATCCGCCCGTGCGCTGAACGCCGTCAGACATTCGCGCATCCAACATTTCGAACGGCGTAAGTCAACTCGCTTTATTACGTATTCCTTAATATTCACTTGAGTAACGTGGATTCGACAAACGCTATCAGTGACTCAACGCTCAGATGTGTGAGCCCAGCGTGTGGCGGCACCTGACCGCATGTGCCCGCTACACAAAAATAGACTCGACCGACTTCTCAGCCAGTATCAGCCGACCCGCCAGGCAAATGCCCGGAAAATACGGCAGAAGGGTACGGCAACCGACGACGTTACTCATGACGCCAGATAAGGCGAGCGCCGACAGTCCGGCAGCGCATATGGCATGAAACCCAGGCACCCGGCAAAAGAGCCGAATCCCTTTCTTTCACTATTGACCTTCGAAACACGTGACCCGGCAACCTGAGTCGAAACCAGAACCGAACTGGGCCACGCATCCGGTATCCGTAGTCCAACTCCGGCGAAGAAACTGACAGGTGGTGCCCTGCGCCACGCAACGCTAGCCAATGCAACTATTACTGGATCAACGGCGCGTTGCCGAGTGTCCGGTACTAGTTACGGAGATCTATGGGCAGACGAATTATAAACGTTTCACCAATGTAACGTCGCGGCCGTTAGGACGATAAGTGATAATTTCAAGGATCCTCCGCGCGATGCGTCCGACAGTTTTCGAAAAGACGCAGGACGGAAAAGGTCCGCCTCATGAGCGCGTGCAAAAGACACATCTATAACTATTCAGAGATCTGTATCATTTTAGCGACGCGTCTTTTTTATATTATTAATACCAATAATTACGCGCTCTCGCCTAATCATTAGTGGTACTTAGCAATTCAAATAGATAGCAAATCGAAAGCTTCAGATATTGTATTGCTACCGCTCTTAACGAACGAGGTAATCAGAATATCGCGCGGCAACCGGACCTGCGGTTCGAGGATACCGATCTGCTCGCTGCGTCTGAATAGACCATGTGGTCGATATGCGACCGGCGAGGTGCTCGGGCTGGTTGGTGAATCGGGATGCGGGAAGAGCGCGATTCTGCGTTGTGTGGCCGGTCTCTATCAGGACTGGACTGGCGAGATTGCGCTGGCCGGCGCGCAGGTGGGGCGCGAGATCGATCGCGCGCGAAGCCGGCTGGTGCAGATGGTCTTTCAGGATCCGTTCGGCTCGCTGCATCCGCCGCGCGTGCTGCTGCTCGACGAGCCAACCTCCGCGCTGAACGTTTCCGTTCAGGCGGAGATTCTGAATCTGCGTTCAGACTTGCGTCAAAAGGAAGGCCTGACCTCCCTGATGGTCACGCATGATCTCGGCGTCGTCGTTCACCTCCGCGATCGTGTTGCGGTGAGGCTCCAAGGCGAGATCGTCGAGACACGCGGCGCGAGCGATCTGGCGACGGCAGGGCTCGCCCATCCCTATTCGAAGCGGCTCGTCGACTCGTCGCGCCGGATGTCACACGTTTGATCGCATCGCGATCGGCGGACGCCATCAGGCGCCGCCCACCGTCATCACGCTCTTCCATTGTCCCTGCTGGACCTGAAACAGCGTGTAAGGCGGCTTGATCAGATCGCCGTACGGATCGAACGTAATCTTGCCGGTCACGCCATTGACGGAGACTTTCCCCAGACTGTCGACGATCTTCGCGCGATCGAGCGAATCGGCGTCGTGAATCGCCTTGATCATCGCGAGCGCGGCGTCATAGGCGAACGGCGCGTACAGTTCAACGTCCTGATTGAAACGCGCCTTGTAGCGCTTGCCGAAATCCTGCGCGGCGGGAAGCTTGTCGAGCGCCGGACCGGGCTCCAGATCCTGCGTGCCGTTACCGGCCGTGCCGGCGATCTGCAGGAACGCATTGCTCTTCAGCGCGCCCGCACCGAACAGTTGCGCGGGCATGCCCAGCGAGCGCATCTGCTTGATCAGCATCGCGCCCTGCTCGTCCAGCCCGCCGAAGAAAATCAGATCGACGTTCTTGCTCTTGAGTGTCGTCAGAATGGCGCGGAAATCGACGGCCTTGTCATTGGTGAACTCGCGATCGACGATATTGCCGTTCGCCTCTTTCACACCCTTTTCGAAGGCGTCCGCGAGACCCTGACCGAATGCCGTGCGGTCGTCGATAATCCCGATCCGTTTGGCCTTCATCTGATCGACCACGAAGTGCCCGGCGACCACGCCGCCGACGCCGTCGTGCCCCATCGTACGAAATACGTTCTTGTAGCCCTGTTTGGTCAGTTGCGGATTGGTCGACCCGGGCGTGATCATGGCGACATTCGCCTGATGGTAGACGGTCGACGCGGGAATGCTGCAGCCCGAGTTGTAGTGGCCGATCACGCCGACCACGCCGTCGTCGACCAGTTTCTGCGCGACCTGAATCGCCACGCGCGGGTCCGCCTGATCATCCTGCACGTCGAGCACGAACTTGACCGGCTTGCCACCCACCGTCGGGTGCCGGGCGTTTTCCTCGTCGAGCGCCAGTTGCGCGCCAAATTGCAGGTCTTTGCCGACGCGCGCCACTGGCCCGGTCAACGGTCCGACAAAACCAATCTTGACGATTTGCGGATCGGCGGCCCAGCACAGCGGCATATGCGCGCCGAGGGCGCAGACGGCCAGACTCAAAAGCCAATAGCGGCGATTCATGATGCGCTCCTTGCGAGATGTCACGTCGCGCGTTGTGGGTCGACCGATCCGATGCGCGACGCGTCGAGATCGTCCTGAGATGCCTGTTGCAAAAACCGGCTACCGTTGCGGCCGCCGCGCGATGCTAGAAGCGCGTGGCCGCATAAGGCGCGAGATCGAGCGGCGGTGCGCGTCGCGCGATCAGATCGGCGACGATACGTCCGCTCACACCGGCCAGCGTCAGTCCGAGATGCTGGTGCCCGAACGCATAGATCACGCGCTCGCTCGCGCGTGAACGGCCAAGCACCGGAACGCCATCTGGCAAGGTCGGACGGACTCCTAACCAGTTGGTGTCGGGTGTATCGAGCGCGGGTAATGCGCGCTTCGATGAAAACGTCAGCAGGTCGATCAGCGAGCGATTGCGCGTTTCGCTGAAGCCGCCCAGTTCGACCGTCCCCGCGATGCGAATGCCGTCGCTCATCGGCGTCATGTAAAAGCCGCGCTCGGCCCAGCCGACCGGCCGGCTAATCAGTTGCTGCGCGCCAGGGTAACGCACGTGATAGCCGCGTTCGGTATCGAGCGGCACGCTATCGCCGCATTGTCTGGCGAATTGAGCGGAGCGCGCGCCGGTGGCGACGACCACATGGCTGAAACGCCGCTCGTTGCCATCGGCCGTCACGCTCGCGCCATCCGCGAAGGGCCGCACTGCGCTGACGGTCGTGCGCTCCAGTTTCAGCCCCTGCGCGGCAAGCTGTTCGTACAGCGTCTGCAAAAAATCCTGCGGATTGGAGAAATGCCAACTGTCGTTAAACAGCACGCCTCGCTCGAAGATCGGCGCGAGCGAGGGTTCCAGCGCGCGGATATCGGCGGCGGCAAGCACGTCGAAGGCGACACCGAGCTTGCGGCGCAGATCGAGCGCGGCACGCGCGGCGTCGAACGACGCTCCGTTCGAATACAGATACAGGCACTCGCGCGGCCGGACGAAGCGCGCCAGTTTCTCGTTCGCGAGCAGCGGCGCGTAGCCGTCCTGCGCGTGTCCCAGCAACGCGGCGAGCGCGCCGGCGCTCGCCTCATGGCGGCGCGGCAGCGAACTCATCATGAAACGCACGAGCCACGGCGCGAGCTGCGGCAGATAACCCCAGCGCAACCTGAACGGGCTGTCGTTCGACAGCAGGAAACGCGGCAGATCGCTGAACACCGACGGGTTGTTCACCGGAATGCACGCGTAGTGCGCGAACGTTCCGGCATTGCCGAACGATGCGCCCTGACCGACGCCGGACGGATCGAACAGCGTGACATGATGACCGTCGCGCATCAGCGCCGCCGCGCTCGCGAGGCCGATGAATCCCGCTCCGATGATGGCGATGTCCGGCATCACTTGCTTCCTTCAATGGCCTGTTCGCCGAGGGTCGACAGATGGCCGGTGGCGCGGCTGGCGTTTGGCCGTCAGCGCGGCGCCGAGTTTCTGCGTGGGCTCGGAGGTAGAGGACTGCGGAACGCTCATCAAACAACTCCTGCTGACGGATGACTGGATAGGGCTGGACATTGCCCGGCAGCGCCGTGTCGGGCCACGCCACCAGACAAACTCTGATACCTAGAATCACACAATATTTTTTTGTGTGCAATTAAAACGCTCATTGTGTGGCCCTAGCATTTTCCCTGGCACGCTGCGAGTGCGCTCCTTGCCAGCCCGCCGGGCATCCCGTATGGCGCGCTACAAGGCTTGCAGTTGCGCATCGGTGGTATAGAATCGGCAAAACTCCGCACAATTGCGGACAAAGCTGGTTTTGTATGGAGACACGTGAACTTATGGTTTCTGGCAAAGACGCCGCCCGCATCGCCAAAGGCGCGCCGGAGCAGGCAAAGCGTTCCACGTATATCGAAGTGTCCAGTTCGATCGAGAGCGAGATCCGCAGCGGCGTGTATCCGCCGGGCAGCCGGCTTCCGCCGCAGCGGCAACTGGCGACTGAACTGGGCATCAACGTGTCGACCGTGTCGCGTGCGTACAAGGAATTGCAGTTACGTGGCCTCGTGATCGGCAGCAAGCGGCGCGGCTCGCTGGTCACGGGCGGAGCGATGCCGAGCGTCGAACCTGTGCGTCCGGCGAGCAATGCGGCGATCGACCTGACCGTGAACCGGCCGGCGACCGGCGAATTCCTCGCCTGTCTCGCCCGCACGCTCGCGGACTTGCCGCGCGACCCGCGTTATCCGCAGTTGCAGGAGTACCAACCGCCGCAAGGGCCGCTGTGGGCGCGTGCCGCCGGCGCGCGCTGGATGACCGCACCGGGTTTCACGCCGTCGGCCGACCACGTGGTCGTTACGAGCGGCGCGCAGCACGGCCTGTATGCGGTGCTCAACAGTTTGATCGGCACCGACGGCGTGATCCTCGCCGATCAGCTGACCTACTACGGCCTCAAGGCGCTTGCGCCGGTGTTCCAGTTTGAGATCGTTGGCATTCCTAGCGATCGCGACGGCTTGCTGACCGACGAGGTCGAAGCCGAGTGCCGACGCCGGCCCGTGAAGGCGATCTTCACGGTGCCGAATCTGCAGAACCCGACCGTCACCACCATGAGCATCGAACGTCGCATGGCGCTCGTCGACATTGCGCGGCGGCACGGCGTGGCGATCATCGAGGACGATGTCTATGGCCCGCTCGTCTCGCAGCGTCTGCCGACAATCGCGAGCCTGTGTCCCGAACTGACGTTCCATATCGCGGCGACCTCGAAGATTCTCGCGCCCGGGCTGCGGCTCGGCTATCTGTTGAGTCCGCCGGACAGTTCGGCGCTGTGCGCGGAAGCCGTGCGCACTACCGCGTGGATGCCTGCGCCGATGTCGATGCTGATCGCGTCGGTCTGGATCGAAGACGGCACCGCGCGCCACATCATGGACGCGCAGCTCGCCGAAATACGTGCGCGGCAGGACCTCGCGCGGGAGCTGCTGCCGCCCGAACTGCTGCAGACGGACCCGGCCTGCATGTTCGTGTGGCTCAAACTGCCGCCACCCTGGCGTGCCGACGATTTCGCGGCGAATGCCAAGGCGCGCGGCGTGGTGGTCATGCCGTCGTCGGCATTTGCGGTGGATCGCTCGGAGATCGAGCACGGCGTGCGGATCAATCTCGCGTGCGCGACGAGCCGTGATCAGTTGGTCAGCGCGTTGCGCTTGTTGACGGGCACGCTCAAGGACCGTCCGCGGGCGCTGTTCGGGACGATCTGAGTAGCGGGCGAGCCGTGATCGTCACGCGTTGTTGAAGGCGCATTGCGGCCCTAGCGATCCTTCGACTCACACGTCGTGTGCTGTTCATATCGCATCTCATCGCGAGAACACTCGATCTCTCAATGAATATGTAAGCCGCTCCCCGCGCGATCGCCGATCTATACACGGTTTTTTTGACCACCTCGTGACCAGGCTGGAACACATCCAATTGTTCTGACCCGCGTCGCCAACCACAATTGCTATACGCTCGCAAGTTAACAAATATCGCCGCATACCAGTGACATGCGATGCGCGCGTCCAGGCGATTACCCTTGACTTTTAAGCAGCCGCCACTTTCAATACGAATGGTGTGGGCTCACGTTTTGCTTTTTAAAACAATCCGCACATCTATTCAAATATTCACACGTTCTTAACAACACGGTTCATTCGTCCGCCGCTTGCCGGGTATCGATCGGGCGCCCAGCGCTCGCCGATTTTTGCTGTCGTTCTTGCTCCACCGGTTTTCTTCGTCCGCCGTGTATTCGGCGTCAGCTCGCGACATGGAGCACTCCTCACCACGGAGTTGTCTTGGCTGCCTCGAAAGATCAACCAGTGCGTCACGCCCCCGCCTGCATCGACCTCGCATTGCAAGGCGGCGGTTCGCACGGCGCCTTTACATGGGGTGTCCTCGACCGTCTGCTCGAAGAGTCCTGGCTGCAGATAGAAGGGATCTCCGGCACATCGGCTGGGGCGATGAACGCGGCCGTGCTCGTGAGCGGCTATCAGCTGGACGGTGCGGCCGGCGCGCGGGCCGCGCTCGAAGCCTTCTGGCGACGCGTGTCCGAAGCCGCGGTCTTCAGTCCGTTCCGGCGCAGTCCGATCGACGCGCTGATGGGCCGCTGGACGCTCGATCATTCGCCGTTGTTCATCGCGATGGATCTCGCGGCGCGCATGTTCTCGCCGTACGACATGAATCCGCGCGGCGTCAATCCGCTGCAAAAGATCCTGCAAGAATCGATCGACTTCGCCCATTTGCGCGATGCGCCGATCAAGCTCTTCATCACCGC
Source organism: Paraburkholderia ultramafica (assembly GCF_902859915.1). GTDB lineage: Bacteria > Pseudomonadota > Gammaproteobacteria > Burkholderiales > Burkholderiaceae > Paraburkholderia > Paraburkholderia ultramafica. Next base: position 7,324 of record NZ_CADIKK010000016.1, read on the forward strand.
GACCCGTGTGCGCACCGGCCAGGCGCGCGTGTTCCGCAACGCCGACCTGTCGCCGGACGTGTTGCTTGCGTCCGGCTGTTTGCCGACACTGTTCCAGGCCGTCGAGATCGACGGCGAAGACTACTGGGACGGCGGCTACGCAGGCAATCCGACGATGACGCCACTGGTTCGCGAATGCACGTCGAGCGATACGCTGCTGGTTCAGGTCAATCCGGTCGAACGGAACGAAACGCCCCGCTCCGCGCGCGACATCATCAGCCGCCTCAATGAAGTCGCGTTCAACGCACCGCTATTGAAAGAACTGCGGATGATCGCGCTGCTGCGTCGCGCGGCGGACCCCGGCAGTGACGAAGGACGTCACTGGGCGCAAATGCGCATTCACCGGATCGCCAGCGAAGCGATGACGAAGCTCGGCTACTCGTCGAAGCTCAATGCCGAGTGGGCATTTCTGACGATGCTGCGCGATGAAGGCCGGCGTTCCGCCGAAGCGTTTCTCGCCGAGCACGCCGACTGCATCGGCGTGCGGTCTTCGCTCGATCTCGACGCGCTGCTCGCCGGAGTCTGATCATGGAAGTCACTATCCTGTCACCGCTCGCGGTCGGCCTGGGCTTGTTCGGCATGCTCGCGAGTCTTGCGCTGCTGATCGGCTTTGCGTATCGCGGCTGGAGCGTGCTGCTGCTCGCACCGATTGCCGCGATGCTCGCCGCCGCCATTTCCGGCGAACCCGTTCTGGCGCATTGGACCCAGACTTTCATGAACAGCGCCGCGCGCTTTCTTGCGCAGTTCTTTCCGCTGTTCCTGCTCGGCGCGCTGTTCGGCAAGCTGATGGAGGACAGCGGTTCCGTGAAGGCGATCGCGAGCTTCATGACGGAGCGGCTCGGCGCGCATCGGGCGATTCTCGCGGTCGTGATCGGTGGCGCGTTGGTGACCTACGGGGGCGTCAGTCTGTTCGTCGCATTTTTCGTGATCGCGCCGATGGCGACCGCGCTGTTCCAGGCCGCCAATATCCCGCGTCGACTGATGCCGGCGGCGATTGCGCTCGGTACCTCCACCTTCACGATGTCCGCGCTGCCCGGCACGCCCGCGATCCAGAATGCGATTCCGATGCCGTTCTTCGGCACGACGCCTTTTGCCGCGCCTGGGCTGGGCGTGATTGCGAGCATCGTGATGGTGGGCTTTGGACTATGGTGGCTGTCGCTGCAACAGTCCCGCGCGCGGGCAGCGAACGAGGGCTTCGATGGCTTCGGCGCGGCGGCGCATATATCGAAACCCGCAGCCAACGCGAACCTTGTGCGTGAACGCGCCACCGTGTCGCAAAGTTTCGACCCGGAGGAAATCGAGCGCGGCCATATCAGCAGCGATCTGCCTTCGTTTGGCGTCGCGATGACGCCGCTTGTGCTCGTCGTGTGCGTGAACTTCGTGATGAACGTGATCGTGCTGCCGCGCATCGACGCCGACTACCTGGCGGAAGTCCGTTGGGGCGAGACGTCGCTGTCCGCGGTCGGTGGCGTGTGGGGTGTATGCGTGGCGCTCGCGGTTGCGATCGTCGCGCTTATCCTGCTGAACCGCCGTCGCCTGCCTGCGTTGCGCGATTCCGTCGATGCAGGCGCGAATGCGTCTGTGCTGCCGGTGCTGAGCGTCGGCAGTCTGGTCGGTTATGGTGCGGTGATCGCCGCGTTGCCCGCGTTCGCGCTGGTGCGCGAATGGGTGCTCGGTGTGGGCGGCGGCCCGCTGGTGTCGCTCGCGGTCGCGACGAATCTGTTGGCGGCGCTGACCGGCTCGGCCTCCGGCGGGCTGACCATCGCGCTCGATGCGCTCGGCAGCACCTATCTGCAACTGGCCGCGCAACACGGTATCGACCCCGCGCTGCTGCATCGGGTCGCGGTGATTTCGTCGGGTACGCTTGATAGCCTGCCGCACAATGGCGCGGTGGTGACGTTGCTGGCGGTGTGTGGTTCGTCGCATCGGGAAAGCTATCGCGACATTGTGATCGTCGGCATTCTCGGCGCGTTGCTTGCGCTGGTCGTGGTGATTGTGCTGGGATCGCTGATGGGGTCGTTTTAGATTGCGCCAGGTCGCGGGACGTGCGGTGAGGTTGGTTGTGCGATTGCTGGTGTTTTTTTGTTTATGCCCGCCCTGCCCCGCGAATGCACGAGACGATCGCGGCCATCTCTCTCTGGCTAGCTTCAGACCGACACACGCGACGAATTCATCCGCCCGAACACAAACTGGCCCAGATACCAGACCAGCTCAGTGTTCGCAAGAATAACGTCCTCCGTTACCGTCGAAGGCTCGAGCTTCATCCGGCGCAGCATCAGTTTGCCTTCGCGCGACGTCATCCAGGCGTGCAGCAGTTCCTTGCGGGTTTTCGCGTCGGCTGCGTTGAAGTGGTCACGTCCCTTACGTGAATCCTCGTTCATGCGTGCGCGAACCTCTTCTTCGCGCGACGCAACGCTGCGCGCCACCGAACTCCTCGCTGCGGATTTTGCGGCCTGTTCCTGCGCTTCGTCGGCAAGAAGCTTGGCCTGAACGTCGACCATCGTCCGTTCGGCTTCAGACATCTTCCAGTTGTCGCGTAGCGCTCTCATCAGGTAACCGGCAGGGCTCTTTTTGACCTGCCCGCGTTTGATCCTGAATCGCGTGTATTCGACCGCTTGCTGGATGCGCTCATCGGTCCATACATCGCGGTTCTCCGAAATCTCGCTGAACTGCTTGGTCGACAGCGTGAATTCGTCGGTGAGGACTTTGTACAGGTGGCTCGCGTCCGCCAGACTGGCCAGCACGGCATCCGCCGTGTCCTTGCGTTTGAGCAGAAACCTGATGCGGTCGATTTTCTTCGACGAGGTGGACGCGGTCCTGGTCTCGTACGACAGCTCGATGTCCGACACCTCGTTGATTTCCCGAACCGCGGGTTCAAGCCAGTCGCGCTTGAAGTACTTGAAGATCGCGGCGTTTGCGCCCATTCTGCCGGGCCAGTTGCGCATTTCATCGAGCTGGATCCAGTCGGTCCGGCCTGCCGGGACATGCGGCAGGACCTTGTCATAGATTGCGCGCGCCAGGCTGCGCGTGAATGCGGTTGAAATGCGCAGACTCAGCCAGTGCGATTTTTGCGGGTCACGGATGTGCGGGACAAGGCGTGGATGGACGTCGAAACGCATCCGCCCTCGATGAAAACCCACCATCCCGATCAGTTGGACCTGAACCCATAGATCGTTTTCGTTTGGATCGCGGTCCATGGGCGTATTGGTGACCCGGACTTTCGCGTTCTGCGCTTCATCGGCGATGGTGCGCAAGTGCTTGAGATTGCGGCTGTCATAGCGCATCAACCACTTGAAGTAGTTCAGCTCGACGTCGTACTGGTCCCGCAGTTCGGTCTCTTGCGCGACGATAAAATACGCCGCGTCGAGAAAGCGCCGCGCCGGCAACCCCATGTTGACGATTTCGGTGAAGAAGTCATTGCGTTGATAGCCGATTTCACGATTGGCCTCATTGATTCGCAATCCTAAGTCGAACATGTCTTCGAACAGCGCGAGTGCCATCTGTCGAGACGTTGCCTTCGACTTGCCCTCTTCCGGATTGTCCGACGCCATGTTCTTCATCCACTCTTTTTTCGCTTTCGGGACTGTAGCATGCGGTGGTGAGCTGTCAACACACAGAACCTCACCATCAATGGGTTGCTCGCGGGCCGCTCGGCCGGCTTTTTGCCGTTGCGCACATAGAACCTCACCAGTGGCACAACCAACCTCACCACGACGGCGCGTTTGTGCCGGCCGAATCGCAATTGCACGGGGCTTTCCGCGGATCCAGCTCGCGTACGCACAACTTACCTCACCTTCTGATTTTCCATGGACCTCGAGCACATCTAACCTCACCTTGATGTGGAAGCAGTCTCACCTTGCTGCACAATGGACAGCACCTACGAGCACACCCAACCTCACCTTCGACACATCACACCTCACCTTTCCATGGTTAAGTGCTTGAATCAAATGAGCATCGTGTTTCTCTGTTGGTTTGTTGGCTTGTTGTGTTTAAAAAAAAACAGACAAACCGTTAACCAGAAGCAAGGTATTTGCGTAGGACAAGACGGTGAGGTTCATTGTGTGGACGGCTCTCCTATAGAGGTTTGCCACAAGGGATGGTGAGGTTGATTGTGTCGAAAGTTACTTCAGAGCAACTACGGGGCTTGCCAGCAGACAGGACTCTCGGTTCTTAGCTGCTCAAAAGGTAGGTGAGGTTGATTGTGCATTGCCGGTCGACGAAGCCTTGCAATACGGGAGCAAGGTGAGGTTGGTTGTGCTGACAGGGCAATGAGCCGGACTACGGAAATGGAAAAATGCACAAATGACCTCACCGTCTGCTGCTTTTTTGAGCAACGATTGCACGCCGAGACGCCGCTTGTACACGCAAGGTGAGGTCGCTTGTGCATATCCGGGTTTTCAGGATGGCCCCTGCGAGCGGCTCGATCGGGTCCGGCAAACCGGCATTTCGCTTAGGAAGCGTACTTTGAGTACGGTAAAAGGGTCGAAATTCGGTAGAATTGCAAAAAACCAACGTAAAAACAGCAATTTAAAAAGCTATCTTCAAGTATTTCCTGTATTCTGAGCTTTCTGGAATTTTATGGAAAAACCTCAGAATGGTCAGAACGAGCCAACTTCCTGCCGTAGACCGAACCGTTCACTTTGAGCAGATCAGCCAGTTTGCGGAAAAGGTCACGATTTTCACGAACGAACTTCGTGACACGATTCTGGCGCCTCGTCCTCGAAAGACGGCTCCTGTTTTCAAAACAGGCGAGATTGCCGAGATGTGCAACATCTCTCACTCGCAGGTTCAATATCTCGCTACCAAAGGTGACGGCGAGTTGCCGCCTGGCACCGCGGCAGGCACCGGCCGGACCCGCACGTTCACATTGGAAGAAGCGCGCATTTGGGTCCAGAAAGTCTCCGACATCTATCAGACTCCCCTCGTTACGCGGCTCAAGGAGCCGGACGGGAAAATCATCATCACGGCCCAACTGAAGGGTGGGTCTGCGAAGACCACGACGACTATGTGCCTGGCGCAGGGACTTTCGCTGCGGGGCCGCAAAGTACTGGTGCTTGACCTTGATCCGCAGGCGTCGCTTTCTGAGCTCTGCGGACTGTATGCAGAAAAAGACGTGACGCCGGAAGACACCGTGTTGCCGTACGTCTACGATCAGGAAATTGAGGGCGGCCTGGCGGCGCGGGTCCAGTCGACGTACTGGGACGGAATCGATGTAATTCCGGCGCACACGGAACTGATTGGCGCGGAATTTCATTTGCCTGCCATGCAAAAAATGAGGCCGGGCTTCAGGTTCTGGACCGTGCTTCGACAGGGCCTCGAGCCGCTGCGGAAGAAGTATGACTACATCCTGATGGACACGTCCCCGTCGCTGTCATATCTCAATTTGAATGCGCTGATGGCAGCAGATGCGATGGTCATGCCGATGGTGCCGGAGAACCTGGATTTCATCAGCTCGCTGTCGTTCTGGAGACTCTTTTCGGATGTTTCCAAGAGCTTTATCAAGTACGAGAAAGATAAGAAATACGACTTTGTCTCACTGATGCTGTCGAGGGTCGATTATGGGCGAAATTCGTCTGCGCCGATTGTGCGGGCGTGGGCACAGAGCGCTTATGAAAACTGGCTGCATTCGATTGAGGTGCCGGCCAGCTCTGTGATGAGCACGGGTGCCCTGGCCTTTTCAACGGTCTTCGACATCAGCAGTACCCATAGTGCGTCCAAGTCTCTGCAACGTGTACGACAGCCTCTTGTCGATTACTGCCGATGGGTGGACGAAATCTACTCGGAAAAATGGAGGAACACGCAATGAGCAACATGCGAGAACAACTGCTGGCCAAGACGTCTGGCATCCGTAAGACCTCGTCGATCAACGAAGACGAAGTTAAACGCAGCACCCGGACGCAGACGGCGCCTGGGCTCGCGGGTGCCTTGGCGGTTGCTCAACTCCGGGTACAGGAACTGGAGTCAACCGGCGTCGCGTCGCAGTTGCAAGTAGCGGGGATCCTGCCGAACCCCTGGCAACCACGTCGAGTGTTCAACGAAGCGAAGCTGACGGAACTCGCCGAGTCGATTCGCGAGGTGGGGCTGATGCAGCCCATCGTCGTTCGACGTGTGGAAGACGACTATCAGATTGTGGCGGGTGAGCGTCGCTGGCGCGCACACAAGATGCTGGGAATCGACACCATCAAGGCTGTCGTCGCAGATTGCTCCGATTCGGACATGGCTGTATTGGCCATGGTGGAGAACATCAGCCGCGATGATCTGGCTGACTATGAGATTGGTGTCGCCATTCGGCGTTCGGAGGCAGAATTCCCTAATCGCAAACGGCTGGCCGAGGCGATGGGTCTATCGCGAGCGGGGCTTTACCAATTCCTTGCGTTCGAGAATTTGCCGGACTTCATCAAGAAGGATCTGGACATCCAGCCTCGCCTTCTCGGCGGGACCGCTGCTCAAGCGATCGCGGCGACTATCAAGAAGCATGGCGATGATGGCGTGAAGGCTGCGATGGAAATCTGGCCGCTTGTGTTGAAAGGTGAAATGGACCAGGGCAAAGCCGCTTCGGCGATTACTGCGCTGGCGACTCGCCGGACCACTTCGGCCGGGACGAGCGGTCGCAGTATTGACAAGTTTTTCTCTGGGAAAGAACACGCAGGAAGTATTACCAAGGACATCAGTAACTTCACGGTAAAAATTAAGACCGGGGTGATTACAGAGGCGCAAGAGACTCAGATACGGGAACTCATCGGTCAGATGTTTCAGCCTCAGCCGAAGGCTAGCTGACTGATGATTGCGTTGTGAATAAAGCCCGCACGTTGCGGGCTTTTTTATTTGGGAAAGGGATCTGGTTTGCCTTGGGGCTGCAGTGTCTAGACTCTAGACACTGCAGCCCCCGAGGCGCTGTTGTTCTGGCAAGTAAGCGTGACGCGATTGTGACTGAGTCGGAAGGGGGGCACGTCGAAGGTGCGACGTCGCTGTTTGCTTCTGAATCGCCTGGTGTGTGCCTATTCATCGGAAGCGCTGTCGGACATTTAAGTTGGCCGATTTGTTTCGCGACACCTCTGCGCTACGCCCTTTTGGGAATCGCAGCGAGCGGCTTGCTACTTATTTAGGCTGGCTCGTTGGCGATTCGGGGTTGTACCCGAAGACCTCGCGTATTCGCAACGAACTATCAGAACGCAGCACAAAAGGGCTCGCGATTCCCATGAGGCCATCGTCGGCGCGGGAGAATCCGGAGAGGATTCCGCGGCTGCAAGGGGTGGGATAGAAAGCATCATCACGCGGATTCTTGACCAGAACTTCGGGCTGATATCTCACCGGTAGTTTGGCTGCCTGGACGATAGGCCCCCATGACCTGGTTGTCCGTGGATTGTCTCGTCGAAGGAAACCCATCTTCGTCGACCACATAGCTCCGTCCGACCTCATAGTTTCACGACTGTCGCCGAATGGCTGCGCCAACACGGCAGATCCCGTCACACACGTAGGAATTGTTGTGACGCGCTATTTATCCGATCGAATTTCGAAATCCGAGAAACCGGGGATCCGCTCCCGTGAAGTCCGTGCACGGGTCATGCTTGACGGTACAAGATAAAGGCTTCGATTGTTCTTTTGGTTAAGCAACTGGTGCCGCTCGCTACAACGAGCCGCTGACGGGAAGTTCTCTCGCGTAAGTGTCTTTTCACTGCCCCGCGCGAGAAAACGCAGACCGAACGGTAGATTCAAGGCCACGTTAAAAACGGTCAGTAGCCAACAGTCGCCGTCAAATCCGTCTGCCACAGAAATTCACCGACTGCCTTGGCAAATACCGGCAGGTTCATGGTCCGTGTGCGGTTTTTGCAAAAAAACTGAAGGCTTTAGTCGCTCGCCAGCTGGCACCTGTGTTTTCGCGTCGAGCCCGTGCATCGCGAGATTGTGTTCAGCGAGTCATCTTCTTGCAGTTGGCATGGCGTCGCAGTTGCCCGTCTGGATAGACGACGCTTTGTCCTATGAGAGCGACCACGAAAAGACGCAGACACATGAATTAAGGTGCTCATCAAAGCGCGATATTAGACGCAGCTTGCCAGGCTATTAGAAAATCGATGGCCACAGTTGTGAGTTTGGAAAATGACATATGTCCGGCAAGTCGCCGATCGTCGATCTAATGGGCTACTCGTTTCTGAACGCCTTGTGCCGAACCATGAGTGATCCGCGTGTGAATGGATGTAACCGGTAGGCTCCCGAGGTCACAGCAATCGTTCCCAACGCCGCGCCGCGGATTCTCTTAGTCTTCTATATGCGCGTCCCCGCATAGATTTAGCTGGATCACCGGCCGGAGCGCGACGTGTTTTGTGTTGCCTGATCTGAACTGCTGCGCCATGCGTGCGCAGGCCGCACAGGCCAACTCAAAGCTTGGCGATGTCAAAGAACCACCGTCTTCATTGCGGTTGCGCGTCCATCGAGAGGTGGTAATCGAGTCCGCAGCAACGCTCAGAAATGGCTGGCTACTCTGCGCTGCCACGAGGAATGTCCGGAACTGCTACCCCCAGGGGAAGCCGCAATTCATTGCCGCAGTGAACCAGGTTGATGCGATCGAAGTGATTTACCTCGAACACATCAGTTCTGAAATTTCGACGGAAACCGCAGGAGAAACAATTCCGCGCGATCAAAGCGGAATAAACCCAACCCCTGTCTGGCCGGTAGATTGACTGTCTTTATACCTCCGCATCGTTGCGAGTGATGTCGGCTTGGCGCGCTGCGAAACAGTTGGCGGACCGATCGGACTCGAACGGTGGTTAATCAGGTGATCCGCGAAAACGGAAAATGCAGCCGTTACCTCTCTCTACGCTAACCTAACCGGCGCCGCTTTTGTCCACTGCTGGGCGGTTCCAGTCGACGGGTGTTGAACGTCGCGTGCTATAGACGATACGTCGTGAAGTGAAGTCCACAAGAAAGCCGAACGTGGCTCCCCAACTCAAGATCTTGGCGCACCACACCGGCGACGGCCATGACGATGGGCTGAATCGTGAATGGTCGGAACCCCGCGATGGACGCTTGCTCAAGCCCCGCCTGCCAAAGAAGCGTAAAGACTGACCGCGATATTGACCCGATGCGCCAAGCGCAGAATGAGCAAGTGAAACCCCGCTTGAACAGATCACCTTGGAATCTGAGCAGGTAAGAACACCGTCGCTGAATGACGACGCGACATCGGCTGAGAGTCTTCCACGCTGCTGCTGGAGAAGAGCATGTCCCGTTTGCTCTGCACCGCATCTTCTAGAGAATCGCGAAATGCAGCAGCGCGGATTGCCTAGGGTGTCTGAATTGAGGACGGAATCAGTCTAGCCGATGCAGCTAGTATTTGGGGTCAATACATTGACCCCTGCGGAGAACAGAAGGGCAGGCAATCAGCCAGTCGTGTGTAGAGGAAACCCGACTCGACGTCGGCTGGAGTCTTAGCCGCAATATGATTTGCCGTTGCGCTTGAGGGATGCGGACGTTAAGTGCGCCAAGCGGCACGTGAATTCTAGCTGCATGCTTCCATTGCATCATCGTTCACTACCGGATCCATCATCAATTCGGTCGTGAAACATCCCACGATATCGGGTAAGTTGAATAACCCGATGTTTAATATGTATTTTTCATCTGTCTAGGACGTATGTTTCACGGAAAAAAGGGCACTCTTGGCTGCGAGCTCCATTTACTGTCCGCTATTTCGATCGTTTCCCGGAAATAATTGCTGATTGGTTGATGAGTGTAGTACCTGATACGTAATGTGTAGTGGCGTTACGTTCTGCGTAGAAGATACCAGCACCCTACAGTTGGCGGGAGAATCGAGCAATCAGCATGACCGTTGGCACTATCGCGATCAGGTTTCGCTACGCGACATTACGACAACGCTGCGCTTCAAAAAACTCAATCGAGCGGCTTCGCGTCTCGGCACTGGCGCCGCGAGCTATCCAAAACGGCCGCGCCCTCGTTAGCCCGATAGATCTCTCGCCAGACCACCTCAGTGACGAGAGCGAACAGGCCCGCGCTAACTCCGCCGAACTCTCAAGCGAATTCACGCACACTGATCGTCCCGGGTTTCATGAGGTCTCCCGAACGGGACGTCGTCGGTGCGTGTCTCTGGCGGCAAGAGCGGCATGACCAGGTGAGGGCGCGAACGGCGCCGTCGCTAGCTGTTGACTCACGATTCTGCTTCCTGGCTGCAGGCAGCGAGAAGGGCAGATCAAGCATAAGGTTGGCGGAACAGTCACCGGCTGCGGACGCTACATCATGAATAAGACACAACAATCACGGGACATCGGTTGGTCGGGCGAGTCCATTCGACCTCCGTAGACCGCGCGTACATCGTGTGGGATTGGTCTGCGGATGCCAACGGCCTCGAGCAGCCATCTGATGCAAAGAGGAGCGCGGTGTGCATTTAGCCGGGGACAGGTAGTCGAGAACTGTCTGGTACGCTGTGCCGGCCAACACCTCGCGACGTATTCGCCGATAACGCCCCTCGCCGGTCCGCATCTAACTGAACGCTGATGGTAGATCCATTCACTTTTCAACATGATTCGATGGATGTGTTGTCGTAGAGGGTTCCGCGGAAACTGATGGACGTATGCCCACGCATAATCCGACGAGTAGCTGATGCGTGCGGCGCGTTGATAGCTGCCACGGTTTGCGACGGCCGATGCTCCCTTGCAGGTCCTGCGCTGCGATAGCACAAAACAACGTCCGCGTGATGCCTGATTATGTGTAACCGGAGAATGTCGACGACGAATTCGCTGCTGAGCAATGTTTATATCAAACGGAATCCTAAATAAAAAACGACTCCACACGAAATTATTTGGTAGCCTGCCGCACTTCAATAGACTCCACGATTGCAACAAATTCCAACGTGTCACGTTACCGAACGGACGGTAATCGGTTGGCTATCGTACGCACAGGGAATATTCGCTTTCTCGCGCACCATGGTCTACCGATCAAAGGTCGACAAAGTGGGTCCCTTTTGCATTTCGAAACTCCGAGTTGATCCGCGATTGGACAAGCTGCAGGCTAGCCCGCCGCTGCCTCCACATTCGACATTACGGGACCGTTGCGCTCAGCGCTGTTAAGGTCGAACAGTCACTGACCACAGCGCGATTGCTTCTTGAGTTACGCGTGCAAGCCATCCTCCCGTCAAGCCGCATCGAAAAGCAAGCTACGCTGGCGGCAATTAGCGATGAAGCGGCGCGATTGGTTTTCCCGGCCGATTCATCTTCGCCGCTTCTGTTCATCTTCCTCGGCAACCAGACGGTCTATAACAACCATCTACTGTCTATTCCATTCCCTGTCCCGCCGGAGGCGAAGGCCGGCTTCGATCGGTTTATCGAATCCCTATTTGCTGAAATGCGGGCGCGTGGCGCGGAAGCACTTCGCTCCATCTCGCCGTCGATACCGGTCTACGCGGTCAGCGCCAGTGCGCGTCCGGAGGATATCGCCGAGGGACGCGGGCAGGGATTCACCGATTACCTGAGCAAACCGGTGCCGCTCGCAGCGCTCTGCGCTGTTCTGGATATCGCGACGAGCCCCAACGTGACATCGCGCGACGATTCCGCACTGGACATCGAACCGCCGCGATTCCCCGAGGTGCCACAGAAATCCGTCGAGACATTCGGCAAGCAGACGTCCATCGATCAGAAGGCACTAACCGCCATTCTGGAGCGACCAGATCTCGAGAAGCTGAAAAAGTGGGCGCATGGTGTGTCTCGCGGACTTTCGGTACTCGGGCCTTCGATCTTGCTCGATCTGTCCCAGGAGCTACGGTTGCAGATAGCTACTTGCGGAGAATGGACTGCGGAGATCGAACAACTCGCCGTGATACTGGGGGAAGAACTGGCCGCTGTGCGTGACGCCGAACAGGCGCGTCATCGGGGCTAGCCGGCGGGCACGGAGTGGTGCAGTGCCAGCGAGTGCCCCTGGTTCTTCGGTTGACGATCGCCTGCGCTGAAGGGTCTATATACGGCGCCCGCGGGGGGCGTCGGACGCCGATGGCAGCCCACAGAGAGCCCGGATTCGCTGTCTCTATCTACATCCGCTATATCCTGATGCAGGATGCGCCGGATCTCAAGAATCGCTTGAGGCGTCTCCTGAACGCTGTGTCCGGAGACGATCACTTTTTCGGAGACCGCGCCGGCGATATGCGCGCTGCGATACGGGACGGCGCCGTCGTCGGAATCCTCTAGCGGGCCCGTTGCCCGGCGCCTTGCGATGATCGAGTGAAAGCACACCTTCGGGCTGATCGGCAGTTGCGCAGTCGCCTGGATGAGCGGATCGGTTTCGCGCAGTTGTTCAATGCTATTCGGAACGTGGAAGGTCTGACCTTCGGTCTGTCCACTCTCGTTGTTAGTGGCCGTCTGCATCACATCTTCGAATTCGTGCAGCAGCGCGAGCGGCAAGCGCACCAGGTTTGACGCCCAACGAGCAATGCGATTGCTGGCGAACGGCGTGCCCCGGTGCGGCGCAGCGATGAAAATGGCCCGCTCGACTTGCGGCATCGGCGTAAAGCTCAACAAACGATTAAGCCGCTCGTCTGTGCGGTCGAGTTCGGTGCCGTCGGGCACATACTTGTTCTGGAAGGTCGTCCATAGTTCTTCGTTGGAGGTCGACACGAGTAGCCTTGCCAGAACGCCACCCATGCTATGTCCGATCAACACCATGCCCTGGGAGGCGGGTAATGTCCCCTCTGGATCGAAATGCGCGAGCGTTCGTCGCGCCGCTCTGCGAATCCGCGCGAGGCTGACGAGAATGGGTACGTTGGTCGGGTAGTAGACCTGCCACACTTGAAAGTGCTGGCGAAGTATTTCGTCGCCTTGAATGTCGTTGGCGACATTGACCCACGCTTCGGGACTGCTTGCCAGGCCGTGCAGCATCAGAACGATGCGTCGCTGCGGATCGAACGGCTGCATCAGATAGATGCGAGGGCTATCAATGGCGCGCGCCCGGCCGAACAGGTTGCGCAACGATTGTCCGGCGAAGCCGGAGCGAGCGAGCCAGATGCCATAACCCGCACTGAAATTGGCCGCCAACGGCACGGTCTGGCCATGTCGTACCACGTTTTCTTCGCGATACGGATCGTAGACGGTCAAGACCACATCATGCGCGTCGCGCAGTTGTTCGAGATTCTCGGCGTTGAACCCAAGCAGCACGGTGACGTTCGGCGACGGCATTTCGCTGAAGGGGCGAGCCGGTAGTGTCGACCAGGATGTTGCGCCCGGGATCGCTTCCGCATCGGCGTCTGATGCAGACGAGGCAGACGAGGCAGCCGCAGCTGGCGCGGGGATGTTCATGACCGCGACAAGCTCTGCGCCCAGGCCGTCGCGGCGGTAGATGCTGCGCAGTCCCGCGAAAGAGAGTCTGGAGGCTGGGATCACTTCGCGCAGTTCGCGCACGCCTTCAGGGAGCCGGACCCGGCTCAGGTCGATATGAACGGTCCAGCCTGCAATAAACCTGGTCCCGGGATCGCCATCGACGGAATCCGTTTCAAGTGCGCCGCGCTGGAACAGCGCCCCGGCAAGTTCCTGGACCGCATAGTTGTAGTAGTCGCGAACTTGCGTCTGCCGATCCTCGAACGCTCGTTCACCGGCTGTGCGTTGACCAAGGAACAGGAATGCGTACGCATAGCGGGCCGTTCTTAGCCACAAGTCAAATTGCGCGTCACTCCATGCAGCGTTGTTGTTGGGCGTTTGGGCAATGGCCATCTGCAGGGACAGCTCCGCCAGACTCGCGAGACGCCGGTCGACATTGATTCCCGGCACGCTCGTGATTGAATCGATGCACTCCTGCGGAGTTCTTTGGCAGGAGCCCTCGTCAAGGGCCGCGACGCGCAGCGTGTCTCGCGTTGCTGCGCTGAGTCGGCCGGTTGAGAGAATATCGCCACGGCGCATGGCGATGTATTGCTCCGGGCCGAGCGAGCTTACCCGCACCATCGCGCAGCCGGAGAGAAGACCGGTGGCTAGTAGGGCGAACGTAAAGTAACGCGACATCCATCGTGAGAAAGAGCGCGTCATTGTGAGTTCGCCCCTGCGAGGCGTCCAGTTGCCCCCAGACAGCCCACACCTTTTTCCACCAGGCCAATTCGGCATGCAAATCGCGGGGCGCGTGGCCGAAGCTGCGGTTGACCGCGTAACGGTGTCCCGCCGGCTCTCCGATCTGCACGATCGACGAGAGCGCTCGTACGGGCTGGCACAGTCGCAACGCTTATTCGGATTCGCCTAGGCAATTGCGAGATGCGCTGCGGTGCAGATTTCGTGCGGGTCTCGATGATCGCATGCCACGATGACAAGAGGTGCGGCGTCACCGTCAATAGGTCGACATCCGCATATCCGATAAAGAGAAGGTCCGAGCAGCGACCTGAATCCGGGCCATTTGTTTGTGGTGCCGCACAGTCAGTAGTCTTGCTGTGGACCATTGCCATGGCTGCCTTGCCGACAGGACTTTCCAATTTCTCAGGCCACGGTGCGATTGGCCAGCGAAACCGGTGAAAATGACGACGGGCTCTCAGCTATCTGCGATAGCGCGCCTGTTGACCATCGTCTGCGCCGGGCTTGATTCATAAGCCGCTGTTTTATGCGCAGGACTGTCGAAGTCCTACGTATATTATTCATCGCAGAGTACTGTACGCCCGGCAAATTGCTTACGCAAGAAGCGACAGTCGATGGAGGGTTGCAACACTGACCATAGATCACGATCGCGCAGGCGAGAGCAGGCGAGAGCAGGCGAGAGCAGGCGAGAGCAGGCGAGAGCAGGCGAGAGCAGGCGAGAGCAGGCGAATTACACGTTCGACGTTCGCCTCTTCAGGCCTCGTCAGGCGAGACAAATAGGTATGCTCATCTTCGCTATTCTCAATTGTCAAATATTCCCATGTGCACCTGCTCATCCGCGATGTCGACTTTGAAGCAATTGACGGTGGCAGCTTCGATCAGCCATCATGCCTATGACGCATGCGGCGCACGGCTGCATGAAGCAGCGGCCGTCTGCACATGTCTTCGACAACGAGGCACTCTGGCGGGAGACAATGACATGCTCATGACACGTTCCGCGGATGGATCAGGACGAGACTTCCTGATTGCTTTCACGTCGCAATACTTGACGTGTTTACTGCTGACAAAAGCAAAACAATCTGGCGGAGTGTTCTCAACGTCAAGGTTTCTCTCGACCTCGACCGACAGTGGTAGCGCAATTCTTGACAATGATTTGTTTGGGAACTTAAATACTTTTTCAGGTAGCCTAATCTTAATGAACCGGCGTGCCACGCTATGACAGACGATCTGCAAAAGCTTTCGTTGTTGAGTCTTGCTGGAATGGTCGTGCGTTCAATGACGGGTATAGGGCCGCGTTACCTTCGTCGATCTTTTGTCGGAATCGCCGGGCGGTCTGGCGCACCGAGCGGAACAGTGATGTTCCAGTCATCGTCTCCCAACCCGAATGGGTAATTTCCGCGTTCACCGTGATTGGCGCGTTGCCGAGCATTGTCCTTGTGGCGACGGGCAGGATTCAACCTTGAACCCGAGGAGCGGACATGAACGATATCAAGCGGGGCGAGGCAAGCCTTCACCTCGCGTGGCCAGCCTGAATCGCACAGCCTTCCATAGACGCCGTAACGGCGCCGCTGTCTGCATGGATCTCGCTGTCGGTGATGCTTCGATCGGGGCGTTGCTGGAGGCGGCGGCAGATGTCTTCATCCGCGCGTACGGGAAATTGGATTAACCAGAACGAGAGGCCAGAATGACCGCTCACGAAAGCCGCCCCGCAACGCGGTCCTGCGTGCTGCACGGGGTAAGGCGACCGGCGTGCCGGTCACGGATAGTCGTGGTTCTGGCGCTCGGGTTGCTGAGTGCGTGTGGCCGACAGCAAGAGGCCCCGACCGAGACCGGGCCGCGCATGGTGCAACTGGTGCCGGTTACGCAGGAAGGCGCGAACGAACTTCGGGAGTTCACCGGCCGGGTCGAGCAGACCAGCATTTCGCCGCTTGCTTTCGAGGTGTCCGGGCGTGTCGTCCAGATCGCCGTGCTCGACGGGGCACGCGTGCGCAAGGGGCAGCTGATCGCGAGAGTCGATCCTGAACCGTTTGAACTGCAGGTGCGCCGCGCCGAGGCGCAGTACAACCAGCTCGCCGATGACCTCAAACGCAAGGCGGTGCTGCACAACGAAAGCATCCTCTCGGGTGGCGCATTCGACCAGTTGAAGGCTGCGGTGGAGGTCGCCCGTGTGCAACGCGATCTTGCGCGCAGGGACTTGCGCAATACCCGCCTAATCGCTCCGTTCGACGGCCGGATTGCCCGGCGTACCATCGAAACCGAGCAGACGGTGCAGGTCGGCGCGCCGGTGTTCAATCTGCAGAACGCGGAGCGCATCGAAATCGGCGTGGAGTTGCCGCAAACCATCGCCGAAAGCCTGCCGCTCAACAACAGCTTGCGCGCCGAGGCGTGGACCCCGGACCGCCCGGACAACGTGTTCTCGCTTGTCTATCGCGAGCACGCCATACAGAGCACGCCCACCTCGAGTTCGTACCGGTTGCTGTTCAGCGTCCAGCCGACGCAGCCAGCGCAGCCCACGCAGCTGACGCTGCTGCCGGGCATGGCGGTGCGCGTGCGCATCGGCGTGAACCAGGCGCAGGCCGCGAACCTCGCGCTGTCAGTGCCGGTCGCGGCGCTTTCCGTCACGTCCGACGGCAAGCACCGGTTGTGGCGCTATGACGCCGGGTCGAGCAAGGTGCATGCGGTGCCAGTCGACGTGCGCGAGATCCGCAATGACACGGCGATCGTGGCGGGCGACCTGCATGCGGGCGACAAGGTCGTAGGGGGCGGCTCGCAGTTCGTCGCCGAAGGGCAGGCGGTGCGGCCACTGGACGTGACTCAATGAAACTCGCGCGCCCTCTTATCGAAAAGCCGTTGATCGCGTGGGTCATCACGCTCGTGTCGCTGTTAGGCGGGCTTTTTGCGTACGCCAACATCGGGCGGCTCGAAGATCCGAAATTCACCATCAAGACGGCGGTCGTCGTCACGCTCTATCCGGGCGCCAGCGCGAAGGAGGTGGAGAACGAGGTGACCGAGCGGCTCGAAAGCTCGATCCAGCAGATGCAGCAGATCGATTTTCTGCGCTCGCGCTCGATGCCAGGTTATTCGGAAGTTCGCGTCCAGATTCGCGATCGGTATACGTCTGCCGACCTGCCGCAGGTGTGGGATGAACTGCGTCGCGCGGTGAGTGACGCGCAGCCGCGCCTGCCGCCTGGCGCGGGCCCGACGGTCGTCTTCGACAGGTTCGGCGATGTCTACGGGATGTTCTACGCGATCACGGGCAAGGGTTACAGCCAGGCGCAGCTGTTTGAATACGCCCGCGAGTTGCGCAAGCAATTGCTGACGTTGCCCGACGTCGCCGATATCGTGATCGCCGGAAATCAGCAGGAGCAGATCACGGTCGAGGCGGACCAGGCCAAACTGGCGGCCAACAATCTGTCGACCGACGACCTGGCGCAAACGCTCGCCTTGCAAAACGAAATTCGTCCAGCGGGCCGTGAGCGGGTCGGCGATCTGCTGATGCGGGTCGCGCCCACGGGCACGCTGGATTCGCTCGAGGCGGTCCGCTCGCTGCCGGTGGGTACGACCTCCGGGCCGATTCTGCTGGGTGACCTGGGTCAAGTGTCTCATGGATACGCCAAAATTCCGACGTCCTTGATCCGTTATAACGGCGAGCCGGCGCTCACGATCGGGATCAGCGCACGTTCACGCGTGAACGTCGTGAAGGTGGGGGCGGACGTCAAGGCCAAGATGCAGGAGCTCGAGCGTAGCCGCCCGCTCGGGATGGAACTGCATGTGCTCTACGATCAGCCTGAGGCCGTCGACGGCGCTGTCAGGGGCTTCGTGTTCGACGTGCTGCTGGCAGTGGCCATTGTCGGCGTGGCGCTCGGTATCGGACTCGGCTGGCGTGCCGGGGTGGTGCTCGGCGTCGAACTGTTCCTGACGATTCTCGGCACGCTGTTTGTGATGTATGCCGCGGGTATCGAGTTGCAGCGCATCTCGCTAGGTGCGTTGATTATCGTCATGGGGATGCTCACCGACAACACGATCGTGGTTTGCGAAGGCATGCTCGTGCGGGTGCAGAAAGGCATGTCGCATGTCGACGCGGCCAATGAAGTGCTGCAGCAGGGCCAGTGGATTCTGCTGGCGTCGACTGTCGTGGGGATTCTCGCGTTTTCAGGCATCGGTCTTTCACCGGATGCGGTCGGCGAGTTCTGTGCGTCGCTCTTCGCGGTGGCGGCGATCTCGCTGCTCTTCAGCTGGGTGATTGCGATCGGACTCACGCCGCTGTTTGGCTATTACCTGTTCAGGGCCGACGAGGGCGAGCAACCCAATCCATTCGACTCGCGGCTGTATCGCCAATACCGGGGCTTGCTGGGCTGGGTGGCGAGCCGCCGGGTGCCGGTGGTGATTTTTCTGGCGGTGGTCACCGGCGTGTGCATGTGGGGGTTCCGCTTCGTCGAGCAGAGCTTCTTCCCCAACTCGACGACGCCGATCTTCTATGTCGATATGCGTTTGCCGCTTGGGTCCGATATTCGCGCGGTCGCCGAACAGACCCGTGGCGCAGAGAAGTTCCTGCTCGCGCAAAATGGTGTGGCCAATGTCGGCACCTATATCGGTGGTGGCGCGACGCGCTTCTTCCTCGTCTACGATCCGGAAACGCGCGACCCGAGATACGCGCAATTCATCGTCACGGTGAAGGATCAGCGCGATATCGACGGGATGATCCCGCCCATTACCGAACAACTCGAAAAGCGCTTTCCCGATGCGAGCTGGACCGTGATCCGGCCGAGCTTCGGCCCGGGCGGCGGCACGCCGATCCAGGCGCGCTTCATGGGACCGGACCCAGGCGTGCTGCGCGGCCTGAGCCGACAGGCGCAAGCAATCCTGCACAAGGACGACGGCATGGTATCGATCCGCGACGACTGGGAAAACCCGGTCAACGTAGTGCGGCCGATATTCGATGACTCGCGTGCCCGCTCCGCCGGTGTGACGCGGCGCCAGGTGAACGATGTGCTCGCGTATGCGACCGAAGGCATCACCACCGGGATCTTCCGCGAACACGACCAGTTGCTGCCGATCGTGCTGCGGGCACCGGATAGCGAACAGGGCATGGAGCGCCTGCTCACGACGCAGGTCTTCAGTGCCGGGCAGCGGCGTTATGTTCCGCTCGGCGACGTGCTGGACGGAGTCTCGCCGCAGACAGAAGAAAGCATCATTTCGCGCAATGACCGGATTCGCACGCTGACCGTGTCGGCGGGCGTCACGTACGGTAGCAATAGCGTGGCGGCATTCAATCGGGTGCGGCATGCGATTGAAGCGATTCCGTTGCCGCCCGGTTACAGCTTCGAATGGGGCGGCGAACATGAATCGTCGAGCATTGCGCAGGAGAGCCTGTTCCGTCAGTTGCCGATGGGCTTTATCGGCATGATCCTGCTGGTGCTGTTCATGTTCGGTCGCCTCAAGCCTGCGCTGGTGGTGCTGCTCGTCGTGCCGATGTCGATCTGTGGTGTGACGGTCGGTCTGCTGCTGTTCCGGGGCGCGTTCGGTTTTATGGCGCTGCTCGGGCTGCTCAGTCTCATTGGCATGATGATCAAGAACGGCGTGGTGCTGGTGGAGGAGATCGATGGCCAGATTTCCTCGGGCGTGCCGCGTATGCAGGCGGTGATCTTCGGCTCGATGAGTCGTCTGCGGCCGGTGGCGCTGGCCGCGGGCACGACGATTCTCGGCATGTTTCCGCTGTTATGGGATCCCTTCTTCAAGGACATGGCGATCACGATGATGGCAGGGCTTGCGTTCGCGACGGTCCTGACGATGGTTGCGGTTCCTGCGCTCTATGTGCTGTTCTTCTCGATCAAGGGTACGGAGTGGGAAGAAGGCCAACAACCCGGGGATCAACATGGCAAGCCCTGAGAACCGGATCCGCGCTGTGTCGCCGCTCGCGTCGCTCGTTGCGTGCCGGTCGGCTTGGCGCGCCGCGCGCCATGTGCCGCTGGCTTCGCTTGTAGTGGCGATAGCATCGGGCTGCACGGGTTCACTGAAACTTGAATCGCCGAAGACGCTGCCGCAGCAGTTCAACGAGGCGTCGCCAGGTGTGTCCGGCACCCAAGCCTCTATAAGCGACGAACAGCTCGTGACGTGGTGGATGCAGTTCAACGACCCGGCACTGACGCAATTGATTGAGACGGCGATCGCGCACAACTACGACATCTCGATTGCAGCCTCGCGTGTCGATCAGGCGAGCGCCGGTGTGCGCCTCGCGCGCTCGCAGCTGCTGCCTTCGGTGGGCCTGGGCGTGTCGGCCGCGAGTTACCACGGCAGCGAAACCTCGCTTGAGTTTCAGGAGCTTCTGGGGGTCAATAATCTCGACAACCGGTTCTGGCGGGTAGGCCTCCAGACGCAATGGGAAATTGACGTGTTCGGTCGCGGGCGTGCGCGTCTTGCCGCGGCGCGTGCGACGACGCTCGCCGCAGCGGGCGATGCGGAGGCCGTGCGGCTCAGCGTGATCGGTACGGTCGCCGATCTGTATATGACCTATCGCGGCCTGTTGCAGCAACGAGAACTGCTCGCACAAAGCCATCAGATCGCCGCCGACTTCGTCGTCATTGCCGAGCACAGCTTCACGGCTGGCGTGGTGTTGAGCACGGACATCGACGTGGCCCGCGCAGGGCTCGCACAGGTGGAGGCGCGGCAGCAGGACGTCGAGACAGCCATCGCCGCTGCGCGGCTGTCGCTTGAGAACCTGTGCGCGGTCCAACCGGGTGAACTCACCGCCACGCTAGATTCCGTAAGCGGTCTGCCCACCCCGCTGCCGGAGATCACGCCCGGGCAGCCGGTCGATCTGTTGATGCGGCGCCCCGATCTTATCGCCGCGCGTGACCGGCTGTTCGCGAGTGTGAAGCAGTCGGACGCCGCGCGTCTGAACTACTGGCCGACATTCTCGTTGAGCGGAACGCTGGCGCGCAACGGCTGGGTGATCGCCGGCCAGAGCCTCGGGCCGAGCACGTTCTGGCTGTTCGGCGCGGCCATGGCATTACCCTTGATCGATTTCGGCGCGCGCGAATCGCAGGTGATATCGTCGGATGCGCAGGCGCAACAGGCGCTCCTCGCTTATGAGAAAACCGCCTCGGGTGCGCTATTCGACGTCGAGCAGGCGCTGTCCAGATTGAAGCGGCAGGAAGAGTTGCAGAAGGCGCGCAATGAAGAGGTCACGCGTCGCAACGAGGTGCTCAGGAAAACAACGCGTCAATTCAAGGTAGGTGATATTGGACGCATCGATATCGATCAGGCACGTCTCGCGCTGCTCGAAAGCCAGGCGGCGCTGGTGCGGGAGCAGGTCGGGCAATTGCAGGCTCAGGTCGCGTTGTTCCGCGCGATGGGCGGCGGGTGGCAACCCGCGGGTTCCGCCCTCAGTGCGTCACCGCCGTACCCGATGCCGGCGGCGAGCCAGTAGTCGAGGGGACTGGCCGAGGGTACCTCGTCACAGACACCCCGTGCGTGGCGAAATTTCAAGTTCCTCAGCACGCGCATACTATATTCACATGAGAGCGCCGCTACCGTGATGTTGCAGTAGCGGCGCTTTCTCTTGCTAGCCGAACCAACCGAGCCGGCCGGTATGGTTGATCGGCATTGCCACCAGCGGTGGCGTCTTGCTATTGCGGGCCCGATGCACCCATGGCAGCCGTGGCGCGCGCACGCGATTGCTGCACGGACTGGTTGCGCTCGGCATTTACCTTGGCTTGCTGTTCCTTGGCGTGCTGTCTGATCTTGGCATTCGCTTCGCGTTGCTTGCGGTTAGCCTCGCGAACTTCCATCCGTTTCTGAACGATCGGGTCGCTGTGAGTCGCGCTAGCCGCCGCCATTCCTTCAGCGGGCGCGGCCGGTTGCTGGGCGATTGCCGATCCAGAAGTGACGACACCGAACACGATCAATGCAGAGGCGAGCCTGAGGGTAGTACGTGCCATAATTTCTACTCCACTAGTTGATATGACTAATTAATGCGTACTGCTTTTTGAATTAGCGACTTTTCTGTGATTCTGGCGCTTCCTCGTTGGTCGACACTTGCGTGTGGTGCTTACTTCTTTCGAAAAACTTTCAATTTGCTTTAATCTAATTGCTGACCGATTAGTATCAAGACAGGCTGCCGGAATGTACCAGGGCTAACCCTTCATCGTTTCTGAAAGACGGTGACAGATGCGAATCGCAGACTCGAGATTGAGTGCGATATCCGAGCGAAATCGAATCTTACTGGCACGATAATTTCTATAGTCGTCCATACTGATTTCGTCATCGGTTGTATGGTGCCAGTCTCGCACAGAGTCGCCTGTTTGATCAACACACCGATTGTGACGATTGAGTTTCAGAAAAAATCTCCCCGTTGAGCATAGGAGGTTTAAGTCGCTTGTCAATGCGTGATCGGAGCAAGCAATCGAAATGATGCGATACGGGTTGATAGTTGAAGGGAGGAAACATCAAATATTCGCCGCACTTTGCTGTCTATTCTGTTAGCGAATTCGCAAGATTTTTCTGTGTTGTGTTTGTCGTGCGAAGTGATGCTTGTCGACTCAAATTAGCCGTCTGGATACGAACGGAATTTCGCTTTCGCGGTGGGACATTCACGCGGCAGGTTTCAACCGGAAATCGATGACAATGAAGATGCTGAATCGACGAGAGTCGAGATTCTTTTCCTTTGTTCACCTGGAAAATTGCCGATACGAGTACAAACCACCTGACCATATCGTCGAAGATATCCTATGATGACCACCAAGGTGGAGAGCACGCCGGGTTGGCCATCTGGTGAGACTATGCCGATCATGCTTCAGCAGCATGACAGTCTACGTACGAAGATCGCAATGGTTGGTGAGCTGGAGAAGAGGTAAAGATCCACCCACGGTGGCATCGACACGCAGTTCACATCTACTTTTGCGGGCTAATCAGGAATAGACGAGCGGTTCCCTCTGAAGCGGCTCTTCAACCACTATGGCGAGGACATTCCCGACTACAACAAACACCGCTGGATCGCGAGGATAGGATCGACACGGCATGCCGATTGGCGAGCATGAATGTCACGAACGAACCCTGGCTCCTGGAGGAATAGAAAATGCAGATGGCCGGCCGGGATGTCCGGGTTCGGTATTCGCATGGTCGGCGGCTTCAGTCGGGAGGACTGACAGGGAAGCGTCCACTCAAGGGCGCGACGCCCGGGCGTTGGTCCCTTTCTGGAAGAAACTAGCTCTCTGAATGGTGAACCATGGCGTTACAGGTCGAGCCAAAACTGTCGTTGCCCGCATTGACCGCGATGGTCGTCGGATCAATGGTGGGCGCGGGAATCTTCTCATTGCCGCGCAACTTCGCGCGCGCGACCGGGCCGATTGGCGCGGTCATCGCATGGTGCGTGGCGGGCATCGGCATGTATGCGTTGGCGCGTGTGTTTCAGGCGCTTGCCGAACGGCGTCCCGAACTCGATGCCGGCGTGTTCGCCTACGCGAGAGCGGGCTTCGGCGACTATGCGGGGTTCCTCTCCGCGTTCGGCTACTGGATGGCGGGGTGCTTCGGCAACGTCTCGTACTGGGTGTTGATCAAATCGACGCTCGGCGCATTCATCCCGGCGTTCGGCAACGGCAATACGGCGACTGCGATCGCGGTATCGTCGGTCGGCATCTGGTTGTTTCATCTGGTGATGTTGCGAGGCGTGCAGCAGGCCACGATGATCAACACCATCGTCACGGTCGCCAAGGTTATTCCGATTGTCCTGTTCATCGGCATATTGATCGTGCTGTTCCGGGTCGACATGTTTCGCGCGAACTTCCGGGAAAGCGGCGATGCGCTGTACGCGGGGCTGTTTTCGCAGGTCCGGGCCACGATGCTGGTCACCGTGTTCGTGTTCGTCGGCATCGAGGGGGCGAGCGTCTATTCACGCTATGCAAAGCAGCGCTCGGATGTCGGTGCCGCGACGCTCTCCGGCTTCGCCGCCGTCTTGTGCCTGCTGGTTCTGGTGACGCTGCTGCCTTACGCGACGTTGCCGCGTGCGGACCTCGCCGTGATGCGCCAGCCGTCGATGGCGGCCGTGCTGGGCGCGCTGCTCGGTCCGTTCGGCACGGTCTTTATCGGCGCGGGCCTGATCGTCTCGATTCTCGGCGCCTATCTCGCGTGGTCGCTGATTTGTGCCGAAGTGCTCTTTGCCGCCGCGCGTACCGGCACGATGCCGCGAAGATTTGCGCAGCAAAACGAACGCAAGCTGCCGGTCGCCGCGATCTGGCTGACCAGTACCGTGGTGCAGCTATTCGTGATCAGCACGTATTGGTCGACCGATGCGTTTTCGCTGATGCTGAACCTCACCAGTTCAATGGCGCTGATTCCGTATTTTCTGGTTGCCGCTTTCGGGATCAAGGCTGCTCGTCATGACATTGAGCAGGGTAGCGAACAGCGCGACATATTGCGCCGGGAATACTTCATTGCCGCGTTCGCGACGCTTTATACGGCATTCCTGTTATTTGCGGGCGGCGCCAAATTCCTGATGATGTCGGCGATGCTCTACGCGCCTGGCACCGTGCTGTATATCATGGCCAGGCGCGAGCGCGGCGTGCAGATCTTTACCGGAACCGAGTGGGTCATATTCGCGGTTGCGGTCTGCGGCGGCATTACTGCGCTGGCCGGTTTGATAACCGGCACCATCGTGATCTGAGCGGTCTGAGCGATTGGTTCACCGTACTCGCGCCGCACGCAACGCCCGGCGTTGAATTGCAGCAGGAGCTTGCCGTCGCTCGTCCTACCCGGCAATGACGATCCCGCGCATCAGTTCAAGCAGGCTGCCCAGCGCGGGCGAATGGTTGTCCGCGCGGCACACCATCAGAAGATCGATACTGGGCGGATCGCAGTCCAGCGGCCGGCAACGGATCGACTCGCCCGCCAGCGCCGACCCATCGTGCTGGTGGGCGGCGGGATCATTGGCCGTGGTTCTGGACCGATCAGTGCGGGATGAACATCCAGTTCGCCGGCGATATGGCTGCGGCGCAATGGATCGTCCGTGGCGAGATGGACGAGTCGCGCTTCATGCTGTTCGGCTTGAACGATGGCGCACTGGTGGCCGCGATTACGGTGAACCAGGCGCGCGAGATGCGCAGCGCCAAACTGCTGGTCGACAAGCGGGCGCGCCTTGCGGCCGAGGTCTGGCGAGATCCTCGGCAAAGTTTGCGTGCGTTGTTGAACGCAGCTTGAAGCGCGGTCGTGCGCTGTCGTGTGCTACCGCGCTGCTTCGACGTGGCGCGCCGCAATGTCATAGCCATTGCTGACGCATGACTGGCGCGCAACACGCGCCATTCCTGAGCCCGGGCGTAGCATCATGCCGCGCCGCGCAGCTTCCGCGTCTCATTCGCCAAGCCCCTGAGACGCATCACGCGTCCTCTTCCCCATTCGTTTCCCGCGACGCATCGTCCAGTTGCTTCATATTGTCGAGCAATTTGAGCAGGTAATGCAGCGTGTGGGTGACGTCGTCCGTCGAGAAATTCTCCAGTACCTGCTCGTAATAGCCATGAATCTTCGGCGTCGCTTGATGGATCCATAGCTTGCGCCCTGACTCGGTCATCGTGATCAGACGCGAGCGGCGATCGCGGCCGTCCGCGGCGCTGGCCAGGTGGCCGTCGCGCTCCATCCGGCTGATCAGTCCGGAAAGGTTCTGCCGGCTCACCATCAGGTAGCGCGCCAGATCCCCAACGCTCATGCCATTTTCCGCCTCCTGCCGCGACAGCGCGCCAAGGACGGCCCACTGCTGGGTCGTCAAGCCTTCGGCCTCGACGGCGCGGGTACCCGTTTTGTGCAACATATTTGCACATTGATACAGACGGAAGAACAGCCTGTTAGCCAGTTCAATCTTCACGGATACAGCATTTTCTTTGGATTTAACCAAGGGATTCTCCTGGTATGTCTGTTCTTGTGTTTGCCATGACGTCGCCCTAGTATACGTCAATATATTTACATATATATGAGATACGGGCAGCACGCATGAAGCGCTAATGGTAACCCTGGTAATTGACGGAGACGACTGTGCAAAGACTCGAAGGCAAGACGGTCATCGTGACCGGTGGTGGTGGCGGGATCGGCGGGGCGACGTGTCGGCGCTTTGCGGCTGAGGGTGCGCGCGTTGCCGTGCTGGATCTTTCGATCGAGGCCGCCGGGAAAGTGGTCGCTGAAATTCGCACGGCCGGCGGCACCGCTGAGGCGATCCGCTGCGACATCACTCATCGCGCCGATGTGGACGCGGCCGTGGCGGCGACCGAGGCGAAGCTCGGCCCGATCGACTTGCTGGTCAACAACGCGGGCTGGGATGTCTTCAGGCCGTTCACCAAAACCGAGCCGGGCCAATGGGAGCGCCTGATCGCGATCAATCTGATCGGCGCCTTGCACATGCACCACGCGGTACTGCCGGGCATGGTGCAGCGCAAGGCGGGGCGGATCGTCAATATCGCGTCGGACGCGGCGCGGGTCGGCTCGTCGGGCGAGGCGGTGTATGCGGCCTGCAAAGGCGGGCTGGTGTCGTTCTCGAAGACCATCGCGCGCGAGCATGCGCGGCACGGCATCACGGTGAACGTCGTGTGCCCCGGCCCGACCGATACCGCGTTATTCGCCGAATACAAGGAAGGCGCCGGCAACCCCGAGAAACTGATGGAAGCATTCCAGCGTTCGATCCCGCTCGGCCGGATCGGCCAGCCCGACGATCTGCCCGGCGCGATTCTGTTCTTCGCCAGCGACGACGCGAGCTTCATCACCGGTCAGGTGCTCAGCGTGTCCGGCGGTTTGACGATGGCCGGTTGAACCCATTCATCTGCAAGGAACTCGCTATGAACTACGAAGACATCCTTTACGAAGTGCGCAATGGCGCGGCATGGATCACGATCAACCGGCCGGAGCGGATGAACGCCTTTCGCGGCCGCACTTGCGACGAGCTGATCCACGCAATCAACCGCGCCGGCTACACGCGCGAGGTGGGCGTGATCGTGCTGGCCGGCGCAGGCGACCGCGCGTTCTGCACCGGCGGCGACCAGTCCACGCACGAAGGGCAGTACGACGGCCGCGGCACCATCGGCTTGCCGATGGAAGAGCTTCACAACGTGATTCGCGACGTGCCCAAGCCGGTGATTGCCCGCGTGCAGGGCTTCGCGGTCGGCGGCGGCAACGTGCTGTGCACGATCTGCGACTTCACGATTGCCTCCGAGAAGGCGGTGTTCGCGCAGGCGGGTCCGAAGGTCGGCTCGGTGGATCCGGGCTACGGCACGGCCTTCCTCGCGCGTGTGGTCGGCGAGAAGAAGGCTCGCGAGATCTGGTATCTGTGCCGCCGCTATGCGGCTGCCGAGGCGCTCGCGATGGGCCTCGTCAACGCGGTCGTGCCGCACGATCAGCTCGACGCCGAAGTGCAGAAGTGGTGCGACGAAATCATGGAAAAGAGCCCGACTGCGATCGCCATTGCCAAGCGCTCGTTCAACATGGACACCGCACATCAGGCCGGCATCGCCGGCATGGGCATGTATGCACTCAAGCTGTACTACGACACCGACGAGTCGCGCGAAGGTGTCAAGGCCTTCCAGGAAAAGCGCAAGCCGGAGTTTCGCAAGTACGCGAAATAACACGGCCCGCCCGCAATAAGCCACTGGGGCGCCAACGCCGTGCGCCTCGGCTCGCCCAATCCCGGAGACACCCATGAACCCGTACCTCGATGAAGACCTCGTCGCGCTTGGCGATCACGCGCGGCGCTTTGCGCAGGGGCGAGTCGCGCCCGGCTTCCTCGCGCGTGACAAAACCCGCACGCTCGACCGTGAACTGATGCTCGAGATGGGGCAGATGGGGTTCATCGCGCCGGAGCTGCCCGAGCAATACGGCGGCCAGGGGCTCGGTTGCCTCGCGGCCGGCGTCATCCATGAAGAGATCGCGCGCGCCGACCTGAGTCTGTCGTACATCAATCTGCTGGCATCGCTCAATGGCCAGATTCTCGCTCACCACGCGGCGCCTGAAATCGCCAGACCGTGGCTGGAAAAGCTGACGCAAGGCGAGGCGCTGTTGGCCATTGCATTGACCGAGCCGCGCGGCGGGTCGGACGCCGCGAATCTGCGCTTGCGCATGGAGCGGGTCGGCGATCACTACCTGCTCAATGGCGAGAAGACTTCGATCTCCGCCGCCGACCAGGCCGACGCCGCCGTGGTGTTCGCCCGCACGGGCACCGTCGAGGCCGGCGCGCGCGGCGTCTCGGCGGTGCTGGTGCCGATGGATCTGCCCGGCATTACCCGCAACCGTTTCGATTGTCACGGGCAGCGCGCGATCGGCCGTGGCTCGCTGTTCTTCGAGAACGTGCGCGTGCCGGTCGATCATCTGCTCGGCGACGAAGGGCAAGGTTTCGTGCAGGTGATGCAGGGCTTCGATTTCTCGCGCGCGCTGATTGGTTTGCAGGTGCTGGCAGTGGCCAAGGTCAGTCTCGAGGAGACCTGGGAGTACGTTGCCCAGCGTGAAGCGTTCGGCAAACCGCTGTCGGCGTTTCAGGGCGTGTCGCATCCGCTTGCCGATTTCGAAACCCAGGTCGAAGCCGCCCGGCTGCTGTGCCAGCAGACTCTCTGGTTGAAGGATCGCGGTCTGCCGCATACCGCCGAGGCGGCGATGTGCAAGTGGTGGGGCCCGAAACTGGCCTATGACGTGGTGCATCAATGCCTGCTGTCTTTCGGTCACGGCGGCTACGATCGCGGCCCGATGGAGCAGCGTCTGCGCGACGTGCTGGGCTTTCAGATCGGCGACGGCACGGCTCAGATCATGAAGACCATCATCGCCCGCACGCACGCGGGACGTGACGCGGTACCGGCATAAATGTAGGTATCCAGAACAAAACCGGAGACACACATGGAGTTCGACGCCGTTCTGATTGCGCCGCGACGAGCGGAGAGTATTGCGTGCGGGTGGTGGCACGAGCGCACCATCAACGACGAGCTCGACGCGTGTGTCGCCGGGTGTCCCGACAAGCTTGCACTCAGCGCGACGCGGGTGGACGACGGCACGACGACGCGTTTCACGTACCGCGAAATGGCGACGATGGCCGATCGCATCGCTGTCGGACTCAGCCGTCTCGGCGTGGCGCGTCATGACGTCGTGTCGCTGCAATTGCCGAACTGGTGGCAGTTCACGCTGACATATCTCGCCTGTTCGCGGATCGGCGCGGTGCTGAATCCGCTGATGCACATCTTCCGCGAGCGCGAGCTGTCGTTCATGCTGAACCACAGCCGCAGCAAGGTGATGATCGTGCCGAAGCTGTTTCGCGGCTTCGATTTCGAGCAGATGATGAGCGGCCTGGGGAGCAGCCTTCCGCACCTGCGGCATGTCGCGGTGGTAGGCGGCGAAACGGACGGCAGGCCCAGTGCCAACAGCTTCGAGGCGCTGCTGTCCGGTCCGCCATGGGAGCTCGAAGCGGATGCGCGAGAGATCCTGACTCGCGATCGTCCCGGCCCCGACGACGTCACACAATTGCTCTATACGTCGGGCACGACCGGCGAGCCGAAGGGCGTGATGCACACCGCCAACACGCTGCTTGCCAATATCGTGCCCTACGCGGCGGTCATGCACCTGAACGCTGACGACGTCGTATTGATGGCCTCGCCGATGGCGCATCAGACCGGCTTCATGTATGGCCTGATGATGCCCATCGTGCTGCGCGCCCGCGCGGTGCTGCAGGACGTCTGGCAACCGGCGAAGGCACTCGACACGGTCCGCAACGAAGGCGTGACCTTCACGATGGCATCGACCGTGTTCCTGACCGATCTGGCCGCCACGGTGACTGAAACACGAACGCCAGTGCCGACGCTGCGTACCTTCCTGTGCGCCGGCGCGCCGATTCCGGGGCCGCTCGTCGAACACGCGCGCAAGGCGATCGGCGTGAAGATCGTGTCGGCCTGGGGGATGACGGAGATGGGCGCGGTCACGCTGACCCAACTCGATGACGACGACGAGCGTTCGTTCACGACCGACGGTTGTCCGCTGCCCGGCGTCGAGGTGCGCGTGATCGATGACGCCGACACGCCGTTGCCTGTGGGCGCGACTGGCCGCCTGCTGGTGCGTTCGTGTTCCGCGTTCGGCGGCTATCTGCATCGTTCGAAACTCAATGCAACCGATGCCGACGGCTGGTTCGATACCGGCGACCTCGCGTATCTCGACGCACGCGGCTACATCCGCATTAGCGGGCGCAGCAAGGACGTGATCATTCGCGGCGGCGAAAATATTCCGGTGGTCGAAATCGAGGCGCTCCTATATCGCCACCCGGCGATCGCAGCGGCCGCGATCGTCGCCTATCCGGACGAACGTCTGGGCGAGCGCGCCTGTGCGGCTGTTGTTCCAAGGCCCGGCGAGCATATCGATTTGCCGGCCATCGTCCAGTTTCTGAAGTCGCACAAGGTGGCCGCGCAGTATGTCCCGGAACGGCTGGTGGTGCTCGATGCGCTGCCGGTGACGCCCTCCGGCAAAGTCCAGAAGTTCAGGCTGCGCGACGCGTTGCGCGAGGACATCGCCTCGAACTAGCTCGATACGTGGACTCGAGAAGCATCGAGTGCCCGTGCGGCTGCAATGAAACAGGGAGCGGAAAGCATGGATGAGCAACCGGTTGTCGTCGAAACCGTGGGACGGGTCGGTGTCATCACGCTGAACCGGCCGCAGCAGATGAACGCGCTCAACGACGCGTTGATGGATGCGCTAGGCGTTGCGCTGCTGCGCTTCGATGCCGACGACAGCATCGGCGCGATCGTCATTACCGGCAACGCGCAGGCGTTTGCCGCCGGCGCCGACATCGCCGCGATGGCCGGCTGGAGTTACATGGATGTGTACCGCAGCGACTTCATCACGCGCAACTGGGAGACCATCCGCCGCGTGCGCAAACCGGTCATTGCCGCGGTCGCGGGCTTTGCGCTGGGCGGCGGCTGTGAACTGGCGCTGGCGTGCGACATCCTGATCGCCGCCGACAACGCCCGTTTCGGTCTGCCCGAAATCAAGCTGGCGATGTTGCCTGGCGCGGGCGGGACGCAGCGGCTGCCGCGCGCGATCGGCAAGGCCAAGGCGATGGACATGTGTCTGAGCGCGCGCATGTTGAACGCGGCAGAGGCGGAGCGTGGCGGCCTAGTCTCGCGCGTAGTGCCGGCCGACGCGTTGCGCGATGAAAGCGTCGCGCTTGCCGCGACGATCGCGGGCTATTCACTGCCCGCGTTGATGGCGATCAAGGAGTCGGTCAACCGCGCGTACGAGAGCTCGCTGACCGAGGGCATCGGATTCGAACGGCGGCAACTGCATGCGCGCTTCGCCAGCGACGATGCGCACGAAGGGATGAACGCCTTTCTCGACAAACGCAAACCGGTGTTCAAGCACCGCTGATTCTTGAGCGGGCGCGGCGGTGGTGAGCGGGTTGAGGTATCGGCAAGCCACGTCAAATTACGCAACTAACTGTCTGCGCCGGCTGCGCCACCTAAAATGCAAAGCGAGGCCTCGCGCTGGATTTTTTTGCGTTGTAGCTACACCGTGCTTGCAGGAACGAGGGCACTCGCGGCGCCCTCATCGATTTATCAGCTCGTATGACTGATGGCGGTATGCTTGCCGTGGTGTGAATTCGCGCTCACCCGTGTGTGCGAGCGTGAATGGGCCTGATCTGCATCGCCTGCGTGAAACCCGGGACGGCTCGTTTGAGAGACAGCGCGATCTGCCTGCGTGTCCGACCGATCCGCTGCGCGGGCAAGCCCCGCATCGCGGTCGCCTGAATTAAAGCCGTTCGTGTTGCTCATGCCCTTGCTGCTCATGTGACCGGCGGACATGCCGCCCGTGTTGCCGCCCAGTCCACCGTGTCCGGCCCCTCCGCCGTTTCCTCCTCCGTTACCGCCTCCACCGCCATTGCCACCTGCTCCTGCAACCGCTGACATGGACGCAAATGCCACGAGAGCGGCGCCAATCCATTGCACTGTTTTCATCTTCGCACTCCATGGTCTGCTTGACTCTTTCGATTGTACGAACGGCGCCCGGCCATCACGCTTGTCCGCCAGCGGCTGTCCCTCTCGTTGAGCGGTCAGCGTCGTTCGTCCTTATCACTTGCACTAGCAACTTTTCCAGTGATTTTGCACGCGCTTATTTGGTCTCGCTCATCCGACCTCGCGCATCGTTGGGATCAACGTTGTACCGGTTGATCGACATGACGGCGGTAGCTTCCTGCCATGCAGGGAGAGATCCCGCGCAAAATTGTAAGGGAGCGTAATTCGGCACCGTCGCGATATTTGGTCAAACAGCTTCTGAATGGAATCCGTTTCGTCACGCAACTCGTGCCGGATCCGTAACCGGGAGGACCCTTGCAACGATCCCGTGTGAACATCAAAAGGCCGTCCGCGGCGTAATTTCCCGATACACATCGTTGCAAATCCGGTCTTCGGCGGATCCACAATGCCGCATCGGAGAAAAAAATCATGATCAGAACCTTGCTTGTCGTTGCACTCGCGGTTGGCCTCGCCGGCTGCGTTGTAGCTCCGCCGTACGCTTACGCGCCTGCGCCCGCCTATGGTTACGCGCCTGGCTATTACGCCGTGCCGTCCGTCGATATCGGCGTCGGCTTCGGCGGCTATGGTCACGGCTGGCGCCACTAATCACCGCGTCCCAACGTGTGCACCAGCCCGTGCGGCACAATCGTCATTGTGGCTGGGTTGGTTCAACTCGCCGAGTCGTCTGGGGGCGCTCTAACCGGAATGATTTTCGTGAAGAAGCATAGACTCTTGCTGGCTGCGCTATGCGCCTCGATGCTCAGCCCACTGGCTTCGGCCGATGTATCCCACGCAGCCCATCACATGAAGGACGCCACCGTACGCGGCGTCAAGAAAACCGGGGAGGTCGCGCGCGAGGCAGCTCACGGCACGGCTCATGCGGCCAGGACTGTCGCTCACGACATAGCAGCCAAAACGCGCGAAGGCTATCACGCGGCCAGGCGAGCGGTGCACAAAGAGGCATAACGCTGGTGCGCGATCAGTAGAACAATCTGTCACAAGTTCGCGTTGAAGCGGGCGTGGCAACGCTACACACTGCATGCGACTGGACAACGATGGATACGTGTGACGTGACCGACAGTAGCTTATTGCTGCTCTTTCCGGGGAAATATGAAACGTCCATTAATTGTCGCCGCGCTAGCAGGTATTGGAATCGGTGCGTCAGGACTTGCGCATGCTGTTGACGTTGGGGCTGGCATCAATGTTGGCGTTCCGCGGCCAGTCGTGGTCGCACCGGCACCGGTGGTCGTAGTGTCGCCCGGTTGGCACGGCGACCGTTACTGGGACGTTGGACTAAACCGCTCACGCGGACATTGGATCGTCTGCTCCGCCGCAGCCAACGGACTTTCGCGAATGAACGTTGTTTAAGATCCCGATTGCATACTCCCGACCCACACGGGTTTTTCGCGTTGCACGAATGCAGCCATCGGGAGTACGAATCTGCCGCTTCGGTCGTGCGTGAGATCCGTGCAGTAAGCTGGGTGCCTGGATTTTGCCCGGATGGGCGCATACTACTGGTCGCTCATGCTGTCATGTCGTGACGCGAAGGCGAGCACGTCGATCGATCGCGGCTCTCTACGCATGGCATCTGGCGGAAACTGTGGGATGGATGGCATTCCCGCCATGCGGTACTTGCGTACAGTTCGTCTGTCCATCCCAATCTGGCCCGCCGTATCTATGGCAGCCCCTGTTCACGTAAGCAACGAGGTACTGCGATGACGCTTCGTATCGGCTTTCTCCTGTTCCCGCAAGTACAGCAACTCGACCTGACCGGGCCGCATGACGTTTTCGCATCGCTGCCCGATGCGACAGTCCATCTTGTCTGGAAAAACCTCGCGCCGCTGAAGGCAAGCAGTGGCCTCACGTTGACGCCGGACACCACGTTCGACAGTTGTCCGCCGCTCGACGTGATATGCATACCTGGCGGTGCCGGGGTTGGAGATCTGATGGAGGACCAGGAGACGCTCGGATTCATCCGGCAGCAAGCAGGAAATGCGCGCTTTGTGACGTCCGTCTGTACCGGTGCCCTCGTACTTGGAGCGGCCGGTCTGCTACGTGGGCGCCGAGCGACGACGCACTGGGCGTTTCACGAATTGCTCGGCCCGTTGGGCGCAATTCCCGTGCGCGATCGGGTGGTCCGCGACGGCAATCTGGTGACCGGTGGTGGCATTACCGCGGGAATCGATTTTGCCTTGATGCTGGCGAGTGAACTGGTTGGCGAGGAGGAGGCACAAGCGGTCCAGCTGGAGCTGGAATATGCGCCCGCTCCGCCGTTTGACGCGGGTAGCCCGGACACTGCACCACAGTCCGTTGTAGAACGGGTGCGTCAGCGGTCGGCAGGCTCGCTAGCGCGGCGCGAGCAGATCATTGGGCGGATTGCCTCATCCCTTTGAGGCGGGTTGGCTAGCCGCAAGTCCTGACGGAGTTTGCGGACATCCGCGTCGGTGAGTTCATTCAGGCCAGGGGAGCGGATGAGCGCGATTGGCCCGCCCAGTCCGGTCCGAAGCCGATCATGCGGTTGGCGCTCGGTTTGACCCTGATGTCGGCTGAGTCGCGAGTCAACGCGACTCGATTTGACGCCTTCAACTCCCGCCCATCCAACACCAATCCGGCCTGACCTGGCGCCGCAATTGCGGGCCCAAGCGTCAGTCGTTCGTCGCAACGCATGAAATAGGGCGGAGGTGCCGCCATGATTGAGTCTTCCGATTTCCGCAACAAAACTATCGTGCTTGGTCACGGAAGCGGACGTATGCCCGCGCTCGGATTTGGCACGCTGATCCCTGATGCAGCTACGACGATCAGTGCTACTGGAGACGCGCTGAAAGCCGGCTATCGACACCTCGATTGCGCCGAGCGATATCGGAACGAGCGCGAGGTGGGCGAGGCCCTGCGCATAGGGCTTGCCGCCGGAGGGATCGCGCGCGAAGAGATCTTCGTGACCACAAAATTGTGGAACTCCAACCATCGGCCCGAGCGTGTCGAACCGGCTTTCGACGCAAGTCTTGAAAGACTCGGGCTCGACTATCTCGATCTCTATCTGATTCACACTCCGTTTGCATTTCAACCGGGAGATGAGCAGGATCCGCGCGATGAAAACGGTCATGTCATCTACGATAAAGGTGTGACTTTGCTAGAGACGTGGAGGGCGATGGAAGATCTCGTCGACCACGGAAGATGCCGGGCCATAGGACTGTCTGACATCGGCTTGAGCGAATTGCGACCTCTCTATGAGTCGGCACGAATCAAGCCGGCAGTGGTGCAGGTCGAAGCACATCCCTATCTCCCGGAAACGGAACTACTGGAGTTCTGCAAGGAGAAAGCGATCGTGTGTTTGGCCTTTCCGCCATTGGGCCACGGAATCAGGCTGGGGGCCGCTCGAGGACCCGGTCATCTCGCGGATCGCCTTGCGAATAGGAAAGACGCCTGCGCAAGTACTGCTTGCGTGGGCGATTCAACGTGGCGGGGCATTGCTCACCACGCCCAAAACCGCGGCCCGCGCGCGCGAGAATCTCGATATCACCACGCTTCCAGCAGAAGCGTTCGACGAGATCAACCGGATTGAGACGAGGCAGAGGTTCAACGAAGTCGTCGAGACGGGCAGCCCCGGGTTTATTCCGCGGCGTATGCAATAGCTTGACTTGAACGGTATCCGGAGGCACTCCATGCAGGAAGAAACAATACGTGAAGCCCTGAATGCGCACTGGCAGGCGTCGGCGGCCGGCGATCTCGACGCAGAGCACGATATTTACGATGACGATGCCATCTGTGACTATCCCCAATCAGGTGAACGAATCCTCGGGCGAATTAATTTACAGGCATTGCGGAGTCATCATCCAGATAAGCCATCAGGTTTCGATGTCAGGCGAATTCAAGGAGAAGGCAATCTCTGGATCACGGAATACTCCATCACCTACGACGGGCGAGCGGCTTACACGGTGAGCATCATGGAGTTCTGCAACGGCAAAGTCATTCACGAGACCCAGTATTTTTCGGATCCCTTCGAAGCACCGGGTTGGCGGAGCCAATGGGT
The DNA here is from genome assembly GCF_902859915.1 of Paraburkholderia ultramafica. GTDB lineage: Bacteria > Pseudomonadota > Gammaproteobacteria > Burkholderiales > Burkholderiaceae > Paraburkholderia > Paraburkholderia ultramafica. Next base: position 43,440 of record NZ_CADIKK010000016.1, read on the forward strand.
TCAGAAGATCGCGTGACGCTCGGACATGGGGGCGGCTACGCCCAGGAAGCGGCCGTCCGGTTTACGATTGTGAGCGCTGCCTGATAGGCCATTGCCCGCACCGTCGATAGCTTGCCGGTAGCTATAGCGGGTGAGTCTCCGACTCTCGGCGCTCTTTCTCGGTCTTGGCCGCTACCCGCTTAAGCTCATTGGGCAGCGGCTCAAATCTAGTGCCATCGCATTCCGCCGGAACCGCGCATTTCGCCGGATCCATGCATTCCGCCGGACGCGTGCATTCCAGCGGGTGGTAGCGTTCCAACGGGGCCGTGCGCCCCAACGGGTCCGCGCATTCCACCGGATCCATGCATTCCACTGGGCGGCTGCATTCTAACGAACCCGTGCACGCCGCCGCCGGGGAATGGTCCGCGGTGAAAGCCCGCTGCCATTGCCGCACCGAAGTGGTTGTGATCCATCTGGTGGAAATGATCGAAGTGATGAAAGCGATGGAAGTGGTGGAAGTGGTGGAAGTGGTGGAAACGATCGACAAAGATGAAAGTCACGCCTGCGCCGATGAACAGCGGCGGCCCCCAATACCATGGGTCGGGATAGGGGTAGGCCGCGACCGGGTACCACATCACGCTGCCATCAGGCTCTTGCACGATCTGCCATGTCCCGTCAGGTTGCAGGCACGCACGTCCGACGATCTGCTGCATCGTGCCGTCGATTTCTGCCTGCCCCGCGACCGCGCGGCAATTCCCGCCACTCTCGGCTGGCGCGGGTGATTCGTCGTACGTTTGAGCAAGGGCCGAGGCAGAAAAGCCGAGACAGACGAGCACTGTCCCGAAGCGAAGTAGTTTGTCCATGATGGGATCCTGCATGTATCCCCGACGTGGCGCGCAGCGTCACCGGCGCAGCTGGCACATCGGTCTGCTTGGCGAACCTTGCGGGCATGGTTGCCTAATACGTAAACGATAGACCACGCCGGCTTATTCCGGTGCGCCATCTATGGCGGAGTATCCAGGCTGACAGCTGTGCGTCAGGACGTCGAACGTCTGTTGCGGGCCGACATGGGCCCAAAAACGCATTTCGCAGCACGCGGCCATCTACGGTCATTCGCCTGCGCATCGCGTGTCGGGGCGACTCTCGCCGCGGCCTGTTGCTGTCGATCAGTCTCGAACCAGATGGCAGCGAGGCGCTCGAATTTCGCTGCCTTCATACAATCATCACGCAATCCGAGGAGCCTTGCTTGTGCCCAGCGGCGGCCGGTGCGCGTGAGCTTCGAGGCAACACCCGTGCAATGAGCATACGTGCGGCACATGTGACGCACCGCCTGGCTGTTACTGGTTTGATACACCCGCAGCGCAAACAGCAATGCTCTTCCGGGAGAGAGACAGTGACCAACCAACTCAAAAAGATCGAGCATATCGTCGTGCTCATGCTGGAAAACCGGTCGTTCGATCAGATGCTCGGCTTTCTCTATAGCGCCGATCGCCCTGCCTCGGTCGATCACTTTGACGGGCTCACAGGCAAAGAGTCGAATCCTGACGATCATCAGCGCGAGATCGCCGTATACAAGATCGAGGAAGCCGACCCGCATGCCTACTTGATGCCCGGTGCTGATCCGGGCGAGGGCTTCCTGAACACGACCTATCAGCTTTACTCGAACGACGCCCCCGCGCCCGGCGACGTGCCCACGAACAAGGGCTTTGTGCTCAACTTCAAGGCGGCGATCGCATCCGATCTCGCCAAGCACTACAAGGACACGTTGCCTGGTACCGTCGCTTCCCAGATCATGGGCATGTACACGCCCGAAATGCTGCCGGTTCTCTCGGGGCTCGCGCGCGGCTACGCGGTGTGCGACGCGTGGTTCGCATCCGTTCCCACGATGACTATGCCCAATCGCGCCTTCGCGCTCGCCGCCACGTCGCAAGGCCATCTCGACGATCACGTGAAGATCTTCACTTGCCCGAGCATCTTCGGCCGGCTCTCGGACAAGAAGCTGGACTGGGCGATTTATGGATACAACCGCGACCCGCTCACGCGCCACGACTTTCCCGACACGCAGCACGCCGACGAAGCGCATTTCGGGCATTTCCGCGACTTCCAGCAGCGCGCCGCGGCGGGCAGTCTGCCGCCGTTCACCTTTCTTGAACCGAGCTGGGACGCGGCCGGCAACAGCCAGCATCCCAACTACGACGTGGCTGCAGGCGAGCAGTTGATTCACGATGCCTACTACGCCGTGCGCAACGGCAAGAGCTGGGAGTCCACGCTGTTCATCATCACCTACGACGAACATGGCGGCAACTATGACCACGTGGCGCCGCCTACGGATGCGACACCGCCCAACGACGGCACAGTCGGCGAACAGGGTTTCGACTTCAAGCGCTTCGGCGTGCGCGTGCCAGCGGTGCTCGTCTCGCCGTTGATCAAGCAGAACACCGTGTTTCGCGCGAAAGTAGGACGGATCGACCATACTTCGATCCTGAAGACGATCCACGAGCGCTGGGCCACCGACCCACTCACCGAGCGCGACAAGGCGGCGGCCTCGCTCGCCGATGTACTGACGCTTGCGAATCCGCGCACCGACGATCCGCTGAAGGGCGTCAAGGTGCCAGTGTCGTCGGTCCATCATCCGAATTCCTCGACGCCCTCCAAGCTCGACAAGATCCACGCGGCCCGTATTGCCGCCCTGCCGATCAGAAGCGAGAAGGGGCACTACGAGCAGGCCACTCCCACATTGACCTCGGCAGCGGAAGTGAGCGACTTCATTCGCGATCGCACCGCGGCATGGAAGGAGCATTTGCGTCGTCAGCGCGAGCGGCGCGAACGGTAACGGGTCTATTGCGCGAGGCGTCGCGATCCTTCACCCGCTGCAGCCCGCAGCTCGGCCAGCAGTGCTTCGCCCGACCATGAAGGGCGCACGTCGGCTCGCTCGGCTTGCCGCACGAGTTCGCCTAGCCGTTCGTTCACCGGTGCCGTTTGCCCAACGCGTTGAGCGAGGCGCACGACCTCGCCGTTGATCCAGTCGATTTCCGTGGCGCGCCCCGCCGCCAGGTCGTCGGACATCGACGAACGCGCGAGCGGATCGATCGTCAGCATCGTGCGGCCCAGCCGTTCAAACAACGCATCTGGTACGCCGAGAACTCGCGGTATCCAGCTGGCCGGGAGCGGCGTCACTTTGGCGGGTCGTATGCCGGCCCGCTTCAGCAGCGCTAGCGCTTCTTTCTGCGCCATAGCGAGGCAGATCCGGTACGCGCGTTGCGAGAGCTCCTCCTTCAAAGGCCGGTTCGCTAACGCGTTGATTGCATTGTTGAGGTTGAGCAACAGCTTCGCCCATTGCACAGGCAACATATCGGCGTGCTGGATCAGTGGCAGACCCGCTTTCCTGAACTCGTCGACGAACGGCTGCATGGCCGGCGTATACCTGATCTCCAGCTCCCCTGCCGAGCCTTGATGAAATGCGCCAGGAGCGCGTTCGACGACATTGAATGGCACCATCCCCTCCAGCACGGTGTGCCGTGGCAACGCGGCGCGCAGCACGTCCGCATTGCCGATGCCGTTCTGCAAGCTCACGACGATCGTACCGGGGCGCAGCACGTTTGCCAGTTCTGCCGCGGCCGTAGGTGTCGCAGCGGACTTGACGGTGACGAGCACGAGATCGGCCGCGGCGGCGCTGGCCGCGTCCGTCGATACGTCGATCCGCTCCGGCGGCGCATGCCAACGGCTATCGTCGTGCCGCGACAGCGTGATGCCTCGCTCGCGCAACTGGTCGGCCACGCGCGCACGCCCAATGAAACTGACGTCGCTTCCCCCGGCTAGAAGCCGTCCGCCGACATAGCAACCAATCGAGCCAGCGCCGTAGATAAAGATCTTTGCCATACAGGTTCTCAGGTGACCTACCTATCCGCGATGCGTTGAATCGGCAACGCAACCCATGAAGCTTACGCCGTTCGCTCAGCACGCCGTCGCGTGTCGTGGCTGGTGCATATTGCGAACGGACAGCGCTATTCAGCATATCCAGGGTTACGCCGATCGAGCCGACGCAGCAGCCCGGGCCACACCAGCGCCCCAGGATTGGCGCCTCTCGTCACCATCCGGATCTGGTCCTTGATGCCGTCGAGAATAGGCTGGGCGATCGGCGTCAGCTTTGCGCCACCTGCCTGGGCACGCACCTGAATCATGCAGGACGCTTCAAAGAAGTACATGGCGACAAAGGCGTCCGCCGGCGTGGCGCCGACCGTCAGCAGGCCATGGTTGCGCAGCATCAGGTAGGTGTTGGTTCCGAGGTCCCGTACGAGACGAGGTTTCTCGCCTTCATTGAGCGCGATGCCCTCGTAGTCGTGGTAGCCGAGCGACGCCAGCACCCCGAGCGACTGCTGGGAGAGCGGCAGCAGCCCAGCCTCCTGCGCCGACACGGCAACGCCGTTGACCGAGTGAGTGTGCATTACACAATGTGCGTCTTCGCGTGCCGCATGCACGGCGCTATGGATCGTGAAGCCGGCCGGATTGACGTCATACGGCGATTCGACAACCTTGCGGCCGTCGAGGTCGACCTTGACCAGCGAAGACGCGGTGATTTCGTCGAACATCATGCCGTACGGGTTGATCAGAAAATGATGTTCGGGGCCGGGCACGCGCGCCGAGATATGAGTGAACACCAGGTCGTCCCACCCAAACAGCGCAGTGAGACGATACGTCGCCGCGAGACTGACTCGCGCGTCCCATTCGGCAGATGAAACGGCGTTTTTCAGACTGAGATCAGATGAGGCCACGTCGACACTCCTTTTCGATGATTCAAGCAATGGAATAACCCGAGACAACGCCCTGCGAATTCGCTGATTCGGTCCCTGCGACGCAGCGGGTGCGTCAAGAGCCAAAGTCGTTGCATCGTCAGATGCAAGTCGCCATCATGTTCGCGAACCCGCCTAAAATCTGTCAGATACCCGACAAGTCGACACACCGATGGAATCCAGCCAGCAGCGCTACCGGTCACAGCTCGAAACCACACCGTGGTTCCGCGGCCTGCCTATCGGTTTGCGGGACTATCTGGTCAGCCATGCCAGCCTGGTCACGCTGGAAAGGGGCGAATTCCTGTATCGGCGTGGCGAACCGTCTGATGGCCTGTACGCCGTGCTGGGCGGTGCACTCGCTATCGGCACAGTCGGGGTGGACGGGAAAGAGGCATTGCTCGCGGTGCTCGGACCGACTGCATGGTTGGGGGAGATTTCGCTGTTCGATGGGCTGCCACGTCCGAACGATGCCGCCGCCGTCAGCAGGACACTTTTGCTTCACGTGCCCGAGATCGCGCTGCAAAGCGTGCTGGAGTCCACGCCCCGCTATTGGCGTGATTTTGCGCTGTTGATGGCGCAACGGCTGCGGGTTTCGTTCGAGAACACTGAGGCGATGACGCTGTTGCCCGCGGCGCAGCGCGTGGCGAATCGTTTGCTGGTGATCGCCGGAGGTTATGGCGGTCTCAACGCCCCGCAGAGCAGAATAAGAATCTCGCAGGACAGTCTCGCTTCAATGGTGTCGCTGTCGCGACAAACCACTAATCAGCTGCTCAGGAACCTCGAAAATCAACGCATACTGGTCCTGAAGTCGGGGGAAATCGCCATTCTGGATTTCGACCGGTTGCGTGCAGCCAGTCTCGGCGATCCTGATCCGTGACTACCACGCCGTTTCGTCAAGCGGCGGTTCGGCGGCGAATGCTTGATGGCGGCTGTCCACCAGAAGTTTGTATTTGCTCCCCGCACAAACCATACTGACTTTGTTCAGTATTGTTCCTGGCGAATTGCGATGAACGGTAGCGAAGCTGAAGACGGCCATCACGAACTCCCACACGACCACACTCACGGCCAACATGGCAGTGCATTGTCGGAAATGGACCTGCGGGTTCGCGCTCTGGAATCCCTGCTGGTAGAGAAGGGCTATGTCGATCCCCACGCGCTGGAACTGCTGATCGAAACTTACGAGCACAAAGTCGGGCCGCGCAACGGCGCCCGTGTGGTCGCCAAGGCCTGGCGCGACCCGGCGTACAGGCAATGGCTGCTCGACGACGCGACCGCGGCGATCGCATCACTCGGCTACACCGGCCGGCAGGGCGAACACATGGTCGTGCTGGAGAACACGCCCGCCGTCCACAACATGGTGGTCTGCACACTGTGCTCGTGCTATCCGTGGCCGGTGCTTGGGCTTCCGCCGGTCTGGTACAAGTCGGCGCCATACCGCTCGCGGGCTGTCATCGATCCGCGTGGCGTCATGAAGGAGTTCGGTTTCGAACTGCCCGCGGATGTCGAATTTCGCGTGTGGGACTCAACCGCGGAGGTTCGCTATCTGGTATTGCCCATGCAGCCGCCCGGAACCGGTGACTTTTCCGAAGCGGCATTGGCAGAACTGGTAACACGTGATTCGATGATCGGCACAGGGTTGCCGAAGACACCGGAATCGAAGCCGGGGGCCATATGAACGGCGCACAAGACCTGGGCGGCATGCAGGCATTCGGCCCGATTCGCCCGGATGACGACGCCTCGCCTTTTCACGCTGACTGGGAGCGCAGGGTGCTGGCGATAACCCTCGCAATGGGCGCCGTCGGCAAGTGGAACATCGATATGTCTCGTGCCGTCCGCGAGAGTTTGCCGCCTGCGCAATACCTCGCCAGCAGCTACTACGAAATCTGGTTCGAAGGGCTCAGGAAGCTCGTGCTGAGCACCGGGCTGGCCGCGGGCGAGGAAATCGAGGCTGGCGAGTCGAGGACTGCGGCGGCGCCTGTCCCCCGCGTGTTGATGGCCAATGAGGTCACTGCGGCGCTGCTGCGGGGCAGCCCCGTCAATCGCACCGTTGCCACCCCAGCAAGGTTTGGCGTCGGCGACGCGGTACGGGCCCGTCAAATGAATCCGTCCACGCATACTCGTTTGCCGCGCTATTGCCGCGGCCGAGAGGGGCGCATTGTCGCCGTGCATGGCGCGCACGTCTATCCCGACGCCAACGCGATCGGACTTGGCGAGCAGCCGCAGTGGCTCTATACGGTGCGCTTCGATGCCGCCGAACTGTGGGGGGCAGAAACCACCGCGGCGTCGGTGTGCGTGGATTGCTGGGAACCCTATCTCGAAGCGTCGCCTGCCCGAAATGACTGACACCCAGCGGAATCTGTCGGAACTGCGCGCTACTTTGACTGCATTGCCCTGCGATGACTCAGGGCCGGTTTTCAATGCACCGTGGGAAGCGCAGGCGTTTGCCATGACGCTCGCGTTGCACCAGCGAGGCATGTTCACGTGGGCGGAATGGGCAGGATGCCTGAACGAAGCGATCCGCGCCGCGCAGGCCGCAGGCGACGCAGACCATGGCGACACTTACTACAGTCATTGGCTGAGCGCGTTGGAGAGCATCACTACGGCTAAGGGACTCGTGACTCACGAATTGCTCCTGCAACGGCGGCGCGCGTGGGACGCCGCTGCACGCAAAACGCCGCACGGGCAAGCGATCGAACTCGGGTAGCTGTCGCCGGGTTGTCGGGCGGCGGGGTTGGGCCATGAAGCGCCGGTCGGAAAGCCGTCACGAACGGCCGATGTGATCATCGAGGTGAGCGACTTGCGGCCAGAAATGTTCAACTAGAGGACGAATTGCTGCTGCAACGTCGGTGCGCGTGGGGCCGTGCCGTTGTGCGCCCGCTGATAAAAAAGGCGCGAAGGGCTGATTTCTCACACCCACGCGCCAACCTGGCACCGCTGCTGCAATCGGTCTATCGAACGAGGAACCCGTACGTCAAAGGATCCCGCTCATCGATGATCCAGTTCGCGAAGCCGCATACGAAAGCGTTGCCTTCGACTTCGGGAATGACGGCCTTGAAGTCACCGACAGTCGTCTCGCCCAGCACACGCCCTTTGAACACGGTGCCGATGATGGATTCGTTGACCAGCGTCTGATCCTTTGTCAACTGTCCACGCAGGTACAGCTGCGCAACACGGCCACCGGTACCGGAACCGGTCGGTGAACGGTCTACCTCACGGTCCGCGAAGACGCAGCAATTCGCTTGCGTCGAACCGGCATGGCGGGGCGCGTTGGCGATGATGGTCCCGTAGATGTGGTTGATCTCCGGGATCTGCGGATGCTTGACCGGGAACGCCGCGTTGGCGGCCGCCTTCACTTGCGCACCGAAGCGGATGAGTTCTTCCACCGACGACTCGCGAACTTCGAGTCCGTGCGGTGCGCCATCGGTGTAGAAATAGAACGCGCCACCGAATGCGATGTCGCCAGTCACCTTGCCGAACGACGGCGTTTCAACCGTGACGTCCTGTTTCCAGATGAACGACGGAACATTGACGAAGCGCACGTTGCCCGCATGCTCGCCATCCCACTGCACAAACGCTTCGATGAACCCGCACGGCGCGTCGATCCCGACGCGCGTTTCGGGTATCTGACGCTGCACCCAGCCCAACTCGACCGCTGCGGTCGAAAGGGCGATGACACCGTGGCCGCAGTGGTCGCTGTAGCCTTCGTTATGAAGAAAGATAATGCCGAAATCGGCGTTCGGGCTAACCGGTTCCGTCAGATAGCCGCCGTACATGTCGGCATGGCCGCGCGGTTCGAACATCAGCGCGCGGCGAATATCGTCAGCGTTCTCTTTCAGCCATGTGCGACGCTTGACGATCGTGTCGCCGGGCAGCCGCGGCAGACCACTGGTGACGATGCGGAAGGCTTCACCGCCGGTGTGGACTTCGACAGTCGAGATGGTGCGGGAGATTTTCATGTTTGCTTCGTGAAGTCAGTGGGTCGACTGCTGTTACTGGACGTACGGAACCGGCAGACCGTTCTTGATCACGTATACGGTCGTCGGTGCGCCCTTGAGGTCGCCGTACTCGTCGAACGAATACGTGCCGGCGACGCCCTTGTAGTTTTCCTTGGCAAGCTGGGCGGTCAGCTTCGCCTTGTCGGTCGTTGTACCGGCCTTCACCATCGCGTCGGCCAGCATCTTCACGCCGTCGTAGTAACTGACGGCGTAGACCTGCGTATCGATGTTGTAGGCGGCCTTGTATTTCTGCAGGAACTCGCGGCCGGCCGCCGTCTTGTCGAGCGCAATGCCGCCTTGCGCGCAGTACACGATGGACGCCGCATCGCCCGCGACCTTGCCCATGTCCGCCGAGCAGATCCCGTCGCCGCCCAGCAGCTTTGCCCGAAGGCCGCGCTGACGCATCTGCTTCGCCATCGGCGCGCCTTGTGCCGCGTAGCCGCCGAAGAAAATCACGTCCGGATTTTTGGCCTTGATCGTGGTGAGAATGCCGAGAAAATCGGTCGCCGAAGAGTTGGTGAACTCCTGATCGACAATCTGGATGCCGTTCGCCTTGGCAACCTTGACGAACTGTTCGGCGACGCCTTGACCATACGCCGTGCGGTCGTCGATGACTGCCGCAGTTTTGGCTTTCAGCGTCTTCGCCGCGAACTGCCCCATCGTGCCGCCGAGCTGTTCATCACTCGCGCCGATACGGTAAATGTTCTTGAAGCCTTGCTTCGTCAGTGCCGGGTTGGACGCGACCGGCAGGATCGGCACGCCACCCGCATTGAACACGCGCGACGCCGGAATGGCGACGCCTGAGTTGTAGGGTCCGACAACCGCGACTACGCTACTGTCGACCAGCTTTTGTGCGACCTGCACGCCGATTTTCGGGTCGGCCTGGTCGTCTTGCGAATCGAGTTTGAACGTGACTTTCTGACCTGCAACCGTGACGCCCGATTTGTTCAGCTCGTCGATCGCGAGACGTGCGCCGTTCTCGTTGTCCTTGCCGTTCGGTGCTTGCGGCCCGGTAAGCGGAGCCGAGTGACCGATGGTGACGACGACCTGCGCGTTGGCGGACAGGGTAAATCCAGCGGCCACGACAGCGGCCACGATTGTTGCGAGACAGCGCATACGAACTCCAGGTGGGCTAAGAGGAGACCAGACCATGCCAGTCTGGCCGGTGCACGACGTGACTTCGAGAATGCGGGGGTGCTTCGGGTAGCTGGTCAATCTGGCTAACGGATGGCCAGCGCCTGACGGGCGACGCGGCACGCGGCCAGGTCCCAGGCGGCACATCCAACCGTTTTGAAGAATATTGGCGCGTCCGCCTTCAGTTCGCCAGCAAGGGCGTCGGCAAGCGCGGAAACCGCGCTCCAGTCGACCTTCGCCTGGATCAGATCGCCGGCTTCGTGCCTGGCGCCGGCAGGGTCGTCGACGATCAGGAAGCTGCCGTCAACCGTTTCCTTGCCGACTTCCGCCGCATCCGGCGTAAAGGCGCCGACGCCGACCACCAGACGACCCGGTCGGGCAGGCTCCGTGTAGACGGGGGATCGACTCGTCGTGAGCGTGATGACGACTTCGACGCTGTCCGGAATCGCCCCGCCATCGAGGGCGAAGAGATTCGGTGCCAACGGCCGTGTTCGCTCGACGAATACCGCGGTGGACGCGTGCGAGCTTCCCTTCGCATAGAGCCTCGCTCGCGGGAATGTGGCCGACAGAGCTTCGGCGTGATTGGCGGCCTGCTTGCCTGTCCCGATGATGACGATCTCCTGCGGCTGTGTGCCGTGCAGCGTCTGGATGCCGAGCACGGTGACGGCCGCAGTCCTGCGTCCCGTGACGGTCGGCCCGTCGAGCACGAAGAGCATTTCGCCGGTGTGTGCGTCGCATGCGATGACCTGGCCATGGATCGTGGGAAGCTGGCGCTTTCCGTTCGCCGGACACACGTTCACCAACTTGTGGATGGCGATGTCCTCCGCGCTGGCAGGCATCGACAGCATGAGGCCGCCTTCCTGCAGCGGGACAACCATGCGCTCGGGGCTCACGATCTTCCCTGCGCCATATTCGACGATGGTCTGCCGTAGAACCCTCACGAGCGACGGGTAGTCGAGCAGTTCGGCGGTCGCCTGGGCGTCGAAGTTCCGGGTGGTTACGACAGTCATTCGGCTCACTTATAAGAGAACGCTCAGCGCACCCACTGGCACGAAACTGGACGAAAATCTGTCCAATTCGAGCTGGCTTGCAATGTGTCCGGCCTGAGGCGTTGATGTTGGCTTCTGGACGGAATCTAAACCACTAATAATCAGATAACAAGCCAATTTCAGAGATAGCCGATGATTTTGGTCTACGGATAAACCATAATTGGAAGGCGGCAACACCAAGATGTACCGCATTAGAACCAATTCTGGACACTTTCGCTGGCGCAAGGCTTCGCGGGCGGGCGGTCATCATCGCGAGATTTTGGTATATTTGGGAACCACACCCGTCCCGCCAAATACGACATGGCTTCAGCCCACATCGAATTCGAGAGCAACTTCCGCCCAGTGCAGATCTACGAGCAGGTCTCGGAGAAGATTCGGGCTGCGATCCGCTCCGGGGTGTTTCTGCCGGATGCGCGATTGCCGTCGGAACGAGAACTGGCAGCACGTTTTGGCGTCGGCAGGCCGGCGGTTCGCGAGGCCATCGGCGCGCTACAGAATGAAGGTCTCGTCGTCACCCGGCGCAACTCAGGCACCTACGTCGCTTCGACTGCGGGGCAAATCCTCGCATCCGCCGCGACGACCAACGCAGCGGAAACGGAAGCATCCGACTTCAGCCCTTCGGCGACTTTGGACGTGCGTTTGATTCTCGAACCCGCGATAGCGCGGCGCGCCGCCGCGCGTAAAAAGCGCGACCGGCTGGCCGAGCATTATCTGGCGCAGATGGAAACGTTGACCGATGTGGCCGATCCTGAACAGCGGGCTTTGTGGAATAACAGTGACCGGCTTTTTCATCGTCAACTCGCGGTCATGACGGGCGACGCGTTGCTCGCGAAGCTGGCCGAGGAAATTGCTGCGACGATGGACCAGTCGCTCTGGAAGCGACTGAAAGACGACGGCATTTATGACCCGACGCGGATCCGGCTCTACGTCGCCGAACATCGGCTGATCTATGAAGCCATCGTGACCGGGAACGCGGATGCTGCGGCGTTCTATGTCGAACAGCACATCCATCGGGTGCAGAGAGACATCGCTCCGCGGTAGCCTCATAGTCCCGATGTTCCGCGTTCCGTTGGTCCATCCGATTCAGGCTCAACCCATCCTCGTCACGTTGACAAACCGTAGGACTCTAGAAGATCAAGACCCAACCGTGTCACCTCCGGTGCGGTCTCGCAGCGCGCGGTGATATCTTTCGCATACGCCTTGAAGCTCGGAAGCTCCGTCAACACAGCCGAATCGTCTGCAACCAGATTCACAAAAACATGGACGAACTCCGGGCCGTTTCTGAACAGTGCGTAAGCCATCTTGTCGGGCGTCCTCGCCCGAAGCTCCGCGAACACCGCCCGCGATAGCGCCTCGTTTTCGGTAGTCTGGTCGGGTTTGACTACGTAGCGCACCAAGGTAACTCGTTGCATGATGTTTTCCTTTCAATGGGCTCGGCACCGATGTGCGCCGATAAAGTGAAAGACGACGCAAACGATCCAAAGGATTCCCGGTCTTGAATTTTTTCTGGTCGCCGAATCCTTTTCTCTGCCCGGAGCGTCTATTGAAGATTGGGTGGTCCGACAAGAAGGAGGCTGCAACCTTGGACCCGGATGGATTGGCACGATTGATGGCGCAGGTGCGCCCGCGGCTGCACCGATACTGCACACGCATGGTCGGCTCGGCTTTCGAGGGGGAAGACGTCGTCCAGGACGCACTGGCCAGTGCGATACAGGCCTTGCCGACTGCTGGCGAGATTCAGCACCCGGAAGGCTGGCTGCTGCGCATCGCCCATAACGCAGCGTTGGACGCCCTGCGCCGGCGCAAGCGGCAGGGATTTGCGGAATCCGACGAAACGCTGTCGAATCTGGCGGATCACGGCGCCCAAGCCGATGCGAGAGTGGCGGCAACGGCAAGTCTTGCCCATTTCCTGCATCTCTCAACCATCCAGCGCTCGAGCGTGGTGCTCACGGATGTTCTCGGCTACTCGCTGACTGAGACGGCGGCGATTCTCAGCGTCAGTCTTGCAGCAGTCAAGGCCGCGCTGCATCGGGGCCGTGCCCGGCTTCGGGAACTCGTCGACGCTCCGGACGACCTGAAGCCGAGCCTGGCCGAGGCGGATCGCGAGCGACTGCGTGCCTATGCCGACCGCTTCAATGCTCGCGACTTCGACGCGCTGCGCGACCTGCTTTCCGAGGAAGTGCGGCTCGATCTGGTCAATCGGACTCGTCTCGCCGGGCGCAAGGATGTATCGGTCTACTTCACGCGTTACGAGCAAAGCTTCGGTTGCTCGCTCACCCCCGGCTGCGCAGAGAATCGCCCCGTGTTGATGGCGCGCGATCCGAACGTGTCGAGCGCCGATATCGCTTATGTGATCCTGCTTGACTGGGTCGAAGATCGTATCGTTGCGATTCGCGACTTTCGATATGCTCCCTATGTCGTGGAAAGCCTCACGGTGCAAATCGTGTGACGTAGGGGCGAGCGTCCGCACGATGCGCGCCGGCAAGCTGTCGTTCGATCTGCGGATATGTGCGCTCGTCGCACGCCACTTCGGCAAGCGCCGACCTAGAATATAAGCATGGTCGCGACCCAATAAGGAGGCTGCCATGACTCAGTCTATGATCTACTTCGTTGTCGGCTTGGTGGTCTTGTTGGTCGCCGGGTTCATGGTGGCGCAACGGTACAGGCGCGATCACCCGGAAGAGGGGATGGCCCACTGGCTTGATACGCACCATATGGGTTGGCTGCACCGGCACAAACATTGATGCCGCATCGCACAGTGAAAAGCCCGCATCAAACAGTTGTGCCGCCGAGGAGCACCCCATGACCCTCACGCTAACGTCGCAAGCCTTCCGGCAGAGCGGCGAGATTCCCTCGCGGCATACCTGTGAGGGTGCCGATGTATCCCCGCCGCTCGAGTGGTCCGGCGTGCCCGCGAACGCAAAAAGCCTGGCGCTGATTGTCGACGACCCTGACGCACCGGACCCGGCCGCGCCGAAAATGACCTGGGTACATTGGGTGCTCTACAACATCCCGCCGACGGCAACCGGGCTGCCCGATGGCGCTACTGCGCAAGCTTTGCCGGGCGGTACGCTCGAAGGTACCAATGACTTCAGGCGTGCCGCTTACGGCGGCCCCTGTCCCCCCGTGGGACGCCACCGCTATTTCCACAAACTGTATGCGCTCGACACCGTGCTGCCCGATTTGAAAAGCCCCAGCAAGGCCGCGCTCGAAAAGGCGATGCGGGGGCACGTACTAACACACGCCGAACTTATCGGCACCTATCAGAAGCGATGAGCGATGGTGTCGTTTCATGAATCGAGTTTGATGACGAATAAAATCCAGTGGCGCCGACTTCATGTATTGCGCACGGACTGCGAGCGTGTGAGAGTCATGTGATTGACGAGGCCGATGCGGATCACCGTCGGCACAGTGAGGAGTCGAGATGTCTCACGACCTCTACGTCCAGGTGCTTAGCGCGATGTTCCTTTTCTGGAACGGGGCACGCGTGCTCACTTACATTCCGACCATCGGCAAACTGCTGGCGAGAGGAGCCGACGTGCGCAGTTACAGCCTCTTGAGCTGGGGAAGCTGGGCGCTCAGCAATGGCACGTTCGCACTGACGCTCCTCGAAATGAGCCGGGGCATTCCGAATCAGATGTTCTGGATGAACCTGGCCAACACGCTGATGTGTCTCGTCGTCTCTCTCATCATCCTTCTCAAGCGGTTCCCTGGGCTTCTCGCCCGGGCGAACGCGGTTTATCGAAGCATCAGACGAAACGGCTCGAAGCCTGTTGCCGCATCCGGACCGGCCGGGTTGCCCCGTGCGGGTGCGGGCAGTCCGAATGTGAACGCCGGTCTTGAGCGTATTGCAGCGCCCGCCGCCCTGCATGTGCGATTCGGGCGGCGAGCACTTTGGGTTATGTCGACGAGCGCGCTGGCCGTCGCGGCCACGGGTACCTTCGTGTATGGCGTCTGGCTCAACCGTGATCAGCTCGCCCATGTCAAAGCGATGGCGACCGCACCGCTGTCGTTCGGGATCACCGGACCGGCCTCGCCAACGCCACAAACGTCGTGGTCCGCTCGTGTCACGCGGCCATCGTTGCCGCCTGCTCGCGGGACCGCGGTTGCCCGTGCGGAGCTCGCTCCTTCCACGTCTTCCGCTGCGTTCCATCACCGCGCCGTACCTTCTCCGCATGCACCCGCACGGCAATTGGCTGCCAGGCGGCCGGATCAAGCGAGCCATCTTGCCGCGCAAAATCGGAGCCATTCGGCGTCGCACGTGGTGACGAGCGCGCGGCCGGCGCTCGCCATCGCCGGACCAAGCTCGTCGACGCAACAAACGCCTTCGCCCCCTCGTGTCGCGCTATCCTCGTCACCTCCGGCTGGCGGAACCGCAGTTAACCGTGCTGAACTCGCCTCACCTGCGTCTTCCGCCGCGTTTCAGAACCATGCCGTTCCGCATCCTCCTGCGGAGCGGCCGGATCAAGCGGGCTATGTTGCCGCGCAGAGTCGCCGCCACTGGACGCCGCACATTCCTGCGTATGACGCACCACCACCCCTCGTCTACGAAGCGCCTCCGCTCGTTCGCCAGAATCCTCCAGTCGCCTACGGGTCAGCGCCTGTTGTCTACGTTTACGCGACAGCGCCTGCTGAATACGGCTACGCCTATGAGGGCGAGTACCGGGACCGCCGGCACTGGCGCGACAAAGGCTGGAGAACTCATCACCATGAGGATGACGACGATTAAGTCCAGCGCGTGAGCGACTTCCGCCGCTATGCCCGGCGATGTTCAAGCTGACAGCTTTCGCTGTCGTTCACGCCCAGCGCGTCGCCGCACGACGACCGGTGAATCGTCGTCGCCGGCCAGCGGCTCAGCAACTGTGGAACGCATTGAGAGTGGTCAGGCGTTTCTGGACGGCGAGGCTGGCTGGGATCACCCAAGGTTGATTGGAGGCGGCGCCACACTCATGCCTCGTTGCGCGCGAATGCTTAATAGGCGCCGCCGGTATCGATGGTCAGGTAGAGCATGTCATGCTCGAGAACGCTGATGAAATGTTCGTCCTCCTGAATCAGTTCTTCGAGGACGTCACTGTTGGATAGCACACCGATCATCTGTCCGGAATCGATGACCGGCAGATGCCGGATCCGCCTGGTGTGCATCAACGCCAGGCACTGTTCACAGGTGTGCTCGGGCGTGACGTAAAACACCTGGGTAGTCATGATGTCGCCGACCTTCGTCTCGGCGGCGCTGCGGCCGGCCAGTTCGACCTTGCGGGCGTAGTCCTTCTGGGACAGGATGCCGACAAGATTGCCGCTGTGCAACACCAACACGGTGGTGACATCCTTGTCGGCCATCAGACGCAGCGCGGTTAGCACTGCGTCAGCGGGGCCGACCGAGATCACCTCGCGTGGGTTCTCAGACAGAATTTGCCGAGCCGTCTTTCTCTCCTTTTTCATGGTCGTCTCCTGTAGAGGACCGGCATTTGCGCATGCCAGTGCCATCAATCTGCTCACGAAGAAAGGGTGGCGTCCGCAGAACCTGCGTAGTCACCGGGCAAAATTTCGGCCATTGTGTTCCACGTCCGTTATTTGCCTGCCCATTTTTCAATCAGTGTCGAATTGAAGTGTAGTCCGCTTCATGGGCGTCAAACCAGAGCAACCGCAAGTTCGAGCAAGGATCCCATGACGCCCGGTGCCAGCACACTAAAGACGAGAAGCTTCCTATCGCAGCATTGCCTGGAAAAACTGCACCACATTGGCGTTGAATCGTTCATGGAACGCCGCGCGGTCGAAGTCCGGCAGGCTGTTGCAGACTTCCGGCGTCTTCCGCGACAGGCGCGCATTGCAGGGTGGCAGGAAGTCATAGTGGCCTGCGCTGGCGACCACGTGATATTCGGGCGTTCGGGGCAGGTCGGCGCGTACCGCCTCGTCATAGTAGGGATGTGGCTGATGGCGATCGTCGGCTGCTCGCCAGAGCTGGATCGGGGCGTGCACGCTGCTTAGCCCTGCGCGGCCGAAGCTGAATCCGAATGCGGGCGCGGCGATGACGACGGCCTTGATGCGCGGATCGTGGATCCACGCGCTGGCGGGAACATCCGCGCCGAAATGGGGATCGACGCCGGCATGCTTCAGGGCCGCGCACAGGTCATGCTCCGGGTGGGCCTCGCAATACGGGGCGATCTCCGAAAGACGCTATCTTCACCTCTTCGAAGCCGACCTCGGCGGCGAGGGCAGGCGCGGCAACAAGGGCAAAAAGGGTGGTGATCACGGCCATCAATCTCACGGCGGTCTCCATTGTTGTCGTCGTTCTTTTGCACAAGGACGGCTCGACAATGCACCAGCGCTGCGTATCGAGGTCGAACGCGGTTTCATGGCATCATCGTGCGCACCTTCACACCACTGCGGGAGCGCACGCCATGGCGGCTTATATTGTCTTCACAAAGGAAACCACGCAGGATCAGGGCGAACTCGACATCTACCAAAGTAAGGTTGGCGAGACCTTCAATGGTCATCCTGTCAAGATTCTTGCTGCTTACGGACCTCAGCAGGTCCTTGAGGGCGACGCGCCACAGGGCGTCGTGATCGTGGAGTTCCCGTCGACGGCGGCCGCGCGTGCGTGGTACGACAGCCCGGCGTATCAGGAGGTCGCGCAGCACCGGTTCAAGGGCGCGCGCTATCGCGCCGTTCTCGTCGAAGGCGTGTGACGAAAGGCGGCGACGATCGGGCGCGTGGAACTCAGTCGGCCTTGGCCTACGACTGACGCGGCAGGAGAGCGTCAGTCTTTCGTCGGCAAGCACACGTCATGCGTGGCGTGTGCGGCATCTGAAGGTCCAGTGCGGGTCGGGCCGCCCTCGGGTCAGGAAGAGACGCTCGGATTGTTTCGGCGAATGGCTGGTGGGCGCCGATAACGAGACTCTGACGAGCATCCGAACAACGTTACGCTGCTGTGACGCTATCGAGTATTTCGCGCGGGGAAACCGGCGCTGGTTGGAAATAGCGCCATTTTGAGCTATAAAATTGCAGACGGCCCCCAATGCTGTGGCGCTTCGCCGAAAGCTCATTCGATATGCAGGGAGGCGCTCATGAATATCTGCCTGCCAAGATCGTTCGTAGCTATTGCAGTGCTTGTGGTTGTCGTCCACGACAGCGTGTTCGCGAGGACCGAAACCTGCCATCCCGCATCGGACAAGCAGATTGCTGCGCTTTTCGATCGCTGGAACGATTCGCTGAAAACTGGCGACCCGGAGAAGGTCGTGGCGAACTACGCGCCGCGCTCAATCTTGTTGCCGACCGTTTCGAACAAGCCGCGTTTGACCGTTGATGAGAAGGTCGACTATTTCAGGCATTTTCTCGAAAACAAACCGGTCGGCACCATCGACTTCCGCAACATCATGATCGAATGCAATACAGCGATCGACGCGGGGCTCTACTCGTTCAAGTATGCAGACGGCTCAGTTGTCAAGGCGCGTTATACGTTCACCTATGAGTGGAATGGGCACAAATGGCTGATTACCAGCCATCATTCGTCGAAACTGCCAGAAGGCAACTGAGCGACATAGTTGGCAAAGGGCAATACGCCAGCGTTCAACCCTGACTTTCCTGCTTGTTGTTGCCAGCATCTGAATTTGATTTTCCGCGGGTGCGGGATCATCGCGGCTGCACTGCCGTCTGCGGCGGCATTACTCGGCAGTCGAGTTCTTCCGGCCAATCTTTGTGTAATAAGGCAGTATCAATTATAGAAAGAGCCAATGCGAGGTATCGATGGATGGCGACCCGCTCACCTGTACCCGGTCGAAAAAAAAGCCCGTCCATCCGGACGGGCCAAATATTACGGAGAGAAAGTCGCGTTGGCGGAAGTATCAGCGGACGCTTTCTCCGCATTCACTGCGCCATGACTACCGCTTCGCCTGGACCCGCGACGAGAGTCCCGGCACATCTGGACGCGGCCTTTTCAATCAAGCCGTATCGGTCGCGCCCAGATGAATTTTCGCCGACGGGTGTTCTTGCCGGCGCGCACTGCTGTTGCGCCCTGACACAGGAAAAAACCGTTCTGCGTCGGGCCGCCTTAGAAGCGGGTCAACATGCCAACCGAGCCCATGACCTGATTGCCCGTCGACGATGCGCCGCCGGCGTTGTACAGGAAGGCGACGTTCTTGTTGCCTATTGCGTGCTGATACATTGCTTCTGCGTACAGCTCCGTACGCTTCGATAGCGAGTACCGCGCAATCGCGTTGACCTGACTCCACTTCGGATCCGCACCGAACGAGGTCGCACCGTCCAGATGTGCATCCGTGTATGCATACGAAATGCCGAGATTAAGTGCCGGCGTAACTGCGTACTTGCCGTTGAGTTCGTAGTTATCGAAATGAGCCGAACCGTTTTTCAGACCGAACGCGCTAGTACCCTGGAACTGGCTGTGCGTGTAGACAAAGCCGACCACCGCAGGGCCGAACCCATAGCTCAAACCGGCGCCGGCCGTACGCTGCACGTCCGACGTCAGGCCGCCTCTAAACTCAGTCGGGTCAGCGGCACCAGTGGCATTCGAAGCGCCTGAACCGTTAATCTGCAGATAAGCGGCAGCCACCTTCAACGAACCATAGTCGTAGCTTGCGCCCGCGCTGTATGCACGGTTGACGGCAAAGCCGTTCGAGCTGTTGCTGAACGCATACATGCCGCCGAACTTGACGCCGGCATAGTTGAGGCTGCTGAACTTGGCCGAGTTATTGAAGCGAACGGTATGTTGGAGGTTGTCGTTGTCATACGGGTGCGCAAAACCCGAGTCACCAAACGTGCCTGCCGTGGCCGACAGCGGTGAGACGAAATCGACCATGGAGTCATACTGGCGCCCCAGCGTGACGGTGCCAAACTCGTTGCTGGTCAGGCCAACATAGGCTTGTCGACCAAACATCCGGCCACCCTGACCGAGCGTGCCGTTGTTCACGTTGAAACCATTTTCAAGCACGAAGATAGCCTTGAGGCCACTACCGAGATCTTCTGAACCGCGCAGGCCGAAGCGGCTACCGCTGATGTTGCCGCTCGCCAGTGCGACTCGGCCGCTTCCGCCAACGTTATTCGTATAGGCGATACCAGCGTCGATGAGGCCGTACAGCGTGACCGAGCTTTGTGCATGGGCGGCTGAAGTGGCAAGCACAGCGGAGACAGCGAGGGCGACGGGAATTTTCTTCATGAATTGGCTCTAGCGTGTTGAGATTGAGTCAGAAAACAGCGGGGCGAGTATAAGCGCGCAGGAGTAGCACCACGTCATTTCCGGTCCGGATAGGACCGTTACGTTTTCTTGAGATAATTCGCCACAAATTTGTCACAATTCTGCTGACATCTCTGCCAGCAAAGGCACAGTGACTGTGTGATTCATCCCTTCGGACGCGTCACTGTTGAATCGAAGCGACGATCTCGGGGTTAGCCGGCATGCGCACATCTGAAATGACACCTGGTGCACATCGATCCGGCAACGCAATGCCTGACTGCAAGTCTTAATCTTCGAATCGCAGGCGTGAGTGGCTGAAATCCTTCGAGGTTTGGACGTTGGTGGTAGTTAGGCGAGGGGCAGTGATGGGTCGACTGCTGGCCCACGTGGAAGCATTAACGGCGCACGGCTCCGTCGACTCGCGGCGCCGGCCATGAACAGACCTTCCCCTGCTTCGGCGAGGGGGTAGACGGGCCGACCAGCCGATCCTGGTCATAGGCACCCACTATGCCGCGCCGACAGCTGGCATCCGCTACGTCTTCGCGCTGCGCTGGCTCTTCGCGGTTGATTCATTGCTCGCAAACAGTGCGGCAAGCCAGTCGATGAACACGCGAACCTTCGTGCTCAAGTGCCGGTTTGGCTGATACGCGACGAAAACAGGAACGGAATCCGATACCCAGTCGTTCAGGACGGCTTCGAGCGCGCCGCTTCGAAGGTGTGAAGTGGCGGAAAACGTCAACGCGTGTACGACACCGAGCCCGGCCAGGCTCATGGTCAGACACGCCATGATGTCGTTCGAGGTGAGTCCGCGCCGATTCTGCACTTCCACACGTTCACGATCTTTCGTTACCACAATCGGAAAGGGCCGGTTGGTTCGCGAAGCGATGGTTCGGATGACGACATGGCCGTGCTCGAGGTCCGACGGATGCGAAGGCCGCCCGTGCTTGTCCCAGTACGCCGACGTCGCACACAGAATCTGCCTGACGGCGCCGATCTGTCGCGCCGCGAGCGATTGATCGAAGATCTCCCCCGCGCGCACGACGCAGTCGACGTTCTCTGCAATGAGGTCGACCGGGCGGTCGCTGAGTCCAAACTCGAACTCGATATCCGGATAACGCTCGACGAACGCCGGTAACGCAGGAAGGATCACGGACAGACCTAACGGCACAGGCAGATCGACACGCAGGCGTCCTCGCGGGCTGCTCTTCGCACGCGACATCGAGCCCTCGAGCTCCGCGAGATCGCTCATCAACTGCAGCGCGCGCTCATAATACGCGGCGCCATCCGCCGTCGTCGACACCTTGCGCGTTGTCCGGTTGAGCAGTTTCGTGCCCAACTCGGCTTCGAGCGACGCGATCAGACGGGTGACAGCCGTCTTGGGTAAATCGAGCATCTGTGCAGCTTTGGTGAAGGTCCCGCTCTCGACCACTCGAATGAACGCCTGCATGGCCTGAAACTTGTCCACGATCCGACTCCTCGCTTTCCCAACCCGCCTGCATTGTTTCACAGAAGAAACAATGTGGACTCGTAGCAGCGGTTTATCCCTTTGCACGCGCCAGGTATTGTTCATCCATCGCAATCGTTGACGAACTTAAACGGCGCTTCGATTGGACCCGAGCAGGTCACTCGTGCCGCAAGCGGTTTTGCCGCTGCTCTGGTGATCGGCATTGTCTTTTATGTTGGGTTGGGCCGGGTGGCCCAGCCGCCAATCGAGGAAAAGGAGGGCTTTATGTCACGTGCCAAGGCCGTAGTCGTGGGTGTCGGTGCCGAGGATGGTCTTGGGGCGGCGATAAGCCGTTGCTACGCGGCCAACAATCGTCACGTCCTGGTCGCCGGACGCACGCTCGAGAAAGTGGAGAAGGTTGCTGCCACGATCCGGCGAAACGGTGGCCGCGCGACCGCCTATGCGATCGACACGACGCAGGAAGAGGATGTAATTGGGCTGTTCGATGCCGCAATGACCAACGACGAGGATGGCGCTCCCGCCGACCTGGTCACCTATAACGCCGGCAAGAACCTGAAGATCGATTTTCGGCAGATGGATGCCTCGACATTCGAGGACTTCTGGCGGATGAACACTCTTGGCGGCTTTCTGGTGGGCCGTGAGGCGGCGCGGCGTTTTGTGCCGCTCGGTCGCGGTTCCGTCTTCTTCACCGGGGCCACGGGGGCGCTTCGCGGCATGCCTGGTTTTGCCCATTTCGCTGCGAGCAAGGCGGGTCTGCGCATGATCTCGCAGAGCATGGCGCGCGAGTTCGGGCCACAGGGTATTCATGTCGCGCACGTCGTCGTCGACGGCGCGATCGACGGCGACCGGGTGCGATCGCTGTTCCCTGGCGCCTTCGAGCAGCTCGGCGAGAACGGCATGCTCAATACCAAGGCGATCGCCGAGGCTTATTGGCAGCTCCATCTCCAACATCCCTCCGCCTGGACGCACGAGTTGGACGTCCGCCCGTTCAAAGAATCGTTCTGATGCTTTGACACTAACCGTCACATGGAGAAAATGATGAAGCTTGTAGGCCCCTGGATTTCTGGATTTACGCGCCGGACTGCTATTACGATGAAACTGCTCGGCATTCCTTTCGAGCATCTCAACCTCAACGCCTACACCGATAAAGACGAGGTTCGTCGCTACAGCCCGATGGGTAAGGTGCCGGCGCTTATTTTCGATAACGGCGAAACCATGATCGATAGCAGCGGCATCATCGACGTGCTGCATGAAATGGTCGGGCCCGAGAAGGCGCTCATCCCACCGTCAGGCCCGGCGCGTTTCCGGGCGTTGCAGCTCCTGGGAATCGGCATGAACATCTACCCGAAGCTCAGCTCCCTATACGACGAAACCCTTCGCCCGAAAGAGCATCAACTGCAATCCGTGTTTGAGGGCCTCGCCGAACAGGCGATCATCGGGTTGACGTTGCTCGAAAAGGAGACCGGAGACGGCTGGCTCGTGAACGACAAGTTCGGCCAGGCCGATATCATGACCGCCATCTGCTATCAGGCGGCGTCTACGTTTGTCCTTCCTGATCACGTCACCGCGAAGAACTTTCCTCGCCTGGCGGCGCTGACCGAGCGCGCGATGAAGATCGACGCGTTCGCGTCTACTGTGCCGCATCTCTAAACATCCCGGATGGCCCGTTCGCGCTCGAGGAAGGTCGCAAGTGTGATCAACCTGCAAACACGATCGCCGTAACGTCCAGGAAAATTGACAACATGACGCGGAGGTCAGCAATGGGTGCCGCGATAAGAGAGAGGAATAAATGACAACAACAAAGGCGATGCGGCTGGCTTCGCTGGTCACGGCAATCAATGTCCTGGTCGCGAGCGGCTTTTCCATCGCGGCGATCAGTCGTCCGCAATACCTGGTCCCTGCGGAATCCGTTCCAACGGAGGCGTCGTTGCTATTGGCGATGTACGCGGCGGCCCGCACAGTTCCTCTCGCTTTGTTCGCATTGGGGGCGATCTTCAAGCAGGCGGCGCCTTCGTTGCTGATCTTAGGTGCGCTCGCCGGCGCCATGCAATTGCTGGATGCCGGCATCGGTCTGTTCGAGCATGATCTGGGGAAATGCGCTGGACCACTCTTTATCGCCGTCCTCCAATTCTTCGTGGTGTATCTGCTTCACAGATCCGTGCGGATCACGCCGCAAACCGGGCGCGGATGAACGCACGCTATGGCCCGGCACTTCCAGGTTCGCCCCAATTGCGCGGTGAAGCTGATGCAGCGCATTGCGCTGACCGAGCACGCGATGAATGACGCGCTGTGCCCATAGACGCATGGGCGGATGAATTTGAATCTCGGCTCATCGGCGATGTGCTCGCAGGATGTAGAGGTCAGATCCAGCTGTCGGCGTGCGTGTTGTGTCGGCTCCGAGCATTTGCGTCTGGTGCAGTCGACTGAGGAGATCGTCGCGACCGGCAAGCTCGCGAAGACGCTGAAATGCGCAAACGGTTCGAGATGGCTGCGCGTTTCCAGCTTGCGAATCGACGGCGACAGGGAAAGTCCGCCGGTGGGCTGGACCGATGTCTATATTGACCCGGCTTACACGGAAGTCGCGGAAGCGGCGCGAGAGCAGCCGGATATGCTGATCAGTTCATTGATCGAAGCGCGTTACGGTCGATGCATCGCGGAAATTCAGCAGGACGTGCATGGCGCGCTAATTTCGGAGGAGATGGCGGAACGGCTGAAGGTCGGCAAGGGGACTGCCGCGCTGGAAATCGTGCGGCGCTACGCTATCTCGACTCGACAGGCGAAACGTTCGAGGTGTCGATCAGCGTACACCCCGCGGAACGTTTCTCGGTTTCGATGCGGCTGAAACGCTCCGACGGTTAGATCGGGGATGCGATACGACGGCGTTCGGTGTCCGCTATGCGCGTCCTGGGTGACAGTTGATAGTCCGCAGCGCGGCCACATTGCCGGCCAGATGCCGCTAGTCGGGCTCTGGCAACGACGGGCTCGACCCGGCACGGACCGCTAACCACGGCTGCCAGGCTCGCATGACGTCGGCCCATAGCGAGAGCGGGGGCGCGATGGGAAACAGACTCGCGTGCAGGAGCCATTGCGCTGCCGCGTCGAATGATGGTGCCGCAGTAATGTGAATGGTGATGGTTTCGGCACCTTGCTCGGGGTGGGTCCTTCGGGTGATCTGCACATCGACCGTCGGAAGGTGGGCAGTCAGTTTCGTTTGATCCATGTTCAACCTCGCGTTGAAGCGTCAGCCCGCAACCTGGGCATCCGTTGCTTTACAATCCGGCAAGATCGTTCGTTTTCGCCGCCATAATGATGTCGTTTTCGTGAAGGCCCTTGATCTTCCTGGTCTGCTGCGACACGGTGACCCAGCCCCAGCCAAAACAGATGTCGGGATAGTGTCCCTCGGCGTCGGCAAGGCGCGAAACCCTGGCCACGAACTCGGAGGCCCCATGTTCGGAATTTGTGCGCCAAGATCGGCATCGGTCATCGCCACCAGGTCTATGATTTGCGCCGTGAGCTTGCCGTCTGGCGCCTGAGCTTGAGCCGGCGCGCTCAGGTGAGACACAAACA
The DNA here is from genome assembly GCF_902859915.1 of Paraburkholderia ultramafica. Taxonomy (GTDB): domain Bacteria; phylum Pseudomonadota; class Gammaproteobacteria; order Burkholderiales; family Burkholderiaceae; genus Paraburkholderia; species Paraburkholderia ultramafica. The sequence goes on from NZ_CADIKK010000016.1 coordinate 68,606, forward strand.
GGCCAGCAACAAAGGCAGCAGGAATAGCCGCAAGATAGAAGTGGCGATGCATGTTCTGCTCCATTCTGGTTGAGCCGGCCATTGATGTGCAGGGCAACCGCACCGTGGAACGGCGAGTCGCCCGGAGAGTGTCGCACCACAAACTGGTGGTTTGTACCCGGGACAACACCTGAGCGCCCAACGGTGAACAAAACAAGGCGATCCTGTCCCTGCGGGTCGCAGTCTTTGGTTGGTTTCTCGTGCATCCTAACTAACCTGGCTTAACCAGGTAAGTTGGCCGGCATGAAGCGACGCATGCCTATCGAAGACGCCCGCTTTGTCATCCCCCCCGCGGCGCTACGTGGAAGCAAGCATCGCTGCTGGCGGTTCTACCGCCTGGGCCCTTTCATGCTTTCCGACTCCATGGCCGCATTGCGCTCCTCACTCGCCTCGATGGGGTCCATCGCTTCGTCAACCGACGCCATTGCGCGCTCGGCGGCCGCTTTCGTTTCGTCTGCCGGGGCGTCGACATCGTCGTTGCTGTCACCATCATCTGGGGGTGGGGGCCGCAGCATGTCCTTGAGCATCGCGCTCAGTTCCTGCGTGTCCCACGGCAGACCACGTTGCTTTCGGACCTTTATGTAGTGCCTCACTTCCGCGTCCTGCTCTCCAGTAAGCGGCAGCCCTCGGAAGGTGCTTTGGGGGTCAGAGTTTGTCATGGCTTTCTCCTGCTTCCATTACTCTTTCAGTGTAATCCCATTGCGAACACGAGAGCCATGGCAGCGGTGCTCTTGTGCGTCCCTGAAGGGAAGTGGAGGCTGCGCCGAAATGACGTCCACATAAAGGAAAACATCAGCCTCGTTGCGGCAACCCGGCACGCCAATAGTCACTTTGTATCGGGGACTTTGCCATGGCTTGCCGGGCGGCTCTTCACATGATCGATGAAGGCGCGCAGCTTCGGCATGATCTGCCGGCGGCCTGGATAGTAGAGAAACACGCCCGGTATCACCGGCGCAAACGGCTCCAGCACCTGCACCAGTTTTCCCGCTCCCAACCCTTCAGCGGCCATCGGCTCAGGTAGCTGGGCAAGGCCAATGCCTTCGATTGCCGCGCCAAGCATGGTGGGGAAATCGCTGACGATGAGGGGGCCGGATACGGCGATCTCGATCGCGTGGCCGTTGTCGTTGAATGACCATAGCGCGAGCGCGCCGCTGGATCGCCGCCATCGCAAGCATGCGTGTTCGCGCAGATCGTCCGTGCGCCTGGGCCGGCTGTGCGCTGCGAAATAGGCAGGGCTGCCGACGACGATGAAACGAAATGGTGGCGTCATTGGCACCGCGACCATGTCGGCGTCGACGAACTGACCCAGCCGGATACCGGCGTCGAACCCTTGCGCGGCAAGATCGATCAGCTCGTTGCTTGCGGCGATCTCCACTTCGACCTCGGGATAAGCCTGGCAGAACGATGCAAGCAGTGGTTCCAGCAGGATTGGCACCACCGCGCGCGGCACTGAAAGACGCAATAGTCCGGCGGGCCGCTGCCCCAGTCCGCGCGCAACCTCACCAGCGGCGACAAGCTCCTCGAAGGCAGGCTTTGCGTGCGAAAGAAACCGTTCGCCGGCTTCGGTCAGGCCGACACTGCGCGTGGTGCGTATCAAGAGGGCTGCGCCAATGCGCGCTTCAAGTACACGCACTGTCTGACTGACGGCCGACGGCGTCACTCCGAGTTCCGCGGCTGCCCGGCGAAAACTGCGATGCTGGGCGACGCTCAGGAACACCTCCACGCCGTCGAGCGCGCCCTGCCTGACTGTGAAGTTCTGCTTCATAGCCCGTCAACATTGTGATGAATAGTCGCTCGCGTGAGGCCATGGTACACCTACGCCTGCAGAAGAGAAGTCACGCCGATGTCGGCTCGCGAGCCCTGAACAATCCGCCCGGACCATGGAGGAACCTTGTCATGACTGATGCACTTGATGGCGTGCGCGATCACTATCGCGCGAGCGGCCTGACCGAGCGGCTGAAGATCGCGCTCGCGGTCTTCGGGCCGGAGGATCAGCGGCTCACACCGCAGCAACTGGGCGCGCTCGACCAGTTTCACACCCGTGGGTTTGCCGCCACCGCCGAGCTTGCCAAATTGGCCGGGATCACCGCCGACATGTCGGTGCTGGACGTCGGTTCGGGCGTTGGCGGGCCGGCCCGTTTTCTGGCTGCAACCTATGGCTGCCGGGTGACGGGTATCGACCTCAGCGAGCCGTTCGTGGATGCCGCGCGCTATCTCACCCAGCGCACAGGGCAGAGCGAACAGGTGTCGTTTCGTACCGCCAGCGCGCTGGAACTTCCCTTCGACGACAGCCGTTTCGACGTCGTATTGCTGCAGCACGTGGCGATGAACATCGCCGATCGCGCACGACTTTACCGGGAGATCCGGCGCGTGCTGAAGTCAGGCGGCAGGTTCGCGACTTTTGACGTCGTCGCAAACGGCGTTGAACCGCACTACCCGGTTCCTTGGGCCCGGACACTGGCCACGAGCTTTCTCCTGACGGCCGACGCAACACGCGAGGCAATCGAAGAAGCTGGTTTCAGCACGCTGGCATGGCAAGACGACACGGAGGCCGCCAAGGCCTGGATCACCCAACTGCGTGCGTCGGGGCCGCCACCCTCGCCGAATCTTGGCGTGGTGATGGGGCCGGACTTCGCGCAGCTTGCCAGCAACCTGGGGCGAAATCTCCTGGAAGGCCGACTCGGCATCCTCACCGCGGTGTTCGAGGCCGCATCCGCGAAGACCCGAATTCAGCAGGAGAACCGCTGATGACCGCTGCCTCTGTTCCCGCCGGTATCGTCGCGCCGCGGCCGGCCTGGCGCAGCCTGCTTTGGCTCATCCCGTTGGTGGTGCTGTGGATTGCGTTGATCTACTGGAAGCCGATTATTCCGACCAGCGGCGTTCCGACCACAGCCCATCAGCTGATGGCCCACGGGCTTGTTGCGGTCGGTTTGTGGCTCGGCCTCGAAAGCACCGACCTGACGCCGGGCCAACGCCGCTCGACCTGGCTGGCGGTCATGCTCCCAGACACGCTTTGGTTCGCTGTTGCCTGGAGCGCAGCGATCAATGGCGTCTTCCGCACCGGCGCCTCACCGTTGCCGTGGTTGCCGATGGCGATCTTCCTGCCGGTGGTGATCGGCGCGCCGCTGTTGCTGTTGTCGAAGCGGGTGGGGCAGGTGCTCGATGCGATGCCCGCGACCTGGCTGGTCGCTCTTCAGCTTTACCGGATATTCGGCGGCTGGGCTCTCGCTGCGTGGCTGCATGGGGTGCTGCCAGGCGTGTTCACGTTGCCGGCGGGAATCGGCGATGTGTTGACCGGCCTGTTCGCCGTGCCGGCGGCAATCGCTGTGGCGAGCGGCACAGCTCAAGGGCGCAAGGCGGCGATCGCCTGGAACATCTTCGGCCTCGCCGACTTCGCGGTCGCGATTGCGTTGGGGATTATCACCTCGCCCGGCCGGTTCCAGTTGATCGTTCCGAACGTGCCGGGCATCGGCGCCGGCGCTTATCCGGATGTGCTAACCCCTGCGTTCGTGGTGCCAAGCTCGATCCTGCTGCACGCGCTGTCGCTGCGCCAGTTGATCCGGCGACGCGCCGGCTGATCTCCTTCCTATCCTTCAATGCGTCAGACAACACCTGACAGGAGGCAACATGTCACCGGACCTTCTTTTCCAATTGCAGCTCGTTCTAGGGTACGTCGCGTGGCTGCTCTGCTTCCGTGCATACGTCTGGCCCAGGCTCAAGTCGTTGGACCCATTCGACGCCCAACGCGCCATCGCCACCTTGCACAGCTTCCGGTTCTTCGGTCTGGTCTTCATTCTGCCGGGCGTCGTCAGTCCCGAACTGCCTGCCGGCTTTGCCGTGTTCGCCGCATACGGTGACTTGGCAACGGGAGTTCTGGCGATGCTGGCGCTACTCACAGCGCGGATGCGCCCACTCTTCTGGTTGTTCGTCGTAGCCTTCAATCTTGTGGGAGCGACCGACCTCATCCTCGACTACTACCACGCTATCCAGTCCGATCTTCCTGCGCGCGCGGGAGAGCTGGGGGCGATGTACGCGATTCCGATCATCTACGTGCCGGTGCTGATGATTACCCATGTTGCCGCCTTCTATTTGCTGCTGCGCCCCCAGTCCAAGGCGGCTCGGAGCGACTTGTCTTTCCGTGAGTCATGACATGACCAAGGCGTAGCCTGCTTCCAGCAGGCAGGCGGCGATGACCGAAGGGGGGCTGCACGCTCTTGAGCGTGTTGCGCGCGGCAGCGTTCAATCCGGTGAAGCGGCCCGGGCGGAATGCCGGGCGTCGCGAGATCGGCCAGCCCCGTATGGACCGTCGGCGCAGACTCACAGGCGCACGAGAGCGGTGACCATCCAGCGGCACCGATGATGCTCTGTCCGACTAACCGCAATCGGCCACCTACGGACGTTGGCCCGGGCTCGCGTTTGCAGGTTCGAGCGTCTGCTCCCACCCAAGCAACGGACCTCGGTCGAGCCCTCGATCGATCCGAAGAGTGCTGGATCGATGCTCAACATCAAGTCGCGATGCACAGCGCGGTAGCTGCGAATCAGGCCGTTGTGAGCGAACAACCACTGGTTATGGCGAAACGGATGACAGTTGGATTCCTGCGCCGGCGTCTCGGTTGCCGCGCGGATATGTGCGACGAAGAGCGGTGAATGAATCGCTCGTGCTGCTTCACGTAAATTTTGGTCGTTCCATGCGGGGTTTATGCTGCGGTAACGAAACGGGGCTTCATGTGGTCAGCCGTATAAGCAGATGCCAAAGCCGTCACGGTTGGTCGTCGTTGCCCCCATTCGGCAGGGCCGACATCTGGCGAACGCACGTCGGGCAACAGCCGGCCATGAGGTCTCATTCGCCCGTCCTTTCCAGATATTGCTCGACGAAGCGGAGGATTGCCTTGGACTGGTAATCCTTGGCCAGCTGGCAAAGGTGGTCGGCGAAAGGACGATAGCGCTCATCAAGCTCGGTCAGGTGTGTGGCGTATTGCACGATGGCACGCATGTCGCCCAGTCTCGCCAGGTGGTGCAGCGCGTCGATCTCCCCCGGCGGCGGCGCGACCAGGATCCCGGTGGAAGGATCGGCGGTCGGTACAGCCGTTCGGCCAGGTTCGGTGGCTTGCGTCTCTTGAACTTCGTCACGCCACTCGATATTCAGGAGGGCCGCGACCTGCGATAACAGCGCACTGAAGTCGACCGGTTTTGACAGAAAGGCGTTCGCACCAGCCGCCAGGCTTTTCGCCGTATCGCTCCCCGAGGCGCCGGCGGAGACTGCGACGATGGGCAGATCCTTGAACTCCGGCATTTCGCGCAGGCGGCGCGTGGCTTCGAGCCCATCCATCCCGGGCATGACGACATCCATCAGGACGAGCGCCGGCCGCAGGGCTTTGGCTTTCTCCAACGCTTCCAGTCCGTTGCCGGCCTCCGCCATGTCGAAGCCAAGCTGGCCGAGCATATCGACCGCCACGGCACGGTTTTCCGCCACGTCATCCACGACGAGGACGGTCTTGCGCGGCCCCTTGTAGCCGCTTACCGTCGATTCGGGCGGGACGACAGCCGCCTGAGGCGTCACCACCGCGACGTTCAGCGCGAACGAAAAGGTGCTGCCAGCGCCAACGCGGCTCTCGACGTGGATCTCGCCACCCATCAGGCGCACGAGCCGCCGGCTGATGGAGAGGCCCAGTCCCGTGCCGCCAGACCGGTGCCGAGCGTCGCTCACCTGCCCGAAAGGTCGGAAGATTGCCTCCAGACGCGCTGCGTCGATGCCGATGCCGGTGTCCTGTACTTCGAAACGCAGCCGCGCGGGCGCGACGAAACCGACGCGCAGACGCACACTCCCTTCCTCGGTAAATCTGATTGCGTTGGAGAGCAGGTTGAGCAGCACCTGGCGCAGCCGGCCTTCGTCGACCCGTACGCCCGCGGGCAGATCGGGTGCCATCTCGCAAGCGAAGGCCAAGCCCTTTTCCGCAGCCTTCACCCGCATCGTCTCGGCGATGAAGTGGATGAACCGGTCGAGCGGAACATCGGAGAGGTTGAGCTCCACCTTTCCGGCCTCGATTTTGGCCATATCAAGGATGTCGTTGATGAGCGTAAGCAGGTGTTCGCCGCTGCGCTGGATCACCGTGAGCCCGTCGATCTGGCGTTGATCGAGGCTCCTGTCGCGCTTGAGGATCTGAGCGTAGCCGAGAATTCCGTTCAGCGGCGTGCGCAGCTCGTGGCTCATGTGCGCAAGAAAGTCGCTCTTGGCCTGATTGGCCGCGTCAGCGTGCTCCTTGGCGACGGCCAGCTCAGCCGTTCGTTCGAGGATCATCTCTTCGAGGTGCTCGCGATAGCGCCGCAGTTCTTCTTCGGCACGCTTGTGCTCCGTGATGTCGCGTGAGATGCCGAGCAGGAACTGCGGTTCACCGTGCACATCGAGGATCGCGATCTTCATCGTGTGCACAAAGCGCGGCCCGTGACGCGTGTGAACCGGCTCCTCCGGCACGTCGACCATCTGCCGCGACTCCAGCACCGCACGATCCTTCAGCGCGAAGAACTCGGCCTCCTGTGCCGGAAACAGGTCGTGGACGGACTTGCCGATGAGTTCCTCGCGCCGGTAGCCGAGCAGTTGCTCTCCCGCCTTGTTGAAGCGCACGAAGCGCAGCGTCGCCGCATCCTTGACGAAGATCATGTCCGGGATGTTTTCGACGATGCTGTTCAGGAAGCACTCGCTCGCACGCACGGCCTCTTCGGCGTGCTGGCGTTCGACGATCTCGGCCGCCTGGCCCGCAAGCGCCGCGCTGAGTTCGGCCGTGCGCTGCGCGACGCGCGCCTCGAGGTCGGCGTTGAGCTCCTTCAGCGCGTCCTCGGCCTGCCGGCGCTGGCGCCGGTCTTCAAGGAACTGTTCGACTGCGCGCGCCATGTCGGCAATCTCGTCGCCGCCGTGCACGGGGACGCCGGCTGGCGTACTCTCGGCGTCCCCGTGCCGCAAGGCGTGACTGACTCGGCGCAGCCGTGCCACGACCTGGCGACCGAGGAATCCGCGGGCGATCAGCCAGGCGAGCAGCAGGCTCACCGCAACTTCGCCGCTCACCCACCTGCGCGTGCGGTCCGCGCTTTCGGCTAGATCCTGGACCGCTTTACGGTAGTCGCGCGTGAAATAATCCGCCTGCTGGCGCGCCGCGGTGGCCAGGGCGTCGGCCTGGCGGCGCAGGTCGTCGTCCAGGCTGGCCAATGACGTGCCGGGCCGCGGCGTGGGCGCCGCCGCAGCACCGGCGCCTAGCGCGGTCTCGCGCACCTGCGCCTCGATGTTGACCGTGTTGCGGAAGCGCTGGCTCGATCGATGCATCTGCAGCGCGTCGACACCGACGTCGTCGCTCGTGGCCGCGGAGGCGAGGCGGTCTACCAGGCGGTCGAAGGATGCCAACTGTTCGATGATATGCCGATGCGTCTCGCGCACGGCGTCGACCGTATCGTCACTGGACAACTGCAACGCCAGGCGCTCGATCATCAGGGTGCGCTGCGCGAGGTCCTGTGCATCCTCGTGGTGCGCCAGCCGGTCTTCGGCCAACTGGCGGATCGCGTGGGCCGAACCGGCCAACGAGTAAAGGGTCGTGGCACCGACCGCGACCACCAGGGCAGCGAGGCACGAAACCACGAGCGCGAACTGCGCGGTGAGCGACTGTGGGAGCGAAAGTTTCACGGGCGTTGCCAGATGTGGCGATAGATGTCGCGATAGCCGTTGGCGGGATCGTAGATCAGACGATCGCCGCCGTCCGCGGCCATGTTGTCCGCCGTCACGAGATGCACCGGAAACACGTAACCCGTGACGCCTTCCCCGGCGAAGAGCCGGTTCATCTCGTCGACCAGTTGCCAGCCGTGCAGATTCAGGGGTTCGGCCACCGTGCCCGTCTGGAACGTGCCCGTCCGGATGCGCAGGAAGGCGGACTCGCTGCCGTCGCCGGCCGACAGCATGGCGATGGCGGTGTTCGGCATTCCGGCCTGGGTCAGCACCGGGGCGGCGTAGTCAAAGTAGATGTCGTTGATAGCCAGCGCATACGTCCAGTGTTTGCTGTAACGCGCGAGCAAGGCGCGTGTCGTGTCCGGCATCAGTTCCTGGCTGCGTGAGATCGCCACGTCGCGCACTTCGAGCAAGGTGCAGCCGCTGCACGCGCGCACGACGGCAGCCATGGCATCCGCCTTGTCTTTCGCAATCTGGAAATTGGAGTCGGTGAAGATGACGACTCCCGCATGCCCGCCGGACTGCACGATGGCCGCCAGCGCGGTCACGCGCGCGACCTCGAGCGGATTCGTCGCCACGTTCATCGCCGCGGGCGTGCCGGGCACCGATCCGGCGTGGGCCGCGACATGCCAGCCCACGATCGGAATGCTCCGCTCGGCAAACGGCTGCAGCCCGGGCAGCAGGGCATGTACATCGCCACCGACAATGATCAGACCATTTGGACGACTTGCCAACGCATTCGCAAGCATCTTCAGCCGCAGGTCCGGCGTGCCGCTGGAGTCGAGTATCTTCACGCGCCAGCCGATGACCTTGGCCGCCTCCAGCACACCGTCGACGACGCCGACGATGCCGCCGTTGCGCAAATCCTCGGCGACGACGGCGATGCGTTTCCCAGGTTGGGCGCGCGGCCCGTTGCGCGGCCCGTTCCAGGGTGCAGCAGGTTGCGCCGCGGCATCGACGACGCGCTTCGCTTCGGCCAGGTAGTCCCTCGCGGCGACCGCGGCCCTGGGCACGGGGGCAGTCGGTATACCCGGCGCCGCGGCGGCCGACAGCATACACGCGCATGCCCATGCCAGAAGCAAGCCCCTCATGCTGTTCCCCAAGGGCCCCATCGAGGTTGATTGACCGCTATTGACGACGTACCCAAATGCCGCTCGCAGGGTGACCCTGCGAATAGAATAGTACATCCCGATGGCCGCTTGTCATCGGTCATCCGCTGCCACCTCGCGCGGGGCGGAGCGATGACCGTTCGCCAGTTCGATTGACGCAACTGGAGTGACGGATTTGTGGTTTGGTGACGCCTCACTCCTCGACGACATCCACAGGTACGCCTGACACAACCTTCACGCTGCTCATGCTCACCAGCGTTTTGAAGCGTTTGACATTGTTGTTGGAGAAAAAGAGCTCTCTCGTGAGCTCTGTGTACTGGTCCATGTTGCGCACATTCAATACCAGCACGAAGTCCCATTCTCCGGCAACGTAATAACACTGCGCAATCAGGGCGCACTGCGCGAAGGTGCGTTTCATCGAGGCGAACACACGGACGACGATCAACTCATCGACGGTGCAAACCTTCTGCTGGATGTCGTGCTGAAGCGCATTGCAGCGACTTGATGGCGATACTCATCTGGTCCATCGATGTGTCTTGCAGGTAACGCGATGTCGGTTGATCTTCCGGTTGCAGCCATTCGAAAGGTGACGTACCGAGCGGCGGAACCGGGTCGGCTGGAGCCGATCGCGGCTATGCTGGGTCTGAGGTCGACGCAAGTTCGCCGCGCGTCTGCGCGCGGCCACAGCTGCCATTCGTCTTCGCGGTCGCCTGGTCATTCGAGTGGCTGCGCTGCTCAGGTCAACGAACCCTCATGAAAGCGCCGCGCCGCGGCGGCGCGCGTCGCCTCGCTTACGGGTTGTTCAGAAATCGCAAATAGAAGGCTGCAAACACGAGGACAATGCCGACGTTCAGGAGTCCGGCAGTTATCAGACGGACCCATCGATCGATACATTCTTGATAATACGGATGAGCCTGAAGCCGCCGTAACCTGATGTTTTGCCATGCGTTCCCCAGCCTGGGTTTGCTTGCGAAAGGCAGATGCTTTCGCATGAATGCATTAGGGTCTAACTTTTTTGACCGACACACAGGAGCGAACATCATGGGGTCACACCTTGATCTTGCCGCGCTTTACCTTGAGGGCGGACGTTGCCCCCGGAGACCCGACTGACGTCAATGCATCGCCGTCGCGACTGCCGGTCAATAGGTCTGGTCGGCGACAACCCGCGCGACTGTTTCCAGCGATCGCTTGAGCGTGGCCAGGTCGACGGAGCCAATCGCCAATCGAATCGCGTGAGGCACGTGAGTCGACGTCGAGAACGGCAGGGCTGTCGACACCGAAACCCGCTCGCGCATCAACGCCATCGCAATCGCGTCCGCGCGAACCTCCTGCTCCAGAGGAATCCAAACGAAGTACGACGCAGGATGGCTGATCCGCTTGAGCCGGCCCAGAGTTTCGGCGGCAAGGTTCTGACGCATCGTGGCATCGCGCCGCTTGTCCTCTTCAAGCCGGGCTACCGTGCCGTCCTCCATCCAGCCGCAGGCGATGGCCGTCATGGTCGCCGGGGTGTTCCAGGTCGTTGCCCGGATCGCTCGTTCGAGCCTGGGAACCCACTCGCGCGGCGCACGGACGAAACCGACGCGCAGCCCTGTCGCGACGCTCTTCGACAGGCTCGACACATAGACCGTGATCTCCGGAGCAAGCGATGCCAACGGAGGCGGCGCGCCTTCAGCCAGGAAAGCGTAGGCCGCGTCCTCGATGAGAATCAGTCCATGTTGCCGAGCGATGGTGACGAGTTCCCGGCGTCGCCTCGCGCTCATCACCCAGCCAAGCGGGTTGTGCAGCGTCGGCATCGCATAGACGGCGCGTACCCGCCGGCGTTTGCACAGGGCCGCCAGTGCGTCCAGATCGGGTCCGTTGCCGGCGGCCGGGATCGGCGCGAGTTCCAGTCGACTGGCCTCGGCAGCAAGCTTGAATCCCGGGTAAGTCAGCGCGTCCACCGCCACCACGTCGCCGGGCTCGAGTAACGCCATGGCGGTCGTCGTCAGCCCGTGCTGCGCGCCGCTCACGAGCAAGGTGGTTTCGACCGTTGCCGGGAGACCCCGGCTAGCCAGATGGCGCGCCACTGTCGCCCGTTCGTGCTCGCGCCCGCCTTGAGGCTGGTATCGAAGCAGGGCTTCCAGGTCACCTGCGGCCGCGAGCTGGCGTGCACGGACCTGACCAGCAAGCCGTGGGTCGAAGAGGCCGGCATAGCTGTGCTCAACCAGCCGTTCGTGGCGAAGGGGAACGTCGCGACCGCAGGCGGGTGCCTGTCGTCGCAGTATCTGGCGGCCTGGTTCATCGCGCGGCTGGAGAGTGTCGAGGCTGCACGCAGCGCGATTCACTATGTCGCCCCAGTCGGAGAGAAGGAGACCTACGTGACGCGCGCAATGGCGAACATTTCGCCATTCCTCTAACCTCTGTCGTATGCCATGGACGTTTATCCTCGGGTCTCACACCTGAAAGCGGTGACTCGCCGGCCGCCGCGCCGACAGCCAGCCTAAGCATCGCATGGCCGCTCGACCTGGCCGCACGAAAAAGGTTACGTCCACACCTGCTTCGAGAAGGCTGGCGTCGTAATATCAGCCGATAGCAGTGGCGGCTACCACCACCACTTTCATTTTGCCGCCTCCGCGATGAACGCCCACGCAAGCTGGATTGATTGACGCACCATGGACCTGAACCTGATCGGCCTGTTCGTCGAGATCGTCGAATCGCGCAGCCTCAGCGCCGCAGCGCGCAAGCTCGGCATGACACGCGCGAACATCAGCCAGCGGCTCAAACTGCTGGAACGCGAAACGGGCGCGCAATTGCTGCGCCGCTCGACGCGCAGTTTCGAACTGACGCAAGCCGGGCACACGCTTTACGAGTGTGGCCAGCGCATGCTGGAAGACCTGGGCACGGCCCGCGCATCGATTGACAGCCTCGGACAAACCTTGACCGGCCGTGTTCGCATCAGCGTGCCGACCGGTTTCGGCAGGATGTTCATCGGATCGAAGCTGCTCGAATTCGCGCGCATGCATCCGGGCATCGCGGTCAATGTCACGTTCAACAACCGGATCGAAGATCTGATCGCCGCGGAAGTCGACGTGGCGTTGCGGATCACGACGACGCCACCTTTGGACTATGTGGCGCGCAATATCTGCTCGATTGACTGGAACCTGTATGCGTCGGCCGACTATATGCAGAAGCACGGTCCGATTGACTCGCCAGCAGACCTCGAAACGCAGACGCTGGTCGCATCGCCTTACCCGGGCCGGCGGGTCACGATGACGCTCACGCACCGGCAGGACGAAGCCGACGTCCACGTGATCACGATGCAGCCCGCGCTGCAGTCGGGGGACTATCCGTTTCTGGCGGAGGCTGTGTGTGACGGCATGGGCATCGGGCTGTTGCCGGCATACGTGCCGTATGCGCCGATGAGCCGCGGACTGCTGCGGATCCTGCCGCAATACCGTGTCGCCGGCCAGCAGAACACGTTGTATATCGTGACGCTCCCGAACCGCTATCCGTCGCCGGCGACGCGAGCCCTGATCGACTATCTGCAAGCTGAAATCGTCTCGCTCGCACAAACCTGGGCCTGAGACGGGCGGTCCTCCGGCTTCGCGCCGCGCTCGGGTCGTCCAGACCTTATCGCTCCAGCGTCAAGTTTCAGTTAACAGTTCGTCAATTGCCAGTGGAATTGTCAATGCGGTAGGTGCCTTTCACAATGGCCCTACACAAAACGCATGGAGACAAGGGCAATGACTCGCGAATTGTCCGCAGCCGCCGCCATCCGCGAGTTCACGCAGCATGACCCGCGTTTCTCGCAACCATCACCGCTCATCGTCGATCTCGTGGAGCGCCGCGCCACGCAGGCGAGCCTCAATCGGTCCGCCTGATCCATTCGACCCGTCAACTACCCGTTTCAGTTTGAGGATTCAGACCATGCGTGAAGCTGTCGTTGTCTCCACCGCACGCACGCCGACGACGCATTGCTCGGCGAACCGGACGCGGGATTCGCGACGCTCGAATCCAGCATCGGCGCCGGCGTGCTGGCGTTGTGCGCGGAGGCAGTGGGCGCCATGGAGGTGGCGAAGGAGCACACGCTCGAATATCTGCGCACGCGCAGGCAGTTCGGCGTCGCGATTGGCAGCTTCCAGGCATTGCAGCACCGCATGGCGGATCTGCTGCTGGAAATCGAGCAGGCTCGTTCGGCCGTCATCCACGCCACCGCCGCGCTCGGTGCGGGCCGCGATGAGCGCGAACGCGCGCTGTCGGCGGCGAAGCACACGATCGGGCGCATCGGCGCGCGCGTTGCCGAGGAGTGCATCCAACTGCATGGGGGCATCCGCATGACGTGGGAGCTGCCGCTTGCGCACTACGCGAAGCGCCTTGTCATGATCGACCATCAGTTCGGTGACGAAGATCACCATCTCGAACGCTATATCACACTGACCCGGAGTCAACGTCATGAATGAACCTATCCTTGCGCACCGTGACGGCGCGGTGCAGATGCTGTCCTTCAACAACCCGGCCGCGCGCAATGCGCTCACGCCCGAGGTGTACAAGGCTCTTCCGGCTGCGCGCGACCACGCGGATCAAGTCCTTGTGCCGTCACGCAGGTGAAAACACCCTCGAAGCGCAACTGGACCGTGAAGCCCGGTACATGGCGGAGTCGCTCGGCGACGACGAGGCGGCCGAAGGCATTGGCGCCTTCTTCGAAAAACGCCCCGCGGATTTCTCCGCGTTGCGCCGCGCGTCAACCGTCGATTCACAGTAAGCGCGGCACCTTCGTCACCCCCCTTGTCATTGCGGATTTGCCATGTCGAACCTGATTTCCTCCCTGCCGCTCGCCAGCGTTCGCGTTCTCGATTTGTCCCGCGTGCTTGCGGGACCGTGGTGCGCGATGGTGCTCGGCGATCTCGGCGCCGAAGTCATCAAGGTCGAGCACCCAAAGCGCGGTGACGACACGCGCGACTGGGGGGCGCGCGTCGGCGCGACCGAGACCGCTTATTTCAACAGCGTCAACCGCAACAAGCGCTCGGTGTGCCTCGACCTGCAAACCGCCGAGGGTCAGCAGATCGCGCGGGAGCTGGCGCAGCAGAGCGATGTCGTGATCCAGAACTTCAAGTTCGGCGGCGCGGAAAAGCTCGGCCTCGGCTATGACCAGCTCAAGGAAGCACACGAGGATCTCATCTACTGTTCTATCTCCGGCTACGACCGCCGCGGATCGGAAGCCGCACGTCCCGGCTACGATCTCGTCATTCAGGGCGAGGCCGGCCTGATGGCGCTCAACGGAACAGCCGACCAGCCGCCGCTCAAGTTCGGCGTGGCCGCCGTCGACCTGTTCACCGGGATGTACTCGGCCCAGGCCGTGCTCGCTGCGCTCTTCGAGCGTCAGAAGACGGGCAACGGACGCCACATCGAGATGGCGCTGTTTGATTGCGGCCTGATGATCACCTCGTACTACGGGCTGGAGGCGTTGATCAAGGGAGAGGATCCGCTGCGCTACGGCAACGCGCATCCTTCGATCATGCCGTACGGCGTGTTCGATGCAGAGGATGGGCCGCTCGTTATCGCAGTCGGCAATAACCGCCAGTACGAGCGCTTCTGTCGCGAGGTGATCGAACGCCCCGATCTCGTCGAAGACGACCGTTTCCGCACCAACCTGTCCCGGACCGCCAACCGCGAGGTGCTCGCGCCCGAACTTGAACGCGAGATCGGCAAAAGAACGCGCCAGGTCCTGCTCGAACGCCTGACGCGGGCATGCATTCCCTGTGGCGAGGTCGCCGGCCTTCACGAAGCGCTCACTTCGACCCGCGCGGCAGAGGCCGGGCTCGTGACGACCTGCACGCATCCCGAGGCCGGCAGCACGCACGTGCTCGCGCCGCCTTATCGCTTCGACGGTGCGCGCCTGCCTGTGCGAAGCGCCCCGCCGCAACTCGGGGAAGGCACGAACGAGGTACTCCGGTCGCTGCTCGGACTGTCAGAGCAACGACTTTCACAACTGAAGGCTGACGGTGTCGTCTGACGCCGTACTGCGCCTTACTCAGGGGATCGTTCCATGAGCCAGATTGCTTTTTCCAATGCCGTCACCGAGTTGTTCGGCACGCGCCTGCCCATCGTCGCCGGCGGCCTGATGTGGCTCGCCGATGCGGACTATGTCGCGGCCGCCTCGCGTGCCGGCATCATCGGCTTCCTCACGGCCGCGAGCTTTCCCGAGCCGCGCGCCCTGCGCGACGAGATCCGGCGCTGTCGCGACCTGTGCGAAGGCGGCCCGTTCGGCGTGAACGTCTCGATGTTGCCGAAGCTCGTCCCCGGCGAAAAGACGCGGGAAGTGTTCGAGCTCATCGTCGACGAAGGCGTGCGGTTCGTCGAGACCTCAGGTCGCAATCCGCAGGAGTTCATGCCGTTTCTGAAGCAGGCCGGCGTGAAGGTGCTCCACAAGGTGCCGGCGGTACGGTTTGCAATCAAGGCGGCTTCGATCGGCGTCGATGCCGTCGCGATCGTCGGTGCCGAATGCGGCGGACATCCGGGACTCGACATGGTGGGATCGTTCGTCAACGCCGCGTGGGCCGAAAGCCAGCTGGACATTCCGTACCTCGTCGGCGGCGGCATCGGCCGCGGCTCGCAACTCGCCGCGGCGCTCACGATGGGCGCCTCCGGTGTCGTCGTCGGCACGCGCTTCGTGGTGGCCGAGGAGATCTGGGCACATGACGACTACAAGTATCGGCTGGTAGACGCCGGACCGACCGACACGGATCTCTGCATGCAGTCCGTGCGCAACACCGTGCGGACGCTGCGCAACGAGACCACGGCCGCTGTGAAGGAGATCGAGGCACGGAACCCGAATGTGACCATTCAGGACCTGATGCCGCTGGTTGCCGGCAAGATCGGCCGCGACGCCTACGTGACGGGCGATTGGTCGAAAGGGCTGCTCGCTGCGGGGCAGTCTCTCGCGTTCGTCGACCGCGTCGAACCGCTTGCCGACATCGTGCGCCGCTTCGAGAGCGACATGTGGCAGGCGCTGACGCGGCTGGCAAACAACTGCTCGGGGTTCGTGGACGCTGCACGGGGTGTGCCGGCGTAGCGCGCGGTGAAGATCCCGGCGCACAGTCAAGCGCTGTGCTCCTTTAGAACAAGCGCTGGCGAAAGCAGCCCGCAAAGCAGCTGCATCCAGCCACCGAGGCTCATCCCATTCGTCGTCGAAGACGTCAGCAGATAACCGGCAGGAGACAAACCCATGCAGCAGGCCCACATCGATTCAATCAAGGCGAGCCCCGCGTACCGGCGGCTCATCGCATCACGCCGCCGCTTCAGCTTCTCGCTGACGGCCCTGATGATCATCACCTACTACGGCTTTATCCTGCTCGTCGCCCTCGCACCGCAAGTGCTCGCCCATCCGCTCTATGCGGGAGCCACGACGAGCATCGGCATCGTCGCGGGTGTCGGCATCATCCTGATCGCGGTTGGGATGACCGGATGGTATGTGCTGCGTGCGAACCGCACGCTCGATCCGTCGATGAGGGCGCTTCTCGCCAACGCCAACGTCAACGCAGCCAAGGAGACGAATTGATGAAACTCGTGCGCCTCCTGCTCGGCGCGAGCTTGGCCTCGATGGCCGGGCTCGCTCATGCCTCTTCTGTCGAAGGCCCAGTGCCGGATCATGTCGAACTGAATCCCGTCGCGATCGGCATGTTCCTCGTGTTCGTACTTGTCACGCTCGGCATTACGCGCTGGGCATCGCGCAGAACCCGCACGACGAAGGACTTCTACAGCGCGGGTGGCGGCATCTCCGGCTTGCAGAATGGGCTTGCCATCGCCGGCGACTACATGTCCGCGGCCTCGTTCCTGGGGCTCTCCGGCATGGTGTTCGTGTTCGGGTTCGACGGTCTGATCTATTCGATCGGCTTTCTGGTCGGCTGGCCGTTTGTGATGTTCCTGCTCGCCGAGCCTTTGCGCAATCTCGGCAAATATACGTTCGTCGACGTTGTCGCCTACCGTTTCGAGCAGGCGCCGATTCGTCTCCTGACTGCCAGCACGTCGCTCGTCGTCGTGTGCTTTTATCTGGTCGTGCAGATGGTCGGCGCGGGCAAGCTGATCCAGTTGCTGTTCGGATTGCCGTACTGGATGGCCGAAGTCATCGTCGGCGCGCTGATGGTGATCTACGTTTTCTTTGGGGGCATGACGGCGACCACCTGGGTGCAGATCATCAAAGCCGTGCTGCTGCTGTGCGGCGCGACGTTCATGGCCGTCACCGCGCTTGCGCAATTTGGCTTTAGTCCCGAGGAGATGTTTCGCCGCGCGGTCGACGTCCATCCCGGCGCACTCAGCATCATGGGCCCCGGCAAACTGCTGAAGGATCCGCTCAACGCACTCTCGCTCGGCATCGCGCTGATGTTCGGCACCGCGGGGTTTCCTCACATCCTGATGCGCTTTTTCACGGTGCCCAGCGCGAAGGAGGCGCGCAAGTCCGTGTTCGTCGCCACCGGTTTGATCGGCTATTTCTATCTGCTGACCTTCATCATCGGCTTCTCCGCGATCGCGTTGCTCGCCCAGCATCCCGAGTTCTTCAAGAGCGCTGTCGGTGGGCATTTCAATCTCACACGCGACCTGCTGGGCGGCTCGAACATGGTCGCCGTCAAGCTGGCGCAGGCGGTGGGCGGCAACCTGTTCTACGGCTTCATCGCCGCAGTGACTTTCGCGACGATCCTGGCGGTGGTCGCGGGTCTCACGCTCTCCGGGGCGACCACGGTTTCGCATGATCTTTACGCCTGCTGGCTCGCGCGCGGTAAGGTCAACGAAGCCCACGAGATGCGCATATCCCGCGTGGCGACACTGATCCTGAGCATCGTCGCGATCGGACTTGGCATTCTCTTCGAGCACATCAACGTGGCGTTCCTGGTCGGTCTGGTGGCGGCGGTCGCGGCGAGTGCGAATTTTCCGGTGCTGGTGTCGTCGATTTTCTGGCGCGGCATGACGACCCGCGGCGCTGTGGTGGGCGGCAGTCTCGGGCTGATCTGCGCGGTGCTGCTGACACTCTTTTCGAAATCGGTATGGGTCGACGTGCTGCATCAGGCACGCCCGCTGGTGTTCCTCGACAACCCCGCGCTGGTTTCCGTGCCGCTCGCGTTCGCGGGCATCTGGGTCGTCTCGATGCTGGATCGCGGCGCCCGTGCGCAGCGAGAGCGGGACGCGTTCGTGCTGCAGGAGTTTTATGGGCAGACGGGCATCCTGTCGGTGAAGGCAGTCGATCATTGAACCCGATGCGCGCTTTCGCCACTTGCGCCGTGCGTATCCGGGTTCAGTGAGACCGGTCATGCGCAAGCACCGACTGCTTGCTGGAGCAGATCCGGGGGCATTCTGCCTCTGCGGCTTTCCCGACGACAGCGCGTCCCGTTCGTCGCGCCAGACCGCGCAGCTCCCTGGTTCTGTTGGGCGAACTCACACAGCGGCCACAAAACGTTGGCTACGGCCAGACATCGCGACTCCCCAATCCACCGGTAAAAGCTGCGCGGCCGAGATCGATCTTGTTTGTTTTCAGGTGGTTAGGATCGCTCGGAGGTTGCGCGGATCAGGCTTGGCATAGCCCGTGCGTTTGTAGCTGCGGGCGCAACGTTGAACATAGCGCGCCGCAATGGACCTCATCCAGGTGCATTCATATGTTCACCAAGCTTATTGGAGTCGTCATGAAAGCGAAATCAATCGCTGCGCTGTTAGTCGCAAGCTCCGCATCACTGGCGGTTCCTTCCATCGCGAGTGGTTACGGCCCGTCACCCTCCAATGGCTCCGACGCCGGTGCGCCAGCAGCGCAACGCGGTCAAACCATTCATGCAAAGGCCGCGGAAGACGGCCAGGGCAGCGTGGTTGGCGTAAAGCGCAGAGGCGTGGGTGGCGAGGAATCGGTCAGGTCGCAGTCTGGCCGGCGTGTCCCAACTGACAGCATCGACCCGATGTATCGCGGCGGTTGATGAACCCGGTCGCAGAGCGCCAGTTCGCTGGTGCTCTGCGACTGAACCGTCACGACGTACCCGAAGATCCAGATGTTCAGGTGCTGCAATCATTCGCTTGGCGATGTGGCAGTCTATTTACAATAAAAGTGCACAGGCAAATACAAGTGAGCCTCAGCTGTTGCTCAAAGAACGGCCAGCACCGACAAAAATCCGGTTTTATAACTGGTACCGGAAAACCGAATTTGGAGTGGTCGTTTCGGCGGCGGCCACTTCCGAAGTTTTTCAACGGAATCAGAATAATTTACGCCCTTGAGATCCATGCAATTGCGATAGACCAGTCAATATCAATCGACTTTCAAGGACATTTCCTCAACATATTTGTCCTTCGGGGGCTAGCGCAGGCATCCGAAATTGCCAGAAGAACGCGATCCGAAGCGGCTTCCCAAGGGGCACAGTCGTTTCACCTGGTTTCGAAGTTTGCGGATTTCTCGATAGTATTGCCACTATTCAAGGCGGTTCGGGATTCCGGCCAGCGCTCAAACCCAAGCCCTCCTGGACTCGACCACACCCACCCACGGATTGACGTCCTGAGGTGCTGCCGGGCGCAGCACCAGACACCAGGAATCCTCCGCTTAACAGGGAGATGGCCATGCAGTTCGACTACAAGCACTTCCACATCGACGCGTCGCCACTCGATGAAGGCGGCCGTTACTACGCCCGCGCGAAAATCTACCGGCGTGCCTCGTTGGGTGGCGACGCCGTTGAGGTGAAGTATTCGGGCGACCTCGGCGACTATCCCTCCGACGCGGCTGCAATCGAAGCGTCGCAGCGATGGGCGATCCAGTGGTGCGATGCGAATTCCGCTTAGGCTGCGCGCGACGATTTCTCAAGTCCAGGATCGGGGTCGGCCAGGTGTCTGCGCCATGGCAAGGCAGACCGGCGCGAACCTGCCACTCACACCGGAGCGTCGGGTTGCGCAGTGTGCGCAGCGGGACGCCGCAGATCGACCCACGCCGCGCGTAGCAGCGCGCGAGGCGCCAGGAATTTGGCCGGACCGATCAGACGCGCGCCATACGCGTGCAGATGTCTCGACGCTGCAGGGTCCTTCGCAGCGGCGCGGAAGGTGAGCCGCTCGATAGCGTTGAGTCCGTGCCGGCGCGCGTAGTCAACGATCAGAAAACGGTGTCCATTGAGTTCCCCGGAGACACGCTTCGCGCAGCGGCGCAAGGCGGGCGCAGTCGGGCCATGCTGTTTTAGAACCGGAGCCAGCGTGTCAACGAGCCACTCCGCTGTCTGGAACGCGAAGCCGCAACCCACACCCCACAGGGGATCGATACTCATCAGCGCGTCGCCGACGAAAGCGATGTTGCCCACCGCCGGCTGGCGCCACACATTCGGATAGCCCTTGACGAGCAAGGCATTGCGCAACGGCTCCGCGCTGGACAGATCAGGAGCATCGGGGAATCCCGTCATGCTTCGCTCAAGTGCGTCGCTCGGATTGACCCGAAAGCCGTCGAGCTTGTCCTTGGTCGCCATGTAGGCAATCACGGTGACGCCGCCATCGTTGGGAAATACGCAAGCGGTCTCCGGACCGCGCAACCACATTTGCGAGCAGGTTCCCCGCCGGAGCGCCACATTGCGATAAGCGCGAATTGCTCCAAAGCGGCTGTTCTTCGAGGAAGCGGACTTGACGCCGGCGAGCATTGCCAGCGGAGAGTTTCTGCCGTCAGCGCCGACGATCAGCGGGGCCGAGATCACTCTCGCGGGTGCTCCACCGAGTTCGACTCCGCAGTCGACGCCATCTCGTGTCAACGCGCGCAGGCTGTAACCGAGCAAGGTTGTGACGCCGGGCGTGTTCGCTGTCAGTTGGCGCAGGATCGGATCGAGCGTGCGGCGCTGAATGTTGTAACCGAAGACGGGTTCACCGCGTTCGTCGAGTGGCGCGATGTCTCCGGTCCAGCCATAACGAGTCTAGATGTCAACGCCGTTGCGCAGCCCGCCTGCATCCTCGATCAGCCGGTCAAGACCAAGACGCCGTAGCGTTGGCGTGGCCGACGCTTGAATGTAATGGGTACATAACTGCTTGAACGCCGCCACGTCCGCGTGGCGTTCAACCAGCGCCACGTGCAGGCCTTGCAACGCAAACAACCGGGCGGCCGTACACCCGGCGAGGCCCGCGCCGATGATCAAGACGTCGAAACTTTCGTTGATCGGCGCATCCAGTTGTGACGCTTCGCCGTTGCAGACCATGGTGTTGTTCATGACTCGACCTCAAGTCCGCAAAAGCGCTAGTCCACCGAGTATAGGCGGCGCTTATTGTTTGGCGGATGCTCCGACTCCTTGCCACCATCGCTGACCGATACTGCTTCGAACTGAACAAGCCGCTTCTGCCAGTCCCGCGTTCTTTGCCTACTCGATCAAAACCGGTGTTCCAAGCCAAAACATCACTGCTTCAAGACAATCGGTCGATTACGGAAAATAGTGGCGGTCGAGGCCGCGCGGGCATCGGTGCGCAGGTTGGCACAGCCGGCGTCATGCGGGACAATCGTGGCCAATCTGTCGACATCCGTCGCGAGGGGCCTGCCATGTCGGTATTGATCTTGGGGTTGCTGATATTCCTTGGTTCACATTCGGTCCGGATTTTCGCGGAAGAATGGCGCAAGGCGCGGATCGCCCGGATGGGCGAGATGAGCTGGAAAGCGGCGTATTCAGTCGTGTCGATCATCGGACTTGCGTTGATCGTCTGGGGATACGGCATGGCGCGGCGCGAGCCCGTCATGCTTTGGTCGCCGCCAGCATGGACGCCGCATTTCGCAAGCGTGCTCACTCTCGTGGCGTTCATCCTCTTTCCGGCGGCGTATGTCCGGGGCAATCATTTCAAGTCGCTGGTCAAGCATCCGATGGCGATCAGTGTCGTGCTGTGGGCTTTGGCTCATCTGCTGGCGAACGGGACGCTGAACGCAGTCTTGCTGTTCGGCGCATTCCTCGTTTGGGGGCTGTTTGATTTCGCTGCTGCGCGACGGCGCGATCGCGTCGAAGGGATTGTTTATCCCGATGGAAGCCTCTCGCGCGATTTGATTCCAGTCGTGGTTGGCGTCGTCGCCTGGATTGCGTTCGCGTATTTTCTCCATGAGTCGTGGGTTGGTACGAAGCCGATGGGATGAAGCGTGTGTCGCGCGAGCGCCCCTGCGATGGGCCTCGAGTGGCCGGTTCGCAATGGATATCCGACCATTGTCGCGCGCCGACGTGGTGGATTCCCCCTGAATCGCACTCTGCCCGACTGAATCTTGTGTTGCATCTGTCGTTTGCAGTTACTCAGCGAGACTGCCGATGAACTGCCTGATGTTGTCCAAAATGGGTTGCTGATCGCCCGCGAAGGCCCAGTGATCAGCGCCGTCGAGTTCGACGAATCGTGCCTGCGCGATGTGGCTGGCGAGATGCCGGCCGGCGCCGATGCGAACGGCGCGGTCGTCGTGACGGCGGAGCACCAAAGTGGGCATTGAAATTCGGCTCAGGAGATGCCGCACATCCATATCGCGCAACGCCTCGAGCACGCCCTTGATGGCTCCCGGGCTTGACGCTGCCCGAAGCAAGCCTGCCCACCATGCTCTTGTCTGAGCATCGCCAGACAGGCTCGGCGCGAATGTCTCGATGCCTGCAGGCCCGCCCCAGACCGCGACGAGCTGCTGCAGCCACATCTCATACTGACTAGCCTCCAGTGCGTGGCAATAGTCGTGCGTTGCCGTTCCCTTCGCCAATGAGGCGAACAGAATGAGGCCAGCGACGCGGCTCGGGTGATCAACGGCAAACTTGATGCATGCCGGTCCACCCTCTGACGCGCCGAACAGCACGACCCGGCGGCTGCCGGCGGCGTCAAGCACGGTGCCGATGTTCTGCGCGGTCGCGTCGACGCCGGGATTGAACCCGACCCGGTCGGAAAGCCCGACGCCGCGACGATCGAGCAGGATGAGATGACCTATCCCGGCGAGGGAGGACAGGAACGCCCGGCACCGGGGCTCCTCCCACACCCGTTCGACGTGGGACACGAAACCGGGCAGCACCAGAACATCAATGCGGCCGGCGCCGTAGGTCTGGAATGCAAGATGGACGCCGCCACCGCTGGCGTAGCGCGTCGACGGCGGATCCTCGATCGGCAACGGTACGCCGGCATTCAGCAGCGCGCGGGTCTCGGATTCGGGAGCCACATTGAGCTCGTCGCGAAGGCGCTTCGTCAGGGCCTCGAGGTGCCGCTGGGCCGCGGCCCGGTCTCCGGCGAGCAGAAGGTTGCGGATGAGGTGACGGCCGTACACTTCGCTGAGCGGATCGAGTTCAACAAGACGGCCGGCGTGCGCGGCCGCGGCCCCGTAGTCGCCGGCCGCATTCTTGTCGTGCACCACTCGTTCGAGCGCCTGGATCGCCCGGCCGCGCAAGGCCTCGCGGCGGAAGAAAGCCCAGTCGTCGAACTGCGGGCAGTCGCCGGGCGAAAAACCCTCGAGAAAGTCGCTGAGATAGTGGCGGCACGCCCGCTCGAACTCGCCGCAGTCGCAGGCTTGCTCGAACAGTTGAGAATCCACCCGCAGATCGATCGCTGCCGACCATCGAACTGTTGACCTGTCGGCGGTGAAAAAGTCGTCGCCGAGCGTGAGCTGGAGGCGATGCAACAGACGCCGCAGCCGTGCCCGTACAACCTCCTCGCAGCCTTCCGGCCACAACATCGTGGCGATGACGTCGCGCCCGACTGGGCCCTTCGCTTCGGCGAGGTAGACCAACAGGGCCAGGCCTTTGCGCAAGGCCAACTGGCACAGTTCTTCGTCCCGACGGATCTCCGGAAATCCAAGCGTCCGTACGCTGAACAGAGCCATGGCGAGGCGACCTCCATGACGGCGTCCGGGGGACGCTCAGGGGACGAGGCAATCCTACCATTGCTGCAAACGGGGGGTGCTGGACTCGTTTTACGGATATGACTGGAGGTTTGCCATGAAGGACCTGGGAGAGCATGCAATCGTGATCGGCGCCAGCATGGGTGGGCTCCTGGCCGCCCGCGGACTGTCGGATTTCTATACCATCGTCACCGTGCTCGAGCGCGATGCGTTTGCAGCGGCAGACACCCCGCGCAAGGGCGTGCCACAGGGTCGCCATACCCATGGGCTCCTTGCGCGAGGCAGCGCGGTACTCGAGGAATTCTTCCCTGGATATAACACCGAGGTCGTCACGCAAAGCGGCGGCTTGATCGGTGATGTAGCCAACGATGTGATCTGGATCGGTCGCAACGTTAGGCTTGCTAACGGAAAGAGCGACCTGATCGGCCTGCTTGCGAGCCGACCAGTGCTCGAAGGCCATCTACGCCGACGGCTCCTGGGGTTGCCGAACGTGCGCCTCATAGAAAATTGCGCTGTTCGGGGTCTTGCCACCGACCCGGTTCGCAAGAGCGTGACGGGTGTGCGCACAAGTGTCGAGGGCGAGCCGGAAGCGATCATCGACGCGGACCTTGTCGTCGATGCGACAGGCCGTGGCTCGTCCAGTGCGGCGTGGCTTGAAGAGCTCGGCTACCAACCTCCCGCCAATGAGAAGGTCGAGATCGGTATCTGCTACATGACCCGTACCTATCGGCGCCGGCCGACTGATCTTGACGGTAAGCACGGTATCGTTGTCGCCGGTAGTGCGCCGAACTGGCGCAATGGCGTCATGCTCGCGCAGGAACGCGACAGCTGGATCGTCAGTGCCGGCGGTTTTCTTGGTGACGACGCACCCGACAACGAGCAGGGCTTTCTCGCGTATCTGGCGACGCTGCCGACCATGGAAATTCACGACGTTGTCGCAAGAGCGGAGCCGCTAACCGATTACAGGCGCTACCGCTACGTCTCCAGCTTGCGCCGGCGGTATGAGAAGCTCGCACGCTTCCCCGAGAACTACCTGATCTTCGGTGACGCCGTTTGCAGCTTCAACCCTGTCTACGGGCAGGGCATGACGGTCGCGGCGGAGGAAGCGCTGACGCTGCAACGATGCCTGCGCGCGGGTTCGAACGATCTTGCGCGCCGATTCTTCAGGGCGGCCGCGAAGATCGTCGACATTCCGTGGGACATTGCAGTTGGTAACGACCTCCGCCATCCACAAGTCAAGGGAGCGCGCCCGCCGATGCTGCGTTTCATCAACTGGTACATTGGCAAGCTTCACTTTGCCGCGACACGCGACAGCACGCTGGCGACTGAGTTTTTGAAGGTTATAAATCTGATGATGCCGCCGTCGTCGCTGCTCAGTCCTGCGATCGCAAGGCGGGTCTGGCAGGGCAACCGGAGGTCCGTACTATCGGTTCCCTCGCCTGCAATCGAAGCAGCGCCGCGAAATAGCGCATCATCATGACCGGACATCACGGTGTTGACCGGGAAAGGTGCCCAAAGCGTGCTCGCCACGCGGTCGCTCACGATATCCACCGTTTTTGAAGACGTACGACGCATTGACTACAAAACGCGTCGCCCTCACTCGCAAAGCAGCCCCACCATCGGAATCGCCGGCGTTCGTCCCGCGATCAGGTCGGCGGTGATTCGAGCCGATCCGTGCGACATGGTCCAGCCGATATGGCCGTGACCGGTATTCAGATAAAGATTGCGATACTTCTTGCGCCCAAAAAACGGCAAGTTCGTCGGCGTCATCGGCCGCAGCCCGGCCCACATTTCGGCGCGATCGTAGTTGGCGCCGGCGGGGTAGAGTTCCTGCGTCACACTCTTCATAAACGCGAAATCAGAAGGCTCGTGGCTCGTGTCGTAGCCAGCAAACTCCGCGGTCGCGGTGACCCGAATCCGGTCGCCGAAGCGCGAGATGGCGACCAGGTTGTGCTCGTCGACCGCTGCAACGGTAGGCGGCAAGGGCCGGCCATCGATCGGAATCGTCAGCGAGTATCCCTTGATCGGATAGATCGGCAGATCGATGCCGATCTGTCGGCCAAGAACCGGACTGTAGGGGCCAAGGGCGAGCACATACGCGTCGCCTTTTACAAGGCCTCGACTCGTTCTGATGCCCACCAGGTCCTGCCCGGCGGTTTCGAAGCCGTCGATGGTGGTATCCGTCAGAAGCGTAGCGCCGCGCGCGACAATCTTTTCCGCAAGGGCGCGGGTGAACTTCGCAGGGTCTCCGGTCTCATCGGTCGGGCAGTGAATGGCGCCCGCTATCCTGTCTTTTGCCGAACCCAGCGACGGCTCGAGTGCGACGACCTGATCGCGGCTGAGAACCCTGATGACTTGCCCATCGGATTCCAGCAGTTTCATGTGTTCGACTCCGCGGTCCAGCGCTTCCTGAGTCCGATGGAAATACAGAATTCCGCGCTCATTTCGATCGTATTCAATGGCTTCCTCAGCGATCACATCGTGCAGCACACGTTGCGAGTACGCGGCAAGCCGATGCTTGAGCAGGGTATTGCGGCGTGCCTTCTCTGATGTGCATTCCATCAGGAAGCGCCACGACCAGCTGTAAAGCCGGGGATCCGCCGAGAATCTGAAGCGCAACGCCTGATTCTTCAGCACCAGCGATTTGAGCAGGATCATTGGCGCCTTGGGCGAGGACCAGACAAAGGAATGCCCGGGCGCGATCATGCCCGCGTTACCCCAACTGGTCTCCGCTGCGACTAAAGGCTGCCGCTCGACAATCACGACCTCATGGCCATCCTTCTTTAACTGGTACGCGGTTGTCACACCGACTACCCCGCCGCCGAGCACGATAACTTTCATGATGTCCTCAGATGCAGGGAGGCTGGCGGTTATTCACGGCAGCGCGGTGCGGCTCCGGCTTTTGTGCTGCGCCAAAATCGATTCCCGCCGGCCGGCAGCAGTCTCACTTCCATTGCGGCTGATTCAGCACCATTCCGTGCTGCCCCTTGTAGGCAGCCACAGCCGGCGGCGTCCACCCCTCCAGCAACTGTGGCGCGAGTTGCCAGACCTCGATGCCAAGCGGCCGGCACACTTCCAGCGGATCGCGCGCGTCGGGCCCCCACATCGGCACTGACAGATCGCCGCCCGGACAGGTCGACAGCGCGCACAGCAAATCGATCTCCGCGAAGAATTCGAGGTAATCGCCTTTCTTTGCCGGACACGCCTTCATGAAGTACTTGTCTTCGAGATTCAGGCCGGTGCACTGGAACACGTTGAGCACGTCGTGGACGTCGTACTCAGTCAATCCATACGGGGCGATGGCGCGCGTCAGGTTGGAGTGGCAGTGGAAATGAAAGTCCTCGCCGGTCAGCATCCGGTTCACATAGGGGTCGCAGCGCGTGCCGAGCAGATCGTGGACACGGCCGCCATGCTCGTCGACGCCGTAGTCTGCGAGACTGTCGTCAGTGATGGTCACCATCGGACGCAGAAACGGCAGCGTCGACCACAGACGGTCGAACGTGCTCACGTGCGCCTGCTGCAACTGGCGCGTGCGCGATGCCCACATGCGCTCGCGCGGGTCGTGCCGGTTCCACAGGTTCAGGTCGGCAACCTGCGGGCCTTCGATCGTGACAATGC
Organism: Paraburkholderia ultramafica; assembly: GCF_902859915.1. Taxonomy (GTDB): domain Bacteria; phylum Pseudomonadota; class Gammaproteobacteria; order Burkholderiales; family Burkholderiaceae; genus Paraburkholderia; species Paraburkholderia ultramafica. The sequence goes on from NZ_CADIKK010000016.1 coordinate 95,874, forward strand.
GAAACACGTGGCCAGCCGGCACGGTCCACGCTTGCCCCGAGCGGATCGGCACGACGATCGCTTCGACCAGCGTGCGGGTGTCGTGCTGTGAAGCGATGCGCTGATAGAACGCCTTGTCGACGTCGAGCGCGGAGCCTTTGGTGGACTGATAGGCGGCAGGGTAATTCAGCATGATGGATTCTCCCGCGAATTCAGGCCGGCGTCGTGCCGCGCCCAGGCGGCGGCGTCATCGCACCGGGGCGGCGCAGCATCTTGTCCACCTCGCCGGCGTGCAGTTCTTCGGCGTAGATCATCTGACGTGCGTATTCTTCCAGCGCGACCGAACGACCTTCCGTTCGCGCAAGGAGTTCCCGGTACAGGTCAAGAGCGACTTTCTCGGCTTCGAGCGATTCGCGCAGAATGGACGCAATGTCGAAGACGTGCGAGTCGAGAAGCGGACCGATCGCCAGAGACGGGTAGGCGCCCAGGGTGGTGATCCATTCGCCGGCCTGCTGCGCGTGCACGAGAGATTCGTCGGCCTGTTGCCGCAGCCACGCCACAATCGGGATGCGGCCAAATCCAAATACCAGCAATGAATAATGAGTATAGCGAACGACCCCAGCCAGTTCCGACTCGAGAATCCGGTTCAGCACTGGCACGACCTCTTCCTTTTCGACCGCTGACATGTTGCCCTCCCTTGCGTGGTACCCGTTTCAAGCAAGCTCGTTGAATCCTTGGGCGGGTTACTCCGCCGCGACAGCACTGCCGCCCAGATAGGCGGCGCGGACCCGGCTATCCTGAGCCAGCTCCTGTGCGGACCCCGCGAGCGCAATGCGCCCGCTTTCCAGCACGTAGGCCCGATGAGCGATGCGCAGCGCCTGGCGGGCGTTCTGCTCGACGAGGAGAATCGAAGTGCCTTGGCTGCAGATGTCGGCGATCATGCCGAAGATCGCGCGGACCAGCTTCGGCGCGAGCCCCATCGAGGGTTCGTCCAGCACCACGATACGCGGGCGCAGCATCAGCGCGCGGGCAATCGCGAGCATCTGCTGTTCGCCGCCGCTGAGCGTGCCTGCCAACTGACTGCGTCGTTCGCCGAGCCGCGGGAAAGTCGCGTAGAGCTGATCCCGTCGCTGCTGCAGCGCCGCACTGTCGCGCCGGATCAGATAGCCGCCGAGATGCAGATTTTCCTCCACCGTCAGCGCGCCGAAAATGCGCCGTCCCTCCGGCACATGACCCAGACCCAGCGCCACGATCTGATGGGCGCGCAGTCCCGTGAGGCGCTGGCCATCCATCGCGATATCGCCCGTCCGCGGCCGGATCAATCCGGAAATCGCCCGCAGCGTGGTCGTCTTTCCCGCGCCGTTGCTGCCGAGCAACGCGACGATCTCGCCCTGTGCGACGTCCAGCGAGACGCCGTGCAGCACTTCGACATTCCCATAGCTCACACGCAAGTCGCGGATTTCTAGGAGTCCCACAGCGATTTCTCCCCGCCAGTATCGTCGCTGGCTTCGTCCTTTTCAGCTGTGCCGAGATAGGCATCGATCACGCGCGGGTCCGCCCGGATCGCAGCGGGCTCTCCTTCGGCGATGACGACGCCGTGATCCATCACGATGATCCGGTCCGACACGCCCATCACGAGCATCATGTCGTGCTCGATCAGCAGCACCGTCACGCCATGATCGCGGATTCGCCGGATCAGTTCCATCAGCGCGCGTTTCTCGGTCGGGTTCATGCCCGCTGCCGGCTCGTCGAGCAACAGCAGGCGAGGGCTGCTGGCGAGCGCGCGGGCGATCTCCAGCCTGCGCTGGTCGCCGTAGGGCAGATCGGCGGCGCGCTCGCCAGCGCGGCCCGCCAGACCGACGAAGGCGAGCCAGCGCAGGCCCTCGGTCGAATGATCCGCCGCCTCGGCGCGCGCGGACGGCAACGCCAGAAGCTCGGCGGCGAGCGTTGTCCGAAGCCGATGATCCATGCCGGTCAGCACGTTTTCGAAGGCCGTCATCTGGCCGAACAGGCGGATGCCCTGGAAGGTGCGCGCCATGCCTTGATGGACGATGCGATGAGGTGCGCCGCCGGCCAGCCGTTCCCCGCACCAGATGATCTGGCCGCCGGTCGGGCGGATCACGCCCGTCAGGCAGTTGAACACGGTGGTCTTGCCGGCGCCGTTCGGACCGATCAGGCTCACGATCTCGCCGCTGCGCACCGTGAAGCTCACCCCGCCGACTGCCAGCACGCCGCCGAAGCGGCGCTGCATGTCGCGCACTTCCAGCAGGATTTCGTCGGTGACGGCGTGGCTGGGCACCGGGGCCCGATCGGCGTCGGCGCCCTTGCGCGGCGGCGCGACGCGGCGCAACGGCGCCGGCCACAATCCCTGCGGCCTCAGCAGCATCAGGATCACGAGCCCGATCGCGAAAGCGAAGATGCGCCAGAGGTTCAGAAAACGCAGCATCTCCGGCAGGCCGGCGACGATGACGGCGCCGAGGATCACGCCGGGAATGCTGCCCCGGCCGCCGAGCACGACGACGATCAGGATCGTGACGGACTGCAGATAGGTGAAGCCAGTCGGATCGATGGTGCCGAAGCGGGCGGCGAACAGGCTGCCCGCGAGCCCGCCGATCAGCGCGCCCATCACATAGGCGAGCAGCTTGACGCGCAGCGTCGGCACGCCGACGGCCTCGGCGGCGGCCTCGTCCTCGCGGATGCTGGTCCAGGCGCGGCCGAGGCGCGACTGGCCGAGCCGGATGGCGAACCCGAGCACCAGCACGAGGAACGCCATGCCCAGTTCGTAGAGCGCCGGCGGCGAACTGATCTCGAAACCGAACAGGCTAGGGCTGGCGATGCCGAAGATGCCGTTCGGGCCGCCGGTGATGTCGAGATTGGTGGCGACGATACGCGTGATTTCGCCGAACCCCAGCGTGACGATCGCCAGATAGTCGCTGCGCAGGCGCAGCGTGGGGTAGCCGATGACGATGCCCGACACCCCGGCGAACGCGAGGCTGAACGGCAGCGTTTCCCAGAACGAGAGGTGCAGCAAGGTTTCCAGCAATGCGGTCGAATACGCGCCGATCGCGAAGAAGGCCGCATAGCCCAGATCGAGCAGTCCGGCATAGCCGACCACGATGTTCAGCCCGAGGCCCAGGATCGAATAGGTGACGATGGTCAGGCCGACATCGACGACATAGTTGCTGGCGAGCGCGGGCAGCGCCACGGCGGCGGCGAGCAGCGCGCCGCCGGCAGGTCTCGCCCAACGCGCGGAAGCCTGAGTGGCGCTCATGGATTACATTCTCTCGACGACGCGTTCGCCGAACAGCCCGGTCGGCTTGATCACGAGCACGGCGATCAGCACGCCGAACACGAACACGTCGGTCCATTGCGACGACACATAGCCCGCGCCGAACGCTTCGAGCAGGCCGATCAGAATGCCGCCCGCCATCGCGCCCGGAATGTTGCCGATGCCGCCGAGCACGGCGGCGGTGAACGCGCGCAGGCCCAGCACGAAGCCCATGAAGAAATTGATCTGCGTGTAGTAAAGCCCCTCCATGACGCCCGCCACGGCGGCCAGTACCGAACCCAGCAGGAAGGTCAGCTGGATCAGGCGCTCGACGTCGATGCCCATCAGGCGCGCGGCGTCCTGATCGATCGCCAGCGCGCGCATCGCGGTGCCAAGAAAAGTGTGGTGTACGAAGAAATACAGCGCCAGCATCAGCGCCAGGCTCGCCACGATTATGCCGATCTGCGCGAAGGTGATCTGCACGCCGTGGAGTTCGAATCCCGCCTGGCTTAGCACATGCGGATAGGTGCGAAAGCCCGCCCCGTAGATCAGCAGCACCCCGTTTTGCAGCGCCAGCGAGACGCCTAGCGCCGTGATCAGAATCGACAGCCGCGGCGCGCGCAGCAACGGCTGATACGCGAGCCGCTCGATCAGCAGACCCAGCGCGCCGGTGACCGTCATCGCGGCGACCAGGGCGATCAGCAGCGCCAGGGCGAGCGGCAGATGCGCGGACGCCAGCACCATCAGGCCGGTCCAGCCGATGAACGCGCCGACCATGAACAGGTCGCCATGAGCGAAGTTGATCAGCCGGATGATTCCGTAGACCATCGTGTAGCCGAGGGCGACGAGCGCATAGAACGAGCCGGTCGTCAGCCCTTCGATAACGAACTGGAAGAAGTCGCTCATGACGGGGGCGGCGCGCGCAATTCCGCTTACTTCATCGCTGCCCAGTGTCCGCTCGCATCCTGCCGCTGATAGGGCTCGAAGTTGTCGTTGTGCACGATGATGGTGATGTACACCGCTTTACTGCGGTCCCCCTTCGGATTGAAGGCGATCGTTCCAGTAGCTCCTGGGTAGTTCGAGATCTTGTGCAGAGCAGCGGTGATCGCGGCGGGCTGTGCCGATTTGGCGTCCGCGATGGCTTTCGCCGTGACTCCGACCGCATCGTATTCATAGACCGAGTACGGTCCCGGCCCTTGCCCGTAAGCCTTCGTATAGTCATCGACGTAGGCGTGCGCGCCGCTCAGGAACTGCGCGAGGGGGGCCGTCGTGATGATCATGCCGTCGGCGGCGGGACCGGCCGTCTTCATCAGCGTGGGATCGTTGGTGGCGTCGCCACCCATGAAGGTCATTTTCAGACCCAGTTGCCGCGCCTCCTTGACCATCAGGCCGGCTTCGGAGAAATAGCCGGTGTAGTAGATCACGTCGGGTTTCAGCGAGCCAACCCGCGTCAGTGTCGGCGAGTAGTCCATCTGACCGGGCGTGATCGAATTCGCGTAAACGACCTCGACGCCGTTCTTCTTCAGGGCTTCCACGGTGTTCTGCGCGAGGCCTTTGGAATAGGTCGTGTTGTCGTCGATCACCGCCACGCGCTTCGCGTGCAGCACGTCTTTCATGAAGTTTGCCGCGAATGGACCCTGCTGGTCGTCACGGCCGATCGTGCGGAACACGTTGTCGTACCCCATCTCGGTCAGTTGCGGATTGGTCGACGCATCCAGCACATAGGGAATCCCGGCGCGATGAAAGGTGGTCGATTCCGGCAGCGCCGCGCTGGAGCAATAGCCGCCCGCTACCGCGACTACGCTCGCATCGACGAGTTTCTGGGCCGCCTGCACGGCTGTCTGCGCATCGCAGGCGTCATCCTCGGGCACCAGCTCGATCTGCTTGCCGAGCACGCCTCCGGCCGCGTTGATTCTGGCGGCGGCGAGCTTCGCGCCATTGACGATGTCCGTGCCGGCATTGGCACTGCTGCCCGACAGCGGGACGGGCACGCCGATCTTGATGGTGGCGCCCTGGCTTAGCGCCGAACCGGGCGCCATGCCGACGAGCATGGCGAGAGCAGCCGCGATGGCCGTGACGGCCGTTTGCCGCAAGCCCCGATCTGCACCGGGCCAGTCATTCTTCTGAGCAATCATGTTAGTGACTCCTTATTGTGAAAGGGATCGGACGATCCGCCACTCGGCTATACGGGTGACATAAGAAACCTACGGACGGAAAGGGGCGATTGCACGGGATTCATGTCCGCCAGCCAGGTCGACGGCGTGACTGCTGGTTTCACCGGAGTGCTGGCACGAAAGCGCTCCTTTCATGATAGGAGGCGGTGTGCGTTGTGACGGTATAGGGTATTTGCGTATAAACGGTTACACAAAGGCGCCGGCAATCCTCTACCTTTAAAAAGGCAGTGACGGCCGGCACCCGCGAACCCGAACGCGATACGACAGGATGACGCTGAAATGAGGGCAATTGCACAACAGGATGACGCGTATGCGAGGCTCGATTTCACGCTGGACGACGGCATCTGCCGCCGCGCCGCGATCGGCCTCGTGGTGCTCGCCACCGATCATACGATCGAGCATGAGTGGCGGGGCTTGCTGAAGCAGGACGGCGTGGCGTTCTATGAAAGCCGCGTGTACAACTCGGCGGATATCACGCCCGAACGGCTGGCGGAAATGGAGGACCGCATTGCACCGGCGGTCGCGCTGATCCGTCCGGCCGAGCGTATCGACGTGGTGGCGTTCGGCTGCACGTCCGCGTCGATGGTGATCGGGGAGGAGAAGGTGTTCGCGCGGATTCGCGAAGCGCGCCCGGATGCCGCGACCACGACGCCGATCACCGCGGCGCTGGCGGCGCTTCGCGCACTCGGCGTCGAGCGCACCGCATTGCTTACGCCCTACGTGCGTTCGATCAACGATTACATGCGCGACTATATCGAGTCGCGCGGCCACGGCATTACGCGCATGGCGTCGTTCGAGCATGCGAACGATAACGAGGTGGCGCGGATCGATGCGGCGTCGTTGCGAACGGGCGTTGAGCGACTTGCGCGCAATGATGACGTGGATGCGATTTTCGTATCGTGCACGAGCTTGCGCATCGCCGGCTTGATTCCGGAGCTCGAGGCGGCGATCGGCAAGCCGGTGATATCGAGCAACTACGCGATGGCCTGGCACGCGTTGCGGCTCGCCGGCGTGCGAGATGGCGAGCCTCATCTTGGGCGGCTGTTTGCGCTATGACGTTGTAGTTTGAAACGCGACGCGACGCGACACGCCACGCCACGGTGAATCCCACGCAGGTCCTGATTGCGGAAACGGATCAGGGGCGCGGTATCGTGGGACACCTTTCAAGTCTCACGCCGGTCACTTCCGGTCGTCGGAACGGCCGGCGCCAAGCCCTTCGAGTAACGGCCGCAGGGCGTCCAGTTCTGCGCCGAAGCCGCTCCAGTCTCCCGCCTTCAGCCGCTCGATGGCGCGGTCATAGTGGGCAAGTGCCTCGCGTGCGCGTGCGTCCGGCGCGTTCGTTGTGCCCCGGGCTGGCGACGCCGCTTGCGCGGTTTCCTTGAAAAGCGCCGCCAGCGCTTCGCCCAGGCTCTCCTCCATCACCACGCGCTCGCCATAGGCGGCGATCACGCGCTTTAACTCCGGCAATTGACCGGACGCCGCGCGCAAATAGAGCGGAGAAACATAGAGGATCGAGTTCTCGATCGGCACGACCACGAGATGACCGCGAATCACGCGTGAGCCCATCTGGTTCCACAGCGAGATCTGCTGTGAGATCCCGGTATTCTGCTGAATGCGCGCTTCGATCTGAAACGGCCCAAAGACCAGCCTGTCCTTCGGAAACGTAAAGACGATGAGCTTGCCGTACCCGGATGGATCGCAACGCGCCGCGAGCCACGCAATCATGTTCTCCCGCTGGCTCGGCACCATCGGCAACATGAGGATGAACTCGGCGCGTGCGTCGCCGGGGAGCCGCATGATCGTGTAGTACGGCGGCATCGTGCTGGCGGTGCTCTCTCCATCCATGCCGACCAGCTCCCGGGGAAACTGCCACAGATCCTCGCGGTTGTAGAAGACCTCCGGCTGATCCATGTGATAGGCGCGGTAGAGCTGCGCCTGGATCAGGAACAGATCTTCGGGGTAGCGGATATGCCGCCGAAGCTCCGGCGGCATCGCGTCCAAAGGCTTGAACAGACCCGGGAAGATGCGCTCGTAGGTCCGCAGGAGCGGATCGGCGGGATCGCTGACGTAGAAATCGACCGTGCCGTCATACGCGTCGACCACCACCTTGACCGCGTTGCGGATGTAATTGGCACCGTCGCCGAAACCCGGCGGGGAGTAAGGAAACCACTGGCTGACGGTGTAGGTGTCCTGGATCCAGAACAGGCGCCCATTGCTTGCGACGACATAGGGGTCATGGTCGAGCCTCAGGAACGGCGCGATCGTCCGAACGCGATCCTGAATGTTGCGGTGAAGCAGGATGCGGCTCTGGTCGGTGATATAGCCGCTCAGCAGGATGTTGGGATCGTCGAACTGCCAGGCGAACAGACTGCGTCGCGCCGCACCGCCGATGGCGACGCCGTCGCTCCCGCTGTATGTGGTGTATGCATTGTCCGCTCCTTTCGGATAGTCGAATTCGGCGACGTTGCCCTTCACGATCACGTAGTCGTGGCGGCCTTCGCCGAAATAAAGACGCGGTTCGCGAATGGTTGGGCCGCCATTGGCGACCGGCGGAATATCCCGCAGATAGAAGAAGGGTAAGCCTTCAGCGGATTTCTCGGTGACCGGCGACATCACGACGCCGATGCCGTGCGTGAAGATAAGGTGCAGGTTCACCCAGGTTTGGGCGTTGGGCGGCAGCAGCGCCGGTTCCAGTTCGCGCGCCGACAGCATCACCTGCCTGTACCCGGCGTCGAGTTGATAGCGGTCGATGTCCACCGAGAGAAATTTGTAGTAAGTCCTGATCTCCTGCAACTGTGCGTAGGTATCCATCAACGGTTGCCCATCCCATAGCCGGATGTTGTCGATGGTGGCCCGATTGGCCTGCAGCGAGTCGAGCGTCAGTCCGGGCTCGGCGTTGAACGGTTTGACCGCAATCTGTGCGAGGCCGTAAGCCTGTCGCGTCAGCGCGATATTGTGCTGGATATAAGGTGTTTCCAGTTTCAGCTCGCTCGGTTTGACATAGAAGCGCTGAAACAGCGGCGGATAGATCACGGCGAACACCAACGCACTGCCGAAGACGAGCAGCGCGACGGCGACAGGCAGCCGGTAGCTGCGCTGGCGCATGTTGATCCAAAGGGCGACGGATGAGGCCGCGGCAAGGCCGACGAGCATCCACAGGACCGGCAGTTCGACGTGGACACTGGTATAGCTGGCGCCGACCACGACGCCGTTGTCGCCATAGAGCAGCAGAAAGCGGTCGAGCCACCACGACCAGGCCAACACCGCGAAGAACCCGCCGAGCAGTGCCGAACCGTGCGTGATCGCGGCGCGCGAGAGCGTCCGTGGCGGCTGCTCCAGCGCGATGTCGCCGCGCAACCCGTAGACGGCAACCGTGACGATCGCGCTGCAGAAGAGGAGCCGCAGCAGCCAGTTCTTGACCGCGACATACACGGGCAGGGAGAAGAGATAAAAGCCGACGTCTCTGCCAAAGATCGGATCGCGCTCGCCAACCGGCACCTGATAAACGAAGCGAAGCGCGAGGTCCCAGCTTGAGATTTCGCTGGCGGCGATAACGAGGCCGAAGACGATTGCAGCGCAGGCAATACTGGAGCGCCAGGGAATGCGAGGCGCGACCAGTTCGACCAGATCGCCAGCGACTACCGTTGTGGCCGACGGGTCGGCTGCTCTCGGCCACGAGATATCGACGCGCCTCGCGTAACGATGCGCGAGGATTCCGGACAGCCATATCAGCCCCGCCGAGGCTGCGAACACGATGGCAAACAGTAGCGCTTTCGTGGAGAGGAGGGTCCAGAAAACGCCGCCGTAGCCGATCGAAGAGAACCACAGCCAGTCGACCACGATGCCGGTGATGCGTCCGACAACAATCAGGCCGGCGATGATGGCCATCGCCATGATCGCATAACGTCTCAGGCGCACGCCGGACTTCACTCCCGACTGCATAGTCTCTCCTATGCTGGCCATCGCCCATGCCTTGCTGCGATCGGATCAATCGCGCACCGCCGATCTGCCGGGAGCGCGGCCGAACGGCCTGTCAACGCAGCCGGATAGTCCGCGCATTGCCGCCCCATGACCTGCGCGATGCGAGTTCGGATGGAGCGGGTTCAGGCCGGTTGAATGATTGTAGTTCGGTGTGGCTATTGACGTCGGCACCGCGCGTAAACGGCCACTCGTTCAGGGCAGGGTGCAACGGACCGCGCATGACCGCCAAGGCCGGGAACTCGCCGGCGAATTCCCCCCGACTGGCCGCCGTGCTCCGAAACGCGCCGCAAGGGTTGCACGATGGTGACCGGCAGCAACGGGTCGAGAGTGTGTGAAAACGCATTGATCGCCTAAACTGAATCAACGCACTGGGCCGGGTGACTCATGAAGCGATTCGTTGAAGGCGATGACCCTAAGCAGGTCGCACTACTTCCCGAATGCGTCGATGACTACATTGGACAGGACAATCCGGTGAGAGTCATCGATGTCTTTGTCGACGAACTGGACCTTGCGGAACTCGGTTTCGACGGCAGCACGCCGGCGATCACGGGTCGCCCGTCCTACCATCCGGGTGTGATGCTGAAGATCTATATCTACGGATACCTGAACCGGATACCTTCGAGCCGGCGTCTTGAGCGTGAATGTCAGCGCAACGTCGAGCTGATGTGGCTAACGGGACGTCTGGCTCCGGACTTCAAGACGATCGCCGACTTTCGCCGCGACACTGGCGCAGCCATTCGCAATGTGTGCCGGCGTTTCGTCGAACTGTGTCGCGGGCTAAAGCTGCTATCCAGTGACATGGTGGCAATCGATGGTAGCAAGTTCAAGGCATCAAACAGTCGCGACAGGAACTACACTGCCGGCAAGATCGACAAGCGTCAGCAACAGATTGAGGAAAGCGTTCAGCGATATCTCGACCTGATTGAGACCGCAGACCGGACCAGTCCAACAGGTTTCGATGTGAAGACCGTGCGCCTGTACGAGAAGATCGCCCGCTTGCGCCAGCAGATGCGTGAGCTTGCACGGGTCAAGAAGCAGCTAGAAAAACAACCGGACAAACAACTGTCGATGACGGATCCAGACGCACGGTCCATGGCAACAAGCGGAAGAGGCTCCGGCATAGTGGGCTACAACGTTCAGGCCGCCGTGGATGCGAAGCATCACCTGATCGTCGCACACGAGGTGACGAACGTCGGAAACGATCACGGGCAACTTAGCGGAATGGCACTGTCAGCGAAGAGCGCGATGGGCAAGCCGAAGCTGAAGGTTGTGGCTGACCGGGGTTACTTCAGCGGCCCCGAGATACGGACATGCGATCTGAACAAGATCAGAGCGTACGTTCCCAAGCCACTCACTTCCGCATCAAGGAAGAAAGGTCTCTTCACGAAGGCCGACTTTGTGTACGAGTCAAACAGCGATGTGTATCGATGCCCTTCTGGCGAGCGTGCCATTCATCAATTCAACACCGTTGAGAACGAAATGACTCTGCGGGTGTACTGGCCCAGCGCCTGCCCGCGTTGCCATCTGAAGGAGCGATGTTCGCCCAGCGACTATCGCCGCATCCGACGATGGGAGCACGAAAATACACTGGAAGCCATGCAGCGCCGGCTTGACCGGAAGCCCGATGCGATGACCATCCGCCGAAGTACGGTCGAGCATGTCTTCGGTACGCTCAAGCACTGGATGGGTCCTGCACACTTCCTGACCAGGACGCTTGGCCGAGTGAGTACGGAGATGAGCCTTCAGGTATTGGCCTACAACCTCAAGCGGGTCATGAACATACTTGGGGTTGCCGAGATGATGAAGGCCATGAAGGTGACCGGAAGCTAAAGCCCAGAGGGGCTTTCTTGCGCCCGCGATGTTCGACTAGCGCAAGCTCGACGTATTAAACTCTATCGACCTGACCGGTGATCTCGCGCTCAGCGGAAAAAAATGGTGTTTCCACACACTCTCGGCCAGTTTGAGACATTCGACATTTTGGGGCGAATTGTCGACAATCTAGTCGTGGCCCACGTACTGGATCCTCACTCAGCCGAGGCCTACCTTTAAATGTTTCAGCTTCAATTTCCGGCGCGAAAACATCCGTCAAAGTGGCTCGCGATATCGCCTCACGGAGTATGTGTCGTCGAAGTCAAAGCATTGGTCGTGGCATCATCTATCGTCCGTGTGACCGACAGGCCCCGATCGCGCTGAAAACGCCCGATGGCCGCAGTGGTCTTTGCACCAATGATTCCATCAATCGGACCCACTGAGTAACCAAGCTGCAACAGTCGACTTTGCACACCGGGGATACCCAGATTTGGAGCTGCTAGCACAGGCGTCTCTTTAACGATTCGGATGGCTTTTCCAGTCGATGCGTCCCACGTGACCCGATACTTGTCGCCGCCCGCGCCGGTCGAAAATAGGTATTCGATCGTTTTTTCCTTCTCCTGGAACGTCGCAGATTCCGCCTTCACCTGAACCGTGGGGATCCCTGATACCTGACCCGCGGCGTCCCGCGCTTTCGGAAGCACGGAAAGCACATCAGAAGATGAGTTTCGAGCTTCGTTAAATGTTGCCAGTCCAAAGGCAAGGAACAAGAGAACCGAACTCGCAGCGAGAATGAAGGAAAGGTTCGCGCACGCCACTGCGGCGGCGCCATTTCTCCCTTCTCTCAGGTAGTTGATCAAGAATCCCTGAGAGGCAACCCCGAAAGCAATAGACGAAGCAAGCCCGACCCACGAAGTCACGAGAAGTATGATCTGGTACTCTGCGGTGGTCTTGCCTAAGAGGTTCGCCGAGAATGTCACTGAAAGCGCAAACAGCGCGCTGGACAAAGTAACTATCGTCTTCGTGAAGTCATTTAAGACGAACCACCCGCTCGGGGCATCATCTGTAGGTGGCGGGGGCATAATCGCCAACTGCTTCTACGGTTTCCTGATAACACAAAGGCCGGCGTCTAGGTTATTTGACAGCCAGTGCAAGAACTGAAATGAGGTGATTGGACCGCCAATTGGGCCTTCTTTCCAGATGCCATAGAGATAAAGAGGCAGAGCTTTGATATATGCTTGGGCGAACACCTCCCTCTGTCCACCCGCTAGCTGCCACGCCGGATGAGGGTCCTCGATGATTGAGCTAATTGTCTCGGCAATCAGGTTGCGCGTATTATTCGAAACCTTGATCCCAGTGGAATTCTGGAAATCGTCCGAAATCACGTCGACTTCGTCTTTGATCGGATCAATCACAGCTCCCCCCGTCCTTCGTTAAGTTAGGCGTTGGCGACGCTTGCAGTATAAGCAGTCTAAATCCGGTTTTTGATTCTTTATAGTAGGTTAAGCCCGGTTGTGTCATTTTGAAGCGCAATTCGAGTCTGGGTAGGAGGAAACTTAACGTTGTGCTGCGCGAGCGAGACTGAGGGCGTCTACCTTTACGTGCTATGTCAGTACTCGCATCCGACGGAAGCGCAATGAAAGCTTTTGGCGAGGTGTTCGTGGATGCCGTCTCACCGACCGCACTCGCCCGTTGGTCGAAGTGCCACCTGCACCATACGCAGCACTTACAGGATGAGCCTTCCCGTGCATTCTGAACGACTGTTTGAGGGAAATTTTAATGTCCCTTTGGGGTCGACTTCTGCCGGATGCAGCCGGATCGACGATGGTCAAGGTCTGCGATTCCACATCGGACCGGGGTCGGCCAGTTTCTGCCGCTCGAACAAATGTAGCGACGGTCCGCTTGCAACCTGACATGTGACGGACGCGATTCCACTGCGAGTTTCACCGTTCATCGGTCAACGATCCATTGGCAGCGCGCCGTTGTCTGCGCGCTTCGGTTTGCCAGATTGCTAGTCTGAGGCAGTCTGTGGCCGGGGGAGTAGGCGCGACGGGGACGGGTGATCAGGGAGTCCAGCGATAAACAACGATGCTGGTGCCGTTGTAGTCGTCCTTGGTCACAACATACTCACCGTTCGAACGCAGCACCGATCTCAGCCCGTACATCGAATCCACGTCATTGCCGACATACACGTTGCTGGGGTTGCTGTTGATGAACGTGTTGTCCAAGCTGCCCGTCGTCAGGTTGAAGGCATCGATGTTCGGCACGGTGTGGACGTAGCCAACAAAGAGGTAGTTGCCGGCTGCGGTCATCGACTTCGGGTTCGTGCTCGTGAGATTGATAACTAGAGGGTTGGTCTGATTCCCCGCCTTCCAGCCGTGGTAGACCTCCACGCGAGTACCGATCGACGTCCAGTCTGTGCCTGCGATGTTAGCCAGGATGAGTGTGTCGGATTCGGGCAGATAGATGATGCGGCCTAGAGCACCAATCGAAGTGGGGATGGGCCATGATTGCACCGCACCCCATTGAGGTGTGCCGTCCGCAGCGAACCCCGTAAGGGGCCAGTAACAGATCGTGGTAGAGCAGGTGTTTCTGTCCAGACTTGCCCACACACCGCCCTGCGAGTCGAGCGCAAACCCCTTGCGAATGTGCGTGGAAGCCATGCCCAGCACACTGGTCACCCAGCCATCCGGGATCGCAATATACCCCGATACCGAAGGGTTGAAATGCTCAATTGCAAAGTTATCCGGGTTCTGGTCTGTCGATGCCAATATGCGGTTCCCGCCCACATTTGCGACCATACCGAAGTGCAAGCCACGACCGGCGTACGTTGTGCTTAGTCGAAGGTCGGTGGGGTAGGCGAAGGGATCGACAGTGTTCGCGACAAAGGTCCAGTTTGATCCGCCTGTACCACTATAGATGTTGGTTCCACTGTAGAAAACTGTAGCATCTGTTGCAGGATCAGGCGCTCCAATGGCTTCAAAATTGAGTGCCTGTAATCTGTACTTGAGTGCTCGAGTCGAGTCGTACGCGTAGATGTCCGTGCCTCCTGTTCGTCCGTGGTCCCAACTGCCGCCCCAAGGCTGGGAGAGGATATAGGTGTTGCCCGCAGAGTCTCGCCCAATGCCATCGATTCGAGCGAAGCGCAGGCTGCCTACCTGGCCTTTAGTTCCAGTGCTTGTGTCGAGGTACCCGCCCTTGATGCCGAAGGTTGAGACCTGCGTGTAAGTGCGCGTGTCGTAGATCTTGACCTGTTGGTCTGGCCCGGCGTCGCCAATCCAGAGGTACTGGCTAGTTGGGTCGAAGTAGAGGGCGTCGGGCTGGACGCCTGCGGCGAGGGTGACTGTGCCGAGAGACTGGCCGGCGAGATTGAAGCGCTGGAGCGCGCCTTCAGTCTCCTGCGCGATGATCAGGTTGCCGTTGCGGTCGAAGGCAATTGCGCCTGGATCAGTCACGGCGATGTCAAGAATCCATGTGCCGTCGGTTTTGTAGACGCGGACGCGGTTGCCTGGATGATCTGATGCGGCCAAGTATTGGCCCCACGTCGCGATGCCGGTAATGACGTCCGCGCGGCGCTCGGTGGTGTCGGCGCTGACCTGAATCTGCTGGTCGTTCGCACCGGTCGCGCGGATGTAGCGGAAGACCATCCCGTTCGCGAAGACGCCGTTGACACGGCCGAACTGGCGGGGGGCCCACAGGTACGTCGCATTGCCGGTAATCGCCGAGCCCTGCGGCTCGCCGTGCGCGCCGATGGATCCAGCATTCACACCGTTCTTGTATATCGCGATGCCGCCCTCGTTCTCATCCCACATCGAGGCGGTGTAGATGGTGCCTTCTGGCGCGACCCACATCGAACGCGCGGCGTTACCTACGTGAGTGGCGTTAGTCCCAAACGTATTCGCTATCCAGTCAGTCGTGTACTGCCCCTGACATTCTGGCGCAATCGTCCCGCTCAGCACTGCTGCAAGGAATGCGGTGTAGATTCGTTTCATGACTTACTCCCAATTTGCAACATGCGCAACACATTCCATCAGGATGTCGAATTGATTTATCACTGAAGCGGCCGGAAGTGTGGGATGCGGTCCGGCGCAATGAAATCGGCGGGACGTACAGGCCGGCACGTTCCATGACGGCTTTTTCAGTCGATCGACGTGCTTCTGAAAAGTAGTGCTCTGGGCGTGAAACCCGAAGATGAAACCAGGCAGAAGTGTGCGATAGCGCACAATGACATTTTTGTGGCGCTGTCACATTAGCGGGCTCTGCCGCACCTGGTCATGCGGATCAACGAACGACCGTTCCGCCTTGAAGCTGACGTTGAGATCGGCTGGTCTGAAGGGCCGAAGTGGGTCGATCACGGTCGGCCCCGAAACCGGCGAACGTGATAGAACGAAGGGGAATGGCCGTCAAAGCGCAGATGCACTACTCCGTTGGCGGAACCGCTGATCGCGCGCATCACAGGCATCGCTGTCTCGCGCCTGGATCCTGTCAATGGTGAGGCAGTCCCCGCTTTGGCGCACTCTCCTGCGTTATTCGTTCGTCATCTGCTTTCCGGCGAGCGCGCGTTATTGCGGCCTGAGGTGCAGATCGTTGCTCACGGATTGCACCCCCGGCACGCCGCGCGTCACGGCAAGCGCTTTCTGAATCTGTACCTCTGAATCCACGTATCCTGACAACTGCACGACGCCTCGATACGTCGCGACGCTGATCGGCAACGATCTCAGCCCCGGGTCTGCGACGAGCGCCTGCTTCACCCTGGCGGCGAGCGCAGCGTCGTCAGTGGCGATCTTCCCCGGCGCGGTCACGGCCTGCGTCGCTGTCGACTTGCAGCCGTTGATGAACACGAACGCGGGGAGCGCGAATGCCGCGACGATCAGCAATTGGCTTTTAATGTGTGGCGCATCTCGCATGTCGGTTATGACATCCTGATTCGTGAGCAGCGGGCGTCATTCGGGTTGGCTTCGCAGGTACACATGTGCGCCCTCCTTGAGTCCACCATGATAGTGCAGGTTGGCGGACTTGCGACCGAGCCGGCTCGGCCATGTCTGTTCATGCTGCGAGGCGAGTGTTTGGCTCAGTTCGGCCGAGGCCGGACGTTGGAAAGTACGACCTGGATCGTCAACAATCATCCTTTGGTAAGCGGCTAGCGCTCCGGAAGGCCGCGCCGGATTTTCCGGTCGAACGCTGCCTGCGGAAAGAAACAACGTCAATCAGTCGACATGACGTGATGTGCTCGCCGGGGCGTAGCCGCGACGAGCACTGTTGATCAGGGTGTCCAGCGATAAATGACGACGCTGGTCCCGTTGTAGTTGTCCTTCGTGATCACATACTCCCCGGTCGACCGACGGTACGATCTAAGGCCGTACATCGAATCCACGTCATTGCCGACGTACACGGTGTTGGGGTTGCTGTTGATCAACGTGCTGTCCAGGCTGCCTGTGGTCAGATTGAAAGCATCGATGTTGGGCACGGTGTGTACGTATCCGACGAAGAGATAGTTGCCGGCCGCCGTGATCGACTTGGGATTGGCGCTGGTGAGGTTGATCACCGGATTGGGAACGGTCGTGTTGCCTGCGAGCCAGCCGTGATACACCTCAATCCGCGTTCCGATCGAGGTCCAGTCCGTGCTCCCGACAACGCCCTGTGCAAGGATCATCGTGTCGCTTTCCGGCAGGTAGATGATCCGCGTCAATGGCGTGATCGTGCCCGGAATGGGCGTTGCAATTCCTGCTCCCCAACTCGGCTGACCGTTGGCATCGAAGCCGGTCAGCGGATAGTGCCAGATGGCATTCGTCTTGTCCAAACCGGCCCAGACTTCCCCTTTGCTGTCGAGGCAGAATCCGTCCCTGACCGGCGCGGTCGTATTGAACGCCGTACCTGGCAGCGTGGCGTCCGGTATTGCGATGTAGCCATTCGCAGCATTGAAGTGGAAAAAGTAGAAGGTATCGGGATTCTGGCCCGACGCCACGAGGATCCGGTTGGCGCCGACGGTGGCAAGTTGACCAAAGTGCTCATCCCGTGAGCGATCGTTGATGTTGATGCGCGGATCGGATGGATAGTCGATCGGATCGACGGTGTTCGCTACGAAGGTTCCTCCCGCGGTGCCGGTGTAGATGTTGGTGCCTCCATAGAAGTACGTGCTGTCAGTACCCGGGTCCGGAGCGGCGCCCCCCTCGAAGTTGAGAGACTGAAGCTTCCATTGCAGGTGGCCAAAACTGTCGTAGGAATGAATGTCGGTGCCGCCGTCGCGGCCCAGGTCCCAGCTTCCGCCCCACGGGTTGTTGAGCACGTACAGGTTGCCGGCGGCGTCCTTGCCGATGCCGGTGACGCGGGTAAAACGTTTATCGCCGACCTGGCCTTTGATTCCCGTTGTCGTATCGAGATATCCCCCCTGAATGCCAAATGTACTGACCAGAAATGGAATGCCCAAAATGTTATAGATCTTGATGTTCATGTCGGGGCCCTCGTCACCGATCACGAGACACCCGGTCGACGAATCGAAATACAGCGAGGACGGTCGGGAGGCGACGGGCATCTGGATGGTGTTCACGAGCACGCCGGCCGGATTGAATTCGAGGATCGCGCCCGCACTCCGCTGCGCAATCCAGATGTTTCCTGCACTGTCCACCGCGAGCGCGCCAGGACCTGAGACGGCGATATCCTGCCGCCAGACGCCGTCGGTGGTGTAGACGCGGACGCGATTTCCAGGAAAGTCGCTCGCATAAAGGAGCGAGCCAGACGTTGCGAGTCCCGTGATTACATCAGCCCGCCGTTCTGTCGTTGTCGCGCTGACCGGGATGAGAAAGTCGCGGGTTTGAGTGGTTCGGTTGTACCGCCCCACCGCGCCGCTGCCGTAAGTGGTATTAAATTGCAGAGCGGCGAAGATCGAAGTTGCATTACCCGTAATGGCGCTGCCCTGAAACTCGCCGTGACCTCCTATGGACCCCAGGCTTTGGCCGTTCTGGTATATCGCGACACCACCTTCGTTTTCGTCCCACATGGAAGCCGTGTAGATGACCCCCTCGGGCGCTATCCACATGGAGCGCGCGACGCTACCCACGCGGGTAGCGTTGGTCCCAAATGTGTTCGCCACCCAGTCGGTGGTGTACTGTCCCTGGCACTCCGGCGCAAGCGTAGCGATCAGCAGTGTGGCGAGGAACGTGACATAGATTCGTTTCGTGATCATGAAGCGTGCCCTCCTGAGGCACCTGAATTGGGGATTGCGGTTTTGCCCATGCTCGCAGCGTTGACAACCTGATGGGCTTTACATGGGGACCACCGGCTGATGGTTCCTGTGGCTGCCTTCCTTGTCGTGCTGGCCCGCGCGCCATGGGCTGGAAGATTCTTCGATCGGGAAGGGTCGTCTTCGAAGCGTGCCCGGCGCCGCTCGCCCGTTCGGCAAGCGGCGTTTCGCAGGAAACTGTCCTTGTCCACTGGCCGCTCCAGCAAGTGTCGCGTCTGTCCAACTCAACGCTGCGTTCAGGCGGTATATCGGCGAGGTGCGGAAAAGGTTGAGCTGTTCGCGTTTCCAGTACAGGCAAACGCGCTAGACGCCAGCCGGAGCAGCGCTTTCAGCCGGTCCGCGAGGTGGATGAGCGCACCTGCCAACTGGCGGTCCGGGGTGGCAAGCGTAGCCCGCGAGCGGGTGATTTCTCGCGAGGCGAAGGTGCGGTAAGGGCCGACTATCGAAGTTCGCGGCCGAGGGGCGTCTGACCGGACTCGGCCGGCTGCCGAACTTCCGGGCTCGGGCCGGCCAGATCCGGACGTTGGCTGAAGGCACCAGGATTTTTGCACCGCTTCCCGGGTTTACTACGAAGGCACAGTGACTACACTTGGTATGGGTCGCGGAAATCGGGTGCGCGGCCTTCTCAATTACTTCCACGCACGACACGCTGTCGGAAAGAGCAGTTCCACGCTGCACACATTGTTCGTGCGGCATGCTCGTCTCGCTGGTCCATCAAACAGGAGGATGCAATCATGCAAACTGTTATAAGGAGATTTTCCGGAAAGGGCGCAAAGGAGTTGTTCGATCTGCTGGAGAAGCGCACGGCTGAGGTCGAAGAACTGATGCGTTCGATCAAAGGCTTTGTCGGTTACACCCTCGCACGCAGCGGCGATGGCGGATTCTCGGTGACTGTTTGCCAGGACAAGGCAGGCATTGATCAAAGCGTGCAAAAGGCGAAGGACTGGATCGCGAAAAACGCCGCAAGCACGGGCGTGGGCGCGCCGGAGATATCGGAGGGATCAGTCCTCATTCACCTGAAGTAACTTTGCCATTCGACTGGCAGCGCGTGAGTTCAGCGGGCGGATTGGGACGCACGCAACCGGGCCTCACCGTCCACTCCTCACGCCCACCGACAAAGGTAGTTCGCCGCACCGTCGGGGCTTGGTCGACCTTGGCGGACGGCGAACTTCCGGATGTGGCCACGAAGCGTCATTCGCACGCACCGCAGCTCGGACGTTCAGACGTCGGATCCACCCAGCACGCGGCCGGAACACCGGATCGCCACGATGAATGCGCATTTTTTGGCGCCGATCGAACAAAATGCGTCACTTAGGAATGGCGAATTACGGGAGTGTTTCAATGCCCTGCGATGGCTTTCACGTTCAAGAACGGCATCCATCTGCACCTTCATGCACGTGGATCACCCGTTGCGCGCCACCAGAATGCCGGCGATGACGATCAGACCGCCCAGAGCCTGCACCACACCGACCGGCTCGTGCAGTAGCCACCAGGCCAGCAACGAGGCACCGATCAAGTGCCGTACCTTCGTTGACCGCCGTGCTAGTGGCAACGGCTGCTGATAGGAAGTTGCTGCTGAACAATGTCGGGGTTGAAAGTCCGTAGTGGTCGGCAACAGTCCGTTGCCACATCGGCCGCCGAGGCACTCATTTGCAGACGCAGCTAGCGTATGCAGCGATCAAAGCACCTGACGCGTGGACCGAAGCACGGTCTCGTTCACATTGGCATCGTTGGATTGTGTTTGCTGACAGTGCATGGCATCCAAAGACGAATTGCGACAGATGACACTCAGCTGTCATATGCAGCGCCTTCACTTCAGGACGCGCAATTCGCGCCGTGAACAAAGGAGCTAAAGATGACAAAAGATCCGTGTACCTTGTCTGGCTTGCGCACTGAATTGAACGCGAAATGGCGGCGATCGTTAAGGAACATCGCCTGCGTAGTGGTAGCGGTCGCCTCGGTGATTTGGCCTACCGCTGATTCGTTCGCCAAAAATGATGATGGAAATAGCGAAAGTCGAGCGTACGCGATCGGGCTCTGGGGCGATTTGCCGTACTCCGACACGCAAGCACAGGTCGGCGTACCGAATCTGATAGCCGACATGAACGCGCAGAAACTCGCGTTCACGGTCCATGATGGGGATCTCAAGGCTGGCAACGGCACGCCCGGATCGGCAACGCCTACGACTTGCAGCGACGCTCTCTACGTGCAGGCGCTCGGGTACTTCAACGCGTTGAAATCGGCGGCGATGTTTACTACCGGTGATAACGACTGGACCGACTGCGACCGTGTGTCGAACGGCGGGTTTTCGTCCAGGGAACGGCTCGACCACGAGCGCCAGGTCTTCTTCAGCACCCCCTATTCAATGGGGCAGCGTCCGATCCTTCAGGAGGTACAGATGGACCGGCTTTGCCTGGACAATGACAGTCACCTCGTAAGTTGTGTCGAGAATCGCCGCTGGACGGTGAATGGTGTCGTATATGCGACTCTCAATATCCAGGGGTCGTGCAACAACCTTTGCGATACGAAACCCGACCAGGCGGAATTTGCGGCGCGCAACCATGCCGATATCCTCTGGATGCAGCAGACGTTCCGGGCGGCGATAGAGCACAACGCGTCGGCCGTCATGTTCATTTCACAAGCCGATCCTGGCTGGGACAATTCCGATGCTACACGCGCGCCGACTCGCGATCCAAAAACGCTGGTCGAAAACGACATGCTGCCCAGTTCGGACCCCGCGTATCCCGGCCCGACTCCTGACGGATTCAAGGACTTCCTGCTTGCACTGCGTGATGAGGTCATCGCCTTCAGGAAACCCGTTGCTTATGTCCATGGCGATTCCCACTATTTCCGCATTGATCGACCTTTCCTTGACGCGCAAGGCAGGCGGCTCGAGAATTTCATCCGCGTCGAAACCTTTGGCGATAACCAGGCGAACGGCGACAACGATGTCCACTGGTTAAAAGTGTTCGTCGACGACCGCACCCGTGAAGTCTTTTCTTTTCAGCCGCAGATCGTACCGGCGAATCGAACCGCCGTCCCGCAGCCTTAGAGAGTTGGATTGGTGGGTGCCGCAGGCCGCAAAAGCCCTGGCGTTTGCGGCCTGCGGACAGAGTGCAGCAGGTTGGTTGAGCGACTGCTATCGGTTGCTTCCGGCTGGAGCGGTTGCCGGGTGGGGCTTACACCCACTGGGAAAAGCGCCGCCTTTACACGGCGCGCGCCACTTCCAGCCTTTCACCTGCGTATTTGGACGGACAGTCAAACGTCAGTTCAGCATGCCGCAGCGGACGTTCGCAGTCGCCCATTGCGCACACGGTGTCGCAATACCGTGATACAGCGGCACGTCAATTCGTCGTCAGAGATCAGCGGCCGAAAGCGTTACCCGCTCGCCAGTGCCAGGCAACGTTTTCGGCTCGATAGCCTGCAAAAGGCGGCGCTTGCCAAGTTCGAAGGCAAGCATCAATTGTTTCGGGGTTTCGTTCGCAGCGCCGAGTTTTTCACAAACCGTTTCAGCATCGAGCGCAAAGGCGCAGTATCCCCAGCCGAAGCCGTAGGCCGAAAACCATAGTGTCGAATCGGCGGAAAGGAGAGGGGGCGTAAGTTTCATATGGGGCTCGTCCATGGCTATCACTTTTCTGACCGATAGGGGTGGACTACGATTTTCGCACAGCGACCTTGCAAAAGCCTTTTACCCACGGTGGGTGCCGCGAGTCACCACCCTCGCAGTCCGGGCACGAGCGGACCATCGACGGCCTGGGCCTGGCGCGGGCTAAGCCTTGTTGTTCCCGTCGGAGATTCAACCGACTCGGCATCGGTCGCGTGCGCCGCGGTCTGCAAGGCTGCCTAGGGCTTGCCGCCCGTCCGTGCGGGCGGCATCTTCAACCGGGAACGCTCTCTCACTGAACGCAATCACTTTAAATCCGGATCCCATCACTCGCGGCACGGTGATGCCCCAATGCCAGCCGCCGGCTTGCTCGAAGACATGCAATACAGGGGCGGCTGGAGTGTGTGAAGACTGAGAAGTCGTCATGTCACATTCTCCCGTCATATCTGAACTACGCGCGCCAGAGGGCCTGCGCTTCGCTTTCCAGTCTACACGTTTTGCTGCGTCGCAATATGCGACCGTGGCAAAAATGTCAGATCAATTAACGGTCACAATTCTGCAAAGTAGCTGCCTGCTACTCAGATGTGCGGTCATGACCTGACCAGCTTTTGACGGGCTCCCTGACGAGGCACGGGCTCATTTGTGCATCGGGCATCGGTGCCACACAACAGCGACAGTCTTGTGTTCCAGGTCACGTATGAAGGCGAAGTCACGCGACTGTCACGCTCCCTGACTACCGTGAATGTCAGTACGAGCACTCGTCACAGCGTCGGAATTGCACTCCCGATCCCTTGGATGGTGCCGGTATTTCTCACGCAAGTGCCGAATCGGCGTTGTGCGCAAAGACGCGTCCAGCATGGCAACTCGCACTGCAGCCGACGTTGATAGATCCAGCGCCTTCGCCGATCAATACGACCAGTTCGTGCGTATCTCTCGACCGAACTGCGCAAAGCTTCCGCCGCTATGCACAGCTTGCGGCCCTGCAGCCGGAAGAAGCCTGGCTGGATCTCAAGCTCAACGCACGCGGGTGCGTCATGCGCGAAGCGTGGGTCGGACAGGCGCGGGCGTTGCTTGATGACGCTGCGGCAAGGTGAGGCCAATGAACGCTGGAGGTGCCTACGATGAGCGCCAGGCGCAGAACAGAAAGTGAGATTGCCTGGGCGGTTCGGCTCGCCCAGGCGAAACACGGCGTCGAGGAGTTGCGCCGCGCTGCCCTCGCAGCAGAGCAGGAGTTTAGCGCCGAGTTCCAGTCGACGGCGACCTCGATGCGCGAGAGTGCCATCAATCTCGTTCACTATCTCGCGGTACGGCGCCATGACGTGCGAGCCCTGCAGGACGAGCTGGCGCGCCTTGGACTCAGTTCCCTGGGACGCATGGAGGCGCACGTCATGGCCTCGCTTCAGGCAGTGCTGCGGGTACTCCACACGCTGCTGGGCGAACCGGTTCCCGTCGAAGTCGTCGAGGATCCGCCGATCACGTTCGATACCGGCCCAGCGTTGCTCGCCGAGCACACAAATGCGATCCTGGGAACGGCGCCGCAAGGGCGCCAGACCCGGATCATGGTGACGATGCCCGGTGAGGCAGCCGACGACCCGGATCTGATTCGAAGTCTGGTCGAAGCCGGCATGGGAATCATGCGCATCAATTGCGCGCACGATTCGCCAACGACCTGGGAGCGGATGGTCAGGCATCTTCGCCACGCGGAGCGCGACCTGGACAAGCGTTGCCTGGTTTCGTTTGACCTCGCCGGTCCGAAGCTCCGCACCGGTCCGATTGCACCGGGACCGGCCGTCGTCAAGTTGCGGCCGACCCGCAATCCAGTGGGACAGGTGACCGAACCCGCGCGTGTGCGACTGGTGGCGGACGGCAGTCAACCCGATGCGGACGATGCGATCCCCGTCGACGCTGCGCTCCTCGACAACGCTCAACCCGGTGATACCTTGGCGTTCGTTGATGCGCGCAATCGCAAGCGAGTGCTTCGCGTCACTGAAGTTCGTCCAGGCGAGTGTCTGTGCGAAACCGACAGACCGGCATATGTAGTGCCCGGAACGAGACTTACATTGCGGCGAGAGCAATCGTCGATCGCGCAGGGCGAAGTGGGCGCGCTGACGACGGTTGATCAGTGGATCGCGCTGCAGGTGGGCGATACCCTGGAGGTCGTGCACGGCGAGGCACCCGGTCGCGATGCAATCTACGACGACGACGGGCGGATCGCCGAACCGGCATTTATCTCGTGTGCGCTTGACGAAGTGTTCAGCGGCGTGCGCATCGGCGAACCGATCCTGTTTGACGATGGCAAGATCCGGGGTGTGATCTGTGGCGTCGCCGAAGACCGGCTACGGGTCGATATTACCGGGGCGGCCGGAGAAAGGGCGAAGCTCAGGTCCGAGAAGGGCATCAACCTGCCGGAATCGGAGCTCGCACTGCCAGCCTTGACGGTCAAGGACATCGAAGACCTGGCGTTCGTCGCGAACCACGCAGACGCGGTGGCGATGTCGTTCGTACAGCAGCCGGGAGACATCGACGACCTGCTGCACGAGATTGGGAAGCTCAACGCAGTACAGCTCGGCATCGTGCTCAAGATCGAAACGAAGACCGCGTTCACCCGGCTGCCGGACCTCTTGCTGAGCGCGATGCGACATCCTCCCATTGCCGTAATGATTGCCCGGGGCGATCTTGGCGTGGAAGTGGGCTTCGAGCGGCTGTCCGAAGTGCAGGAAGAGATCCTCTGGCTGTGCGAAGCGGCGCATGTGCCCGTCATATGGGCCACGCAGGTGCTCGAATCGCTGGCCAAGGGAGGGATGCCTTCACGCGCGGAGGTCAGCGATGCGGCGATGGGTAGCCGTGCCGAATGTGTGATGCTGAACAAAGGACCTTACATTCTTGAAACACTTGGATTCCTTGCGGGTGTGCTGGAGCGGATTGAAGAGCACCATTACAAAAAAACCGCCCGCCTGCGCAAGTTGCAGGTGGCCAGCCGCGGCAATCAGCGTGCGCCGGATGCGTAGTCGTATGCCCGGCACGGGTCGCGTGCCGTCGCTCGTGAGAAGAGTGCGAGCCCTCAATGCGAATCCTGTTTCCATCTCTGTAGATTGTCCCGGACACGGCGGGCCACGAGGACCGACAGGTAGTCCATGATTTGTGCGCCTTCGCTGTACTCTGCCCACGTCTCTGCGAACATTCTTGAGACCGTTTCCACGGGGGTATTGGTGTCGGTGGCGATCATCTTGACCATCTCATCGTCGACATTGGGCGTGGCCATAACGGACTCCTGGCTAACGTGAATGAACCTGACAGGGACAGATTCAATTACACAGGTTGCCCGACGCCTGAGCCAATTGAATCCCACTATCAAATCTTTGGCGCGAATGGATCATCGGCTGGCCGGCCACGCCCCCTGCACCGTCACATGGACATCCTGGGACTGAATGCCGAGCTACCATACGGCTGACTTCTCCTTGCCACAAGGCACGGAGAGCCGCTTATCGACCCTCCGGAAGGGAACGGTAGTAATCGGCCGCGTTCGGTTGTGGCGCCTTGGCGGCAACTGCGTCACTCGAACGTCTCCTTCACCTTTGGAAGGCGCCCTTTCCTTCTGCGAAGTTGAATGGCCTGAGGGGGTCGCTTATTGCTCTTCGGGTAAGACCTTAGCCGCTGACGCTGCTATGCCGAAGCCAGGCGGTCGATACGAAGCTGATCGACGCGTGATGAGTTGCCACGCCGCGTCGGGTAATCGGCCCACGCGATCGCGCAAGCCGTGGCGCCGGCTTGAGGCTACGCTAGCGGATTGCTCGTGAGCCGCAAATCATCACTGGCCGCGCGGCACAACCGGACGACGTCTTTGCCGCCGCACACGCGCGAAGTCGCGTGCGGCGTCGGGCGCCATGCGCCCGTCGGTCTTTACAGATAGCTGCAGACGTAGTCGAGCGTTTCGATCACGTCGATGTCGAAGCGGCTCTTGCCGGGCACCGAGAACGACTCGCCCGCGCCATAGGTTTTCCACTCGTCACTGCCTTCCAGGCGGATGCGGCATTGGCCGGCCTGTACTTCCATGAGTTCCGGCGCGTCGGTGCCGAAGTTGAGCGCGCCGGGCAGGATCACGCCGAGCGTCCTGCGCGAGCCGTCGGCGAAGAGAACGGTGTGCGAGACACACTTGCCGTCGAAATAGATGTTGGCTCGTTTGATAACGGAAACCTGATCGAATTGCGTTGCGGCCGTCATGGCGGTCTTCCTCTGGGTCATCGTGAATGAATGAGTTGGCGCCGTGTAGCCGCAGCGGGCGGCGCACGATCTGCACGGGCCGCCTGCGCGGGATTTCGATCCGGCGCGAACCCGGCATCATACAGGGTGCCGGCGGCGCGAATCGCGGCCCTTCGTGCAGCGGCGCTGGTCGCCGGCGCGCCTGCGAACGCACGCATACTATATGCGGGAAGTTGTCGTGGCAACGCAAGGTAACCTGCTGGTTTGCTGCTCACGACCGGTTCGCGACGTAGTGATCGATTTGTGACCTTGAGCGGATTTGCCGCTGAAGATGGTCGAGTCTTCACAGCGGCAGCTGCTGAAGCACGGTCACGACCGCTTAGCGGAGACATCTGGCCGAAGGTGAGCATCAGCGAGCCGCATATCACACCGAAGGCGACGCGCGGCGCGACGATTGCAACCAGCACGGCGAGTGCGAAGCCTGCAAGGACGACAAGTGACCGCGACCTCGCCGCGCGACGCATGCGCGTGGGAATCTGGCCGGCGTCCGCACTCGACAATATCCGGCCTTCGAAAACGTTGTAGGCAATGTCGATGCACACGAACAATCCCGCATAAAACACAACCGGGGCCGACGCGAGCTGTGTGCGCGCCACCCAGGTGGTGGCGAAGGGCAGTAGCGAGACCAGGAAGAGATGGATGAAGTTGATCCATATGAATCCCAGCGTCGGAGCACCTGCGAACCTCATCAGATGATGATGGTTGATCCAGATAATGACGATGAACAGGTAGCTCACCGCATAGCTGACGGCCATGGGCCACAGAGGCCACAGGTCCGAGAATGCCGGCTGGTCTGGTGCCTTGAGTTCCAGCACCATGATGGTCACGATCACGGCGAAGACCGCGTCTGAAAATGCGGTCAGCCGTTCCGCGGTCAGCTTCACTTCATACATAGCGTCCCCCTGCTCAGCATAACGAAGAGCCGGTTTAGCGCCGTCGTCGCGTTAGCCGTTCTTCTGTTCCTTGAGCCGTTGCCGGTGAGCTGCGACCTTCGCGCGGTTGCCGCAGATCGCCATGCTGCACCATCGGCGCGCATGACCTCGCGTGTGATCGGCAAACATCAACGTGCACCGCGGACCTTCACACGCTTTCACATACGTGAAGTCTTCCTCGCACACCAGCTTCGCCAGCAATTCGGCGATAGGCATCAGCAACGACTCCGGCGATTTCCAGCGTCGATTTGCGCGAAATTCAAAGCTCGTCTCGCTGCCGGCGGTGCCCGCGGCGATTTCCCCATATTGCTCGTCGCGCTCGAGCAGCTGGTTCAGGGGCGCGAGATCACGCAGGTCTCGCGCGACCAGCGCCCGTCCCTTCCTTTTCTGGACAAAGCCCCTGAACCACTCGCGCAGCGAGCGCGCTTGCGCCGCAACGGCGTCGAGTTCGGCGGGTGTGGCCTGTGCCCGTACGGCCGCGAGTGCGTTGCGAGGCACCAGCCCGGCCTGTTCCAGCCAGGCCAGCAGACCCGCGCCATCGCTGATCCAGTCGACTTCCTCATCCACCGGCGTTGCAACCGAGTTCAGAAAATCCAGGCCGGGCGCGTCGGCCACAAATATCGGGGGAATTTGGCGGTAGTCCATCTTTCACCATGAAAGCAAAACAGGGTGAGGAAAGTGTAACCAGTAAAAATGAGGTTGACAAGTTACAGACCAAGTGAGTAACCTAAATATAAGGTCTAAGACGGTTACAGGTCGTGGTCGCAACAAATGCGCGCCGACTGCGGGAAGCGCTTACTTCTCTTCAAAGGAACGAGACATGTCTTTGAGCAACGTGAATGTGGTGCTGGTCCATGGCGCATGGGCGGATGGATCGAGGCCGACGTGTTCTATCGCGGCGCAGCGCATCCGCAAGCACCGCGGCTCGCACCCGACTCGCATGGCCTCATATGGCTGCCGGAAGACGCGTTCGCTTGCGCGTTTGCGCAACACGCGACGCCGCAGGAGTTGACGCTGCTCGCCGCGGTTCAGCGTCCGATCGCAGCGTGCTGCATTGGCGAAAAGGTCGGGCGACCGCTCTGGAGAGACAGGCCGAGCTGGTACCTCGTCGCCGAACAGGACCGGATGATCAGCCCCGACACTCAACATTTCATGGCACGCCGGATGGGCGCCGAACTGCATGCGTGCCAGGTCGATCACTCGCCGATCATTACGGCCCCGGACACCGTGACAAACCTGATCGTCAAAGCGGCGCAAGCGGTGTCGGCTCGTTGAAGAGGCCGACGGTGTTGTTGTTCATGCAATCAGTCACACGGCGCGTTTCGTTAGCCGCTTAATCCTGTTCATCTGTGGAGGAAAACCATGTCGTCCATTTCCTATGGCCATGCCGACGTCGACGGTTTCAAGGTGTTTTATCGCGAAGCCGGTCGTGCCGGCGCGCCGAAGCTGCTGCTCCTGCACGGCTTTCCGAGCTCGAGCCATATGTTTCGCGATCTGATTCCGAAGCTCGCCGACCGGTCTCATATCGTCGCGCCGGATCTGCCCGGCTTCGGACAGTCGGACATGCCGCCTCGGGACCGCTTTGCCTATACGTTCGACAACATCGCCAGCGTGATCGATCGTTTTACTGAAGTGATCGGTTTCGATCGCTTTGCGGTGTACGTATTCGACTACGGTGCGCCGACGGGTTTCCGGCTTGCGCTCAAGCATCCCGAGCGGATCACGGCGCTGATTTCGCAGAACGGCAACGCTTATGAGGAAGGCTTGAGCGACGGCTGGAATCCGATCCGCGCGTATTGGCAAGAGCCCTCTAGCGCCAATCGCGAAGCGCTTCGCGCGATGCTTACGCACGAGACGACGGTCTGGCAGTACACGCATGGCGTTCGCGATACGGCTGCCGTGTCGCCGGACGGCTACTCGCTCGACGACTTCTATCTGAGCCGGCCGGGTGCGGACGAGATTCAGCTCGATCTGTTCGGGGACTACCGAAGCAACGTCGCGCTGTATCCGTCGTTCCAGCAGTATTTCCGTACCCATCAGCCGCGGTTTCTCGCTGTGTGGGGAAAGAATGATCCGTTCTTTCTGCCCCCGGGCGCCGAGGCATTCAAGCGCGACATACCGGGCGCGGACGTGCGCTTCTTCGATACCGGCCATTTCGCGCTGGAGACGCACGCGGATGAGATTGCGGCGGCCATTGCGGATTTCCTGAATCGCTGAGCCGCGTATGCGATTGGTCCGCATGGACAAGCGTGTCATCCGTTCATAGCAGTGCAGTCATGCGGGCAATCGTGCTCGAAAAGTTCGGCCTGGTCGTCGGTCGTACTTGTCGCCCGCATTCGGGAAAACCTTGAACAGGTTGCCATCGACGTCGAGAAAGCCAGTGCCAGGTCTCTCGTGATCGAAGTCGACCTCGCTCACCCCGACGCCGCGCAGCAAGTTGTCGACCAGACACTCGCCGCGTTCGGGCAGATCGACGCATTGCTCAACATCGCGGGCGCAGTGCCGCAGATCGACGTGTTCGACATGACCGACGAGCGCGCGACGCGCTCGGGATCTCCCTGTGCACCGCTGCGATAAGGACCGGCAATGAGGATGAGCTGCGGTGTCATTGTGTCGGCTGCTCCGTCAATTCGCGCAGTGCCAGGAATTGCAAAAGCATGATGGTCTTGGCATCGACAATTTCGCCGCAACGCATCGCTGCTAACGCTTCCTCCAGCGCCAGTTCGATGACTTCGATGTCCTCTCCCTCGGCTTCAATTCCGCCGCCACCTCCGACACGCGCCGCCGCATCGTATTCGGCGATGAAAAAGTGGAGTTTCTCCGTCACCGACCCGCGCTCCTTGTCGGCGACGGTCGTGACGCACAGCCCGACGATTGCCGTTGCGCTGGTCGAGCATCCGTCAATCGAGGTGATCGTGATCGGCGGCAGGCTATACAAGCATTCGATCGTGACCGTTGGCGCAGCCGCCATCGAGGCGATGTCGCATATCCACGCCGACATTTACTTCATGGGCGTGACCGGCGTTCATCCGACAGCGGGGCTCAGCACCGGCGATCTCGAAGAGGCCTACGTGAAGCGCGCGCTTGCCGCACGGTCGGCCGAGACTGTCGTCCTCGCGTCAAAGGAAAAGCTCAATGCGGCGTCGGCTTATTCAATCGGCGAGGTGACGCTTGCGCAGACGATAGTAGTCGAGAGGTCGACTGATGCCGCGTTGACGGAGCCGCTAGAGGCCGCCGGCGTGACCGTTGTCCGTGCGTAAGCGCCAACGCATGCGATGAACGTGAGCTCTTCGGGCGAGCGTTTCCGGCGCACAGCTATAATCGCGCTCGAACGTAGCTACAGAGGTTTTACTCGTGAAAAAGATCGCTGTCTTTACGCTTGTTGCGCTTGTACTCACTGGTTGCTCGTCAGCTGAAAAGCAGGCGAAGCAAGAGGAGCAATTCCTGCACAACGAAACCAGCCTTCTCGCGGCCCAACGCAATGCGACGGTCAATTGCACACCGGCAAACTGCGACGCCGCCTGGGCGCTGACGAAACGCTATATCGAGCAGCATTCCGACACGCCCGTCACGCGCGCCGATGCGGTCGCAATCGAAACAGACGTGCCCTATGATTCGGGCAAGGCCGCCTTTTCCGCGAGCCGCGATGCGAAAGGTGAGGGCGCGACGCTAACGCTCTTTGCGCAGTGCCGCGGTATGTATGGGCCGGACAGCGCGAAAGGTTCGGATTATGACGAGTGCGCCGACAAGATCCTCAAGACTCAGAATGGCTATGTGGCGTTTCTCAGGGCTCATGCGTCCAGTCAGTAAGCGCCTTATGTGATTCCCGCCGCGACCACCGCCCTGTGACCGGACGCGTGCGCGATATCCTCAAGGAATACACGTGGCAACACGTCGTACCGTTCCGCACAACACCGCTGCTGTCGGCGCAGGGATGAGGCTGGCCGGGGCGCAGCGGCTGGCACAAATCGTACGCGGCGCCGACACCGGACGCCTCGGTCTCACGCCGGAGTCAGCCGGCCTCTACTGCTGCTCTTCGCGGCAGGCCTGACGGCAGCCACCGGCATTGCATTTGCCAGCCTGTCGTCGCTATGGCCGTTACTCACCTACGATCTTGCGCTGCTCGTCGCATTCCGTCACATCAGGCCGGACGGACGAGCATCATGAATCCGGGGCGGGGACTGCGGCCCATCGCGCCTCGATAAGGCCAGTCCGTGCGGCACGGAAGGCAAGACCGCATCAATCACTCAGCGTGTTCGGTTCGTCGCGATGCGCTTTGACCGATGCGAAATACGTCTGCAACGCGGGGGCGGAACGGTCGTTCAACGAGCAGATTCGTGCCAGCCAGTCGGCCTCCGCGGGCCATTCGCCTTCCACCACGCGCGGATAGATCTGCCGGACGAACTGATGCAGAGCATTTGCGCCGATATTGCCGCTGATGCCGAGCAGGACGTGCAAGGTTCCACGTGTCGAAGCGAGGTCGCGGGCCGCGACACTGGCCGCGAGCTGCGCGACAGTCGAACGAATCTGCTCGATGCCGTTGAGGAACGTCTGGTCGAGCAAGTCGAGCGCCACCAGTTCCTGGAGATGCTTCTCGTCGAGCAGCGGTCCTTCCTTGACCGGCGCAGGCTTGCCCACTGGCGCAACGGGCGTGTGCGACGGATCTGCGTTGCCGCGCGCATTCAGCGCACGGTGCTGGGCGAACTGTCTGGCAACGCAGGCGTAAGGGGAGCCGACCTGCACCGGCTTGATCAAGACCTTGTTCATGCCCGCGGCGACGCAGGTCTGCACGGCGTCCATATCGGCTTGACTGGTCAACGCAATGATCGGCACTTCGGCGTACGCGTCGGTGCGAGCGCGAATCGACACGGTCGTTTCCACGCCGCCCATTCCCGGCATGTTCATATCCATCACGATAGCGTCGATGATCACGTCCTCCTGCAGGCGGGCCAGCACAGCCCGCCCGTGTTCGGCCTCGATGACGCTCGCACCGCATCGCTCCAGATAAGTTTTGGCAACCAGTCTGCTGTAGGTGTCGTCGTCCGCCACCAGGATCGTTTTGCCGGTGAACCCGTCGACGCGCTGGCGCAGGTGATACCGATTGCCGTTTTCGAAAAGCGTCTGAAGCGCGCGGATCAAATCCACCATGCTGCTGGATTTGCTGACGAGGTCGTCCATGCCGGCTCGCCGGGCAAGCGCGCGTGCCACATTGCCTGGCTCCGCCGTACAGGCGGCGATCAGAACATTCCAGTTCGGATTCTGGTGGTCGGCGCGGATTCTCTCGGTAGTCGTGTAGCCATCCAGAACCGGCATGTTGACGTCCATCAGCACGAGGTCCGATGGCGTCGGCTGGCGCAGCTGGGTCAGTGCCGCCTCACCGTCTGCCGCCTCGCTCACGTGCGCGCCCAGCTTCGACAACGCGCGGCGGATTCTCGCCCGCTGAGCCGCATCGTCGTCGACGACGAGAATGCGCTTCCCGCTGAACAACGGCGTGGCGCGCTCAAAAATTTTCTGTTCGTGGTCCGCGACTTCGCTCTCCGAAACGACCGGAAACTGCAGCGTGAACTGCGTAAATTCGCCGACTTCGGAGCGGCAGCGGATGGTGCCGCCGAAGGCGCGCAACGCACGTTGGCAATAGGCAAGCCCGAGCCCCGTACCCGCCGAATTCCCCGCGGTACGGAAAGGCTCGAACAGATGCGGCAGCATCTCGGGCGCAATGCCGGGCCCGGTGTCATGAACCCTCAGCGTCTGCCGGTCGACCGTGAGCGTGAGCGTCGCCGAAGCATGCGCGGCAATGTGATGGAGCGCGTTCTTGATCAGATTGAACAGCGTGAACAGATAGACGGTTTCGTCAACCTTGAAGGTGAAATCCTCCAGCACCACCAGTCTTACCTTGCCGCGCTCCTTCTGATCGCCGAAGCCGTATTCGTCCAGCGCTTTGCGGGTGGCGCTCGCCGCGCTCAGATAGGAGAGGTGATCGGAGCGGATGGGGTTCGCGCTGACGATGTACGTCCACCACAGCCAGTAGACCGGATGTCCGATTGTGCCGATCACGCCAACAGCAAACACACTGTAGTCCGATACCTTGGCAGAGTCAGACACCACCCGGTTGAGATAGCGGATGCCCCCTGAAATGGCTCTCATGTTGCTCTTTTATCTTTTTTAATTCAGCCTCAGAATTTGAAGCTGCTAACGTTGAATGACATGCCGGCGCTGCCGACCCAGCATAACACCCTGTCTCCCCGCTTCAGCCGCCCGCTGTCCTTTGCCAATGAAATGGCAGCCGGGATCGAGGCCGAAACGAGATTGCCGGTCTCCGGATAGATGTGATACATCTTGTCCTCGATCCCCACCTTCGCCCCGTAGCCGTGCCACGCTGCTTCGAGAAGGCGTGGGTAAAGACAATGTCGATGTCTTGCTTTGGAACAGGCAGCTTGGTCAGCACCTCGGACAGCTCGTCCGAATTCTTGTGAAGTTCATGGCCAAATGATGTGAAACGCATGTCGCCATTTTTCCCGACCCGCTCGGATGGGTGGCAATACCCTTCGTAGCCCGGAATCGGGATGGTGCACAGGTCCGATATTTCCGGCTTCGCGCGAAAAGCAAAGCTGAAGTTTTCCGGTTCCTTCGCGACGAGCAGGGTAGCGGTTGCGGCCTCACCTATCGTGAACGACGGCAATGTATATTCGATCTGGGCTTTGTTCTTCAACGCAAAATTCCCGGGATACAGTGGGCCACCTGCCAGCATATTGAACTCGGCATTCACAATCATAGCGTTTCTGTACTGACCGGACTTGAAGAGACTGTCGATAATTGACATGGCTCGGGTCCAGCTCATGCAGGCGTCGACCACGTCGAAGCACTCGGCATTGATGAATCCGAGTGCGCTCGCCATCATGTGGCTGTTGCCTGGCTCAAGGAGTCCTCTGCCGATGCCGACATAAATGAACAGCTCGATATGTTCCGGCCGCAGATACGTTTCCGCTAGCGCCTTGCGCGTGGCCATCGCAACGTGATCGATCGGTGCCTCGTGGCTTTCACACCAGCGTCGGTTGACCAGCCCGCTCCTGTCGAGCTGTGTCTTGATGGTGCGCATCCCCCGGTCGATGTCGCCCTCGTAGTCGGTCGAATGGAACGAATCATATCGACAACTTCATCGTTCGTAACGACCCTGGACGGCAGGCTGACTGCTACATTCTTGATGAGCATAAAAAATCCATGAAAAAAATAATTCGGTGGGTAAAAGTACGTTTCGTGCGTGTGGTACGCGAGTACCCGCGACTTCAGGTACCCGGCCTTGCGGCGCTCGTACATTAACGCGTCCACCGAAAATCATGAATATTGTCCCGCCTGAGATATTGCCAATGCAGGTTCGAGTGTCGAGTCCAACCCGCCCGCCGCCCGCGGCTGCAATCGGCGGACAGCATCACGAGCCGCCGCGGGCTGGCGCTAGTTCAGCCTGACATCTACACTTATTCCACACCCTGATGAAGTTGTGAGGTTCGGCGGCGGTATTGCTGCAATAACCACGGCACTCACATGTCCATCTCATAGGAACGCTGGCGCTGACGCCGGCAGGCAGCGCTTGCTGGCAGTGGCCCGAACCGCATTGAGGAGACACCAGCATGAACGGCTACCAGGTCACCTTCTTCACCCAACAGGATCGCCGTCATCATGGCAAGCCGCTGGCCGATTGGCTCGTCCGTCTTGCGGGTGAACTTGGTCTGCGCGGTGCTACGGTGATACCGGCCTCCGAAGGAATTGGCCACCATCACCGCGTTCATTCCGCACACTTTTTTGAATTGGCGGATCAACCCTTATCCGTCGTGATGGCGATGACGAGCGAAGAAGCCGACCGGTTGTTCGACCGGCTGCGCGCCGAGAATGTGCATCTGTTCTACGTCAAGACAGCTGTTGAATTCGGGGTCGTCGGGAATGACAACGGGAGCACTGAAAAGTCCTAGCGTCTGACTTCTCCGTTTCGTGAGCAAAGCCCGCGAAGCCAGTGAAAGCCAGTGTTGCCGCGCCGTCCGTTAGCGACTATTTGCCCAATCCCTTACCGCCCAGGAAAAGAGCCGTAATGCGGTCGGCGGATGTCGATTGGCTGGATAGTAGAGGCACAGGCCGGGAAAAGGTTGACTCCACTCGGGCAGCAATCGAATCAGGCGGCCAGCCGCCAGATGGTCGGCGGCGAGATCTTCCGGAACCCATGCTATGCCGATGCCGGCGAGCGCCGACTCGACCATCAGGTTGGTATTTCCGAGCGTCATCGGTCCGTCGACATCGATGCTGGCGCTCTTGCCGCGATGTTCGAGATCCCATCGATAGAGCGCGCCGCTCGCGAAGCGAAACCGGATGCAGCGATGCTGCGCGAGATCGTGCGGCGCTTGCGGCGGCACGTGTCGCGCGAGATACGCAGGAGACGCGACGGCCGCGAACCGCATGTCGGGTCCGAAGCGGATCGCGATCATATCGCGCGGCACGTCGTCGAACACGCGAATGCCGGCGTCGAAACCGTCGGCGACGATATTGACCAGACGCGTGTCGACGACGAACTCGATGTCGATGTCAGGATAGGTGGCGAGAAAATCGGGCAGTACGTGGCGAATCAGCGGCCGCGCCGCATTCTCTGACGAGCTGATGCGGATCGAGCCCGACGGCCGGTCGCGCGCGGACGCGACTTCATTGACCGCGTCTTCGAGATCGGCGATCGCGGGCCCGACGCGACGCAGCAGCTGTTCGCCCGCTTCGGTCAGCGCGACCGAGCGGGTCGTGCGGTTGAACAGACGCACATCGAGCCGCGCCTCCGGAAGGTTAGCTATCTACTATCCTCGCGAGCTTCAGGAAGTCCACTCCCGCGCCAGCAAGCAGATCAACTCCCCGCGTCCTCAGGGGCATTGAGCACCACAGCCATAAAGTGGCGGATTACCGGGCAAGACACAGCATTTGGCGCCACCACTTGTCTTAGGCGGCGACTGAGTCGGAGCACACGGCGGGTGCGGGCAGTTGTAGGGGAAATCTGTCGGGAGGGGACACGACGGCGAACTTGGGCACGGAACAAAAGGCGCTCGAGGCTTCTCGGCCATCGTCGTAACGCATATCCCACCGGACTGCTTCTTTGAGACGCATCCCTGCGTTCCGCCCTCGGTGCGCGCTCGGATGGCAAAGCAGTATTGTGTATTCCTATTCAGACCGCTGATGACGACACCATCACGCTGGCCAAATCTTTTCCGATACGGACCGTCTCCGGTTCGGTTCTTGCCCACGTCCCGATCGTCGGGACCTCGCACATAGATGTCATAGTAGATTGGCGTTTCACGTGTAGCGACCCGCCACGAATAGTAGATCTCAGTGTCGGAAATGACCACAGCCTGTTCCTGGTTCGGCGTTCCCGGTCGATCACTACAGCTGGCGTGCGCTGAGAGTAATTGAAGCAAGATGAACGCGACGGCGACCTGTACTCCGCACAGTTTCACATCGATCGTTCCGTGAACGGTAGGTCTGCTTCCAGACATTGGTCCACCCGTCGGTAAACGCTATAGAGATCTCGATCCGTCGGCTGTCCTGCCACCCAACAACCTCAAGTAGAGCCTGTCGCTAAGGCAGGATAGCTCGTGTGAACGCAGACAATGTCAATGTCAAAGCAGTCGTTGATACCACGGGTGCGACCTCATCGTCGACAACGGCGTTTGGCGATGAAGGAACCGGGCGCACGAACTGAGAATTCGCACTATGCGGTTAAACGATCGCTCGAGGGCAGTCAGCGGTCCCAGCATCGAATTTGAAGTAACCTGTTTGGGCCAAGCTTCGCATCGATCCAGCGCGTCTTGGATGAAGCACAACGAGAACGTTCAGGCGTCCATCCGCCAACCGCCGACGATACGATGGTTCCTGATACGTTTGCTGAGCACGGCTGACCTTGGACATCACCAGTTGTCTCGTCAAAACTGCCGCAGACTGAGGCATATACACTGCCGTTGCTAATTCGCCAAGTGCCCGGGTCTGCCCAGTTCCCCACTGTCGATCGACAAAACCACCTTATGTGTGTGTGGCCATTGATCTGCACCCGGCCAGTCCAGTTTTCGCTGTCCCGGCTACCACGCTGTAGCAGGATCCCGCTTGCGGTTCGTGGATCGAACACGTCAACGTAAGATGTGGAAATGAAGACATCACCGCTACACCTGTCTGTCATCGTTTCAAGTACGCGTGATAAAGAAGAGGTCGAAAGAAACAACCCAACTAACAAGGCAGCAATCAAGGCAGCGGTAACTCGCACTCGCATTTTTTTCACCTTTCTGGGAAACTTCCGTAACCGTACTATTGCCCGTGGTCAACCGTAAATCAACTTCTCGCCCACACAGTCGGTAACGCAGCCAATTGCAACTGCGGCCATGGTCCCTATGCCGTATTTCATCGCGATCACGACGCGTTTGCGCCTTCGGGCGAAGGTGGATTTGGCACTAGGATGCTGAAATCTGAAAATTTGCAACGTGCCGCGTCACTGTCATCTGAGGTCGGAAAGCCGAGCTCGCGCGAAACCACCATTCGCCAACCAACACTCTCGAATGGCTCCATGTACTTCGAGGGCTCCGACATCGGGATGCCAGTAAATGGAGCAGAGTCAAAATCGTTATATCGCCCGACTTCGTCCGGCAGTTCGTCGGTTAGCGACAATCAAAGAAAAGTTCTATGCTGTCAAGGTGAAGCCGTTTTTGAAACGCTGGGATTGTTAGAAGGACAATCCCGAAAATGAGGAGAGCAACGAAATACGATACCGGACGAAGATTCAGGACCGACCTTTGACATCACCTGAACTCGTATTTTTTGCTACTTTATAGGCGAAACAACAGAAACAAGCAAGCTACATTACTGCGCGCTTTCCGTAGCATTGTTGCGTTGTGTGAGCAGAATGTTGGAATAGCGCTCTCCTGTGGTCTTCGCCCGGCCGTGAAGAAGTCGAGCAAGTTTTCTGCTGAAGTCCGGGAACGTGCAGTCCGCATGTTACGAGAGCATCGCGACGAGTATCCGTCACAGTGGGCGGCGATCGAATCCATCCATCGCCCCCCAGATCGCCTGCACGAGCCAGACATTACTGGGGGCAAGCGAGATGAAGTCGATAGCGGCGAGCGCGAGGGCGTGACCACGTCAGAACACGAACGCCTCAAGGCACTCTACCGCGAGGTCAAGGAACTGCGCCGTGCCCATGAGATCCTGAAGCTGGCGAGCATTTTTCGCGTTCGAAGTTGCCGTTCGATTGAAATTGCCGGACCGATGTCGGACGAGCAACCTATAGCGGCCGGTGTCGGTTTGACGGGTCAACGGCCGCAATGGCCGAGATGCTCGCCTTGGGCATCAGGCAGGTTTCGGTGACCAGCCGTTCGAATGGCGGCTTTGCGGACTCTGCGAGCGGCAGCAATTGGCCCGACCCCGGTCCGACGATGAGTCGATGGAACGCTGCGCCGTTAATGCGTCCACGTCGGGCAGCAGTCGACCCACTTCTGCCGGTCGCCGCTACGCCGTCTCGACGGCTGCTTTCAAAACTGCAACGGTCGTTCGATCTTTCACACCGGCCGACTTTAACTCCGAAATTGCGCCCAAAATGCCGTATGGATCAGTCGCAGGCGGGCGTTTTTCGAAAAGCATTCATATGTGCGGAATCGCACATACCCGGCTCGTCCGAACTAACTTTCACTAAGACTTGGACTAGTCTTTGTTCAGGCTTTCAACGTTGTCGTCAAGCACGCGCGGGTGGACCCACCTCTCGTATCAAAGCCAAATGCCAGTCGGTACGCCACGCACTATCGAAAGGCCGAGCCGAAAGCGTGGAAAGCAGATCGCCAGTTCGTCGTCGGTACACCGGTCCAGCGTGAAGAAAGGCTGGATGGAATCCAAAGGCTGTAATGACTTCCGTTCAGCGGTTCACGCCAATCCGCGGGTCAACTTTCTATCGGCGCGGACAAAGGAGAGGTATACGGCTGCGACGCACGAAGCAGCATTCCTTGGCAATATGTGCGCCCGGTCGTTGAGTGGGTATTTCTTGGAACATACCGGCCGTTGAGGACTGGACAGTGATTCAAGTTTTTTTTACTAGCTACCTGGTTGTCCTGCTGGCAGAGCTTGTCGGAGACAAGCTGCTATTCACTACAGGGATACTTGCGACCCGATACCGAGCTAGTCCAATCTTAATTGGAGTGGTGACCGCGTTCGCACTGAAGATGTTAGTTGCTGTCTGGTTTGGTTATCTCATATTGCGGTTGGCCGGTTGGATAATCGCGACTCTTAGCGCGCTAACCTTTATTTCGACGGCGATAATACTGTGGAAGGAGAAGTTACCAAGCGAGGAGCCCATCGTTGTGCCGACAACCGTGCCTTCTTTTTTGCGCAGTGCCGTCGTCTCATTTTCCGCAGTCTTCTTCGCAGAGTGGGGGGATGCGGGGCAGCTCGCGGCGGCTGGCCTTGCAGCCACATATCGGTCCTTCCTCGTTGTATGGCTGGCTGCCATGCTTGCGATGATTACCAAGACGTTGTTCGCGGCCGGAGTCGGGACGGGTCTTCGGCACAGATTGCCACAGACGCTGATGCGTTACGGCGGAACGGCGACGATGCTTGTTTTGGCTGTCATGGCCGCATTCAGGGTCGACTAGAGCGCTGCGGAGGGTCGCAAACCCGAACTGCTCGCCAGATGATCGGGGCTATATCCGCGACGTATCTTACGTCGGTCAAAGATGAGGCAGGCTGTTCCGATGAAATTCTTCAGAATCCTCTTGCACCTGCTAACGGGCTTCGTCCACATCCTCATCTTCGGATGGACCACGGCGCTACGGGGCATATGGCAAAACCTCCACAACATTTTCACCCGGTGGTGGACGCGCAGGCGGTTGCCCGATCGGGCCCGCAGGGCCACCGATTCCCGGTGCGTTCCGATCAATGAGCCAGCCTTCAAGCATCCCGACCCGCTCATCTACTCTCAATACGATTTGATGGCGCGTGGCTACGCCGTGACATGGGACAATCCCGACATCGAGTTGCGCAAGGGCGGCGCCGTAGTGCCGTCTTGGGCAATAGAACCGGCCACTGACTACGAGATCGTCGCCCGCATCTGGAACGGGGCTCCTGACGCCGTCGTGGTCGCCCTCCCGGTCATCTTCTCATATCTGAGCTTCGGGATCGGGGTGAAGATCAATCCGATCGGTGCCACGTCGGTGCCGCGTCTGGGTGTGAAGGGCGGACCCGATCACCCGGCGTTCGCTAGCATTGCCTGGAAGACTCCTTCGACGCCTGGGCACTACTGTCTCCTCGCGTTCCTGGCACCTACTGACGACACCAACTACAACAACAATCTCGGCCAGGAGAATGTTCTCGTGGGCAAGGCAGCGTCGCCGGCCAACGTCACCTTCCAACTCGGCAATCAGAGCAGCCGGGATCAGCGCTTTCGGTTCGAGGTCGATATCTACGCAATACCGCCGGTGGCGAGTTGCGATCCGGGTCGGCAGCAACCTCTGCAGCCACCGAAGAACCTGCCACTCATGGATGCGACGCGCCCGACCGTGCCTCCGGTCCACGACCGAAAAAACTATCCTCTGCCGGCGGGGTGGACGGTGGACATCCAGCCCCCGGAACCGAGCCTCGCACCGGGCGACGAGATGACCATCGCTGTCGAGATCACGCCGCCGCCTGGCTTTACGGGCCGCCTGCCTGTCAACGTCCATGCATTCGACGGCCAGGGCCTCGCCGGCGGTGTGACGCTGTATGTCGAGGTGCCGTAACCTATGCGGAAGGAGGCGGTCGTGGCCTTTACCCAGTTCACCAAATGCGTCGACGTGAAGGACAAGGTCTACCCTGGCGTGCCGACGGTGGCGGCTGTGCTCGCCGCCATCGCGATACTGGTGTTCGGCGGAGGCCTCTCGCCATACACCGCAATCCCCCTGCTGCTAATCGTGATCGGGTTCTGCAATTGGTGGCTCTACGACCGTCTGCTTTGCCTCGGCGGCGATCGCTGTGCCATTGGGTTCCTGGGTGCGGTCGAGCCGTCCAGCGGCAAGTCCGGTCTGGAGGCGTTCGACACCGATTTCAGCTTCAATCTCGTGCTCGCCCCACACCAGTACCAGGAACTGCCGCCGGATTACCCGCCCCCGGGCCCGCCGCCGTTCCCACCGGACCCCAAGGAGGAGGAAAAGAAGTTCAAGGAGGCGCTGCATAGGCAAATCGCCGATGACGGATTGCAGGGCGTCCTGATCAAGGAGACCGCTACCACCGGCGATGAAAAAACCATTTTCGGCACCAAGAAATATGACTTCCAGGGCTATTTCTCGACGCTCGGCGGCTGGTCGGTCAAATATACCTTCCAGCCCTACCTGCATTGCGAGTTCGAAGGAGCCGGGGTGATGGATCTGCTCCACGCGGCTGAGGCTGCGCTCGCGTTTGCGACGGCAGCGGCGGTCTTCTGCGCAATACCCGTTGTCGGTTGGGTCGTGTGCGCGGTGCTGAGTGTCGTTGCGGCGATCATCGCGATCGTCGGCGTGATCGGAGCTATGAACGACAAAGCCCAACCAACGGTCTACGATCCGGTGACCGGCAAGACATCCAGCGAGATGCATAGCGGTAGCGACATCCTGTTCGTGAAGGGCACATGGGTTTTCGACACCTTCCACGAAGGCTGGAACGAAATCCATCCCGTGAAGGAGTGCTATCGCATCGCCACCGCTCGCTTCGAGCGTGCGGACGTGATCGACTGGGACGATGCAATTGCGAGCTACATGGTGGCAATCCACCGCTGGACCTGGGACGCCACCAAACTGCCCGTTCGCACGCCGATCAAGCTGGACGGACCGCCCAAACCGCGAGACTGGACCGATTGGGTCGCATTCTGGTGCGACCACGTGGGTACCACGTCGGACCCGCTCACGGTCGCCGCGCAGGCACGTCCGGAAAACCAGTGGGCTGTCCACCCTTTGATCGACGGTTGCCGGCCGGAACCTGGGGTCGATCCGGATCCGGGCCCACGATAGAAGCTGCGTTCACTCGCCCAGACGCGCCGTATCCCCTGCGCTCCAGCTCAGGCGGTGCCTCCGTTCCCTCCGGTGGCGGAGCGAACCGGTACTCGGCGGCGGCTTCGGGCCGAACCGTCGAGCACGAAGTGCCGGTCTCCATAGGTAACGAGATCAGCAAGCGATTGCATGTCGCAGCGCTGAACTACCCACCGAGCCCCCCAACCGCGATGGGCAGGCGATGTGCAAATCCGACGTCGCACAGCCTTTGAAATTTGCCGTCACCTGTCGGGTTCGTAGTGCGTAAGCTGTCACGTCAGTGGCTATCGACGAGCGGCAGCTATATTGGCCGACGACTTGTTGGATGGAGTCTGCACCTCAACGTCCGGTACTTGGGCGTAGCCGACGTTCGAACGTCAGCATCGGAGTGGGGACGGATGACCGTTGATGGCCGGTAACCCGGAAGTCCATGGACGGTCTGAGCCGCACCCATCCCGGCCGAACGCTAAACTTCCATAGACGACCCCTCTCGACCGTTCAACACTCGGCTGGCCCGACGTCTTTTCCTTTCCCCAAGTACAGCGCTCACTCGTCCTATGGTCTTACGAGCCGATCACCGCCCGTTGCGCCCTTTTTGAGCGCGGATCATCTACTTCGCGTGGTCGAACGCCGGCTCCGAGAACCGCTCGATCCAGACTGCCAGGCGGTCGGCCGCAAAACTGGCAGCGCGTGTGCCGGCGCGGCAGACGATGGTGTCACCTTCACGCCCAAACTGCAGGGCGCCGCCGGCTTCTTCCACCCACAGCAGGCAGGCCAGCCAGGCAGCATGCTCGGCCGATACGGACTGACCCACCGGCCGGGTGAGGAACTCGCTCAGCGTGGTCGGCGAAGTCCAGATCAGCGCATCGCCACCGCCGCGTACTGTGGCGCCGAGGACTTCAGCGAAGACCTGCACCGCATCGGCAGCGCTACGCCCCGCATTCTGCGCACGCAGCTCCACCAGGCGCATGCTGACCGCGTGGCCGAAGCTGCCGCTGCATTCGCTCTCGGCACGCACCAGGTCGGCGTAGTCCATACGCTGCCAGTCCGGCTCCGCATTGCGCGTACCAGCCAGTTCGGTACCGGCAAGGTAGGTTTCGACCGGCTGGAAGCGGCCCGGGCCGATCAGGCTGGCGCACAGCGTGTGCACGATGCCGATGCGGGTGGCCACGGTCTGCGTCTGCAGCACGCCCAGCTTCTCGCGCACCAGTTGGTCGCGTTCCTTGCGCAGTCCCGCCAGCTCCAGCGCCTGCTTCATCTCCATGCGCAGCGCGGTGATGTCCCACGGCTTTTTGATATAGCGATGTATCTGGCCTTGATTGACGGCCTCGACGGTCTGGTCTAGCTCCGAATAGGCCGTCGTCAGGATCCGGACGATGTGGGGATAGCGCTCGCGCGCATAGCGCAGAAGTTCGTTGCCATATTCGCCCGGCATGCGCTGGTCGGACACCAGCACGGCCAGGCTGGCGGCGTGGGCATCCAGCATTGCCTTGCCGTCCTCCACGGAGGCGCCCGTCACCACCGGCGCGATCGCGCCGATGGCGCGCTCGAAGTATTTGACCGCGGTGGCTTCGTCATCAACGAACAGAATCGCCGGGGGCGGTGTCTGGTTAGCAATCGTATTGCTCATTGGTAACTCCTGTGCATTCGATCCTTGAAATTTTGGAATTCCAGCGTCACGGTCGTGCCGGCGCCGGACGCGGATGCAATCCTGATACTCTCGCCAGAGGACTGCATGACGCGGTTGTAGAAAATCATGCCGAAGCCGCTAACGCCGGCGTTCGTGATAACTGGGTCGACCAGCAAGCGCTGTATCACCTCGGGGGCAACACCGGGGCCGTTGTCGCTGATGCCAGCACCTCGCGCACCGTGCCTATGCCTAGCGGCTTCTCCAGGATTCGAAACACCTTGCCGGAATTGACCGCTTCCAGCAGCGCGTTGTTGTCCGCGTAGGCTGTCACCAGGATTCGCACGATATGCGGATACTCCTGAGAGACTTGCCGCAGCAGGTCGTCGCCGTGCCGGCCCGGCATGCGGAAGTCGGTCACCAGGATCGCCACCCGTGCACCTTCGCGGCGCAGGATCGACATGGCCTCGTCCGCGCAGCCGGCGAGCAGCACCTCATAGTCGCTGCCGGCCGAGCGCGCAAAGTACTTGCGGGCCAACTCCTCATCATCGACATAGACGACAGTCTGCCGCGCTTGCTGGGTCTCTCTCATCTCGACATCACTCCACACGCGGCAGGTCGAAGTTGAACGCGGTCCACTTGCCCAACTGGCTTTCTGCAAACAGTGTGCCGCCGTGCCGCTCCACCACCGCATAGCTGATGGACAGGCCAAGGCCGAGGCCCTGGCCGACTTCGCGGGTAGTGAAGAATGGTTCGAACACCCGCGCCAGATTCTCCGCGGCGATCCCCGGGCCGTTGTCGCGCACATTCACGTGCAGCCGGTCGTCGTGCCATTGCGCCGTGACATGGACCTGCGGCGATACGGTGCC
Organism: Paraburkholderia ultramafica; assembly: GCF_902859915.1. Taxonomy (GTDB): domain Bacteria; phylum Pseudomonadota; class Gammaproteobacteria; order Burkholderiales; family Burkholderiaceae; genus Paraburkholderia; species Paraburkholderia ultramafica. Next base: position 140,643 of record NZ_CADIKK010000016.1, read on the forward strand.
GGCCTTGTGCATGGCCAGTGCGGCATTCGAGAACAGGTTGATGAGCACGCCGATGATGGCGGCTTCGTCGCCCAGCACAAGGGTGTCGCCGGGCAGCTCGCGCGTGACCGTCACGCCGCGCAGCTCATGTGCGCTCAGCCGCATCGACGAGTCAAGCGCCTTCTCGAACAAGAACGGCACGCCGTCTGCTGCCGCGCCGGGCTTGCGGTAGGCAAACGTCTTCAGGTCCGACACGATATGCTGGATGCGGTGCATGCCCTGCTTGACATCCATCAGGCACTCCTGCAACGACGGGCTGTCCTTGGCCTGCGATTCCTCCATGGCTATTTCGATGGCCATCAGGCAGAAGTTCACCGGGTTGTTGACCTCGTGGAGCAGCCCCGCGGACAACGTACCGATTGCAGCCATCTTCTCCTGCTGCAGCAACTGGCCCTTGATCTTTGCCAGGCTTTCATTGGTACGGGCGAGCTGGTCGTTTTTGTGCGCCACCTCATCCTTTAGCCGGAAAAGCTGGAAACGGCCCTTCTCGTTGAAGTAGGTATAAATGGAGCTGGCCAACGCGCAGAAGAAGATCAGGATTAGCTGGAACTGAAACTTGCTTGGGTCCTGTATGCCGCCCGGATGTGCCACGCAGGCGATGTAGTAGAGCCAGACCGTGGCCAGGCCGAATGCCAGCGTCTGCCAGTAGCCGGAGGGGAACAGGATCCCGACCGCAAAGATCGTCAGCATAAGCCCGGCATAGAACAGCGACTCCTCGCCCTGCGTGACATAAATCATCCAGGAGATCATTGCCTGCGGCAGCAGCAGCCAGAAGAAGGTGATGACCTGCACGTGGCGTTTGCCCGTTTCCGTGTAAAGCGCGAGCAATGCCAAGCCGATGGCTGCGCTGGTCAGCAGCCGAACGATGGCAAAGCGCTTCTGCTCAGCCGGATACACGACATAGTCCATCGCCATGCCCATCAGCACCAGCACGATCACAGTCAGGCCGCCAGCCTTGCTGCACAGCAACCGGTAGTCGCGCAGCTCTTCACGATAGTTCGAATGTAACCCAGCCACGGATGTTGTCATCTCAGGCTGCTTGTTGCTGGCCGATCGTCACCTCGGCAAACACATTAACCCCGGTCGGGTCCGTGTACAGGCGCGGCTCGCCGCAGTTCTCCGGCATGATTTCGGCCATCTGTGCCTCGTTGCGATAGATCAGGTACCACTCCAGCACGTGCTCCATGCTGAAGCGCTCCGGGTTGTCGGCGTGGACATTGGTTACCAGCAGGCGGCCGCCTCGTCGGGTGCGGCTGGCGAAATGCTGGTTCAGCCGGGCACAGACCTTGTCCGACAGGTAGTCGAACAGGCCGGCGCAATAGACCGCGTCAAACTCGCGGACGTCCGATGCGTCCGCATCCATCCGGCGCTTGAGCAGGTGGTGGACCGAATCGTGCGTGTAGCTAATGGTCATGCGCGTGGCCGTTTGCTGTGCGATGGACCCCAGGCGGTCGCGCGTCCAGTCCAGTGTCTCCTGGCTGAAGTCAAGCAGTTCGAACGTCAGCCACTCCGGTTCGTCGTATTCATGCATGAAGCGCTGGATCTCCTGAGCGGGGCCGCAACCCACGTTCAGCACCCGGAACGGCCGCCGCGCGGCGCGCGCTTCATTGGCCAGCCGGGTCAGGTAGTCCACCAGCAGCTCGACGCGATTGCGGTGCGCGCGTGCCACGGCCGTCTGCAGAAAGGCCGCGTTGACGATCTGGAAATACGTGCTCGGGCCTTGGCGGGGATCGTCGAGCATCTGGTTGACCATCTGGTAGTCGCCGGCATAGCCCAGCGGCTTCGTGAAGGTGCGGAAGACGAAGGGCGAGCGCAGCAGCAGCGGATGTAGCGCGGCCTGGGCAAAGGCACGGTGTGCCGGCGCCAGTTCTTCGTCGACCAGGCGTGCCTCGCCTTCGAATTCGTCGAAGTAGAACTTGGTCCTTTCCATCAGTGGCGATGCCAGTTCGAGGAAGAAGTCCTCGCGCAGGCTTTTGCCTTCCTTCGGCATGGTGTCGGTCAGGTCCGCCTGCTCGACCCAGCGCGACATGTCTGAGAGAAAAGCCCGGATCTGGTTGACCGCGATCTGGTAGTCACGGCGGATTTTGAAACGCTCGGCCCAGTCCTGCCCGAACCGGCGGGCTTCTTCCCCCACCGCGCGCGCTTCGAGCGCGCCGCCACTCAGTTCCCGCCATTCGGCGATCAGCGTCACCGAGACGATGGCTGTCAGGCCGGTATTGACCATGCTGATTACGACCGCCTTGCCCGAATAGGCGTGTTCCACGCCCATCTTGACCGACAGGTCGCTCAGCACCTCACTGACCTGGACAATCGAGTACGGGTTATAGACCTCCATCACCAAGGACTTTCGCTGGAGATTGATGATCGTGCCCCGCACCTGCTCGCCCTGCGAGTTGCGGAAGCTCACTACCGGATCGATTTGCGTTTTGGAATACACAGTATTGCGGCCAGGTAAGTACCACGAGAAGTTGGTTTGAAATTTGGTGCCATACCCCGGCCGGTCGGTTGGCCAGTTCAGCGTCGATGGTTTCCTCGGTCCAGTGACGAAGCGTCGCCATCGGTATTTCAGTTATCGCCACAGCAACGCGTCCTTTCTGTCGGCGTACCACTTCCTCCCGAACTGCATCGGCCAGACAAGTTTCGCATTTGACTCATCCGCGTCACCTCGCGACAGCACGTGTGCTAATGGCATCACGGTTTTGACGAGACTCATTAGCCTGGTGGGCCTGAAGCCGGTTTCGGAACAATACGGACCTTTGCGATTGCAGCATTCTACTGATAAAAAAAGAATGCTGGCGTCTCACGCGGATTTTCGTCAGTGAAACTGCCGGGAAGCACTCGACGAACGGGCGCCAAAGGACTGCGGGGGCTTCCCCGCTGAGGGCGCGGATTTCGCGCGGCGTTCATCAGGGACGTGACGGATCAGCAGCGGCAGCGAGAAGAATGGCAGCAACTGTCGATGGTGGTGAACGGAAGCGACAACGCGATTATCGTCGCCAGCCTCGATGGGACCATTTCGTTTATCAGCGGCGCCGTCACGGGAATGCTGAGGTACGAGGCGGCCGAATTTCATGGCCTGCGCCTCTTCGAAACGTTCCGATCTGCTCGGCCGTCTCGCGGGCGATGAGTTCGTCGCGGTTCTGCCGAATTGCGGCGTGCGGCAGGCGAAGAGCATCGTCGAGCGTCTGCTCGCCGCGACTGCGCCGCCGGTCGTCGTGGGTGGCGCGTTGATCCATGCGAGCGCCAGCGTCGGTATTGCGATGTATCCCGCGGACGGCCGGGACGTGCTGACGCTGCTGCGCCAGGCCGACATCGCGATGTACCACGCGAAGGCGGAGGGCCGCGGCCGCTTCAGCTTCTCCCGCTTTCTCTTGCAGACTGCGAATGGTGCGTGCCGGCGGGCGATCTGAATGCTCACTGAGAGGGCGCTATACGGAAAGGCGTCGAATCCTTATGTCACATCGAGCGGTGCACATGTTCACCAGATTGGCGCTGACGTGCACAAGCAGAGGGAGATTTTTCCGGAGTTTCGTTGCCTTCTTTACCAGGAACGCCAATCTTTTTTCTCCTTGGAAATGGCCGGAATCGCCTGGTACATTGCATACATGAATTTTTTCGACTGGGACATGTTGTCGTCATATGCAAAGATTGAACTCTTTACTTTTGCTTTCTCGTGGACTTTAATAAAAAAGCTTTGCCTCAAGGATCTATTAGACGAACGACATTTCGAGAGGGAGTTATGAAATCAAACATCGCCGCGTTAGTGATTATGTCTGCCTCGTTGGGGATGATCTCATCGCATTCATATGCGCAAGTTGCGGGCACGCAGCCTCTTGGGGTTAGCGTCGAGGAATCGACGGATCTCATCCTTGGATGGAGCGCCAAGAAGTCAGTCCTTAACAAGCCGGTGTACAACGAGAATGGCGAAAGGGTCGGCGTTATCCACGACATCATTATTGCACCCGACCATTCGGTTTCCTATGCGATCGTCGCCGCGAACCAGTTCCTGGGTGTAGCGCATCACGACGTCGCCATCCCGATCGAGCAGCTGGACTATACAAACGGCAAGCTGGTGCTGGCGGGCGCCACGAAGGCGGCTATCAAGGCTGTGCCCGAATTTGAATATACGAAGATGAAGGCGACCCCGACACCGCGCTCGGAGTTTCCGCATCACTAGGCCATGGTTCAGTGAGTGCTGGACTTTCCGGGAAAGCCATCGAGTAGGCGGCACAATGCGCTATTACCATTGAGCTGGCGCCCAGTGCGACGGCGGGCGCGACCGCGCGCACCGCGAGATAGAGCGGAAAGTTGAACGGCGAGATCACGCCGATGACGCCGAGCGGGCGCCGCCGTGCCAGCGACAAACGCCCTGGCGTCGAGGGCAGCACGTCGCCGGCCGAGCGTGACGGAAGACCGCTCGCTTCGTGAAGCGCCTTGACGGTGACCGATGTCTCGAAGGCCGCCTTGGCTCGGGTCGAACCGCTCTCCCTTACGATCCAGCCGACGATTTCATCGAAGTGGCTTTCGGCTAGTTGCGCCGTCCGGCGCAGCACGGCGGCGCGCTCTTCGTAGGGCAGCGCGGCCCATGCAGGCTGCGCGCGATAAGCCGTCGCGGCGTGCCTGGCGCGCGGGTATCCGGCGAAGGTTGGAGGGCATCTTGCGTTGCGTGGTAACACGGAAATCGCAACGACGCTTCGTCAATCGCTACAACTTGATGCGCTTCGTCATGATGACGCTGTGACGTTACCCGGAGATCGCATCATCGCCGGAACTGCGCAGCGGCGCTCGGCTCTGATCATTATTCAAATGCACAAACTTCCGCAAAAGCCTCAATAGCTCTTGCGCGTCTGCTTCTCCCATTCCATCGAGTAAGCCGTGACTCAGCGCATCGGGTTGATCGTAGAGGTCGAGGCTGATCGCCGAAGTGGTTGTATCTGTTGATGTGGCGATGGAGGTATTTGCAAACTGTTGACTGACACGCATCGGGAGTCGCCGATGGATGCGCGACGCCGCCGAACTACGGTGGTCCAGGCATTGGCGGCGAACGGGATCGAGATCATGACCCCACCAGCCGTGGAGCAAAGCGCCGCCACTTTCGACGAGAACAAGACCATCGTCGACGCGCAATCCAGGAATCAGCTTGATTTTCCGCACCGGTCGGCAGCTCGATATCCATGTCGACGCCGGTCCCAATTGCGCGCGCTGCGTCATCGAGCGGCTGCTAAAAAACCGAGTCAGAGCATGTCGCTATCTATAACGCATAACTTGCCCGACTTTCCACACACGTCATAAATGACGGGCTCACTATGGACCCGCTGCCCGCTACGGCAGCTAACCATATGGAGCCAAAAAATGAAAAGCATTTTTGATCGGACGACACAGCGGCATAACCGGCCGGCGTTGCCGGCTTTCGTCACAGCGCGCGTCGAGCGGTATTACCGCGAGCGTGTGCAGGAAACGTGGGGCGGCGGGCATATCATGCGCGGCCGAATCGCCGGGCCCGATGCGCTGCATCTATCGAGCAACGACTACCTCGCGATTGCCCGGCATCCGGACATCATCGGCAGCATGGCCGGGACGCTGCGTGAGAACGGCAACGGGTTGTTGATGTCGGGCATCTTTCTGCACGGCGATTGCCCCCAGCTTCAATTCGAAAGCCGGCTTGCAACGTTCATGCACGCCGAGGCGGGGGTGCTGTGCCAGTCGGGCTATGCGGCGAATACCGGGCTGATCCAGTCGATCGCATCGGCGCAGACGCCGGTCTATGTCGACATGATGGCGCACATGTCGCTGTGGGAAGGCATTCGCAGTGCGGGCGCGGTCCCGGTCGCGTTCCGGCATAACGACGTCGCGCATCTCGAGCAGCAGATCGGGCGCTATGGGCAAGGCGTCGTGCTGGTCGACTCGGTGTACAGCACGACCGGCAGCGTATGCCGGCTCGTTGCGCTAGCGGACGTCTGCGAACGGCACGGGTGCGTGTTCGTCGTCGACGAGTCGCATTCGCTCGGCACGCACGGTCCGCGCGGCGCCGGACTCGTCGTCGAACTCGGGCTGGAGTCTCGTGTTGCGTTTCGTACCGCCAGTCTTGCGAAGGCGTTCGCCGGCAGAGCCGGCTTCATCACCTGCCCGGTCGATTTCCAGGAGTACTTCAAGTTCGAGTCGAATCCCGCCATCTTCAGCTCCACGTTGTTGCCGCATGAGATCAGTGGACTCGACGCGACACTGTCGGTGATCGAAGCCGCTGACCGGCGGCGTACGCGACTTGCGTCGAGTGCCGCCTGGTTGAGGCAGCGGTTGACGGAACTCGGGTATAACCTGAACGGCAGCGAGAGTCAGATCATCGCGCTCGAAGCGGGTACGGAGCAGCGCACGATCGTGTTACGCGACGCATTGGAGTCGCGGGGCATTTTCGGCTCGGTGTTCTGTGCGCCCGCGACTGCGCGAAACCGCGCGCTGATCCGCTTGTCGATTCACGCCGCGCTGAGCGATGGCGAGGTCGAAAAGATCGCGAGTGTCTGTCGCGACATCCGCAGCGAGGTCGAACTCGACAAGTGGCCGTCCACCCGGCGTCGCGGCGATGAATTGTCGTCCCGCAGACGAAAACGCGAGAGCACGAACGAACAGACGGCTGTGACAGCCTGATAGGCGCCTGACCCGACATGGAGTTCGGCTTCGCGAACTCCATGTCTTTTACATGTCGCGGTCGAGCCGTTCGAGGTAGCGGTCGTAGCTGAGGACCTGGCTCAGGTCCAGCCCCGGCGGGTTCGCAATGACCGCGCAGACGTAATCCTGCCGGCCGCTGAACCGCGTTGCCGGGTGCATGTAGTCTTCCCATGCGGTGCAATCGGTCGGGTAATGGCCTTCGGTTTGCCAGAAGTACGGCAAGCTGCGCCGACTGTCCAACTCCTTCAGAAAGTCTGCCGGCGCTTCCTGTTCGACGGCTATTTCGCGCAGACCCCGCAATGTCTCGTTCGTGTGGACGATCAGCAGATACGACTTGCCTGCACTGTCGAGCATCAGCAGGCCGCCCGGGCAATACGACAGATAGTGCTCGACGATGCCCAGCGAGCCGGAGAGTTCGGCCACCCGCGCAGCCAGCGCCTCGTCGCGCAGAAACGCGTACTCCGACACCGCCAGGGTATCGAGGATCGACTGGCACACATCGTCGAAATAGGCGTTCTGCAGTTCGCGCACCGCGCGATTGAGCGCCGGGACCGCCGACGCATCCTGCTTGCGAATGAAGCGATGAATGATGCCTTCGTTGAAGCTCTGCACCGCGATGTGTTCGTCCGCCTTGCCGGTCAGCATGATCTTGCGCACGGCAGGATCGGTCATGCGGCGGCAGAACTCGATACCGTTCATGCCGGGCATGTCGTAATCGACGACCACGACCGACGTCGCCAGGAAGCGCTGCGCGTTGTGAACCTGTTTGCGGACCGTGTTGACACTCAGCGCGATGACCTGCTGAGCGACGTCCTCGTCGGTGCGGTCGCGAAACGGCGCAAATAGCGGTTCGTCGGACGATCCCGGCCGAGGGCGGCTGTTCACGAAATCGAGCGCTTCCCCCGGTGAACTGAAGAGGCGGAACGCCAGCTGCGGATCGAGCTGAAGGCACAGATTCGACAGGAAGGCCGCGCTGTCGTCGACGAACGTGACCGTGGTCGGAAAATAGAATGGTTTGATCGTCTGCATCGTTAGGGCCGCGGAAAGGTCAAGACAAACTCGGTAAACATCCCTTCGACAGACTTGCAGTCGATCGCGCCGCCCACCCCGCGCATGACGTCGCGACAGAAAGCGAGACCGATGCCGGTGCCGATCGAGGCGTCGTCGATACCGGCCGACGACGTATAGAAGCGGGTAAAGATGTGCGGAAGAACATCGGGCGCGATACCGGCGCCGGTGTCACGGAACAGGAGCTGGTTGGTCCGCGGCCCGGTGACGATCCGGATCGAGATCAGCGCGCTGTCGACGCTTGCCATCCCACGCAACGCGTTTTTCAGGAGATTGAACAGAACATGGACCATCAGCATTTCCGACCCATGGAAGGTGAAGTCCGTGGCAAGGTCGGTGAGTACCCGTTCGCGCTCGCCCTCGCGAAACGGATAACGTTCGAGCGCGCTCCTGACCGACTGCGCAATCGAGCAGCCGGTCGCGCCATGTGAGTAACCGCCCGTGAAGCGCGCGTTCGCGAGCAGCATGTCGATGATCGCATTCGAATGAATGGCTTCCTGCTCGATACGGGAGAGCACGCCGTCCATTGACTGAAGATGCACGAGGCGGATCTTCGGAACCGGCAAGTCGCTTTGCTGCGCAATCGAATAGCTTTCGAGCAGCGATGGAAGATAGCGGCCTAGACCCGAGGCGCCGGCGCGAATCGCCAGCAGCGGGGTGCGCAACTCATGCGCGACGCTGCTGGCGGTGGCGAGCATCGCGCGTTCCTGTTCGATTCTGATCCGGTCCATGTCGTAGTTCGCCACGATGCCGATTGCGATCGCGAACGAGAAGATCGCCAGATGGGCGGCATAGGTCGTATGGAGCACGACAGGGTCCGTCGTCAGCCAATAGGCAAGGTACGCCACACCAATGCCGATGACGAAATTGAGCAGCAGCATGAACCAATCGAGCAGCAGCACCATGACAAAGGCCGCAATCAGCGCGCTTTCGATCCATACGTTGGAGCCGTTGTTCTTCAATAGCATGAAGGTGAAGAAGAACGGTAACGAATAAAAGATCGTCGCGTACCAGTAGTACGGCAAGAACTTCCTGGTCCGCGCCGGCCAGCGATCGGAAAACAGGATGGGGATAAACAGCGCGGAGCCGACGAGCCGCAGCGGCAGATTTTCGTAAGGCTGGGGAAACAGTGCGTGCCAGACGTAGAAATAGAGCGGGAAGCCGACGATCGCAATGATTGCGAACGGGCGCATCCTGCGGCGCATGTATTGGAGGTTGCGTGCAGCAGGGACGAATGCCTGAGCAAGAAACGGGCGCATCGACACCAGCTTGCGAATGCCCCAAGGCGATATTCCGGTTGTACTCATTTGTATGGGGCCAGGAATTTACCAGCAAGTTCCAGAGCGTCTCTTCTCCCAACGATCGCTCCCCGTTCGCATGCGCCGCCTGAAACAGTAGGCCATGCGGTTGTACCGCGCGATTCAAGCATGACGTCACGGCTATGACTGCCGTGTGAATCCGAATTCTGACCGACCACGCCGTCAATGTCACGGCAAATGAACGAAATCCGGATTGAGTCACGATGGGTCATGCCTGTGCGAGGTGGAGTAAAGGACCGGCGAAGAGCGCGTTAATTATGCGAATTGGATTGAATGGGGCGAATCGGAAAAATCCACAAGTTCGCCGTAGTCGCCGATTGCGCACCGATCATCGGATATTACAAATAGCTTATTCGCGTGCATATTGCATAAACACAAATTTGATAAAAAATTGCTGCGATATCCGTCGGAAAATGGCAGCAATTCGCACTCCCGGTTCCAGCACTACAACGATATTCAGTCGTTGTCGTGCTGAATAAATTGTAATTCATGCGTTAATCGCTCTGAATGGCCAATAGTTTTTAATTAGCAGACGCTATTCAGCATAAAAGCGCGTCGCATTAGTAAAAATACCGATGCTGTAGTCAGACTACATTCTTACATTACCTCACACGGAGGATCGCTAACAGCCAATCCGGCTGGCCCGAATCCCCTGCTGGCAGGCACACGTCTACGCAGTCACCCTGCGTCGCCGGCCCTCGCGTCCGCAATGAACCCATCCGACGCGCTCCGCTTTCGCATCGCCCCACCCAAGCAGGATTTCGGAGACACAGACATGCAGATGAAACTATGGCCGGTCGTCGCGTTAGCGGCGACGGTGTGCGTCGCTGCCCGCGCCGATGTGCCCAATTTTCCACTCGATTTCGCGCCCACTTCAGCGGTGATGAACGCGTTCGAATCAGCGGTCGCGCACCGGCGTGCCGACTCTCTCGTCGGCAAAATGACGCTCGACGAGAAGCTGCAATTCATTCATTCGGAATACGCAATGTCCGCCGTGCCGGGCGGCGGTGCGGGCTACATTCAAGGTGTGCCGCGCCTCGGCATTCCTGATCTGAACATGGTCGATTCCGCGACGGGCTCCGGCAGCACCTCGCAGACCAGCACGACCTTCCCCGCAACGATCGCGCTTGCGGCCAGCTGGGATCGCCGGCTGTCTTCCGACTTCGGCAAGCAGGTCGCGATAGAGCTGCGTGCCCAGGGCTTCGGAATGGGACTCGGCGGCGGCACCAATCTCGCACGCGAGCCGCGCGGCGGCCGGCTGTTCGAGTATCTCGGCGAAGATCCGGTGCTTGCCGGCGAGATGCTCGCCGAGCGCACCGACGGCACGCAGAGCCAGAAGGTCATCGCGACGATCAAGCACTACGCCGGCAACGAGCAGGAACACAACCGCGGCGGCGGCAACAGCCAGATCGACGAGCGCACGCTGCGGGAGATCTATCTGTTGCCGTTTGAAATCGCCGCAAGGCGCGCGCAGCCCGGCAGCGTGATGTGCAGCTACAACCGGCTCAACGGCGCCTATGCCTGCGAGAACTCGCATCTGCTCAACGACGTGCTGAAGAACGACTGGCGCTTCGAAGGACAGGTGCAGTCCGACTGGGGGGCGACGCACAGCACGGCGAACGCGATTAACGCCGGTCTCGACGAGGAAGAGGACGTCGGCTCGACCGTCTATCTGACGCCGGCGGCGCTCAAGCAGGCGATCGCGAACGGCTCGGTCTCGACCGCGCGCCTCGACGACATGGTGCGCCGCAAGCTGTACGTGATGATTCGCACCGGCGTGATGGATGATCCTGCGAAGGGCGGCGGCACCATCAACTTTGCTGCCGCGAACGCATTCGTGCAGGCGGTCGCCGAGCAGTCGATGGTGCTGCTCAAGAACGACAACAATCAGTTGCCGCTCTCCGCCGGGTCGCTTAGCCGGATTGCGGTGATCGGCGGCCACGCCGATGCGGCCGTGCTGACGGGCGGCGGGTCGGGCAATACGCGTGATCCGGTCACGGGCTCGTTCGCGGGTTGTGGCGGCTTGACGTTCGGCACGTCGACAGGGTGCAGCTGGTGGACCAATCCGTGGCTGAAGCTGGATACGCCGATCGTTGCAGCGATCCGCGCGCTCGCGCCGTCGGCGCAGGTGAGCTTTGCCGGCAACAGCGATCAGCAGAACCCGTTCCGCACTTACACGCAGCAGGAGATCGAACAGGCGGCGGCGCTCGCGAGCCACTCGGACGTCGCGGTGGTCGTCGTCGCGCAGCCGGCCGGTGAAGACTTCGGTGATCTGCAAAGCTTGAGCCTCGCCAATCCGTCGAACTAGGACGCGCTTGTCAGCGCGGTGGCGAGCGCCAATCCGCGCACGATCGTCGTCGTGGAAAGCGGCAACCCGGTGCTGATGCCGTGGAAGGATAGCGTGGCGGCAATCGTCGAAGCCTGGTATCCGGGCGAAGGCGGCGGCAAGGCGATCGCGAACCTCCTGTTCGGCAAGGTCAATCCTTCCGGCAAGCTGCCGGTCACCTTCCCGATGCGCGACCAGGACTCGCCGACGTGGGGGCAGAGCGGCGCGTTCGTGCCGGATCCCGTCTACTCGGAACAGCTGAACATGGGCTACCGCTGGTATGACGCGAAGAACATCACGCCGGTGTTCGAGTTCGGATACGGGCTGTCGTACACGCATTTCACCTACTCGGGGCTGTCCGTTGCCCATCGCCATGACGGCGCGCTCGACGTGTCGTTCACCGTGCGCAACGATGGCCGCGTGGCGGGCGCGGAAGTGCCGCAGGTGTACCTTGGCGTGCCCTACAGCGGCGAGCCGCCGCGACGTCTGGTCGGCTGGGAGAAGATCGGCATGAACCCGGGCGAAACACGCCGCGTGCGCATCACGGTCACGCCGCGCATGCAGAGCGTGTGGGACACGTCGCGCAACGGCTGGCGCTATGTGCCTGGCGGCACGGTGTATGTGGGCGCGTCGTCGCGTGACATCCGGCTGCAAGGGAGCTAGGCGTTGTAGTTTGTAGCGCGCCCGGGCGCGGTGTTTCGCGTCCGGGTGCGTGCGTTGTCTTGCTTGCCAGCAAGGAGGCGTGGCACAGTGCTGGCGAGTCAGCTTCAAGCGAAGACGAAGACGCAGAAACAGGATTGAAAGTCATGAACGACAAGCGAGATGTAGCGCCAGACAGCACAGCAGCGCGAGTTGCCTTGTGGCGCGCTCTGCATGTCGAGGCCGATCCGCCGCCGCATGTGCTGGAAGACAAAATCGGCCTTCAACTGCTGGCCCCGGACGAGGGCTGGCGCGCTCGCGGGGACATGGACCCGCAGTTCACGCGTCCGTTTCGCGCGTCGATCGTGGCGCGTGCCCGCTTCATCGAGGACCTGGTCGTGGAGCAGGCCGGCTTCGATGACGGCAAGCCGGCCGTCGTGGTCTCCACGGGCGTCAGCATGTATCTCACCACGGATGCGAACGCGGCCGCGTTGCGTGAGGTCGCGGCCTTCGCTCCAGGATCGACGTTCGCGATGACGTTTCTGCTCCCGCTGGAGATGGCGGACCCCGGGGTACGTCCCGGGCTTGAAATGGCGGAGAAGGGAGCGCGAGCAAGCGGGACACCTTTCCTGAGCTTCTTCACGCCGCAGGAGATGCTGGCGCTGGCCCACGAAGCCGGCTTTAAAGAAGCACGGCACGTGTCGGCGGCAGATCTTACCCGGCGCTACTTCACGGGCAGGACAGATGGACTGCGTCCGCCGAACAATGCGGAAGAACTGCTGGTGGCAAAGACATAACTGCCGGCACGATTTCCGACCGACATGGCTGCGCGAATGAAGTCTTCCCGTGCCGTATCGCTGGCTCCGACGCGGAATCATTGCCGCCGGGCGTTGTTCTTCATGAGAAAGAAGGTAAGGGCGGCAACGACCAAGGCTAGCGCGCCACCAAAAGCGGCGATGTCGCGAGATCCGTCCCAGGCTACGGCCTCGCGCAGGAACAGAACGGCGAGGACCGCAATCACGACGCTGACCAGATTCCCCTTCAGGTCTTCAAGATTGTTGACTTCCAGCCACTTCGGTAACGGCAGCTTGTCGTCGATGAATAGCGAATAGAGACCGATACTGATGATGTAGACCGCGATAGCGATCAGAAATACGTCGACCGCCTCGACTATCCCAACCGCGAAAATCTTGACCGACTTGGCCGACAGCGAGCGTTCCCGGATCGCATCGATGGCACTTGAGAACAAGACTACCGTCTCATACAAGGTCAACGCCACAGAACCCAGAAACGTCCCGATGACGGGAATGATCATGATGTAGCGGCTCGAAGCCAGGACACGTCGCAGCATCAAAGTCACCTCTGTTGGGCAAGCATGATGGGGCAGGTTGAGGACAGGTCGTACTCTGTTTTCGGGCGCTGCGTCAATGCGTTCGACCTTCCTGAGCCGCGTTAGATTGTTTGACATTAAGCGGCTGTGCTAATCAAGCTGCCGATTCGATCGCACGCACTATCGCGAAGTATAGATCCAGTGAATCAGCGACGCGCGAACTGAGCGTCGTGAGCGCGGGGGCGCGAAAGGGAGCGCTGAAGCACGATGCCGCCGCACGCCGCAGTCCGAAACCAGGTCATTGCATCGGTTCTGAAAATCGCCGGCAGTCCACTCGCGGCAGAGAATTCCGCATTTCAGATCTGACTGATCCTTCGGCGGCTTACACTATTCTCCAGCGAACCGCGAATCTCCAATCAATTGATCACCGACGATGCCCGCCGCTCTTTCATCGACAGCCGAAACCTGTTCCGCCTGGTACGACCAGGCCTTCAACGCGTATCAGGCCGGACACTTCGACGCAGCGGCGGCGGCCCTCGATCACCTGTTCGCACTGAACGGGACACACGCCGACGGCCTGCATCTTCGTGGCCTCGTGGCATTCGCATCGAACGACGCCGCGTCGGCTCAATAGTCCGTCCTGAACAATTCGCTTTGCCGACCACCGGCGTTACGGCGATGGGACCGCGGCAACGCTGCGGTTGAACAAGGCAGCGAGAACGAAGAAAGAAGCCGCAGCTTCTGGAGGATCATCCGCAAGTTGTGGCCGGCGCCGCACCGATCTGCCGCGCGTGGGCGTGGTATGGGCTGGCGGCAATACGGGTTGGAGTGCCGACGGCGCACGCAGTCTCGCTCCGGCGCAGATGGCTCCGCTGTTTGCGCTGACACACGTATGCTGGGTCAGCCTGCAAAAAGCCGATGATCCTTCGAAGCGCGCCCGCGCAAGCGACGCGGCGGACGTGCTCGTATCGATCGCGACGGCTCTGAAGCAGACACCGCTCGCTCGCGGGTCAAGCGCGCTTCAATGTGAACACGACGCGGGCTGACCACCGGTGTTTGGTCATGCCTGCGCACAGAATCGATGACAGCCCCCCGGTTACGGGCCGCCTACTTCACCTGGTGACCGGAGCTCTGCTGGGCGGGTCGAGGCTGAACACGCGCACAATCATCGCGTCAATCATTCTAAAAAAGCCGTCGCCGCCATAGCCGGCGAGGAAGGCGATCGCTGACGCCGATAACGTCAGCACCCCCGCCCCGGAGTGGACCTGGGCTGCGACTGAGGCCGGTGTAAAGAACAGCCCGACCGCAAGCCCGGCAATTGCGCCGATAATGAGGCGGATGATCCCGAGGGTTTCGTCGCGTGGCGCGAGCAGGCTGCAGGTGATCCGGTTGCCGATGTCACGCAGAAACGACGCGATTGTGCCGACTACGCCAAATACTACCGGCAACACGTAGCTCGCATACGCGGAAAGCACCAGGGTGATCGACTGGATATTCTCCTGCTTCGCCACATAATCGTCGCCGCGGTTTTGCTGAATTCCATGCGAAGTTGGGAACGGCCACATCAACCATTTCGACGGCCAATGATTGGCAAAACTCGCGGCGTCGCTGATCGACTTGTCATAGCGCGCCTGATAGTAGGACCACTGATTGCACAGCAGCTTGATCGGGTTGCTTTGCTGGGCAATCTTCTCGTCACTGCAACGCACCGGAGCGGGGTCGTGCGTCTGCTGCCCGGCCGGCAACGCTGCATTTTCCTTGTCGGCCTGCGCGTAAATCTGATTGGTCAGGTCGGCCGCGCTCTTCTGGTCTTCCTCGAATCGCGAGGTCACTTGCACCCCGAAAACCACGATCCACAATAGCAACGCCGCGAACAGCGTGAGCACGGCACCCACCCGCGCCACACCTTTATGAAACCAGCGAAAACGCTTCGCGCTTGTAATCAGGCCGGGATATGCCGTCTGCGCCACTGAACCGCGCGTCTGGCGAGGCTCTTGCCGCGTTTTACCGAAAATGGATTTGTCCGTCTCCGCAAGAAAAATATACGTATAGGCTATCGTGACACCGGAAGCCGGATAGGCGATTGCGTTCAGTTTGTCTTTGACGGACAGAAGGAGCGCGGCATTGTCCGCCCTGGCTGTGATATCCAGCGCAGGTTGCGGCGGATACCGCATTTCGCAAATGCGTTGGAGAACCTCGTAGGCCGAGAGGATTGATCCGGCGACAAGCCGATTCGGAAACTTGATGTCGCCTATTTCCGATATATGGACATCGGGCCGCCCGGAGATATAGTCCAACAGCAGGTGCACCTCATTGAGGTCGCGACTGAAAATGAGTTCGTCGAAAGTGCCCGACTGGGCTTGAGCGACGGGTGGGTTAGCGACATGAAGTTCGGCCATCGGAATGCCTCCGCGATGCGTCTGGTCCCCGAGCGAATCGGCAATCAATGTGACTCCTCGCTGGTATGCGTCTGTTGGAGCGCTGAAGCCGGATAGTGCAGACAATAGGTGATAGGGCGAACATTTCCAGAGCAAGCCGACCGGTTATGCGGTCTAGTGCACAGTCACGGCGCTCGCAGCTTGACCCTGCGAGACGTGATTGGCCACTATCAGACGTGCTTTTGTTCGCAAAACAGACGTCATCCGAGCCCGGTTGCTCGCGCGATCAGAACCACTCCAGCGCCGACAACGACGGCCCCGATGACTTGCGCGACGCGCTCTCCACCCGGCGCCAGACGTTCGCCAGTAATGGCTGCCGTCACGAGCGCCATCGCGCGCAGGTCCATCACGCCGACAACCAGCAGGACCACCGTCAGGCCAGCACAGCAGTAACCGCAGTGGAGGCCGAGACGCAGGCCGTGTCGCCAGGCGGTGCCGGCATCCGCCGGCAAGCCGCCGCAATGCCCCGGCGCCGCGCGGCAGCATTCAAGCTGGCGTGCCTTCCACGCGGTGCACTGCAGCGCGCCGGCGATCAAAACGACCACGCCGAGCGCGACCGGAACGGCGCGCGCGAGCGCCGGCAACCGCATCGCGAGCGCCGCCAGCGCCACGCCCGACACAAAGGCGGCGATGCCGAACGCGGTCCACACGGCGAAATACCCGACGCCCACCAGCACGGTCAGCCGTCCCAGACGCGTCCCGCCTGTCCCGCCGACCGCCTGACGATAGCGCCACAGCATCGGCGTGAGAGATGGCAGCATCATCGCCACCATCATCACGATCCACATGCCGAGAAACGATGCTGTCGCGCCGGCCCACGTCTGTCCGCACATCGGCATCCACGCCATCGACATCGTCCAGCCGCCGGGCATCGGCATCTCGCCCATCGCCGACATCGACGCGCTGCCCGCGATCGTCGCCGCCGCGCTGGCAGCGAAGCACAGCGCGGCGACGCCAAAGAACGCAGCGTCGAAAACCCTGCGTCGCGAGACCTCCGGCTCGCCGGCTGCACGAACGGCGCGCACGAGCTGGCTCATCGCCTGTCGTACTCGTCGTGGCGGCGCCACCAGATGCCCGACTCGTTGCGCCCTTTGGGCGCGCGGTCCAGCCACTGGTACATGCCCCACAACCCATCCACGCCGCGCGCATAGGTGGAATAGCTGTGATAGACGACGCCGTCCTCGAGCACGAACGCGCTCACGCCGGGCCGCTCGCGCGAGTAGGTGGCCGCGTCGGTGCCGGACATGGCCGCGAATTCGATGACGGGCTGCGGTGTGGGCGTCGCGTCCATCGCGTGGTCGCCGCGCGCGTAGTTGTATTCGATGTCGCCCGTGCGCTGCTGCTCCTCGGTGAACGAGACGTTGAAGTCGAAGTTGAAGTCGCCGCTCGACGACGACGCCCACGGAAACGTCCAGCCCATGCGCCGCTTGTACGCCTGAAGTTTCTCGAGCGGCGCGCGCGACACTGCCAACAGCATCACGTCGTGGTTCGCCAGGTGCACGGCGAAGCCGTTGAAGCCGTCCGCGATTGCCGAGCACGACGGGCACCCCGCCTTATAGTCCGGGCCGAACATGAAGTGATAGACAAGCAACTGCGAGCGTCCCTGGAACAGGTCGGCCAGCGACGCGCTGCCCTCATCGGTTTCGAACCGGTAGGCCTTGTCGACCCGAACCCACGGCAGCGCCTGACGTTGCTGCGCCAGCTCGTCGCCGCGCCGGGTGAATTCCTTCTCCGCGTTGAGCAGCTCGCGCCGCGCGGCTAGCCACTCTTCACGCGTTGCGGTCATATGTGTCGTCATCATGGGTTCCTCCGTTGGTTGTCCCGCGCCGTTCGGCGGGTTGCCGATCCGGCGTCGTGAACGGGTTGATGGTCGTGCTAGATTAGTACCGGGCATCGAACGGATGGGAGTGACAAGTGTGGCGGGATTGGGCTGACCCATGGACTCGCTGATCACGGCCGCGGCGCGGGCGCTCGCCGCGGGTGATCCGCTCGGCGCGCTGGACCGCGTCGCATTGCGCGACGACGCGCCTGCGCTCGCGCTGCGCGGCATCGCGATGGCGCAACTCGGCGATCTGGTTCGAGCGAAGGCGCTCGTGCGCAGCGCGGCGCGCGCGTTCGGTCCTGACGACGCGGTGGCCCGTGCGAGGTGTGTCGTCGCCGAAGCCGAGATCGCGCTCGCGTCGCGCGAGCTGGGCTGGCCTGCGAAGGCGCTCGACGCCGCGAGGGTGACGCTCGAAGCGCACGGCGACCGCCTGAACGCCGCGCATGCGCGGTATCTCGAAGTCCGGCGCTTCCTGCTGGTCGGCCGCCTCGACGAGGCCGAACGAACGCTTGACGGGCTCGCCCCCACGCTGTTCCCGCCCGCGTTGAGGGCCGCCCATGAACTGGTCGTGGCAGGCGTCGCGCTGCGCCGCCTGCGGACCAGGACGGCCCGCGCCGCGCTCGCGCGGGCTGGGCACGCGGCGCGCCACGCCGGCATCCCGGCGCTGATGGCGGAGGTCGAAAGCGTATCGCTCGTGCTGAACACGCCGGCGGCGCGCCTGATTGCGCGTGGCGACGAGAGGCTTCTGCTGCTCGACGAGGTCGAGACGTTACTGGCGTCGAACGCGCTTGTCGTGGACGCGTGCCGTCATGTCGTGCGTGACGCGGGCACGGTGGTTTCGCTCGCGAGCCGCCCGGTGTTGTTCGCGCTCGCCCGCGCGCTGGGCGAAGCGTGGCCCGATGATGTGCCGAGGGACACGCTCGTCGCGCGGGCGTTCCGCGCGAAGCACGCCGATGAATCGCATCGCATGCGGCTGCGGGTCGAAGTCGGGCGGCTGCGCGCGGCGCTCGGGACGCTAGCCGGCGTGAGTGCGACGAAGCGCGGGTTCGCGCTGACGCCGCACCGCGCCAGCGAGGTTGTCGTGCTGGCACGGCCCGTGGAAGGGGAGCATGCTCAGATGCTCGCTTTCCTCGCCGACGGCGAATCGTGGTCGAGTTCGGCGCTCGCACTGGTGCTCGGCGCGAGTCAGCGCACCGTGCAACGGGCACTCGACGCGCTGGCGACAGCCGGCAAGGTGCAGTCATTCGGCCGTGGACGAGCGCGCCGCTGGATGACCCCGCCCGTGCCGGGATTCGCGACGACCTTGTTACTTCCCGCTCCACTCCCCCTTGATTAGGATGGCGACATGAATCGATCAGCGGCCAAAATCATCCGTGAATATGGACCCTTTCCGGGTGTCGATAAAGTGAATGGGGTCACCTATGATGGACAGCAGGTCTGGATTGCGAGCGGAGCAACGCTGAATGCGTTCGATCCGGCGACCGGCAAGACGCTGCGCTCGATCGACGTCGCCGCGGACGCGGGGACGGCCTTTGACGGCGAGCACCTGTTCCAGATCGCCGCCGGGCGCATCCAGAAAATCGATCCGAAGACCGGCCGCGTGCTCGCCACGATCCCGGCGCCTGGCAATGGCGGTGACTCGGGGCTCACCTGGGCCGAAGGGACACTCTGGGTCGGGCAATATCCGGAACGGAAGATCTATCAGATCGATCCTGAAACCGGCGCGATTCTTCGCACCATCGAGTCCAATCGTTTCGTTACCGGGGTCACCTGGGTCGGCGGAGAACTCTGGCATGGCACCTGGGAAGACGACGCGAGCGAGTTGAGGCGGGTCGATCCTCGAACGGGAGAGGTGCTGGAGAGCGTCGAAATGCCGGCTGGGATGAGCGTGTCGGGGCTCGAGTCCGATGGTGAGGATTGCTTCTTCTGCGGCGGTGGAGGCAGCGGGAAGGTGAGAGCTGTCCGGCGGCCAGCGCGAGGGGATGTGGACGGGAGCGGGTCCGGGATGCCAGTGGATTCGACCAGCGAGTGATTCGGGTGAGCCCAGTCCGCCCACGGGAAGCGTGACGAGAGAAAGCTAACGATGCCCAGACACGATCCGGCGCCTCATCGTATTCAGAAAGCCCCGATGACACGGGGGCGCCGGCGATTTCTCATCATTTGCGTTCTCGTGCTCGTGGCGGTGCTGGGCTGGGCGCTGGAGACAGCACTCAGGCCCGCCCTGCAGCGCACGATCGTCATCACAAGCGGCGCGGACAATGGGATCTATCGAGGCTTTGCGGATCGCTACGCCCCCATCCTGAAGCGCGATGGCATCACGCTCGATATCCGCAATTCTTCCGGGTCGGTTGACAATTACCAGCGGCTGACGAATCCGGACAGCGAATACGAAGTGGGCTTTATCCAGTCGGGCACCACAAGCCCCAAAGAGACCGATCAACTGCAGACCATCGCCGCCGTCTCATACGAACCGATCTGGGTGTTTTATCGTGGCGACACCGTCATCAACCGGCTGGCACAACTGCGCGGCAAGAGAATTGCGGTAGGCGTTCCTGGTAGCGGCCTGCTTAACGTCTCCCTCGTATTGCTCGGCTATAGCGACGTCACTCGCGAGAACGCCACGCTGCTGGAAATGGACGCGCTCAATGCATATCAAGGCCTCGAAAGTGGCCAGCTGGATGCCGCGTTCTTTATCGGCAGACCCGATGCCGCCGTACAGAAAATGCTGCTGAACAGCAATCTGAAGCTAATGGATTTTGCCCAGGCCGACGCTCTGGTTCAGAAATTCCCGTCTCTGTCCAAGATCATTTTTCCGCGCGCCTCGACCAGCATCGTCAACGATCTGCCGCGCACCGATGTCACCTTGCTGGCCGCCACGGCGCTGCTGGTGTCCAAGGACAGCTTGCACCCGGCGCTGGTCTATCTGCTGCTGGACGCGGCCAAAACGGTCCACGGCGGCGAAGACTACTTCACGCCGCTCGGCACGTTTCCCAACCTGCGCACCGAGGAATTTCCCATTGCCGATGAAAGCACGCGTTACTTCAAATCCGGCCGGCCGTTCCTGCAGCGCTATCTTCCATTCTGGCTGGCCAGTCTTATCGAAAGGCGATTGCTGATCCTGGTCCCCTTCATGGCCCTGTTGATCGGCTTGTTGCAGGCGCTGCCGCGCCTCGTGGAGGCGCGGATCAAAAAACGGCTGGTGGTTTGGTATCGGGAAATCAAATCGCTGGAAGATGAGACCTGGAGAAACACCCAACCGACTTCAGCCCAGATCGCGAAATGGCGCGTTGAAATCGAGGACATCGATGCGCATGCCAGCCAGATAAGGATTCCGCATCGTTATTTCGAGGACGTTTATGCGCTCAAGCAGGCGATTGGCGTCGTGCGGGACCGGATTGCCCAGGTGGCGGTGAAGGTCAAGGCGTAGCGGGGCGACGCGGTGGTCGTTCTTGAGAGAGCGGTATCGGGAGGACGCATAAGGCTGGCGAGACCTGGCGTCTGCCCGCGATTCGACATAACGATGCGCGATGGTGAATGGATCATGCCGGCAGCGCCGGGTGATAATCTTGCCGCGCAACCCCGAAATACATGCGAGCATTCGTGCTGACGTGGTTTCATCCGTGCATGCTGTCGGCACACCGTGTAAGGTAATCGTACGGCAGCGGCAGCACCAGTCGATATGGCGAGTGACACGCGGTTTCGTCGCCGCCTGCATCGTTCATTCGACGATACCCAGGGGCGGGCAGTTCGCAGATCAATGGAGCATTGACAGATGACCGACAGATTGCAGGCGTCCGTATCCGTTGTCGTACTGCTGCTGATTGTGGGCTGGGTGCTCTACATCGGGCGCACGGTTTTCGTTCCCATTGTGTTCGGCGTTATCGTGGTCTATGTGATTGTCGGCTTCACGCGATTGCTGGAACGCATCCCTGTCGTTGGAGCGCGACTGCCCATTCAGTTGCGTTATGCGCTATCGGTGTTCCTGATCGCGGCCGGGATCTTTCTCGCGATCGACATGCTCGTTGCGAACTACGACGGCCTCGTCGCACTGGCGCCGCGATATCAGGAATCGATCCTCTCGCTGATCCAGAAAGCCGCCGCGCTGCTACAGCTGGAAGCCGAGCCTACCTGGGATTCGCTGCGGCGTGACATGCTCGCGCAGTTCAACATTCAGGCGCTCGTGGCAAGCATGCTGGCTTCGCTGTCATCGGTGATCGTCAATATCTTTGTCGTCGTCCTGTATGCAAGCTTTCTGCTCGTCGAGCAACGAACGTTTGGCGAGAAGTTGGCGAACATGGCGGCGAATTCGAGCAACGCTGCACGTATCAAGAGTGTCGTCATCGACATCAATCGGCGCATCGGCGCCTATCTCGCGTTGAAGACGCTGCTCGGTGTGGTGCTCGGCGGCCTATGCTGGGGCGCGATGCTCAGCGTCGGGCTTGAATTCTCCGGGCTTTGGGCGGTGCTGACTGCGCTGCTTAACTACGTGCCCTATATCGGCTCGGTGCTGGCCATCATCTTTCCGGGACTCATGTCGGTGCTGCAATTTGGACAGGTCAACGAAGTACTCATCGTGCTGCTGTCGCTGACCATCATTCATTTCGTGATCGGCAACATACTCGATCCGTACCTGATGGGTAACTCGCTTAACCTGAGTCCGTTTGCGATTCTGGCAAGCATGGCGATCTGGTCGGCGTTATGGGGTGTTCCCGGTGCTTTTCTTGCCGTGCCGATTACGGTCAGTGTGACGATTATTTTCTCGGAGTTCGAGATGACGAGACCTGTCGCCGTTCTGTTGTCGAAGAACGGCCGGCTGACTTATGGCGGAAGTTCGCCGGTTGCTTGAGATGGGTGCCACCCCTATTGCGCCAAAGTTCCGCCAAACCCCGTGCTGGCAAAATAAAGCACAAGAAAATAGCCGAGCACATAGAGCGCGTAAGTCTGCGCGTTGCCGGTATAGACCAGGCGTATTTTCCCCGCCGCGGCGAGCGCCGCGTGCGAAACGCCGCGCCAGAACATCAGCGCAAACGGCGGCACCGTGCGGGCGAGGATCGGCCGATAGAACCTGAAGAAGCCGGGGACATGCTCGGCATCGCGGCTTCGGCTGCGATAGAACAGCACGAAAAGAGCGAACAGCCCGACGGCTACGGCCAGCACCACGAGCACGACAGGTGTCGGGTTCCAGAAACCGTAGATGCTCTCCAGCGACATCCCTTCCCACACCAGCGTCGAAGCAAACTGCGGATCGATCGCCGCCGAAACCGGTTCGATCAGCAGCTTCGGGAAGAACGACAGCACCATGATGCCGACGACCAGCACGAGTTGCGGCACGAGCAGCAGAAGCGGCGCCTCGCTGACCGGCGGCTGTCCCGGATGGCGGCGCCCGAGGAACAGACCGCTGACGAAACGGATCATGTAGAGAAAGCCGATGAACGTCGCCATCAGCCCGCCTACGGCCAGGCCGTACCAGCCCTTGTCCGTCATCGCGCTCAGCAGCAGCCACTTGCCGCCGAAGCCCATCAGCGGCGGCAAGCCGGACATCGAGGCGAGCGCGACCACCACCATCGCGAACGTGAACGGCATCGCGCGGCCAAGGCCATTGGCTTCAGCGAAGTTGTGCGTGTTCGTGCGCAGGATGACGCCCGCCAGCGCGAGGAACAGAATGCCCTTCACCATCATGTGGTTGGCGACCAGATAGAGCGCCGTGACCCAGCCAAGGTGGCTCATCAACGCGATCGCGGTGACGATATAGCCGAGCTGGCTCATGCTGGAATACGCGAGCAGGCGCTTGAAGTCGTTCTGCCGCAGCGCCATCAGCGCGCCCGCGAGGGTCGTCAGCATGCCGATCCACGCCATCACATGCGCGAGCTCCAGCCCGACCTCCGAGCGTATCGTCAGATAGGTGCCGACCAGCAGGCCGAAGATCGCCACCTTGCTGACGACGGCCGACAGCATCGCGGTGACGTCGTCCTCCGCTTCCGTGTAGGCGCCCGGCAGCCACACATGCACGCCGATGGCGCCCGCCTTGATGAGAAAGCCGACGGCCAGCAGCACGAACGCACGGCTCGCGTCCGGGCCCGAGCGGATGAGCGCCGCCAGTTCGATACTGCCGTCGAGCGCGGCGACGGCGGCGAATCCGGCCAGCAGAAAAAACGCCGACAGCAGCGAAAACAGCAGGAAGGTCAGCACGTGCGGTCCAGCGCTCCGGCATTTCGCAATCAGGAAGCACGAAGACAGCGTGATGATCTCCCAGCTATAGAAGAATTCGAGGGTCGTCGTGGAGCGCAGCAGCGCCGGGATCGACAGCAGCAGGACCACCAGCATCGGATAGAAGCCGTGGCGAACATCACTGCGGTAGAGGCTCGCCGCGGCAATGACGAAGCTGCCCGCCAGCAGCAGCCACGCAAAAAGCACGGCAATGCCATGCGCGTCTTCGGCGAGCCATGAGCCCACCAGCGCGACCGTGATC
Source organism: Paraburkholderia ultramafica (assembly GCF_902859915.1). GTDB lineage: Bacteria > Pseudomonadota > Gammaproteobacteria > Burkholderiales > Burkholderiaceae > Paraburkholderia > Paraburkholderia ultramafica. Next base: position 164,756 of record NZ_CADIKK010000016.1, read on the forward strand.
AGCGTCAGCACACCCTTGAGCCGACCCGGCAGACGATCCCCCGCATAGAACAACGCACCCGCGACGAGAGGCGAAAATATCCACGCCGATGCCGCGCCCGAGAATGAAGCACCGGCATAGCCCGCGGCGATCAGGAGCACCGCGACGCCGAACAGCGGCAACAGCGCAACCGGATCGGGGCCGGCCTTGACCGCCTCTTCCGACGGATGCAGCGCCCGCACGAACCAGTGAAACATGTAGGCCGCTTCGAGCAGCGAGCCAGTCAGAATCAGCCCGATCCAGTAGGGCTTGCCGGCAACCGTCAACTGCATGACCAGCTCCCATTTCGCCCAGAAGCCGGGGAAGGGCGGCAGGCCGGCAATCGCCACCATGAAGAGTCCGAGCAGACCGATCAGTAGCGGACTGCGCGACAGGATGGCGCGCGCATCGCTGCCATGCCGACGCAGAATGCCGATCAGCCAGAACAGGCCTGCCTTGGCGAACAGATGGTTGATGAACAGGCCGCCGACCACCAGCGGGATCGACGTATCGGCTCCCACCTGGTGCAGCAGCGCGAGAGCCAGCATCAGCAGTCCCATCTGCCCGATTGATGAATAGCCGAGCACCCGCTGCGGTTTCGTCTGCTTGAGCGCGAGCAGATTGGAGAACAGGAAGGTGACGCCACCGGAGACGGCAATCAGGCCGAGCTGGTTTTCGAACAGCGGCAGCAGCTTGAGCAGCGCGAAGAATACGCCGGCCGAGACGCCGACCGACACCATTGCCGCAACGCCGCTCGGGGCGGTCTCGTAGACGTCGAGTCCCCAGCCGTTGGCCGGAAACGGCTTGAGTTCGATGATGAGGCAGGCGAACACGAGCAGCACCGCCGTGACGGCGATCGGGCCGTTGAGCTCGGCGCGCACCGCGATCAGGTCGTCGATATTCAGCGTGCCGGTGACGTAGTAAAGCAGCACCGAGCCGAGCAGGAAGAAGGTCGATGCGATGACCGTCGCCATGATGTATTTGAACGCGGCGGCCAGCGCGGCCGGCGTGCGATCCAGCCCGAGCAGCCCGTAGGTGGCGATCGAGACGATCTCGAGAAACACGAAGAGATTGAACAGGTCGCGGGTCATCACCATGCCGTCGATGCCCATCACGAGGATCAGATACAGCAGCAGCGCGGCGTAGTTGCCGCGCAGGCGATCCCACAGTTGCAGCGCCCCGAGCAGCGCCACCACATTGACGCTGAGCGTGAAGAAGCCTTCCCACAGACCGAAGCGCAGGCTGATCGAGACGGGCGGCTGCGCGCCCGCCGTGAGCACGTCGATGGTCTGGCCGCCATTGAGCAGACCGAAGAACGACACGCCGCTCACCAGCACGATGCCGCCGAGCGCGACGAAGAAGCCGCCGGTCAGCCACGGCTTGCCGAGCCGGTACAGCAGCGGAATGACGAAGCCGCCGCCCAGCCCGAGAATGAAGATGTGCAGCGGATGAAACAGCGCGGCTACCATTTCGACTCTGTGAAGGCGTCGATGGAAAGCGTCTTTTTGGCGGCGTAGAGGCGGATCGCGAATGCCAGCATGACGGCCGTGACCGACAGGCCGATTACGATCGCGGTGACCACCAGTGCCGACGGCACTGGATCGATCGCGCGCCGCGCGGCGTCCGCTTTGCTCAGCGCCGCGTCGATGATCGGCGCAGTGCCGCGCGTGATATAGCCGGTTGCGACCATCACGATGTGCAGCCCCGTGTCGATCAGCGCGAAGCCGATGATGATGCGCAGGATGTTGCGCTGGGTCAGCATCCCCCACAGGCCGATCAACGCGAGGCAGAAGCCCGTGATCAGAAGGATGGTCGAAACCGGCAGGCCCGTGGTCATGCGCTGTTCTCCTTGCTCAGCTTCTGAACCGGTCGATGATGACACTCAGCTCCGCGCCCACCTTGACGCCGAGCAATGCCGAAATCAGCGGAATGGCGCCGGCGCTGAAAAACGCGCCGAACTCGCCTCGCGGCAGAAAGCGCGCATCGAGAAAGCCGCCCGCCAGCACCAGACCCAGAATACCGATGAACACATAGATCACGCCGGCGAAGGATTCGACCACGCTCAGCAGCGCGACATTCAGCGTGGCGCCCCGCCGCGCGAGCAGCATCAGCATGACGCCGGACGCGACGATCGCGCCGCCCTGAAAGCCGCCGCCGGCGGAGAGGTGGCCGTTGACGATCACATAGGCGCCGAAGGTCAGGATCATCGGCAGCAGGATCTGCATGCCGGTCCGGACGATCTCGCCGGCTGGCCGGCGCGGGCCGCTGTCGTCGTTGGCTTCGGCCCCGGTTTCGGCTTCAGCTTCAGCGGCGGCGCTTTCCCCCTTCAGCAGTACGCCGACGCTCGCCGCGACCATGAACAGCACGGCGACCTCGCCGAGCGTATCGAAGCCGCGGTAAGTGATCAGAATGCCGGTGACGATGTTCGGCGCACCGAGCTCGATCGGCCCCTGCACGACATAGTGTTCGGCAAGCGGCCGAAGCGCCTGCAACTCGCTATAGCCGCCGACCAGACGCCAGAAGATCAGCGCAAACAGCGCGACCGTCAGCAGGACAAACACGCGGCGCATCATGCCTCCTTCTCTCCGGCGCCGCGCTCATCCTCTTCGGCGAGCGCGTCCGTCACGGTGGACGATGTCATCGGCGTACGGATCAGCCACGCCGCACGCGATAACGCATGCGAGGACACCGGGTTGGTCACCAGCACGAAATAGGCGACGAGGATCAGCCTGAAGGTCCAGTTCGGGTGATAAAAGGCGAGCCCGATCAGCACCAGCATGTTGCCGAGCGTCGAGGCCTTGGTGCCGGCCTGGATACGGGTATAGGCATCCGGCATGCGCAGCAGGCCGAGACCGGCGGAGAACAGGAAGACGGCGCCCACCAGGATGAACGCGCTGCCGATCAGTTCGATCATGCGCTAGCCCTTCTCATAGCCGGTCTTACGAATCGCGTAGAGGAAGATGAAGGTCGCGAGCCCCGAGCCGATCGACGCCTCCGCCATTGCCACGTCGGGCGCGGCGAGCAGCAGGAAGGCAACCGCGGCGAACAGGCTCGCCAGTCCCGAACTCACCATTGCCGCCATCAGATTCTTCAGGCAGACGGCCAGGATGCCGCTGACGAGAATACTGGCGCACACCAGCAGGAGGAGCAGTTCGAGCACGGTTCACAGCCCCCTTTCCAGAAAGCGAGCAATCGCGAGAACGGCCAGAAAGCTCAGCAGCCCATAGACGAGCGCCACGTCAATATAGACGAAACGGCCCGACAGCTGGGCATAAAGCGCAATCAGCGAGAGCGAGATGACCGTGAGCATGTCGATGGCGACGATCCTGTCGATCAGCGTCTTGCCGAGCACCAGGCGGATCACGCCGAACAGGATCGCGAAAAAGATCAGTACCGTGGCGATCCGCAGCATGATCTCAGCCAAAGACTTTCTCCAGATGCTTTTCAAACGGAACGACCAACGCCTGAGTGGCTTCGTCGATGTCGGTGGTCTTGACGTCGAGCCAGTGGACGAATAGTGTGTCGTCCCGAATATCGATGACCAGCGAGCCCGGCGTGAGCGCGATCGAATTGGCCAGCGCGAGGCGGCCGATCGGCGATTCAAGGCGAGTGCGAACCTTGACGATGCCTGGCTTGATGTCGATACGCGGCGCGTAGACATACGCCATCATGTTGAGGTTGGCGCGCACCAGTTCGACGACGAAGGTTCCGCTATAGGCGACAAAGTGATAGAGCGCGCGAGGCGTCAGGCGCAGCCGTCTCCACGCTTCGCTGGAGGACGCGAAGGCACGGGCCAGTACGAATGTGATCGCAGCGCCGACGAGTGCCGGCTCGACTGCTAGCGACGCGTTGGCGATCATCCAGATCACGAACAGTTCGACCCAGAGGCCAGGCATGCCCTGAGGAACAAACGACGACACCGGTTTTCCGCTGTTCGAAGCCACGTCTTCAGGTTCCCAAAGAGGGCGCTAGCAAAAATTCTAGGTGACAACCTGGGGCAAATCAACTGGGGTGCGGTACACGGGTGGATTTCGTTTCGCTCATGCTCTGCTTTCGGATGCGAAAGTCTGGCGCTCCAAAAAAGGCGTTTTGACGCATCTTGTCCCACAAGCGTCGCGCTCATCGCGAGCGCGCAGATTCGCCCAATGACATCGTGACGCGCCATGACAGCGCGTCACGTTTCACGATAGTTCATGACGCGCCACACTTCACTCAATGCGGCTTGATAGCCACCTTAAGCACCCCATCCCTCTGATTGGCAAACAGATCATATGCAGCGACGATATCGTCCAGCTTGTAGTGATGTGTGACCAGCACGCCAAGGTCAACGCGCCCGGACTCCACTACATTCAGAAGACGCCTCATGCGTTCCTTGCCACCCGGACACAGCGCGGTGACGATTCTATGATCGCCAAGACCCGCAGCGAAGGCTCCAAGCGGAATCGTCAAATCCGACGAGTACACACCAAGACTCGAAAGCGTGCCGCCTGGTTTGAGGATGCGCAGCGCCGACTCGAACGTACCCTGCGTGCCGAGCGCTTCAATCGACGAATCCGCACCGCGCCCGCCGGTGAGCTTCATGATCTCGTCCACCACATCGCAATTCTTGAAGTTGAGGGCAATGTCGGCCCCCATCTTCCGGGCTATTTCGAGGCGGTGATCGTTGCCATCCACCGCGATGATGGTGGTGGCGCCGAGCAGGCGTGCGCCCGCCGTCGCACACAGACCAATGGGCCCTTGCGCAAATACGGCCACCGTGTCGCCGATGCGGATGTTGGCGTTCTCCGCGCCCTTGAAGCCCGTGGACATGATGTCGGGACACATCAACACCTGCTCGTCGGTCAGGCCGTCGGGGATGGGCGCGAGGTTCGCCTGCGCGTCCGGCACCAGCACATATTCGGCCTGCGTGCCGTCGATCATGTTGCCGAAACGCCAGCCCGCCGTAGCCTTATAGCCGTGACAACCGCACAGGCCTTTGGCAATCAGATAGCTGCCGTCTTGCGACGCGACACCGTCTTGCGCGGCATATGAGTTGAAGTTAGGACAGATGGCGCCGGCGATCACTCGCTGGCCTTCCTGGTAGCCGACCACCGCACTGCCGAGCTTTTCGATAACGCCCACGGGCTCGTGGCCGATAGTCAAGCCCTTGGCAACCGGGTATTCGCCTTTCAGGATGTGCACATCAGTGCCGCAGATCGTGGTGGTGGTGATACGCACGAGCGCGTCGTTGGCTCCCACGTCGGGCATGGGCTTGTCGGCGAGTTCGATACGGCCCGGTTCGATGAATACGGCGGCTTTCATCATGGCGGTCATGAATGTCTCCTTCCGGTTTGGGTCAACAGCAGGGCAGGGGTGCTCGCACTTCGTTCAACAGACCGTTCAGCAGACTCGTGCTGACAGCGAACACGGCGCAGCTATTTCGCAACTTTCCACCGACCTAGCCGCGCGTCCATCTTACTCCGTTAAGAATAGCGTCTGCTGCACGGTGACGGGCTCTCGCGAATGACAGTTCTCTTGCACCAGATCAACGCTCGCGCGAGGACTTTGTCCAGCGTTGTCATGAAAAACAAACATGCACGTTCCCGTCTTTCGCGAGATCACAGCATTCGCGGCATCAAACAACTTGTTCCCTTCTCAGAGTCGCAATTTCCGCCGCGCTCATGCCGCCCAGAGTTGAGAGCACGTCGTCGGTATGCTGTCCGAGTGTCGGCGGTGCGTGTCGATAGTGGATCGGCGAACCGGACATCCGGATCGGATTCGCCACGGTCGGCACGCTGCCCGACAGCGGGTGGGGCAGGTCGACGCGCATCGCGCGATGCCTGACCCGCGGATGCTCGAACGTCTGTGCAATGTCGTTGATCGGCCCGCACGGCACGCCTGCCCTTTCGAGCGGCCCGATCCATTGCGCGATGGTGCGTGTGCGCAGCACCTCCTGGATCATCGGCACCAGCGTTTCGCGGTTCGTCGCCCTTGTACGTGTTCTCGGTGCGATGCGCAATAAGCCTGGTAGTCACCTTATAGCATCCAGCCTCGATATTTCAAGCTGACGTCTGCTCGCACTTTCTGGCGGTGACGACGTCGCCGCCAGAAAGTGGCGCAGGGAGCCACGCGCGATTGCCAGCTATTGCCCGTCGTCAGCCGACGCATGTCCCTTGGAGGCGCGCTTCGGAGTTATGGTACCGAACAGTCCATTGACCTCCTTGTTTGGACCAGCCGAGAAGTACAACGTGTCCGGGCTCGAGTTGCGACCGCCACCGAGCGTCAGAGTCCACAAGCCGTCGATAGCCAGTGGATTGCCGTTCGCATCCTCCAGCTGATCGACGAACGTGCCATCATCGTTGAAGACATTGATTCGCCCATCGCCAAAGTTGCCAATAAGGATTTTGCCGCTGAAGCGGCCGAATGCAAACGATGCGCGCATGATTCCCCAGGGTGAGTTGAGCGGCCCCCGGCGGGCGAAGCGGTGCAGCAGGTGACCGTCTGTATCGAATACATCGACGAATCCATGACCGTTGCCTGCAACATCGTCATGCTTCTCCTTGTTCTGCTTCGCATAGGTGACAAAAAGATCGCCGTCGATGTTCGCGATGCCAAACGGCGCGTATCCGGCCGGGATGCGTGGGTCGATAAAGCCGCCGTCCGTCGTCGCGGGCGTGAACAGGCCGTTCGTACCGCCGCTCGCCCCGAACACATCGATCCGCCCCGAGCGGAAGTTCGTCGCAAACAGGAATCCACCTTTCGCATTGACACCGAAGACGAGACCTTTGTACACGGCCCCATTGGCGGCGGAGGGAGAGGCCGAGTTATCGGCCGCGATCACGGCGTGGTCAGGCGGATTCAACCCACCGGCCCAGGCGGAGATCGTGCCGTCCTCCGTCGCGAAAATGAATACGGCGGGGATCGTGGTACCAGGCACGAGAAACGCTGCTGAGGGATTCCAGACTATTCCGGTCGGTGCCGCAGGCGCGGGATTCGGTGGGTTGGTGGGAGAGACGGGTTGACAGGCGCTGTGCGGTACGACATTGCCTGGCAGCGGGATGGAGACCTGCAGCGCCACCTTTGCCCCCTCGCCGTCATACAGCGTGGAACAGCCTGTGGCATTGTCGTTGACCCAGAATGGACTTGCTGCCGGACTAAAGGCAATACCCCATGCGTTCTGTAGTACCGTGTCGGGCATCGGTGCAGCGCCCGCCACGTTGGACACGAGTGGTGTGACCACGTAAGCATTATCGTCAGCGGCATGCCCGATTGTGAAACCGGCGGCGAGGACAACCACGGCCGCAGCTTTGAGACCCCAAGAGACCTGAGACATGACTACCCTCCTTAGCTACCGGTGAAAAGAAGCTTGAGCTGGTGCCAGAGGAGACTAAACGACCGCTGTACATCAAATATTCCCGCTGTAGTTCAAAAATTCCACCTGCCACCCGACCCTCCAGCAATTCACAACCAATCCCCCGCAGCACGCGCAATCGCCCCAAGCCTCCCGCGACAAAAGCCACTACCGGCGTTTCGCGGCCCGCCGTCCTCCGCCGCCCACCCATCTTCACCAACAAGCGGCACAAACCGCACTTCGCCGAGCCAGCTCCTGTCATAGTCCTGTTCAGTGCGGCGGACCAGCTTGATGAGCCGCTGATAATGCAAATGGCGCCCCACCGGCATGATGATCCGGCCGCCGATAGCAAGTTGCTTACGCCACGCATCCGGCACATGGGGGCCACCGGCGGCCGCAATGATCGCGTTGTACGGTGCATGTTCCGCGAGCCCGATGGTGCCGTCGCCGAGATGAACTGTCACATTACCGATCTCCAGTCGCCGCAGGATTTCACGAGCGGTATCGACAAGCCCGGCGTGGCGTTCAATCGAGTACACGTGCTCCGCAATCGCGGCGGCGACAGCGGCGGCATAGCCCGAACCGGTGCCGACGTCGAGAACCCGGTCGCCCGGGCTCAGTTCCGCCGCTTCGATCATCGCCGCGACGATGGCCGGTTGCGAGATGGTCTGCTCGTTGCCGATGGGCAGCGGCGTGTCCTCATACGCGAATTCCCGCAGATCGGCGGACACGAATTCCTCGCGAGGCACACGACGCATCGCCGCCAGTACATGGGGATCGCAAATGCCGCGGCGAACGATCTGCCATTCGACCATCCGCTCCCGGGCCTCCTTGAAGTCGGTCATAGCCACCTCCGTATTGCAGACGGCGCCCGCCGGCTCGCGCGCCGCGTTCCAGCACATCATCGGATTCAGACAAATAGCACGTTGTGAATGAACGTATTGCCTAGAATCAGTTTACGCGCGGAACGGCTCTGGAAATAAGAACGTAGCGTTTGCGGCGCCGCTCGCGCGTCCGAGTTCCAACGCGTTTCAATCGTAAGGGGAATCGTCATGATGACTTATGTGGTTCTGGCGCAATTTACCGATCAGGGCATCCGCACGGTAAAAAACAGCCCTCAGCGAGCCACGCAAGTGGCGGAGATGGCAAAAGGCTTTGGCTGTGAAATGAAGCAGATCTACTGGACATTAGGCGAATATGACATTGTCACAGTCATCGAGGCGGCCGACGAGGAAGGTTTCACCGCCTTCGGTTTAGCACTGGGTTCCGCGGGTAATGTCCGCACGCAGACGTTGCGCGCTTTCTCAAAGGACCAGATCAGCTCGATTATTGGTCGGCTCCCTTAATCCGCACATCCGGCACGCTAGCTGTTCTATTCGCGCAATCTGTTCTCGCGCGACTTTCCTCAGGAGATCACGATGAATGCGGACAACAAGAGCGATGTGCAGGCTTTCGTACAAACGGCCGAGCAGACTGGATCCTATGTCTGGGTTATCACGCTGGTCGACTTCAAGAACCGCGACGTGAAACGCTCGCTCGTCTCGGACGGGACATACGAAACACGCGCCGCCGCGAAGGACGCCGGCGAAGCCCATCTGAAAGCGCTGGCTGCAGACCATTAGACGGCCTGCGGTCCGACGCGCAGTGCGGTATGCGTTCACATAACTATTCCAGCAGTATCGGTAGGGGGCTAACGGCGTTGTGCCCGCTTCGGATCCATCACCAGGACCGGGCTCCACTTCATTTGCCTGTTGGACGAAACCATGCTGACGATCGACGACATCCGCGCAGTGCCACTGTTCGCAACTCTCGCCGACGACGAACTGGAGCATCTCGCGCACACGTCCGCAGACCTGCATCTGTGCGCCGGTGAATTCGCGGTTCATGAGGGTGGCGAGCGCGCGCTGTATGCCGTCCTCGCCGGCAAGATGGAAGTCATCAAGACTTTCGACGGCGTCGAGCGCACGCTCGGCTGGCGCCTGCCCGGAACCATCTTTGGCGAAGTGCCGCTCGCGCTGAGTTCGCCGTTTCCGGGCGCCTATCGGGCTGCGCAGCCGTCGCGAGTCATGCGGGTGGACGCGCGGCGTTACTACGCGCTGGCCGCCGCGTCGCCCGACGTTGCGGTCAAGATGGGCGCGCTCGCGCGCGAGCGCATCGGCGGCTTGCAGGGTCTTTCCGCCGAGCCGCCCAAGATCCGCGTCACGATGGTGGGCAGCCGCTGGGACAACGCCTGTACAGCGCTGCGTCAGTTCCTCGCCCGCAACCAGATCAGCTACGACTGGATCGCGCCGGATGCACCCGAACTGCCGGCGCGCTGGCCGGGAACCTGTCCGGCAGAGGACGACTGTCCCGCGCTGCGGCTGGTCGATGGCACCGTGCTGAACCGTCCCGCGACACGCGAGCTGGCGCAGTTACTGGGCCTGCAGACGCAACCCCGGCTCGCCGAATACGACACGATGATCATCGGCGGCGGTCCGGCCGGTCTCGCCGCGGCGGTGTACGGCGCGTCGGAGGGTTTGCGCACCATCGTGCTGGAGCGCGAAGCGCCGGGCGGGCAGGCGGGCACCTCTTCGCGTATCGAGAATTACCTGGGCTTCCCCAACGGCGTATCGGGCGACGAACTCGCGAGCCGTGCGCTGCAGCAGGCGAGGCGGCTCGGCGCCGAGATTCTGGTCACACGGTCTGTCGCCCGCATCGATGTCGAGGATCGTCAGGTTCACCTCGACGGAGGCGACGTGATACGCGCGAAAACGATCATCCTCGCAACGGGGGTGACGTGGCGGCGTCTGCTGATCGATGGCTTCGACCGGTTTATCGGTAAAGGCATTTACTACGGCGCGTCACGCAGCGAAGCGAGCGCCACGCATGGACTCGACGTCTATCTGATCGGCGGTGGGAACTCGGCCGGCCAGGCCGCTTTGTACTTTGCCAATCACGCGCGCATGGTGACGCTTCTGCTGCGAGGCGATTCGCTCGAGAAGAGCATGTCGCGTTACCTTGTCGAGCAGCTTCACGGCAAGTCGAATGTCGCGGTGCAATTGCGGTCGGAAGTCGTCGGCGCATATGGCGATACGCATCTTTCGGCGATCGATGTGCGCGACGCGTTGAGCGCGCAAGTGCGGCGGCGCGACTGTGGCGGATTGTTCGTGTTCATTGGTGCCGACGCGCAGACCGATTGGCTGCCGGCGGAAATTGCACGCGATGCGCGCGGATATGTTCTCACCGGTGACGACGTCGTGAAGGCGGGCCGCTGGTCGCATAGCCGGGATCCCTACCTTCTCGAATCGAGCGTGCCGGGCGTGTTTGCCTGTGGCGATGTGCGCTTGAGCCCGGTTAAACGCGTCGCGTCCGCGGTCGGCGAGGGCAGCATGGCGATCGCGTTCGCCCACAAGTATCTACAGCAGGATGGCAGATAGGGCTGAGTGCGATGGTTATGCAGACAAGGCGGGCATTGTGCAATACGCGGCACGCGTCCATCACGTGCGCGAACTGGCGTGATCTTGCGCGATGCGAATGCCCTTGCGGGGCAAGTCCGATTTAACGTTTTGCGCTCAAGAGCGGCTCGCACAAGCGAGGCGAGATTAAGTACTCAGGCCTTAAAAAAACTCGCGTCATCATGCCGATATAAGCTATAAAGTTTAAACGGGTAGGCATCGAACAGCGAAAACAGGAGGAGGAAGATGGCACGCGAGTATCGCCACGTCCCGTCGAACCGGTGCGCTGCAACGCTTCCAGGCAGCCCGCACCGGATCTCCATTGAACACTTGCTGAACGACCGGCAAGTAGTTTCACACCAATCGTCCCGCATCATTCGCGCTGTTCATGGTATTCGTCTCGAACGGCGCGAGCAATTGAAGTACTCTCATGGTAAATTGCCTGCGCTACTATGCTGACGGCGCAAGCCTTCCATAGCGAGTGACCGTACGTGGACATCTGTTACGCCTTTCAATCGCAATCCGAATGACTGGAGAACAAAAATGTTTTTTGACGGTGGATTCACATTCCCGAATTTTCTGGCCGACGTCTTTTCCGTTTTCATGTTCATCCTGTGGTTCTGGTTGCTCATAACGGTTTCGAGCGACCTGTTTCGCCGCCATGATGTATCTGGCTTTCGCAAAGTGATATGGGTCATCGTGCTGATCGTCCTGCCCTATATCGGCATATTCGCCTATCTGCTGACACAAGGGCGCGGCATGGCCGAGCGCGATCAGGCGCGTGCCAAACAGGTCCGCGACGATCTGCGCCAGGTCGTTGGTTTCAGTGCTGCCGACGAAATAGAAAAGCTCGACCGGCTGAAGGCGGCGGGAACGATTTCGGCAGAGGAACACGCGCGCCTGAGAGCGCGGGTAGTGCAGTAAGCAGGGGGCGCCCCAGCACCGCGACTGGCGACCAGGCTTCGAGCCTGGCCAATGGCGTCACCTCGGAACACGAGTACAGCGTGAGAGTGACTTGCGAACGGTATCGGCGATGCTGAGACTTCGGGTACGGCCATGCCGTGCTCATCGCACTACTCGACGTAACTGGAGGAATCCATGCTGACTCGCTTCGCTCGTGTTGCCGACTCTGCCGCGCCGACGGTACGGCCATTCATGCCGTTGCGCCGCGCAGCGGTGCTCTGCGTTGCGGCGCTGACACTGACAGCGTGCGTACAGCCGTGGCAGCAGTTCCAGGCCGGGCAGGACCAGTCGGCGATCATTGCCCGCATGGGACCGCCGCGCGAAGTTTATGAACTGCCGGACGGCGGCCGGCGGCTCATGTGGCCAACCCAGCCGATGGGCACGACGACAGTCGCCGCCGACATCGATTCAGCCGGCAAGATTGTGAAGGTCCGTCAGGTGTTGCAGATCAGCGAATTCAATCGCGCGGAGATCGGCAAATGGACGCGTAACGACGTACTGGTCAATTTCGGCCGGCCCGTGCAGACCGCCTTTTTCCGTCGCACGCAACGGGAAGTCTGGTCGTATCGCTACGTGGAAAACAACATCACGCATATGCTTTTCAACTTCTCGTTCGACACCAACGGTGTGTTGCGCGAAACGCAGAGAACCCCAGATCCTTTGCGCGACCGGGATTTCCGGCGGTTCTGATTGCTGCGGAAACTCAGCCGCACAACCGGCATGCCCACGCGAAGATGGCGATAGAGTGAAGCGGATCGAAAATCGCGTCGCCGCTCAATTCCACTTCGCGCGGGGTCTGCAATTGCGCCGAGGAACGCCAAGGAGTGCAGCGCAATCGGCGAGCCCTCACGTGTTGAGTACGTTCTTATGGATTTTCCCGTCTTTCATGATGACGAGCAGGTTCTTCGCCGGATCGGCGACGAGCGCAAGGTTCTCGACGGGATTGCCATCGACAAGCAGCAGATCGGCAAACGCCCCTTCTTCGACGACCCCCAGCTTGCCCGGATACGGATTGCGCGGTCCGGACAGCGCGAGCAACTGGCCATTGGCTCCCGTGGCCATCTTCAACGCTTCGGCGGCCGTGTACCAGCGGAGCAGGTGGGTCAACATCGTGCCCTGGCGCGCGGTGAGCGCGGGCGAGAAAAGAAGATCCGAGCCGAACGCTGTTTTGATTCCGTGTTTCTTTGCCAGCGTATAGGCGTTGTTGGTGCCCGCGAAGACGGTGAGCATCTTGTCCCGGCTGGGACCGCTCAGCGGTACGGAGTCCTCTTCGCTGAGGAAGGGTTGAATGCTCAGCCATGTGCCGTTCTTCGCCATCAGACTGGCCGTTGCATCGTCCATCAAATGAGCATGTTCGATGCAGCTGACGCCTGCCGCGATCGATCGCTGGATGGCTTGCGGCGGATACGCGTGCACCATCACGTAGGTGCCCCAGTCCGCGGCGGTCTCGACGGCCGCGCGCAGTTGAGGCTCGGTGAAGGTGAGCATGTCCAGCGGGCTGCGGGGCGTGGAGACACCGCCGCTGCCCACGAGTTTGATCTGCGACGCACCTTGCAAGAACTGTTCACGCACGCGCAGGCGGACTTCATCCGCGTTGTCGGCAATGATGCTGCCGCCCGTTTGCTCAGAACTGCTGATCTTGCCGCCGGCCCTTGGCAGATCCGACAGCGAGCGGAAGTCACCGTGGCCGCCCGTGGTGGTAATCATCGCGCCGCACGGATAGATGCGCGGACCCGAGATGATCCCGTCGTCGATGGCCTGTTTCAACGCGAACGATGGGCCGCCCGCATCGCGCACCGTGGTGAAGCCGCGCATCAACGTGCGCTCGGCCTCGGCACTGGCGGCCAGATGCACGTAGCCGATGTCGGCGGTCATCAAGATCTGGACCGGCAGCGCGGCGATCAGCGCATGCCAGTGCATGTCGATGAGGCCCGGCATCAGCACCCGGCCGCCACAGTCGATCACCTGCGTGCCGTCGGGTACGGCGGGTTTGCTCTGTGCCAGTGTGCGAATGCGATTGCCGTCCACAAGCAGAAAGAGCCCGTCGCGCAATGCGTTGGATTTGCCGTCGAATAGCCGGAAGTTCGTGAAGAGAATAGGACGCGTGGGGCTGGCAGGTGGGGGCGCCGTCTGCGCACTGGCGAGCTTCGGCAGAATCAGCGTCAGCATGGAGGCGGCCATGCCGGCGACAAAGCCACGTCGCGAAAGACCCGCGCTGATCCGGTTATTCAGAAACTCGATCTCGGACTTTTGACAGAAGCAGGCAAACGGATGGTCCGCGCCTTCCTGATCGCCCGGTTTGCGAGAGAACATCGATCCCCTCCAGACAGTTTGACTTTCTGTGCGTCGGCAAGTGGACAGTATAGTCAGATGGGATCAAAAGTGAAGCGCAAGCTCTGTCTGATCAGGCGAGCACCAGATTCCAGGCAATGGTTGCTGAAGTCGCAGACTTACTGCACGACAACAGCCACACTCACTTTACGACGCTTCAAACGCACACGAGCAATAAGCCCCCGCGTGACGCTTACAAAAGCGATTCGATTGGAAGAACCGACAGCACCCAGACACCCAGTCGCCCGTACCAGGTCGTATTGGGTTCCGTGTCGTGCCGGATTTCCTTGTCGCCATTCTTCTCGATCCAATAGATCTTGCCATTCTGATCGAGCCGCACCGAATAGGCGAGTTGCGGAACGACCGCGAGGAAGGTCGCCTCGATCTGGCTCGCGAGTTCAGGGCTTTCGATCACGAGACCCAGTTCCGTATTCAGATACGCTGAACGGGGATCGAAATTGTACGACCCTACGAAAACCCGGCGGGCGTCCACTACGAAGGTCTTCGCATGCAGGCTGGACCCCGAACTGCCGAACGGGCCCGGCGACTGTTCTTTCTTGTGATGCGTGCCCGGCAAGCGCCGCAACTCGTACAGGTGGACACCGCCGGTCAGCAGTTCGACACGCCGCTTCGCATAGCCGGAGTGAACCGCGGCGACGTCCGTCGCTTCAAGCGCATTGGTCAGCACGCGGACGGTGATGCCGCTCGCGGCAAGCCCGGTCAAGTACTGCGTGCCCGTAGTGGCCGGTACGAAATACGGCGAAACCACGTCGATTTCCCGCGTCGGCTCGCCCAGCACTTCCCTCAACTGATGCGCAATCAGCGCTTCCGGCGGCGCGTTGCTCAAGCCTTTCGCCGGGTCGTCGCTGATCATCTGCGTCTTTGCCCATTCGAACGGCAACGTGTGGTCGAACATTTTTTGCACGACATGCGGACCGCGCAACGCTTCCATATAGGCTTCGGCCGCCGGGTCTCGCTCGATGGTCCGTGCCTGGCGCACGAGCACGTCGAGCTGGTCGACGCCCACGTGCGGCAGAATCCGCTCGGCGGGGTAGGACGAGGCACTTGTCCAATAGCGGTCGAAGTCTCCGGCGACGTCGGCCGCGGCAGGGCCCACCGCCAATACGTCGAGGTCTGAGAAGACGACCCCGTCGGTGGCGTCGAAGTACTCGTCGCCGATGTTGCGGCCGCCCAGAATCGTCGCGGTGCTGTCCGCGGTCAACGACTTGTTGTGCATGCGTCGATTGGCGCGCGGGAAGTCCGTCAGAAAGCCAATGAATTTGGGCTTGCGGACCACGAACGGATTGAACAGGCGGACTTCGATGTTCGGGTGCGCTTCGAGCGCCGCCAGTGTCGGGTCGAGAGAGGAGGGGGTGCCAAGATCGTCCAGCAGCAGCCGCACTCGCACGCCACGGTCGGCGGCCTCATGGATTTCCTCGAGGAGAAGCGTGCCGGTCAGATCGTTGCGCCAGATGTAGTATTGGATGTCCAGCGTGCGCTGCGCCGAACGGATCAGATCCATCCGGGCCGCAAACGCCATGTGCGCATCCGGGAGCGGATAGATGCCCGTGAGGCCGGCGTGCGTTGCAAGCGCGGGGGCGACGGCAACGCCGAGCTTGGTGGAGGCAGCCTGCGAAGGCGTCAACGCGCTCGACTCCGTGCGATTTTCGAGCGATGGCAGCGCACAGCCAGTCAGTATGATTGCGCAAAGCAGCAACGCTGAAATCCCGCCGATCGATCGACGAATCGCGTAGAGCGCGTTGTGTTTCAGCGATCGCATACGGTCCATAGTTTTCTTCAGGTCATTATCATCCGTCTGGTTTTACAATGAAGACGCTCACGCGAACTGGCGAACATGGCAGTATCGGAACGACGATTGTCCGCTGGTCACCCGCGGGCGCGCGGACGATCATCGAGGTTGCGGCCGAACCCGGCGCCTTGCATTGTGTGATCAGAATACTATGACTGGGGGATTGGCTGCATTCGCAGATCAAGCGTTTCGCACTATCCGGAGTCGAGCAACGTGAAGATATCCCGCTTGCTGCCTGGCAGTGTTCTGCTCTTCGCGATTGGCGCGGCGCTGCAATTCGTTTGGCCGCTGTCGCAACCGGCGTCTTATCATCACTTCGCGGACGGGCGCTCGTTAGCCATGCTTCCCAACGCCTCGGACGTGCTTTCGAACCTCGTCATCCTGATCGCCGGTCTTCTCAATCTCAGATGGGTAATCCGACTCGCGTCACGCCAACCTTCCCAGTTTCCCGGGATGCTGTTTGCGGCCCCCGGGCTCATCCTGACGTCATTCGGCTCGGCCTACTATCACGTGGCGCCTTCAGACGCGACCCTGGTGTGGGATCGCCTTCCGATGACGATCGTATTCGCCGGCATTCTTGCGATGCTCTGGACATCGGTTACCAGACAGCGCGTGGGCTGGGTGCAGATGCTGGTACTCGTCGCGGCATCGGTCGGCACCATTGGATACTGGCTCGCATTCAACAGCCTGTGGCCCTATGCGATTTTGCAGTTCGGCGGACTCGCCGCTGTCGTCGTCATGACCGTCACTCGGAAGGTCGATGCACTGTTCGGATGGTCGATGGTCATCTTCTTCTACGCAATCGCGAAGGTCTTTGAAACGTTCGACTGGCAGATATGGGCGCTAACGGGTCACCTGTTCGCGGGTCATGCGCTGAAACATATCGCGAGCGGGTTCGCCGGCGCCGCGCTGCTGCTGATCGCCAACGCGTCACAGCTCCGATTCGATCGGCAACAGCCCGAGGAACCAGATTCCAATGCGCTTGAGACCTGACACTCCCGGCTCGTCGATCTCCGTTGCCGTTCCGTCCGCATGGGTGTCGATCCAGACAATCCGCACTGTGCCGTTTGCGTTAGGGCGTTCTTCAAGACGCCACGCAATCTGGTCGAGCTTCGGTTCGAGTCCGTTCACCACCTGCGAGGCGAGCGCGCTGCTCTCGCAATAGACGCCGATTTCCGTATTCAAGGTGATCGATCGCGGGTCGAGATTCATCGAGCCGATGAAGATGCTGGACTTGTCGAACACATAGGTCTTTGCATGCAGCGAGGCTTTCGACGAACCCAGCATCGACGTCTTTTTTTGCTGCGGGTCTTCGGACGCAGCGGGTTTCAACTCGTACAGATGCACGCCCGCATCGAGCAGATCCTTGCGATAGCGCTGGTATCCGGCATGGACAGCCGCAACGTCTGTCGCCGCCAGCGAATTGGTGAGGACGGTGACGCGGACGCCGCGTCCGGTCTCCTTGCGCAGCCACGCCACGCCTTGTTTCCCCGGCACGATGGCCACCCAGTTTTCTATCGGCACCGGTTTCCTGGTGGTCGGCGGGGTTTTCTTTTTAAGCGGCGTCACCGCGCTGTTCGTTCCCGATCGGTTGTATGACACGCAGCGTTAGACGGTTCTGGTTGGGACACTGGGCGCAAATTCCGGGCACCGCGCGGCAGCCCGCCGCGGCCGGTCACGTGTAGCCCGAATCCATCGCACCCGCGCCACCGCCGCCCGCTGCATACATGCCTTCGTATTGCAGCAGGATCAGCAGCAGCGCCACGATCCGATATACGTGGCGCTCGCCCTTCAGATTGCTTTTTCAGACTTCGTGGCTCATGCCATCTCGGCCTCCATAGGCTGCGAAATATCGCTCGCTCTGGACAGCATCACGTCAGTGACGAATCTGACCAGATCGGCGTTCGTCTCGATGTGAAGCTTGCGCATCGCGGCACGCTTTTGTGTCGCCACAGTCGTCACCGAACGGTTCAGCCGCTGGGCGATCTCCGTCACCGAGATCCCGAGACCGTACAGGCGCGCCACTTCGAACTCATGAGGCGATAGCGGTTGCCTGCTGTGGAAGGCATCGGCGGTGATGTTTGCGCGCGTGAGCCGCTTCGTGACCTCGAGCGACAGCACCGTTCGCTTTCCGGTCAGCGCGTCCGCACAGATATTCACCAGCGTAGTCACGCTGTCTTGCTTGCTGGCGATGCCGGCTACGCCCATCTGCGTGATCCGGTGCAGGATGCTGCCGTTGGTCAGCATCGTGAATACGACGACGGGCAGGTCGGGATGCAGATGCCGCAGGCGCTGGATGAGCGGCAGGCCGTCGTCGTCGGCTTGCGTCGGCTGCATCGAGAAGTCAGTGACGACGAGTTCGCAAGGCTGCGTTTCGAGCGTCGCGAGCAGTTCCTTGCCGGAGCGGACAGCCGCCACGACCTTGAGCGGTGGCGCGATTTTAAGCGCCTCAGTGACGGCGAACAGAATTAGCGGATGATCGTCCGCCACGACGATCCTCACGTCCAGTGTTGAATCTGTCGTTTGATCGACCGTCGCATGATGTTGATGAGTGCACCGTCTTGAGCAGGCACGAATACTGGGCCGCGCGTTGTTTGCGATTTTCAGAAACATGGGGATTGTCTCCCTGCGGTTGCGTCACGTTAAAGGAACCCTCTGCCCGGGCCGCGTGATGAAGAGAAGCCGCACCGCTTTGGCAAATTGACAGTGCGGTTCAGCGGGTATTCCGGTGTCGACATAGTCAGAAATCTGGACGGCGTCTATGTAAGACTTTTTCGATATAACCAGATGCTGTACGCTGGCAGCGGCTTTTCCCGATCCGTTATCTGTTCGATCGAAGCTGTCTCGTGCAACGCCTGCCATCAAGATTCCTCCGTTAAAAGCCGACAGTAAATTGGACAGAAGACTTAGGACGTCGTGTGATCCACAGAAACGCAGCAGGAAAATGGGACGTTTCCTGTCCTTGCAATGCGCGTCGTCATTGTCGTTTCGATAGTTTGAATCGGGAGCGGGCGGCCTCGCCGTTGCTGTCACAATCGCTTACCCGCCATGGTCACCGCTATGAAAATACTGATCGTCGATGATCATCCCGTTTTCAGAGACGGGATTTCCGCGTTGCTCACGCAAGACTCGCTGGATGCGGTTGTGCTGCAGGCCGGCAGCGGTGCCGAAGCGTTGATGCTGGTCAATGAACATGCGGATCTTGACGTCGTTCTGCTCGATCTGATGTTGCCCGGCGCGGGCGGTCTGCAGGTGATCACGGAGGTCGCGGAACTTCGCCCGGAACTGCCCGTCATCATGCTTTCGTCATCGGAGGATCCACACGACGCGCGTGACGCCTTTGCTCATGGAGCGCTCGGCTACGTGCCCAAATCATCGAGCCGGTACGCGTTGCTTTCTGCTATCAAGCTCGTGCTCAACGGCGAGCTGTATGTGCCGACGCTCGTTCTTGATGCAGGCATCGATGCGCCGGCAACGGTGCTTGCGCCTGCGTCGGCGGCACAGGAGGAGGGCATCGCGGTGTTGACTCAACGCCAGATAGAGGTATTGCGGTTGATCGGCGATGGCTGCCCGAACAAGAAAATCGCTACCGGCCTGGGGTTGTCGGAGAAGACGGTGAAAGCTCACATCACGGCGATCTTCAAGGCGCTGAAGGTTGCCAACCGGACTCAGGCGGCAGCCGCAGGCCGCAAGGCGGGCCTGATCTGATCCCCGTCAGGGGATCTCCGCGCCGGTGGCAATGAGATGGGTGATCGCGGCTCTCAATTTGCCGTTGGGCACCGGCTTGTGCAGCAGCGCGAGTCCGCTGGCTTTTGCCTCGAGCAGACGGTTGGCTGCCAGATCGCCGGTGATCAGCATTGCAGGCACGTCTGCGTTGTACTCGGCGCGTAACTGTTCGATCGCCTCGATGCCGTTTTCGCCGTCACGCAGACGAAAGTCGCAGATCAGCAGATCAGGCTGTACGGTATGCGCGCAGAGAAGCTGAATGGCCTCGTTAGCGGAACCCGCCGCGACTACCTCGTAGCCCCACCCGGTTAGCAGGCTCGACATGCCCGCGCGAATCGCCTGTTCGTCGTCGATCACCACGACCAGCCCCGTTGCAGGCGTGCTACGGAGCACACCGGGCGAGACTTCGGACGGTGTCGCGGCGCTGTTTGCCTGTGCTATCGACAACTCGAAGCAGGATCCCTGGCCGGGTTCCGAACGCAGGGCTAGCGTGCATCCAAGGAGGTCCGCCAGGCGGCGCACAATCGCGAGGCCGAGCCCAAGGCCCTTTTCCCTGTCACGCTCGAGATTGCCGAATTGGTAGTACTCCAGAAATATGCGTTCATGCTTGTCGTGTGGGATCCCGCGACCGGTATCCCAGATTTGCATCACGACGCGGCCCTGCCTGCGCCGGCACCCAACGATGATTCGTCCGGAGTCCGTATAGCGAACCGCATTCGCCAGCAGATTGCGGGCGATGCGTTCGATGAGTGTCGGATCGGAATCGACGATGGCGCTGCAGCGCACGCAGGTGAGCGTGATGCCCTTGGCCGCTGCTTCGCCGACATAGTCGAGACAGACGCGCTCGAGAATCGAGCCGATCGCGAACGGACGGCGATGGACCGCCATCACGCCCGCATTGAGCCGGGAGATATCCAGCATCGCGGCAAAGAGACTGTCCATTGCCGTGGTGGAGGCGTCGATCTGCTCGACGAGGCGCTCGGCATTGGGCGGCAGTGGAATCTGCCGAAGCGCGCCGACAAACAGGCTCAACGCGTGGACCGGTTGTCTCAGGTCATGGCTGGCCGCCGCCAGAAAACTGGATTTGGCACGGTTGGCTTCTTCTGCGATTTCCTTCTGACGGCTCAGGTCTACGGCGAGCTCCTCGGTTCTGATCTTCAGGCCGATGCGCTGTCGAAGAGCCCGGTTCGACAACAACCCGAGCCCCCCGACCACGCAGGTGAAGAGCAGCGCCATCGGCGCGGAGAGCCGCTGTATCTCGCTGTTCGATACGAAGCTGACGAGCGCGTAAGGAACCGTTGCTGGCAGGAACAGTGCGAGAAATGCCGGCAAATAGGGGCTGTAGGCCGGAATGGAACCAGCGGCAAGACCGAGCGTTGGAATGACCGTCAGACACGCCGCTTCAAAGCCGCCGTCCGTGGCCAGTCCGACGGCGGCCCATCCCCAGCCGACGCCTTCGGCGAGACTGATGGCGGTGAACCATATCGCCCAGTATCGCCATCTGCTAAGGGACGAATCCGAGCGTTTATAGAACCAGCGAAGCGCGATATGGCTGCTTGCGCAGACAGCGATGTAGGCAATCCAGCCGAGACCCCTGGAGAGATTCAGAAAGCCCAGGCGATAATTCGCGGAAACCAGCATGACCGAGAGAAGCGCGCCGGCGAGGACGCTCGGCGTCACCGAGCCAAACAGGACCTCTACCTGCTCGGCAGCGGTTTTGTTCGGCAGGGT
The DNA here is from genome assembly GCF_902859915.1 of Paraburkholderia ultramafica. Classification (GTDB taxonomy): domain Bacteria; phylum Pseudomonadota; class Gammaproteobacteria; order Burkholderiales; family Burkholderiaceae; genus Paraburkholderia; species Paraburkholderia ultramafica. The sequence continues at coordinate 186,099 of NZ_CADIKK010000016.1, forward strand.
TCGACCTTCCATGCTACGGGAGAAGCTATACATTTTTTGGAGGAAATGGGTGAGGCGAAAGAGATCCACACGGTAGGGGTGGCTTCCTCCATCGTGTCTACTCTCGATAACTTTAAATAAGGTAGGCATGGGGAGTCGGGTGTGAATATCAGAGTGATCTGAAAAGAGCTTTTCTCTCTACTTTCTTTTCACGATCGTGTGCAGCACCGCGGGCGTGAATGGATTCATCTGCATGCCGAATATGGCCAGCATCGAAGTGATGGATATGATCGTAAAACTTAGATGACGTTCAATCGCGGCGGTCGCTCGTCCGCCTAGAAACCGCCAGTTCTATTGGTTGTAAATATGAGGATAACTGACTGTACAAATTCTGTTCAATTCAGGTCTTTTATTGAGACAGAGCGCCTGTGTTCATTCAGATGCATGAAAATTCAATGAACAATCAGCAATCCGCGCGCTCCGTGATGTTTGCAAGTCGTTAGAAGCACGGTCTGTCCGGGTTCATATCTCATTAAAAAATGCTCCTTGATTAGGACTGGGCCCATATTCAGCATTTCGCTTGACTGAGATACTAGCCCTAGTTGGCCGGGGATATTTGATCTGTCTTTGGCTTACTCCTTGGTCTGGCCTGCGTCGTCTCCGGGAGTATTCCGTCAGGATGCCTACCTTCGTCGCTGCATTGCAGGGGCCGCGTGATTTTTGAGGCTAGTGGTTCCGGCAGAAGGTATCTGGAAACTCTGCTTATTTATTTCCTTTTCTAACACATTCAAAACGAGTCACAGGATTAATGATGAAAATCAATCGTTTCGGAGCGTTCGCTGCAACGCTTGCGATGGTTGCGGCTTTGCCGATGACTGCTCATGCCTCCGACGGCACGATTACCTTTAACGGCTCCATCACCGCCCAGACCTGCACGATCAATGGTGGCAGCGGTGCAGGTGACTTTACCGTGACGCTGCCGACGGTGTCGGCGTCGGCGCTGTCCTCCGCAGGGCAGACTGCCGGCCGTACTCCTTTCAATATTGTGCTGACGGGTTGCACACCGGGGACAGGCAACGTCCACGCATTCTTTGAATCGGGCTCTACGACTGATGCCACCACAGGCAACCTGATTCTGAATCCGGGCGGCGCGACCAACGTTCAGATCGGCTTGCTGAACCACTCGGATGGTTCGTCGATCAAGGCCGGTTTTGCCGATGCGTCGCAAAACTCCAAGGCGGTTGCCCTCAATAGTGGCGCGGCCACGCTGTCTTACGACGCGCAATACGTGGCGACAGGTGTCGCAACGGCCGGTGCGGCCAATTCGAGCGTTTTGTACGACATCGTTTACCAGTAATCGGTTTGCTGTAGGTGCAGTCTCGCGGAGCGGGTCCAGGCTCTCTCCGCGCTTCTTCCTGCTTTTCCCTTTTTATCTGACCCGTCATTGCCATGAATCAAGCGATCAAGACCTTTCTGACTGCCGGTGTACTCGCGCTGGGGCTTGCTGCCGCGCCGCAGACACAGGCTTCCGTTGTCGTCGCCGGTACGCGGGTCATCTATCACGCCGAGGACGCCGAACAGACCATCAAGCTGACCAACGAGGGCAAGTCCCCGGCGTTGACGCAGATCTGGCTGGACAAAGGCGATCCGAAAGCCTCGCCCTCATCCATCCAGGTGCCCTTCACGGTCACCCCGCCGGTTGCGCGCATCGATCCCGGCAAGGGACAGACCTTGCGCATCCTGTACACCGGCGAGGCGTTGCCGAAGGACCGGGAATCGGTGTTCTGGCTCAACGTGCTCGAGGTGCCGCCCAAGCCGGCTGCCAGCGACGCCGGCGCCAACCGGCTGCAAATGGCGTTTCGCTCGCGTATCAAGCTGTTTTTCCGTCCGACAGGCCTGAAAGGCAGTGCCGACGATGCACCGGCACAGGTTACCTGGAGCTTGGTCCAGACCGGTAATCACGCGGCGCTCGAAGCCCGCAATCCGACGCCTTATCACGTGTCGTTCAGCTCGCTGGAACTGATGGGCGGCGGCAAGACCGCCACGTTCGAAGACGGCGGCATGGTCAACCCGGGCGAAACTCAAACCTTCCCGCTTTCCGGTGATGTGTACCAGGGCGCTGGCGCGAAGGCAGAGGATTTTTAGCGAAGCGGAAGCGGCGCACCGGGGTGATCGCAGGCACGGCACGAAATCCGCGCCCGCTTCGCTAAAAATTCTTTGAGCGAAACCGCTCCGCTA
>NZ_CADIKK010000017.1 GCF_902859915.1 Paraburkholderia ultramafica
CGGAGCACTCCGCGGTTTCCTCCATCGAGGCTTGTTCGACGCCTGCCAGCAACGCGCGGTGGCGCGCTCACATTCCTGCGGACCATGGCAGGCATCGAACAACCCTAAACGAAAGCACCAGTTCGATGAACGTGCCGCCGTTAGGACGTTGGGATTCTCCATGGCAAGTTCCGGCGGTTTGCACGAGCGCGTACCGCCCGCCATGAGCGGCCGTTCACTTGTCGAGGGGAGCGGACATTCGAACGTCTTTTACTATCAGACATCCAACATTCGGTCGAGGATATCGGGCGACCGCTCGCGTCGCCAGGCGAAACAAGATCGTTCTTGCTCGACCCCGCCCTGGGACTATCCCTACAAAGCCAACTGAAGGAGCCCGCCCGCCGTCATCGACCGCAACGCCGGCTGTTCGCCCCGATCGGCCGCAAAGCCCCGTCCCATCTGGAAGCGTGTGTCTCGTTCGAGGTGGACCCGCTGCTCGTATTCGCGACCCCCGGCACCTTCCATTACCAGAGGTATGGAAAAGAGCGCAGAAAATGTAGCTGGTTGAAGCAAATTGGCTTGATACGCTGCACTTCATGCATTAAGCCCGACGTTCGCCAGATGTGACGCACAAATCTTCTGTAAATCAGAAGACAGGCGGCATATTGAGTGAATGAAACCCGGGTTCGCAGTCGCTGATGCCGCGCAACGACACACGCGAGACATACGCGACGCGCGCCGCCAATTTCTTGAACTTGCCTGTTGGAATGACAGAATGACCCCAAACCTGACATTTGCGCCAGACAGCGTGATCCATCCGGGGGCGATCGGAGCGGAAAACTTCTCCGCTGCGGCGAAGTCCGTCGCGATCTCTGGGACCGACATTCTTACGGTCAAGAACCTGTCGAAGATTTTCGGCCCCAAATCCGAGCGTGCCGCCGAACTGGTCCGGCAAGGTCTCGGCCGCAACGAGATCTTCGAACAGACGGGCAATATGGTTGCCGTCAATCAAGTGAGCCTCAGCGTCAAGGCCGGCGAGATTTTCGTCGTGATGGGCCTGTCCGGTTCCGGCAAATCGACGCTCGTGCGCCTGCTCAACCGGCTGATCGAACCGACCTCGGGCCAGGTGATTCTCGAAGACCGCGACATCGCGCCCATGTCGACGCTCGAACTGCGCGAGGTGCGCCGCAAGAAGATGGCGATGGTGTTCCAGTCGTTCGCGCTTCTGCCGAACCGCACGGTGCTCGACAACATCGCGTACGGACTGGAAGTCTCGGGTCTCAAGAAAGCGCAACGCTATGACATCGCGCGCGCTGCGTTGACGCGCGTCGGGCTCGGTTCCTATGAAAAACTGCTGCCGGGTGAGCTGTCCGGCGGCATGCAGCAACGGGTCGGCCTTGCACGCGCGCTCGCTGTGAATCCTTCCGTGCTGCTGATGGACGAAGCGTTCTCCGCACTCGATCCGCTGATCCGCTTTGAAATGCAAAACGAACTGTTGCGGCTTCAGAAGGAAGAGCAACGGACCATCGTGTTTATTTCGCACGATATCGAAGAAGCGATCAAGATCGGCGGCCGCATCGGCATCATGAAAGATGGCTGTCTGATTCAGGTCGGCACGCCCGCCGAACTGATCCAGTCGCCCGCCGATGCCTATGTGCGCGACTTCTTCCGCAATGTCGACGTGTCGCGTTTCCTGAAGGCGTCGAGCCTGATGACGACAGTTGAGCGTGGCTTGATTTCGTGCGACGTCGCCGCGCCTTCCGCTCGCTACCTGAATCAGCTGATCGATAGCGGCGTCGAATGCGGCTATGTCTGCGACGAAGCCGGTCGATATCAAGGGTGCGTCACGCCGGCTTCGCTGCACAAGTCGGGCACTCATCCCATCCGTGACGCGTTCGTGAAGGACATGAACGCTGTTTCGCTGGATGCGGACCTGCATCAACTCGCGACGATCGCATTGAACCAGGAACACGACGTACCCGTCACCGACACGGCCGGCAAGCTGGCAGGCGTCGTGTCATGCCGGACGATTCTCAAGCAGGTCATGGAACGGAGAGCAGCATGAACTCGTCAGTCATCGGGAAGTTTGCGGAAAACGCGGTCAATTTTCTGTTTCAGCATTTCCGCGGCGGATTCGACGCTTTCTCCGCTGCGTTGGGTGCCGTCATCAAGCTGCTGGAAGACGGGCTCGCCGCCGTTCCGTTCGCGGCGATGCTCGTGTTTCTCGTCGCTTTTGCGTTGTGGCGGCGCGGTGTTGTGTTCTCGATCTTTGTCGGCATTGCCTTGCTTGCAATTCACTACATGGGCCTCTGGACGCAGACCGTCTCGACGCTCGCGCTGGTGATCGCCGCCACGGTGTTCAGTCTTGTGATCGGCGTGCCGCTGGGCATCTGGGGCGCACGAAACAGGCGTGTTGAGATGGTGCTGCGCTCGCTACTCGATTTCATGCAGACGATGCCCGCATTCGTCTATCTGATCCCTGCCGTCATTCTGTTCGGACTCGGCCGCGTGCCGGCCGTGATCGCAACCATCGTGTTCTCGATGCCGCCCGTCGTTCGTCTCACCACGCTCGGCATTCGCCAGGTGCGCGAAGAACTGCTGGAAGCAGGCCGCTCGTTCGGCAGCACGGATTCGCAACTGCTGTGGAAGATCCAGTTGCCCAATGCGCTGCCGTCGATCATGGCGGGCGTGAATCAGACCATCATGATGGCGCTCTCGATGGTCGTGGTCGCGTCGATGATCGGCGCGGGCGGTCTGGGCGAATACGTGCTGAGCGGTATCCAGCGGCTCGACATCGGGATTGGCTTCGAGGGCGGATTGGGCGTCGTGCTGCTTGCCATTGTGCTCGACCGTCTCACGGAAAGCTTCGGCGTGAAGGCAAAGAAGACAAAACGCAGCAGTGTGCGAACCGCAAAGCCTGGCGCGGGTGCCGCGGCGCGCACCTGAATATCTTGCACGCCGGCGTCTCGAAGTAAAGCAGCAGAACACCACACCGCTATGCCTGTCCATTCTCGACAATTTTCATAATCGCGTAGGAGTACTGTATGAAGATCAATCTGTTCAAGTCACTGGTTGCGAAGCTGACTGTGTCGACAGTCGTTGCGATGAGCGTCGGCGCGGGCCACGTACTCGCCGCCGAGCCGATCAAGATGGCGGTCACCAACTGGGCAGACGTGCTCGCTGTCGCCAACGTGGCCAAGTACGCGCTCGAAACGAGCCTCAAGCAGCCCGCCCAGTTCGTGCAGGCGGATATCGGCATCCAGTACCAGGGCGTCGCGCGCGGCGACCTCGACATCATGGTCGGCGGATGGTTGCCCGTCACGCACGGCGCGTACTACGCGAAGTACAAGAACGACATGGATGACGTCGGCATCATCTACACCGGCGGCAAGAACGGCTGGGCGGTGCCTGCCTACATTCCCGAGTCGCAGGTTGCAACCATTTCCGACCTCGAGAAGCCCGACGTAAAGAGCAAACTGAACGGCACGATTCAAGGCATCGAGCCAGGCGGCGGTCTGATGCAGGCATCCGAGAAAGCCATCAAGGCATATGACCTGAACGGCTACAACCTGCAGTCGTCGAGCGAAGCGGGCATGCTCGCAGGCGTGTCGCGCGCCTATCAGTCGAAGCAATGGATCGTCGCGACGGTGTGGAGCCCGCATTGGCTGTTCCAGAAGTGGCAGATGCGTTACCTGAAAGATCCGAAGGGCACGCTGGGCGGCGAGGAGCAGGTACATGCTTTCGCATCGAAGCAGTTCGCCACCAGGTTCCCCCGTGCTGACGTGTTCTTCAAGCACTTCAAGCTGACGCTCGCCGACGTCGAAGCGATCGAATTCGAAGGCAACAGCACGAACGACTACGCAACGGCAGCCAAGAAATTCGTCGATGCACATCCGGAAAAGCTGAAGGCCTGGTTGCAGCAATAAGCCTCACCGCATCCCGCATCGCATCAACTGGTTTGTGCCGTCTTGTACGACATGCTTCACGATTTTTCCCGGAGTGACCACGTGAACGAGAACTCGCGCTTTTTTGCAGAAACGCTCCACAGCCGCGACCCTGTTATCGCATCGGAGATTGCGCTGGAATTGCGCCGCCAGCAAACGCAGATTGAATTGATCGCCTCCGAGAACATTGTGTCGGCGGCCGTGATGGAAGCGCAAGGCACGGTGCTGACCAACAAGTACGCAGAAGGTTATCCGTCGAAGCGGTATTACGGCGGCTGCGAACATGTGGATCGCGTCGAGGCGCTCGCGATAGATCGAGTCAAAGCGTTATTCGAAGCGGAATTCGCCAACGTACAGCCGCATTCGGGCGCACAGGCGAACGGCGCGGTCATGCTCGCGCTCGTCAAGCCGGGCGAAACGGTGATGGGCATGTCGCTCGATGCGGGCGGGCATTTGACGCATGGCGCGCGTCCCGCACTGTCCGGCAAGTGGTTCAACGCGGTTCAGTACGGCGTGAGCCCGGATACGTATCGCATCGACTATGGCCAGGTGCGCCGTCTTGCTGAAGAGCATCGGCCGAAATTGATTATCGCGGGCTATTCGGCGTATCCACGCGCGCTGGACTTTGCCGCCTTCCGCGACATAGCCGATAGCGTGGGTGCGCTGCTGATGGTCGATATGGCGCACATTGCAGGCATCGTCGCAACGGGCCGGCACGAGAACCCGGTTCAGTTCGCCGACGTCGTGACATCGACGACACACAAGACGCTTCGCGGACCGCGCGGAGGCTTCATTCTCACCAACAATTGCGACATCGCGAAGAAGATCAACTCGGCTGTGTTCCCCGGCTTGCAGGGTGGTCCGCTGATGCATGTGATCGCGGGCAAGGCGGTTGCGTTCGGCGAAGCACTGCGTCCTGAGTTCACTGCGTATATCGACCAGGTGCTGCGCAATGCGCAGGCGCTCGGCAACGTGCTCAAGTCGGGTGGCGTGACCCTCGTGACGGACGGAACAGACAATCACCTGTTGCTCGTCGATCTGCGCTCGAAGGGTCTGACTGGAACGCAGGCGGAGAAAGCGCTGGAGCGGGCGGGCATTACCTGCAACAAGAACGGCATTCCGTTCGATACGGAGAACCCGACCGTCACGTCGGGCATCCGCCTCGGCACGCCGGCAGGTACGACGCGCGGCTTCGGCACAGCGCAATTCGAGCAGATCGGCCAGATGATTCTTGAAGTGCTGTCGGCACTGGAACGAGAACCAAGTGGCGATGAACAGGTGGAACGCGCCGTGCGCAGCCGCGTGCGAGACCTGTGCAACCAGTTCCCCATCTACTCGGATGCGGAGGCGCTTGTATAGGCCACGCCGCTGCCTGGATCAATCGCGGCACGAAGTTTCGCGCGCCGTCAGTGCAATTACTCAAGAGAGAACCGAAATGAGCTTCGAGGGAGTCCATACACCGCTCGTCACCCCGTTCAAGGCCGACGGAGAAATTGATCACGTCTTGCTCGGCAGGCACGCCGCGAATCTCGCGGGCAGTGTTTCGGGCTTCGGCATTGGCGGCACCACGGGCGAATACTATGCGTTGAGTTTCGACGAGCGTGTGCAAACCTTCAACACCGTCGCCGCAGCAGCGGGCGGCAAGACGTATCTGACGGCGGGAATCAACGCCACGACGACGAAAGAAGTGATCCGCCTCGGTCAGGAAGCAAAGCGTGCGGGCCTGAACGCGCTCTTGCTCGCCGCGCCGTACTACGCACAACCGACCCAGGAAGAACTGCTGACCCATCTGCTGAAGGTCGACGACGCCCTCGGCATGCCCGTCATGCTGTACAACTTCCCGGCGCGCACAGGCACGGCGATCGGCGACGACGTGCTGTCGAAACTGCTCGAACGTTCCAACTTTGTCGCGATGAAAGAGAGCACGGGCGACATTTCGCATCTGCATCATCTCGCTACGCACTTCAAGGACCGCCTGGTGCTGAGCTGCGGGATGGACGACCAGGCGCTGGAATTCTTCGTGTGGGGCGCAAAGAGCTGGGTGGGCGGCGCATCCAACTTCCTGCCGGAAGCGCACACCGCGCTCTTCGATGCCTGCGTGATGCAAGGCGATTTCACGACCGGCCGCCAGTTGATGGCGCAATTGCTGCCCGTGCTCGAACTGCTCGAACGCAGCGGCAAGTTTATTCAGTACGTTCGATATGGCTGCGAACTGGCGGGCACGCCCGTCGGTGTTGCACGCGCGCCGCTCGGCACGCTCGATGAAGAAGAACGCAGCACGTTTGCAAAGCTCGTTCGCCCGTTGTTGCGCAACGCCCAGTAAACCTGCATGGCCTCGAAACTGGAATTCGCGCGGTTTCCCGCTCCGGACGGCGTCAACGGATGGTGGGAAAGCCTGCCTCCGCCTTCGCCTGTCGTCGCGGTGTCCTCGGAACGCCGCTATGACTGGGTCGTGGTCGGCGGCGGCATTACGGGCTTGTGCGCGGCCCGACGGCTTGCCGAGCTTGCGCCCAATGCGTCGATTGCGCTCGTCGAGGCGGATCGCATCGGGCGCACGACGGCTGGGCGCAATTCCGGCTTCTTCGTCGATCTGCCGCACGACATCAGCAGCGAGAGCTATTCGCGCAGCGTGGAAGCGGACAAGGCGGATGTGCGCTTCCAGCGTCACGGTATCGACTATGTGCGTTCGGTGGTGAAGGAGCACATGATCGAATGCGACTGGCGCGACGACGGGAAATTTCATGCTTCGGTGAATCGCAAGGGACATGCGGCGCTCGCGCATTTTGCCGAAGGGCTGGAGCGAATCGACGAAGCCTTCGAGTGGCTGGACAAGGCCGCAATCGCGAAGGTCACGGGCACGGACTTCTATGAAGGCGCGCTGTTCACGCCGGGATGCAGCACGGTGCAGCCCGCAGCGTTGATGCGCGGCCTAGCCGCGACTTTGCCCGACAACGTGCAGGTGTTCGAACTCAGTGCAGTGAAGCGCATCGAGGACGACGGGCTATCGAAGGTGTTGACCTTCGCGGGCGGCAAGATCCTTGCGAAGCGCGTGATTCTCTGCACCAATGCGTACGCAGCGACGTTCGGCGGACATCCGAACGGACTGCTGCCCGTCTACACGTTCGCATCGATGACGCGCGTGATGAATCCTGACGAAGTGAAGCGGCTAGGCGGCACGCGTTCATGGGCGCTGATTCCCGCCGACCCGATGGGTTCGACCGTGCGACGTCTGGGCACCGATCGCATCTGTGTGCGCAATCACTTCGCGTTCCGGCCGAACCTCGAAGTCTCGCAAGCGGATCTCGCGAAAGCGAAGAGTCTGCATCAACGCTCGTTCGACCGGCGCTTTCCGATGCTGAAGGACGTCGAACTCGAATACACGTGGGGCGGTCCGTTGTGTCTATCGGCGAACAACGGCGCGCTGTTCGGGCGCAGGGCCGACGGCGTGTTCGAAGCAGTCGGATGCAATGGCTTGGGTCTCAGCCGCGGTTCGGCTTCGGGCAAGCTGATCGCCGAATACGCGCTCGGTCAGTCCAGTGATCTCGTGCGTCAGCTTCTGAATCAGCCGCATCCGCGTTCGCTGCCCGTGCGGCCGATTGCCGATGTTGCGGTGTCGGCGGCTATCTGGGTGAAGGAATTTTCGGCGGGAGCCGAGCTTTAAATCTGTGAGGACAGGACATGATGACGTATCAGGAATGGACGCAGAAAGCGCACGCCTTGTCGCTCGACGGCAGAGCCTTTATCGCGGGAGAACGTGCAAACGCGGCGTCGAATGAGACGTTCGCGACGCTCAATCCTTCGACGGGAAAAGTACTCGCCGATATCGCGAAGTGCGACGCGAAGGATATCGACCGTGCAGTCACTGCAGCACGAGAGGCATTCGAGTCTGGCGTGTGGTCGAAGGCCGCGCCTGCGCAGCGCAAGGCCGTGCTGCTGCGCCTCGCGCAACTGATCGACGAGAACGCCGAAGAACTGGCGCTGCTCGAAGCACTCGAAGCCGGCAAGCCAATCAGCGAATGCATGGGACTGGACATTCCCGAGTCGGCCGCGTGCATCCGCTGGCATGCGGAAGTCACCGACAAGCGTTATGACGCGCTATCGCCGTCGGGCGCGAGCGTGGTCAGCATGATTACGCGCGAGCCGATTGGCGTCGTCGGTGCGGTATTGCCGTGGAATTTTCCGGCGCTGATGCTCGCGTGGAAAATCGGCCCGGCGCTGTCGGTCGGCAATAGCGTGGTCGTGAAGCCCGCCGAGCAGACATCGCTGTCGACGCTGCGCATCGCCGATCTGGCACAGGAAGCGGGCGTGCCGGCGGGTGTGTTTAGCGTGGTGACGGGCTTCGGCGAAAGCGCGGGGCAGGCGTTGGGCCGCCATGCCGACGTCGATCTCGTGGCTTTCACCGGTTCGACGGAAACGGGCAAACGGTTTCTGCATTACTCGGCGGACACGAACCTGAAGCGCGTGGTGCTCGAATGCGGCGGCAAGAATCCGCAAGTCGTATTGCCCGATGTCGCGAATCTCGATGCCATTGCGGAGCAGGCCGTCGCCGCTGCATTCTGGAACATGGGCGAGAACTGCAGCGCGGGCTCGCGCATCCTGGTTCCTGCTTCGCTGAAAACGAGCTTGCTCGAAAAAGTGCAGGCAGTACTCGAAGGCTGGAAAACGGGCGATCCGCTCGACCCCGATGTCAAGCTCGGGTCGCTGATCGAGCAGAAGCACTTTGAAAAGGTGCTCGCGCACATCGAAAAGGCGAAGGCGGAAGGGGCGCGCGTCGTGTGCGGCGGCAAGGCCACGCGCGCGGCGTCGGGTGGCTGGTTCGTCGAGCCGACCATCTTCGACAACGTGACGCCGGAAATGAGCATCGCGCGCGAAGAAGTGTTCGGCCCCGTGGTCTGCTTCATCGAATATGCCGATGTGGATGACGCTGTGCGGATCGCGAACGACTCATGCTATGGTCTCGCCGCTTCGCTGTGGACCGATAACGTCAACAACGCGCACAAGGTCGCGGCGCGGATTCGCGCGGGCACGGTCACGGTGAACTGCTTCGGCGAGGGCGATCTGTCCACGCCGTTCGGCGGGTTCAAGCAATCGGGCTTCGGCGGACGCGACAAATCGGTCTATGCGCACGACCAGTACTGCGAGCTGAAGACAACCTGGCTGAAGCTCGACTAGACTGGCTGAACACGAACGCCAACCCGGCCGCTCAGGCCGGGTTTTCTCACAACTCAACGCGAAACTCCATGCGACTAGGCTTTATTGGAACGGGCACGATCACTCAGGCGGTCGTGACAGGCATGCTCAGGTTCGGCGTGCCGTTCGAGCGGCTATCGCTGACGCCGCGCAACGCACAAACGGCGGCGGAACTGGCGACGCGCGACGGGCGTATTCACGTCTGTTCGAGCAATCAGGAAGTTCTTCAGCGTTCGGACATCGTGTGTCTTGCGGTTGTGCCGCAAATCGCGTCAGAAGTGTTGAGTGACCTCGAGTTCGACGGGCGTCACCATGTAATCAGCTTCATGGCGGGCGTTCCGCTGGAGCGGTTGCGCGGTCTTGTCCGCACGGGCGGCAAGATCGCGCGCGCCGTGCCGCTGCCTGCTGTCGCCGAGGGCAAAGGCAGCACGGCGATCTGTCCCGCCGACGAGGTTGCCAGGGCGATATTCGCGCCGCTAGGCGAAGCCGTCGAAGTGGACAGCGAAGACAAGTTCGATGCGCTATCCGCCGTAACGGCGACGATGGCGAGCTTCTACGCGGTGCTCGACACGCACGCGTCGTGGCTCGTGCAGCAGGGACTCGATTATGCCGACGCGCGTGCATTCTTGTCCGGCTACTGTGTGGGGCTTGCCCACGACACGACACGCACCGACCAGCCGTTTTCAGCGATGGTGAAGCATTCCATGACACCGGGCGGCATCAACGAGCAGGTGCACGCCGAGCTTTCGCGCCGTGGCGCTTACGCGTGTTACAGCGAGGCGCTCGACGGTGTGTTGCGGCGCATCCGCCGGCGCGCGTAACGGAGCCAGCGCTTCGAATGCGTACTGCGCATGCCGCAAGCGGATAATCATCAGACGCAGCCGGAAGGCAAAAGCGCAACAACAGACGCCCTGGCGCACTCGGGTTGCCCGCCATTGCCAGTTGCGGGGAAGAATCGCACACTATTTTTGCGCGGGCACTGACGGCCCGGCGCGCCGCGGCCGCATTGCGCATCCGCTTCACAGGTGAAAGCCATGCAAAAGAAACAGTTGTTCGCCGACCGACTGCTCGCGCAGATGCCTTCTCTGCGCGCGTTGCGCTGCTTCGTCACGGCCGCCCGCTATGAAAGCTTCACCCAGGCCGCTGAAGTGCTGTGCGTTACCCAGGCCGCCATCAGCCGGCAGATCAAGGAACTGGAAGATTCGCTGGACGTCGCTCTGTTCGAGCGGACGGGCAGGCATATCGCGCTGACGGACGCCGGGCGCATTCTGTACAACGCGTCCTATCTGTCGATCATGAATATCGCCGAAGCGGCCGAAGCCGTGCGCCGCACGGACCGGCATGCGCTGACGATCTGCGTGTCGCATACGTTCTCGGCGCTATGGCTGTCGTTCAGACTACCGGCGTTTCGCAAGCGCTTTCCGGAGATCCGTTTGCATGTGATGGTCACCGAGCATTTCATGGAGCTGGACGAGCTCATGGAACCCGACATGATCATCACGAAGAATCCGCCGCGCGAGCCGGAGTATGAGATTGAACCGCTCTTTCACGACGTGGTGTATCCTGTGTGCAGTCCGTCGTTTCACGAGCGGCATTTCCATGCGAGACAGTTGAAGCCGCTGGATCTGCTGTCGCATCCCACCTTGAATCTTTCGCTGCTGGGCCGCGCCCAGGTTTGCGAGCATGTCGACTGGCGCGTGTGGCGCAACTGGTTCCAGCAAGGCGACGGCTCGGACCGGCTGGTCGAGAACGACCAATTCCAGAGCAACGACTACCGGCTGCTCGTCGCGCAGGCGGAGGCAGGCGAAGGCACGTTGCTCGGCTGGCATCACCTCGTGCATCGCCAGGTCGAACAGGGCCGGCTGTTGCGGCCCGTGCAGGATGCGCTCGAATTCAACGATCGCCATCACTATCTGATCACGCACAAGAATGCGAAGCTGCGGCCAGAGTATCTACAGTTCCGCGAGTGGCTTGGCGAAGAAGTCCGCGCGATGATGGGCGAATGGCGCAGCGTCGAAGCCGAAGCGACGACGAAATAGTGTATTGGGACAGGCACATGAGTCGGCCCGTGCGCTATTCGTGGACTATCGTCGAGGAATCGCTCTTGCCGGTGCGCGCGAGCTGCGGCATTCAGGTCGCGCCGTGGATGATTGGCCGAAAGCTGACCCGCACACGGCGACCACGTACAACCCGACCAAGGAACGATACGACATGACGACAGCACAACTGGGTGATGAAATGGTGCTGTTCGGCCTGAAGGTCGAAGGTCCGCGCCGTTGGTATTCGATCGACGAACGCGACTGGCACCCGATGAAAATCGGCGAAACGTTGCTGCCCGGCTTCTTCTGGATTCCCGTTGCCGAAGACGAAGGCGGCGCGTGGAGCAGCTACTGGATGCGGCTGCAGCCGGGCGCGCGCTCGTTCGAGCATCAGCACGACTCGACAGAACTCGTGATGATTCTCGACGGCGTATTCACCGACGACGACAAAACCGACTTCCTTCCAGGAAACACGGTGTGCTACGCGGCGGGCTCGCGGCATAGCACGTCATCTGCGCAAGGCTGCACGGTGCTGGTGGTCGCGCACACTGGCTCGACGATCGTTTCCCGCGCACCGGGTTGAGAACCCGGCGACGCGTGACACGCCAGCGACAGGAGTAGAACCATGCTCAATACTTCACGCAGGTTTTGCGCTTTCGCGCTGACTGCCGTCGCGCTGACGCTTTCGAGCCACGTCTGCAGTGCAAAGCAAGTCGTGAAGATAGGTGTGTCCGCACCGCTGACGGGTAATGGCGCGGCGAACGGGAAGGACATCGAGAACGGCGTGCGCCTGGCGATTGAAGAGGCGAACGCGCAGCATATCAAGCTGGGCGGCCAGGACGTGCGCTTCGAACTCGATTCTGTCGACGATCAGGGTGACCCGCGCATCGGCGTGCAGGTCGCGCAGAAACTGGTGGACGACGGTGTGGTGGCGGTGGTCGGCTACTACAACTCGGGCGTCGCGCTGCCCGCATCGCCGATTTTCGCCAAGGCTGGCATTCCGTTGATCGACCCAGCCGCGACGAATCCTGCCATCACGCGGCAAGGCCTGAAAAACGTGTTTCGCATCATCGCCACCGATGCGCAGAACTCCGGCAATGCCGGGAAGTACGCGGTGAGCGTCACCAAGGCACAACGCATTGCCGTGATGGACGACCGCACGGCATTCGGCCAGGGCGCAGCGGACGAATTCAGGAAGGCGGTGCAGGCGGCGGGTGGCCGGATCGTTGCATCGGAATTCACCAATGACAAGGCTGTCGAATTCAACGCGCAACTCACGAGCATCAAGGCGGCGAATGCCGATCTGCTGTACTTCGCTGGACTGAACAATCAGGCGGCATTGTTGACGAAGCGTATGAAGCAGCTCGGCATGCACGCGCAGTTCGTCGGCAGTGGCGGTATTGCCGATAGTATTTTCACCAGCGTTGCGGGCAGTGCCGCCGAAGGTGCGATGGCGTGGGAATATGGGCGCCCCGTCGAATCGCTGCCTCAAGGCAAGGCCTTCGCTGAGAAGTTCAAGAGGCGCTTCGGTGCGGACACACTGACTTACGCGCCTTTCGCGTATGACTGCGCTTGGGTGGCCATCAACGCGATGAAGCAGGCGAACTCCGCCAAACCTGAGGTGTTCATGCCGGCGCTGCGCACGACGCAATACGATGGGATCACGGGGAAAATCGAATTCGATGCATATGGCGATCTCAAGCATCCGACATCGACGCTTTATCAGGTGAAGAACGCGAAATGGGTACCCGTGACGACGATCAGCGCCGAATGAACAGACAACGAGCTATTTGACCCGAGACTCGAAATGAAACCGCCCAACGCAGGCACCAAAGGATACCGGCGTGTTATTCCTTCAATGACTGCGCTCGTCGAGTTCGAATCGGTTGCGCGCCTTGGGAGCTTCACGGTCGCGGCGAATGAACTCGGCGTCACGCAGGCCGCTGTCAGCCGGCAGGTGAAGTTTATCGAGGACACGCTCGGCGTGCGGCTCTTTCATCGTCTGCACCGTTCGATTGCGCTGACGGAAGAAGGCGAGGCGCTGTATCTCGTCGTCGCGGAGTCGATGCAGAAAATCGCCGGCGTGTTCGACCGGCTCTCCAGCGGACTCGTGCAACAGGAACTGGTGCTGGCGGCCACCTCGGCGTTCTCGCATTTTCGTCTTCTGCCGCGTCTCACGTCGCTCAAGGACGCGCATCCCAATCTTCAGCTTCGCCTTTCCACGCAGATGTTCACGGCCGACTTGCGTCATAAGGAGATCGACGTCGCAGTCCGGTTCGGCAACGGCAGATGGAGCGACGGCACGGCAAGCTTGCTATTCGACGAAGAAGTCTTTCCCGTGTGCTCGCCGAAGTGGCTGGCGTCGTACGGCATGCCTGAATCGCTGGAGGACGTGGCGAATGTGGCGCTGATCGAATCGGATTCGACGTCGGAAGGCTGGATGGGATGGGAGGAATGGTTCAATGCCGTCGGCCTGCGTCCGCTGCGGCTGAACTTCGCGTTGCGCTGCAGCCTCTATACGGACGCGATCCTGGCGGCGCGCTACGGCCAGGGCGTGGCGCTCGGCTGGGGGCGGCTCGTTCACGATCTCATCGATGCCGGCGAACTCGTCAGGCTGCCTGTCGCGTCGCTCAAGACGAACGATGCGTACTTCATCGTCGTGCCGCACGGACGTACCATGACGCCCGCCATCGACAGTCTGATCGAATGGCTCCGGCAGGATACGCTCGCATAATCCAGAGTAATGCCAGACCGAAAATAAAGCGCGTTGACGCACTTTTTCGTCAATCCAATACTGGGTTTATCGCAGGAACATGGCGAGTTCCTGCATCCCCTGAACGTTGGAGAAGGCGATGTCCGAAACGCAATGCAAAACTCATGGCGAATTGATCCGCAGCCGTCAGTCGGGTCACGGCATGCCCGGCGAGCTGTTCGGGCGCCAGGACGTGTTCGAGACGGACATCAAGGTGTTTTTTCACAGGCACTGGATTCTCGTCGGCGTCACGGCGGATGTGCCGGAACCGGGCGATGTGTCTGTCGTCGATATCGGCAAGGCGTCGATCATCATCGTGCGGGATGACGACGAGAACGTGCGCACTTACAGGAATGTGTGCCGGCATCGCGGCGCGCGTCTGAAGGAGGTAGGGAAGTCGACTGTCGGCATGCTGGTGTGTCCGTATCACCAGTGGACCTATGATCTCGACGGCAGCCTGCGCCACGCATCGCACATGGGTAAGGACTTCGATTCGACATGCCGCGGCCTGATGCCGGTGCATACGAAGATCGTCGGCACGCATATTTTCGTGTGCCTGGCCGCTGATCCGCCGGAAGACATTGCGAAGCTCGAAGAAACGATGACGCCGCGTTTCGCGCCGTATGACCTGCGGAATACAAAGATCGCTTTCGAGCAGGAAATCATCGAGAACGGCAACTGGAAACTCGTCATCGAAAACAACCGGGAGTGTTATCACTGCGCGGGCACGCATCCGGAATTGACGGCGTCGTTTCTTCCCGAAGACTTCGGTTTTTGTCCCGACACTCTGAACGAGGAAGCGCTGCGAGCGCTAGACGAGTACAAGGCGCGCAACGCCGCGTGCCAGGCGAGCTGGGAGCAGGACGGGTTTGTCAGCGCTCCTGTCGAGCGGCTCGATGAGGATGCTGTCACCCAGTTCAGGACGCAGCAACTGGTCATTGCAGGCAACGGCGAATCGCAGACGCTCAGCACCCGGGTGGCGAGCACCCGTTTGCTCGGCAATCTGCAGCGCCGCGATCTCGGCGACATGCATCTCTGGACGCACAATTCCTGGACGCACGTGATGAGCGACCACGCGGTGATCAGCTACATCATTCCGCTTGCGCCGGACAAGACGCTGGTGCGCTCGAAGTGGCTCGTCCACGCGGATGCGGTGGAAGGCGTCGACTACAACGTGTCGGACCTGACAGAGGTGTGGATCGCGACTAACACGCAAGACAAACATCTTGTCGAAATCACGCATGAAGGCACGCAGGACCCGGCTTATACGCCGGGTATGTTCTCGCCGTTCACGGAAACCTATGTGGATCAGTTCTCGCGCTGGTATGCAGCGCGTTTGAGCGCGCACGGCATCTGAGCACGGTGACAGCGATGAATTCTGTTGAACGGGTATTCGACCCTGTGCCCGATTGCTTCGGAGCTGGCAGCACCTGGGAGAGCTTCGGCAAGGTTTGGCCAAGCAACCAGCGGCAGATGTTGACGTGTTGCCGCGTTATCGACGAAACACATGATGTGAAGAGCTTCGAGTTCCGCACCGGCGACGGCTTGCCCGTGCGGTTTGAGCCGGGGCAATTCCTGACGGTGTCGACGCATGTAAACGGGCAAACGGTCGAGCGCTGCTATACGATCTCGTCGCCGCCGACGCGTCCGTGGCTGCTGTCCATCACGGTCAAGCGGGTTCCGGGCGGCGTGATGTCCAACTGGCTTCACGACAACATGAAGCCGGGCAGCCAGTTGCAGGCCTATGGACCTTCAGGCGCGTTTACACCGACGGGGGCATACGCGACGAAGTCGCTGTATCTGTCGGCGGGGTCGGGCATCACGCCGTTGATGTCGATGATGCGCGCGAGCATCGATCTTGGCCTTGACCGTGATGTCGCGTTCGTGCATAGCGCAAGAACGCCCGCCGATATCGTCTTTCGCGACGAGCTGCACAGACTCGCGGCACTGTCACCGGGCCTGCGTCTGTTCTTCGTGTGCGAAGGCATTGGCGATGAGGTGGCTTGGAGAGGGCCGACGGGCCGGCTCAGTCTGGCGCTTCTGGCGAAGTGGATTCCCGATTTTGCGGAGCGTGAGGTGTACACGTGCGGTCCAGCGGGATACATGAGCGTGGTGAGGCAGATGCTTCGCGAAGGTGGTCACGATCCGGCGCGCTATCACCAGGAAAGTTTCGACATCGGCGCTGACCTCGCGCAGCCGGCGTCATCGGTTGCGAACGCTGTGAGTCACCAGACGTACACGGTCAAGCTGTCCCGCTCCGCCAGATCGTTCACGATGAGCGCGACGGAAACGGTGCTCGGCGCGGCGAAAAAGGCCGGCGTTGCGGTGCCTTCGTCGTGCAGCCGGGGCGTGTGCGGCACCTGTAAAACGAAACTTCTCGAAGGCAACGTCGACATGCAGCACAACGGCGGGATACGCGACAGGGAAGTCGCCAAAGGCTTCAGGCTGCTGTGCTGCAGCCGTGCGACGTCCGATCTGGTGTTGGAGCTATGACACACGACGGAAGTGATCGCATGCCCATGTCCGATGTCAGGGCGTACCGTTTGGCGCGCGTGCAGGCGCAGCTACGTAAGGCCGGCTGTCCGGCGATCCTGCTCTACGACCCGGTGAATATCCGCTATGCGACGGATACGTCGAACATGCAGATATGGACGGGACGCAATCCATCGCGGTATGTGATGGTATTCGCGGATGGCCGCGTGATCGGCTGGGAGTTTCATGGTTGCGAGCACGTATGGGACGGCCTGTGTCTCGACGTCGAGTTGCGTGATGCGATCAGCTGGACGTTCTTCAACGCAGGGCCCGACGTAGAGCGTCGCGCGAAGCGATGGAGCGCGGAAATCGTCGACGTGTTGACCGTGCACGCGCCGAACGAACTTCGTCTCGCTGTGGATCGGCTTGATTCGTTCGGCGCGAGCTGTCTGATCGAAAGCGGCGTGACGTTGCTCGATGGGCAAGCGATGATGGAATTGGCGCGCAGCATCAAGTCGCCGGGTGAACTGGTGCTGATGCAGGCGTCGATACGTGCGTGCGAGAAGGGCATCGAACGTATGCATGGCGAGCTTCGGCCGGGCATCACTGAGCAGGACCTCTGGGCGCATCTGCACTACGAAAATATCCGTCATGGCGGCGAGTGGATCGAAACGCGCCTGCTGTCGTCGGGCGACCGGACCAATCCATGGATGCACGAATGTTCCGCGCGGGCCTTGCAGCATGGCGAGTTGCTGGCGTTCGACACCGACATGGTCGGACCGAATGGCTACTGCGCCGATATTTCGCGGACGTGGACAGTTGGCCACGTCCGTCCGACGGACGAGCAACGCAAACTTTACGGAGCAGCGTATTCGCAGATTCATTTCAACATGGGTTTGCTGCGCCCCGGGATGACGTTTCGTGAGTTCTCGGAGAAGGCGTGGAAGATCCCCGATATGTATCTGAAGAACCGCTATAGCTGCATCGCGCATGGCATAGGCATGGTGGACGAATATCCGGCTGTCGCGCATCAGATCGATTGGGAGAGCAGCGGCTATGACGGACAGTTCGAACGGGGCATGGCGCTCTGTGTCGAGAGCTATATCGGCTCAGAGGGCGGGGCACAGGGCGTGAAACTTGAACAGCAGGTCGTGCTGATAGAGAGCGGTTGCGTGCCGCTCGCGTCGTGCGAATTTGAAACGGACTGGCTGTGAGGGTTCGCGCCCATATCAATGCTGCTCGTGCGAAGGGGTATTCGCTTGAGCAACTGATCGATCAGGCGAAGGAGGCCGGCGTGGTCATAACGGCCAGTGCGCTTCGCTACGCGCTCCAGGATACGACGAAACGACGAACGCACACCCGCGGGATACCTGGCTCCCAACAATCGCGAAACAAAGCGAACCCGGCTTTCACTCGTTCGGACCCGCGGAAGTTCGTTCAGCAGTCCGGTACGCCGTCGCGAGCAAAAACGGAACCGGGCAACAGCAAACCCGGATCAATGATCGTTCAGGACGCGTTCAGTTTCCCGATCAGACCGGAGACGGAAAATCTTTGAACGCGAGAGCGATGGAGAGTGCTCCCGAAAATCAAACCCGTTTCGACCATTTGAAAGTTGATTCAGCGTGCCCGGGACATCAACGGTTGTGCAAATGTTGGCACGCCTGCAATGTCCCAGCGCAGTCGCTAAGTCGCAGCTTTCCCGCTCTCTATACGAATAACCTCCGCACCCAAATGGAGCCGATCCAGATAGTCGGCCCATTTCTGCATCATTACCCGGCGTTCCTTGATGAACTTCGTGCGGTTATAGGCTGCGCCCAGGTTGTCCGGCACTGTGTGCGCGAGTTGATGCTCGATCACTTCGGGCTTCTGATCGAGTTCCTCATGCAGGATCGTGCGCGCCATCGCACGAAAGCCGTGTCCCGTGATCTCCGTGCGCGTGTCGTAGCCGAGCCTGCGCAGTGCTGCATTGATCGTGGCCTCGCTTATCGGCCGCTTGCGATCCCGCGCGCCAGGGAAGACATAGTGGCCGGTGCTGGTGAGTGCGTGCAGTTCACGCAGAATGGCGACCGACTGTGTTGAAAGCGGTACCAGATGCTCAGTCTCAGTCTTGGTGACGAGGTAGCGCCATTCGCCCTTGTCCAGATCGAATTGGGACCATTCGGCCCGGCGAAGCTCCCCGGGCCGGACAAACAGTAACGGCGAAAGTCTGAGCGCGCAGTGGACCGGGAATGTGCCGGCGAACCCGTCGAACGCGCGCAGCATTTCGCCGACCTTCGCCGGCTCTGTGATTGAAGCGAAGTGGGTTGTTTGTGCCGGTGGAATTGCGCCGACCAGATCCCGCGCGGGGTCGGCCTTGCAATGTCCCTCTTTGATGCCGTACCGGAATACCCGGCTGATCTCACTGCGCACACGATGGGCCGTGAAGCTGGCGCCGCGGCGGTCGACACGTTTCAGGACGGCCAGAACGTCCGGCGCGTCGATGTCGGTAACCGGACGCTTGCCAAGCCACGGGAACACGTCGTTTTCCATGCGGGCGAGCGTCTTCGCGTGCTGTGCCGGCTCGACGCCGCTCTTGCGCTCATCCATCCAGCCGCGTGCGACTGCCTCGAAGGAGTTAGCCGCTGCGATCCTGGCGGCGCGTTTCTCAAGGCGCTTGACATTGCTTGGGTCGAATCCGGCGGCCAATTTTTCGCGGGCGTCGTCTCGCTTTTTCCGCGCTGCTGCGAGCGACACGTCCGGATAGACGCCGAGTGCAAGCGTTTTGTCCTTCCCGGCGAACCGGAAGTTCATCCGCCAGTATTTCGCGCCGGACTTGTCGAGCTGGAGATACATGCGACCACCGTCTGCGAGGCGGTTGCCGGTTCCATCAGAGTTGTAGCGCGCGTTCCTAACCTGGACATCGGTCAACGACATGGTGGTATCTCCCGCTGGAAAAACCGAGAAACGAGCCAGATACCACCAAAAATACCACCAGATACCACCGGCTGTCGATGAGTCAACGCGGATCGCTGGGCAATAAAAAACCCCGTAAGACCTTGATCTTACGGGGTTTCTCGGAACACTTCGGCTTTTGCCGGAACATCTGTTGGTGCCCAGGGCCGGAATCGAACCGGCACGCCTTGCGGCGGGGGATTTTGAGTCCCCTGCGTCTACCAATTTCACCACCTGGGCAGGTCTTGCAGCGTACGCGTCAGAAACATGGCGCGCCGCGAAGACGCAGATTATGGCCGAAAATTCGACGACGGGCAAGCCACTTGCTTTCGGCCGCCGTGAAGCAATCAAACCGTGCGGGAAAATCGTTCGAGTGTCTGCTGGCCGAGATAGCGGTCGAACACCATCGCGATGTTGCGCACGAGCATGCGTCCGGCCATCTGCACTTCGAGCTTGCCGGCGCTGACCGACACCAGTCCATCCTGCTCGAAGCCGCGCAAACGCTCCAGTTCCGGCCCGAACGTTGCGGCAAAGCGGATGCCATAAGTCGCCTCGAATTCATCGAAGCGCAATTCCAGGTTGCACATGAGCTGGGTGATCACGTCGCGCCGCAGACGGTCGTCGGCGGTGAGGCGCACGCCACGCGTGATCGCGAGCTGGCCTGCGTCGATCGCCGCCGCATAGCCGGGCAGGTCTTTCGCGTTCTGCGCGTACAGGTCGCCGACCTTGCCGATCGCCGACGCGCCGAAACCGATCAGATCGCATTCCGCCCGCGTGCTATAGCCCTGGAAATTGCGATGCAGCGTGCGCTGCGCTTGCGCGCGGGCGAGTTCGTCGGTGGGCAGTGCGAAGTGATCCATGCCGATGTAGACATAGCCTGCGCCCGTCAGTCGTTCGACCACCCGTTGCAGCAGCGCGAGCCGCTCTTGCGGCGAAGGCAGCGTGGCGGGGTCCATCTGACGCTGCATCTTGAAGAGCTGCGGCATGTGCGCATAGGCGAACACCGACAGACGATCGGGCGCGAGCCCGAGCATCGTGTCGAGCGTGCGGCTGAAGCTGTCGACCGTTTGATGCGGCAGTCCGTAGATCAGATCGACGCCGATCGAATGAAAGTTCGCGTCGCGCGCGGCGTGCATGACCGAGGTGGTCATCTCGAGCGGCTGAATGCGGTTGATCGCCCGCTGCACGACCGGATCGAAGTCCTGCACGCCGAGGCTCAACCGGTTGAAGCCGAGTTCGCGCAGATGCGCGATCGTGTCGGGCGACGCTTCGCGCGGATCGACTTCGATCGAATATTCGGCTTCGGCGTCGGGCCGCAACGCGAAGTGCTCACGCGTGGCGGCCATCAGTTCGGCCATTTCGTCGTGCGACAGAAAGGTGGGCGTGCCGCCGCCCCAATGCAGTTGCGACACCCGACGCCGCGTATCGAAACACTCGGCTTGCAACGCTATTTCGCGCTTCAACTGATCGAGGTAAGGACGCGCGTGCGCGCGGTTTTTCGTCACGACCTTGTTGCAACCGCAGTAGAAACACACGGTGTCGCAAAACGGAATGTGGAAGTACAGCGAGAGATCGGTCGCGGCCGCGCCTGGGTCGGCGGCGGCGCGCAAATAGTCGGCGGGGTCGAACTTGTCGTGGAACTGCAGCGCGGTCGGATAGGACGTATACCGTGGACCGTGCGCGCTGTATTTGGCGAGCAGGTCAGGGCGGAATAGCGTGTTGGCGAGGGTCATGAGGGGCTCGGGTCGCTTGGCCACCGTAGCCGAGGCGGGAGCCGGCGGTGTTCGCCAGAGCGGATCGAACAGCGCGGACGCCTCTTGAGCGTGGCCTTTCGGAGCCATCGAGTTTAAGTGAGTGGCCGTTGGCCGGATTGCGTAAAAAGGTCGCACGGAATGCGATGGCACAATGCGGGTCTGGCAATGCGTTGCCTGTTTTCGAGATCAGGAAGAATGTCGTGAGTGATGTACCAAATAGCGTGCCGAACAGCGTAGTGAAGTGCGGGTCTCCGTTTCGCGTGGCCGATCACGCGTGCCGCCCGGATTGCGGCGCGTGCTGTATCGCGCCGTCGATTTCGAGCCCCATTCCAGGCATGCCGCACGGCAAGCCGGCGGGCGTGCGCTGCGTGCAACTCGGCGACGACCTGCGCTGCGCGATCTTCGGCCAGCCGGGGCGGCCGGCGTGCTGTGCCGGTTTGCAACCGCAGACTGAAATGTGCGGCACGAACCGTGGCGAAGCGCTCGCATGGCTGACGCAGCTCGAGGTGCAAACTCAACCGCAAGCGGCGGCCCATTAGTCCGTCAGTCCTGTCAGCCCGTTACGTCAATAAGGCCTGCCACGCGCGCCATTCAAACCCGCACCAACCGAACATCAAGCAACCCAACCGCATGATCGAGAAGGCTTCCACAGGAGATTTCGCATGACTCGACCCGCAGCGCCGGCCCGGCGCCGCTTTCTGCGCGCAGCGCTGACAGGCTGCAGCGTACTCGGCATCACCGTATCGCTGGCGGCCTGCGCGACGCCGATTTTTCCGTTCATGCCATCGCACTACACGTTCTCGCAGAAACAGGTGCAGGAGGCGGTGCAGCGCAAATTCCCGTACCAGCGCACGGTCTCGCAAGTGTTCGATGTCGCGCTGACCAATCCGGTGGTTGGTTTGCTGCCCGATGCGAACCGCGTTTCGGTGAAGCTCGACGCGCGCTTCGCGAGCCCGTTCATGCCGCAGCCGGTTGACGCCGTGTTCACGCTTTCGAGCGAACTGGCCTACGACGCCGCCAGCAAATCAGTCGTGCTCAAGTCGCCGAACGTCGACAACGTCAGCGTGAACGGCCAGGCGCAGGCCTACATCCAGCAGATCAACGCGGCGGCGGCACTGCTTGCGACGCAGTTGCTGACCAACTATCCGATCTACACGTTCAAGCCCGAACAACTGCAATTTGCCGGGGTGAATTACGAACCCGGTACAATCACCATTCTTACAAACGGCATACGCGTGCAAATCGTCGAAAAATGACGCGGCGCGCGGCCGGCAGGGCCGCGCATGCATGTGATTGCTCGTGCCGGTCCTGTTCGTTCCGACAATCTACCGCCATAAGGGGCATGGATGGACTGGCTACTGGCTTGCAAGGCGTTGATTCTGGGCGTCGTCGAAGGGTTGACGGAGTTTTTGCCGGTGTCGAGCACCGGACATCTGATCGTGGTCGGCAGTCTGCTGAATTTCACCGACGAACACGCTAAAACCTTCGACGTCGTAATCCAGCTGGGCGCGATTCTCGCCGTGTGCTGGGAGTTTCGCCGCCGCATCGGGAGCGTGGTGGCCGGCTTGCCGAGCCGTCCCGAGGCGCGCCGCTTCACGCTGAATGTGATCATCGCGACGATTCCGGCGATCGTGCTCGGCCTGCTGTTCGAAAAATCCATCAAGGCGGCGCTGTTCTCGCCGGTGCCGGTCGCGTTCGCGCTGGTGGCGGGCGGTGTCGTGATCCTGTGGGCGGAGGCTCGCCAGCGAGCGCGGGGCGAAGCGGCGGTGCGGGTGCGCAGCGTGGATGATCTGAGCGCGCTGGATGCGCTGAAGGTGGGTCTCGCGCAGTGTTTCGCGCTGATTCCGGGCACGTCGCGTTCGGGCGCGACGATCATCGGCGGGATGCTGTTCGGGTTGGAGCGGCGGGTCGCGACGGAGTTTTCGTTCTTCCTCGCGATTCCGATCATCTTCGGCGCGACCGCTTATGAGCTCTACAAGGACTGGCATCTGCTGTCCACCGACGCGCTCGGCCGTTTCGCGCTCGGCTTCGTCGCGGCCTTCGTCAGCGCCTTTATCTGCGTGCGCTGGCTGCTGCGCTACATTGCGTCACATGACTTCACCGTGTTTGCCTGGTATCGGATCGGCTTCGGACTGCTGATCCTGCTGGTCGGCTATAGCGGTGCGTTGAACTGGGCCGACTGAGGTCGTTCGTTCCGC
The DNA here is from genome assembly GCF_902859915.1 of Paraburkholderia ultramafica. Classification (GTDB taxonomy): domain Bacteria; phylum Pseudomonadota; class Gammaproteobacteria; order Burkholderiales; family Burkholderiaceae; genus Paraburkholderia; species Paraburkholderia ultramafica. The sequence goes on from NZ_CADIKK010000017.1 coordinate 23,260, forward strand.
TCGCGCCATGCAAAAAGGTCCGCATTTGCGGACCTTTTTGCTATCGGCGGGTGAACGGCCGGCGCGCGGTCTTATGCCGTGCCGCGTTTGCGGAACACGAGATCCCACACGCCGTGCCCGAGCCGCAGTCCACGGCGCTCGAACTTCGTCACCGGGCGATACTCCGGGCGTGGCGCGTAGCCGTCAGCGGTGTTCTCCAGCGCAGGCTCGGCGCCCAGCACTTCGAGCATCTGTTCGGCGTAGTTCTGCCAGTCGGTCGCGCAATGCAGATAGGCGCCCGGCTTCAGGCGCGAAACCAGCAGCGCGACGAACTTCGGCTGGATCAGCCGGCGCTTGTGGTGGCGTGCCTTGTGCCACGGGTCTGGAAAGAAGATGTGCACGCCGTCGAGGCTGTCGGGCGCGATCATCTGTTCGAGCACTTCGACCGCGTCGTGCTGAATGATGCGGATGTTCGACAGTGACTGCTCGCCCATCAGCTTCAGCAGCGCGCCGACGCCCGGTTCGTGCACTTCGACGCCGAGAAAATCGTCGTCGGGACGGTGCGAGGCGATTTCCGCGGTGGTCGCGCCCATCCCGAAACCGATTTCCAGCACGCGCGGTGCGGCCCGGCCGAACACGCTGTGCCAGTCCGGTTGCTGCGGCGTGAAGGGCACCACGAAGCGCGGGCCGAGTTCGTCCATTGCGCGGCGTTGACCGGTCGACACGCGGCCGGCGCGCGTGACAAAGCTGCGGATGCGGCGCCGGTGCGGCGCTTCTGCTTGCGGCGCGTCGTCGCCGGCGGGATGGCCTGCGGCTGCGCTGGAGGGCGTCGGGAGTTCGTCCGGCAGGCCGGTGTCGTTTGGATCGTGGATCATCGTCGATGCTACAAGGGTGAGGGCTTCGCGGCTTGCGCGGCGTACTGCAACGTGCCTGTCCGCGTTCGCGCGGCAGGCGCCGCGAAGTGCGCGCGGTTTGCAGGCGCAGTGTTTGCGACTCGCTACGCCGGGCCGTTGCCACTACAAAAAAGCCGCCTTCAGGGAGGCGGCTCGTGCTGGATTCCGCTGAAGGCTCAGCGGCAAGGTGGAGCGGGCGTTGCAAGTGCGCGTAAGGTAGCACAACCGAAAAGGGTGCGTCCAGAAGGAGGGTGCGGGTGATGAATATGGAGGTGGTCACTCATAATGCGCTCTGATAACCGGAATCGGCGGCCGTGCGATTTTATCGTTTTGAAATCTATTCTTTCGCGGCAGATTATCTGCGCGAATTTCGCGGTGGGCGAGTATGTACACAATTATCGTTGCCGCGGCGAAGAAGGCTGGGTTGAAAGTGATCTGGCCGCCGCTGCGACACCTTCGCAGACTGCGCGTCGTTTAGGCGATGCCGATTTAAGGCGTGGTGCGCACTCAATTCAATGATTTACTGTGATTGATGGTGCAGGAATCTAGCGGGATAGTGGATTTGCGCAATTCGAAGTCTTCCGCACACGAGCTTTACAGGTTATTGCCGTCACAATGTGAGTTGAATCTGTGAGGTTCATCGGCAACGCGGTCGAAGAATATTGTGGCGGCAATCGCTCTATTCTTGGCGAGCATCGCAATGCTGACTCGGCTCGCTCGTTGTGGGAAGCGATTCGTTAAGCAATGCTTTCTCGGGGAGGCGGACAGAAGTGCTGCAGATGCAGATTCTTTCGCGGCGGAGCCGACTTGAAAGTATCTGGAGCGGGCGATGGGAATCGAACCCACGGCTCTAGCTTGGGAAGCTAGGGTATTACCATTATACGACGCCCGCAGAACGCACTATCTTACAGGGGTTTCGGCACTTTGGGGAGTGCAGGCGGTGGCAAGCGGCGTGAAAGTGTGTCGACCCCGGCGATTTCGGGAAGCAGCCTTTACGCCCGCTCGATTTTCTTCATCTTCAAATTGGCGAACAATTCGGCGGCGCATGGTTTTACTCGGGAAAGGGTGGGCTGCACAAATCACGCAGCCACCTCTTTCCCACGGACGCATCGCGCGTCGTCAGATCACGAAGTAGGTCAGCTGAACGGCTGCGCGTGTCACCACCATCAGCAGCACCTGCACGATCACGAACAGCAGAATCGGCGAAAGGTCGATCCCGCCGAGCTGCGGCATCACGCGGCGCAGCGGATTCAGAAACGGCGCGGTCAGCTGATACAGAATCGGCATGGCCGGCGAGCGCGGATTGAGCCATGACAGCAGCGCCATCAGGATCGTCATCCAGATGATCAGATTCAGCGCCCACTTGACGACGGTCAGCACGGCGACGATCAGCAGCGTCGGCACGAGCGTGAGCGGATCGGCGCCGGTGAGGACCACCATCAGCACCACATACACGATCGCCGCGAGCAGCGCCGCGACAAGGCTCGCCCAATCGATGCTGCGCGTACTCGGCAAGATGCGCCGCAGCGGCAGCACGATCCAGTTGGTGGCTTGCAGCACGGCGTTGGTCACCGGGTTGTAGGCCGGCATGCGCACGACCTGCAGCCAGGCGCGCAGCAACAACGCCGCGCCGAACAGCGTGAAGACGGTATTGAGCAGAAAACGGGCGATATCGCCAAACATCTCGTGTCCTTATGCTTCGGATGACGGCCGCCGATCGGCCGCGGGGTGCCGGCGTGGACCGATCGGTGCGCCGGCGGTTGGTTGGAACAGCATGCGCCTTTCGCGCGGTGATTCGGTGACGCGGCTTTCGATCCGGATTGAACGGCTAGCTGAATTGCACGCCGCCGTTTCGCTTCCGTCCGCGGGCATCACATGGAAATCTTGATCTCGCTGATCAGAATCGTGCCGTTGCCGCCGTCGGTGTAATTGGGGATGTCGGCCGTTAGTTGTCCGGCGGCCGGCTTGAAGACTTTATAGAACTCGTCCGCGCTATCGAACAGGAAGTGCCCCGCTGCCACGTACGGCGGCGGCGTTCCGGGCGGCCCCGCGTTGATGCCGACGTCGACCGACCAGCCCTTCAGCGACGGCCCGAACAGCTTCGCCGCCAGCGGCATGTGCGTGACGCAGTAATAGTCCACGTCGAAGTGACCGTTTTCCCGGTACGGATAGAGGATGCTGACCTTGATCATTGTGCGTTCTCGTCTGTTGATCCCGAAGCGCGGCGCTGGCGGATTGCACGCGGCGCCGGACGTCACATTATCACGCCTTACTTCACGCTTGCACCTGCCGCGGCCTGATTCAGCGACCGATTGAGCGATTCTTCCACGGCTTCGGAGATGGCTTCAATCGCGGCGGGCGGTGTCGCGCGGCGTTCGGCGAGTCCGACCGCGCGCCGCGACAGCAAACCGTACAGCGCGGCGTGGTCGCCGCCGAGGCCTTCCAGCAGCGCCAACTGCTTTTCGACGACCCCCGTGTCGCCACGCGACACGGGACCGGCGAGCGCGTTGGGCAAACCCTTGTCGCGGGCGGTTTCGATAGTGCCGGCGAGCATCGGCAGCAACGCGCGCAGCGCGTCGTCCTCGGCAAAACCCAAGGTGCGCCACAGCGCGACGCATTCGGCGAGGCTGCATAGCGCGAAGCTGGCCGCATAGTGCGCGGCGGCGTGATACAGCATGCGGCCGCCCGCCGGAATTGACAGCGGATGGCAGCGCAGCGCGATAGCCAGCGCCGTCAGGGTGTCCTTCAGCGCGCCGTCGGCCTCGATCGTCACCGAGCAGCCGGCGATCCGTTCGAGGTCGGCGAGATCCCCGCTAAAGAGGTACAGTGGATGAAATCCGCCGATCGACGCGCCCTGGTCGCGCGCCGGCGCCAGCAATTCGACCGGCGACGCGCCGCTACAGTGCACCAGCGCCTTGCCGTGCCGGCTGGCGGCGTCGGGGCCGAACCGCAGTGTGTGCGCTGACGTACCGATGCTGTCGTCGGGAACGGCTAAAAACACGATATCGGCGGCGTCGACCACCTGTTGTGGATCGGTGGATGCCGCGCAATGCTCGATTTGACTGGCAAGCCGGCCGGCCGAGGCCGCCGAGCGGCTCGCCACCGCCGTGACCGGATAGCCGGCGCGTGAAAAGCTCAGCGCGAGACAACGCGCGAGCCGGCCCGCACCGATAAAACCGAGGCGCGGCAGATGGGACTGGGACATGGTTGCCTGCTCCAGACGGAACATTTGAACGGAAAGCAGAAGTATCGCGCATTCGGTTGTCAGCAGCGCGATCCGGCACCGGCTTTCGTCTGATCAGATGGCGCGCAATATGGTGTCTGCAGCCGGTCATCCGGCCGCGCGCCGCCCGCAAGTTTGAAAACTGCTCGCAATTCTTGATGCGCCGGTTTGGCAGTGGCTGTTTCTGGGTACTTCGTTTCGCAGTCAGATTCGGGAGGTTCACGATGAGTATTTTTTCTTACCGAAAGCACTTGCGGTTCCTGACACATGCACAGCGCCGTCGCTGGTGGGATCAGAAAAAGCGCCTGAAGCCGCGTGTGCATATCAGCGGCGCCTACGTCCCGCCCAGTGTGTCCCGCGAATTTGCGTATGTGAAGGTCGGCTGAACTGGCGGCTTCACTGGTGAGAAATGCCCGGCGCAATTCGCCGGGCATTTTTTATTGGGCGACCCATTCACGCTGTCAGGATTGAAGCTAATGTGTAATCAAAAATTACTGAAATGCGAACATGGAAAGCGCGGGTTCCACAGAATGGCCTATTCACATCCGTTGAAGTCCGCTCAAACCCTTGATCTTCAGCCCCCCAGGATGCCGCCCCAGAGCCTGCCGCGCTCACGCGAATGACGGGCGATTGCCGGGAATTGCAATTTGCAACAAATGCGAACAAATGCGCGCGGTCTTTTTCGATACATTGGTGCAGTAGCATGCAGGGCATGCGAAGTCGGCGACCTAGGTAGGCCGCGCTAGGAGAACAAAAGTGAAAAAGATCGTTCCGTTCGTGGTTGCCACAGCACTCGGCCTGGGACTCGCCGGTGCCGCTCAGGCGCACGTTTCCGTTGGTATCGGTATTGGGGTTCCGATTGCGCCGGCTTATCCGGTGTACGCAGCACCGCCGCCGGTCTACTATGCACCGCCGCCGCCGGTCTATGCGCCGCCGGTCTACTATGCACCGCCGCCTGCTGTGGTGGTGGGTGGTTACTACGGCGGTTATGGCCGTCCTTACTATCACCACGGCTACTACCGCGGTTACCGCCACGGTTACTATCGCTACTAAGTGCGGCAGGCAATCCCTAACTATGTCGACGGCGTAACGCCGGCTTGAGCGCCGGGTTGCGCCGTTTTTGCATTTCTGTTCCCGTGCCGGCAAGGCCGACGTTCCAAAGCATTCGCGAAACTGGGAAAATGGCTGTTTCGCCAACGCTCTGGAGAGTTTCGCCGATGCAAGCGCTTCCCGCTCCCACTTTCGACGACGTACTCGACGCCGCCGCGCGTCTTGAAGGCGTCGCCCATCGCACCCCCGTCCTGACGTCGAGCACGTTCGATGAACACACGGGCGCGTCGGTGTTCTTCAAATGTGAAAATTTTCAGCGCATGGGCGCGTTCAAGTTTCGCGGCGCCTATAACGCGATATCGCACTTCGATGCTGAACAACGCAAAGCGGGAGTGCTGACGTATTCGTCGGGCAATCATGCGCAGGCCATTGCGCTGTCGGCGCGTCTCGCCGGCATCCACGCGACGATCATCATGCCGCGCGACGCCCCTGCGGCCAAAGTTGCGGCGACCAAGGGCTATGGCGGCGAAGTGATCACCTACGACCGCTATGCGGAGAACCGCGAAGAGATCGGCCGGCGGCTCGCCGAAGAGCGCGGTATGACGCTGATTCCACCGTATGACCATCCGCATGTGATCGCCGGGCAGGGCACCGCCGTGAAAGAGTTGCTCGACGAAACCGGCCCGCTCGACATGCTGTTCGTGTGCTTGGGCGGCGGCGGATTGCTCGGCGGCAGCGCTTTGTCAGCGGCGCAATTGAGCCCGGCGTGCACGGTGATCGGCGTGGAGCCGGAAGCGGGCAACGATGGCCAGCAATCGCTCGCACGCGGCGAGATCGTGCATATCGACACGCCGCGCACGATCGCCGACGGCGCCGCCTCCACGCATCTCGGCGACTACACGTTCGCGATTATCCGCGAGCGCGTGGCGCGCATCGAAACCGTCAGCGACGAGCAGCTGATCGGGACGATGCGCTTTTTCGCGCAGCGCATGAAGATGGTCGTCGAGCCGACGGGCTGCCTCGCGGCGGCCGCGGTGCTCAAAGGCATCGTGCCGGTGAGGGGCAAGCGCGTCGGCGTGGTGGTGAGCGGCGGCAATGTCGATCTGGCGAAGCTTGCGGAGTATCTGGCCTGATCGATCGGCTCGAATCTGGTTGGAGAAAACGGCTCGCCAACGCGAGCCGTTTTTTCGTCAGCTCGCGACGGGCGCGGTTTGCACGATCAGATCGTGATACCCGTTGACGATCACGCTGTACGAGAAGTAAGCGAACAGCAGCGCGGACAGCACGTGGCAGGCACGCAGCAGACCGGCGCCTGCGCGCTTGCGGCCGTGGCTGCCGAGTCCGCAGATAAAGATCGTCCAGCACAGACCGCCGAGAAAGAAGCCGCCGAGGAACACCAGCGCGGTCTTCGGGCTCGTGGCGCCTGCTTTCGCGATCAGCGCGCCGCCGACCGCCGCGAACCACAGAATCGCCGACGGCGACGACACGGCCAGCAGCACGCCGCGCAAAAAGCCGCGCCACGGCGACAGGTGCGGCGCATTGGCGTCGCCTTCGCCGGCCAACGCCGGCGCCGACGCCGGGAACATCGCTTCACGCGCCATTTTCCACGTGAGGAACAGCAGGATCGCCGCACCGCCGATCCATGCCACCCAGCGCACCGATTCGAACTGCAGCAGCGCGGCCATGCCCGCTAGCGCGAGCGCCGCGTAAATCAGATCGCCGACGCACGAACCCAGGCCGAGCCAGAACCCCGGCTTGAAACCGTGCGACAGCGTCAGCGAAATTATCGCGACGTTCACGAGACCGATATCCAGGCACAACGACAACGACAGAAAAAATCCGTCCGACATCATTGAAAAGGCGTGCATCCGTGCAACTGCTCCATCTACTTTGTTGTTGGTCTTGTCGTACGGCTCGCCTCACAGGCCCAACTCGTTCCACAAGCTATCGACGCGCTGTTTCACCGCGTCGTCCATCACGATCGGGTGGCCCCATTCGCGATCGGTTTCGCCAGGCCACTTGTTGGTCGCGTCGAGTCCCATCTTCGAGCCGAGGCCCGCCACGGGCGACGCGAAATCCAGATAGTCGATCGGCGTGCGATCCACCAGCACCGTGTCGCGGGCCGGATCGATGCGCGTGGTGATCGCCCAGATCACTTCCTTCCAGTCGCGGATATTGACGTCCTCGTCGACCACGACGATGAACTTCGTATACATGAACTGCCGCAGGAAGCTCCACACGCCGAACATCACGCGTTTGGCGTGGCCGGGGTAGCTCTTCTTCATCTGCACGATGGCCATGCGGTAGCTGCAGCCTTCGGGCGGCAGATAGAAGTCGGTGATTTCGGTGAACTGCTTCTGCAGCAGCGGCACGAACACTTCATTGAGCGCGACGCCGAGCACAGCCGGCTCGTCGGGCGGTTTGCCGGTGTAGGTGGAGTGGTAGATCGCGTCGCGCCGCATCGTGATGCGCTCGACCGTGAAGACCGGGAACCACTCCTGCTCGTTGTAGTAGCCGGTGTGGTCGCCGTACGGCCCTTCGAGCGCATGTTCATACGCCGCCGCCGCGCCCTTGGCCGGACGCGGCGGCGCGCCTGCGGGGGCGGGCGAGGGCGTGCCTTCCTGCGGATAGATGAAGCCTTCGAGCACCATCTCGGCACGCGCGGGCACCTGCAGGCCGTCGACGCCCGGCGTGACGCACTTCGCGAGTTCGGTGCGCGCGCCGCGCAGCAGTCCGGCGAACTGGTATTCGGACAGCGTGTCGGGCACCGGCGTGACCGCGCCGAGGATCGTCGCCGGATCGGCGCCCAGCACGACGGCCACCGGATACGGCTTGCCGGGGTTCTGCAGCGCGAATTCGCGGAAGTCGAGTGCGCCGCCGCGATGCGCAAGCCAGCGCATGATCAGTTTGTTACGGCCGATCAGTTGCTGGCGATATATGCCTAAGTTTTGTCGGCTCTTGTTCGGGCCTTTTGTGACGGTCAGACCCCATGTGATCAGCGGGCCGGCATCGCCCGGCCAGCAGGTCTGGATCGGCAGCTTGGCGAGGTCGACGTCGTTGCCTTCCCAGACGATTTCCTGGCAGGGCGGCGCGCTTACCGTCTTGGGCACCATGTCCCACACCGCCTTGGCCAGCGAAAACAGCTTGCCCGCGTCCTTGAGCCCCTTCGGCGGCTCCGGCTCCTTCAACGCGGAGAGCAGGCGACCGACGTCGCGCAGCGACTCCAGCGCCGCGCCATCGCCTTCACCGGCTTGCGCGTCGACACCCATGCCGAGCGCGACACGGCGCGGCGTGCCGAACAGGTTGCCGAGAACCGGGAACGCATGCTGTTGCTTGCTCTCGAACAACAATGCGGGACCGCCGGCACGCAGCACGCGGTCGCACAGCTCGGTCATTTCCAGGTTTGGCGAGACGTTCTGCGAGATACGGCGCAATTCACCGATCGCCTCGAGACGACTGACAAAATCGCGCAGGTCTTTGTATTTCATCTGGTGCGGTTCAGTGCCGCGTCAGCGGCGAAAGAGAAGGGCGCGGCAGGCTGCACGGCGCCAGAACAATTGTCGATTTTACCTGCGTTGGCTAGCGCACGTAGATTGACCAAACGGCTTAGCCGGAACGGATGAGTTCAGACCGCTCAAAAGGCGCGTGGCGCGCGGTTCCTGGCGGACTGAACAGTGTTCATTATTACAAATAGTTATATTTTTGCGACTCTATAGTGTTGACGATCTATAAAACCGTGCATAGAATCCGTCCACATTGGTTGCAGGGCGTGAACCTTTTTACCACTGCCCCCGGTCCCATCAGACGCAACGCGTCACCGCTTACCGATCCCCTGCACGGTATTTGACGGTTTATTGAAGTTCTTGCCAGCGCCGACGGACGCTGGTTTTTCGCGTGGGAGCCACCGCCCGCATGCTTTTTTGGCATGGCGCGGGCCATTTTTTCAAGATGGCTTCCCACAAACGGTTTTTGCCGTTTTCCCGACGTCGCTGCTGCCCTAACCAGACAGAGCGCGCGATGTCTTGATTCTGCGAGCGTGTGGTGCCGCCATCTTCATCTGGCGGGGTTCGCGGATCATGCAACATGGGAGATCTGAATGAACGCCTGGTTATCGTGGCGTCCCGATGAGCGTATCGCGCAAGTTGTGCGTGGTGTGCTGCGTCGCGGGACGCGAATGAGTCATCACCTGTTCAGCATCGTCGGCGGTATCGCTGTCGTGCTGGCAGTCGCACTGTGGCTGATGCCGGCCTGGCGCGGCACCCTTGCCGCGCGCTTGATGCCGGTAATTTCCGCCGCCGTGCAAGCGGGCCCCGCCCGTCTGCTGCAGGGCAACCCGCTGCCGTCTTTCGGGCCGCCTGGCAACGTTGGCGCGCCCTCCGACGAGTCGCTGTCGTCCAACTCGCCGAACAGCACCGACCCCGCGAGCGGTTCGAATAGCGGCAACACCAGCCTCACCGCGACCAACACCAGCTTCGACGGCGCTTTCGACGGCCCCGGCTCGGCCGGGATGGGCGTCGCCGCGCTGAACGGGCTCGACCCGCGCACCATGCAGAGCGTCAGCGCGTTGGCGCGCCTGATTCCGGCGCAGCGCGTGTCGCCCGACGCACGCGACGACCGCGTGCTGGTATCGAGCCGTGAGCAGGATATGGTCGCGTCGTACCTGGCGCGGCGTTATCGCGTCGCTCAGGAGCCCGTCGGCGAGCTCGTGAAGGCCGCGTTCGACACCGGCCGCGAAGTCGGTCTCGATCCGCTTCTGCTGCTGTCCGTGATGGCGATCGAATCGGGCTTCAACCCGTACGCCGAGAGCGGCGTGGGTGCGCAAGGCCTGATGCAGGTGATGTCCAAAGTGCATTCGGACAAATTCCAGTATTTCGGCGGCGAGAGCGCGGCTCTCGAACCCCTCGCGAACATCAAGGTGGGCGCGCTGGTGCTGAAGGACTGTATCGCACGCGGCGGTTCGCTGCCGGGCGGCTTGCGCCTGTACGTCGGCTCGACCTCACAGGATGACGGCGGCTACGGCGCCAAGGTGATGGCCGAGCGTGGCCGTCTGCGCGACGTGGCGCGCGGCCGCAAGGTGCCGATCAACGCCCCGCAGGCACCTGTTCTGACCGCATCGACCAACACGGCGACGGCTGCTGCCAGCAGCGGCAAGCGTGTGCAGGTGACGCTCGAAGGCGGTCATGTGCTGAGCGCGCCGGTGAAGACGCCGGCTGCTTCCGAGCAGGACGATGCCAGCTCGAATACGAAGCACGTGGCGTCGGCTTCGGAGTTGGGCGCTTGAGCTTGAGCAGCGCCATGTCGGCGGTCTGATGCAGGAGCGGCCGCTATGAAAAAAGGACACTCACGAGTGTCCTTTTTTTTGCGCCTGGCGGGCGCGCAAAGCGGGGGCGCGGTGTGTGGCGCTCGACGCGTACTTCAAGCACGTCCGCGGCGGCGATCTCGGCGCCGCGGCTTCACAACATGCCGGTCAGTGCCGACCGAACAACTTCGCCAACCGCTCAACCGCCTCTTCCAGCTTCGGATAGGCGGTGGCGTACGACAACCGGATGTACTCCTTCGGCGCATGCGTGCCGAAGTCCATGCCCGGCACCAGCACCACGCCCGCATCGTGCAGCATCGCTTTGGTGAGCGCCGCACTGTCGCCGGCCGCCTGATGCGCGACGGTGCGGCAATCGGCATAGACGTAGAACGCGCCGTCGGGCATCACCGGCACCGAGAAGCCCAGCGACTCCAGCGCGGGCGCGATGAAGTCACGGCGACGCTTGAACTCCAGACGACGGGCTTCGTAGACGGCGATTGTTTCCGGTTCGAAGCAGGCGAGCGCCGCATGCTGGGCAAGCGCCGATGCGCAGATGAAGAGGTTCTGGGCGAGCTTTTCAAAGGCGCCGACCATGCCGGGCGGCACCACCAGCCAGCCCAGACGCCAGCCGGTCATGTTGAAGTACTTCGAAAAGCTGTTGACGGTGATCACGTCGCCGCCGAACGAGAGCGCCGACACGGGTTTCGCGTCGTAGCTCAAGCCCTGGTAGATCTCGTCGACGATGGTGAATCCGCCGCGCGCCCGCACGGCCTTGACGATGCGCTCGAGTTCGGCCGGCTCGATCGATGTGCCGGTCGGGTTCGACGGCGACGCGAGCAGCACGCCACGGGTGCGCTCGTTCCACAGGCGTTCGACGTCAGCGGCGGTCAACTGGAAACGTTCGGCCGGGCCGCTTGGCACCATCACCGGCTTGCCTTCGGCGGCGATCACGAAGTGCCGGTTGCACGGATAGCACGGATCGGGCATCAGCACTTCGTCGTCGCGATCGACCAGCGCCGCGCAGGCCAGCAGCAACGCGGCGGAGGCCCCCGCGGTGACGACGATCCGCGCCGGATCGACGTCGACACCGTAGACCTCGGCGTAATGCGCCGAAATCGCTTCGCGCAGCGCGTGCACGCCGAGCGCGTTGGTGTATTGCGTCACGCCGCGGCGCAGCGCGCTGGCCGCCGCTTCGATGACCGGCTCGGGCGCGGTGAAATCGGGTTCGCCGATTCCCATGTGAATGATGTCGCGTCCGTCGCGCTCGAGAAGCGCGGCCTCCTTGGCCAGTTCCATCACGTAGAAAGGCTGGATGGCGTCGACGCGCGCAGCAAGCCGCACCAAAGGTTCGGTCACGGAGTTCATACAATCAAATCCAGTTCAGAAGCAAAAGCGGGACGGCGCCTGCGCAATCGTTCATGCGCGAGACCGCGTCCTTGCCGGCGGTTCGGTTTGCCGCGTGCGGCGCGGCGCATGCCGGGACCCTGCCGAAGTCATGCGCCAGACGCTCAGGGCTTGCGAGCCGCCTGCGTTTCAGTCGCGCGCAGTTGCGCCGACAGCTTGTCCAGCACGCCATTCACGTACTTGTAGCCGTCCGCGCCGCCGAACGTCTTGGCAAGCTCAACCGCTTCGTTGATGACCACGCGATAGGGGATATCGACGTGATTCTTCAGTTCGAACGCGGCGACCAGCAGCACCGCGCGTTCGACCGGCGAGAGCTGGTCGAGCGGGCGGTCGAGACACGGCGCGATATCGGCGGACAGCGCCTCCGAATCGCGGATCACGCCGTGCAGGATTGCGTCCAGATGCTCGTGGTCGGCCTTGTCGAAGCCTTGCGCGCCGCGCAGCTGCGCGTCGATCTCAGCGCCGGGCGAACCCGACAGCAGCCACTGGTAAAGCCCCTGCGTGGCCAGTTCGCGGGAGCGTCGGCGTGCGCTCTTCATGCCTCTTCCTCTTCTTCGTCTTCTTCTCCGTCGTCGCCGCCGAGTTGTTCGAGCGCGACGGCGAGGTTCGCCATTTCGACGGCCACGCGCGCTGCGTCACGACCCTTCTCGGTCATGCGGGCGACGGCCTGTTCGTCGTTTTCGGTGGTCAGTACGGCGTTCGCAACCGGAATGCCGAAGTCGAGGCCGATACGCGAGATGCCTGCGCCGCTTTCGTTCGAGACCAGTTCGAAGTGGTACGTTTCGCCGCGAATCACCGCGCCGAGCGCGATCAGTGCGTCGAATTGCGCGCTTTCCGCGAGCTTTTGCAGCGCCAGCGGGATTTCCAATGCGCCCGGCACGGTGACGAGCAGCACGTCTTCACCGGTCACGCCTAGGCGTTCGAGTTCTTCGATGCAGGAGTCCGCGAGGCCATTGCAGACGGGTTCGTTAAAGCGCGCCTGGACGATGCCGATGCGCAGTCCGTCGCCGTCGAGATTCGGTTGGTATTGTCCGATTTCCATGTGAATTCCGTAGTGATTTGAGTGGGCGCTAAGCGCGTGAATGGTTGGATCAGCCTTGCGGGGCCTGCGCGGTGCTGCCCGGCATCGGTACGAAGCCGGTGACTTCGAGACCGTAACCCGACATGCTGCCCAGCTTGCGCGGGTTCGACAGCACCTGCATCTTGCCGACACCGAGTTCGCGCAGAATCTGCGCGCCGATGCCGTATGTCTTGAAGTCGACCGGCCGGCGTTTGAGCGCCTGCGCTTTTTCCTTCGAGTCGAACGCCTTGAAAACGTCGATCAGATGGTCTTTCGAGTCGCCGCAGTTCAGCAGCACGACCACGCCGAGGTCGCGTGCGGCGATCTCTTTCATTGCCGCATCCAGCGTCCACGAGTGAGTGGATTCGCTGACTTCGAGCAGATCCAGCACCGACAGCGGCTCGTGTACGCGCACCGGCGTGTCCTGCTCCGGGTGCGGCTTGCCGCGCACGAGTGCGATATGCGGCTGGCCGCTCGGCTGGTCGAGATACATGACCGCGCGGAACGCGCCGTGCGCCGTGTGCATCGTGCGTTCGCAAATACGCTCGACGATCGACTCGGTGCGGCTGCGATAGTGGATCAGATCTGCGATCGTGCCGATTTTCAGATCGTGTTCTTTTGCGAACTCCAGCAGGTCCGGCAGGCGCGCCATCGTGCCGTCGTCCTTGATGACCTCGCAGATCACCGCGGCCGGCGTAAGGCCGGCCAGCGCCGTGAAGTCGCAACCCGCCTCGGTATGGCCGGCGCGCACCAGCACGCCGCCGGGCTGGGCCATGATCGGGAAGATGTGGCCCGGCTGCACGATGTGCTCGGACTTGGCGTCCGGCGCGACCGCCGCGGCGATGGTGCGGGCGCGGTCGGCCGCCGAAATGCCGGTGGTCACGCCTTCGGCCGCTTCGATGCTGACCGTGAAAGCGGTTCCGTACTGGGTGCCGTTGCGGTATGTCATCAGCGGCAGGTTCAGCAGCTTGCAGCGTTCCTGCGTCAGCGTCAGGCAGATCAGACCACGGCCGTAGCGGGCCATGAAATTGATCGCTTCCGGCGTGACGAACTCGGCGGCGATCACGAGGTCGCCCTCGTTTTCGCGGTCTTCTTCGTCGACGAGGATCACCATCCGGCCGGCTTTCAGTTCGGCGATGATCTCTGGGGTGGAGGCGAGCGTCATGTTGGCGTTGGCGAGATTATCGGGAAAGCGCGTATTTTACGCCACGCGCGAGTCCAAGTCGCCTCCGCCGAATGGCATAGGCCGTTTGGCCGACTGGCGATGAGCCGTTCGCCGTTGCTATGCTCGTTGAAACGATGGACGCATGAACCGGCGCAAAGCGGCAGGGCGCCGCCGCCGGCCCATGCGTGGCCGGGCACGCGGCCCGGCGTTGGCCCGTTATTTCGGCGCGTTCAGCATGCGCTCGACATAGCGCGCGATCAGATCGATTTCCAGATTCACCTGCGTGCCTTCACGCAGACGCTTGAGCGCGGTCACTTCGACCGTGTGCGGAATCAGGTTGATCGAGAATTCGCAGCCGTCGTCGCGATCTTTAACCGAGTTGACGGTCAGGCTCACGCCGTTGACAGTGATAGAGCCTTTGTACGCCAGGTAGCGGCCGATCTCGCGCGGCGCCAGCACGCGCAGTTCGTGCGATTCGCCCACCGGCGCGAAATGCGTGACCGTGCCGAGGCCGTCCACGTGGCCGGAAACGATATGGCCGCCGAGCCGGTCGTGCGCGCGCAGCGCCTTCTCGAGATTGACTTCGCCGATCTCGCCGAGGCCCGCCGTGCAGTTCAGGCTTTCGCGCGACACGTCGACTTCGAACGAATGGGCGGTCTTCGCGACCACGGTCATGCAGGCGCCCTGGATTGTGATGCTGTCGCCGAGCTGCACGTCGCCGAGCTCCAGGCCGCCGGCTTCGACGTTCAGGCGCACACCCGCGTCGCCGTCCGTGCCCAGCGGCTTGACTGATTCGATGCGGCCCACTGCCGCGACGATTCCTGTGAACATCGTGCTAATCCTTGGTCAATTCGAAACGGGTGGGAGTGCGTGATCGATGCCGGCTTCGGGCGCGGCCTGCGGCGCGAAGCGCGCGAGAATCCGCAGATCGTCGCCGATCCGGTCGACCGCGTGGAAATTCAGTTTGACACGGCCATCAAGCGTTTCGGGTGCGCTGAGATTGAACATGCTCATCGAATCCATGCCGAGCAGGCTCGGTGCAAGATACACGAGCAGTTCGTCGACACAGCCTTCGCGCAGCAGCGAGCCGTTCAGCTTGTAGCCCGCCTCGACATGCAGCTCGTTGACGCTGCGCTCGCCGAGCACTTTCAGCACGCCAGGCAGATCGACCTTGCCGGCCGCGTTCGCCAGCTGGACGATCTCGGCGCCGCGATCGCGCAGCGCGTTGGCGCGATCGGCATGACGCTGATCGAGATTGCCGCAGAAGATCAGCGTGGGAGCGCCGGCCAGAATGTGCGCATCCGGCGGTACGTCGAGCTGGCTGTCGATCAACACGCGGTGCGGCTGGCGCGGCGTGTCGACGGCGCGCACCGTCATGCGCGGATTGTCTTCCCTGACGGTGCCGATGCCGGTCAGGATCGCCGACGCGCGGGCGCGCCACGCGTGGCCGTCGGCGCGCGCCGCTTCGCCGGTGATCCACTGGCTGACGCCCGACGGCAGGCCGGTGCGGCCATCCAGCGAAGCCGCCACTTTCATGCGGACCCACGGGCGGCCGCGCGTCATACGCGACACGAAGCCGATGTTCAGTTCGTGCGCTTCGTTGGCGAGCAGCCCGCAACGCACTTCGATGCTGGCGTCGCGCAGCATCGCGAGACCACGTCCGGACACTTGCGGATTGGGGTCTTCCATCGCCGCGACCACGCGCGCGACCCGAGCTTCGATGAGCGCGTTCGCGCATGGCGGCGTGCGGCCGAAGTGGCTGCACGGTTCGAGCGTCACATAGGCGGTGGCGCCGCCCAGATCATGGCCGCGCGAGCGCGCGTCTTTCAACGCGCGAATCTCCGCATGATCCTGGCCGGCCGGTTGCGTGAAGCCTTCGCCGATCACTTCGCCGTTCTTGACGAGCACGCAACCCACGCGTGGGTTCGGGTCGGTCGTGTACATGCCGCGCTTGGCCAACGCGAGCGCGCGTTCCATATGGACGAAGTCGGTTTGCGAAAACATCGGGGTCCGGTCGGGTACGGTGGCTAGGCTGTGTTGAGTTTCGGTTTCGGCGGGTTCGGTGTTGCTGGAGCGTGCCGGCTTCAGGCCGCCAGCGCCGCGAACGCGCCGCGCGCTGCATCGATCGTGGCGTCGACGATCGCGTCGTCGTGAGCGATCGAAACGAAGCCCGCCTCATACGCCGACGGCGCGAAGTACACGCCTGCGTCGAGCATCTTGTGAAAGAACGCGTTGAAGCGCGGCACGTCGCTCTTCGTGACTTCGGCGAAGCTGGTCGGGATCGACTCGGTGAAGTAGAGGCCAAACATGCCGCCGAGCGAATCGGCCGCGAACGGCACCTTCGCTTTGCGCGCGACCTGCGCGAGACCCTGCACGAGACGCGTGGTGCGCGCGGCGAGCATGTCGTAAAAGCCCGGCGCCTGAATCAGTTGCAGCGTCTTTAGGCCGGCGGCCACCGCGATCGGATTGCCAGACAGCGTGCCCGCCTGATAGACGCCGCCGAGCGGCGCGAGATGAGCCATGATGTCGCGCCGTCCGCCGAAGGCCGCCGCCGGCATGCCGCCGCCGATCACCTTGCCCAGACACGTCAGGTCCGGCGTGATGCCGTAGACCTCTTGCGCGCCACCGAGCGCGACGCGGAAACCGCACATCACTTCGTCGAAAATCAGCACCGAGCCATATTCGCTGCACAGGCGCCGCAACGCTTGCAGGAATTCCGGCGTGGCGCGCACGAGGTTCATGTTGCCCGCGACCGGCTCGACGATCACCGAGGCGATCTCGTTGCCGAATGCCTTGAACGCTTCTTCGAGTTCGGCGACGTTGTTGTATTCGAGGACGGTGGTGTGCCTGGCGATATCCACCGGCACGCCCGCCGACGTCGGATTGCCGAAGGTCAGCAGGCCCGAGCCCGCCTTGACCAGCAGACTGTCCGCGTGACCGTGATAGCAGCCTTCGAACTTGACGATGCGGCTGCGGTTGGTGAAGCCGCGCGCGAGACGCAGCGCGCTCATGGTCGCCTCGGTGCCGCTCGACACCATGCGGACCTGTTCGATCGACGGCACCAGCTTGCAGATCTCTTCGGCGATTTCCACTTCCGACTCGGTTGGCGCGCCGAACGAGAAGCCGTTGGCCAGCACGCGCTGCACCGCTTCGAGGACTTCCGGGTGGACGTGGCCGAGGATCATCGGGCCCCATGAGCCGATGTAGTCGATATAACGCTGGCCGTCCGCGTCCCAGAAGTAGGGGCCTTGTGCGCGCTCGATGAAGCGCGGTGTGCCGCCTACGGAGCGGAAGGCACGGACCGGCGAGTTCACGCCGCCGGGGATGGTGCGTTGCGCGCGGTCGAAGAGGATTTCGTTTCTGGACATGGCGATGGCTGAAATTGGGGTTGCGCAGCGGCGCAGGCTGCCCGTGGGCGATTCGCGCGATGCTGGGATAGGTGGAGAAATTGTACCGGAGTCAGCGTGAACGGGCTGTGCGGTTGCCCCGGCGTGCGGCCTTTTGCTCAACCTTCTTGTAGGCGTTTCGTCGCCGTCTTCTTCGTTGCTGTTTTGGTTGCGGATTCAGCGGTCTGATTGCTTGCCGCTTTCGGCTTCGTGCCTGGGCGACTCGCCGCCGCGCTCTTTGCCGCCGCCGCCGCGTGGGCCGTGACTTTGCTCGAACGTGTGGGGCCCGTCGGCGTGTCGAGTTTCGGCGGCTTGCGTTTGCCGGTGAGCTCAGCCCAGCGCTTTTCCAGCGCGCCTTCGGCAATCGGCTTGATCACCGTGCCCGAGCATTGCGCATCCCAGGTCTGCACGGAGAGCGGATGCGTGCGCAACATCTCGCGCGGGATCACCGGCGCTTCGTGCGCGTCGACGAGCCAGTCGTACACGAAGTCGATGCACAGGCGATAGCCGCGTTTCGTCGCCGGGTCGGGGACCTCATACGGCGCGCGCGTCACGTAACCGGAGCCGAAAATGCCCTTCGGTTGCCGGGCCACGCGATGCAGGAACACGCGGTCTCCCGGCAGAATGCTGCGCGCGAATCCGCAGCCCCACACGTCAGTGACCGCGACGCCCGCGGCGACGCGTTGCGCGATGTCGGGCAACTCGGGCCACGGCCATTTCTCGGGGCTCCAGATCAGCAGGAATGCGGTCATCGCAGGCTCGAAACGGGATAAGTGGGAAGGCTGCCGCGAACGCGTTCGCGCGCTGCCCGAACGTTCAGGCGGCAGCTTAACCGATCGACGGCGCGTTTGCCGCGCACGGTCGACGCTGCGGCCGCTCATCCACACAGGCATCTCGGGCACAGCGGGGGCACTCGCCGGCATGAGCCGTCGCGTACAATCGAGGCCGACAAGTTGCCGCTTTCCCGTTCCACCCGTTCCGCTGCCGGTGACGGCGCGGCGCTCCATTCGGATTCCCATGTCTCACGTCGTCAGAAGCCGGCCCGATGGCCGGCTGATTCTGTTGCTCGGTGCGCTTGCCGCGTGCGGGCCGATTTCCATCGACATGTATTTGCCGAGCCTGCCGACCATCGCGCAGGCCTTCGCGATCAGCACCGGCGCCGCGCAGGCGACGCTCACCAGTTTCATGTTCGGCTTTTCGATCGGCATGCTGCTCTATGGTCCGCTGTCGGATACCTATGGCCGGCGGCCGGTGCTGCTTGGCGGCATCGTCATGTATGCGCTCGCGAGCGTCGCGTGCGCGCTGTCGGTCTCGATCGGCACGCTGGTGACGTTCCGCTTCGTGCAGGCGCTGGGCGCGGGCGCGGCGTCGGTGCTGGCGCGCGCGATTGCACGCGACGCGCACGGCCCGACCGATGCCGCCCGCGTGTTGTCGATGCTCGCGATCGTCACGGCGATCGGGCCATTGCTCGCGCCGCTGATCGGCGGTCAGTTGCTGCTGCTCGGTGGCTGGCGCGCGGTGTTTGTCGTGCTGACGCTGTTCGGCGCAGTGTGCGCGGTCACCGCTTTCTTCAAGGTGCCGGAAACGTGGTCGAGCGAGAAGCGTGCGCAGTCGGCGCTGCTGAAATCGTTCGGCGCATATGGCAAGCTGCTGCGCGATCCGGTTGCGTGGGGGCATATGCTGTGCGGCGGCATGGCGTTCGCGTCGATGTTCGCGTACATCACGGCGACGCCGTTCGTGTACATCGAGTATTTCCATGTGTCGGCACAGCATTATGGCTTCCTGTTCGCGTTGAACATCGTCGGCATCATGTTCGGCAACTTCATGAATACGCGTCTCGTCGGCCGGCTCGGTTCGCTGCCGATCATTTCATTCGCGGCAACCGTGAGCTTCGTGGCTTCGCTGTTTGTCTGTCTCGTGTCGCTGAGCGGTTGGGGCGGATTGTGGTCGATCGTGTTCGGTCTGTTCTTCGTGGTCGGGGTGGTGGGTTTGTTGTCCGCCAACTGCACGACCGATCTGATGCACCGCTATCCGCTGAACGCCGGCGCCGCGGCCGCCGTGTTCGGCGCGGTGCAACTGGCGCTTGGCGCGTTGTCGAGTCTCGCGGTCGGGCTGTGGCAGGACGGCTCGCCAAGAGGCATGGGCATCGTGGTGGGCGTGGCGGGATCGCTGTGTTACGTCGGGCGGATTCTGGTCATCAAGTGGCATGGAGCGAAGGCGCCTGTCGCTGCCGCTTGAGGGGTGCCCGAAGGCGTTGCCGGAACTTCGTCTGAGGGCTGCCTAAGGGCTGCCTGAGGGCTGCCTTAGGTCTGCCTGAGGGGGACGATGCCGGCGTCGCCGATATCGCATACCCGTTCGTCGCCGGCAATACGGCGTGCCTACGGAAAACACCAGGTGTTGCGTGCGCGCTACCGTGCCAATCAAATTGCATTGCTATGATGGAGCCACTGTTCCTCGGAGCGGCAATCATGGCGATCAGAGACTTGATGAACGGCGAACGGCAACATGCTGCTTTCGCCGAAGCGCAGAAGCTGGCTGACAGCGGCGCCTATCACGATTACACAGACATTGAATACGTCTTGCGCTTTGATTACGGGTTGACCGACGTGTCGGCTTTGCTCGACAGCCAGTTGATGCATCGCGACCTGAATCACCGTTGCGCCGATGCGCGCGAGAAGCTGGAGTTGCTTAGCGTGTGACGGGCGTGGCGGTGGTCGAGCGGGCTTGCTAATTCAAGCATGCGCGGCGCGCTGGACGCTGTTTGGTGTATCGCCTGGTGCATTGAACGCAGCAGCTTTTGTTTGCTGCTGCCGTGTGTTGCGTGACTCTGCTCTGCGTTGCGTTGCGTTCGCGAATGAGCGCATGATGACGCTCGCCGCGTGTGCGGCGTGCGTCATCATGCGTGCAGTCTGCGCCGCTGAAACGTCATCGCCTTTGGAGTGATATTCATGGCTGGTAGCCAGCACGATCCGCGTCTGCCCCAGACGGACAACCCAGCCGCGCTTGCAAAGCCAGGCGGTCACTACAGCCACGTCGCGATCGCGAATGGCTTCGTGTTTGTCTCGGGGCAATTGCCGATCAGCGCGCAGGGCGACAAGCTAGCCGATGCGTCGTTCGAGGTGCAGGCCGAACAGGTGCTGGCCAATGTGCAAGCCGCTCTCGAAAGCGCTGGCAGCAGCATCGCGCAACTGGTGCAGGTGCGCGTCTATATCGTCGATGTCGAGCACTGGATGAGCTTCAATCAGATCTACGCGCGTTGGGCAGGTGAAGCACGGCCGGCGCGTGCCGTTGTGCCGGTCCCCCAACTGCACTATGGATTCAAGATCGAGGTGGAGGCGACTGCGCTGGTTTAGGTCGAGGGCGTGGCGACGAGTGGTCGCGAGTTTTGGCGGTCGCTCGTGTTTATTGGGTTCATTGGGGTGCCTCTTTATTGAGCCTTTATAGCGCGGCTCACTGATGAGCCTCATCACCGATGCCGGCTTAGTGAACCACCAGTCCATTGAACTGGACATTGCTCACGCCGGCCGCGATATTCACACCCGCATTGCCGCTCACGCCTGTCATCGCGCTGGCGTCGAGTGCAGCGGTCGCGCTGCCTCGCGAAAAGGTATTGAGCGATATGACGCTCACGGCTTTCTTGCGTCGCGTGAAGGTCAAGAGCGGCACGCCGGGACGTATGGCAACACTGTACGGCTTCAGAAGCAGCTTCCGTGATTGGGCCAGCGAGCACGGCTACGCTCGCGCATACCGTGTCGAACAAGGTCGAAGCCGCATATAACAGAACGGACCTTTTGGAGTAGCGCCGCCCGATGACGGAAGTCTGGGCGACGCATGTATGCAGCGTTATGAATTAATCCTGTAAGTTTACGAATTCAATGCCATCCAACAGGTTAATGAGTTGTGGCAGCACGCTTTCTTCAGGCGCGCACCGTTTTCCGTCGTCATCCACTTGATCTTGAGTGATATCCGTGCCATCCCATCCTTTGCCACGGAGTGGATATAGCCTTGTATTCACTGCCTTTGCATCCCCGTCAAAATGAATTACCCACCTACCATCCCGCTTGCTAACTCCCGAAAAATTGGAAAGGTCTTTCACGCTGACGTTGTTATGGCATCCAAATTGAATCTCAATCCCGAATCGGAGTTGAACCTTAGGGTTAATTTCAGCTTCGTAGTTTGCAACCGGAGGTCCCCCCCGTCGCTCGTCCGTGTAAGTGTTCCATCGTAAGGGTTGGTCATCCTGAAGTGACAGCCATCTAAGCTCATTTCGTGGGCAATCACCTTCCCAGCCTTCTCTTCGTCGGCCCAAATTGAAGCAGCCATAAAGAACAGCGGAACCAATAGAAGTAGTTTAAAATTCATTATCCCTCTGCGTTCAAAACCATTAGGGCTGTCCCAGCCCTAGCCTTCCGCCCTCGGGAACAGAGTGCCATCCGCCAGAATCGTTAACGCACTTGTATAAGTATTTACGAGAAGCGGATTAATTTGCAAATTCAACACTGTCCAGGAGGCGAATGACTTGGGGGAGCGCGGACTCGTTGGGATGTCGCAGATAACCCACTGAGCGAGCGATCCCGCAAACTGCGAGCGCTTTGTGCGAGATGCAGAAAGCAAAAGTTCGTGTGCGGCGCTCTTCGTCGCCATTGATAGTATCTTGCGTAACACCGCCGCCGTCCCACCCCTTTCCACGCAGAGGGTAGAAGGTCGTATTCTCCTTTGGATCGCCGATAGCGCCAGGAGACGTGTCCATTGCCCACCCGTCGGCACTCATTTTTATTCCTGCAAGATCGGAGAATGTTTTGTCATTTGCAGGATTTTCACAGCTAAATTGAATCCACGTTTCGAAAGGATATTTCGCCTTCGGATTAATTACCGAGATATAGCTTGCAGAGTAAGGGGTGCTCTCGCTGTCAACAGAAACCCTACCGTTAAATGGGTCGCGGAGTGTGAATTCGCAGCCATCGAAGGCAACCTGACGCTCAACTGTAGATTCGGCGTATGCCTGGTTAACTAGCAAAGGGATCATAGCCAAATACAAAAAAAATCTCTTCACATGTCTCTCCGTTCATATCCGTCAGGGCTCTCCCAACCTTGACCCGCCGCGTTCGAGAATAACGTGCCGTCAGCCAGGATCATTAATGCGCTTACGTAAACATGATATCGCGCCAGAATGCCATTTAATCCGGTCAGTTTACGAATTCGATACTGTCAAGCAATCGAATGATGTGAGGTCACGCGGTTTCTCCAGGGTCGGTGAGATACATCACTGTATCGTCTAAGCCACACAGCGCTTGGGTGCCGTGTACCAAACAAAATGTAAACGCACGACTTCGGCTATTCTCGTCCCCGCCCGTTTGATCTTGGGTGATACTCGCGCCGTCCCATCCTTTTCCACGCAGCAGATATAACCGCACCGGCATTTCCATCAAAATCAATTTCCCATTTTCCATCCTTCTTTGATATTCCAGCCAAATCAGACAAATCACCCGTACTAACGTTGCTATGACAGTCGAACCGAATCATCGTCTCGAAAGGGCGCTTTGCTTCGGTATTGATCATTGCGATGTAGCTTGCGGAGTGAGGGGCGCTTTCTGTGTCAACAGAAACCCTTCCATTAAATGGATCGCTTAATATAAAAACGCACTGATCAAGGGATGCCTGACGCTCAACAACGTTTTCAGCTTGCACATGATTAGTCAGCAAAAAAGCCATAATCAAATGACAAAAAAATCTCTTCACATATCTCTCCGCTGATAGCCGTCAGGGGTGTCCCAGCCTTGGCATTCCGCCGTTGGGAATAGTGTGCCATCCGCCAGAACCATTAATGCACTTGTATAAGCCTGATATCGCGCCAGAATGCCATTTACACGCGCGATTCTTGAGGCATCCTTTTGTGGGCTGCCAAAATTTACCGTTGCCGCCACCTGCCCATAGCTTAGGCAACTGTAGTAAACAACGGAACTAAAGCGTGGCTTGGTGATATTTTGGGCTTGGCGCTGCAAAACGGGAAATTTATCAGCATAAACAGCGGCTTTTGTCCAGGCCCAATATGCTCCTGAGCTTTCGGCGGAAAAAACAGCTTTCGATGCTATGTCCTCACGCCACTGAATCATCTGCGCAGTCAGCGCCGGATGCCTGCTGTCCTGAAGGGCTGCATTGCTTCCGTCTTTGTTGGCTGTCTTAGCCGAAGCGCTCAGTTCGCGCTTCAAAGGCTCCGGAATGACTCGCCCGAGAAATTCCCAGTACTTGACGTAGTTGTCAGGCCACGTTAGCTGCAGAAAGCCCCGGCCATCCCAAGGCCAATACTTTGCACCGGAGTTGTCCTCGTGAAGTTTGGTGAACCATTGTGTCTCTTCCACGGTATTACCGAGAAACGCCGCTATGCGCCACGGATTTGGCGATATGCCGAATTTGCGCATTGATCTGTTAAGTTCCAGATGCGTACTTTGAATGGTCAATCGATTGTTTCGGTTGACTACTACCTTTTCCGATGTCCAATACTTGTGCCCGTCGGCAGCCTTGGCATAGCGCAGCGCGGATGTTGGCAGGACGCTGAGCAGTTCGTTTTCGCTCAACCACCCACACTTCCTGAAATGCCGGATGAAGGCGAGCGGATGGAAGAACCAGAGCTTCTGGCCTGCGGGCAAGCGCGTCTTGTCCCAGAACTGGACCTCGTTCAGATACTTGAGAAAATCGTTATAGCCCTTCTGGTTGCCGTGATAGAACCCGCCCTCGTCGAGTAGCTTCATGTAGCGCGTGTCGTTATGTGTGCTGTCCCATTCGCTCGGTGCCAGGCAGACGAACCCGCGCAACTTCTCGCGCACGCCGTCCGTCATGCGCACATAGCGCAACAGGATATCTTCCTTCTCGTGGAGTCCTGTGAGTTGCAGATCGGCTAATGACTCGTGATCGCTCACGTCCTTGAGCATCTTTTTGAGCACGTCGATATCGCACAGCCCGTCACTGCCAAACGGGGTGTTGCCGTCGGTGACCTTCTGCCAGCCCATGAAGAACGGGAAATCCACGTCTGACAGCTTCGTGATTTTCAGGGGGTTAATATCAATGTATCCCTGCTTGCCCGATGCCCAGGCGACCTTCATCCACGTGGCGCGCGCATCGGCGGCCAGCGTTTTCGTCGCGGACACGATACGGCCAAGGCGCATGAGTTCGTAGCCATCGCTGGGACACGCCGGATAGAGCGCCGTGGCGCGGTCGTAGAGGCCATATTCGTAGCCTTCTTCTGGCACAGGGTGGGGCGTCAGCAGCGTGCGGGTTCCATCAGCCGCCTCACTCCAGACGTTGGTGTACTTCGCGCCCTGACTGAAGTACGTCTCGACGTGCAGCGGCAGGGTATTTTGGCCCGTCTGGCCTGGTTTGAATTCAATCCCGTGCAGTTTGTTGTCGCTGCCGGTTCCTGGCGGCAGGCTGAAAAAATCGCTGCCCGCCGGAATGGTGAAGTACGCGTGCCCCCACCATTCCGGCCCGTCTGGCGTTGAGGGTGAGGTATTGCCAAGTTGCGTGTGGCTGAAGTAGGCGGCGAAATCCGGCTGCGTCATGAAGATTTCGAAGTGCAGGTACGTCGGGCCCTGGTAGCGTCCAAGGAAGCCCAGAACATCCTTGCGCCAGACCTTCTTTCCGCCACCCGATACGGCCGGTGTCACCTGTCCCACGGGAACCTGGCCGGAAGGCATGCGCAGGAACTCAGGCAACTGAGTGCCAACATATCCAAACGTATGGTATTCAGCGAGCGGCAGCAGATGCATGTAGAGCGAATAGAACGTTAGCGTCCGTCCCTCTCCGGTCTCGGTCGTGTGCTTGAGCAGCACAAATCCCACGTTGCTGTTGCCAGAATCAATCGCATGCTGGCAGACCCGGTACGCCACCACCTCGCCATCCGCAATCGCGTACACGGGACCATGCATATCAGGCGAGAGATGCGCACCGCAATGCCAGCGTCGGTCGAAGGTAATCGGATAGATGCCGTGGGCAAGTTCGAACTGGTCAACCGCGTCCATCATTGGATCGGGTTTTGTGGAATCAATCTTCGCCGGGTTCAGTTGCGGCAGAAACGGGGGGCTGATAATCATCCGGTGAGAACTTCTCGCGCGTGTCCCGCAACAGGCACGACACCGTGCGGGTTGGGATTGGGGGGGGGCGCGGCCCGGTGCATCAGAACTGCAAAGTCGGAGAGGCCGCGATGCGGGACCATTTTCAGGTTCGTCCAGCCTTATACCCTGTAAACCGTGCCCGCCACAATCGTTTGCAGTCCGAAAATTCGTCAACTATTGTCATGGCGCAATACGGCTGGCGGACTGACTGCACCGAGCCACCGCACACAGAAAAAATGCTTGCGAGCAAGCATTTCTGCACCACAAGGCCGCCGCTTCCGTAACGGGATAGACGTTGTAGCACGCCTGCACCGTCGCGCAGCTATCGTTTTCCCACGGCTTGCTCATCGCGGCCTCCTTTCGGGTTGCGCGGACATAGCCGGATTTTAACGGAGCGGATTGGAAGCTCGACAGTCGTCGAGCGGCTGGGAAGTCCCCGAAGAACCGTTAGGCTTTGCTCAGTGATGGGCTGAATGATCGGCCAGAAAAAACAAAAACCCCGTAAGTCATTGAACTTACGGGGTTTCAGCCGCCTTCATTGGCGGAGGCGGTGAGATTCGAACTCACGGAAAGATTGCTCCTTCGCCGGTTTTCAAGACCGGTGCCTTAAACCGCTCGGCCACACCTCCAAGCCGACAATTGTAACAGGACTAGGCGGGGCGACTCAACCTCAGGGGTTTATGCTCGTCTCCCGCCTCCAAATATTGGTTGCACAAGAAGTGTGCCGACCGGCGGGCCGGCACACGGCGATTGGGCGTGCTCGCCCAATCGCCATGAATTGTCCGCGGCAATGGGTACGGCAAATCCGACACATGGTCGCGTCGGCCTGCTGGCCAACGCGACCGACTGCCAGGCGTGCGCGCTTGGCAGTCAAACGGGAAAAAAATTTACTTGAAATCGACTGTCGAGCCGTGCTTCGGCTTCGTGCGAAATGCCGGCGATGACCGCGGCACGGTCTGCGGCCGGCCGTGGGTCTATGTATTTGCGCTCGGGTTCTTCCCACCGTAAAGTCATGAGCAAAGCCGTGAAACCCGCGGATGGCTCTCCAGGAGGCAGCGCGTTAGACGAAGCCGAAAATTTGGGAATAATCGTGGAGACCCCACTTGACCAGAGAACACTCGCTTATCTCGTTCAGACCTATGGAATCGAGGTGGTCAAGCGAGCCCGAGAAAAATTGCTTGGGCAGAGGCGCCCCTATGTTTCGAACATCGCGAAAGTTCTCGGCGCGAGTCTTCCAGACTCGATTCGAACAGCAGATTCGAGCGTAGCCGATGAACACATCGAACAGATGCGGTCGATTGTTGGTAGCAGACCGAAAGGCAAGTCATAGCCCGGGGTTGGCTTCAGTCGGCATGTTGTCGAGCTCGACGATAGGTCGAACTGAGTTCATTGGCTAAAATCATGTGCTTCACCGTGCATGAACTCGGACAATCTTTCCCGAACGCAGCGGTATCTGGATGCTCATGACCTTGCGATCATCTCTGTCTTGACACACGGGTCCACTTTAATAAGCGCTGGTCCAACTCCTACATAATTGCGGGTTGGACGGCATTATGACGGAGTTACCCCTTGAGGCCGGCAGGCCTTGCGGCGGACGATGAGGAGCGCCCTGCGGGGCGCACGATGGTCGTTTTCCTGTCTACGAACGTGGCAGTTTCTTCATACCCCCGCCTGTGCGCATCAAAAGTTCCAGCGTCGCTTCCAGACGAATGACTCGCTCGGTCAGGCCTTCGATTTTCGCCTGTTGCTCTTTCACCGTACTGGCGAGCAAGACCACCTTGTCGTTCATCTTGATAACGGTTGTGAGCGCATCCCACACTTTGTCGGTCACACCCATTACTTCTTGCCCTCTGTCATCGCCGTGATGCGCTTATTCGACTCCGCGACAAACGAGAGCGCGTCGTCGAGCGCATCGTTTGTCTCCTTTGTGGAAGCATTCACTCGCTCGACCAGCGCGAGAATCTCCTGTTCGTCGTCAGATGGCGTGAACCCTTGTGCTGCCTGCCGCATCAGTTCACTCACGTTGAGACCAAGCCTCTTGGCTGTGCCCGCTATTGCTCGCTTTTGGACCGCCGTCACTTGGACGACAATCCGTTCGGTTGCTGCTGCCATTTGCCCCTCTATGTACATGCACATGGTATGTACATTATAGCCTCAGGCCGAGGGTAGTCAAACAGTTCTTGACGCGCAATCTGTCGAGTCCTTGCCGCTCTCGGAGAGCGGTTTGTCTGCGAGCCGGTGCAGGGCGCATTGTTCGGTCTGCGCGCTCATTGCCAGGAAAACGCGACTGCACTGAGACGAAAAAAAGCCGGCATCGCAGGGATGTCGGCTGAAAGCTTCTGGCCATTTCCGAGGGCCGTGCCAGAACCTGAGAGTCATGAATTGTTTGGTGAGAGCGACATTCATCACCCAACCGCAGTAACGACGAGCTAAAAAGGCCTGCCTATATAGTCGGGCCTAATCCATACCTGGAAAAGACATGGAAGGGTCACGAAAACAGTATAGGCCCGGCTCGAAAGGCTGCTATATGGCAGATTGTCTCTGATGCCGACCCACACGTTGCTGCGCTAAGGCACATGGCTCTAAACGAAATCTGCATTTCAGAAAATTCAACGACGTCGTCTCGAGCGAAACGCTACATCGCGAATATTTGCTCCAGCGCGGTGAAAGCCGCCGCTGTCATATACGCTTAAGGTATCCGGAGCTGTCCGTAGAGTTGTCGTCAGCCGCATTTCGGCATGCGGGTCAAAGCTGGGCATTGGCGACATCAGCGTTACCACCACAAATCATCCAGCGCCAAGCGCGCGTAACAAGGAACGTCCATCGGCAGTAAGTGCGAACATGGAGGTGGCTTCGCCTTGTTCCGACTCAACATCTTGGACGAGTCCGACTTCGCGAAGAGCCATCACGTCTGGCGTCACTGCCATGAGCTCGACCGGCGCCTGAACTAGTAGCAGAAGTGTGGCAATTTCATGTGCGCTCAGCATCCGGCGTAATCTGAGTCCAAGAGGTACCGGCGCCGCGCCAGGCCGCCTTGTTTTCACTACCGTAGACATAATCACCAACCAATTTCCAGTTATTGTTGTACTTCCCAATCATGCTGGCGACGCCACTGTGCTGTGCTGCCCTCGCGCCTCGGGCCTCGCGGCGGTAGAAACGCCTGGTCACACGGTGTTCACACCGCCGCGATGGAGACTACGGCGCCTTGCTCCTCTCGCATCAGCGCGCGTGCTCCGCGCGCCTCGGCTTTCGCAATATCACCGAACGACGCAACAGATAGCTGACTATCGAAGATGCCAAGCGCATTGCAGAGTTGTGCATACGCAAAATCGTTCATCAGCCACGCCCCGCTAATCTTTACGGCTGTTGCAATTTGTGCCGTAGCTGCGCGCGCCGCCTCGATGTCAGTCCAGCCGTGAGCGTCGTTCCGGAGGTGGCACAGCTCCTCGGCGACGAGCAGTTGTCGACTCAGGTTCTCCAACAGCTCATGTGAACCATATCCTCGACGAAACCCATCCAGACTCGCATACGCCTGTAGGAGCATCGCCTGGGTCAGCGGCTTGTGCGCGGCACCGCTAAATGTCAATGCACGTAGCGACGGGGGCATTGCCGGAGTCGCATGCTTGTGGGTACGCGATTTACTGGCCATGACGATTTCGATCTCCGCTTTGGGGCCGTTGTTCAACCATGCTGCTGGCAGCCGACGACTAAGCCAGGCTTAGACACCAGAATGAGCAGTCGCTCGGCGTCTTCACACGATAGTCTGTACGGGACCTGTCGAACTGGGAGCGGGGCGGGTCTTTCCCTCAGATTCAGCGCCCGAGAGACTCCGTGACAGGTTCCTGCGCACGGCATCTTACGCAGTTATCAGCCGCCTTGGCCAGGAGGCACAGGCGCGCATTCCGCAAGGTACTTCGTGTGCAATCGGGCCTCAGCCGCTTGAAGGTCAGAGGGGTAGTGCCAGTCTCTTTTGGCGGGCTGATAACCAACGGATTCAAGTTCCGCCAGTTCCTGCACTAACTGGGCGTGCGTTACGTTCCCCACTACCGGCTTGAACGGATAATCGTTGCATTCTTCAACGGTCAGCTTTGTATCAGCCATCGCCGATACGCTTCCAAGCAGAAGAGCCACCGACAATCCGACCTTCGCACTACGTTTCATTTTCTACATCCAAGCAAGTTGAAATAAATTCGAACGACCGCGATAAATCAAAAATTCGACAATCCTCTCGAATAAACACTCATCGTGCCGCCGTGCCCCTTTCACCGTCTCGGCTACCTTCTTCATCGCCCCCGATTAGTAAGCCGGTTGCGGGTTGTTTGCCGGTTGGCGCGCACCCGACTGCGTAGCGTCTGGCTGGACGCCGCCGTAAGTGTTGGCATCCGCATTGGCGTCCGCATTGGCGCGCTCGGCAGCCACGGTTTGAGCGCTTTGGCCTCGTTGCGACGCGGGTGCGCCAACGTCCGGACGATAAAACGGTGCCGGGCCGTAGCCGCTGGCGAAAGCGGGTGCGGCGAGCATGGCGGAAGCAGCAACGAGCAGGGCAGCAAGAGGCTTGGTCGTCATGAGGACTCCAGGATATGTTTCAGACTTCGGGTCAGGAAGATGTCGCGACAGCGTCTGGAAGTTGTGTCTGCGACGTTGCCGTATAAGTGTAAACACTTACTATCAACTATTTATATCGATAATTTGCAATTATTTCGCCTGAGAAACGAAATAATGCGAGCCGCGGTGCGCCGGAAGTAGTTGCACCTGTGCGCTAAGGCTCGGCACGCTTGGCTTCGGCGGTCCCGTAGCCGGCCCGCTTGAGGAACTGAAGAAGATAGGGACGATTGCAATACCGCTTGCCAATGAGATGCTCGAATTGGCTCACTCTGGCGTCAACCAGATGCAAATCGGCGACCAGGTCTATCGGTTTGTTCTCACTTTCACCGAAGTCGGGGATGCTGCAGCGGTCGTTTTTTCGACGGCCTGGGCGTCAGAGTCTTGTTGCCACTTGCGCACCGTTCCGATAAGTAAGGTACATATGCGCTCCTTACTCCGGAGCCTTGTACAGTCGTCGCGTATTAAGGCTGGCATGGTCCACGACAACGACCAGACCGTGAACAATGTTCACACTGGAACTGGTTATCAAGCTGTTCTGCGAAAAAGCGCCCAGACCTGGACGGTCTGAGCGAAGCCATCGGGAGCCGACGGCGGAGGTATTCAAAATGAGACTGGCCCGCTTCCTGGATTAACCTCAGGAGCGAGCCAGCTCTCTTGATGGGTGACGCGTAGTGATGCTGCGCGCTCAGACCGTGGTTCGTGGGCGGGAGACTCTTGACCTCCTTCGCACGCGGCCGAAATCAATTCACTTAGGGATGGTTGTACATCGCGGTCCAGTCGGCGGCGGATACACCGCGACTACCCGATTGCGATGAACCACTCACCGCACCGCCGTATCCGCTTGATGCGCCGTTCTGCGTCGCGACCTTCGCTTCTGCGGCTTGCACCTGCGCGGGGTACGTCGTGTTGTCGCCGTCGCCCACGCGATAGCCAGCCTTCTCGAGCTGGACCAGTTCAGCGCGCACCTGCGCACGGGTCAGTTTCGGGGCATCGGACTGCTGGGCGAACGAGACGACTGGCGCAACAAGCGCAGCGGCAACAACGACGGCTTGAATGAGGGACTTCATGGTTACTACCTCCAGACTTTTTCTTCCTGCTACGAACAGCCCTGTTCGTAATCCAGTGACCACAGTCTATGTGAGCAAACCCTTAAGATTAAGAGCATTGCCTGGAGAGTATTATTGTTAAATTAGGTGTAAACCCTAGGGCATACCCAGGCGAAAATTGGGTGAGATTACCCGTGGCTATCAATCCGCGCCCGCGCTCCGCCAGCGAGTTGGGCATCTTCTCCTGAGAGCCGACTGCGTCGGACTATCTGCAATTTGCGTTGAAAACTCTAGGGCGCACTCTCAAGTTTTTGCTGGTCATGCCGTGAATGGAGATGACAGGTGGTAGTCGCACAGAGGATTCCGGCGTGGCCGCTTTGACGTCGGCACCGGAAAAGATTCTGCTGCGGGCCACGGACGAAGAAGGGCGGCACATCGATTTTTACCTGGATTGATGCGCGCGTTGGTTTGGCCGAAGCTGTGAATTAACGTGGTTGGGACCCCGCCATCCACGAACATGGATTCGGCGTCATTTTAAGTATCGTAGGTCTCCCATGCGTAATCTCACGGTGAAGAGCCGTCTTGTCCTTCTTACGGCGGCAGTTGCTGTCGTTCTTCTCGGTGTAGGCGCAGCTGGTCTGATTGGTGTGACGCGCGCAACGGATGCATTGCAGCGTATGTTTGAAGGACGCGCCAAGGCCCTGCAGGTCATCTCCTCGATTGACGAACTGGTGGCGGAGACCCGCTTCTCGGTAAGTGATGCCATCCTTGACCCTTCCGCGCAAAAGACGAAGAGCGTGACCGACGCCGCCGACGCTCACATCCGACAGGTCGACGACTTGATGCGGCAATACGCTGAGAACGGCGCGGTCGGTGAAGTAAAGCAGCTGGCCTCGCAGTTCTCCTCGAACTGGACCGGATTGCGCGACAAAGGGCTGCGTCCAGCCATGAAGCTGCTCGTGGACAACAATTTGTCGGAGGCGCAATGGGTCGAGACACAGACCATCGAACCGATGACGAAAGCCGTCAGGTCTCAGGGTTCAGAGTTGCGCAAGATGGAACTGCAGCTCGCACAACAGGAGTACGACCACGCACGGTATGCCGGGCATGTCGTCCAGGCGGTGGTCGGTGCGTTCATAGTCGGTGGACTTGCAATTGTCGCGTTATTTTGCGCGGGCATGGCGCGCAGTCTCTTTCGCGAACTGGGAGGGGAGCCACACGTTGCTGCCAACGCGGCAAGACGCGTTGCCAGCGGCGACCTTTCAGTGAGTGTCCCCGTTAAGCCTGGCGACACGCTTAGCGTTCTGTTCGCGATGTCAACGATGCGTGAACGTCTTGCATTGATGATTGGAGACATCCGGTCGTCGACCGAGACCATCGCCGATGCGACAGCCAACATTGCTGCAGGCAACGCCAGGCTTGCGGGGCGGACTGAGGAACATGCGGCGGGAATTCAGCAGACGTCCGCGAGCATGGAGCAACTCGCGTCGACCGTCAAAGCAAACGTTGAGCATGCCGAGCAGGCGCATATTCTTGCTCGCGTCGCATCCGAAAAGGCTGAGGACGGTGACCGCGCTGCGAAAGATGCCATCGAACGAATGAACGAGCTGGCACAACGTTCCGCACGCGTGCGCGAAATAACGTCGGTTATTGAAGGCATATCGTTCCAGACAAACCTTCTTGCGCTGAACGCTGCAGTCGAAGCCGCGCGAGCTGGCGCAAACGGTCGAGGTTTCGCTGTTGTCGCGCAGGAGGTTCGTGCACTGGCGGAGCGCAGTTCACGCGCTGCGAAGGAAATCGACGTGCTAATCAAAGGCATGACCGCCGAAGTCGACCTGAGCAGCGTCGCGGTCAAAAGAGCGGGTGCGACCATCACGGACTTGATTGGTGCAGTCACAGGCGTCTCTCATCTGGTCGAATCGATTGCCAACGCTTCTGCCGAGCAAGGTGCCGGCATCGACCAGGTCAATACTGCAGTCGTGACGATGGACCGTATGACACAAAACAATGCCTCGTTCGCGCAGGAGGGAGTGCAAGCGGCCAGCGCGCTCGAAACTCAAGCGCAGCAGCTACGCCTCGCGGTTCGTGCCTTCCAGCTCTGAGACGGCGCGCATGTTAGCGTATGCGAGTACAACTGATTCGACAGCTCGCCCTGGCGATAGCAGAAGACACGGTCCCAAAGTCACGAAGACGTTGTCCAAAATGAGTAGGGAGTCGTTCTCTTCGAAGCGCATCGACAGCGGATGGTCGTAGCTCTCACGCGCTTCGGCGTAGTAAGGGTCGCGGGAAATCTGACGCATCACCTTGACGTCCATCGGCACAGCGAAGATGCGCGCGTGGTCTTCGTCGCCTGCCCGGAACCGCGGCAGGTTGTGCATAATCATTTCGTCGGAGACCGGGCCCAGCATCGCAATCACGCGTGCGCCACTGACGTAGATGCCTTCGTCGGTTGCTACGCCGACGTCTTGCGCCGCAAATAAAAACGCCCCTCGGATTCTGCTCGCGAGGGGCGTTATCACGTCAGGACGCTTTCGCTTACAGCGCGGCGTCCTTCAGCTTCTTCAGGGGGCGCACCTTGAGGCGTACCGAAGCGGGCTTCGCCGCGAACCATTTGTCTTCACCCGTGAACGGGTCCTTGCCGAAGCGCTTTTTCTTGGCGGGTACGTCTTGCGCGACAACCTTCAGCAGGCCGGGGAGCGTGAACTCTTTCGCGCCCTTCTTGTGAATCGATGCGAGCACCGTTTCTTCGAGCGCCGCCATCAACGCCTTGGCCGCCTTCGGTTCGACGCCTGAGCGCTCAGCCAGGTGAATGGTCAGCGATGCCTTCGTGAACGAGCCCTTGATAGGTTTCAGGGGAGCAGCCGCCGCAGCAGACTTCTTCGCAACTGGTGCAGGAGCTGTCTTGCTGGCGGGCGCTGCCGCTTTCTTCGCAGCCGGAGCGGTGGTTTTCTTGCTGGCGGGCGCTGCCGCTTTCTTCGCAGCCGGAGCGGCGGATTTCTTGCCGGCCGGCGCTGCCACTTTCTTCGTAGCCGGAGCAGCGGCTTTCTTTGTAGCTGTTGTTGCCATAAATTCCTTGTGTCTAGTCAAAGGTTGCCCAAGACCTTTGCCTTTGCACCGTCACCGACTAACGCAAAGGTACAAATCCTCGGGTCGGGCGCGAGCGTAACAAGACCGGCATGAAGACGCAACGTCTGAGGCCTTAAATCAAGGGATTTTTGGCGTAGAGGTTAAAAAAGCGGTGACTGTACCCTGCTTTAGGGACATTCGGCCAGTGAAACCCTGCGGACCGTGGCTTCGATTGTGACGTCAATGATGGCGCCGAACCATCGAACCGGCCTGCTATCTGGCAGTCACCATTTTGCGAAAAACAGCACCTCCTCAATGGAATCGGCGCTATCGCGCGTACGCTGGACGTGGCAGATAGACCGTAAATTGCTAAACAACTTCAATTGGCCTTGGCGTAATAGTTGGTTACCCTCGGTACTGAACGCATTTGCAAAGCGGTCCGTGCGGACCGCGCCTGTGGCTCTGTAAAAAAGAGTCCCGGCTGTCGACGCAAAGTCGTGAATAGCTCTCGTGAGTTGCACCGAGTTTCGTGATGTCTCTCCTCAGATTGGGGGCGCAGGAAGCGGAACCGGCACGGCCCCGCACCGCGATAGTCCGCAAGACTATGACCCAATACTAACTTTTCAAGCTTTGACCGCGCGCTGAACCGACGGTTACAGATCTGTAATCTGCGCCTGATTGCGAATCTGTAAATCTACGGTCACTCCGTCGATGCGACGCGCGGCCGCCCGCATCGCTGCGCAAAAGTCAATGGTTGACCTTATTCAGAGGCGAAGAGCGAACTAGACCTGGCGGTAAGCGTGTAGACAAAGACGGTAATGCCGACAAACGGTTTGCCCTTGCGGGGCAAACCGTTTTCTACTGGAGCCTGCGGAAAACATGAATGATTTGACGAGCACGTCGGTTAGATGGCTAAAAAGTAATTTCTGCGTCACCGCTCGTCCAGATTTCATTCTCCAGAATGGACACCGTTCGGAATCAAATCTTATCGATTCCGCACTGCTCTGGAGGAGCATATGCAGCCCCAAGCTATTGCCGCCGCGCTTATTGCTGCAACGCGCGCCACGTCCGCATTTGCCGATGGCAATCACGACCGCCCGGAATCCCTCGTTCCGACCACGTTACCATTCGCGACCGGCGCCAGCCCACCGACTTCCAATGCGACGGCTCCAACCGCCCAGCCACCGCAGCACGGAAACACCAGAGCGCTTTCGATGGTCTCTGCTGTCGCAACCACTCGCGTTGCTCCCCGCTCCCGCTACGTGTCTTGCCTCCCGCATCATTCAAGAGAAAATCGTGTTTAAGTTAATTGCGTTGCTCGGCGCGGCAGCGTGCCTGGGTGGTTGCGCGGTCGCACCAGGATATGGAGAGGCCCAGCCATACGATTCAGCGTACGGCTATCCCTTCTACGGGTCGGGGTACGATACCTGCAGTATCTGGGGCGGCTGCGGTGGCTGGGGCGGCTATCGCTGGCACGGCGACCATTGGCACGGCGACCATTGGCACGGTGGATGGCACGGCGGACATGAGGCCGGACATGGAGGTGGACATGAGGGTGGACACGGCGGTGGAGGTGGACATGGTGGCGGCCGCTGACATGCTCCCCTGGTCGCCGATGAGGGACCGGCCTTTCTACGAACACCGATTGGCTGCGTGAGAGTTCCCCCGCCCGACACGTACTGTTGCCGCTGCCATAGGCCCGTCGGATACGACAACCGAAACCTCCAACGGAAGGGGTGTCCAATTGATGACTCGACGACTCGAGCAAGCCCGGCGCTTGCTTGCTCTTGCGCAGACAGGGCTCCACTATTCGACTGGGCCGTTCGATACCGAACGCTACCGCGAGATAGCGAACATCGCTCGCGCCCAACTCGGCGAAATTGCCGACATGAGCACCGAGGAAGTCGCGGAACTCTTCTCCAAGGAAGAGGGGTACGCGAATCCCAAGGTCGACGTTCGATGCGCAGTGTTTGACGAAATGGGCCGCATACTTCTTGTACGGGAAGCAGCAGAGGGACTGTGGTCGTTGCCCGGCGGATGGGCGGACGTGGGAGCGACGCCTGCCGAAAACGCCGCGCGCGAGGTCCGCGAAGAAAGCGGCTATATTGTGCACATCACTCGGCTGCTCGCAGTGTGGGACATGCAACGGCACTCGCATCCACCGTCGTTGTTTCGCATCTGGAAACTGGTGTTCGTCGGCGAGATTTTTGGCTCGGGCGAATTGGTGGGCGGCGAGACGGATGGCGCCGATTTCTTTGACCTTGACGTTTTGCCGACGCTATCGCAGGGGCGTGTTTTGCCGGAACAACTGCGTCGGCGAAGTTTGCACAAGCGACTTTGCCCATTTTGCCATTGTTCGAGCCTTCTAAGCCGCGCGGTAATTGCACTCTGTCTGCATATTTCTACAGTCGGTGATATGGTGGCGGCCCGCTGAACCGCGCTGAAAGCAACTTTAAGTGCTGAGCCTTCCCATAGCGCAACGTTCCACGTGTATCCACCACGTGGCAGTTTGGTTCGAGCGGGAAAGCCATGCGACAAAAGTTCGCAACGGAGAATTTAAATCGCGCGCTAGCGCAAGTCACTCATTCATCGACTTGAAGTTGAAATATGCAAATTCAGAACAGACCCTCGGACGACATCTCAACAACAGATAGCGGGGACCCGTCGCCGTTGAAAGCATGGTTGGCAGTAGGTGCGGTAACCATCGGTGCCTTCGCATTTGTGACCACGGAGTTTCTGCCGGTCGGTCTGTTACCACAGGTTGCACACACGTTCGGCGTTTTGCCGGGTACGGCAGGACTCATGGTGACAATACCCGGCATCATGGCAGCCATTTCTGCACCCGGCATGATGTTGGGAGCAGGGCGGGTCGACCGTCGTCTAATTCTGATAATGCTGTCAGTAATGCTCCTCGCGTCGAACCTGCTTTCAGCATTTGCTCCCACGTTTTCGCTCATGCTGGTTGGTCGCGCACTCCTTGGCGCTGGACTCGGCGCTTTCTGGACGCTGGCCCTCGCAGCTGCAGGGCGACTGGTCAAAGCGTATGAGGCTCCGCGGGCTACAGCTGCCATCCTCGCGGGTGTAACCTGCGCGACGGTCATCGGCGTGCCGCTAGGAACATTCATCGCGGGGCTGGCGTCGTGGCGTGCATCGTTCATCGCGACCGCAGTGCTCGTAGCTGTCGCGCTGATTTTGCAGATTGTGTTGCTGCCTTCGCTTCCGTCAAAGGCAGCGCTGCGCTTCGCCGACCTTGTCGAGGTCGTGCGGCGTCCTTTCCCGAGAAAGAGCCTGCTGATGGTTGTGCTCGTATTCGGTGCCCACTTTTCGTCTTACACGTACATTGCCCCGTTTTTGCAGGATGCGGCTTTCAGCGCGTCAACCATCACCTTGGTTCTGCTGGGTTTTGGCATCGTCGGCTTCGTCTCCAACTTCGCGGTGTCAGCAATTGTTGCGAGCAGACTCAAGAGTTCGCTTGCGACCATGACGGTTCTCCTGCTGTGCGCTTTGCTGATTTTGCCATTCCTGAAGAGCGTCCCGCTTGCCGCGATTGCCATGGTGTTGGCATGGGGTATCGCGTTCGGCGCTATTCCGCTCTGTCTGAGCGTCTGGATGCAAGACGCGACACCTGACCTGCCCGAGGCGGGCTCGGCTTTGTTCGTCGGCATTATCCAGGTGGCCATCGCTGTTGGGTCGTCCGTCGGCGGCACGATTGTCGACCGCGTGGGTATTCCTGCCGACTTCTGGCTCGGCAGTGCGCTCGCGCTGCTTGGCCTCATAACACTGGCAAGCTTTAGTTCTCGCGACAAGAGTCACGAGCCCTCCGTACATGAGCCTGTCACCAGCGAACCTCAAAAGGAATGCGTCGAGGCCTGAGGCAACGGCGATGAGATGGAGCTTAACGAAGCCAGCACCATGGTGTAAAGGATGATGGCGCTCTCTGCAGAAGCGCTTTGAGCATAGGGTCAAAGGACGGGAGAGTGAGGCATGTGCTCTCGGCTCAGATTGAGGCGGACTCCCCGCCGAATATCCTCTACTACCACGATAGGCAATGGCGGTTCTTACGATATTGAAGTACCCAGATGAGCGCCTGGAGACAAAGGCCGCACCGGTCTTGAGGGTCGATGACAGGATTCAACACTTGGCCCACGACATGGCGCAGACGATGTACTCTGCCCTGCCGGCGGCATTGGGCTGGCGGCACCGCAAGTAGGCGTTGCTCCAAGAGTGGTGGTGGCGGATGTTACTGACAATCAAAGTGGATTGATTGCGCTGGTAAACCCAAAAATTACGCGAACCAGCGGGCGAGGGACTTTTACAGAAGGCCGCGGTCGTATTTTCTTCAACATAGAGGTCAACGTGCCAAGCATCACTAATGCCCCGATTGCGACGACAGGCATGCGACGCTGCAGTAGAAGCGTCAATCGACGGCCGACTCGCCTTCGCAATGGCTACGCGCGTGCCGAGTCATCCAGCGCCTGTGTTAAGGTCACCTCTTCCGCGTATTCCAGTTCATCGCTCACCGCTCCTGCTGACAGATGCCTCGCTCCTCATTGCTCACCGACGTCATTACCCTCGCCGAAGTTCAATCACTGGCTGACCTCAAGACCTTCGCGCGCGGCAAAGCGTATTTTCACGAGGGTGCGGTATCGCGGCTGGACGAGCGCGATGGCGTCCTCCATGCCAGTGTCCAAGGCACACACCGGTATAGCGTCGAGCTTGGCTTAGGCGATGACGGCGAGCTTAGCTACGAATGCAACTGTCCCGTCGGCGAAGACGGCATCTTTTGCAAACATGCGGTGGCCGTCGCGCTCTCCTGGCTGGAGAACACCGGCGAAGAAGTCTTTCATGCTGAGGAGCGCGAACCCGCGAAACCTCGCAGGAAACGCAAGACCTACGAAGAGCAAATCCGTGAGTACGTGGGGACGCTGAGCGAGGATTCGTTGCGGGAGCTGTTGCTGGAAGCAGTCGAACGCGACATGGGGTTGCGCGACAAGCTGCTGTTTGCGGCGCGCGCGGCGAATGCCAACGATTTGCCGGGCATGAAAGCGGCCGTGCGGCAGGCCACGCGGATTTCTCGACCGCTCGACTGGCGCGAGGCCGGTGGCTACGGCGACGGCTTGATGTCGCTCGCGCAGATGTTGCGTCAGCAGCTTGCCGGTCCTCACGCCGCTCAGGTGGTCGAACTCACGGAGCTCGCCATTGCTGGCGCCGAAAAGAGCCTCGAGCAGATTGACGACTCCAGTGGCGACGTCATGCCAGCAATTCAGGAACTGGCTGCCGTGCACCTGGCAGCCTGCCGCCAGACGCGGCCGGACCAGGTGCAGCTAGCCGAGCGGCTGTTCGATTTTCAGACTCAGGGTGTTTGGGATACGTTCTATGATGTGTTACCGGCGTACGCCGAACCACTGCGCGACGCGGGACTGTCCAGGTACCGCGAACTGGTCGAGAGTGCGTGGAACAGGCTGCCGCCACTTGCACCGGGCAACGATTTTCGCAGGCCATTTGACTCGCTGCGGATGCGTCTGGACCACGCGATGGAGGCGCTGGCGGAACTCGATGGTGACATCGACGCGCTGGTTGGGATTCGCTCGAAAGACCTGTCGAGTCCGTACCGCTTCTTGCTGGTCGCAGAACTTTGCGCGAAGCACGAACGTTATGACGAAGGTCTGTCGTGGGCGGAGCGAGGCCTCACGGCGTCCGAAAAGAATCCGGACCAGCGGTTGCTGGATTTCTGCATCACCGAATACCTGCGCCGCCGTGAGTTTGTTAAGGCCGATGCCTTTGCGTGGCAACGTTTTGAAATGCGTCCGGTTGCTGAAGCATTTGCCGCATTGATGGACGTCGCGAAGGCCACAGGGCAGCGAGCGGCCACCCACGAACGTGCACTCAATCATCTGTGGGCGCTCGTACGCGCGGAGGAGGTACCGACAACGTCGAAGCGCAACTCCTGGCAGACGCCGACGCGAACCGAGCTAGTCAAACTGTTCCTCGCCGAGCGTGACAATGATGCCGCGTGGGAGACGTTCCAAGGCGGCCCAGTGGCGACGAACATGTGGGCTACGATGGCGGCGGCTCGCGCGAAGACGCATCCGCACGACGCCATTGCCCTATATCACCGGCTGCTGCCAATCGCGGCGGAGAGTGGAACGCGAAACGCTCGCTACGAAGAAGCATTCGGCATTGTGCGGACCATCGGGAAGCTGCGCGCCGAATTGAAGGAGCATGCAGAGTTCGCCGGTGAACTCGAGTCAATCCGACAGAGCTATCGCGCCAAGCGCAACTTCATCAAGTTGCTGGCAACGCTCGGTTAGGTTGGCCAGGGGCGAATCCTTTCCCGTCGGGGCGTTACGCCGGATGCTGAGCGCACATGAAATTGCCACACTTCTGCTATTGCTTCAGGCGCCGGTCGAGCTAATGGCAGCGACGCCAGATGTGATGGCTCTTCGCGAAGTCGGACTGGTCCAGGGTGTTGAGTTGGAACAGGGCGAAGTCACCTCCATGTTCGCACTTACTGCCGACGGGCGTGCCGTGTTGCGCGCGCTTGGCGCTGGTTGAATTGCAGTGGTAACGCTGATGTCGTCGATGCCAGCTTGACCCGCATGCCGAAATGCGGCTGCCGTGCGCATTCGCGAAGCCGTTAACTATTCCGCGAGACGCACGCTGACTCAGCCATGGAGCAATGGCGCGCTAGCGGTGTGAAACGCTGGCTGCAGCACCGCGACAGACAAGTGTCGGACCTCTGGCGAGGGCATGCCAGGCATCTTGCATGCGCATAACTTGCGGACCATTCTACGTTCGCCTCCTGGAGAACCGCTAAGGCGCACGCTTCAGGGAGCCGGACTGCCAGCCCCCTTCCTCGACATCGCATCCAAATCCGCCCGGTTTTCTTGATTATGATTTTGCGGAAAGCCAGAACTCCAGTTCGGCATCGGTCTTCTCCCCTGCAGAAGGGAAGTACCGGTTCTGCCACTTGTCATTGGGCTGAAGTCCCTGCCAGCTGTCCTTGGTCCCATACTCGGCGAGGAGGTAGCGCCAGCGATAGTGGTCGTACACGTCAAGCACATGGACCGTGTATGCACGGGCAAGGCTCTCGTTGCCTCGGATGACGAGCAGGTTCTCGTCATTGGTGTAGGACGCCTTGTACCCGAGATTGTGACTGCCCAGCACCACCGTGCAGGTGTCGCTGTCAAACGGGTCGATGACGACAATCTTGTCGTGAATGACCGCGTGGCCTGCGTTGAGCAGTTCCTTTTCCCACATGCCGAACGTGTCATCGATGGCTTTTGCAGGGATAACCTGTGCGGGGTCATCCGGCTCCCGACCGTTATCGTGCAGGTCGATAACGAAATTCCCGGCCCGGTCGGCGTTGGTCAGCGCGCCACGAATGAACAGATTCGGGTTCGCTTCCAGGGCGGCGGCAGCCGCGTCCACCACGCTGGGACTGCCCGGGTCAAAGCACAGGAACAGAACGGCCTGCTTCGCAGCCTTGATAAGCTCCTCGACGGCAGCCATGTCGACTGGTGCTTCCGGATTCTTTGGCTTGTTTTTTTGCGCGGTGTTCGGAGAGAACCAGACGGTGGCTTTGGATGCGCCCGGCACGTTGACTTCGACAGGCGTCTGGTTGGCGGCACGGAACGTTTTCCCCTGCAGGGCGTGAGCATCGCCGTTGGCAGCGTCGGTGTCCTGCTTGAGCCTGTCCCAGTAGTCCGAGTAGGCCTGCGCGACGCTGGGTGAGCGGACAATCAGGCTGTTGTTGGTCTGGGCGCACAGGCCGGTGGACGTCCAGTTGGTGGAGCCGGTCAGGACCGCAGCGGGCTCGCTTTTGCTGTTGAGGTAGAGCACGAACTTGTTGTGTCCGATGTGGCTGCCGTCGGGAAGGATACGGTCGAGGACATCCACTCCGGAATGGTGGAGCGCATCCCGCGCCGGCTTGTTCTCCTTGTCCGGGTCGCCGCTCTTGCTGTCGAACGTGTTCGACAGAATCAGGTGCAGGCGCCTGTTGCCGACGAGGTCCGATTCCAGCTCCTTGTCATGCAACTCGTAGAGGGCCGCATAGCAGTTGCCGCCCTCCTTGCTGGCTTCGACGAGCAGGGCCGGCAAGGCGGTCGTGAGGTCGCTCGACAGGGACTTGCGCAACGGGTCCTGTGGGTCGGCTATCCGCTTTAGCAACGCTCCCGCATCGGGCGCGCCTGTCTTCTTGCTGATGGGCACCTCGTGCGTGAGCGCCTGGGTTGCCAGAATGCCCCGGTTGAAGTAAGCCTGCAGTGATGATGCGTCATCGGCGGGACC
Source organism: Paraburkholderia ultramafica (assembly GCF_902859915.1). Taxonomy (GTDB): domain Bacteria; phylum Pseudomonadota; class Gammaproteobacteria; order Burkholderiales; family Burkholderiaceae; genus Paraburkholderia; species Paraburkholderia ultramafica. The sequence goes on from NZ_CADIKK010000017.1 coordinate 65,833, forward strand.
ATGGTCTGCCGTCAGCGTCACGGGATTCGAGAACAGCGGGTGCACATCCGGGTAAGGGATAAGTGTGGGCACGCCTTTGGCATCGAAGGTGCCCTTGAGCGGAAGGACCTGGTAGATATATGGGCCCGGCGAGGCCAGGTCCGTCACGGACAGGTCCTTCCAGAAAAGCTTCTGGATAGGCGCCTGCGCCGTGGTCCGCCCGCTCTTGCCGGCGTTCGGGTCGCCGGGAAACCCCGCCATGGCGGGTAGCGACTCGCCCTGTGGCTCGTCGCTATGAATGTTTGCCGATTCGGCCGGAATCCGCCGGACGTCGCAGCCAACGCAATCCTCAAGCTTGTGCGCGAACGTCCAGGCCACCAGAACCACGTCATTGTTTGAAAATGCGATGCATTTCGTCGACATCTCTCTCTCCATGTGAAGGCGCGCGATCCGTGTTGACCGTTGCCGGGCAACCTCGAGAGCGTAGGCGGCGAAAGCGTCAGTTTTGAGGCGAGCTGGTGACAGCGCGGGGAAGCGCACAGTCGAAGAGCGGCTGCCGGCGGCACCGATTTGTAGCGTGGCCGATAACCTCACGCCAGCCTTCAAGAATCCGCCGTGTCGCTCGTCTATGCAGGAGCCGCAGTGCAGCCGGGCAGTGCGAATCGAGGCCATCTCCTGGTCACAGCCTGCATCGGGCACCGACGACCCGTGTCATTTGAAACAGCTGTACACGACTAACCCTTACCCCCGGCCCTCACGCCACAAGCGCTGAGGTACCTGGGTGGAATCGGCCGTTTACGCGCCGCCGCTGCGCAGACGGTCCGTCGTCGTTTGCGGCACATCCAGTCTCGACGCGAACCAGGCGTGTCGAATTTGCAGGAGACATATCATGAAGCACTCACTGAAGGTAGCTGTGGCATGCGGGGCCGTTGCTGCAATCTGCGCGACGGGCGCCGCGTTTGCTCAGGGTGGAAATGGCAATGGTGGGAGCGGCGGAGGTAACGCGCATGGCGCGGCGACTGCCGGCATGACCTACCACGGGGACCCTGTCTCAAGTCCTCTGAATACGATGCCCGGCAAAATGGAAAGCACCACATCCGGGTATGGCGGTGTATCCGGAATCACCAGCGCAAGTGGTAGCTTAACCCCCTCCGGATTGTCTACCTGTGGTCATTTGCCACGATGCAACGCCGACAGCGGCCACTAAACAGAAAAGTCGAAAACGGTGGGGCATTCGTCGAATCGGCGTGCCTCACCGCGACAGTATGACGGCGTCACATGTGCCAGGCTGTCGCGGTCCTTAAGCGTTTCCTGTCATCTACGACGACAGCTAAAATGCTTGTCTCGATTTCTGGGTCCACTTTAGGGCGGGGATGTTGTATGGCAATCCCGGTACCAGCGAGACGCCCATTCATGGCCGGCAGAAATTCGCGCAAAGCGAACAGTCGGGTGGGCCTATCTGAGAGAGGGGCCGGATTGGTTGCAAATTTCGAGGGTCCATTTAAGAGCTCACGGAAAGATTGCTCCTTCGCCGGTTTTCAAGACCGGTGCCTTAAACCGCTCGGCCACACCTCCAAGCGTTAAATTGCAACCTGAAAAAACCTCGCTGAGGCGTTCGGTCGATCAGCAATCACTGCGGATCTTTCAGAAACAGCCCTTGCAGATCGTTCAGGAACGCCTGGCCGAGCGGTGTCGGCGCAATCTTTTCATGGTCGCGCGTAATCAGCTTGCGCCGTTCGGCTTCCTGCAACGCGGGTTCGATCGACGTCATGGGCAGCCCCGTGCGCTCGATAAACCGATGCACCGGGAAGCCTTCCACCAGTCGCAGCGCGTTCAGCATGAACTCGAACGGCAGATCGCGCGGCCCGACCTCGTGTTCTTCCTGCACCGCCGTGCCGGCCAACGCCCGCTCGATGAAGGTGGTCGGATGCTTGTAGCGCGCCTGACGCAGCACACGATTCGGAAACGACAGCTTCGTATGCGCACCCGCGCCGATGCCGAGATAGTCGCCGAAGCGCCAGTAGTTCAGATTGTGCTTGCTCCGCCGATGCGGCTGCGCATACGCCGACACCTCATAGCGCTCGTAACCGGCAGCCGTCGTGCGCTCGTGAATCCAGTCCTGCATGTCGGCGGACGCATCGTCGTCGGGCAGCGCGGGCGGGAATTTCGCAAACAGCGTGTTCGGTTCGAGCGTCAGGTGATACAGCGACAAATGCGGCGGCGCGAACGACAACGCCGTCTCGACGTCGGCCTGACATTCGGCGAGCGTCTGCCCGGGCAGCGCGAACATCAGGTCGAGATTGAAGTTGTCGAACGTGGTCGCGGCGACTTCGACCGCGTGGCGCGCTTGCGCCGCGTCGTGAATCCGGCCGAGCGCATGCAGATGCGCTTCATTGAAACTCTGGATGCCCACCGACAGCCGGTTCACACCGCTCGCGCGAAACTGGGCGAACTTGTCGGCTTCGAACGTGCCGGGATTGGCTTCGAGCGTGATTTCCGCGTCGGCGTCGAGCGGCAGCAGCGCGCGGATATCCGACAGCATCCGGTCGAGTCCCGCTGCCGACAGCAAACTGGGCGTGCCGCCGCCGATGAACACCGTATGCACCTGGCGGCCCCAGATCAGCGGCAGCGCCATCTCGAGATCGGCGCGCAAAGCGTCGAGATAGTCGCTCTCCGGGAACGTGTCGCCTTTCCACTCGTGCGAGTTGAAATCGCAATACGGACACTTGCGCACGCACCACGGGAAATGCACGTACAGCGCCAACGGCGGCAGCGACGTCAGACGAATGCTGCCGGGCGACGTGAACGCCTTGATGACGCCGCTGCCGATCTCGGCGGGCGCCGGCTTGATCGGAATCACGCTTCCTCCGTCAGGCGCGCCAGCAGTTGCCGCAACGCGATCGCGCGATGGCTGCTGGCGTTTTTCACTGCCGGCGCGAGCTCCGCGGCGCTCGCATTCAGCGACGGCAAAAAGAAGTACGGGTCGTAACCGAAACCCTGTTCGCCGCGCGGAGCGTCGAGGATTTCGCCATGCCAGCGGCCTTCGGCGATCAGCGGTTCGGGATCGTCCGCATGACGCACCAGCGCCAGCACGCAGTAGTAATAGCCACGGCGATCGCTTTCGCCTTGCAACGCGGCAACGAGGCGGGCGTTATTCGCCGCGTCGCTTTTCTCGCCGCCGGCGAGTTGCGCGTAGCGCGCCGAATACACGCCGGGCGCACCGCGCAATGCGCGCACGCACAGGCCGGAGTCGTCGGCGAGAGCGGGCAGGCCGGTGAGCTTCGCCGCATGGCGCGCCTTGGTCAGCGCGTTTTCGACGAAGGTCGGATGCGGCTCTTGCGCTTCCGGTACGTTCAGCTCGCCTTGCGCAATCAGTTCGATACCGGCCGCGCCGAGCAGCGCCGCGAATTCGCGCAGCTTGCCCGCGTTGTTCGACGCCAGCACGACTTTCTTCAACGACGAGCCCGATGCCTGCACGCCGTTGTCTTGGCGAACCTCATTCACTCTTTTGCTCCAGCGCTGCCTTCTGTTTCGCGATCAGCGTGTTGATGCCGTCGCTCGCCAGCTCCAGCAGCGCGTTCATTTCGTCGCGCGAGAAGGGCACGCCCTCGGCGGTGCCCTGAACTTCGACGAAGCCGCCCGCGCCCGTCATCACCACGTTCATGTCGGTGTCGCATTGCGAGTCCTCGTCGTAGTCGAGGTCCAGCACCGGCAACCCGTCGTACACGCCGACCGAGATCGCCGCGACGTAATCGTTGATCGGCGAGCTTTCGATGCGGCCCGTGGCCAGCAATCTGGCCACCGCGTCATGCGCGGCCACGAACGCGCCGGTGATGCTGGCCGTGCGCGTGCCGCCGTCGGCCTGGATCACGTCGCAATCGATATGCAGCGTGCGCGCGCCGAGCTTCTCGAGATCGAACACCGAGCGCAGCGCGCGGCCGATCAGCCGCTGGATTTCCTGGGTGCGGCCGGTCTGCTTGCCGCGCGCCGCTTCACGGTCGCTGCGGGTGTGCGTGGCGCGCGGCAGCATCCCGTATTCGGCGGTGAGCCAGCCCTGGCCACGGTCGCGCAGAAACGACGGCACGCTCTCGGCGATGCTCGCGGTGCAGATGACTTTCGTATCGCCGAATTCGACCAGCACCGAGCCCTCCGCGTGCTTCGTGTAGTGGCGCGTGATGCGCACGTCGCGCAGCTGATTGGCCTGGCGGCCGCTGGGGCGTTGGGTGTCGTTGGTCATGTTGGGATCGTTCACGAAGAAATGCGCAGGGAAAGCGCGATTTTACAGCCGATCGAGCAGGGCAGTCATCCGCTGCCGCCGGCGCAGACCCGCAAAGCTGCCGCCCGCGTGCAGCCTCGCTGCCGGCGGGTGTCGCCGCCAAAAATGGGATAATGCCGGTTCTCCGCCCCGCGTCTCGTACACGCCGGGCGATTTGCCTCTCAGGCCAGCGTCGAACGCATGGCCACAATCGCGAGAAATACGATGATCTACAGCATGACTGGCTATGCGAGCGCGACGCGCGAACTCGTTGCGGCTTCGGGCACAGGCGGCGTGAGCGTGTCGGTCGAACTGCGCACGGTGAACTCGCGCTTTCTCGATCTGAACTTTCGCATGCCGGAAGACGTGCGCGTTTGCGAACCGACGCTGCGCGAAATGCTGATGAACAAGCTGTCGCGCGGCAAGGTGGATATCCGTATCAACCTGCAACGCAGCGAACAGTCCGCCAACGCAAGCGCGATCAATCGCGACGCGCTGACCCAACTCGCGCTGCTCGAGCGCACGGTGCTCTCGACGTTCCCCGAAGCCGGCCGCCTGCGCACCGGCGAGATTCTGCGCTGGCCGGGCGTGCTGGCCGAAAGCGGCGTGGCCCCGGAAGTGCTGCGCGACGCGGTGCTCGCGTGCGGCAAGCAGGCGATCACCGACCTGATCGACGTGCGGGCCCGCGAAGGCGCGCAACTCGCCACGATGCTGCTCGCCAACGTCACCGAAATGGAAACGATCGTCACGAAGATCACGCCGCTGGTGCCCGAGCTGATTGCCAGGCATCAGCAGAAGATCGTCGAACGTTTGCAGGAAGCGCTCGGCATCGCCGCGCCGGATGCGGCCGCGACGATCGTCTCGCGTGAGGAGATCAACGAACGGATTCGCCAGGAAGTGACGATGTATGGCATCCGTATCGACATCGCCGAAGAGCTGTCGCGCCTCACGGCTCACCTGAACGAAACGCGGCATGTGATCGAGAAGGGCGGCAAGGTCGGCAAGCGGCTCGACTTCATGATGCAGGAACTGAACCGCGAAGCGAACACGCTCGGCTCGAAGGCGGCGGCGAAGGAACTGGCCGATTCGTCGATGACCCTCAAGCTGCTCATCGAACAGATGCGCGAGCAAGTACAGAATCTGGAATAAGGCTGGAGCACCATCAACATGACCGATCACAAACGCGAAACCGGCGCACCGCGCAATCCTTACGCTGGTGCTTATCCGGGCAATCTGTTCATGGTCGTCGCGCCTTCGGGCGCGGGCAAGTCGACGCTCGTGAACGCGCTGCTCGCCGGCGACGACGCGATCCGTCTGTCGATCTCGTACACGACGCGCCCACCGCGTCCGAAGGAGCAGGACGGCGAGCACTATCACTTCACCAGCGTCGACGATTTCATGAAGCGTCACGACGAAGGCGAGTTTCTGGAAAGCGCGGAAGTGCACGGCAACTACTACGGCACCTCGCGCGTGTGGATCGAGGAGCAGATGAAGAGCGGCCATGACGTGCTGCTCGAAATCGACTGGCAGGGTGCGCAGCAGGTGAAGAAGCAGTTTCACAACGCGGTCGAAATTTTCATTTTGCCGCCGTCGCTCGAAGCACTCGAAGAGCGTCTGAAAAAGCGCGGCCAGGACGAACCGAACGTGATCACGCGCCGGTTGCTGGCGGCCGGCAGCGAGATGGCGCATGCGGCCGAAGCGGAGTACGTCGTGATCAACGAGAACTTCGATCGGGCGCTCAGCGAACTGCAGTGCCTCGTCGCCGCCACGCGTTCGCGCTTCGCGTCGCAGTACGCCCGTCACACGCAGCTTTTCGTGCAGCTCGGCATTCACCTGCCGCACGCGTGAGCGCGGCGTTGTGCCGAGCACATAAGGTAGAATAAGCAACATACTGAGAAGGAACCCAACATGGCCCGCATTACCGTCGAAGACTGCCTCAAACAGATCCCGAACCGTTTCGAACTCGCGCTTGCCGCAACCTATCGCGCGCGTCAGCTCGCTCAAGGCCACACGCCGAAGATCGAAAGCCGCGACAAGCCCACGGTCGTTGCACTGCGCGAAATCGCAGCCGGCCAGGTTGGCGTCGAAATGCTGAAGAAGGTGCCTGTCTAAGGCGCACTGTTCCGTTTTCGATAGCCATGTAGTTGCATCAGCGTGCAGACCGGCGTCCAACCCTAACCCGCTACGGAGGCGACCATGAGTGCTACCCCGCCCACCGCCACGGAAGTGGACCACGACGCCGATTCGCCCTCGTCTGCACGGAAGTACATCGATGCGGTCCTCGAACAGTCGTTCCGCCATCTGTTCGGGCCGACCGCCACGCCGGAGCAGCCGCGCCGGCATGACGTCGTCTCCATCGCCAAACTGACGTCCGTGTTGTCCGGCTATCTGCAGCCGGAAGAGATCAAGGACATCAAGGCGGCCTTCCATTTCAGCGACGAAGCCCACCTCGGCCAGTATCGCCAGAGCGGCGAGCCCTACATCACGCATCCTGTCGCCGTCGCGGAAATGTGCGCCGGCTGGAATCTCGACGCCCAGTCGATCATGGCGGCGCTGCTGCATGACGTGATGGAAGACCAGGGCGTGACCAAGGCCGAACTCGCGGAGCGTTTCGGCGCGAAGGTCGCGGAACTGGTCGATGGCTTGTCGAAGTTGGACAAGATGGAGTTTCGTAATCGCGAAGAGGCGCAGGCGGAAAACTTCCGCAAGATGCTGCTCGCGATGGCGCGCGACGTCCGCGTGATTCTGGTGAAGCTCGCCGACCGGCTGCACAACATGCGCACGCTCGGCGCGGTGCCGCCCGAAAAGCGCCGCCGCGTGGCGCGCGAAACGCTGGATATCTATGCGCCGATCGCCCACCGGCTCGGTTTGAACAACACCTATCGCGAGCTGCAGGACCTGAGCTTCGCGAACTTCAATCCGCATCGCTACGCCACGCTCGAAAAAGCCGTCAAGGCGGCGCGCGGCAACCGGCGCGAAGTGGTGGGCAAGATTCTGGAGTCGGTGCAGCGCGCGATTGCCGACGCGAAGATCGACGCCGAAGTCACCGGCCGCGAGAAAACCATCTTCAGCATCTACAAGAAGATGCGCGACAAGCAGTTGTCGTTCTCGCAGGTGCTCGACGTGTACGGCTTTCGCGTCGTGGTCGAGAGCGCGCTGGAGTGCTACACCTGCATCGGCGCGCTGCATGCGTTGTACAAGCCCGTGCCGGGCAAGTTCAAGGACTACATCGCGATCCCGAAGGTGAACGGCTATCAATCGCTGCACACCACGCTGGTCGGCCCGTTCGGTGCGCCGATCGAGTTTCAGGTGCGCACGCGCAAGATGCACGAGATCGCCGAAGCGGGCGTGGCCGCGCACTGGCTGTACAAGAACGGCAGCGCGGACCTGAACGATGTGCAGAAACGTGCGCACCAGTGGCTGAAGTCGCTGCTCGACATTCAGAGCGAAGCGGGCGATTCGAGCGAATTCCTCGAACACGTCAAGATCGATCTGTTCCCGGATGCGGTCTACGTGTTCACGCCGAAGTCGAAGATCATGGCGCTGCCGCGCGGCGCCACCGCGCTCGACTTCGCGTACTCGATCCACAGCGACCTGGGCAACCAGTGCGTCGCCGTGAAGATCAACAATGAACTGCTGCCCCTGCGTACCGAGTTGAAGAGCGGCGATATCGTCGAAGTCATCACGGCGCCGTACTCGAAGCCCAATCCGGCGTGGCTGGGTTTCGTGCGCAGCGGCAAGGCGCGTTCGGCGATCCGCCATTATCTGAAGACGATGCGCCTGAACGAGTCCGTGCAACTCGGCGAGCGTCTGGTCGATCAGGCGTTGAAGGGCTACGGCCTCGCGCTGTCGGATGTCACGCCGGAAGCGTGGGAAAAGCTCGTGCAGTGGACCGGCAACAAGAACCGTCAGGAAATTTTCGCGGATATCGGTCTCGGCCGGCGTGTCGCGGCGGTGATGGCCAAGCGCATCGAAGTGCTGATGAGCGGCCGCGACGCCGACGATGACGGCTCGCGCTCCGGATCCAACGCGCCGCATGCGCCGCCGGTGGTGATCACGGGCACCGAGGGTATGTCGGTGCAGCTGTCCGCATGCTGCCGTCCGATTCCGGGCGACGACATCATGGGCTATATCGGCATCGGCCTCGGCATGGCGATCCATACCACCGACTGTCGCGTCGCGCAGCGGATCCACCGGCGCGATCCGGGCCGTTGGATCGACGTCGCGTGGGCGCCGCAGCCGGGCCGTCTGTTCGACGTCGCCGTGAAGGTGCTCGTCAAGAACACCAAGGGCGTGTTTGCCCGTGTGGCTGCCGACATCACGTCGGCGGATGCGAACATCGTCCACATCGCAATGGATGAAGACCTGTCGCAGGAATCCACGGTGCTGCGCTTCGTGATCCAGGTCAGCGATCGTGTCCATCTGGCCAACGTGATGCGCCGCGTGCGCACGAACCCGGACGTCATGCGCATTGCGCGCGAACGGCCGAGCGAAGAGGGGCATCACCGTCACGAAGGCGGCATGCGAATCGATCGCGAGCGCGCCGATTACTAATCAGCGCGTGGTTCGCGACTCTGGGCTCGCCTCGGCGCGCTCAGGGGCTTCAGAGATCATTCTTCGAATCTGAACGCGCCGGCGACAGGCGAGTCTCACCTGAACCTCAGGGAGAACGCTGATGAACGTAGCCGACCTCAACGGCGTGGCGCTCGATTATTGGGTGGCCCGCAGCCTGCACGACTTCGTGCGCGAAATCTATTTCACCGACAGTGGCGAAACCGTCTCGATTCGCGGCAACGACCGCGGTCGTCCGTGGGACGGGCGTTTCACGCCGTCCACGTCATGGGAGGCTGCCTCGGCGGTGCTGGAGCGCGCGCAGCGGCTGGAGGTCCGTGAGCGGACTGCTGGTGGCGCCGCACTCTGCGTCGCGGAGTTCGAAGGCGCGCATCGAACCGTGGAAGGGCGGGGCGACTCGTTGCGGGTGGCGCTGCTGCGAGCGTTCGTCGCAAGCCGTTTCGGCGAAAGCGTGGACGACGTGCTGCGCGAGCCACAAGCGCTGACTGGCGACCGTGCTCGACTGATCGGCGAGCAAACGGCGGGAGGTATTGTCGAGGACGTACCGAACCCGGATGGGCGGATAGGAGATATCCAGTCGCCGCCGCGATAACGATGGGTGTCGCCTCTCCGCGAGGCGCGTTACGCAAAGCGCCAGACAAAAACAAAGGGCCTTCCGATTGGAAGGCCCTTCATAGGTGGTGCGGCTGGCAGGATTCGAACCCACGACCCCTTGGTTCGTAGCCAAGTACTCTATCCAACTGAGCTACAGCCGCACACAGAAACGAGATTATAGCAAAGGTTTTGGAAAATGGAAGCGTGTAACTGCGATTTGTCTCATGGGCCTGATCGTGTACCCTTGATAGGCAGTCGTTTGCTGCAGTTAATGGACCATCATGAACAAGGCCTTTGTCAAAGAGTCGAGTGAAGAGAATGACGACGACCTCGACGTCGCCCAGCCGGAAGTCCCCGCGGGTACCAAGAACTACATCACGCCCGCCGGCTACCGGCGCATGCGCGATGAACTGCTGCATTTGATCGATGTCGAGCGGCCGGAAGTGGTCAGGCTCGTGTCGTGGGCGGCGTCGAACGGCGATCGGTCGGAGAACGGCGATTACATCTATGGCAAGCGCCGCTTGCGCGAGATCGACCGGCGAATCCGCTTTCTGACCAAACGTCTCGACCTCGCTGAAGTTGTCGATAGCAGCAAACAGGAGAATGTCGATCAGGTGTTCTTCGGCGCGAGCGTCGAATATGCGACGGAAGATGGCGAGCTGCATACCGTGACGATCGTCGGCATTGACGAGGTCGATCTGGATATCGGGCATGTGAGCTGGATTTCGCCGATTGCGCGCGCGCTGCTCAAAGCGAAAATCGGCGATACGGTCACGTTGTACACGCCGGCCGGCCCGCAGCCGATCGATGTACTTGACGTCAAGTATCCGCCGCCCGACACAGGCGGCTAGATCCGCGGCTCGCCGCGCCGGATGATGTCTGCGAGGGTGGGGCGAATCGGGCTGTTTCGACGAGGTCCACCCTGCCCGGCGCGGAACAACTTTGAGCGCCTGCGATTGGATGTGTGAGCAGCATGCGCACCTGATCGAGCCTGCCGCTGCGCTTCCAGTTCAGATACTTCGCATAGCAGGTCTGTTGTGGCGGAAAGTGGGCGGGCAGATACATCCAGCGCTCACCTGTACGCTCTATCCACAGGATGGCATCGAGCACGGCGCGCGAGTCGGCGGCTGGACGCCCGGTGGCCTTTTGGGCGCCTGCCGTCGGAAACAGATGTTGAATGCACTCCCATTCGGCGTCTGACAGCCGGTCCATCTCGTCTTCTCCTCGAAAGCATCTTGTAGCGCGACATAAAAAAGGCGCCGCGAACGGCGCCTTCTCTACTGCCAGTCCTTGCGCAATGCTTAGAAGCGGTGACGCAGACCAGCCGTCACGGCGACTTGCTTGTTGTTGCCCGAAGCGTTGCCCACGCCATTGATGAAGGCGGGGACGATAGAGTCTTCGTTTGCTGCCTGATACACGCCTTGCAGGTACACGTCGGTACGCTTGGACAATGCGTACGCGGTTTGCAGGTTGACCTGGTTCCAGTGCACGTGCGAGCTGGACAGGTTAGCGCGGGTGTACGTGTACGCGCCGGCGATGCTGATCGCCGGCGTCAGAGCGTAACGAGCGTTGGCCTCGAAGTTCTGGAACTGGGCGCTGTTGGACGGGAAGCGGATGCCGCCCGAGATGCCCGATGCGGCCTGGCTGATGCCGGCGAGGCCATGCAGGTTCGTCTGCGAGTACACGAGGCCAACGGTTGCCGGGCCGAACGCGTAGTTGGCGCCTGCGCCCCACGTTTGCTGACGTTGCGCGAAGAACGTGTTGTCGCCCGACACTGCGCCACCCGAATTGAACGCTGCGGCCGCGCTAGTCGAGCCGTTGCTGTTCAGTTGCATGTAAGCGGCGGCGACGTTCAGGCCGCCCCAACTGTACGATCCGCCCGCGCTATATGCGCGGTTGTTCGCGAAGCCGGCCGCCTGGTTCGAGAAGCCGTACAACGCGCCGAACTTGAAGCCGCCGTAGTTCGCGCTCTGGTACTTGACCGAGTTGTTGATACGGAACGAGTTGTTCAGGTTGTCGTTGTCGAACGGGTGCGCGAACTGCGTGCCGCCGTATTGCGTGCCGGTCAGCGCCAGCGGGCCGACGTAGTCAACCATGCTGTCATATTGACGGCCGAGCGTGACAGCGCCGAACTGGTCGCTCGACAGACCGACGAACGCCTGCCGGCCGAACAGGCGGCTGTTCTGCTTGAGCGTGCCGTCGTTGATGCCAAAGCCGTTTTCCAACGTGAAGATGGCCTTCAGACCACCGCCCAGATCTTCAGCGCCACGCAGGCCGAAACGGCTTCCGTTCACCGAGCCACTCGTCATGGCCACGTTGGCGCCGTGCTGGGTACTACTCACGCGCTGGTTATTCGTATAGGTGATGCCGGCGTCGATCAGGCCGTACAACGTCACGCTGCTTTGCGCATGCGCGGCGGTTGCAAAAACGCCCGTGAGGGCCGCGACCATGAGTGTCTTTTTCATTTTGTAACTCCGAGAGCGAGAGAGGTATTGGAACCCAGGCTTAGGAGACCTTCACGCGGGCGCTGCGAGAGGCGGGTCCTCGTGAAACGCGCGTTGACCAAAATCGCGCCGGTTTCCGGTTAGGCAGAGTGTAGAGAGACACTTCGCGAAGTGGGCGTTCCGATTTTCGCAATAAAGTATTACGCGATTGGAAACGATGTATGAATGCCAACGAAGCCTTATGGATAAAGGCTTTCCGCGTTATTGACGGGATGGGCAGGGCACTTGGACTGAATTTTCGTTGCTCATTTGCGACACCAAACGATGCAAAAAAGCAACGCAGCGATATCACAATGAGGATTGTTGTTGTTGCCGCAATAGATGATTGTTAATTGTATGAATAACGGAAATGGATTGACCCGCTATACTGAAATTTCTGCTTTCCAAAGCAGACTTTTTCGTTGACGAAAAAGATCTCCAAACCTTTGTCGGCGCGGCTTTCCAGTCGCGCTTTTTTTTGCCTGCGGATCGCGAATTCGCGGATGCCGGTCAGTGTGCGGGCGCTGCGTCGTCCACGTCGCTCCAGTCGGTCGTCGCCGATACGCTCCAGTCTTCCATCACGTAATGGCGCGCGTCCATCGGGGACGACAGCAGGTTCTGCCAGTGATCCCCGTGCCACATGGGATCAAATTCAAAGGACGTGTCCGCGAGCGGCGCGGATTGATCTGCAGCAGTCTTTGTGTGCGAGCGGGTGAGCCAGACGACGAGGCGGCGGACTTGATTGAACAGCATGGCAATCTCCTGATACGCATTACTACCACGACTGACTTCGATCATGCTGTCGTGAATGCGGCGCAGCAAGTCGGACAAACACTTACCAAAAACAGATTTTGTTACATTTATCCGGCGACATGCTGAAAAATTTCCCGCCATTTGGCATGTTCTGGAGCTAGTTGAGTAATATTGACGCGAATTTTTATTCGGTAGTTAATGAATATGCGTCTGGCATTTCGGGATGGGTCTGAGTCTTTTATCTCTGATCTTGCTAAATGAATATGAAAAATTCGCTTGACGACAATTCTTCGTTCCCCGTATAACGGCAAGGCTGAATTTCAGTTGCCGGTTCGGATTATCTGCAGCTTGCCGAATATGGAATGGCTGACGAAGTGGCGGCGTTATTCGACGTGGGGCAATGCCCGATTTTGATAAATCATCGAGGGAAAGTGAAAAATGGAAACTGGTATCGTCAAATGGTTCAACGATGCTAAGGGCTTTGGCTTCATCACTTCGGATTCGGGTGGCGACGATCTGTTTGCCCACTTTTCGGAGATTCGCGCGGAAGGCTTCAAGTCGCTGAAGGAAAACCAGCGCGTTTCCTTCGACGTCAAAGCAGGCCCGAAGGGCAAGCAGGCGGCCAACATTCAGCCGCTGTGAGCCGCGCGGCGCGCACCGCCAGGCCGCTCTGATTGCAAGAGAGCCCTCGCCGGAATGCGAGGGCTCTTTTTATGATTCTTGCAGTATTTTTTCGCCGCGGATTCGTCTGGTTTTGGTTAAAGCGTGTTTGATGCAAGACGGAAGCGCTCGAATCCTGTCTCTGTGGCTTTTATATTTACGCCAAAAAACATAATATTTTCAGGTTTCAACGGCAGTTGGCGGCTCACCCCGGAAATGCGTTCTTTGCACAGCGCTCCCCGCCGAACTAATGTGATGCGATCTGGGTGCGCGGCGGCCAACTGGTGCATACTTGCCGCAAAGCCACGCGTCTAAAGTATCCCTTTCCATGTCTGAACAGTTTTTGCCGGAACCGGCCCTGGATGTACCGATTGTCTTCGTCGACCTCGAGACCACTGGCGGTTCCACTAGCGAGCACCGCATCACCGAGGTCGGCGTCGTCGAAGTGGGGCCTGCCGGCGTGTCGCGCTGGAGCAGTCTGGTCGACCCGCAGCAGCCGATTCCGTCTTTCATCCAGCAGCTCACTGGTATCACGAACGCAATGGTACGCGGCGCGCCGACTTTCGATGAAATCGCGCCGGCCCTGTTCGAGCGCCTGAGCGGCAAACTGTTCGTCGCGCACAACGCCAGTTTCGATCGCGGTTTTCTGCGCGGCGAGTTTCGCCGGGTCGGGCTCGCGTTCGATCCGGACGTGCTGTGCACGGTGCGTTTGTCGCGCGCGTTGTTTCCGGCCGAAAAGCGCCATGGGCTCGACGCGCTGGTCGAACGTCACGCGCTCGTGCCGTCCGATCGCCACCGCGCGCTCGCCGACGCCGATCTGATCTGGCAGTTCTGGCAGCGTCTGCCTGGCCTCGTGCCGCTTGACGTGCTGCGCGCGCAGATCGAGCGCACCACGCGGCGCTACCGGCTTGCCGGCGACATCACCGAGGATCTGCTCGATACCGCGCCAGCCGGTTGTGGTGTTTATGCCTTCTATGGCGACGGGGACTTGCCGCTGTATGTTGGACGAAGTGTGCGAGTGCGTCAGCGGGTGCGCTCGCATCTGACCGGTGAGCGGCGCTCGTCGAAGGATATTCGGCTTGCGCAGCAGGTGCGGCGTGTCGAGTGGCGCGCGACCGGCGGCGAATTGGGCGCGATGCTTGCGGAGGCGCAGTGGATCGCGACGTTGCGTCCCGGCCATAACCGGGTGCAGCGCGTCACAAAAAGCGATCCGGTGGACGCGCCCTGGCCGTTCCAAGGGCCGATCGTCTTTGAGGAGTGCGAGGAGGCGTCGCAGGCGCGCGCTTTCCATATTGTCGACGGTTGGTGCTACGTGGGGCATGCGCCGTCGCTTGCGCAAGCGGCTGAGTTGTACGCGTCGAGCGTCGCGGGGCCATTCGAGCTGTCGACCTATCGCATCCTGCAGAGTCATCTTGCACGCGGTCTGCGTGTGATGCCATTGAGCGTATCGAGCGACACGCCGGTGTCGAGTCTCGCTTGAGGGGATTGGTCCTGCTCCACCCGCAACCCGCCGCTCAAAGCCAGGCAGGTTCAGGCGCATAGCCGCACCCACTCGCAGCCAGTCGCGCGCGCCAGACCGATGGGTTCGAGCCGCGCGCGCCATCACGCCGACCGGATCAACCGGTCGCGCCCACGCCACCCGTTTCGCACACGTGACCTAGCGCGCGAGTCAACGCGTTCGAATGAGCCGAGTCATAGCGGGTCAGCGATTTCCAGTTGGCCAGCGATTGCGCGACGCGCGATGGGCAATCGTCCGCCGTCCGCAACGGTTGCACGCGCGCGAGACCGGTCACGAGCGATTGCGTCAGCCGGTCAAGTTGCGGCCTCGTGCTGGTTGCGAGGTCGGGCGCGGGCCCTTGCGGCGGTTGCGAGCTACGCCAGGTGGCAAACAGCGCGTTTTGCAGGTCCTTGCTCGCGTCGATCTGATCCTGGAAAAATGCGCGGGCGAATGCCGGGTCGACGTTTGCCGCCGCGGCGCGCTTTTCCACATCGGCCAGCAGCGCGTTTTCGCGCGGCGTATCGGTAATCGCCTGATGGTTCGCCCACTTCCAGCGCGCAACCGGTTCCGCGAGCGCGAGGCGCTGTGAAGCCAGCGCAATCAGATTGGTGAGCGCCGTGTCGTCGCCATCGGCGACGGCGGGGGCCGGTGCAAATGCGAGGCAAGCCGCTAACGCGAGTGCGCATGACGCGCCAAAGCGATACGAACGATTCATGGGAAATGGACCTGGCCGGGCGGCCGCAGAGGAAAACCAGAAGAATAAATGATGCCCCGGCAGCGAGGGCGTCTGGTCCGAACTAAAACCGCCGCCCGAGAGACTTTGGCCGCGCGAATCGGAGACGTGCGCGAGCGGACGCCGCGGCTCGGTAGCCGCGCGCAGCGGGAGTCAGGTGACCCGATTCAGCGTCACGCACCGAGTGTGAGACGTTGAATGAGGCGCGTGCACACGCCGCGCGTCTGACGCGCGGACGGCGATGCTGCAGCTGCATCGCGCCACTGCACAATTACTTCGGGTCGCACGACTTGCGTTGTTCGTCGAAAAAAGCGCGAACGTGCTCAGGCAGTTCGGCTCCCAGAAACTCGACGCCAGCGGGTTCCGGATCCGGGCAAAAGACTTTATCCGGGGTCGGAATCTTCGTTGGTTTGGCATCCATGATCTTTCTCCTTTACAAACCGATTATCTGCCTCGGTTCCCGTTTCGCACCAGTGTCTGATGCACGTCACATGTTCTCTGTTGCTTTAACGGCACAAGCCAACACTTGAACAGAGTGTTTGAATAAAATTTATCGTCTTGCTGCAGTTGCGCGGTTTCCTCCAGCGCGAATCAAATCAGTCCGCCCCCCTTGTCGCTCCCTTCCCAGCCTTGACCCGTCGGCTTTTCAGCCGATCACTGCGTCTTGTTTGTAGGTCGGTGCTTCACGTGTTTTTCATGTGAATAAATCATGACAGGATTTGTGCACTGCCGCATCCGCAGATTTTTCTTCATATTTGACTGAACGTTCGTTAATTACCGATCGATTCAGTTTGTGCGTTCGACCACTAATCTTTCGTAAACGATCGATTTCGAGATTTCGTTGACGCGTATGAACACTTTTAGAGCTTTGCTGTGCGGATTAACAAATCTGTGGTCTGCATGGGACGTGGGCTTAAGCGAGACGCTCCTTTACATCTCGGGCCTCGGCTGCTAACGCTGATGGCATTGCGGGGGGGCCAGCCTGGTCGAGGCGCGGCGGCAAGTGAAAATCGACGCAGGTTTTACGCGTAGTGGCGCGATCGTGCTTTTGTGCCAAAACCTCATCGTCCGATGACAGGTCGGCCAGCGCAGCAATTGCCGCCTATGCTTGAAGCAGCTATCTGCGGCGTGACGTGCGATGGCTAACGGACGCGCCTGGCCTGGCGCGGAAGATGTCAGTCTTCGCCCTTCAGAGAGTTCGTCATGGAAAACGCTGTCTACTGGAATGGACGTCAGGTCGGAATCGAATGTGCCGGCAGGATTTTGTGGTTTTCGTCGGCGCCGCAGGAAGCGATCGCTGCGTACGGCACGCCACGGACAGAGCCGGTTGTTGTCGAAGATGCTGTCGTGGCTCGTAATCTCGTCATGACGCTGCCTTACGACCGCCTGGATTTTCGTGGGTGAGCGGGGCGGTTTGATTTCGCGGCGGCCCTGCATGGCGTCCGGAAAAACTGGACTTGCCTCTGCGTGACCAGGACAGTTGTGAACCGCTTATGTCGATGGATTCTCTCGCTGTGCGAGGGTCCGTCCACCTATGCGAGCTTCGGTCTGACGACGCTTGGCGTGCCGCGGATTATTCTCCAGTTCATCGCGGGTTACTGGCTGTTCCGCATGCTCAAGACGTGGGAAGTTGGCGACGTTGGGTTGTGCATGGGTCTGTGCGCATTTGTGATTCTCATGTGCCTCTCCTCGACACGCCCGGTCTTGTTGCTTCCTTTGATACTGCTCATTGTCGCGGGCCTGGCAAAGGGTGGTGTCGTCGGAAATGCGCTATTTGGCAATCGTGTCGCCGTCTTCCTTGGCGAGATATCGTTTTCTATTTATCTCATTCACCCGATCTTGCAGATAGCCTGCAACCAGATTGCCAGACGGCTTCATATACCGGTCAATCCCGTGGTGGCGTTTATTGTGCTTCTGGTCGAAACTGGCCGTGGTCGTTGTGGGTGGTGCCTTCTGTTATTACGCCATAGAGGTGCCCGCGCGTCGCCTGATCGTGTCCAGGATAGAAGGGTGGAGCACTACGAAAGCGGACATAGAATCCACTGCTCCCGCAGCCTGGTCGAATGACATCGCAGTCGTGCCGTTTGGTGAGTGATGACGATCGGCCGATCGTATACGCGCCCGTCTTCGTCGGCGGGTCATCAGAAAACAAAAAGCCCAGTCGCATGGACTGGGCTTTTTGCTTGAATCTTGATGGTGCCGGAAAGAGGAATCGAACCCCCGACCTTCGCATTACGAATGCGCTGCTCTACCGTCTGAGCTATTCCGGCCTCAGGAGAAGCGAGATTATAGGGACTTCTTCAGCAGCTTGGCAAGCCCCTAAACTCATTTTTTTGCTTCGAGGTGGTAGCGGGTGACTCGATCGACCTCATTCTTCGAGCCGAGGAACACCGCGACACGTTCGTGCAGGCTCTTCGGCTGGATGTCCAGAATGCGCTTTTCACCGTTGGTCGCGGCGCCGCCCGCCTGCTCGACGATGAACGCCATCGGGTTCGCTTCGTACATCAGGCGCAGCTTGCCCGGCTTGTCCGGAGTACGCTTGTCGGCAGGATACATGAAGATGCCGCCGCGATTCAGGATACGGTGCACGTCCGCCACCATCGACGCGACCCAGCGCATATTGAAGTCGCTCTGGCGCGAACCGTCCTTGCCCGCCTTCAATTCGCCGATGTATTGCTCGACCGGCGCATACCAGTGGCGCTCGTTCGACGCGTTGATCGCATACTCGCGCGTTTCGACCGGAATGCGCATGTTGCTTTGCGTGAGCACCCACGAGCCGAGTTCGCGGTCGAGCGTGAAGCAGTTCACGCCGTTGCCGGTGGTCAGCACGAGCACGGTTTGCGGACCGTACACCGCATAACCCGCGGCGACCTGCTGCGTGCCCGGTTGCAGGAACGACTGTTCGGTGGGCTGGTGGCCGTCCGGGCAGCGCAGCACCGAGAAGATCGTGCCGATCGACACATTGACGTCGATGTTCGACGAGCCGTCGAGCGGATCGAACACCAGCAGGTATTCGCCCTTCGGATAGTTGGCCGGGATCGGGAAGAACTGTTCCATTTCCTCGGACGCCATGCCGGCCAGGTTGCCGCCCCATTCATTCGCTTCGAGCAGGATTTCGTTCGACAGGATGTCGAGCTTCTTCTGCACTTCGCCCTGCACGTTCTCGCTGCCCGCCGTGCCGAGCGCGTCGCCGAGCGCGCCCTTGCTGACGTGGTAGCTGATCGCCTTGCATGCACGCGCGACGACTTCGATCAAAAGGCGCAGGTCGGCCGGCAGGTTATTGGTCTCGCGCTGCTGCTCGATCAGGTACTTCGTGAGAGTGGTACGACGTTGCAAAGCCATTGCTGTACTCCGAGGAGGCTAGAGGAATATTCCGATTTTAACCGCTCGTTGTGTCCGCTCCGTGCTTTTGCGCGCGAAGCGTGTGCAGCGATGCGGCCGGCGCCGGATGGCGCGGCGCGATTCAGGCCTTGCGGCGCGCCCTGCCGGTGGTGTGGTTGCCGCTCACGCTGGCCGCGAGCGCCGCGGCACGCGCGTGCTCGGCCGACACTTTCGGCATTTTCGGACGGTCCGCCTTGGGCATCGGTTCGATCTCGCGTTCGATCTGCTCGCCGACAGCCGCCGTGGCGATGCGCAGGTCATAGGCGATTTGCAGGTTGAGCCAGAATTGCGCGCTCGCGCCGAAGTAGCGCTCAAGCCGCAGCGCGGTATCGGCCGAGATCGCGCGTTTGCCCCGCACGACGTCATTGATGCGCGGCGCCGGTACGCGCAGGGCAAGTGCGAGCGCATTGACGGACATGCCGAGCGGCTCGAGAAACTCGCTGCGCAGAATCTCGCCCGGATGGATTTCCGGGATGTTGTCGCCGGTGTCGATGCCCGAGAAATCGATGCTGCCCAGCGCGGAGCGTTTGATGACCATGCCGGTCTCCCAATAATCAGTGATAGTCGACAATCTCGACATTCAGCGCCTCCTCGCCGACGAAGTGAAAACAGATGCGCCATTGCGCATTGATCCGGATACTCCACTGCCCGCTGCGCTGGCCTTGCAAGGCTTCGAGCCGGTTGCCAGGCGGCGCGTGCAGACTGATGATGGAGTTGGCGGCGTCGATCATCAGCAGCTTGCGGCGTGCGAGAGCCTGTATGTGAAGCGGCAGTGAATGCACGAACTTGCCCTGGAAGATTCTCGCCGTAGCCTTGTCGCCGAATGTCGTGATCATGGGATGATATAACGCGTGCAGTTAAACGTAAACCGTTAAGTGAGTACGTTTACTTTCACCCCGTCAGCGCGCCATGAACAGTCGTCCAGATGGCCAACGCTGGCCTCGCCGCGCCCCATCACATGCGCCGGACTCAGGACGAAATAAAGCCGGCAACGCGTACCGGCTTTTCGAGACGAGTGCTGCGTCCAGGCGGAGTTACGCCAGCGCTTTCTCCACGATCTCGCGCACGTCGCGCGACTTCACCCGCGCAGCCACTTTCTCCAGCGCCGCACGCATGCCGTCGCGCAACGCCGGCGTGAAGCGGCGCCACAATTCGAGTGAGCGGGCAAGGCGGGCGGCCACTTGCGGATTGATCGCGTCGAGCGCGATCACCTGATCGGCCCAGAACGCATAGCCCGAGCCGTCCTCGGCGTGAAACTGCGCGGGGTTCGCCGCGCAGAAGCTGAAGATCAGCGAGCGCGCGCGGTTCGGGTTCTTCAGGTTGAAGGCCGGATGCGTCATCAGCTTGCGCACGATGTCGATCACCGGACGTTGCGCGCTGCCGCGCTGCGTCGCCTGCAACGCGAACCACTTGTCGATGACGAGCGGCTCCTTTTCGAAGCGCTGGTAGAAGTCGTCGAGCGCCTGCTGCGCCTGTACGCTGCCGCCGTTGGCCGCCGCCGCATTGAGCAGCGCGGAGAGCGCCGCCGCGCGGTCGGTCATGTTGTTCGCGGCGTCGTATTGCGCAGAGGCGAGGCGCACGGCCTCGGCCGGATCATCCAGTTCCACGAGATACGATAGCGCGAGATTCTTCAGCGAGCGATGACCGGAAGCCTCGGGCGTCGCTTCGTAGGCACCCGGCGTGCGATGCTGCTCGTACACCTTGAGCCAGTCGCTCCTGAGCGCATTGGCCAGACGCTTGCGCACGAACTGCCTGGCGGCATGCACGGCCGCCGGATTTGATTCGGCCATCTGCTCGGCCAGATACGCTTCCGACGGCAGCATCAATGCGAGTTCGCGGAACGACGGCGACAGTGTTTCGTCGGTGAGCACGCGCGCGAACGCGGCAACCACCGAGTCGTCGAGTTGCAGCGGCACGCCCGTGGCGGCGCGTGCTGCGAGCGTCATCAGCTCGCGCGTGGCGAGCCGTTGGCCGGCTTCCCAACGGTTGAACGGATCGCTGTCGTGCGCGAGCAGGAACGCGAGTTGATCCGCCGAGTAGTCGTATTCGACGATCACCGGCGCGGAGAAATTGCGCAGCAGCGACGGCAGCGGTTCCTGCGCGACGTCGACGAACGTGAAGGTCTGTTCTGTCTGCGTGAATTCCAGCACGCGCGTGGTGGCGGCCGACGCCTTGGCCTCACCTTCGAGCTGAAGCGGCAGATCCTTGCCGTCCTTGCCGATCAAGCCGATCGCGAACGGAATCAGCAGCGGTCCTTTCTGCGTGTCGCGCGCGGCCGGCGCGGCATCGCCGTAACCTTGCCTGAGCGTCACGCTGTAGCGCTGCTGCGCGGCGTCGTAACGGGTGCGCACGGACACACGCGGCGTGCCGGCCTGGCTGTACCAGCGCTCGAACTGTGCGAGGTCGCGGCCGTTCGCGTCGGCGAGCGCGTGGCGGAAATCGTCGCAGGTCACGGCCTGGCCGTCATGGCGCTGGAAGTACAGGTCCATGCCCTTGCGGAAACCGTCACGGCCGAACAGCGTCTGATACATCCGCACGACTTCCGAGCCTTTCTCGTAGACCGTCATCGTGTAGAAGTTGTTGATCTCGACGTAGCTTTCCGGGCGCACCGGATGGGCCATCGGGCCCGCGTCTTCGGCGAACTGCATCTGGCGCAGCACGCGCACGTCCTCGATGCGCTTGGTCGCACGCGCGGCTTCATCGCTGCTGTTGGTCTGGCCGCCTGCCATGTCGGCCGAGAACTCCTGATCGCGGAACACCGTCAGGCCTTCCTTCAGGCTCAGCTGGAACCAGTCGCGGCAGGTCACACGGTTGCCGGTCCAGTTGTGGAAGTACTCGTGGCCGACCACCGCCTCGATGTTCGCGAAGTCGGTGTCAGTCGCCGTTTCCGGGTTCGCCAGCACGTACTTCGTGTTGAAGATGTTGAGCCCCTTGTTCTCCATCGCGCCCATGTTGAAGTCGCTCACCGCGACGATCATGAAGCGGTCCAGATCGAGTTCGAGCCCGAAGCGTTCTTCGTCCCAGCGGATCGAATGGATCAGCGAGTCCATCGCGTGACGGGTCTTGTCGAGATCGTGCGGCTCGACCCACACCTGCAGCAATTTTTCCTTGCCCGAGCCGCTCTTCACGCGTTCTTCGAGCGCGACCAGCTTGCCCGCGACCAGCGCGAACAGATAGCTCGGCTTCCTGAACGGGTCTTCCCAGCGCGCGAAATGGCGGCCGCCCGGCAAATCGCCTTCTTCGAGCAGATTGCCGTTCGACAGCAGCACCGGATAGTCGGCTTTGCTGGCGCGCAGCGTGACCGTGAAGGTCGCCATCACGTCCGGGCGGTCGAGGAAGTAGGTGATGCGGCGAAAGCCCTCGGCCTCGCACTGCGTGAAGAAGTTGCCACCCGATACATAGAGGCCCGACAGCGTGGTGTTCGCAGCCGGATCGCAGATGCTGGTGAGCGTCAGTTCGAAGCTGTCCGGCACGTTGTCGAGCAGCAGGCCGTGCTCATGCGCATGAGCATTGGCGAAGGGCTGGCCGTCGATTGCTGCGCCGACGAACTCCAGTTGTTCGCCCATCAGTTCCAGATGCGCGGCGCGCGACGCATCCGGGTTGCGGCGTACGCGCATCGTGTTCCTGACGACCGTGCGTTCGGGGACCAGATCGAACTCCAGCGCGACGGTGTCGATCAGGAAGGCGGGCGGCGCGTAATCGGCGCGGCGGATCACATTGGGCGTTGCGGTATCGGCCATGGCGTTCTGTAGTGATGGTACTCGAGCGGTCAGGCGTGCGAAGGGCACGCGAGCCGGGCTTGTCGAGCCATTGTACAAAGCCTCGGGCGATCGTGCGGTGCGAACTTTTTACCGGCTTGCCAGGTCAGCGTATCATCGGACGATCGGGCACCCGCGCGCAAAAAGGCCTGCGTTGGCGTTGCCGGCCATGACTGGCGCTAACGGGCAACCCGGAGGCTTGACGAGGTAGACCATGAACATTGATCGATGGACCCGCCGCGCCACGCTGCTGCTCGCAGCGCTGACGGTGCTTCTGTCCGGTTGCACGACTTACGTGACCACCGAGGTCACGGCGTTCTCCGACTGGAGCAGCAACGACGCCATCCGTACCTTTGCGTTCACGCGGGCGGCGAATCAGCAAAACAATCTTGAACTCACCACCTACGAGCGCATGGTCGCCAACGAACTCACGGCACATGCGTTCCACGAAGTCGACAGCGCACGGGCGCGCTATCTGGTCGGAGTCTCGTACGGGATGCGCTCGGACATGGTGACGGTCGCCGAACCGGTGTACTACAACCCGTGGCCGGCGCCCTACTGGGGTCGTCCGTTCGATCCGTGGGGGCCATGGGGACCGTGGGGGCCGTATTCGACCACGTACGTGAATCAGAGTTATCCGATCTTCACGCATCTGCTGGGCGTGCGGATCACCGAGCGCGCGACCGGCAAGGAGGTCTATAACGTGACAGCGCGCAATTCGGGCGCCGAGTCGTCGCTGGTCAGGGCGATGCCGTATCTGGCGCGCAGCGCGCTGGCCGATTTCCCGCTCGGCAACGGCGTGGTGCACACGGTGAAGATACCGCTCGGCACGAGCGGCGGCGCAGTCAACGAGATGGCCGCCACCGGCGCCGCGCCCGCTGCGGCGCCGGCGCCGGCGTCGGGCGCGAAGATCGCGGAGTAAAACGGCGCGCTGAACGGCGCGCGTTGCGGCGCAAGACCAAACGGCCCGGCAGGTCATTCCTGCCGGGCCGTTTTGCTTTCACACCCGCGTGAAGAAAGGCGCCAGCGCGATTGGCGACTGATTGGCGACTGATAGCCGCCGCACCGCAGCCGAACGACGGCTCAAAGCGCACAATTGCAATGCCGTTTAAACGCCGACCCCAAACAGCGCCATCGTCCCCAGAACCACAAACATCACCGCGGCGATGCCGTGCACGAGTTTGGTCGGCAGACGGTGCGCGAAGCGGTCGCCAAGCAGGATGGCCGGCACGTTGGCGATCATCATGCCGAGCGTGGTGCCCGCCACTACGCCGAAGAAATCGTGAAAGCGCGCGGCGAGGGCCACCGTCGCGATTTGCGTCTTGTCGCCCATTTCCGCCAGGAAGAACGTCACCACGGTCGTGCCGAACACGCCGAAATGCGAGCGGCTGGTGTTGGCTTCGTCGTCGTCGAGCTTGTCCGGCACGAGGATCCACAGGCCCATCGCGATGAACGACGCGGCCAAAGCCCAGCGCATGATGGTAGGCGTCACGCGCCGAGCGCGCCCGCGCCTGCGTGATTGACGAGGGTGGCGGCCAGCACGCCGAGGATGATGGGTACCGGCTTGCGATAGCGGGCGGCCAGAACGAGCGAGAGCAGTTGCGTCTTGTCGCCGATCTCGGCGAGCGCGACCGCACCGGTCGAAATCAGAAAAGCCTGGTTCACGATTGTGTGGGTTCCTCGGGCAAGATATGAACGAGCGACGACCCACGACACGCCGGGCCCTGTTGCGGCGCGTGTGGATCATCGGTCTCGCCAGGCCAGAGGCTGTGGCTGCGATGGCCGTGCAGGCCAAGTCGGTTGACAGGCGCCCCCCGAACCGCACGTTCGACGCACCCGGGCACAGCGGTGCGGACATGCCGCGGGGCGGCTACTCCCCAATGAGCGACGGAGTATAGCAGGCGCGGGCGCGCTGCAGCGCGCAAGCGGGCCATGCGGCCTGCGCGGCCTGCGCGGCCTGCGGGGCTGCCGCGGCATTGTGCGGGCCGGACCGGCCACCCGCGGACGCCGGCGCCGGCCTTGCGGGACGCATACGAGGTTCGCCAGCCGCCAGCGTGCAAAATGTTCCGATCTGAAACACTCGCCAGGAAAGTCAGATGAAAGTATTTGCGCAAGCCGAGCGGATACGGCTGGCCGCCGTCCTGGCCGGAAGTGCGCCGCAAATGGCGTTCGGCCGGATCGGAGGCGGGTGGGCTAAATGTCAGATCGCCGGTCCGTCGCCTTTTAACCATCCGTCGTACCGGCGATACGGATACAGATGGATACGTCTTTTGTGGCTGATTTAATCCAGAATATTCAGTATGATTCCGGCGACCACGGGAGTTCGAGACAATTCACCAGACTAATTGCCGGAGACCCCTGAACAATCGGGGCCAAGTGCCGTTAATTCGCTGAACTCCCTATAAGAAGACTGGATTGTCCCCCGGCTGGAGATCGTCGATCCGCGCGGCGCGTGCACGCTGTGACGGCTGTGTATTCCGTCAGGCGCTTGAGCCTCTCCCCCGTTTCTACGCGCGAACACCGATATGCCCGATCTGCACTGGACCATTCCGGTCGGTCGCTGGTCTAGCTGGCCGGCTACCGCATCTGCCGCACCCGACATTGGCTTTATCGAGCCGATCGTGCGGCGTCGCCTGAGCACGCTGTCCAAAGTCGCGCTGAAGGTCGCGCACGACTGCGTCGCGCAGGACGCGGTGCGGGTCGTGTTCGCTTCGCGGCATGGGGAATTGCGGCGCACCACCGACATCCTGCGCAGCATCAGCGCGGGCGAGCCGGTCTCGCCGACCGCCTTCAGCCTGTCGGTGCTGAACGCGATGACCGGCGTGTTCGGCATCGCGCGCGGCGACCGCTCCGCGGCGAGCGCGATTTCGGCCGGCGCGGAAACGCTCGGCTACGCGCTGCTGGAAGCGCACGCGCAATTCGCGACGCAGCCGGACTCGCCAGTGTTGCTGGTGTACGCCGACGAACCGGCCGACGCGGCGTACGGCACGATCGAAGACGAAGTGCAGGGCGGCGCGATCGCCATCCTGCTCGACAGCGCAGCGGCGATTGGGCACATGGTGTGCTCGTTGTCCTACGCCGGCGGCACCAGCGGCCAGCCGTCCGCGTCACCCGGCGGCGCAAACGGGCCCGGCGCGGCCGACGCGGCCGGCGGCCCCAGCGGCGCCCCGCCAGCCTGCTTCGCGACCCAGAGCCAGGCATTGCTGCATTGTCTGGAAACCGGCCAGCCTGCGAGCTGGCAACGCGCCGGTACCATCTGGCATTGGAGTTGGCATGACCGCGCGGCTTGATTACCTTTGGCGTCTTTGCGCGACCGGCATGGCCTTCGTGGTATTCGGCATTTGCGGCGTGCTGTTTTCCGTGCTGGTGTTTCCGTTTGCATGGCTGTGGCCGCATCGCGCGTCGCGGCAGCGGGCGGTGACGCGCGTGATCCGCGGGTTTTTTCGCGCGCTGGTCGCGGTGTTGCGGCGCGTCGGCGTGATGGAGCTCGACGTGTCGGGCACCGACGCGTTGCGAGCCGCCGGCCCCGCGATCGTGGTGGCGAATCACCCGACCTACCTCGACGTGATGGTGCTGCTGTCGCTCACGCCGCGCGCCTGTTGCGTCGTGAAAAACGCGCACTGGAGCAACCCGTGTTTCTGGGGCATCGTGCGCTCGGCGGAATACGTCAGCAATGCGGACCCCGCGGAGCTGATCGAGGCCGGCGCACGGCAACTGGCGGCCGGCTATACGATGATCATTTTTCCCGAAGGCACGCGCAGCCCCGCGCCGAACCGGCTGCACGCTTTTTCACGCGGCTTCGCGCACATGGCGTTGAAGGCTGGCGCGCCAATCGTGCCGGTGCTGATGGATTGCGACCCGCCCGCGTTCACCAAGCAGATGCGCTGGTACGACGTGCCGGCGCGCGCGTTCCGGATGCGCGTGAACGTGCTCGAGCCGCTCGGCGTCGAGCAGCTCGCGGCCCATGACACGACACCGGCTCTGGCGGCGCGCAGCGTGACGAGCGCCGTCGAGGCACACATTACCCGGCACCTGGTCGATTATGGATTCTTTAAAACTGGAAATTAAACAGCTTCTGATCGAAGCCCTCGATCTCGAAGACCTCAGCCCGGCCGATATCGACGACGATGCCCCGCTGTTCGCTACCGACGGCATCGGTCTCGATTCGATCGATGCGCTCGAAATCGGCATCGTGCTGCGCAAACAATACCAACTGACCATCGCAGCGAACGACGAACGCACGCGCGAACACTTCCGCTCGATCAGCACGCTCGCCGCGCTGGTCGAGAGTCAGCGCGAAGCGGCGCATGCTGCGAACGAAACCACCAGGAAGGGGGAATAAACCGTGTCTGACGCAGAGATTCTTGAACGCATCCGCGCGATCTTCAAAGAAAACTTCGCCATCGAGCCCGAGCGGGTGACGCCCGACGCGCATCTGTTCGAAGACCTCGATCTCGACAGCATCGACGCCGTCGACCTCGCGATCAAACTGCAGGAACTGACCGGGCGCCGCATCAAGCCGGAAGAGTTCAAGTCGGTGCGCACCGTCGGCGATGTGATCGGCGCGGTCGAATCCCTGCTGGCGGCCCAAGGCTGATGTCAGCCGCGCGCTCGCGAATGCCAGCGGCGGCGCACGAGGCCGCCGCGGCAGCGCCCGGCACTGAGCGCCACTGGGGCAAGACCGTCGTGCAGGCGCTGTTGAAGCTCGCGTATCCCGCGCTGATTCTGTGCGCGTGGCGCTGGGACGCGCCGCGCCTCGTCGGCTGCATGCTGTTTGCGATTTTGTGGCTGCAGCGCTGCGCCGGCAACGGCCCGGTCGCGACTTCGCTGCGGCGCATGTCCGCGCTCGACTGGACCGTGGTCGGTTTGCTCAGCTGCGCGTCGGCGGCGATCGTCGTCACCAATAGCGAGCTGCTGTTGCGTCTCTATCCTTCGCTCGTCAACCTCGGTTTGCTGATCGCGTTCGGCGCGACGCTCGTGCGCGGGCCGTCGATGATCGAAAAATTCGCGCGGCTCGGCAATCCGGATCTGCCGCCCGGCGCGGTGCGCCATACGCGGCGCGTGACCCGGGTGTGGTGCGCGTTCTTCGTGCTGAACGGCGCGTTTTCCGCCTATACGGCGTTGTACTGGAGCCGCGCGAGCTGGTCGCTGTATAACGGCGCGCTTGCCTATGGGCTGATTGGCGCGCTGCTGGTGGCCGAGGTCATCTGGCGTTATCTGGTCGTGCTGCCGCGAGCCGCGCGTTCGGGGGCGGCATGATCGCACTGCATGATCTGTTGTCGGCGGTTGATGAAGCCACCTTGCTCGACGCACCGGTATGCCGGGACGGCAGCGAGTTACTCGATCGCGCGGCGTTTCGCGCGCGCGTCGCCGTATTGATCGCACGGGTGCAAACGCAGGGTGCGCAACGCTACGCGTTGTGTATCGACGACCCGTTCGATTTCGCCTGTGCGCTGTTCGCGCTCTTCGCATGCGGCAAGGAGCCGGTGCTTCCGGCCAATGCGACGCCGGGGTATCTCGCCGATCTCGCCGACGCGTACGACGCGATGCTGACCGATGCGGACCTGCCGCCGTTCACGCGGCACGCAAGCGCGAATACCGCTGAGGCGCACGCATCGCGCTCCCCGTACGTGATCGATCCGCAAGCCCCGCTCACGCTCTACACGTCCGGCAGCAGCGGCAGCCCCAAGCCGATCCGCAAGACCCTCGCGCAATTCAATGCCGAAGTGCACACGCTGGAAAAGCAGTGGGGCGCGCTGATCGGCGACGCGACGATGCTCGCGAGCGTGCCGCACCATCACATCTACGGTTTGCTGTTTCGCGTGCTGTGGCCGCTTGCCGCCGGCCGCGCGTTCGACCGTGCGATCAGCATCGAGCCGCTGCATTTGCAAAGCCGGATCGAGCAATGCGGCGCGACGGTGGTCGTGTCGACGCCCGCGCAATTGTCGCGTTGGCCCGCGTTGCCCGGCTTCGCTTCATTGACGCCGGCGCCGCGCGCATTCTTTTCGTCGGGCGGCCCGCTCGCGCTCGAAGCCGCGCAGCGCTACGCCGCGGCTTACGGCGCGGCGCCGCTCGAAATTTACGGCAGCACGGAAACCGGCGGCATCGCATGGCGGCGTCAGGATCAGACCGACGCGTGGCAACCGGTGACCGGCGTCGAAATCCGCCGCGACGACGACGGCGCGTTGAGCGTCCGCTCGCCGCATCTCGATCACCCAGGCTGGCACCGCACCGACGATCAGATCGCTTGCGACGCGCACGGCCGCTTCCGCCTGCAAGGCCGGCTCGACCGCGTGCTGAAGCTGGACGGCAAACGCGTGTCGCTGCCCGAACTGGAAGCGCGTCTCGCGCTGCATCCGTATGTCGCGCAAGCGGCGCTCGTGCCGCTGGAAGGCGCGTCGCGCGAACGCGTCGGCGCGCTGGTCGCCTTGACCGAAGCGGGCAGCGAAGCGTTGCGCGACGAAGGCCGCGTGCTGCTCGCGCGAACCCTGCGCCGGCATCTCGCCGCCTATTTCGACGTGGTGGTGCTGCCGCGTCATTGGCGATTCAGGCTGGGCTTGCCGTTCGATGCACGCGGCAAGCTGCCGGTGAGCGCGGTGGCGGCCGCATTCGCGGCGCGCGCCGAAGGGTTCGAAGTGCTGGCCGAAGCGCGCAGCGGCGACACGCTGCACTACGAACTGCGCGTGCCGCCCACGCTCATGCATTTCGCCGGCCACTTTCCGGGACTGCCGATTCTGCCTGGCGTGGTTCAAGTCGACTGGGCGGTGCGTCTGGCCGCCGACCACCTGCCGGCCGTGCGCGCGGTGGCGTGGATCGATCGGCTGAAGTTCATGGCGCCGGTCTCGCCGGGCGCGGCGCTGAAGCTCACACTGGCTCACGACGCCGCGCGCCGGCGCGTGCAGTTCGCGTACCGGCTGGACGGCCGTGAATGCGCGTCGGGCGTGATCGTTTATCGGGAGCCGGTGTGATCGACTTCGCTCCCTGCATCGTCATTCCGATCTACAACCACAAGGACGCGATCGGCGCGACCGTCGCCGATCTCGCGGTGCATCGCTTGCCGATCTTCATCGTCGACGATGGCAGCGACGAAGCGACCCGGCAGGTGCTCGCCGCGCTTGCGCATCAGTACGCGGCGCAGCTCACGCTGCTGCGTCTGCCGGTCAACGGCGGCAAAGGCGCAGCGGTGATGGCGGGGCTGCGCGCCGCGCGCGACGCGGGCTACACGCACGCGTTGCAGATCGACGCCGATGGCCAGCACGACGCAACCGATGTGCCGCGCTTCGTCGAAGCGGCGCGCGCCGAACCGGGCGCGGTGATTCTCGGCCGCCCGGTCTACGACGGGAGCGTGCCGAAAGCACGCCTCTACGGCCGTTATCTGACGCACGTGTGGGTGTGGATCGAAACGCTGTCGCTGACGATCCGCGATTCGATGTGCGGCTTCCGTCTCTATCCGTTGGCGCTGGCTTGCGAGCTGATCGATAGCGTGCCGCTGCCGACGCGGATGGACTTCGACATCGAGATTCTCGTGCGGCTCCATTGGCGGCGCGCGGCGTTCCGCTCGATTCCGACGCGCGTCACCTATGCCACCGACGGCGTGTCGCATTTCGACGTGCTATGGGACAACGTGCGGATCAGCCGCAGTCATACGCGGCTCGTGTTCGGCATGCTGTGGCGTCTGCCGATGCTGCTCGCGCACAAGCGGATGTCGCGCCGCGCCGCGCCCGCTGACGCGCCGCGCGAACCGAACGACGCGAGCGACGTGAGCGACCCGAATGGCCAGGACTGGTGGCGGATCGCCGAACGCGGCAGCCATCTGGGCATGGCCTTGCTCGCGCTCAGCTGCAAGCTGTTCGGCCGCCGCTTCACCGCGCTCTGGCTGCACCCCATCGTCGCGTATTTTCTGCTGACGGGCCGCGCCGCGCGCGAGGCGTCGGGCAACTACTTCCGGCATCTCGGCGCCACCGCGCCGCACGGCGAGACGCCGCGTCCGGGCTGGCTGTCCGCGTATCGCCACATGCTGGCGTTCGCGCAGTCGGGCTTCGACAAGCTCGCCGCATGGTCTGGCCGCGTCGACGACGCCGACGTGAAGTTCGAAGATCGTTCGGCGTTCGAAGCATTGGTGGCGAGCGGCAAGGGCGCGCTCGTGATCGGCGCGCATCTCGGCAATCTGGAGATGACCCGCGCGCTCGCCGCGCAGGGCGGCCATGCGAAAGTTACCGCGGTCGTCTACACCGGCCACGCGCGCCGCTTCAATAGCGTGCTGGCGTCGGCCAATAGCGAGTTCGCGCGGCATCTGCTCGAAGTCAGCGACTTCGGACCCGAGACCGCGATGCTGATGCAGCAGCGGGTCGATGCCGGCGAGTTGCTGGTGATCGTCGGCGACCGTGTGCCCGCGCACGAGACGGGCCGCACGACCGACGCGCAATTTCTCGGCGCGCGCGCGCCGTTCGCGCAAGGCCCGTATGTGCTCGCGCATGCGCTGGGCTGCCCGGTCTATCTGTTCTTCTGTCTGCAAGAGCGCGACGGCTACCACCTGTATTTCGAGCCGTTCGCCGAGCGCATCGAGCTGCCGCGCCGCGAACGCGCGCAGCATCTCGCCACGTGGACGCAGCGTTACGCGGCACGTCTCGAACATTATTGCCGCAAGGCACCTTATCAATGGTTCAACTTCTTCGATTTCTGGGCCAGCCCCAAGCGAGGCGCGAATGGCCGAACATGATCTGAGCGACGCGCGTTACAACGGCGCAAGCGCGAATGCAGGTGTGAATAAAGACGCGGCGGCGGTCGTGATCGGCGCGCGCAAACTGACGATCGAAGAGGTCGTTGCGATTGCGCAGCGCTGCGCGCCGGTTGCGTTGAATACCGATCCCGCATGGCGCGCGCGCATCCAGCGCGGCGCGGATTTCCTGCGCCGCCAACTGGCCGCGGGCGCGACCGTGTACGGCGTCAACACCGGTTATGGCGACGCCTGCGTGGTCGACGTGCCGATGGAACTGGTCGAAGCGTTGCCGCTGCAACTGACGCGTTATCACGGCTGCGGCATGGGCCAGTATCTCGACGACGCGCAAACGCTCGCGGTGATCGCCGCGCGGCTCAACTCGCTGGCTTATGGTTTTTCCGGCGTGCGTCCGGTGCTGCTCGAACGCCTCGCCGATCTGATCAATCATCGCGTGCTGCCGCGCATTCCGTCCGAAGGCTCGGTCGGCGCGAGCGGCGATCTGACGCCGCTGTCGTATGTGGCGGCGGCGCTCGCCGGCGAGCGCGACGTGCAGTTCGAAGGCGCGCTGCGCGACGTGCGTGACGTGTGGGCCGAACTCGGTGTGGCGCCGCTCACGCTCGCGCCGAAAGAAGGTCTCGCGCTGATGAACGGCACCGCGGTGATGACGGGCCTCGCCTGTCTCGCGTTTGCCCGCGCCGATCATCTGACGCGGCTCGCCGCGCGCCTGACGGCGCTCTCGACCGTCGCGCTCGACGGCCGCGCCGCGCACTTCGACGCAATGTTGTTCGAAGTGAAGCCGCACGCGGGCCAGGCCGAAGCGGCCGGATGGATTCGCGACGATCTGGCGGGCCGCGACGATACGCCGGGGCATCGTCTGCAAGACCGCTATTCGATTCGCTGCGCGCCGCATGTGATCGGCGTGGCGCGCGACGCGCTGACGTGGGTACGCCGCGACGTCGAGAACGAGTTGAACAGCGCGAACGACAACCCGCTGATCGATCCCGACAACGAACGCGTGCTGCACGGCGGCAACTTTTACGGCGGTCATATCGCGTTCGCGATGGATGCGCTCAAGGTTGCGGTCGCCAATCTCGCCGATCTGATGGACCGGCAACTCGCGCTGCTGGTCGACGTGAATTTCAACAACGGGTTGCCGCGCAATCTGTCCGGCGCCGCGCCCGCGCGCGCCGCGATCAATCATGGCTTCAAGGCCGTGCAGATTTCGTCGTCCGCATGGACCGCTGAAGCGCTGAAGAACACGATGCCCGCGAGCGTCTTTTCACGTTCGACCGAGGCGCACAACCAGGACAAGGTCAGCATGGGCACGATCGCCGCGCGCGACTGTTTGCGCGTGCTCGAATTGACCGAGCAGGTGGCCGCCGCGCACACGCTGGCGACGGTGCAGGCCGCGCGTCTGCGGTTGCGGATCGACAGCGCGACGCCGGTGCCGGCGCCGCTGCAATACTTCATCGACGGCGTGAGCGCGCAGTCGCCGTTCGTCGACGAAGACCGCGCGCTGGAAAGCGAGTTGCGCGCATTGACCGCGCGCATCGCCGCATGCGATCTGCTTGACGACTATCGCGGAGGACCGGACGCATGAGCGGGCTGCCGAAGGTGCTGAGCGCGAGCGCGACGGTCGAAGTGGCGTTCCACGACGTCGACGCGATGAACGTGTGCTGGCACGGCAACTATCTGAAGTACTTCGAGATCGGCCGCGCGGCGCTGCTGCGCGCGTTCGATTACGACTATCGCGAGATGCAGGCGTCGGGCTATCTGTGGCCGATCGTCGAGGCGCATCTGAAGTATGTGCGGCCGGCCGTGTACGGTCAGAAGCTCGAGGTGCGCGCGCAACTGCTCGAACACGAAAACCGCCTGAAAATAGGCTATGAAATTGTCGATTGCGCATCCGGCGCGCGTTTGACGAAGGGCTACACGATTCAGGTCGCGGTCGATGCCGCCACCCAGGAGTTGCAGTTCGTCTCGCCGCCCGTCGTGTTCGACAAGCTGGAGCGTGTATGGGGAAGATGAATTGGCGCGTGCTGACGGTGAGTGCGTTGAGCGCGTTGAGCGTGATCGGCCTGGCTGGCGTGGCGGGATGGCCGGCGGCGTCGGCGCGCGCGGCGACAAGCGCAGCGGCAGCTAACACGGCAACCGGCGCGGCAACCGGCGCAACCGCCGGCAACCCCGCACTCGTTTCGCAGATCGCCGCGCATCTCGCCCAGGCCAAGGGCGTGCGCGCGCAATTCACGCAGACGCAGACCCTCGCCGCGATGAAGCAGCCGCTCGTCAGCAGCGGCGCGTTGCTGTTCTTTCGCGAGCGCGGCGTGATCTGGCAGATCGACACGCCGTACAAGGCCACCTATGTGATTACCGATGCCGGCGTCGTGCAGGTCGACGCTGCCGGCCAGCGCGTGAGCGCCCACAGCGCGCAAGGCACGCGCGGCGTCGCGCAGGTTTCGAAGATGATGCGCGCGATGCTCGGCGGCGACCTGTCGGCGCTGTATTCGCAATTCGACGTGCAGGCCGAAGGCAGCGCCGCGCAATGGCGCATGCGGCTCACGCCGAATCAGCCGCAGATCGCGCAGTCGATCAAGGGTCTGGAGATGGACGGCGGCGACTACCTGCAAAGCTTGCGCATCACGCTGGCGAACGGCGACGTGACGAAGCTCGAGTTCGCGAAGAGCATGGCCGTCACCGAACCGACGCAGGCTGAACGCAGCTTGCTCGGGGCGCCGTGATGGATATGCTGCACCAGCGATCCGCGAGACAGGCGTGGGGCGTGCGCGCCGCGTGGCTGCTGCTCGCGCTGGTCGCGGCGCTGTATTGCGGCTGGCGTTTCGCGGGACCGTCGCCGTTGCAGACCAATCTGCTCGCGCTGTTGCCCGCCACCGAAGCGGACCCGGTCGCCGAAAGGGCGGTCGACACGCTGGCGAGCGCGCTCGGCGACCGCACGGTTTTCCTCGTCACGAGCAACGACGACGCGCACGCGAAAGCGGCAGCGAAGCAGCTTGGCGCGGCGCTGCAAAAGAGCGGGGCGTTCGGCTCGGTGACCGCTGAGTTGCCGCCGTTCGATCTGGCGCAGATCGCCGCTTTATACATGCCGTATCGCTTCGGTTTGCTGGCGCCGGCCGACCGCGCGGCGCTCGCGGGTGGCGCAGCGGGCGCATTGGGCACGACCTTGCGCGACACGCTTGCGCAACGCATCTACAGCCCATTGCGCGGCGGCCTGACCACGCCGCTCGCCGACGATCCGTTCGGCTGGCTCGAACGCTGGCTCGGCGGCCTGCCGCTCGCGACGTCGAACCTCGAAGTCGAAGACAACCTGCTGGTCGCGCATCGCGGCGCCTCGACCGGTGTGCTGATCGTCGCGACGTTGCCGGGCTCCGCGTACGAAACGAAGACGCAGCACGCGGTGCACGCGGCGCTCGCCCAAAGCGAAAGCGCGTTGCGCGAGGCGTTTCCCGACGTCTCGGTGGCGCGCACCGGCGCGGTGTTCTACGCGGAATCGGCGCGCAGCGCCTCCGAACATGAGGTGCATCTGATCGGCGTCGCGTCGCTGTGCGGGATCGCGCTGCTGATGATGTGGGTATTCCGCTCGCCGCGTCTGCTGCTGCTCGGCTTCGTGTCGACGGCGCTCGGCATCGTCTGCGCGCTCGCGGCGACGCTGCTGGTGTTCGGCAAGCTGCATCTGTTGACGCTGGTGTTCGGCGCGAGCCTGATCGGTGAAGCCGTCGATTATTCGATTCAGTACTTCGTGGTGTATCTCGGCGCGCAGCGCAATTGGGACGCGCGCTGCGGCGCGCGCGCGGTGCGGCCCGCGTTGACGGTCGCGTTGCTGACGAGCCTGCTCGGCTACGCGATCCTGATGTGGGTGCCGTTTCCCGCGCTCAAGCAGATCGCGTGCTTCGCGATGGTCGGGATTGTGACCGCGTACGCCTCTGTGTTGTGGTTGTTGCCCGCGTTGCTGACCCGCGCGCCGAGGCGCAGCCGGCAACGCGTGTTTGCCCGCTCGGCGCGCTTGCTGACGCTCTGGCATCGCACGATTGGTGGTCAGCGCGCGTGGTTCGTGGCGGCGCTGTTGCTGATCGTCGCGATTCCCGGCTGGTTGCGGCTGACCAGCGACGACGATATCCATCTGCTGATCCAGCGCGACCCGTCGCTCGTCGCGCAGGAGGACAAGGTGCGTGACGCGGTGGGCGTCGACAACAGCGCGCAGTTTTTTGTCGTGCGCGGCGATACGCCGGAAGCGGTGCTGCAACGCGCCGAAGCGCTGGGCGCGAAACTGGACGCATTGAACGGCACGACGAACCAGGTCGGCAGCTATCAGTCGGTGACGCAATTCGTGCCGTCCGCGAAGCAGCAGAGCGAAGACCGCGCACTGCTCGCGCAGCATGTGTTCAACGACCCCGCGGCATTGCGCGCGACACTGCTGCAAGCGGGCTTCAAGGACGAAGTCGCCGATGCGTGGCTCGCCGCGTACGCGCAACCGCAGCCGCCGCTGAGCGTCGAGCGCTGGCTGGCCGCGCCGTGGTCGCAGCCGTACCGGCATCTGTGGCTCGGCGAAGTCGACTCGGCCACGCGAGCCTACGCGGCCGTCGTGATTCCGCAACGCGTGACGCCGCATAACGAGCCCGCGCTGATCGCGCTTGCGCAAGGCTTGCCGGGCGTCGCGTTCGTCGACAAGGCCGCCAGCGTGTCGAAGCTGTTCGGCGCGTATCGCGTCGATAGCGGCTGGTGGCTCGGTGGCGCGCTCACGCTCGTGCTCGTGCTGCTGACGGTGCGGTACGCGCCGAAGCAAGTCCCCTCGAGGGACGTCCCGCAAAAAGTCCCCTTGTGGCACCGCGTGCGCGGCGGCATCGCCACGACCTTGCCGGTGCTGCTCGCGGTCGGCGTCACGCTCGCGGTGTTCGGCTATGCCGGCGTGCCGCTCAATCTGTTCAACTGGCTCGCGCTAATGCTGGTACTCGGCGTCGGCGCAAACTATGCGGTGTTCCTGCGCGAAGGCTGTCTGCGCGCGGACGCGGACGCGGATCTCGGCGCAGTGTGGACGGGCGTGCTGCTGTCGGCGGCCACCACGCTGTTGTCGTTCGGCATGCTCGGCATGAGCGGGATGCCCGTGCTGAAGAGCTTCGGCGCGACGCTCGCGCTCGGCATCGCGGTCTCGGTGCTGCTCGCGCCGATCGGCATGCCATCGGAATCGAGGAGGGCGGCATGAAAACGCCATCAGTTTATTTGCACGCGCTCGGCATGATCAACGCGCTCGGCGGCGATATCGACCAGATCGTTCCGGCGCTCGCCGCCGCGCGCGCGCCCGGCATGGCGAACGTGCATACGGGGATCGGCGACGCGTTTGTCGGCAGCGTGCTCGCGCCGCTGGACCTGGCGCCGCGCGCCGAGCTCGCGCGCTACGACTGCCGCAATAACCGCTTGCTGCTGGCCGCGCTCGCGCAGATCGCGCCCGCCATCGACGCCGCGCGCGAGCGCTATGGCGCGGATCGGATCGGCGTGGTGCTCGGCACCAGCACGTCGGGCATCGAAGCGGCCGAAGCCGCGTTCGTCTATCACGCGCAAGCGGGCGAGCTGCCCGTCAACTTCAACTACCGGCAGATGGAAATCGGCACCGCCGCGCCGTTCGCCGCCGCCGCGCTCGGCGTGCAAGGGCCGGCCTTCACGATCTCGACCGCGTGCACGTCGAGTGCGAAAGCCTTCGCGTCGGCGCGCCGGCTGCTGCAATTGCAACTGTGCGATGCGGTGGTGGTGGGCGGCGTCGATTCGCTATGCGAATTGACCGTGCAGGGTTTCGCGTCGCTCGAATCGACTAGCGGCGTGCGTACCAATCCGATGAGCGTCAACCGCCGCGGGATCAACGTCGGCGAAGGCGCCGCCGTGTTTCTGATGAGCCGCGACGAAGCGGCGGTGCGGCTCGCGGGCCTCGGCGAATCGAGCGACGCGCATCACATTTCGTCACCGGACCCGCAAGGCGCCGGCGGCGAACTCGCGTTGCGTGAAGCGCTCGCCGATGCGGGTATCGCGCCGTCCACGCTCGGCTATGTGAACCTGCACGCCACCGCCACGCGCAAGAACGACGAGATGGAAGCGAAGCTGATGGCGCGGGTGTTTCCGGGCGGCGTGGCGACCAGCGGCACCAAGCCGTTGACCGGGCATCAGCTCGGCGCGGCGGGCGCCACCGAACTCGGCTTCGCGTGGCTGACGCTCGCGCGTGACGACGTGCCGCTGCCGCGTCATCTGTGGGACGGCGAGGCCGATCCCGCGTTGCCGGCGCTGGACCTGGTGGAAAGCGAACGCTTTCTGCCGCGTGCGGGCAAGCATGCAGGCACGCAATACGTAATGAGCAATTCGTTTGCTTTTGGCGGCAGCAATGTCAGCCTGATCCTCGCACGGTGACGCGCATGACGACTCCGACGCCGACCGTCCAGCAACTCATGCAGCAGCCGATCGAAGCGATCATCCCGCATCGCGGCACCATGCTGCTGATCGACGCCGTCGATACCTTTGGCGAAGCGACGCTGAGCGCGCGCGCCACCGTCGACGTGCACGCGTGGTACGCCGACGCCGATGGCGCGATGCCCGCGTGGATCGGCATCGAACTGATGGCGCAGGCGATTGCCGCGCACGTCGCGTTGCTGGCGATGCGCGGCGGCGGCCGTGCGCGGCCCGGCGTGCTGCTCGGCTCGCGCAGCTACAAGGCGTTGCAGCCGGCGTTCGGCGG
The DNA here is from genome assembly GCF_902859915.1 of Paraburkholderia ultramafica. Lineage (GTDB taxonomy): Bacteria > Pseudomonadota > Gammaproteobacteria > Burkholderiales > Burkholderiaceae > Paraburkholderia > Paraburkholderia ultramafica. The sequence goes on from NZ_CADIKK010000017.1 coordinate 103,948, forward strand.
CGGCGCGCGCTTGCTGATCCACGTCACCGAATTGCTGCGTAGCGAAGAGGGCCACGGCGCATACGAATGCACGATCCATGATGGCGACGTGTGCTGCGCCGAGGCTGTCATCAAGATTTTTCAACCGTCCGATTTCCAGTCATTCATCGAAGGGAGTTTCAGTTCATGAGCCGGCGTGTTCTCGTTACCGGCGCAAGCCGCGGCATCGGCCGTGCGATTGCGTACAAGCTGGCCGCCGACGGCTTCGCGGTGTCCGTGCATTGCCGCACGGGACGCAGCGAAGCCGACGCGGTTGCGACGTGCATCGCCGCGCAAGGCGGCATGGCGCGCGTGCTGCAATTCGACGTGCGCGAACGCGCCGCGTGCCGTGAAGTGCTCGAAGCGGATGTCGCCGCGCACGGCCCGTACTACGGCATCGTGTGCAGCGCGGGCGTGACGCGCGACGCTGCGTTTCCCGCGCTCACCGAAGAAGACTGGGACATCGTGATCGAGACCGGTCTCGACGCGTTCTACAACGTTGTCCATCCGCTGACCATGCCGATGGTGCGCGCCCGCCAGGGCGGGCGTATCGTCACGATCGCGTCGGTGTCCGGCGTGATGGGCAATCGCGGCCAGGTCAACTACAGCGCGGCGAAGGCCGGGCTGATCGGCGCGACCAAGGCGCTCGCGGTCGAACTGGCGACGCGCCACATCACCGTCAATTGCGTCGCGCCGGGCTTGATCGAAACCGGCATGCTCGACCAGATGCCGCTCGACCAGGCCTTGAAGACCGTGCCGATGAACCGCGTCGGCCAGCCCGCCGAGGTGGCGTCGGTGGTCAGCTTCCTGATGTCGGACGCGGCCTCGTATGTGACGCGCCAGGTGATCGGCGTGAACGGCGGGATGGTCTGATGAAGCGCGTCGTCATTACCGGCATGGGCGGCGTCACGGCGTTCGGCGATAGCTGGGACGTCATCGAAGCGCGTTTGAAGCGCGGCGAGAACGCGGTGCGGCGCATGCCCGAGTGGGACTACTTCGAATCGCTGCATACGCGGCTCGCGTGTCCGCTGCCGGATTTCACCGCGCCCGCGCACTATCCGCGCAAGAAGACGCGCTCGATGGGACCGGTGTCGATGTACTCGGTGCGCGCGAGCGAACTGGCGCTCGCCGACGCGGGCCTCGCCGAAGACCCGAGCATCGGCGATGGCCGCATGGGCGTCGCGTATGGCTCGTCGTCGGGTTCGGTGCAGCCGATCCGCGCGTTCGGCACGATGCTCGAAACCGGCTCAATGGGTAACGTCACGTCGAACAGCTATGTGCAGATGATGCCGCACACCACGGCGGTCAACGTCAGCCTGTTCTGGGATCTGAAAGGGCGGATCATTCCGACCTCGTGCGCGTGCGCGTCCGGCAGCCAGGCGATCGGCTACGCCTATGAAGCGATCCAGGCCGGCAAGCAGACGCTGATGCTGGCGGGCGGCGCAGAAGAGCTGTCGGGCCCGGCGGTCGCGGTGTTCGACACGCTGTACGCGACCAGCACGCGCAACGACGAGCCGTATCTGACGCCGCGTCCCTTCGATGCCGCGCGCGACGGCCTCGTGGTCGGCGAAGGCGCGGCCACGCTGGTGCTCGAAGAATACGAACACGCGGTGGCGCGCGGCGCGCGGATTCACGCGGAGATCGTCGGCTTCGGCTGCAATTCGGACGGCGCGCACATGACCCAGCCGACCACCGAAACCATGGCCCTCGCGATGCAGCTTGCGCTGCGCGATGCGCAACTGGCGCCGCAAGCGATCGCCTACGTGAACGCGCACGGCACGTCGACGGATCGCGGCGACATTGCCGAAAGCCATGCGACCGCGCGGACCTTCGGCGCGCGCATGCCGATCAGCTCGTTGAAGAGCTATGTCGGCCATACGCTCGGCGCGTGCGGCGCGCTCGAAGCGTGGTGGACCATCGAGATGATGAAGCGCAACTGGTACGCGCCGACTCTCAATCTCGACCACGTCGATCCGGCCTGCGCGCCGCTCGACTACATCGCCGGCAGCGGGCGTGAGATCGACGCCGAACATGTGATGAGCAACAACTTTGCGTTCGGCGGCATCAACACGTCGCTGATTTTCAGGCGCGTTCGATGAGCATCGCGCTGCAACGCGTGGTCGTCACCGGCATGGGCATCGTGTCGTGCCTCGGCAATACGCTCGATGACGTGTCCGCCGCATTGCGCGCGGGCCGCTCGCGCATCGCGCGGATCGACGCGTGGCGCGAGCGCGGTTTCGGCTCGCAGGTCGCGGGCGTCGCGTCGATCGCGCACGAGCCGCCGTTCGAGCGCAAGCTCGAACGCTTCATGGGCGACACCGCGCGCCTGGCCTGCCATGCTGCGCGCAACGCGATCGACGACGCCGGGCTCGCGCCTGCCGTGTTGCGTTCGCCACGCGCCGGCGCGGTGATCGGCTCGGGCGTCGGCGCCTTGTCGAGCTACGACGCAGCGCTGGCGATCGCGCACGCGCGCGGCATCGACAGGGTACCGCCGTACACGGTGCCGCAGGCGATGAGCAGCACCGCGTCGGCCAACGTCGCGCAGGTGATCGGGCTCGAAGGGGTGAGCTATTCGCCGTCGTCGGCTTGCACGACGTCGGCGCTCGCGATCGGCCAGGCGATGCAGCTGATCCAGACTGGCCGCCAGCAGATCGTGCTGGCCGGCGGCAGCGAGGCGCTGCACGACAACGTGACGCTGCTGTTCGACGCGATGGGCGCGTTATCGCGCCGCTTCAACGACACGCCGCAACTCGCGTCGCGTCCGTACGACACGCAGCGCGACGGCTTCGTGATCGCTTCGGGCGGCGGCGTGCTGGTGCTCGAAGCGCTCGATCACGCGCTGGCGCGCGGCGCACGCATCTACGCGGAGCTGAGCGGATTCGGCGATTGCACCGACGGCGGTGGCATGGTCGCGCCGCGTGCGGCGGGCATCGCGTGGGCGATGCGTGGTGCGCTGGACGAAGCGGGGCGGCGCCCCGACTACATCAACACGCACGCACCGTCGACGCCGCTTGGCGACCTCGAGGAACTGCGCGCGTTGAACGAGGTGTTCGGCCGGTGCGTGCCGGCGTTTTCGTCGACCAAAGGCATGACCGGGCATTCGCTCGGCGCGTGCGGCGCGCACGAGGCGATCTACACGCTGCTGATGATGCGCGACGGGTTCATCGCGGGCACGGCCGATATCGGAACGCCGGAGCCGGAAGTGCGCGGCATGCCGCTGGTGCGCATGACGCGCGATGCGCGTATCGACACGGCGATGTCGGTTTCATTCGGGTTCGGCGGTAGTTGCGCGAGCCTGATGTTCGAAGCATGGCAGGGCGGTTGAAATGGCCGCGACTTTAAAAATAACGAAGGTGATAATAATGAAAAAGGCTTTGGTAGTTGGTGCGCTCGCCGTGGTCGTGTTGACGCAGGCGGGCTGCGCGACGCGGCGCGCGAGCGCCACGCGAATGCGGTGATCGGTGTGTCGACGCGTTTTCACAGCACTGAAACCAGTTCGTCGACCGACTTCACATGCGGCGTGAGTCCGAGCGCCGCCGCGATCGCGGTGCGTGGTCAACTCGTCGTGCTGGAAGCGAACTGAGCTTGGCCAGCCTTGAGCGCCGCGACATTGACCAGCGTCTCACGACGCTTGCCGGGCCGCGGACGATGCAGGCCGAGCCGTTCGAGCAGACCGAAGTCTTGCGCGCGGCTCCACCACAGGTAAGGCAACGAGACGTTGCGCTGGCCGAAGCTGAAACCGCCGCGACGGAGCATGTCGAGGTAGCCGTCGGCGCTCTTTTGCACCTGCATCGGATGACGGAACAGCAGCCGGATCACCCACGACTTGATGTACGCGTCGGTCGATTCGGCGAACAGCAGGATGCCGCCCGGTTTGAGCACGCGGCGGAACTCGGCGAGCGCGCGCTCCTGCTCGACGAGATGGTGGAACGTTTGATGGCAGAACACGATATCGGCGCTGGCGTCGGGCAGCGGCAGGTTCGCGCAGTCGCCATGCAGCAGTTCGATATCGGCAAGCGTGTTACGGCAGGCGTGCGCCGCGTTGGCGGCAAGCGCCAGCGATGGCGCGTGAAAATCGATGCCGACAATACGGCGCGGCGCAAACGCTTCGGCCAGCAGGCGGAACGAAATGCCTTGCCCGCAACCGACGTCGACGATCAGCGGCGCGGCCGGCAAGGGCGCATCGATCAGGCTCTTGAGGTCGTTGATCGCGACCCGCAGCACGTGATGTTCCCACGTGTGGGTGCGCAGGAACCAGATCCCGAACGCCGTCTCCGGCACAAAGGGCACGCTGGATGTTTCGGATGACGACACGATGCACTCCCCGGCGAAATGTTGTTCCTGCTGTCAGAGGCACGATTGTAACGAGAAGTAAGGGCGCGGCGTAACGCTGCGCCGGACATGCAAACAATTGAGGCAAATTTGACTAAACATTCATCGAAGCGGACGGCCGTCGACGTCGCGATCATCGGTGCCGGTCCGGCCGGCGCAGTCGCTGCCGCGCTGCTGCGCAAAGCGGGCCGCTCCGTACTGGTGCTGGAGCGTCAGCATTTCCCGCGCTTCTCGATCGGCGAGAGCCTGCTGCCGCAAAGCATGGCCTATCTTGAAGAGGCCGGTATGCTGCAGGCCGTGGTCGAAGCCGGTTTCCAGCACAAGAACGGCGCGTATTTCGTCTATCGCGACCAGACCTCGTCGTTCGATTTCCGCGACAAACATTCGTCCGGATGGGGCACCACCTATCAGGTCGAGCGCGCGCTGTTCGACGACATCCTGATTCGCTGCGCGGCGCAGCAGGGCGCCGACGTGCGCTTCGGCCATACGGTGCGCGCGGTCCACACGGGCCACATGCCGCTGGTCGACGTGATCGACGAGGCGAACCACGCGTATCAGATCGAAGCGCGTTTCGTGCTGGATGCGAGCGGTTTCGGGCGCGTGCTGCCGCGTCTGCTGAATCTCGAAACGCCGACGCGGATGCCGACGCGCGCCGCGCTCTTCACGCACGTGCGCGACGGCATTCCGGTCGACGCGAGCGATCGCAACAAGATCTGCATCGCGACGCATCCGCAGCGCCGCGACGTGTGGTTCTGGATGATTCCGCTGGCGGGCGGCCGGTCGTCGGTGGGGTGCGTCGCCGAGGCCAGCTTTCTCGACGTGCCGGAAGCGGAGCGCGACGCGGCGCTGCGTGCGTTGATCCAGCAGGAGCCGACGCTGAACCGGCTGATCGGCAGCGCGCCGTTCCTGATGCCGGTGCGCCATATCGGCGGCTACTCGGCGAACGTCGAGCGGCTACATGGGCCGGGTTATGCGCTGCTCGGCAATGCCGGCGAATTTCTCGATCCGGTGTTCTCGTCGGGTGTGACGATCGCGCTGCGTTCGGCGCATCTCGCGGCGCACACCTTGAACCGGCAACTGGACGGCGCAACGGTCGACTGGTCAGCCGATTACGACGCGCCGTTGCGCAAGGGGATCGATACGTTCCGCGCGTTCGTCGAGCGCTGGTACACCGGCGAGTTGCAGGACATCATTTACTACCCGGACCAGGCGCCGTCGATCCGGCGCATGATCAGCGCGGTGCTGGCGGGATATGCGTGGGATGAATCGAATCCGTATGTTGCCGATCCGGTGCGGCGGCTCACGGCGCTGCATGAGGTGTGCATGCAGCGGTGATGCAAATGAAAACGGCGCTTCGTGAACGAAGCGCCGTTTTTGATTCAGCCGTGTGAGCGTGAGTCGGATCAACCCACAATCAGGCCGCGATTCTCGCCGCCCCCGGCGCAGGCTGCCGCGCATCGTCGCGACGATGCACGCGCTTGCCGGCCGCATACGTTTCGTAAACCGCACGATCGTCGCCGAGCAGCGCGAACGCGAACAGCAACTCCTCCAGCGAGTCGGTGCGCGCGGTGCGCCGCGCGAGCAGCGGCGTCGCGTGCGGATCGAGCACGACGAAGTCCGCTTCCGAGTTCGGTTTCAACGTACCGACCTTGTCCGCGAGATCGAGCGCTTCGGCCGCGCCGGCAGTCGCCAGATAAAACATCCGGGTAGCCGTCAGATGATGGCCGGTCAGACGCGCAACCTTGTGCGCTTCGTTCATCGTTTGCAGCATCGAGAACGAGGTGCCGCCGCCGACGTCGGTCGCCAGCGTGATCGGCATGCCCGCCGCGTCGGCCTTATCGAAGTCAAACAGGCCGCTGCCGAGGAACAGGTTCGAAGTTGGGCAATGTGAGGCGACCGTGCCGGTTTGCGCCATGCGTTTGCGGTCCTCCTCGTCGAGGTGGATGCAGTGGCCGTACACCGCGCGGCGGCGCAGCAGGCCGTAGTGATCGTAGATGTCCAGATAGCTGCGGTGGCCGGGGAACAGCTCGGCGACCCATTTCACTTCGTCGGCATTTTCCGCGACGTGGCTCTGGATGAAAACATCCGGATGCTTGCCCGCCAGCACGCCGCACGCTTCGAGCTGCGCTTCGGTCGAGGTCGGCGCGAAGCGCGGCGTGAGCGCGTACATCTGACGGCCACGATTGTGCCAGCGGCCGATCAGCTCGGCGCTGTCGTCATAACCCGATTGCGCGGTGTCGCGCAGGAACGCGGGGCAGTTGCGGTCCATCAGCACCTTGCCCGCCACCATCCGCAGATTGCGCGCTTCGCTCTCGGTGAAGAGCGCATCGGCGGATTCCTTATGGACCGTGCAGTACACCAGCGCGGTGGTCGTGCCGCACGCGAGCAGTTCGTCGACGAAAAAGCCCGCGGTGTCGCGCGCATACGCCGGATCGGTGAAGCGGCGCTCGGTCGGGAACGTGTAGGTGTCGAGCCACGGCAGCAAACCCGGCGCCGGCGACGCGATCATGTCCGTTTGCGGATAGTGAATGTGCGTGTCGATGAAACCCGGCACGATCAGCTTGTCGCGCATCTCCTGCACCTGGGTGCCCGGCGCGAGCCGCGCCGCGAGCGCTGCATACGCGCCCGCCGCGGCCACATGACCGTCTTCGACGATCAGCAGGCCGTCCTCATGAAAGACCGCCGCGTTGGGCGATTGCGCCGGGTCGCCGTTGAAGGTCAGCAGTTGCGCGCGGAATGCCGACTGCGCTGCTTTGGCCGGGTTAGCCGATTGAGTCATGGAAAAACCGTCTCCGAATATGAGAAGCTGAACAGCGCGGACGGCGGCTTTATGCTGGGGCTTAGTTTCGAACCACAACCCGCGCCGCCGTCGGCTGCTATATCCCGGCCCGTCAGTGCGGGCCGCTTTGATGCCAGTGCGCGTCGAGCTTCGCGATCAGTTCATTGCGTTGCTCGGGCGTGACGAACGACGCTTCGAAGCTGTTGCGGATGATCGTGTAGACCTCGGCATCGTTGAGCTTCAACGCGTCGATGGTGGCGAGATAGTTGGCGTTCACGTAGCCGCCGAAGTAGGCCGGATCGTCGGAATTCACCGTCACCGCGACGCCGCGATCGAGCAGATCCTTCAGCGTGTGCCTGGTGAGGTCGTCGAACACGCAGAGCTTCAGGTTCGACAGCGGGCAGACGGTCAGCGCAACGCGCGTGTCGGCCAGACGCGTGACGAGCGCCGGGTCTTCGATGCTGCGCACGCCATGATCGACGCGGTCCACTTTCAGCAGATCGAGCGCTTCGTAGATATACGACGGCGGCCCTTCTTCGCCCGCATGCGCGACGAGTTTCAGGCCGAGTGCGCGCGCCTTCGCGAACACGCGTTCGAACTTCGACGGCGGATGACCGCGCTCCGACGAATCCAGACCGACGCCGATCAGCCGATGCTTGTACTGCTCGAACAACGGCAGCGCTTCTTCGAAGGTGGCGAGCGCGTCCTCTTCGGACAGATGGCGCAGGAAGCACAGAATCAGCTTGCTCGACATGCCGCGCTGTTGCGCGTCGGCGAGCGCGCGTTCGATGCCGGCCACCACGGTCGCGATCGACACGCCGCGTTCGGTGTGTGTCTGCGGGTCGAAGAAGATCTCGCTGTGAATCACGTTGTCGGCGAGGCACCGTTCGACATACGCCATCGTCATGTCGTAGAAGTCCTGCTCGTGCAGCAGCACGCTTGCGCCCGCATAGTAGATGTCGAGGAACGATTGCAGATCGGTGAACGCGTAGGCGGCGCGCAGCGCTTCGATCGAGTCGTACGCGAGCTTCACGCCGTTGCGCTCGGCGAGCGCGAAAATCAGTTCGGGTTCGAGCGAGCCTTCGATATGGATATGCAGCTCGGCCTTCGGAGCCCGCGCGGTTTTATCGGCGAGCGATGGGGTGGTAGCGGTCGTTGTATTCATAGTCGTTTGGAGTTTGTTGGAGTCGGTTCGCGCCGGCCGCACGCCGGGGCGCACTGCATCAGACCGTTTGTGTCGCGTGACGCGTGCCCGCGTTCGCCTCGACGGCCTGCAGCATCTGCGCGGCCGCCGAGATCGCGATGATCTCCGGCGACTTGTCGACGATGCCGTCGACGCCGAGCGGGCACTTCATCCGCGCGATCTGCGACGGATCGATGCCGCGCGCCGCCAGCCGGTGTTCGAACTGCTTGCGCTTGCTATGCGAGCCGATCATGCCGAAGAACGCGAAATCGCCGCGCCGCAGAATGCGCTCGGCCAGTTCGAGATCACGCGCATGGTTGTGCGTCATCACGATGAAGTACGTGTGCGGCGCGGCCTGGTCGATCGCTTCATCGGGCGCGTCGTTCGGATCGAGCTTGACGTTCGGCGCGTGCAGCGATTCGACCGGCGGGAACTGCGCATCGCGTTCGTCGACCCAGCGGACCGTGCAGGGCAGCGTGGCGAGCACGCGAACCAGCGCGGCGCCCACGTGGCCGGCGCCGAACAGCACGACGGCGAAGTCGCCGGGCGCGATGGTTTCGGTGAGCAGCGCGACGCTGTCGTCGAAACCGGCGCCGTCCCACAGCAGACAGTCGGCGGCGTCGACGCCCGGCTCGGGGTCGGACAGCATCACCGCGTCCGGCGCGGGGCCGAATGATACGCTACGCACGGTCGATTGGCCCGCGGCCACGCGCTTCGCGAGCGACGTGATCCAGCCGAGGTCGCCGACGTCGAGCCGCTCGAACGCGAGAATCACCGCGCCGCCGCAGCATTGGCCGAGGCTCGGGCCGAGCGCGAAACGCTCCAGCCGGCGCATGTGCGGCGAGCGCATGCCGTCGCGCAACACCTGGCGCGCGGTCTCGATCGCTTTCCATTCGAGGTGGCCGCCGCCGATCGTATGCTTGGCCGAGTCGCGCGTGACGATCATCTTGGTGCCGGCTTCGCGCGGTGCCGAACCTTCGACGCGCGCGACCGTCACCAGCACGGCGGCGTCGCCGTGCGCGAGCAGTTGTTGCAGCTCAGGTAGCCAGGCTTGCATCCGGCGGTTCTCCATACGTGGCCGCGCGGGGTGTCCGTGCGGCTGGTTGCGTGCGGCGTGACGCGTTCGTGTCGTGTCAGGCCGTCGGGTTATTTCATTGCGATCATTCTATTGCGGTGGTTTTCACGCTGTCGTGTCGATGATGGCCGGCTGCGCTGCGGGTTCGGTTGCGCAAGCGGCCTGCAACGCGTCGAGCGCATCGAGTATCGCTTCGGGCGTGGCCGGCGCGCGCAGCGGCGGAGCCTGTTGCGCGCCCGGCACGGCGGCCGCGATCGCATCGCGAATCGCAAGGAACACTGAGAACGGCAGCAGCAGCGGCGGCTCGCCGACCGCCTTCGAGCGAAACACGGTCGGCTCGGCGTTCTGGTTCTGATAGAGCTGCACATGAAACGCGGCGGGCGTGTCGCTGACCGCGGGAATCTTGTACGTGGACGGCGCATGCGTCATCAGACGGCCATCGCGGTTCCACCACAGCTCTTCGGTGGTGAGCCAGCCCATGCCTTGAATGAAGCCGCCTTCCACCTGGCCGATGTCGATCGCCGGATTGATCGACTGGCCGGCGTCGTGCAGCATGTCCGCGCGCACCAGCTTCCATTCGCCGGTCAGCGTGTCGATCACGACCTCCGACACAGCCGCGCCATACGCAAAGTAATAAAACGGATGACCGGTCAGCGTTTTCGCATCCCAATGCACTTTCGGCGTCGAGTAGAAACCGTCCGACCACAACTGCACGCGCGCCAGATACGCGGCGCCGACCAGTTGCTCGAACGGCATCGCGCCGCCGTTCACCGACACTGCGCCGTTGGCGAACTGCACGTCGTGCGCGTTGCCGCCGAGCTGTTTGGCCGCGAGTTCGGCGAGCCGCGCACGGATCGTGCGCGCCGCGGCTTCGGCGGCTTTGCCGTTCAGATCGCTGCCGGTGGAGGCCGCGGTCGCCGACGTATTCGCGACCTTCGAGGTATCGGTCGCCGTGACCCGCACGCGCGTCAGCGGCAAGCCGAACTGATTCGCGACGACCTGCGCGACCTTCGTGTTGAGCCCCTGGCCCATCTCGGTGCCGCCGTGATTGACGAGCACCGAGCCGTCCTTGTACACATGCACCAGTGCGCCGGCCTGATTCAGAAACGGCACGTTGAACGAGATGCCGAACTTCACCGGCGAAAACGCGAGGCCGCGCTTGAGCACCGGACTGCCGGCGTTGAATGCGGCGAGCGCCGCGCGGCGCGCGCGGTAGTCGCTGGAGTCGAGCAGTGCGTCGGTCAGCGGCGCGATGATGTTGTCTTCGACGCGCTGTCCGTAAGGCGTCGTGTTGCGTTCACCGATGCCGTAGTAGTTGGCGAGACGCACGTCGAGCGGATCGCAGTTCAACTGACGCGCGATGCTGTCGAGCATCACTTCCATCACCAGCGCGCCTTGCGGGCCGCCGAAGCCGCGGAACGCGGTGTTCGACTGCGTGTGGGTCTTGCAGCACAGTGCGACGATATCGACATCGGACAGGTAGTACGCGTTGTCGAAGTGGCACACGGCGCGCGTGGCGACCGCGCCGGACAGATCGGCCGAATAGCCCGCGCGCAACGCGATTTCGACACGCGCGCCGAGAATGCGGCCGCTGTCGTCGAAGCCGGCTTCGTACTCGTAGACCGCGTCGTGGCGCTTGCCGGTGATCATGAAATCGTCGTCGCGATCGGCGCGCAGTTTGACCGGACGGCGCAGCAGTTTCGCCGCCAGCGCCGCCACGCATGCGAACAGCGCCGATTGCGATTCCTTGCCGCCGAAGCCGCCGCCCATGCGCCGGCACTCGCACACCACGTTATGCGCGGGCCAGTCGAGCATATGCGCGACCACCTGTTGCATTTCGCTCGGATGCTGCGTCGAACTGTAGACGAGCATGCCGTCCATTTCCTTCGGCACCGCGTACGCGATCTGCCCTTCCAGATAAAACTGCTCCTGGCCGCCGACTTCGAAGGTGCCGCTGATCCGGTGCGGTGCGCCGGCGATCTTCGCGTCGGGCTCGCCGCGTCTGAGGTGCAGCGGCGGCAGCACGAACTGCTTGCTGGCTTTCGCTTCGGCGGGCGTGAGGATGGCTTCGAGCGGTTCGTAGCGGACCACGTCGTCGCTTTTCGCGAGCGCCGCGGCACGACGCGCCAACTCGTGGTTCTCGGCAATCACCGCGAACACCGGTTGACCGAGATACAGCACTTCGCCGACCGCGAGAATCGGGTCGTCGTGCAGCACCGGGCCGCAATTGTTTTCGCCGGGGATGTCCTCGGCGGTGAGCACCGCGATCACGCCGGGCGCTTTTCTGACTGCGTCCAGATCCATCGACACGATCCGCGCGTGCGCATGGCGCGACAGCCCGAGCGCCGCGTGCAGCGTGCCGTGCAGTTCGGCAATGTCGTCGGTGTAGGTGGCTTCGCCGCTCACGTGCAGCGCGGCCGATTCATGCGGCAGCGAGACGCCGATCGCCGCGTCGTGGTCATGCGCGCTGGCGTTCTTTGCGGCAAGCGTTCCACCGGCGTGTTCGACGAAAGCTTCAGTCCGGTTCATCACGACGACTCCTTCGCAATGGCCGCATCCGGCGCGCCGGCTTCGAACGCGAACGCATTCACGTCGAGCAGGGCGAGCGGCGCGTCATTGCGCGTTTCGAGGTGGAAGCGCCACAGCAGGTTGCGCGCCACCTTCAGTCGATAGGCGCTCGATGCGCGCATGTCGGTGAGCGGCTGGTAATCGGCGACGAGTGCGTTCATCGCCTGCCGCGCGGTGCTTTCGTTCCATGTAGCGCCGTTCAGCACGGCTTCGGTTTGTGCGGCGCGCTTTGGCGTGGCGGCCATGCCGCCGAACGCGACGCGGGCTTGCCGAATCGCGCCGTCGTCGCCGAGATGCAGCGCGAACGCCGCGCATACCGCCGAGATGTCCTGATCGTAGCGCTTCGACACTTTGTACGTGCGAAAGCGCAGATTGCCGGCCGGGCGCGGCACGCGCAGCGCCGTGACGAATTCGCCGGCCGCGAGCGCGGTTTTCTGATAGCCGAGGTAGAACGCGTCGAGCGGCAGCGTGCGGGTTTTCGGACCGTGGCGCAGCACGACTTCGGCGCCGAGCGCGAGCAGCGCCGGCATCGAATCGCCGATCGGCGAGCCGTTCGCGACGTTGCCGCCGAGCGTGCCGGCATTGCGGATCGGCAGCGACGCGAAGCGCGTCCACATTTCGGCGAGCTCGGGGTAATCGACGGCGAGGGCCGCGTACCCGTCTTCGAGCGTGACGGCCGCGCCGATCGTCAGCGTTTGCGCATCGCGCTCGACGGTCTTCAGTTCGGCGACGTTGCCGATGTACAGAATGTCGCCGAGATCGCGGAACTGCTTGGTGACCCACAGGCCGACGTCTGTGCTGCCGGCCAGCAGCCGGGCTTGCGGATGGGCCGCGCGCAGCGTGGCGAACGCATCGAGCGTGACCGGCGCGCGGAAGGTGGGCGAGCCGAACGCGGCGCCGCGCGTATCGGGCGCGCTGTATTCGAAGGTGTCATCGCGTTGCAGGGCGCGCAGCTTATCCGCGACGGCCTCGCGATCCAGCGTCACGCGCGGGTACTGCGGATAGTCGAACATCTTCTGCGACGCGTCGACGATCGGCCGGTAGCCGGTGCAGCGGCACAGGTTGCCGGACAGCGCGGCCTTGATCTCGTCGCGGGTGGGCAGGCCGGCGTCGGCCGGCTGGTTTTCGTACAGCGCCCACATCGACATCACGAAGCCGGGTGTGCAGAAGCCGCACTGCGAACCGTGGCAATCGACCAGCGCCTGTTGCACCGGGTGCAGCGCGCCATCGGCGGCGCGCAGGTCTTCGACGGTGAACAGGGCCTTGCCGTCCAGAGTGGGCAGGAACTGGATGCAGGCGTTGACCGCTTTCAGCGCGAGCGCGCCACCCGCGTCCAGTTCGCCGACGACCACTGTGCAGGCGCCGCAGTCGCCTTCCGCGCAGCCTTCCTTGGTGCCGGTGCAATGCAGATCCTCGCGCAGGTGCTGGAGCACGGTGCGCGTCGCCGGGACGCCCGCAACCTCACGGACGGACCCCTGGTGATAAAAGCGGATGGTTTGCGTTGTCATGGCGAATCCGAAAGACAGTGCGGACCGGGCGCGCGTTACGCATGGGGTCGCCAAAGCCGGCCTCGCGCACGTAGATCGCCATCCAGACCCGAAGATAGCACTACCGCGTCCCAAAAATATTTCCCATATCGCATGAAGCCTATTCGGCGGCGGTCATGACCTCAGTACGATTCGCGCGGCGGGGAAGTGGCGGGACGCGGGAAGGGGGCGCAAAGCCAGACGGGGCGGGGCGGCGGGGGAATTGTTGTTAACAGCGGGGTGAGCGACGCAGGTTTGAAAGCGCGGGTGCAAGAACGCGGGCGCAAGTACGCGGGTGCAAGTACGCGGGTGCAAGTACGCGGGCGCAAAAGTGCGTCGGCAAAAGCGCGGCTGCAAAAAGCGCGGGTGGAAAGGTCGGCTGCAAAGCTCGCGGGAAATTGCGGCGAAAAAACGCCGGCCTTCGCCGGGCGCCCCCCGACAGGCGCCCCGAAGTCCGGCGTTATTTCACCGCAGGAACCGCGATCAGGCGACCCGGCGGCGATTGCGGATCAGGCTCAGCACCAGCGGGATGAACGCGACCACGAACCCGACCAGCGACCACATCGGCAGCGTCAGACCGAGAATCGGCGGATAGGCCGTTTCGCACAGGCCGGCGACCTTGAACACGCCCGGCAGCCAACGCGCGGGCGGCAGGCTGTCGACCACCGGCTGCAGCGCGTCAAAGCCGCAGCTGAAGCCGGGATTGGCCTGCACGTACACATGCCGCGCGGCGGTCACGATGCCCGCCAGCGCCGACAAGGCCGCCAGCAATTCCAGCAGACGCACGCTGCGCCAGTGGTTGAAGCGTGCGCCGAGGAACGCGAAGATCGCAATCAGCAGGAAGAAATAACGCTGGATGATGCACAACGGGCACGGGTCTTCGCGCCCAAAGTACTGCAGATACAACGCGCCGCCCACCAGGGCGACGCAGATCAGGCCAAGCAGAACCAGCAGGGAGCGCTCGCGGCGCAGCATCGCAATGTCGTTGTTCATGGATCGTATGGCGGTCTGGAAACAAAAAGGACGGGTGCCCGCGATTCTAGCGCGAACCCCCGCCCCGACGCTTATCGCGCCATGACGCCGCGCTGCCGCTCGCTCAGCGAATCGCGTTGAGCACCGCCTGCGCGCCGCGGCCGATCGCCAGCAACGCGTCATCGGCGTGCGGCGCGCCCGCCAGCATCAGGCCGACCGGCGCGTCACCGCGCAGATGGCAGGGCAGCGACAGCGCGCAGCTGTCGAGGAAGTTGAAGACGCTCGGATTACGCAGGATCAGCGCGTTGATGCGGCCAAACGCATCGTCGTCGTGAATCAGGTCGGCCACGCGCGGCGGCAGGACCGGCACGGTCGGCGCGACGACCGCGTCGAAGCGCTGCCACAGCGTGCGGGCGGCTTCGTCGAGCATCGCCGCGCGCTCGGCGAGCAGGTCCAGATAGTCGACGGCGCTGGCCGGCTGGCCTTTGAGGATGCGCACCAGCACGCGCGGATCGTATTGCTCGCGGTGCTTGTCGAGCAGCGGACGATGCCACGCATACGCCTCGATCGGCGAGAAGCCGATGCGGTTGATCTCGGGCAAGCGGTCGAGCGGCGCAAAACGCACTTCGCTGACAATCGCGCCGGCCGCCTCCAGGTGCTTGAGCGCGGTGTCGATTGCCGCGGCGACCGCCGGTTCGACGCCGTCAGTGACGAAGTGGGTCAGCACGCCAAGGCGCACGCCTTCGAGCGGCCGGGCGGCCGGGATGCGCGGCTCGAGCCCGG
This sequence comes from Paraburkholderia ultramafica, assembly GCF_902859915.1. Taxonomy (GTDB): domain Bacteria; phylum Pseudomonadota; class Gammaproteobacteria; order Burkholderiales; family Burkholderiaceae; genus Paraburkholderia; species Paraburkholderia ultramafica. The sequence continues at coordinate 119,184 of NZ_CADIKK010000017.1, forward strand.
CCAGCATCCGGTCGACCAGCGCGCAGCACGCGACCGACACGCCGATCGGCCCGAACGAATCGAGCGTCGGCGAGAGCGGCACGCCGCCTTGCTTGGGGATGCGCGAAGCGGTCGGCTTGAAGCCGGTCAGGCCGCACAGCGCGGCCGGGATGCGGATCGAGCCGCCGGTGTCGGTGCCGAGCGCGACGGCCGCCATGCCGTCCGCGACCGACGCCGCCGCGCCCGACGACGAGCCGCCCGAAATCCGCTCGTCGCCTTTCACGTTGCGTTGATACGGCGACAGCGGATGGCCGTAGTGCGGATTCAGGCCGAGTCCGGAAAACGCGAACTCGCTCATGTTGGTGCGCCCGACGATTACCGCGCCGGCCCGCTTCAAACGCGCGACCGCGACGGCGTCCGCCTTCGCGGCGGGGGCGTCGGCGAGCACCACGGAACCGGCGCGGGTCGGCTGGCCTTCTATATCGAACAGGTCCTTGACCGACACCGGAATCCCGGCGAGCGGCGACAGCACGGTGCCGGCGGCGCGCAGGCGGTCGTGCGCGTCGGCGGCGGCGCGGGCGCTGTCGGCGTCGACGTGCATGAAGGCGACCGCGCCCTGGCCGGCCGGATCGGCGATCCGTTCGAGCGCGGTTTCGACGAGCGCGCGGCTCGCGGTGCGGCCGGCGGCGAGGTCGGCGGCAAGCTGGGCAAGCGGCGGGAAGGGCGTGAATTCAGTGGCCATGATGTCGGTAGGAATCCGGTTGAACCGGGGCAAGCCGGTTGATCAAATGGATGCGGCAAATAAAGCGTGCGATTGAGAACCGTCGATGCGCTGCGGGCGCTCAGATGCGATTGAACAGTGTCGCGCGGAACGCCTCGATATGCTTTTGCACCGATTGACGGGCGCCTTCGGCATCGCGTTCGCGCAGCAGACGAAACAGTTCGAGATGTTCTTCGTGGACGTCTTCGAGATGATGCGGCTCGGACAGCGAAATGAACCAGAAGCGCAGCGAGCGTTCATGCAGTCCGCGCAGGATATCGGCCAGCACCGGGTTGCGCGAGGCGGCCGAGATCGCCAGATGAAACTCGCGGTCGATGTCCATCATGCCTTCAATATCGTGCGCGGCGGCGCATACCGACGAGCGTTCCAGCAGCGCCTGCATCGCGTCGTAATCGTGCTGCTGCGCGTGGCGCGCGGCGAGTTCCACGCAGTAGCTTTCGTTGACAAGGCGCACGTCAATGATCGCCAGCACGTCGTCGAGCGAAACCGGCCGGACCATGATGCCCTTTCTCGGCATGATGGTCAGCATGCCTTCGTGCACCAGCCGGTGCAGCGCCTGATGAACCGGCGTTCTGCCGATCCCGGTCAGCGCCATCAATTCCGCTTCGTTGAGCACCTCGCTCGGCCGCAGCCGCATCGTGATGATCTCGCGCTTGACGAACGCATAGGCCTGTTCGGCGAGGCTCGCGGCGGCGCTCGCGCGGGTGGGCGGGGAGGGGCGGGCAGTCTGCAGGAGCGTCATGGGAGGAGCTAGCGGGCGATGTCGTCCGCATTGTAGAGCAAGGTTTTGCGTCGACGGCGCGGCAACTCAGGCACGCCCCGGCGAAACCGCCGCCGCATGCTGCACCTTGACGCGCGGCATCAGCAGCGTCACCAGCCCGCCGACGATCAGCGCCCCCGCGATCAGCACGAGCCCGAACGTCACGCTATGCGTCGCGTCCTTGACGATGCCGAGCACGTACGGGCTCACATAGCCCGCGAGGTTCGCAATCGAGTTGATCACCGCGATCCCGGCGACCGCCGCCGTGCCTTGCAGGAAGGTCGTCGACATCGACCAGAAGATGCCGAAGCCCGCGAGGATGCCGATATACGCGCCAGCCGCGCAGGCCGTGCGCGTCATGCAGCGCCGACATCAGAAAGCCCGACAACGGCGCGCCGATGATGCCCGCCACCGGAATCGCCGCCATGAACACCGCGACCATCCGCGCGCGCCGGTCGGATGGAAACCAGAAGGTCAGATACAGCACCACGCCCGGCACCAGCCCGGCTTCGGCCACGCCGAGGAAAAAGCGCAGCACGTAGAACATCGTCTCGCTGCGCACGAACATCATCAGGCACGACAGCAGCCCCCACAGCATCGTGATGCGGGCGATCGTGGCGCGCGCGCCGAACTTCTTCAACAGCAGATTGCTCGGCACTTCGAACACGAAGTAGCCGAAGAAAAAGATCCCCGCGCCGAGTCCGTACGCCGCGTTCGAGAGGCCGAGGTCGCCGGTGAACTGCAGCTTCGCGTAGCCGATGTTGACGCGGTCCAGATACGACAGCACATAGACGAGAAACAGGAACGGCATGATGCGCCAGGTGATCTTGCGCAACGCGGTGGCTTCGAGCCACGCGTCGGACGACGCGGCGGCACTGACGGATAGCGACGGGGAGCTCATGAGTGCCTCATTCGACGATAGGTAGCGCGCGCACGCGATAGGCGTGGCGCAGTGTGCGGTTCAGGATGGGGTCGTGCAGTTCGAGTTCGAGCGCGTCGCCGTCGGCCATCCCGACGATGCCGCCTTGCACCGCCAGCGTGCCGCAGAACATCGCCGCGCGTTGTGCGAGCGGCGCGCGTGCGAGCAGGTCCGCGGCCGGCAGCAACGACGCGACGCTGCCTTGCTGATAGACGCGCCGCTCGCCGTTCGCGAGTGCGTAAGCGCGCAATTCCAGTTGATCCCAGTGGCCGGCCACCTCGTCGAAACGCCACGCGTCGCGCGCGAGCGGTTTCGGGCAGACCTGCTTGGAGACGGTCACGCCGTAGGCCTCGACTTCGCGGTCGGTGTGGTCGGAGCCGATCGTGACGAGCAAGCCCGTGTTTGCCTGCACCAGCACGCATTCGGCTTCGCCGCTGGACTTCGCGCCGACCACGTCGATCTGCTCGGCCTGCGTCAGCAGCTCCGCGCCGAGACGGTAGAAGCACGGCGTGGTGGACGGCCGCTTCACGCCGAGTTCGGCCAGTTCGGCGATGTGATGCTCGATGGCGGCCTGGTCGCGCCCGGCCCAACCGGCGATCGTCAGACGGCTCACTTCGACACGCTCCGCACGACTCTGGCCGGCTCGGTCTACGACATTGAAGGACAACTGCTGCATCACTCGACTCCGAAGAAAATATGCGTCAAATATTATTGTGATATTTCACATGAGTCCAGCGTGTCAAAAATATTCCTGGCCGACTGAGGACGAGCGAAGCCGACCGCAGGCGGCTGGATGCGTCGCCCAGCGCCAATCCCAAGCCCTTCGACCCTTTGCGCGATTCGGCATGTTCTGGTCGGCTGCTACACTGCGCTTCTCTGAGATTACTTTTTGTAAGGAACGCATCCATGCACCATGGCATCGGCTTCATTCAGGATCTGGCGGTCGTGATGGCGCTCGCCGGCGTCGTCACCGTGCTGTTCCATCGCCTGAAGCAGCCGGTGGTGCTCGGTTATATCGCCGCCGGCGTGATCATCGGACCGTACACGCCGCCGTTCCAGCTGATCCACGACGAGCAGACCATCCAGACGCTAGGCGAACTCGGCGTGGTGTTCCTGATGTTTTCGCTGGGACTCGAATTCAGCTTGCGCAAGCTCTTCAAGGTCGGCGCGACGGCGATCGTCGCGGCGCTCTCCGAGATCGTGCTGATGTTGTGGATCGGCTATGAGATCGGCAGCGCGTTCGGCTGGAGTTCGATGGACTCGCTGTTTCTCGGCGCGATCCTCGCGATTTCGTCGACCACCATCATCGTCAAGGCGCTGTCCGAGTTGGGCCTGAAGCGCGAGAGCTTCGCGCAGCTAGTGTTCGGCATCCTGATCGTCGAGGACATACTCGGTATCGCGATGCTGGTGCTGCTGACCGGTATCGCGCAGACCGGGCAGTTGAGCGCCGGTCTCGCGATGGTCACGCTCGGCAAGCTGCTGCTGTTCATGACGGTGTCGCTGCTGATCGGCGTGCTGGTGGTGCCGCGCGCGTTGAACTACGTGGCGCGCACGCGCAGCGACGAGATGCTGCTGGTGTCCGTGCTCGGCTTCTGCTTCGGCTTCTGTCTGCTGGTGGTCAAGCTCGACTACAGCATGGCGCTCGGCGCGTTCCTGATCGGCGCGATCATGGCCGAATCGCGCCATCTGCATCGGATCGAACATCTGATCGCGCCGTTGCGCGACGCGTTCTCGGCGATCTTCTTCGTGACGATCGGCCTGATGCTGAATCCGGCCGTGCTGGTCGACTACGCGTGGCCGATCGCGGTGATCACGACGGCGGTGATCGTCGGCAAGATCGTGTCGTGCGGGCTCGGCACCTTGCTCGCCGGCAAGGACGGACGTACGGCGACGCGGGTCGGCATGACCGTTTCGCAGATCGGCGAGTTCTCGTTCATCATCGCGTCGCTCGGCGTGACGCTGAAGGTGACGAGCGCGTTTCTGTATCCGATCGCGGTGGCGGTGTCGGCGCTGACCACGCTGTTCACGCCGTATCTGATTCGCGCCGCCGATCCGCTGACCCGGTGTCTAGCTCGCGCGATGCCGGGCACGCTCGCCAAGGTGTTCGGCCTCTATGGTCAGTGGTTGCGCAGCCTGAGCACGGCCAGCGGCGAGCCGACCCTATTCAGCCTGACGCGGCGGATCATTCTGCAGATTGCCGTCAACCTTGCGCTGGTCGCCGCGATTTTTCTGGCCGTATCGTATAGCGCGCCTTATACCGGCAAGCTGCTCGCACATTGGTTGAGTTCCGAGCCGATGCAGCGCGTGGTGCAGTGGAGCGTCGCGCTGGTCGTGTCGATGCCGTTTCTGGTGGCGGTCTATCGCAAGACCAAGTCGCTCGCGCTGCTGCTCGCCGAAGTCAGCGTGCAGCCGGCGACAGCGGGGCGCTTGACGAGCGCGCTCCGTTACGCGATCGCCGATCTGGTGCCGGTGGTGTCGATGGCCGGCGTGTTTTTGCTGGTTGCGGCGCTCTCGGGCAGCATCCTGCCGCCGACCGGCCTGCTCGCCGCCGTACTGATCTGCGCGGCAGTGCTGCTGGCGCTCGTGTGGCGCTGGTGCGTGAAGATTCACGCGTCGATGCAGATCGCCTTGCGCGAGACTTTTGAAGAGCAGCCGGATCCTTGAGTCAGCGGGCTTTGCGCTGTGGTCCCCAAGGGGACTTCCTTCGCGGTGTGGTCCAAGGGGATTTCGTTCAGGCGTCCCGCAAGGGGCTTCCTGCGGGCGTCCGCGACAATGTGAGCAATTGTGTGCGGGTTTGCGGCGCGTGCTGCGCTAGCGGATAATCAGGGCATATTCATTCGTTCGCGTGGAAGGCGCCTGTCTGACTGTCATGAGCGAAAATAAACCTGAAAACACCGGCGCGCCCGGCAGCCCGTCGTCGCCTTCGGCGTCGCCAGCTACAGCGTCTTCCGGTGCAACCCCCGACGTAAGCTCGGGCGCGGCGAAACCCGGCACCTCGCCGCTTGAACCGGCGGCCTCGCTACCGCCCTTGCATGAAGACGCGATCCAGTCGCCGATCAAGGATGTCGTGACACCGGCTGCCGCAGAGGCGGCCGCAAGGTCATCGACTGACAGCCCCGCCAGCGCGTCGGCCGTGACGCCGGCCGATCCGCAAACGGCCCGGCAACGCGACGCGGCCGAGGCACGCAGTTCGGCTGCGGCGTCCACCGCGAAGCAGGAGGCCGAAGTTCATGAGCGCGCTGCACGGCGTACCGGCGCACCTGCGGCGCATCCCGAGATCACGAAAGGCATGAAAAGCGCGCCATCCGCATCCACGCTGACGAGCAGCGAGCCGCTTGCCGGCAAACTAACCGCCTCGGCGGACGACGTCGTCGCGACCGAAGAACCCGAGGCTGCCACCAGGCGTCCGGCCGGCGCGCCGCCGCCGGGCTTCGGCGCGGCGCCCGACTTCACCGCGACCAATCCGCCGCCGCCCAACGCGTTGCCGCAGTCGCCGCCGCGCTATCTGAAGCAGAGCGATTCGGCATGGACCGTGTTTGGCCGCATCGTCGCGGCACGTGCGCGCCAGATGTTCGATCGCGCGGGGCAACGGATCACCCAGCGTACGCTGCGCATCGGCGTGTCGGCGCGCATCTTCCATCCGGAGCCGGGTGCGAAGGGGCTGCGCGGCAAGACTTTGCAGTACCTCGAGGAATCGATCGCGCACTGGGTGATGTCGCGCGACGTGCTGGTGTTCATGATTCCGACGGTCGGTCATCAGGGCATGCTGCACCCGAGCAACATCCGTTTGCGCGACTACGCGAAGCATCTCGACGGCCTGCTTCTGCAAGGCGGCGCCGACGTCTCGCCGCAATCGTACGCGGAAGCGGCGACCAGCCACGAGTGGCCCGGCGACCGCGTGCGCGACATGTACGAGCTCGAACTGCTGCACGAATTCGTCGAATCGGGCAAGCCGGTGCTGGGCGTGTGCCGCGGCTGCCAACTGATCAACGTGGCGTTCGGCGGCACCTTGTATCAGGACATCGCGACCGATGTGCCGACCGCAAGCACGCACGTCAACGAGGACTACGATCAGCATCGGCACGGGGTTCACTTTCCGGACGGTTCGACGCTGGTCAACATGTTCCCGGGCCGGCGCGACGCGATCGTCAACTCGATCCACCACCAGGCGGTGAAGACGCTCGGACGCGATCTCAATATCGAGGCGGTATCGGCGTCGGACGGCATCATCGAGGCCGTGCGCTATCGGCGTGCGCCGTTCGTGATGGGGGTGCAGTGGCATCCGGAGTTTCATCGCGCGGGCGGCCCGGAGTTGCTCGATTGCACGCCTTTGCTCGATACGTTCCTGCGGGTGGCGCGCGAGACGCGGTTTTGATGCGGTTGGGTTTTTAGGCTCACGCTTCGACCGCGTGGCTTGGGCTTGGGTTTGGGTTGGGTGCCGTCTCCTGAAGCTGATTTGTCCGACGCGCCGTCGCGTTATGCGGCGGTGCGTTGCGCGCGACATGGCGCTGCGCCACCTCTTCCACGCGGTTTCCTGTGCATTTTCCTCGTCGGCTTCCCTTTATCGAGATAATAAGGAATCCGGGTTTTCATGGCCGCAATGGGGCAATGCCGGATTCTCCGCCTGAGATTTTTCGCCGTATCAGGCCCGCTTTTAATTCGCCGATCTCAAACGCGATAGACCCGATTCGGCTTTTACGATCCGGCAATCCGTCTATCGCAATATTGCAAGCCCGCTTGCCGTTGGATTCGTACAAATTCAGCGTAAGTTGGGAAGCGTCTGCGCGAGGTAGATTGCTGCGTTTTCGTCATATCTGAACACTTTTATTCCGCAATTGCGCGATTCATTCGACGAGATTCATTCGCTGTCGATTTATCTCAATTTAGAGCCGCTTCAGACGGCATTTGAGTGCTTCGCTTAACAGCAAATCCGCGTGATAATCTGCGGCTGTTTTCGGATTTGCATGGAGCAAGCAGGTATGAAGCATCCCTTAATAATACGGCGTGCCATGCTGCTCGTGGCCTCGTGCGCGCTGTTGCAGCACGCCGGCTTCGGGCTCGCTGCGCAAAGCGTAGAGGCCGCGCTGATCGCCGGCATGCGACCGGCCAACAGTGAGCTGATGCCGCAACCCAACGTTGCCGGGCTGCCCCAGGTTGCCGCGCTGCCCGGGGCGCCCGCGGATACGCCGGACGCACAGGACGCACAGGACGCACAGGACGCGGCCAGCAATGCGCAAGGCAATGTCGCCGAGTTGATGCGGCTGATTCACGACGCGAAGCTGAGCGAACTGCGCACCACGTATAACGGCAGTTACGGCGCGAGTCTGTTCTTCTATCCGCAAGAGGTGACGTACTACGTCGCGTTATTTCAGGACAAACATTTCTGGCGCGTGATCAAGTTGGAGAATGTGGATCGCGCGGAAGCGATCTACGCGGGTTTCGCCCAGCAGACAGCGCAACTCGCCGACGTCGAAATTCGCCGCACGCAATTGCAGGCGCAAAAGGCCTACATCGAAAACATCATTGCGATTTCGCAGGATCGCGCGAAACGCTTGCAAGCCGATCTCGACGTCGCACGCACGCAGCAGGCCAAGGTCGACGACTACCAGAGGCAAACGCAGGGCGAGGCGGTCACGCTGCATGCAGAGAAGGAGAAAGCGCAGGCGCAATTGCGGCAGGTGCAGAGCGAAGTCATGCAGTTGCAGCGCCAGACGGAATTTGGACTACCGCTTCGGAACGGACTGCCGAACCAGAAGTAACGGAGAAGTAGAGGCGGCGTGATAGAAGAAAAGCCCGGCTACGAACAACAGCCGGGCTTTTTTTTGCGCCGCGATTTTCCCGAAATTACCCGGTTAACGCTTACTTCGCGAATTGATCCGGAACCTCGGTCACGCGACGCTGCGACAGGTGATTCATCCATTCCGTCCCGTTGGCCGCCGACGGATTGATTGACGTAGCAGGGCGGGACGGCGGCGCCATATCGCGCAGGTGCGTCGCCGCGAACGTCGTCACGTCGGCATATTCGTCGATGCCGAGCCGTGCCGGCGCGAGCGGCGAGTAAGACCCCGCAGCCGAAGGCCTCGGCGACGCTCGCTGCGCGACGGGTGGGACGGCGATGCGAGGCATGTCGTCCGACATCGCCGCAATCTGCGATAGCGGGTTTGCAGCGGCGCCATGCGCGAGGTAACGGCGTGCTTTTTCGCGCCGGCTGTCGGTCGTTTCGCGAAGCGCGTGGCGACGATGCGAGAGGGTATCGTTGGTCGACGCGCGCCGCGCTGCCGTTGCTCTAGTTTGATTGGGCGCAGGCGCATAGATGGGCGCACCGCCCACGCGTGCCGATGCCGCGCTTCGAGTTCGCGCATTGCCCTTGCCGGCCGCCGGCTCCCGAGTCGTGACAGCATCGGACAAGCGATGCTGCGGCGGCTTTGCTGGTTGTGCGTCGAGGCTGGCCGTTACCGTGTCCGCGGGTTTCACATCGTCGATCAACTGGCGATGCGCCAGATGACCGAACGCAATCCACGCGAGCATCGCCGCACCGCTGAGTGCGCAGGCGCCGCCCGCTAGCGCTCTCCAATGTGGCGGCGCGCCGCGTGACAGGGTTCCAACCGCAGGCCCCTCGGCCATCGGCAAAGCCGCTGCTTCAGCGAACACATGCGGGGCTTCGTCGCGCGGGGGGGCGAATACCGTGGCGCGCTTCGCCGTTGCGGCCGAGGCCGCCGCAGCAGCGCGCCGTGGGTTTAGCGGCACCCATCTGCAAAACGAAAGGATGGCCTTGTCGCTCATGCAAAAGGTACGCAGCATCGCTGCATAGAGCGCCTTGAGTTCCGTCCGCCAGCTATGGCCAGGCGGAAGCAGCGCCCAGTCGCGGCCGAAGGGCGCCGGCAGGTGACCGAGCGGCCGCACGCGCGGCAGCGCGATGGGGCCTTCGACCAGAGTGAGCGGAATGGTGGACATTGGTCTCTTCCAGCGCCTCGTAGTGGGACCGCCGGTTGACGGCCGCGGGGGTCTGTGGGGACTCAGGCCTCGAGGCGATGCGGGCGGAACGCCTTTCGTGCACGCCGTACATCAACGCCGCCCCAAACGCCGTGCTCAGGTGGAACACATAGTGGGTGCGTGGGCGCTACACGGTGAAGCCATCGGCTGCAGACAATGATGCGGGCAGACCGCTGATCCGGCGATCAGACGGTTCTGAAAAATAGGGACGCTCCGCGAGAGATCGACTCATGCACGAACAACGACCGATCGCTGCGCGCGTACTTTATCGATTCAACCTGTACACGTAGCGCAACGCGGTGATGTCCACGCCGCCCATGTGATCCGGTTCGGCGCCGACAAACTGCCAGCCTTGCCGTTCATAGAAACCGATCGCCGCCGTGTTGCCTTCGAGCACGTACAGATACAGTTGCGCCTCGCCTTGCGCGCGAGCCCAGTCCTCGGCGGCGCGCATCAGCAGCTTGCCGACGCCAATGCCCTGATAGCCGGGCAGCGCATGCAGGTTGTCGAGCAGCACGCCCCACGCGGACTCCGGTTGCCGTTCGGCGCACACGAAGCCGATCGGCTCGCCCGCGAGTTCGGCGATCAGCACGATGCGGCGCTCGCCGCCCGGCGCGCCCAGCCGCGCCTCCCAATAGGCGGCGCGCTCGCGCGTGACTTCGCAGTCGAGGAACGCGTCGGGCAACAGGCCGCGATAAGTGGCCTGCCAACTGGCGCTGTGAATCGAAGCGATCAGCGCGGCGTCGTCGAGAGTCGCGGGGCGCAGCGAAAGGGCGGGGGTGGGTCGCATCGGGGTAATGATCAACGGAAGTGCCAAGCCGCAAAGTTTACCGTGACGATTCGTCCGCGTCGCCCGTAAGCAAACTGTATGCTTTTCGCGACAACGCCAACAACGGTAACATTACCTGGCGCGGCCTCCGCATGAGTCACAAGGTTTACCCTGATACCGCGTGAATGCGTTCGCCATGAGAATGCAGCGCCCCCGGTGCGTCCTTTCCTTACCGTTCGCCTGCGGCATCCGCTTGCCTAACGCCGTGGATCGTTTCAACTGCCTGGTCGTCATCGCATACAGGGCGACCGGCTTATCTGAGAATGTCATGTCGACTGCGTCACACGCCATCCCCGTCCGGGAAGAATCCAAGGTCAAGACCGTTTTTCGCGTCGTCAGCGGCAACTTTCTTGAGATGTACGACTTCATGGTCTACGGCTATTACGCATCGGCGATCGCCAAGACCTACTTCCCAAGCGGCAACGAGTTCGCGTCGCTGATGCTGTCGCTGTCGGTGTTCGGCGCGGGCTTCCTGATGCGCCCGCTCGGCGCGATTGTGCTCGGCGCCTACATCGACCACCACGGCCGCCGCAAAGGCCTGATCCTCACGCTCGGCCTGATGGCGCTCGGCACGCTCACGGTCGCGTCGATTCCAGGCTACGCGACGATCGGCCTGCTAGCGCCCGTGCTCGTGCTGGGCGGGCGTCTGTTGCAAGGCTTCTCCGCCGGGGTCGAACTGGGCGGCGTGTCCGTGTATCTGTCGGAGATCGCCACCAAGGGCAACAAGGGTTTTTATTGCTCGTGGCAGTCGGGCAGCCAGCAGGTCGCGGTGGTGTTCGCCGCGCTGATCGGCGTGCTGCTGAACAAGTTGCTGCCGGCCGACCAGATGACCGCCTGGGGCTGGCGCGTGCCGTTCCTGATCGGCTGCCTGATCGTGCCGTTCCTGTTCATCATTCGCCGTTCGCTGAGGGAAACCGAGGAATTCCAGGCGCGCAAGCATCGTCCGAGCATGAGCGAGATCATGAAGTCGATGGCCACCAACTGGGGCGTCGTGCTGGGCGGCATGGGCATGGTCATCATGACCACCGTGTCGTTCTACATGATCACCGCGTACACGCCCACCTTCGGCAAGGAAGTGCTGAAGCTGTCGGCGATCGACACGCTCGTCGTCACGGTCTGCGTGGGTCTGTCGAACCTGATCTGGCTGCCGCTCTCGGGTGCGCTGTCGGATCGCATCGGCCGCCGTCCGGTGCTGCTCGCGTTCACGGTCCTGACGATCGTCACCGCGTATCCGGCGCTGCAATGGCTGGTCGCCGAGCCGTCGTTCGCGCGCCTGCTGGCGGTTCAGTTGTGGTTGTCGTTCCTGTACGGCAGCTATAACGGCGCGATGGTGGTGGCGCTGACCGAAGTGATGCCGGTCGAAGTCCGCACCGCCGGCTTCTCGCTCGCGTACAGTCTGGCGACGACGGTCGGCGGCTTCACGCCGGCTATCGCGACGCTGCTGATTCACGTCACGAACAACAAGGCGGCGCCGGGTCTGTTCCTCGGCGTGGCGGCGATTTGCGGGCTGATCGCGACGCTGGTGCTGTATCGCACGCCGGAGTCGCGCAATCAGTATCGGGCGGCCTGACGGTTGACTGCCCGCCGTGGTTGGTGCGGTTAAGTTGGTTTGGTTAAAGAAAAACCCCGCGTTCGTGAGGACGCGGGGTTTTTTGTTGCGCGCGGCGCAATGCAATGCAATGCGGTGCTGTGTCGTGCAGGCTGTGTGCTTCGCTGCGCCGCGCGGATTGCACCGAACGTCGCTCGAAGCTAGCCCGTGCGCAATTCGTTCGCCACCGCATCGACGACCTCGCCCCACGCGTCGGGCCGCGGCTGACGGACCAGCGTCGCGCCCGGATACCACGGACTGCGCGTGTCGCCGTCGAACCAGCGCCAATCCGGTGCGAACGGCAGCATCAGCCACAGCGGCTTACGCAGCGCACCGGCCAGGTGAGCGATGGAGGTGTCGATCGACACCACCGCGTCGAGCCGCTCGATGATCGCCGCGGTGTCCGCGAAGTCGCCGATCCGCGTGTCGAACCGATGGATCCACGCCGCCCGTGGATGCGCGTCGAGCGCCGCGCGTTCGTCGACGCTCAGTGCGGGTTGCAGCACGATCCAGTCGATCCCGTCGAGCGCGAACAGCGGGTCGAGCGCGGCGAGCGGCATCGAACGCGTTTCGTTCTGCTGGATGCGTCCCGACCACGCAATGCCGACTTTGCGTTTTGCCTGACCGCCGAGCGAGCCGCGCCATTTGCGGCCATACGTAGGTGGCACGTCGAGATAGGGCGTGCGGCCCGGAATCGTGTCGAAGCTCGTGCCGAGCGCGAGCGGCAGGCTCAGCAACGGGCATTGCAGATCGGCGGCGGGGCGCGGCGCGCCTTGGGGGATCAGCGTCACGCGCCATGCCTGCGCGGCCGGGGCCAGCAAGGGCAGCAATTGCGGCTGCACTTCGAGCACGACGCGCGCGGCGCGCAGCGCGGCGAGCGGGACGAAGCGCACGAATTGCAGCGTGTCGCCGAAACCTTGCTCGGCATGGATCAACAGCGTGCGCTGTTCGATCGGCTCGCCGTGCCAGCGCGGCAGCGTCTGGATGACCGGCTGCGCGACGGTTTGCAGTCGCCACTCGTACTCCGGCAGCCCGCGTGCGAAGTCGCGCTGCGCGAGCCACGCGAGCGCGCGGTTCATGTGCGCGGAGGCGAGGTCGGGGCGCAGGCGCAGCGCCTGATCGAACGCGCGCACAGCGGGCGCGTGCGCGCCGAGCGCCTGGTGCGCGGTGCCGAGACTTAGCCACGCGAGCGCGAATTGCGGATCGAGACCGACCGAGCGTTCGAGATATGGCAGCGCCTGCGCGTGACGTCCCAAGGCCGCGAGCGCATTGCCCATCCCGTAGATGGCCGGTGGCAGATTCGGCTGCAAGCCCAGCGCCGCCTCGAACGACGCGACCGCTTCGGCATGGCGGCCGGTGGCGTCGAACGTATTGGCGAGATTGAAGTGCGCGGCGACGAAGCGCGGCTCGGCGGCGAGCGCCGCCTGGAAGCAGGGGATCGCGTCGTCCGCGCGACCCAGCGCGTTCAGCGCCATGCCCATGTTGTTCAACGCGCCCGCGTGACCGGGACGCAGTGCGAGCGCGCGCCGGAACGACGCGATGGCGTCCGTGTGACGTCCGAGCGCGTGCAGCGCGTTGCCGAGATTGTTGTGGGACGACGCGTCGTCCGGTTGCAGGCGCAGCGATTTCTCGAACGCGTCGGCGGCGTCTTCGTGGCGGCCCACCGACGCGTACGCGTTGCCGAGGTTGTAGTGCGCCATCGGGAAAGAGGGCGCGAGCGTCAGCGCGTTGCGGAACTGTTCGATGGCGTCGTCGATCTGGCCCAGCGCTTTCAGCGCGTTGCCGAGGTTCAGTTGCAGCGCGGCGTCTTCGGGACGCAGGTGCACCGCGCGCCGCACCAGCTCGACGGCTTCGGCGTGCTGGCCCTGCTGGTGGCGCAGGACGCCCAGCAGGTGCAGCGCATCGACGTGCGAGGGATTGCCGTCGAGCGTCGCGCGGTAGCCGCGTTCGGCGTCGTCGAGGCGGCCGTCACGATGCGCCGCGAAAGCGCGGTCAAATACAGGTTGCATGACGGGGAATGGCATTCGGGTGAGGCAGAGGCCGCATTTTCCCACACTCGCCGGACGACGCTCCGATTTGACCGGTCCGCTTACGATCTATAACATCTGAACACCTGTTCATATGTTTTGGCGGGATGCCTGATTCGATGCCGTCTGCCATGGGTTCTTCGCCGGTTTCTTCTACTGCTGCCGCGTCCGCTTTGCCCTTGTCGCTGACGGATGGTCAGGAGAGTGCGGCGGATCCGGTCGTGCCGCTGGCCGAACTGTTTCGCCTGCTCGGCGACCCGACGCGTTTGCGCATCGTGCTGGCATGCGTCGGCGGGCGGCGCGCTGTGGGGGCGATCGCCGAAGGTCTGGGCTTGTCGCCGTCGCTGGTGAGCCATCATCTGCGGCGGCTGCGCGCGGCGCGGATCGTGCGCGCGGAGCGCCAGGGCAAGCAGGTGTTCTATCGCGCCGCGGACAGCCATATCAGCGCGATGCTCGCCGGGATGCTCGAGCATGTGGCCGAGCCGGTCGACGACTATTCTCTGGACCCGTCATGAACAAAACCGATACGCCGGACCGGGATGACGAAGGGCGTGGGGCGAAGCGGGGCGGGCTCGGCGGACGGGAGCACAGCGGCCACGACCACAGTGGTCACGACCACGGCGGTCACGACCACAGCGGCCACAACCACAGCAGCCCCAGTCTCACCGGCCACGCCCACTCTAGCCACACCCACCCCGGCCACCACCACACCCACACCCCAGTCGCAGGCCACGGCCGCGCATTCGCGATCGCCGTCACCCTGAACGTGGCCATCGTCGTCGTCCAGGCGGTCTACGGCGTGCTCGCGCACTCCACCGCGCTGCTCGCCGACGCGGGCCACAACCTCTCGGACGTCCTCGGCCTGCTTCTCGCATGGGGCGCCGCGTGGCTTGCCACTCGCCGTCCATCGGCGCGCTACACGTTCGGCTACGGCAGCTCGTCGATTCTCGCGTCGCTCATCAACGCGGGGCTGCTGCTGTTCGCGTGCGGCGTGATCGTCGCCGAAGCGCTCGGACGCCTGATGACCCCGGCGCCGGTGGCCGGTCTCGCGGTGTTCGTCGTCGCGACGATCGGCGTGGTGGTCAACGGCATTTCCGCGTGGCTCTTCATGCGCGGTCAGAAGGAAGATCTCAACATTCGCGGCGCCTTCCTGCACATGGCCGCCGATGCAGGCGTCTCGGCGGCGGTCGCGCTCAGCGGCCTCGTGATTCTCTACACCCGCTGGATGTGGCTCGACCCGGTGATGAGCCTGCTGGTGGTCGCGGTCGTGGTGGCGGGCACGTGGGGTCTGTTGCGCGATTCGGTGCGCCTCGCGCTCGACGGCGTGCCGTCGGGCGTCGATCTGCAACGCATCCGCGACTATCTGGCCGCGCAACCCGGCGTGGTCGACGTGCACGACCTGCACGTGTGGGCGCTGTCGACCACCGGCAACGCGCTCAGCGCGCATCTGGTGATGCCGGGGGGCCATCCCGGCGACGAGTCGCTCGACCGCATCGTCGTCGCATTGCGCGAGCGCTTTTCGATGCAGCATGCGACGCTGCAAGTCGACCTCGGCACGACCGAGCATCGTTGCGCGATGGATCACGCGCCGCACGCGCATTGACGCCGACGGCGACGCGCGACGGCGTTCACGCCGCTTGACCCGGCGACGCCGCGCAGTACCCCACACAGTACCCCACACACAACGCCACGCAGGCATCGCGATTGATGCAGCGCACCGCTGAACGCGGCATCGGCGGCGTACACTAGAACGCATTGTTGCTTCCGGAGTGCCGCATGGACGCTGCTGCATACGATGCGTCGCCGGTGCTGATCGTCGGGGCGGGTCCTACCGGTCTCGCCGCAGCGATGAGTCTCGCGCGTGCCCACATCCCCGTGCGCCTGATCGACAAAGCGATGCAGCCGAACCCGTATTCGCGCGCCATCGGCATCCAGGCGCGCACGCTCGAACTGCTCGAACAGCATCGGCTGATCGAACCGTTTCTCGAACTCGGTCATCGCGCGCGCATCGCCAATCTCTTTTCGAACGGCATGCGGCTCGCGCAACTCGACTTCGATCCGCTGCACACGCGCTATCCGTATCTGCTGTTTATCGAGCAGTCCATCACCGAACGTCTGCTCACCGAGCATCTCGCCACATTGGGCGTGACGATCGAGCGGGGTGTCGAACTGACGATGTTTTCGCAGGGCGCCGCGAGCATTCAGGCGACGCTGCGGCGCCCGGACGGCCACACCGAAACGATGCGCCCGTCGTACCTGATCGCCGCCGACGGCGCGCATAGCGCGATCCGTCACCGGCTGGGTCTGAGCTTCGAGGGCAAGACCTTCGAACAGACTTTCCTGCTCGCCGATCTGCACGCCGAAACCGATTGGCCCGAAGACGAGTTTCATATCTTCGCTTCGGGCGAGGGTCTGGTGGCGCTGTTTCCGATGGGCCATGGGCGGCATCGGCTGATTGCGGATCATGCGGTCGAGCCGCCCGCTGTCGCCGCGCCCGCGACTCCGGCGGTGCTGGGCGAACCGCCGCTCGACAGCGTACCGGCGCCTTCGCTCGAGCAATGCAAAGAGTTGATCGCGCGGCGCGTGCGGGAACGCGTCGACGTGTCGGACCTGGCCTGGTCCTCGTATTTCCATCTAAATAGCCGGATGGTGGACCGGCTGCGCGTCGGCCGCATCTTCCTCGCCGGCGACGCCGCGCATGTGCACAGCCCGGCGGGCGCGCAAGGCATGAACACCGGCATTCAGGAAGCGTTCAATCTCGGCTGGAAGCTCGCGCGCGTGTTGAAGGCCGCGGCGCCGGACCGCCTGCTCGATACCTATCACCTCGAACGGCATCCGATCGAGCGCGACGTGCTGCGGCAGACCGGCTTCATCACGCAGATGGCCGAGGCCGATCACGGACCGCTGAAGCTGCTGCGCGAGCGCGTGATGCCGGTGCTGGCCGCGCTCGGTCCGCTGCGCGATGCCGCGCGTTTGACCATCAGCGAGTTGTCGATCCAGTACCGGCGCAGTCCGCTCACGCTCGAACGGGTGCTCGACGGCGGCCCGCGCGCCGGCGAGCGCGCGCCCGATGCGCTGGTGCATGTCGTGGACGGTCCGCTTGGCCGCGCGCCGGGTGTCGGCTGCATTTTCGATCTGCACGATCCGGCGTTCTTCTCGCTGTTTCTGCTGGTGCCGCCGCTGCCGGTCGACGATACGCCGCTCGACCCGGCCGCAAAACATGCGCCGCCGCCGGACCCGGAACTGGAGCGGCTCGCCGCCGATATCGAGCGCTTGCTGCCGGGCGCGGTGCGGATCTGGCGCATCACCGATACGACCGGCGACGGCGCTCCGGCGTTGTCCGAATCGTACGGACGCACGCGGCCGTCGTTCTATCTGGTGCGGCCTGACGGCTACATCAGCGCGCGCGGGCGTACCGGCTCCGATCTGCACGGCCTGCTGCGGCATTGCGAAGCGTGGTTCACGGTGGGGGGCGAGATACCGGAGCAGGCGGCGCTGTGAGGTGGGCCGTCGTGTCGTTGGATGACAGGCGACGTGGCAGGGGCGAGAAGCGTGAGAGAACCGCGAACTCGCCACTGCTTGCCGCTGCTTGTCCACTGCTTGAATCGCAGCGCGCGCCGCTAGCGGAACCCTGCAGCGCGCCGCTGCTTGACCCGCGAGGCAGCGCCGCGACTTAAATTGTCGAAGGCGCCGCGGGCGTCAACTGCTCGCGATGCTTGATGAGCGCCTCCTTGACGAAGCCCGACATCGCGACGCCGTTCGCATCCGGTTCGTCGAGCGTCGCCAGCAGCGCGCGCCGCATGCGTGGTTCCCAGAAGCGGCGAATATGATCGGCGACGCCGGCGAGCGCCTCTTCGTGGTCCGGCATTGATTCGAAGAAGTCGCCGATCCGGTTCGCCATGTCGATCAGGTTCTGATTGTCCATCGCGCGCCTCACTTGCCCGACGTCGTGTTGGCCAGCTCACGCTGCTTCAGCAGATCGAGCTGCTCGCTGTTGAAGCGCGAATAGTCCTGCTGCCATTGCGACGGTTGTTCGACCGGCGTCACCTGCACCGCGGTCACCTTGTATTCCGGACAGTTGGTCGCCCAGTCCGAGCTGTCGGTGGTGATCACGTTGGCGCCCGATTCGGGAAAGTGGAACGTGGTGTAGACCACGCCCGACTGCATCCGCTCAGTCACCTTCGCGCGCAACACGGTCTGTCCCGCGCGCGATTCGATGCCGACCCAGTCGCCGGTTTTGATGCCGCGTTCTTCGGCGTCATGCGGATGCAGTTCCAGCCGGTCCTCGTCGTGCCAGCGCGAATTTTCGGTGCGGCGCGTTTGCGCGCCCACGTTGTACTGCGACAGGATGCGGCCCGTCGTGAGCAGCAGCGGGAATTTGCGCGTGACCTTTTCCGGCGACGCGATGAACCTGGTAATCACGAACTTGCCCTTGCCGCGCACGAAGGTGTCGACGTGCATGGTCGGCGTGCCGTCCGGCGCGTTCTCGTTGCAGGGCCACTGGATACTGCCGAGCTCGTCGAGTTTCTTGTACGACACGCCGTGGAAGGTCGGCGTGAGACGCGCGATCTCGTCCATGATCTGCGACGGATGCGTGTAGTCCATCTCATAGCCGAGCGCGCGCGAGAGCATCACCGTCACTTCCCAGTCGGCGTAACCCGGCACTGGCGGCATGACCTTGCGCACGCGCGAAATGCGGCGCTCCGCGTTGGTGAAGGTGCCGTCCTTTTCGAGGAACGACGAACCGGGCAGCAGCACGTGCGCGTACTTGGCGGTCTCGTTGAGGAAGATGTCCTGCACGACGATACATTCCATCGACGACAGCGCCGCCGACACATGATGCGTGTTCGGGTCCGACTGAACGATGTCTTCGCCCTGGCAGTAGAGGCCCTTGAAGCTGCCGTGCACGGCGGCGTCGAACATGTTCGGAATGCGCAGGCCGGGTTCCGGCTGCAGCGTGACGTTCCAGGCTTCTTCGAACAGCGTGCGCGTGACCGTGTCGCCGATATGGCGGTAGCCCGGCAGTTCGTGCGGGAACGAGCCCATGTCGCACGAACCCTGCACGTTGTTCTGACCGCGCAGCGGATTCACGCCCACGCCTTCGCGGCCGATGTTGCCGGTCGCCATCGCGAGGTTGGCGATGCCGATCACCGTCGTCGAGCCTTGCGCGTGTTCGGTGACGCCCAGGCCGTAGTAGATCGCGGCATTGCCGCCGGTGGCATAAATGCGGGCGGCTTCGCGCACCTGCTGGGCCGGCACGCCGGTCACCGCTTCGGTGGCTTCCGGCGCGTTCTCCGGCAGCGCGACGAAATCGCGCCACTGTTCGAACGCGCGCGTTTCGCAACGCTCGGCGATGAACGCTTCATTCATCAGGCCTTCGGTCACGATCACATGCGCCAGCGCGTTCACCACGGCCACATTGGTGCCGGGGCGCAATTGCAGATGATGCGACGCCTTCACGTGCGGCGTATCGACGATATCGATCCGCCGCGGATCGACGACGATCAGCTTCGCGCCTTCACGCACGCGGCGCTTCAGACGCGAGCCGAACACCGGATGGCCGTCGGTCGGATTCGCGCCGATCACCATGATGACGTCGGCCTTATCGACCGACGCGAAGGTCTGCGTGCCCGCCGATTCGCCGAGCGTGGTCTTCAGGCCGTAGCCGGTCGGCGAATGGCACACGCGCGCGCAGGTGTCGACGTTGTTGTTGCCGAACGCGGCGCGCACGAGCTTTTGCACCAGATAGGTTTCTTCGTTCGTGCAACGCGACGAGGTAATGCCGCCGATCGAATCGCGCCCATGCTTCTCCTGGATCCGGCGGAACTCCGACGCGGCGTAACTGAGCGCTTCTTCCCAGCTGACTTCGCGCCACGGGTCGGTGATCTTCGCGCGGATCATCGGTTTGGTGATGCGGTCCTTGTGCGTCGCGTAGCCCCATGCGAAGCGGCCCTTCACGCAGGCGTGGCCTTCGTTGGCCTGGCCGTTCTTGTGCGGCACCATCCGCACGACCTCGTTGCCCTTCATCTCCGCCTTGAACGAGCAGCCGACCCCGCAATACGCGCAAGTGGTGACGACCGAGTGCTCAGACTGGCCGAGCATGATGACGGACTTTTCCTGCAAGGTCGCGGTCGGGCACGCGGCGACGCACGCGCCGCACGACACGCACTCCGATTCCATGAACGGCTGGTTTTCGCTCGCCGCGACGCGCGATTCGAAGCCGCGTCCCGCGATGGTCAGCGCGAATGTCCCCTGGGTTTCCTCGCACGCGCGCACGCAGCGATTGCAGACGATGCACTTCGACGGGTCGTACGTGAAGTACGGGTTCGACTCGTCCTTCTGGTCCGTCAGGTGATTCGCGCCGTCGAAGCCGTAGCGCACTTCGCGCAGGCCGGTCACGCCCGCCATGTCCTGCAATTCGCAGTCGCCGTTGGCCGGGCAGGTGAGGCAGTCGAGCGGGTGGTCGGAGATGTACAGCTCCATCACGTTGCGACGCAGCGACTGCAGACGCCCGGTTTGCGTGCGGACCTTCATGCCGGCTTCGACCGGGGTCGTGCACGACGCGGGGTAGCCGCGCCGGCCTTCGATTTCGACCAGGCACAGACGGCACGAGCCGAACGGTTCGAGCGAATCGGTCGCGCAGAGCTTCGGCACGTTGACGCCGGCTTCGGCCGCGGCGCGCATCACCGAAGTGCCGGCGGGGACCGTCACCGCCTGGCCGTCGATTTCGAGCGTGACGTCGATGTCGGCGTGACGCGCGGGTGTGCCGTAGTCGGTGTCGTCGAAAATCGAACGGGTTGTGCGTTGCTGCGCCTGTGACTTGCACGCGCAATTGCCGGAGCCGCAGCCGCCGGCGGGGGAGTTGAGCATGTCGGACATGGTGGGCTCCTGGGTCAGGCCGCGGCCGCTTTGGGCGCGTGATGGGATGCGTCGGTGGACGCGTTGGCGAGACCGAAGTCTTCTGGAAAATGGTCGAGCGCGGACAGCACCGGGAACGGCGTCATGCCGCCCATCGCGCACAGCGAGCCGGACACCATCGTGTCGCACAGGTCGCGCAGCAACTGCACCTGCCGCGTCGACGTGTCGCCGTTGCGAATCCGTGCGATCACTTCGACGCCGCGCGTCGAGCCGATCCGGCACGGCGTGCACTTGCCGCACGATTCGAGCGCGCAGAAGTGCATCGCGTACTGCGCGAGTTCGGCGAGATTCGACGTGTCGTCATGGACGACCAGGCCGCCGTGACCGACCACCGCGCCGACCGCCGCATACGCCTCGTAGTCGATCGGAATGTCCCACTGGCTTTCCGGCAGATACGTGCCAAGCGGACCGCCGACCTGCACCGCGCGCGCCGGCCGGCCGCTTGCCGTGCCGCCGCCGTAGTCATAGAGCAATTCGCGCAACGTCACGCCGAACGCGAGTTCGACTAGCCCGCCTTGCTTGATGTTGCCGGCGAGCTGGAACGGCAGCGTGCCGCGTGAGCGGCCCATGCCGAAGTCCTTATAGAACGCCGCGCCGCGCGCGAAGATGATGGGCACGGTGGCGAGCGTGATCACGTTGTTGATCACGGTCGGCTGGCCGAACAGGCCGGCGAGCGCCGGCACCGGCGGCTTCGCGCGGACGATGCCGCGTTTGCCTTCGAGCGATTCGAGCAGCGCGGTTTCTTCGCCGCACACGTAGGATCCGGCGCCCTTCGCGACGAACAGATCGAAGCGATGCGCGGTCGAGCCGAGCACGCTGTCGCCGAGCCAGCCGGCGGCACGCGCGCGGGCGATGGCCGTTTCGAGCGTCGCGATCGAATGCGGGTACTCGCTGCGCACATAGATGTAGCCGACCGTCGCGCCGGTCACGACGCCCGCGATCAGCATCCCTTCGATCAGCACGTACGGATCGCTTTCCATCACGAGGCGATCGGAGAAGGTGCCGGAGTCGCCTTCGTCGGCATTGCAGACGATGTACTTCTGCGCCGCTTGCGCGCCGCGCACCGTGCGCCATTTGATGCCGGCAGGGAAGGCCGCGCCGCCGCGGCCGCGCAGACCGGATTCGATCAATGCTGCGCAGGCGGCGTCGCCGTCGGTTTGCAACGCGTGGCGCAAGCCTTCGAGGCCGCCGTGGGCGACGTAGTCGTCGATGGAAAGCGGATCGGTGATGCCGATGCGCGCGAAAGTCAGACGCTGCTGCTTCTTCAGATACGGAATCTCGTCGACCACGCCGACGCGCCGCGCATGCTCGCCGCCTGCGACGAAGCCGGCGTCGAACAGGCCGGCCACGTCGCCGGCTTCGACGTTCGCGTAGCCGATGCGGCCTGCGGCCGTCGCGACTTCGACGAGCGGTTCGAGCCACAGCAGGCCGCGCGAACCGTTGCGAACCAGTTCGATCGCGACGCCGCGGCGCGCCGCTTCGGTTTCGATGGCTTGTGCCAGCGCATCGGCGCCGAGCGCCAGCGCCGACGAATCACGGGGAACGTAGATGCGCGTCATGCCGTCACCTCCACGCACTTGCTGGCGGCGGCGAAAATCGCGTCGAATTTTTGCGGCGTGACTTTGGCGTGCAGCGTGCCGTTGAGCATCAGCGCCGGCGACAGCGCGCATTGGCCGAGGCAATACACCGACTCCAGTTCCACTGTCGCGCCGTGCTGGTGTTCAGCGTCGAAGCGGCAACCGGTGTGCGCCTCGATGTGCTGCGCGAGCGCTTCGGTGCCCATGCTGCGGCACGCTTCCGCGCGGCACAACTGCACGGTGACGGGCGCGGCGGGCTCGCTGCGGAAGTGGTGATAGTAGGTGATGACGCCGTGCACTTCCGCACGCGACAGGTTCAGCGCACGCGCGAGCGGTGCTACCGTGGCGGGCGGCACGTAGCCGAGTTCGTCCTGAATCGCGTGCAACACCGCGAGCAGCGACAGACCGGGCCGCGCGTGACGCTGCACGAGTTGATCCGGCGCGATGGCGTGGGAATCGTCCAAAGGGGGCTCCTCCGAAGTCATATATGCACTTGTTATTCATAATTGGTGCACTTATGCTTCGTATATTCGACATGGGATAGCCGAACGATAGGCGGGCAAATCGGCGTACGCAATAGGAAAGAGTTCAGCATATATGATCAGAATCAAATGCCACGCGCAACTGATGGTGAAGGGCCCGGACGGCCGTGAGGCCAGCCTGTCGGACGTGGTGCCGCTGCTCGCGCTCGTCGACGAATCCGGCAGCATTGCGCAGGCGGCAACGCTTAAGGGTTTGTCCTACCGGCACGCATGGGGTTTGCTGCGCAGCATCGAGGAGCGTCTGGGCGGTCCGCTGATCGCGAAGGAGCGTGGCCGCGGCTCGGTGCTCTCCGAACTCGGGCAAGCGGTATTGCGCGCGCAGCGTCTGTGCGGCGAGCGGCTCGACGGCAACATGCGGGCGCTCGCGAGCGAAGTGGCGAGCGATCTGAACCGCTGGCTCGCGCCGCCCGCCGACGACGTGCGGATTCACGCGTCGCACGGCTATGCGGTGGCCGCGCTGGTGACCGCGCTGGTCGCGAACGATCTGCCGGTCGACATCAAGTATCGCGACAGCGCGGACGCCGTCAGCGCGCTGGCGCGCGGGGAATGCGATCTGGCGGGCTTCCATTTGCCGCTCGGCGAGTTCCGCGCGGCCTGCGCCGATACCTACCGGCGCTGGCTCGATCCGCAGCGCCACGTGCTGCTGCATCTCACGCGACGCAAGCAGGGGCTGTTCATCGGCAAGGGGAACCCGAAACGGATCGGCGGGCTGGGCGATCTCGCGCGCGACGACATTCGCTTCGTCAACCGTCAGCCGGGCTCCGGCACGCGCATGCTGCTCGATCTCGCTCTGCGTCAACTCGGCATCGATCCTGAGCGGGTCAATGGTTATGCATCGGCCGAACTCACGCATTCGGCGATTGCGGCGTTCGTCGCGAGCGGCATGGCGGATGTGGGCTTCGGCGTGGAGCCCGCCGCGCATCACTTCGGGCTCGACTTCATTCCGATCGTCGACGAAGACTATTACTTCGCTTGCAACCGCGCGCATCTCGAACGCGCGCCGCTCGCAACGGTGATCGACTTGCTGCGCGGCAGTGCGTTTCACCACAGCGTCGAGCATCTCGAAGGCTACGATCCGACCGACTGCGGCAAGCTGGTCGACCTCGCGGTGGGCCTCGGTGAAGCGCATTGAAGCGCGCTGAAGCGGCGGCGTAAGACGCTGTAACCATCAAGCTGCGTGCGGCGCTGCGCAGCAGGGCCGTTTCGGATAACCTTTAACCTTCCGCTTCCGCCTAAACCGCGCGCTCCGCCGCGCTGAATCGATATGAAAGTTCTTCTACACGTATGTGCCGCCGCCGCGACGGCGGGTGTGCTTCTCGCCACCGCTTCGGTGGCTTTCGCGCAGAATTCACCCGGCGTGCCGGGCGGCATCCTGCAAGACCAGTTCCGTCTTGCCGAGCATCCGCAAATGCCGTTTGCCGCGTCGGCGCCTTCGGACAAGTATCAGTCCGGCAAAAAATCGACGATGCGCAAGCGCGGCGATATGGGCGATCCGAACGGCTGCAATCTGCAGTGTCCTAAAGACGAGTAAGGTTTCTCTCGGTGCGGCGCCGGCGTTCTGCCGGCGCCGCTGTTTGACGGCCGATGTTCAATCGGCTGGCGCTCAGGGCTTGGCCGCGTGCCACATGTCCTTGAAGCCGTCTCCCTTCGCATCCCCCGCCTGCTTGTCCGCTGCGTAGCGATACAGCGGATGGCCCTTGTACGCCCATTGCTGTTTGCCGTCAGCGCTGGGGATCAGCGTCCAGTCACCTGATGGTTTGTCCATCGAACTGGCCGTGGCCGCCGGCCAGTTGCTCATGCAGCCGCCGGTGCAGGCGCTGACGCCGGGGGTGGTGTCTTTGTCGAACGTGTACAGCGTCATGCCGTCCGCGGTGACGAAGCGGCCGTTGTCCAGCTTCGGCGGGTCGGCGAAGGCGGTTTGTTGCAGCGCGGCCAGTGCGAGCGGGGCGAGGAAAAGGATCGTCTTGCGCATGATGCGGGTTCCTGTGTTGACAACGTGTTGTTTGAGTATAGACAGCGGGCGGATACTCGCGGACTGCCAGTCCGCCTGCCAGCCATGAACGGATCGAGGCGGCTGAATATTCCGCGTGCCAGGGTCATCCCTGGGGCGGATTGGGACGCTTTGTCGGATGTCAAAGTCTTATTCTCTTCGCGTCGTTACGATTTTAGCGATTGACTTGTATGGTCCATCTTGAATGAATGCGATGTTTCCGTTTAATTTGCGGAAATTTCCTTTTTATTTTTATGAAAATTAATCTTCTATATAATTGGATTTTGTGTTGATCAATGGGTAGCGGATGGCTATTAAGTAAATTCCATTCATTATCTTGACCAGGACGAAGTTTTAATAAAACCGGCTATCAAACGAACTGGGTTGCATGGCGGCAAGCTGGCTGATACGCCGCCTGGCGAAGGGTCGGGGCGACGATTTAAAAGAAAAACGTCCGCTGGACTTTCCGTGTATTCGATCAAGTTTTCGCCAAAAGCGTTTTTAAATATAAGATAAGAATGTAAAAAAACGCAAATATCCACCTATTAATAATTCTTGATGTTAGGATCTGCATCGCTCGACGAGACGGGGGTATTGCTCGCGAGTTAATTCGTTTAATCACTAAAAAAGGTACGTGAAATGCAAAAGATCAATCGCAATGACCTGGCTAAATCCGCAGTTGCAGGCGGCTGCTGCAAGACGGCTAACAAGCCGCCGGTTGCTGCTGCAGCAACGCCGGCGGCTGTCGTAAGGGGCTAATAGCTCGGGTACGCCGGGGAAGTCCCCAGGGGACCGCCCCGGCTTATAGCATCAACGTGGAGTGAAACATGGGGTCGTGGGCCGCCGCGTCGGTCATGCTGGCTTCGCTGCGCAACAGGATTGCGCATGCAAAGCGCAGACTGCAAGGTGGGTTGATCGCCCGCATGCCGGCTTCGGCAATCGGACCATTTGCCGCTGTCGTATGGAAAATCCACAGTCTCGTCGACGCGCGCACGCGCTGGAACGGGATCTCGCGCTGCGAGATTGGCCGTGACGTACTGGGGTTGGCGCCGTTCAGCACCACTCACGTTTCGTCCTGCGGCTTGCGTGAGAGCCTGATCGACAAGCGGATCTACTACGGCCGTCTGTCTCGCGGCAGCGAAGCGTGGCCGGACCTGCAACACGTCGCGGCAACGCTTGCCACAAAAATCCGGCAGTTGCAGGCCGAGGTGCCGGGGCGTCCCGTGATCGTGTCGCCGTTTCACTACGTGTCGCAATACGCGAACATTTATGTGATCGACGACTTGCGGGAAATACTCGGGCTCGAATCGATTTCCGTGGTGTCCGGCGTGCCGCGCGATATGTACGGCGACGACCAGACGCTGATCCCCAGCGTGACCGTGCTCTACACCTATGGCGACGACGATCGCAATGGGCTTGGCCTGCGCGTCGCCAGAACGTTGAGGCGCAACGGCGTCGCGGTGCTGTTTGCCGACGTGCCGCCGTTCACGCTGCACCGCTACCCGATGGAAACGGTCGGCGTCTCGATCTTCGGACGCAATGCGCGCATTCACAACGGCGTGTTCCGGCTGGGTGCGCCGTTCAATGCGATGTTGCTGCCGTTCTATCTGCGCTTCAAACAAGGCCGGTTCAGCGCGGAACTGTTCGAGCCGTTGCCGCTCGCCGATCCCGACGCCCCGCAACGGCTCGCCAGGTATATCGAAACAGCGGTGCTCGACAACTATCCGGACTGGCTCGTTTCAGGACATCCGTCGATGTACGCGTTCGCGCCGGTCCGCTAGACATTTATCCGCCCGGTAACGCAGCCGCGCGGCACAACGTCCGCCCCAGACGAACAGATACAGCGGGATGAAAACAGCGCCGGCTGGCACCCGGCTGCAATGACGCTATGGAACCAATCAATCTCCCCCAGTTCAGGGACGTCTCATGGCGCTGGATCGCGTACGCGACCTCCACGCTCGTGAGCGTCGCGATCGTGTTCGCGTTCGTTCAAGACGTCGAATTGAAGCAGGACGTGCGCGCGGAAATCGTGTCGCCGTCCGAGATCAAGATTCAGGGGCTGAGCGGCCTCGTGTCGGACATTTATGTGAGCCGCTCGACGCGCGTGGCGCAGGGCGCCCCGCTATTTCGCCTCGCTCGCGATCTCTCGCTCGCGAGCAACGGGCTGCAACGCCAGGCGTTCGACGAACATGACCGCGATGAACAGATTCGCACGAGCGACGCGCAATACCTGCAGCGCAAGGCCGACCTGGCCGCGCAACTGAACGCCGCGCGGCTCACCGCGCAAAGCCGGCGCGCGGAAATCTCCGCGCTCGACGAGCAGCTGGCCCAGAACCGCGCGCTCTCGGACGAAGCCGGCCGCAAGCTGGCGCGGCTGGAGTCGGTCGCCGACTACGTCACCGCCGACCGGATCGAGCAGGCGAGCGCCGATACCCATCAGGCCAAAGTCGCGCTCGCGCAAAGCGCGGCGCGTCGTCAGCAGCTCAGCGCGGATCTCGGCGCGGCGATCGGCACGCAAACGGGCCTTGGCGCCCAGCTCAACGAACTGGACGCGCGTCACGCACGTGAGCTGCAGGAGATTCGCATGCGCTTCGAACAGACCCGCCAGGACGCGACGATCTCCGCGCCGAAAGCGGGCGTCGTGACCTATTCCGGGCTGGTGCCGGGGCGCACGCTCGTGCCCGACGACGTCGCGCTCGTCATCTCGACCGGCGAGAAGGGCGCGTTGCGCGCCGCGCTGCGCATTCCGTCGCGCCGGCGCGGTTTCGTTCGCGAAGGGCAGATCGTGCGGCTCAAGTTCGACGCGTTTCCGTACGCGAAATTCGGCAGCTACCCGGCCCGGATCGATTCGATTTCCCGCACTACCGTGCGCTCGGCAATGTCGCCGGCGGGCGCGTCCGAGCCGCGCAGTCCCGACGGCGATTACATGGCGTGGGCCACGCTGAGTGGCGACACGTTCAACTTCGAGCGGCAGCGCTTCGACATTCTGCCGGGCATGGTCGCGACGGCGAGCATCGTGATCGAGCACCGCACCATCGCCGAATGGGTGCTCGCACCGCTGTTCCGTGTGCTGCGAGGTTGACGATGCGCGCGATCTATCAGAACGAAGTCGCCGAGTGCGGTTACGCCTGTCTGGCGATGGTGCTGTCGCACTTCGGCCGCGCGACTGAAGTGCGCGAGTTGCAGGCGTTCAGGCCGGTCTCCGCCAACGGTTTGACGTTGATGGACCTGTACGATGTCGCGGTCGAATACGGGCTTGCCGTGCAGGCCTACCGCTTCGGCAGCGGTGATCTGCCGAGCGTGAAGCGCGGTTCGATCATGCACTTCGGCGGCGCCCATTTCGTCGTGTTCGAAAAGTACGGGCGCGGTTACGTGCAGGTGATCGACCCGGCGACCGGCCGGCGCCGCATCTCGATGGACACCTTCGTCGCCAACGTGTCCGGCTACCTGCTCGAATGCGCGCCGACGCCGGCCATGCCGCGCATGCGCAACAAGTCGCGGGTGCCGGCGGCGCTCGCGCGGGTGCGCGCGCTGAATCCGCAGCTCAACGCGCAGATCGTCAAGGTGATGTTCATTGCGCTCGGCAGCCAGTTCGCGATTCTGGCGATGCCGTACCTGGGCAATCTGGTGCTCGACGACGTGGTCGCCGCCGACAATCTGAATCTGCTCAACGTGCTGGTGCTGACGTTCTCCGGCATTTTCATCGTCGGCGCGCTGAGTCAGTACATCGAAACGTACCTCGTCGAACTGTTGCACGGCCTCGTGCAGATGAACATGACCGAGGGCTTGCTGGCGAAGCTGTTGAGCAATCCGATCCCGTACTTCGAGAAGCGCCACGTCGGCGATCTGTTCGCGCGCGTGAAGGCGCAGGACGAGATCAGCGTGTACGCCACACGCACCGCGATTTCGCTCGGGATCGACCTGGTCGTCGGCACGCTCGCGCTCGGGCTGATGCTGGTGCAGAGCCGGCAACTGACACTGATCGCGTTGCTGATCTTCGTGCTGTACGTCGCGGTGTCGTTTGCGCTGTTCACGCGAATGCGCGACACACACGCGCTCGTGCTGGAAGAGTCGGCGCGCTGCGACGACACGCTGATCGAGACGATTCGCGGCGCCTCGTTGATCAAGCTGTCGCAGGGCGAGACGCGGCGCACCGCGATCTTCATGGCGAAGTACCGCGCCTATTTCGCGGCGGTGGTCCATAACAGCCGTCTGGGCAGCGCGCGCGACGCGATCCTGAAGCTCGTCAACTACGCGGACATGATTGCGATCACCTGGTTCGCCGCGCGCCTGATGCTCGGCGGCGCGATCTCGGTCGGCGTGTTCTATTCGTTTCTGATCTACAAATCGTTGCTGTCGGAGCGCTTCGCGCGCTCGATCAACGCGGCGTTCGAGTATTTCATGCTGAGCGTGCCGGTCGCGCGGGTCGGCGATATCGTCGACGGCGAAGCGGAGCGCTATACGCCGCCGAGCGATGCGCATAAGACCGTCGAGGTCCGCAGCTTCGAGCGCATCGACGTGCGCGACGTCACGTTCCGCTACGGCGTGTCGGATCAGCCGGTGCTCAAGCACGCGAACATCGTGATTCGCAAGCGCGACAAGATCGTGATCACCGGCGCGTCGGGCAGCGGCAAGTCCACGCTGTTCAAGCTGCTCGCGGCGGCCGAACCGCTGCAGGAAGGGGAGATCATGCTGAACGGCATCGCGTGGCCGAATCTCACGGTCGACGAAATCCGCCGCCATGCCGTGCATATGCGGCAGGGCGATCTGATCCTGCACGGCTCGATTGCGGATAACGTGTCGCTGTTCGCCGGCAACGCGGACGAAGCGCGGATCCACGCGTTGCTCGACGACGTCGGCCTGCTGCCCGACGTGATGCGCTTGCCGATGCGCACCCGCACGGTGATCAGCGACACGATCGCGAATATTTCCGCCGGTCAGCGGCAGCGTCTGCTGCTCGCGCGTGCGCTGTATCAGCAGCGCGAACTGCTGTTGCTCGACGAACCGACGTCGAATCTCGATCCCGCTTCGGTGCGGCAGATCGTTGCGCTGCTGCAGCGTATCGAACGGACTGTCGTCGTGATTACGCACGACATGTCGCTCGCGGCGGCGTTCGATACACGCTATCGGCTGGTCGACGGTGAGCTGCTGTGCGAGGCGCGCGCGGAGGCGGTCGTCGATGAATAAGCGCACCGTGTCGGGACTGTTGATCGCGCTCGCCTGCGCCGCTCATGCGAGCACCGCGGCGGCCGTCGACCTGCTCACGGTCGCCGAACAGGCTGTCGACCATGACGCCGATCTGGCCGCGTCGCGCGCGGGCTCCAGAGCCGCGCGGCAGGCGGTGCCCAAGGCCCGCGCGGCGTTGTTGCCGCAACTCGCGGGCGGCTGGGGGCGCGCGTACAACCGCACGTCGATGGAAGGCTTTCCGCGCGACAGCTACTGGCAGAACGGATGGACCGTCACGCTGGCGCAGCCGGTCTTCGACTGGAGCCGCTGGACGGCCTACCGACAGGCCGACCTGGTCGGCGCGCGCGGCGCGGTCGACGCGGCGCGCGCGCAGCAATCGGCGATTCTGCAAGCGGTGCGCGCGTACTTCGACGAACTCGCTGCCGAAGACGAACTGGCGCGCGCGAACGACTACACGGCGGCGCTCGAACAGCATAGGGACCAGCTGCATCGCAGGCAGGCGGCGGGCGAGGCGACCGTGATCGACTTGCGGGAAGCCGAGGCGGCGCGCGAGCAGGCCCAGGTGCAGCAGCTGGATGCCCGCAGCGATTTGCAACTGCGGCGGCTGTCGCTGGAGCAGATCACCGGGCAGCCGTTTGTGGGGCTGTCGCGGCTGTCGGATACCGCATTGATGCCGCGCCTGAGTCCCGACAACCGGGACAGCTGGGCCGCGCAGGCCGAAGCTCACGACTACCTGGTGCAGTTGAAGCAGATCGACCGGCGTATTGCGCAATTCGAAGTCGAGAAGGCGCGGGCAAGGAATCTGCCGGTCGTGAATCTGACGGCGAGTCATACGCCGGCAGGCGCGGCTTCCGGCTATTCCCGTCCGACGACGACCACGACGGCGATGCTGTCGGTGACGATTCCGATTTTCGAGGGCGGCGAAACGGACGCGATCATCGACGAAACGCTTGCACTCGAAGACAAGGCGCAGGACGAATTGCTCGGCGCAACCCGGGTGGCGGGCGCGACGGCGCGTGAGAACTGGTCGCGCTTTCATGACGGCGTCACGCGGGTCGAAGCGTTGGTGCGCCTCGCGCAGACTTCGCGCGCCGCGCTGGTCGCGACGCAGGTGGGCTACAAGGCGGGCGGCCGGACGAGCACGGATGTGTTGCGGGCGGCGGATTTGTTTTACGCGAATCGTCGCGATCTGATTCGGGCGCGCTATACGGCGATTGTGGCGCTGCTGCAGCTCAAAGCCGCGACGGCGACGTTGGACCTGGGCGAGGTCGCGCGGGTGAATGGGTTGCTGGCTGGCGCGGAAGAGGGGCGGGGCGTGGTCGGGGATCGGCAGGGCGCGGCGGGAAATGACCCGGTCGTCATGGGGGATGGCCAGGCTGTCGCAGGCAATGGCCAAGGCGTCGTGGCGGATCGGCAGGCCGTTGCAAAAAACGACCAGGCCGCCGCGGGTGCCGGCTTGCAGCAGACACCGGCGAGCGCCGGTCTACCAGTGATGAGCCCAATCGAAGCCTTGCGGCTTGCACAACAGAAAGCGCTTGCGGCGGCTCGCTGAAGAGCGCGGCCGGGCTGGAAATAGAAAACCCCGCGCGCCTGAGGCTAGCGGGGTTTCTTATAAACGACTGTTGCTTACGCGGTGTCTGGTGGAGGCGGCGGGAATCGAACCCGCGTCCAGAAGCACTCTACGACCAGTTCTACATGTTTAGTTCTGTCATTTGATTTAACCCTAGCGACGCGGACGAACACGCTGCACTACGGCGATTCACTAGATTTTCGACCCGGACGTCGTGACGCCGCCAAGGCTTAACTGACGTATATGACCTCTGTCGGTATTGCTACCGGTCTTGCGACACTAGCCCGTCAGTGAACTAGGCAGAGGACGGCGGCCCTTAGGCTGCCAGTGCGAACGTATCGTCGTTTGCAGTTACGTTTTTCCCATTGATTAACGAGGTGACGGGTCCTCGACATGCCCTAGCCGCTTCGCAACCCCTGTCGAAACCAGGTCGCCCCCGCGGTTCGTTGCTCAAGACTTCTGAGCCAGCGTAGATTTTACAGTAGATTGACGGCCGCGTCCCGACTCATTGGCGTGGCGGCCGCGGCGGCACTTCATGCCGGTGTTGCGGGCCAGGTGTGCTTCAGCCGATATCGCGCAGCAGCTTCTGCAGTTCGACCGGCGATTGCACGACATGCTGTGCGTGCCATTGGGTCGGCGGAATATCGTTGCCGCAATAGCCGTACGCAGCCGCGACGGTCTTCATGCCGGCTGCGAAGCCCGCCTGCACGTCGCGCAAATCGTCGCCGACGTAGACGACGTGCTCCGGCACCACGTCCAGCTCGCGCGCCGCGTGCAGCAAAGGCGCCGGGTGCGGCTTCGAATGCGCAGTCGTGTCGCCGCTCACGACGCAGCCCGCGCGTTCCTCGAGCCCCAACAGCGCGACCAGCGGCTCGGTGAGCCGCGCGACCTTGTTCGTGACGATGCCCCAGCGCACGCCACGTGCGTCGAGTTCGTCGAGCAATTCAGGGATGCCGGGAAACAGCGTGGTCTCGATGCACAGGTCCGCTTCGTAATTGGCGAGAAACTCGTCGCGCATCGACGTGAACTCGTGATTGTCCGGGCCGATGCCGAATGCCCCGCCGATCAGCCCGCGCGCGCCTGCGGACGCCAGCGGACGCAGGTCTTCGAGCGGCACCATCTCGAGTCCGCGGTCGTGGCGCATCTTGTTGACGGCGGCCGCGAGATCGGGCGCCGTGTCGGCTAACGTGCCGTCGAGGTCGAAAAGCACGGCCAGGCAAAGACCGAGGGCGTTGTCGTTGTCTTCGCGCTGGGGCAGGGGGGTGGGATCGCTCATTGTTCGATTAGGTCCGGTGGGTCGGGGCAGATCAGGCGTCGCGGCGGCAGGCGAGAATGTAGTTCACGCTCGTGTCGGCGGACAGCGTGAAATGCTTGCTGAGCGGGTTGTAGACGATGCCTTTGATGTCGGCTGTGCGCAGCTCGGCGGCGCGCACGAAGCTCGCCAGTTCCGACGGACGGATGAAACGCGCGTAGTCGTGCGTGCCCTTGGGCAGCATCCGCGCGATGTATTCGGCGCCGATCACCGCGAACAGGTACGACTTCATGTTGCGGTTCAACGTGGAAAAGAACACCCAGCCGCCGGGCTTCACCAGCGTCTTGCACGCCTCGACGATGGCGGCGGGCTGGGGCACGTGTTCCAGCATTTCCATGCAGGTGACCACGTCGTACGTTCCTGGCTCGCGGGCCGCGAGCGCCTCGGCGGCGATTTCTTCGTAACTGACGGTTACACCACTTTCAAGACTGTGAAGATCGGCGACGCCGAGCGCCTGGGTCGACAGGTCGATACCCTTCACATGCGCGCCCAGGCCGGCCATCGATTCGGACAGGATGCCGCCGCCGCAGCCGATATCCAGCACGTTCTTGCCCGCGAGATGCGCGTGGGCGTCGATCCAGCTCAGGCGAATGGGGTTGAGTTCGTGCAGCGGCTTGAATTCGGCATTCGGGTCCCACCACCGATGCGCGAGGTCGCTGAATTTCTGTAGTTCGTGGGGATCGGCGTTGGTCATGGCGGAAGCTGCCTCGATGAGAGCGGTGAGCGGGCGCTCGAGGATAAACCCTGAGTATATAGGTCGAGGGACAGGGCGGCAAAAATGCGGCAGTCGCGCGGCGCCACAGCGGTGCGGGCGTGCTGCGCTAATGCCTGCGGCTGCCGGAGCGCGGGCCGGCGTGCGCCGCGAACCGCCCATAAAAAAAGCCCCGCCGAAGCGGGGCTTTGATACTGCGGTAATGTGTAGCTTACTGCTTCGGCGTACCGACAACTTCGACTTCCACGCGACGATCCGGTGCGAGGCAGGCGATGAGTTGCTTGCGGTTCTTCTGGTTGCAACCGGTCGTGACCGGGTTGCGAGGGCCCTTGCCTTCCGTATAGATACGGTTGGATTCGACGCCCTTGCTGACCAGATATGCCTTCACAGCTTGAGCACGGCGCAGCGACAGACGGTCGTTGTACTTGACCGTACCGATGCGGTCCGTGTGACCCGTTGCGACGACGACTTCGAGGTTGATGCCTTGAATCTTCGATGCCAACTCGTCCAGCTTTTCCTTGCCGGCCGGCTTCAGGATTGCCTTGTCGAAGTCGAACAGCGCGTCAGCTTGATACGTAATCTTTTCGCTAGAGATAGCCGGTGGGGGTGCGACCGGAGCCGGCGGGGTCGGAGCCTGGGCAACCAGGGCGCCATCGCACTTTGCGTTGGCCGTTGCCGGCGTCCAGAATGCGTCGCGCCAGCAAAGCTCGTTCGTGCCGTTCATCCACACGTATTCGCCAGTACCATTCACCCAGTTGTCGTTGGTAGCTTGTCGCGACGCCGGCACCGACTGCGCCATGGCGGATGCAGCCATAACCGCGGTAGCTGCAATGAACGCGAGCTTTGAAAGTTTATTCATATTTCTCCTCTCGAAATTGAGATTACCGCAGGTTTACTGCGAGCCTGTTGACGAAGACAAGTCATACATTGCTCGAAGTATAACATTGGTGCGGAACAAAAAACCTGGTGTGTAGACTTCGAGCAGTGTCTAACTCTTTGTGCGTTGGCATTTTGCCATATCGTTCCCTTCCGACGATAAAAAAATCCGCCCCCGATCAAATCCCCCCTCAATTGTGGTGCATGCGCAACAGAAGTAATCGCCGGAACGCGCCGCCAGTCATGGCTGAGCGGCGGATCGCCCCACGCACGAATCGCGCCTGACCGGCCCAAAAGCGGCGCGTCTACGGACGCTTTTGGGAGCGCCCTCTAATAGGTATACGTACCCTCGGCGGGAGCGGATTCACGGCATGTTAGAATCGCGTGATGCGTTGCGCCTGCAATGCTTACGCGAAGGCGACGGTGTAGCCGTCGCCTTGGCACGTAAAAGATACGGATAATGGATCAATTCGCCAAAGAGACTCTGCCAATCTCCCTAGAGGAGGAAATGCGCCGTTCGTATCTCGATTACGCGATGAGCGTGATCGTAGGGCGTGCGCTTCCCGATGTTCGCGATGGCCTGAAGCCGGTGCACCGGCGCGTGCTGTACGCGATGCACGAACTGAACAACGACTGGAACCGCGCGTACAAGAAGTCGGCGCGTATTGTCGGCGACGTCATCGGTAAATATCACCCGCACGGCGACACGGCTGTTTACGACACCATCGTCCGGATGGCGCAGGACTTCTCGCTGCGCTACATGCTGGTGGACGGCCAGGGCAACTTCGGGTCGGTCGACGGCGACAACGCCGCGGCGATGCGCTACACCGAAATCCGCATGGCGAAGATCGGCCACGAACTGCTGGCCGACATCGACAAGGAAACGGTCGACTTCACGCCGAACTACGACGGCAGCGAAAACGAGCCGGCCATCCTGCCCGCGCGCATTCCCAATCTGCTGATCAATGGCTCGTCCGGCATCGCGGTCGGCATGGCGACCAACATTCCGCCGCACAACCTCAACGAGGTCGTCGACGCCTGCCAGCACCTGCTCAAGAATCCGGAAGCCACGATCGACGAATTGATCGAGATCATTCCGGCGCCTGATTTCCCGACCGCCGGCATCATCTACGGCGTGGCCGGCGTGCGCGACGGCTATCGCACCGGCCGCGGCCGCGTGGTGATGCGCGCGCTCACGCACTTCGAGGAAATCGACCGCGGCCAGCGCATGGCGATCATCGTCGACGAACTGCCGTACCAGGTGAACAAGCGCTCGCTGCTGGAGCGTATCGCCGAGCTGGTCAACGAGAAGAAGCTCGAAGGCATTTCCGACATCCGCGATGAATCCGACAAGAGCGGCATGCGCGTCGTGATCGAGCTGAAGCGCGGCGAAGTGCCGGAAGTCGTTCTCAACAATCTATATAAGGCGACCCAGCTTCAGGACACCTTCGGCATGAACATGGTCGCGCTGGTCGACGGCCAGCCGAAGCTGCTGAACCTGAAGGAAATGCTGTCGTGCTTCCTGTCGCATCGCCGGGAAGTATTGACGCGGCGCACTGTATACGAACTGCGCAAGGCGCGCGAACGCGGTCACGTGCTCGAAGGCCTGGCGGTCGCGCTCGCCAACATCGACGAATTCATCGCGATTATCAAGGCCGCGCCGACCCCGCCGATCGCCAAGCAGGAATTGATGGCGCGTCCGTGGGATTCGTCGCTGGTGCGAGAAATGTTGTCGCGCGCCGAGACCGAAAACGCGTCGGCGGGTGGCCGCGAAGCCTATCGTCCTGACGGCTTGAACCCGTCGTTCGGTATGCAGGCCGACGGCCTTTACCGTCTGTCCGACACCCAGGCTCAGGAAATTCTGCAGATGCGTCTGCAGCGCCTGACCGGCCTGGAGCAGGACAAGATCATCGGCGAGTACCGCGAAGTGATGGCGCAGATCGCCGACCTGCTGGACATTCTGGCTCGCCCGGAACGCATTACGGCGATCATCGTCGACGAACTCACGTCGATCAAGGCCGAATTCGGCGACGCACGCCGCTCGAAGATCGAGCTGAACGCGACCGAACTGAACACCGAAGATCTGATCACGCCGCAGGAGATGGTCGTGACCATGTCGCACGCGGGCTACGTGAAATCGCAGCCGCTGTCCGAATATCGCGCGCAAAAGCGTGGCGGACGCGGCAAGCAGGCGACTTCCATGAAGGAAGACGACTGGATCGATACGCTGTTCATCGCTAACACACACGATCACATTCTGTGCTTCTCGAATCGCGGCCGTGTGTACTGGGTCAAGGTCTATGAAGTTCCGCAAGGTTCGCGGAACTCTCGCGGCCGCCCGATCGTCAATATGTTCCCGTTGCAGGAAGGCGAAAAGATCACGGTCGTGCTGCCGGTGAAGGAATTCTCGGCCGACAAGTTCGTGTTCATGGCCACCGCGTTGGGAACGGTAAAGAAGACGCCGCTGGAAGCCTTCAGCCGCCCGTTGCGCAAGGGTATTATTGCGGTCGGTCTGGATGACGGCGATTACCTGATCGGCGCGGCCATCACGGACGGCGAGCATGACGTGATGTTGTTCTCGGATTCGGGCAAGGCGGTTCGCTTCGACGAGAACGACGTGCGTCCGATGGGCCGCGAGGCCCGCGGTGTACGCGGCATGCAGCTTGAAGACGGACAGAGCGTGATCGCGTTGCTGGTCGCCGGCGACGAGCAGCAGTCGGTGCTCACCGCCACCGAAAACGGCTTCGGCAAGCGCACGCCGATCATCGAGTACACCCGTCACGGGCGCGGCACGAAGGGCATGATCGCGATCCAGACGTCGGAGCGTAACGGCAAGGTCGTCGCAGCGACGCTGGTGGATCAGGAAGCGCAGATCATGCTGATCACCAATACGGGCGTGCTGATTCGTACGCGCGTGTCGGAAATCCGCGAAATGGGACGTGCAACCCAAGGTGTTACACTCATCAGCCTTGACGAAGGGACCAAGCTTTCCGGTCTGCAACAGGTTGCTGAGGCGGAAGCGGAAGGTGATGTGGAAGGCGACGCCGAAGGTCCTGCCGAAGGTGACAACGGCAGTGAAGACGGTGGTGCAGCCTGATCGCGTCGGCAGATTTCAGTCTCAGTTAATGGTTGAAAGCTAAGCTGCGCCGGGATTAATGGCGTGTTGGATCGATACGTATCCCGCGCAGCGCGCAGTCCAAGTTAATTTCTCTCAGGGAGTAATGATGCAAAAACGATTCAAACAGCTGATGTTGCTGGCTGCCCTCGTGCCGACCTTCGCTATGGCTCAAGCACTGCAAAGCTCGGCCCCGGCGGCCCCGGCGGCCCCGGCGGCTCCGGCTGCTGCCGCAGCACCGGTTGACCCGGCCAAGCAGGCTGCGATCAAGGACCTGCTGGACGCAATCGACGCACAGAAGCTGGTCGGCGCGATCGGCAACAGCGCGCAGATGCAGGCCAAGCAACTGGTTCCGGCTATCCTGTCGGACGCGCTGAGCGAAAACAAGACGATGACGGACAAGCAGAAGCAGGCTTCCGTCCCGGCGCTGCAAAAGAATGCAGTGCCGAAGCTGGTAGACGGTGCAGGTCAGGTGTTCGCAACGGACGCTTTCCGTCAGGACGCGATGCAGGCTCAGTACGACGCTTACGCGAAGTACTACAGCACGTCGGAAATCAAGGATCTGACCACGTTCTACAAGAGCCCGACCGGCCGCAAGTTCATCCAGGTGCAAGACCAGGTTGGCCGCGACGTCGTGAACGGTTTGATGCAGAAGTACATGCCGCAATCGATCAAGGCAACGCGTGACCAGGCTGACAAGGAAGTCGCTTCGGTCAAGCCGGCCAAGTAATTCCCGGGTCGAAAGGCTGCGCTGACCTCGCGCGAGCCGCCGCTGGTAGGCGCGCCAGGTAGGCTGTACCGCGTGCCGGGTTTGGCGGGTTGGCGGTGACAATGCGATAATGGCCGTTTGCGCACGCGCGCAGACGGCCATTTTCTTTTTCGGCGCGAAATCCCTGGCAGATTCGCCTGGCAGATTCGCTCGGCGGATTCGTTGTGGTAATTCGCTTTGGCCGGTTCGCGCTAACGAATCCGTGTCGTCGAATTCGCGTGGCCCGTTTCACCGTGGCTGCCTTTGTGGCTGCCACCTTCGCCGTTTTTTGCGCGATCTTTCATTTTTCGCGCCCGCTTCCAGGACTTCACGATGCGCGTCTTTAATTTCTCAGCCGGCCCGGCGGCCATGCCCGAAGAAGTGCTGCGCCAGGCAGCCGACGAGATGCTCGATTGGCAGGGCAGTGGCATGAGCGTGATGGAGATGAGCCATCGCGGCAAGGAATTCACCTCGATCCACGAGGACGCGCTCGTCGATCTGCGCGAGTTGGTCGCGGTGCCGGCAAGCCATCGCATCCTGTTCCTGCAGGGCGGCGGTCTGGGCGAGAACGCAATCGTGCCGATGAACCTGCTCGGCGCGAAGCCGCGTGCGGACTTCGTCGTTACCGGTTCCTGGTCGCAGAAGTCTTTCAAGGAAGCGCAGAAGTACGGCACCGTGCATCTGGCCGCCAGCGGTCAGACGGCGGACGGTTTCACGCGGGCGCCGGCGCGCTCGGAGTGGCAGTTGTCGGACGATCCCGCGTATGTGCATCTGTGCACGAACGAGACCATCCACGGCGTCGAAACGTTCGAGATCCCCGACCTCGGCGATATTCCGCTCGTCGCGGACGTGTCGTCGCACATCCTGTCGCGCCCGATGGACATCGCCAAATACGGCGTGCTGTTTGGCGGCGCGCAGAAGAATATCGGCATGGCCGGCGTGACGGTGGTGATCGTGCGCGAAGACATGCTGGATCGCGCGCAGGCGATCTGCCCGTCGGCGTTCGAATGGAAGATCGTCGCCGAGAACAATTCGATGTACAACACGCCGCCCACCTACGCGATCTACATCGCCGGGCTGGTGTTCAAGTGGTTGAAGAAGCAGGGCGGCCTTGCCGCGATGGAAGCGCGCAATCTCGAGAAGTCGAAGCTGTTGTACGACGCGATCGACGCGAGCGGCTTCTATCTGAACAAGGTCGAGCGGCGCTCGCGCTCGCGGATGAACGTACCGTTCTTTCTCGCCGACGAGTCGCGCAACGAGGATTTCCTGGCCGGCGCGAAAGCGCGGGGAATGGTGCAGCTAAAGGGCCACAAGTCCGTCGGCGGCATGCGGGCGTCGATTTATAACGCCGTCCCGCTCGAAGGCGTCAAAGCGCTTGTCGAATACATGAAGGAATTCGAACAGCGCAATGCCTGAGTCACACTGACTAGCAGGCGTGCGCATCCTTTCCAGCAGTTACCTGGCAGGACCGTTTTCACGCATGGACGACGAACTCAATACCCGACTCAAACCCCTTCGCGAGCGCATCGACGCGCTCGATGCGCAGTTGATCGCACTTCTGAATCAACGCGCCGCGGTGGCGCTCGAAGTGGGCGAGGTCAAGAAGCATTTCAACGCGCCGGTGTTCCGGCCCGAGCGCGAACAGCAGGTGATCGCGCGTTTGCAGGACATGAGCGAAGGGCCGCTCGCGAGCGAGCACATCAGCGCGATCTGGCGGGAGATCATGGCGGCAAGCCGTGCGCTCGAAAAGACCATCAAGGCCGCGTACCTCGGGCCGGTCGGCACCTATAGCGAACAGGCGATGCACGAGTACTTCGGTCAGTCGATCGAAGGCCTGCCGTGCCCGTCGATCGACGAAGTGTTTCGCTCGGTCGAAGCGGGCGCCGCGGAATTCGGCGTCGTGCCGGTCGAGAATTCGACCGAGGGCGCGGTGTCGCGCACGCTCGACCTGCTGCTGCAAACGCAACTGACGATCGGCGGCGAACTGGCCTTGCCGATTCACCACAATCTGTTGACGCTGGACGGCGGTTTGACCGGCGTGAAGCGGGTGTGCGCGCATGCGCAGGCGCTCGCGCAATGCCAGCGCTGGCTGTCGACGAACGCGCCGCATCTGGAGCGTCAGGCGGTGTCGAGCAATGCCGAGGCGGCACGGATGGCGGCGGAAGATCCGACCGTCGCGGCCATCGCCGGCGATCGCGCCGCGACCCATTACGGTTTGCAGGTGGTGAACGCGCTGATCCAGGACGACCCGCACAACCGCACGCGCTTCGTGATGATCGGCAAGCAGCCGGCTGGCCCGAGCGGTTACGACCAGACTTCGCTGATCGTTTCGGTCGTGAACGAACCCGGTGCGATGGTCAAGCTGCTGGAGCCGCTCGCGCGCCATAGCGTGTCGATGACCCGTTTCGAATCGCGTCCGGCGCGCGTCGGCACGTGGGAGTACTACTTCTACATCGACGTCGAAGGCCATCGGGACGATCCGGCGGTTGCCGCCGCGCTCACCGAACTCGGCGAGAAGGCCGCGTTCCTGAAGATACTCGGTTCGTATCCGCGCGCCCGCTAACGGGAAGCCGGCAACTGGATGCAGGTAATGCGACGCGGGCGGCAGTCAGCCGCCCAGCCGCACATTCAACTACTCATAGTCGTTCGGAGATATTCATGACAGTGTCTTTCGGTCCTTCCTACGTGCGCGCGATCGCGCCTTACATCGCCGGCAAGCCGATTTCGGAAGTGGCCCGCGAGTTCGGTCTGGATGAAGCGACCATCGTGAAGCTGGCATCGAACGAGAATCCGCTCGGCATGCCGGAGTCGGCGCAACGCGCGATGGTGCAAGCCGCCAGCGAACTGGGCCGCTATCCGGACGCGAATGGCTTCGAGCTGAAGGCCGCGTTGAGCGAACGCTATGGTGTGCCGGCCGACTGGGTCACGCTCGGCAACGGCAGCAACGACATCCTCGAAATCGCCGCGCATGCGTTCGTGGAAAAGGGGCAGTCGATCGTCTTCGCGCAGTATTCGTTCGCGGTCTACGCGCTGGCCACGCAAGGCGTGGGCGCACGCGCGATCGTCGTGCCGGCCGTCCAATACGGTCATGACCTCGACGCGATGCTCGCCGCGATCACCGACGACACGCGCCTCGTCTTCGTCGCCAACCCGAACAACCCGACCGGCACGTTCATCGAAGGTCCGAAGCTCGAAGCGTTTCTCGACAAGGTGCCGCGCCATGTGGCCGTCGTGCTCGACGAGGCGTACACGGAATACCTGCCGGAAGAAAAGCGCTACGACTCGATCGCATGGGTGCGCCGTTACCCGAATCTGCTGGTGTCGCGCACGTTCTCGAAGGCGTTCGGCCTCGCCGGGCTGCGCGTCGGCTTCGCGATCGCGCAGCCCGAGTTGACCGATCTGCTGAATCGTCTGCGTCAGCCGTTCAACGTGAACACGCTCGCGCAAGCCGCGGCGATCGCCGCGCTGAACGACAAGGCGTTTCTCGAGAAGAGCGCGGCGTTGAATGCGCAAGGCTATAGCCGTTTGACCGACGCGTTCGACAAGCTCGGTCTCGAGTATGTGCCGTCGGACGGCAACTTCGTGCTGGTGCGTGTCGGCGACGACGCAGCGGCCGGCAACCGCGTCAACCTCGAATTGCTGAAGCAGGGCGTGATCGTGCGTCCGGTCGGCAACTACGGTTTGCCGCAATGGCTGCGTATTACGATCGGCCTGCCGGAAGAAAACGAAGCGTTCCTCGCGGCGCTCGAAAAGACGCTCGCCACCGCGTAAGCGGTAATCCTTGACCCGCGCGCCTGATCGGCAAACCTCATCGGCATGAGTGGCGCGCTTTTTCTGTGACCGACGTGGCCGCGTTTTCTTTTAACAAGCTGGTGATTTTTGGTGTCGGCCTGATCGGCGGATCGCTCGCGCGCGCGCTGCGCGAACGCGGCGAGGCCGACGGGGCACGCACGGTGATCGGCGTCGGACGCTCGTCCGCGTCGAGCGAGCGCGCTTTGGCCTTGGGTGTGATCGACGGCGCCGCGGCGCTGAACGACGACGCCGCGCTGCGTGAAGCGCTGTCCGGCGCGGACCTCGTGCTGC
The DNA here is from genome assembly GCF_902859915.1 of Paraburkholderia ultramafica. Classification (GTDB taxonomy): domain Bacteria; phylum Pseudomonadota; class Gammaproteobacteria; order Burkholderiales; family Burkholderiaceae; genus Paraburkholderia; species Paraburkholderia ultramafica. The sequence goes on from NZ_CADIKK010000017.1 coordinate 161,690, forward strand.
TGGCGGCGCCCGTCGCGCAGACGCAGCCGCTGCTCGCGCGCATCGCGCCGTATCTCGACGCGGACACGATCGTCACCGATGCCGGCAGCACCAAATCGGACGTGGTCGGCGCGGCCCGCGCAGCGCTCGGCGCGCGGATCGGCCAATTCGTGCCGGGACATCCGATTGCCGGCCGTGAGTCGAGCGGCGTGGACGCCGCGTTGCCCGATCTGTATGTGAACCGCAACGTCGTGCTGTGCCCGCTGCCGGAGAATGCGCCGCAAGCGGTCGAGCGGGTCGCGGGGATGTGGCGCGCCACCGGCGCCCTCGTGCGCGAAATGACGCCCGAGCAGCACGACCGCGTGTTCGCATCGGTCAGTCATTTGCCGCATGTGCTGTCGTTCGCGCTGGTCGAGCAGATTCTCAATTCGCCCGACGCCGCGTTGAAATTCTCATTCGCGGCGGGCGGCTTCCGCGACTTCACGCGCATCGCCGCGTCGAGCCCGGAAATGTGGCGCGACGTGTGCGTCGCCAATCGCATCGCGCTGCTCGATGAGCTCGACGCCTATACGGCAGTGCTCGCGCGCCTGCGCACGGCGATCGAAGCCGCCGACGGCGCCGCGCTCGAAGCCATCTTCGCGCGTTCGCGAGTGGCGCGCACCGAGTGGCAGGAACAGCGCGCGACGGGCATGGCCCAGAGCGACGCGTCGAAATAACCGGAAACTGGACTCAATCATGGAATTCCTCGATCTCGGACCATTTTCTCGTGCGTCCGGCACGGTTCGTCTGCGAGGCTCGAAGAGCATTTCGAACCGGGTGTTGCTGCTCGCGGCGCTCGCCGAAGGCGAAACGACGATCACGAACCTGCTCGACTCCGACGACACCCGCGTGATGCTCGACGCGCTCGAAAAGCTCGGCGTGCGTCTGAAGCGCGACGGCGACACCTGCGTCGTGACCGGCACGCGCGGTGCGTTCACCGCGCGCCAGGCCGATCTGTTCCTTGGCAATGCGGGCACGGCGGTGCGTCCGCTGACCGCGGCGTTAGCCGTGAACGGCGGCGACTATCGGATCCACGGCGTGCCGCGCATGCACGAGCGGCCGATCGGCGATCTGGTCGACGGCTTGCGCCAGATCGGCGCGAAGATCGACTACGAAGAGAGCGAAGGCTATCCGCCGCTGCGGATTCGCCCGGCGCAGATTGCCGCCGACGCGCCGATCCGCGTGCGCGGCGACGTGTCGAGCCAGTTCCTGACGTCGCTGCTGATGACGCTGCCGCTGCTGCGCACCCAAAGCGGCGTGAGCACCGTGCAGGTGGACGGCGAACTGATCTCGAAGCCGTACATCGAGATCACTATCAAGCTGATGGCGCGCTTCGGCATCAAGGTCGAGCGTCATGGCTGGCACCAGTTCGTCGTGCCGGCGGGGCAGCGCTATCGGTCGCCGGGCACGATCATGGTGGAGGGCGATGCGTCGTCCGCATCGTATTTTCTCGCGGCCGGCGCGCTCGGCGGCGGCCCGCTGAGAGTGGAAGGCGTGGGCCGCGCGAGCATCCAGGGCGACGTCGGTTTTGCCGATGCGCTCATCAAGATGGGCGCGAACTTGCAGATGGGCGACGACTGGATCGAAGTGCGCGGCGTCGGCAACGACCACGGCAAGCTCGATCCGATCGACATGGACTTCAACCTGATCCCCGACGCCGCGATGACGATCGCCGTCGCCGCGCTGTTCGCGGACGGCACGACCACGCTGCGCAACATCGCGAGCTGGCGCGTGAAGGAAACCGACCGGATCGCCGCGATGGCGACGGAGCTGCGCAAGGTCGGCGCCAAGGTGCGGGAGGGCGAGGATTTCCTCGTCGTCACGCCGCCCGAAAAGCTGATTCCGAACGCTTCGATCGACACCTACGACGACCACCGGATGGCCATGTGCTTCTCGCTCGTGAGCTTGGGCGGCGTGCCGGTCCGGATCAACGACCCGAAGTGCGTCGGCAAGACTTTCCCCGATTATTTCGAGCGCTTCACCGCGCTTGCCCAACCATGATTCGACCCACAATCGACTGACGTGCGACTTTTTCGATGAAACCGACCCGTCCTTTTCACCAGACGCCCGTCATTACGATCGACGGCCCGAGTGCCTCCGGCAAAGGCACCGTGGCCGCGCTGGTTGCCGCGAGCCTCGGTTTTCACCTGCTGGATAGCGGCGCGCTGTACCGGCTTGCCGCGCTGGCCAGCCTGCGCTACGGCGTCGCGGCAGACGACGCCGACGCCCTTGTCCAATTGATCGACGACCTGCATATCACGTTTCGCGAGGGGCTCGCGCAGCTCGACGGCGCCGACGTGTCGGCCGAAATTCGCGCCGAGGAAGTCGGCAGCCGCGCGTCGGCGATCGCCGTGCACGCCCCCGTGCGAGCCGCGCTGGTGGCGCGTCAGCGGGCTTTCCGCAAGGAGCCGGGATTGGTTGCCGATGGCCGCGACATGGGCACGGTAATCTTCCAGGACGCCGTGCTGAAGGTGTTCATGACCGCCAGCGTCGAGGCCCGCGCGGCGCGCCGGCATAAGCAATTGATCCAAAAAGGATTTTCTGCTAATATAGATGACTTGCTCCGGGATTTGCGTGAGCGCGACGAGCGCGACAGTCAGCGCGCAGCCGCGCCGCTCAAGGCCGCAGCGGATGCAAAGCTGCTTGATACCTCCGCATTGTCGGTCGACCAGGCGGTCGAGCAGGTGGTGCAATGGTATGAAGCTTTAGTCCCGCAAGCCTGATGGAAGTACGAGTTGTACATCAGCGGCTGGTGCAGTAAAAATCTCGTTGTCGGTAGGTGCTTCACCGTTGTCGTGAAGCGTTGTATTAACCCTTTAACCCCGCGTGGCATTCGCATTCCTGGCCGTTGTGGCTGACCGTCCGGCCAGCCGGGCACCGCGCGAACCATGCAAATTTTGATTTTTATGTCCGACCTGCAAACCTCTACCCCGAATACCGAATCTTTTGCGGCTCTGTTCGAAGAGTCGCTGACCAAGCAAGACATGCGCGCCGGCGAAGTGATCTCCGCCGAAGTCGTGCGCGTTGACCACAACTTCGTGGTCGTCAACGCTGGTCTCAAGTCCGAAGCCTACATCCCGCTCGAAGAGTTCCTCAACGATGCGGGCGAGGTAGAAGTGCAGGCGGGCGACTTCGTTTCCGTCGCGATCGACGCGCTGGAAAACGGCTACGGCGACACGATCCTGTCGCGCGACAAGGCGAAGCGCCTCGCTTCGTGGCTGTCGCTGGAAAAGGCTCTCGACAACAACGAACTCGTGACCGGCACGATCACGGGCAAGGTCAAGGGCGGCATGACCGTGATGGTCAACGGCATCCGCGCGTTCCTGCCGGGTTCGCTGGTCGACACGCGTCCGGTCAAGGACACGACCCCGTACGAAGGCAAGACGCTGGAATTCCGCGTCATCAAGCTCGACCGCAAGCGTAACAACGTCGTGCTGTCGCGCCGTGCCGTGATCGAAGCGACCCAGGGCGAAGAGCGCGCAAAGCTGCTCGAAACGCTGAAGGAAGGCGCGATCGTCGAAGGCGTGGTGAAGAACATCACCGACTACGGCGCGTTCGTGGACCTCGGCGGTATCGACGGCCTGCTGCACATCACCGACATCGCATGGCGTCGTGTGCGTCACCCGAGCGAAGTGCTGTCGGTTGGCCAGGAAGTCACCGCGAAGATCCTCAAGTTCGATCAAGAGAAGAACCGCGTTTCGCTGGGCATCAAGCAACTGGGCGACGATCCGTGGGAAGGCATCTCGCGCCGTTACCCGTCGGGCACGCGCCTGTTCGGTAAGGTCACCAACATCACCGACTACGGCGCATTCGTCGAAGTGGAATCGGGCATCGAAGGCCTCGTCCACGTGTCGGAAATGGACTGGACGAACAAGAACGTTGCACCGTCGAAGGTCGTGCAACTGGGCGACGAAGTCGAAGTCATGGTTCTCGAAATCGACGAAGACCGCCGCCGTATCAGCCTCGGCATGAAGCAGTGCAAGCCGAACCCGTGGGACGATTTCAGCCGCAACTTCAAGAAGGGCGACAAGCTGCAAGGCGCAATCAAGTCGATCACCGACTTCGGCGTCTTCATCGGTCTGCCGGGCGGCATCGACGGTCTGGTTCACCTGTCGGACCTGTCGTGGAGCGAAACGGGCGAAGAAGCAGTTCGCAAGTACAAGAAGGGCGACGAAGTGGAAGCGATCGTTCTCGGCATCGACGTCGAGAAGGAACGTATTTCGCTGGGCATCAAGCAGCTCGAAGGCGACCCGTTCAGCAACTTCGTTGCCATGAACGACAAGGGTTCGATCGTCGACGGCGTGGTCAAGACGGTGGACGCGAAGGGTGCGGTGGTTCAGCTGTCGGCGGAAGTCGAAGGTTATCTGCGCGCTTCGGAGATCGCCCAAGACCGCGTGGAAGATGCTCGCAACGTGCTGAAGGAAGGCGACAAGGTCAACGCGATGATCATCAACATCGATCGCAAGTCGCGTGGCATCAACCTGTCGATCAAGGCCAAGGATTCGGCTGAGCAACAGGAAGCCATCCGTGGCTTGGCTTCGTCGGATTCGAGCACGGCTGCCACCGGCACGACGAACCTCGGCGCGCTGCTGAAGGCCAAGCTCGACGGCCAGAACCAGTAAGCCTGAGAGGTCTGCTGCAGTATGACCAAATCGGAACTGGTCGCCCAGCTGGCTACGCGATTTCCGCAGCTTGTACTCAAAGATGCGGATTTCGCGGTGAAGACGATGCTTGATGCGATGTCGGAGGCGCTTGCCAACGGTCATCGCATCGAAATTCGCGGCTTCGGCAGCTTCGGCCTCAACCGCCGTCCCTCCCGCGTCGGACGTAATCCGAAGTCGGGCGAGAAGGTGTTGGTACCTGAGAAGTACGTACCGCACTTCAAGCCGGGCAAGGAATTGCGTGAGCGGGTGGATCGTCGCGCGGGCGAGCCGTTGAAGGTCGAAGAGCCGGATGACGACCTGTAAATGCTCCGTTGTGCGTTTTGCAGCGTGGCATTGGTAGCGTCAGCGGCCAAAGCCAGTCGGCAAAAGACCAGAAAAAGCGCCTTCGGGCGCTTTTTTTTTCGTCCGTACTTTTCGAGCGGCGTTTTCGCGGCTGGTTTGGGTTCTGGTTCGCATGCGTGCAGGCCTGCGTTGCAGCCCACGCAATCCGGCAATCAGCTACGCGTGTCCACACATTCGCTCCTGCGATCAGCTACGCATGCCCACGCACCTGTTAGTCACGCAAATCAGACGCACGCACCCACGCATCCGTTTGCGGCAAGATAAACCTCGCGTAAGTCCACAATCCGCCACTTCCTGCCCAGCCGCGAGGGCTTCAATTACAATACGGGTCACTTCGGCGCGGGCGACACCGTGGCGCGACGCGTCATCAAGCCGGCGTCACCCCGCAACTGCCGTCAAGAGACCTATTCATGAAATTTATCGTCTGGTTGATCCGTGTGCTGGTGTTCGTGCTGCTGCTGGTGCTGGCGCTCTCCAACACACAACCTGCTACGCTGAATTTCCTCGCTGGCTACGCGTGGCCGGCGCCTTTGATCCTGATCGGCCTCGCGTTCTTCGTGGTGGGGCTGCTGGCCGGCCTGGTGTCGTCGATGCCGGCGATGGTGCGCTTGCGCATGGAAAATGGCCGGCTCAAGCGCGAGTTGCGCGTGGCGCGCGAAACCCCGGTGGTGGTCGAGCAGCCGCCCATGCCGCCGCTGATCTGAAATTCCTTCTGCCGCGCGGTTTGAGCGCGGCTTTCCGTTCCCGCTTTCCCGCACATTTGCATTAATCGCATGGATCTAGACTTCTGGTGGCTGCTTGTCATACCCGTCGCTTTCGCGTTCGGCTGGATGGCTGCGCGCTACGACCTCAAGACGCTGCTGTCCGAAAGCGCCAACCTGCCGCGCTCGTATTTCCGCGGCCTGAACTTCCTGCTCAACGAGCAGCCGGACAAGGCGATCGATGCGTTCATCGAAGTGGTCAAGCTCGACCCTGAAACGGTCGAGCTGCATTTCGCGCTGGGCAACCTGTTCCGGCGCCGCGGCGAAACGGACCGCGCGATTCGCGTGCATCAGAATCTGTTGAGCCGCGCCGATCTGCCGGTCAGCGAGCGCGATCACGCGCTCTACGAACTGGGGCAAGACTTCCTGAAAGCGGGCTTGCTCGATCGTGCGGAGGAAACCTTCCGCTCGCTCGAAACCGGCGACTACGCGCTGGGCGCGCAACGCGCGCTCCTCACCATATACGAAATCGAGAAAGACTGGGTCAAGTCGATCGATACCGCGCGCCATCTGGAAACGATGGGCGCCGAATCGCTCGACAAGGAAATCGCGCAGTTCCATTGCGAACTCGCGCAGGAAGCGCTGCAGCTGAAAAGCCCGGACGAAGCCCGCCGTCAACTCGGCTTCGCGCTGAAGGCGAACCCGACCAACGTGCGCGCGACGATCCTGTTCGGTGACGTCGACGCCGCCGGCGGTGCGCAGGAAGCGGCCATTGCGCAGTGGCGGCGCGTCGAGGAACAGAATCCGGCCTATCTGCCGCTGGTCGCGGAAAAAATCATGAAGGCCTACGAGGCGCTCGGCCGTCCGCAGGATGGCGCCGACCTGCTCACCACGTGGGTCGATCGCCATCCGAGCAACGATTTGCTCGATGTGGCTTATCAGCACGTCGCGTCGTTGCGCGGGCCCGATGCGGCGCACGCGCTGGCGCGCTCGCAGATGCAGAAGTCGCCGAATCTGGCCGGCATGACGCGCCTGCTCGAGGCGCAGCAAGCCGTCGCGGAAGAGCCGCGGCGCAGCGAGCTCGAACTGATGCGTACGCTGATCCGTCAGCGCACCAAAAATCTGCCGCGCTATACGTGCCAGAATTGCGGTTTCAGGGCGCGGCTTTTCTATTGGCAGTGCCCAGGTTGCAGCGGGTGGGAAACCTATGCACCGCGTCGCGTCGAACCAATTACCGCGTCGAGCTGACGCTACGGCGGCGGTGGCGGCTTCGGCCGCGCGGCCGCCGCGCCGCGCCTATGGCGGCAGCGTCTGCGCGGGCGGAGTTCGCAACGAGATCATCACCGGCATCATGACCGGCAATCATCACCGGAACCCTCTACCAGAAAGCGTATGAAAATCACCATTATTGGCACGGGCTATGTCGGCCTCGTCACTGGCGCGTGTCTCGCCGAGATCGGTCACGACGTATTCTGTCTCGACGTCGATCCGCGCAAGATCGAAATCCTCAACAACGGCGGCGTGCCCATTCACGAGCCCGGTTTGCAGGAGATGATCGCCCGCACACGCGCGGCTCGCCGCATCACGTTTTCGACGGATGTCGAAGCGAGCGTCGCGCATGGCGACGTGCAGTTCATCGCCGTCGGCACGCCGCCGGACGAAGACGGCTCGGCCGATCTGCAATACGTGCTCGAGGCGGCCCGCAACATCGGCCGCACGATGAACGGCTTCAAGGTGATCGTCGACAAATCGACGGTGCCGGTCGGCACCGCGCAGCGAGTGCGCGCGGTGATCGACGAGGAACTGGCCAAACGCGGGCTTGGCAACAGCGCACAGCATCGCTTTTCGGTGGTGTCCAACCCCGAGTTTCTGAAGGAAGGCGCGGCCGTCGACGACTTCATGCGCCCCGATCGCATCGTGATCGGCAGCGACGAAGATGAAGCCGGCCTGCGTGCGCGCGAACTGATGAAGCGTCTGTACGCACCGTTCAACCGCAATCACGAACGCACGCTGTACATGGACGTGCGCTCGGCCGAATTCACCAAATACGCGGCCAATGCGATGCTCGCCACGCGCATCTCGTTCATGAACGAGATGTCGAATCTGGCGGACCGGGTCGGCGCGGATATCGAAGCGGTGCGTCGCGGCATCGGCTCGGACCCGCGGATCGGCTATCACTTCCTGTATGCCGGTTGCGGCTACGGCGGCTCGTGCTTCCCGAAGGATGTGCAGGCGCTGATTCGCACCGCCAGCGAGAGCGGCCACAATCTGCGCATTCTCGAAGCGGTCGAGGACGTGAATGACAGGCAGAAGGACGTGCTGATTCACAAGATCACGGCGAGGCTCGGTGAAGATCTGAGCGGCCGCACGTTCGCGGTGTGGGGCCTCGCGTTCAAGCCGAATACCGACGACATGCGCGAAGCGCCGAGCCGTCGTGTGATCGCCGAACTGCTGGCGTGCGGCGCCCAGGTGCGCGCGTACGATCCGGTCGCCGTGACTGAAGCGCGTCGCGTGTTCGCGATCGATCTGCACGATGCGCCTGAGCAACTCGCGCGTCTGACCTTCACGAGCATGCAGGACGAAACGCTGACCGGCGCCGATGCCCTCGTGATCGTGACCGAATGGAAGGAATTCAAGAGTCCGGATTTCGTGCACCTGAAATCGGTGCTGAAGTCACCGCTGATTTTCGACGGCCGCAACCTGTACGAACCGGACGCGATGACCGAACTCGGCATCGACTATCACTCGATTGGACGCCCATATGCCCAACCCTCTGAACTTCCGGCCGATGCCTGAGGCCATGCCGGGGGCTCCCGCGTCCACACCGGCGCCGCAGTTGCCGGTCGTGCCGCGCGCGCAGCTCAGCGCGGCGCGCGTGCTGGTGGTCGGCGACGTGATGCTCGACCGTTACTGGTTCGGCGACGTGAACCGTATTTCGCCGGAAGCGCCGGTGCCGGTGGTGCATGTGCAGCGCCAGGAAGACCGCCTCGGCGGCGCGGCGAACGTCGCGCGCAACGCGGTCGCGCTCGGCGCGCAAGCCGGTCTGCTGTGCGTGGTCGGCCATGACGAACCCGGCGAGCGCATCGTCAATTTGCTCAGCGAAAGCGGGGTGACGCCGCATCTCGAACGCGACCCGGCGCTCCTCACCACGATCAAGCTGCGCGTGCTGTCGCGTCAGCAGCAGTTGCTGCGGGTCGACTTCGAAAACTCGCCGGCGCACGAAGTGCTGCTCGCGGGTCTCGCGCGTTTCGACGAGTTGCTGCCGTTGCACGACGTGATCCTGATGTCCGACTACGCGAAGGGCGGCCTGACCCACGTCACGCAGATGATCGCGAAGGCGAATGCAGCGGGCAAGCCGGTGCTGGTCGATCCGAAGGGCGATGACTGGGAGCGCTATCGCGGCGCGACGCTGATCACACCAAATCGCGCCGAGTTGCGCGAGGTCGTCGGTCAATGGAAATCCGAAGAGGATCTGCTTGCGCGCGTGACGAAGCTGCGCGCCGAGCTGGCGTTCAAGGCGTTGCTGTTGACGCGCTCGGAAGAGGGCATGACGCTCTTCTCCGACGACGGCGTCCTGCACGCTTCGGCCGTCGCCCGCGAAGTGTATGATGTTTCGGGTGCGGGCGACACCGTGATCGCCACGCTCGCCGCCATGCTGGGCGCGGGTCTCACGCTGGTCGAAGCGGTTGGCCTCGCGAATCGCGCGGCCGGCATCGTGGTCGGCAAACTCGGCACCGCCACCGTCGACTACGACGAACTCTTTCATTGATGCGGCCGGCCGGATCCCTGGCCATGCGCCTGCCGGCGACGTGCAACAGGGATTCGCGGGCGTCAACTGGATGTGTCGATCGGAGTTAGCGCTTTAGCGCTTACTCCGATCCCATGCAAGGCTGTCGATCGGAGTTAGCGCTTTAGCGCTTACTCCGATCCCATGCAAGGCTCATTACCGCAGGATCATCATGACCCTCATCGTCACCGGCGCGGCCGGTTTCATCGGCAGCAATCTCGTGAAGGCGCTCAACGAGCGCGGCGAACAACGCATCATCGCTGTCGACAATCTGACGCGCGCGGACAAGTTCAAGAATCTGGTCGACTGCGAAATCGACGACTATCTCGACAAGACCGAATTCGTCGAGCGCTTCAGGCGCGGCGACTTCGGCAAGGTGCGCGCGATTTTCCATGAAGGCGCCTGCTCGGACACGATGGAAACCGACGGCCGCTACATGATGGACAACAACTTCCGCTATAGCCGCGACGTGCTCGATGTCTGCCTCGCGCAGAACATCCAGTTTCTGTACGCGTCGTCGGCGGCCACGTATGGCGGATCGAGCCGCTTTGTCGAAGAGCGCGAAGTCGAGCAGCCGCTGAACGTGTACGGCTATTCGAAGTTCCTGTTCGATCAGGTGATTCGCCGCGTGCTGCCCACCGCCAAGAGCCAGATTGCGGGCTTTCGCTACTTCAACGTGTACGGGCCGCGCGAAACGCATAAAGCGCGCATGGCGTCGGTCGCGTTTCACAACTTCAACCAGTTCCGCTCCGAAGGCAAGGTCAAGCTGTTCGGTGAATACAACGGCTATGCCGCCGGCGAGCAGACGCGCGATTTCGTGTCCGTCGAAGACGTGGTGAAGGTCAACCTGTTCTTCCTCGACAACCCGGACAAGTCGGGAATCTTCAATCTGGGCAGCGGCCGCGCGCAACCGTTCAACGACATCGCGAGCACGGTGGTCAATACCTTGCGCGCGCTGAACCACGAACCGGCGCTGTCACTCGCGGATCAGGTGCAGCGCGGGCTGATCGAATACATTTCGTTTCCCGACGCACTGCGCGGCAAGTACCAGTGCTTCACGCAAGCCGACCAGTCGAAGCTGCGCGCGGCCGGCTACGACGCGCCGTTCCTGAGCGTGCAGGAAGGGGTCGATCGTTACATACGTTGGCTATTCGGCCAGGTGTAAATCTTTCGGATCCCTCTTTAAACTGGAATCTCCCGGTTGGTGATGGTCGCCAACCGGTTGTACGAGGGAGATTCCATATGTTTCGAAAAATTCTGGTTACCGCGGCCATGCTCGCCGCTTTCGGCCACGCGTATGCGGCGGTCGACGTCAACACCGCCAACGAGGACGCGCTGCGCGGCATCAAGGGCATCGGTCCTGCCAAAGCGAAAGCCATTCTCGACGAGCGTGCAGCGCATGGTCCGTTCAAGGATCCGGCCGATCTCGGCAAGCGCGTCAAAGGCCTGGGCGGGCATACCGTCGAGCGCCTGCAGGCGGAGGGTCTCGCTGTCGGTCCGGCTGGCGCGGCTGCTAACGCGCAGGTTGCGGCGTCTGCACAGACCAAAGGCGCGGCCGCTTCGGCCGACGCGTCCAAAAGCAATCCCTCTGTGGCGGTGAAGAAATAGCCTGAAGCGGCTCGTGCGCGCAGGGCTGCTCACTGCGCGCGCGGTTCGCTACCGTCGCCCCCTTCATGGTCGGAGTGAAAAGAGCACTCCTTCAGCTGTCATGCAGATGACTGGCTCCCGCGGTGCTCAGCCGCGGGCTTTTTGCGTGGCGAGCGCACGGCTTAAGTACCGCTTCTTGCAGGTCGGGATGGCGTCGCACACGCCGCCGGTGATCGCGTGCATCCATGCGGGCAGAAGGGCCGAACGGCAGCCGCGGGCATGGTGGTTTAGAATCGATGGATTGAAGACTCCGCGCATCGACAGCACCAGAACCGATATGGCCTACAAAACGATTGAAGATACGATCGGCAATACGCCGCTCGTGCAACTCGTCCGACTCCCTGACGACGAGATCCGCAGCCGCAATAACGTGATTCTTGCGAAGCTGGAGGGCAATAATCCCGCGGGGTCGGTGAAGGATCGCCCGGCCTTGTCGATGATCAAGAAAGCGGAAGCGCGCGGGCGCATCAAGCCGGGCGACACGCTGATCGAACCGACCAGCGGCAACACCGGCATTGCGCTCGCGATGACGGCCGCGATCCGTGGCTACAAGATGGTCCTGATCATGCCGGAAGATCTGTCGGTGGAACGCCGTCAGAGCATGGCGGCGTATGGCGCGCAGATCGTTCTGACGCCCGTCACCGGCGGCATGGAGTACGCGCGCGATCTGGCCGAACAGATGCAGCGCGAAGGCAAGGGCACCATCCTCGACCAGTTCGCGAATCCGGACAATCCGGCCTCGCATATCGAGGGCACGGGCCCGGAAGTCTGGCGCGACACCGAAGGGCGCATCACGCACTTCGTGTCGTCGATGGGTACGACCGGCACGATCATGGGCGTGTCAACCTATCTGAAAACGCAGAATCAGGCGATCGAGATCATTGGTGCGCAACCCGAGGAAGGGTCACGCATTCCAGGTATCCGCAAATGGCCGGAGGCCTATCTGCCGAAAATTTTCGACCGCAGCCGCGTGGATCGCGTCGAGAACGTGAGCCAGGCCGCGGCCGAAGCCATGGCGCGCCGGATGGCATCCGTCGAAGGCATCTTCGCGGGCATCTCGTCGGGCGGCGCGTGCGAAGTGGCGCTGCGCGTCGCGCGCCAGCTCGAGAATGCGACGATCGTGTTCATCGTCTGCGATCGCGGCGACCGGTATCTGTCGACTGGGGTGTTTCCCGCTTGAGCGAGCGTCGTTACGCCAGCCAATAAAAAAGCGCCGGCCGGCGCTTTTTTTATGTCGCTCGGTGGAGCGCGCGCGGCGCCCGCACCAGGCTTTATTGCGAAGCCCCGTTCGGCGGCGCCGCGCCATTGACGGCGTTCGCCGCATCGCCCGCCTGCATCTGCGCCTTGACCCGCTGACCCAACTGATACACCGCGAGCGCATAAAAGAAACTGCGGTTATAGCGCGTCAGCACGTAGAAGTTCTTCAGTCCCAGCTTGAACTCGGTGCCGCGTCCCGGCGACGGCAGGTCCACCACCGTCACCGGCGTACCGGCTTCCGCCGCGACATCCACGCCCGGTTCGTTCAGCAGCAGACCGGCGCGCAGCAACTGGTCGAGCGGCCAGTGCGGCTCCGGCTGGCCGTCGGCGGCCGCTTGCGCAACGCCCAGGCTGCCGGCGTCCGAGCCGATCCGCCACACCACCGGCCGGCCGCTTTCCCAACCGTTCTGACGCAGATAGTTCGCCACGCTGCCGATCGCATCCGCCTCGCTGGTGCGCAGGTCAATCCGCTTGTTGCCGTCGTAATTCACCGCGTATTGCACGATGCTGCTCGGCAGGAACTGCGGAATGCCGATCGCGCCGGTATAGGAGCCGAGCACCGTGGTCGGATCGATCTGCGCGTCGCGCGTCCATACCAGGTAGTCTTCGAGATTCTTGCGGAAGGTCGCCTGGCGATCCGCGCGATTGGCGGTGTTCGGGTAATCGAAGCTGAGCGTGGTCAGTGCGTCGAGCACGCGGAAGTTGCCCATGTAGCGACCGTAGATCGTCTCCACGCCGATGATGCCGACGATTATCTCCGGCGGCACGCCGAACTCTTCGTATGCGCGTTGCAGCGTGGCCTGGTTCGCGCGCCAGAAGCGCACGCCGGCATTGATGCGGACCGGGTCGAGAAAGCGCGACTGGTACACGCGCCAGTTCTTCACAGTTGGCGAAGGCGACGGCGTGACGAGCTTGACCGCGGTCGCCGAATAGCTGACGCCGGAAAACAAGGCATGCAGTGCCGGTTCGTCGAAGTCGTAGCGCGCGACCATGTCGTTGATGAACGCGTCGACATTGGGATTATTCGCGTAGCGCTGCGGAATGATCTCTTCCTCGAACGTTTGCCCTTGCGGCACAGTGGGTTGCGGTTGGCTTTGCGCGATCAGCACCGGCGGCTTCTTGCTGGCACTTTGCGCGAACGCCGGACTGGTTGCCATGAACATGCACGATGCGACGGACAGAGAGGCGGCCAGCGTGCTGATGCGAAGCCGGTTTCGTGCGGACAGAGCAAGCTTGACGGTCATAGTGAGCAAGGGGCGCAGTGCGTGAGAGACAGGGGAAAAACAGATCGGGGCAGTATACCCGACGCCTTCCGCAAAACCATGCTGAACGCGCCACGGCGGCATCGTGTGGTAACTTGACGAATGTTGGCGCGCCGAGGGTGCGCCCCCCTGGAAGGAGACACGCTGCGCGCGCATCGAAGGCGCCGCGCCGCAGAAAAAAAATCATGGCAACAGGTTTCTACTCTCACGCCGACTGTCTGCTGCACGACATGGGGCAATGGCATCCCGAATGTCCCGCGCGCCTGCAGGCGATCGAAGATCAATTGATCGCGAGCCGCATCGACTCGCTGATCGAGCGCGAGTCGGCGCCGCTCGCCGATGAGGCCGCTTTGTTGCGCGTGCATACGCAAGCGCATGTCGATTACATCCGCAGCCGTTCGCCCGCCGCAGGCCTCGCCGAAATCGACCCCGACACGACGATGAACCGGTACACGCTGCAAGCCGCGTTGCGCGCGGCGGGCGCCGCGGTGGCAGCGACGGACGCGGTGATCGAAGGCCGCTACGACAATGCCTTCTGCAGCGTGCGTCCGCCCGGCCACCATGCGGAGCCGGCGCGCGCGATGGGCTTCTGCTTCTTCAACAACGTCGCGATCGCCGCGCGTCATGCGCTCGACGTGCATGGCATGGAGCGTGTCGCGATCATCGACTTCGACGTGCATCACGGCAACGGCACCGAAGCGGCTTTCTCGGGCGACCCGCGCGTGCTGATGTGCAGCATCTTCCAGCATCCGTTCTATCCGTTCACCGGCGCCGGCAACCAGGCGCCCAACATGTGCAACGTGCCGATGTCGGCGCGTTCGAACGGCATGGCGGTGCGTGAGGCGGTGGACCTGCTGTGGCTGCCGCGCCTGCACGAATTCAAGCCGGAGATGCTGTTCATCTCGGCCGGCTTCGACGCGCATCGCGAGGACGACCTCGGCAACATGGGACTCGTCGAAGACGACTACGCGTGGATCACCGATCAGGTGCGCGAGATCGCGAAGCGCTATGCGCGCGGGCGGATCGTCAGCTGTCTCGAGGGCGGCTACAACCTGTCGGCGCTCGGGCGCAGCGTGGTCGCGCACGTGCGCTCGCTGGCCGGAATCTGAGCCCGCCGCGCCACGGGCTGCATCGACGCAATGCAATGAGGAGCGAACCATGAACGCCGACGCGCGCAGCGCTTCACTGATCGAGATCGAACACGATGCGTATCAGGTGCCGGGCGTCGTGCTGTTGACGATGAACCGGCCCGACGCGTTCAACGCGCTCTCCGAAGCTTTGCTCGACGACCTGCAGAACGCGCTGACGGAGATTGGGCAGTCGGATGCGCGCGTGGTCGTGATTGCCGGCGCGGGGCGTGCGTTCTGCGCGGGCCACGATCTGAAGGAAATGCGCGCGGCGCCGTCGCTGGCGTACTATCAGCGGCTGTTCGCCCGCTGCACGAAGCTGATGATGACGATCCAGCGTCTGCCGCAACCGGTGATCGCGCGGGTGCAGGGCATTGCGACGGCGGCCGGCTGTCAACTGGTGGCGATGTGCGATCTGGCGGTCGCGGCCGAGACCGCGCGTTTCGCGGTCTCGGGCGTGAACCTGGGGCTCTTCTGCGCGACGCCTTCGGTGCCGCTGTCACGCAACCTGTCGCGCAAGGCGGCGCTTGAAATGCTGCTGACCGGCGACTTCATTGATGCCGCCGAAGCGAAGCAGCAGGGCCTCGTGAACCGCGTGGTCCCGGCCGATGCGCTCGACGCGGAGCTTGCGCAACTTGCCGCCAGCATCTGCGCGAAACCCGTCGACGCCGTGCGCGCCGGCAAGGGTCTCTTCTATCGCCAGCTCGAAATGGGTGTCGAGGCGGCTTACCAGCTCGCCGGCCAGACGATGGCCTGCAACATGATGGACGACTCGGCGCTCGAAGGCGTACAGGCGTTCATTGACAAACGCGCGCCGGACTGGAAGCGCTAGGCGGTCGCAAGGGCTGCCGCCATTCGTCGAGCATCGCGTTCCAGCCTTCTTCGGGCGAGCCAGCCAGCGGGCAAGCGGGCGAACAAGAACCGCGCTTCACAACAGCGTCACGCGTTCAGCCTCGGCCAACCCGCTTTTCGATCCAGTCGATCAGCGCCCCAATCACCCGGTCGCGGTCGAGATCGTTCATCGTCTCGTGATAGCTGCCCTCATGCAGCGTCAGCGTCTTGTCCGGCGAGCCCGCGTGCTGACCGAATTCGCGGCTGCCTTCGGGCTCGGTGAGTTTGTCGGCGGTGCCGTGATACACCAGCAGCGGCATGCGCAGGCTCGCCCGGCCACGTTCGATCCGCGCCATCGCCAGCAGCAGCTCCGCGCCGGTGCGCGCGGGAATCGCGCCGTGATGCACGAGCGGATCGTTGCGATTGGCGTTCACCACCGGCTGAAGGCGCGATAGCAATGCGGCGTCGATTTTCATTGCCGGGAAGCTCGGGTAGAGGCGGCTGATTACCTGGCTCAGCTTGAGCATCCAGCGCGGCACGTCGCGCCCTGGCGCGAGCGCCGGGCTCGACAGGATCAGGCCACTGAGCCGGCGGCCGGTCGCGTCGAGGCGCTCGATTGCATACAGTGCAGCCACCGTGCCGCCCATGCTGTGTCCCATCAGAAAGAGCGGGACGCAGCTTTGCGCGGCGGCGTCGAGCAAGGCCTGCGCGTCGCGCAGATAGTCGTCGAAACGCTTCACATAGGCCCGCTTGCCGGGCGCCTCGCCGTGGCCGCGCAAGTCGATCGCAACCAGTTCGACGCCGGCCGCGTTCAGCCGGCCAGCCAGCGCGGCGTAGCGGCCGGCGTGCTCGGCCAGTCCGTGCAGCAGCGCGACCGTCGCGCGCATCGGCCCGATGGCCGGCCAGCGGTACAGCGGCAGTTCCACGCCGTCGGCGGTCGTGACCGACGAGCGCTGCGGCGCGCTGGCGTTCCGGTCGCCCCCGCTGGAGCGCACATGGTTGCTTTGGGATGTTTGCATGGCTACGGCCCGTCCTGATTTTGTTTCGCCCGATCATAGTCGCAGCGGCACTCCGCGCGCGAGCATCTCGCACCACGCGTGCCTCTAATGCTTGCAGGTTATGAAAAGATCGGAATTGATTATTAAAGGGAATGTCGGCGCTGCGGTAGAATTACAGGCTCAAATCCCAATAAAAGCAACGGCGGCCGCTTGTCGGGAGCGCACAACGCTCGGACAGACTCCGCCGTTTCGTTTTTCCATGATCGAAATACGCAATATTTCCCAGCGGTTCGCCGGGCCCCGGGGCTGGGTCGAGGCGCTGCACAACGTCAATCTGTCGATTCCTGCGGGCGAGGTGTTTGGCATCATCGGCCGCAGCGGCGCGGGCAAGAGTACGCTCGTGCGCACCCTCAATCTGCTGACCCGCCCGTCTGAAGGCAACATCGTCGTCAACGGCCGCGATCTGACCACGCTGCCCGCCGCGCAATTGCGCGAGGCGCGCCGCGAGATCGGCATGATCTTCCAGCACTTCAACCTGCTGTCGTCGCGCACCGTGTACGAGAACGTCGCGTTGCCGCTCGAACTCGCCGGCATGAAGCGCGACGAAATCGAAGCGAACGTGCTGCCGCTGCTCGAACTGGTCGGCCTGTCGGCGCAGAAGGATCGCTATCCGGCGCAGATCAGCGGCGGACAGAAGCAGCGCGTCGGCATTGCGCGCGCGCTGGCGAGCAAGCCGAAAGTGCTGCTCTCCGACGAAGCGACGTCCGCGCTCGATCCCGAAACCACGCGGGCGATCCTCGAACTGCTCAAGCGCATCAACCGCGAACTGAACCTGACGATCGTGCTGATCACGCACCAGATGGACGTGATCAAGCAGGTCTGCGACCGCGTCGCGGTGCTGGATGCGGGTCGTGTGGTCGAAGAAGGCAAGGTGATCGACGTGTTCCTGCAACCGCATCATGAGGTCACGCGCGCGCTGATCGGCGACGTGATCGCGCAGGAACTGCCGCCGGCGATGAAGGCGCGTGTCGCGCAACGCCTGAAGACCGGCAGCGGCCACCTGCTGCGGCTCGCGTTCACGGGCTCCGGCGTCGATCAGCCGATTCTGTCGGAAACGATTCGCCGCTACGAACTCGACTTCAACATCCTGCACGGCCAGATCGACGAGATCCAGGGGCAGGCGTTCGGCTCGCTCGCGGTGCTCGCGGGCGGCGAACCGGCGAAGGTGGCGCAGGCGCTGACGTATCTGCGTGAACAGGGCGTGGTGGTGGAGGAACTCTCGCATGTTGAGTGAAATGTTCGATATGTTCGTCCAGTCGTTCTGGGAAACACTCGTAATGGTAGGCATTTCCGGGCTGGTCGGCGCGTTGGTGGGATTGCCGCTCGGCGTGTTGCTGTATCTGACGGACCGTCAGGGCGTGCTGGAGAACGTCGGGGTGAATCGTGTGATGGGCGTGGTCGTCAATGCGGTCCGCTCGACGCCGTTCATCATCCTGCTGGTGGCGGTGATTCCGTTCACGCGCCTCGTGGTGGGTTCGTCGATCGGGACCGCGGCGGCTATCGTGCCGCTGACGATCGCCGCCGCGCCGTTCATCGCGCGACTGGTCGAGACCGCGCTGCGCGAAGTCGATCGCGGGCTGATCGAAGCGGCGCAGGCCATGGGCGCGACCACCAGCCAGATCGTCTTCAAGGTGCTGCTGCCGGAATCGCTGCCGGGCGTGGTCGCCGGTTTGACGATCACCTTCGTGTCGCTGGTCGGCTATTCGGCAATGGCTGGCGCGATCGGCGGCGGCGGCCTGGGCGACCTCGGCATTCGCTACGGGTATCAGCGTTTCCTGCCGGAAGTGATGCTGACGGTGGTCGTCATTCTGATCGTCTTCGTGCAGTTGGTGCAGTCGTTCGGGGACTGGCTCGTGCGTCGTTTGAGCCATAAATAAACACGGGTCATCGGAACCCGCTAACAGAGTCGGTAGATTCGAAAAGGTCCATCATGCAACGTCGTTTCATTCTCAAGCTCGCCGCCGCGTTTGGCGCCGCGTCGCTGTTCGCTACCGCGGCCCACGCCGAAGACACGATCAAGGTCGGCGTCACCGGTGGCCCGCATGCGCAAATCATGGAAGTCGTGAAGACGGTCGCGGCGAAGAACGGTCTGAACATCAAGGTCATCGAATTTTCCGACTACGTGCAGCCGAACGCGGCACTCGCCGGCGGCGATCTGGACGCGAACAGCTATCAGCACGACCCGTACTTGCAGGCGCAGGTGAAGGATCGCGGCTACAAACTGATCCGGATCGCGGACACGGTCACGTACCCGATGGGCATCTATTCGAAGAAGGTGAAGACGCTCGCCGAACTGCAGCCGGGCGCGCAGATCGCGGTGCCGAACGATCCGACCAATGGCGGCCGGGCCCTGTTGCTGCTGCAGAAGCAGGGGCTGCTGAAGCTGCGCGCCGATGCGGGACTGAAGGCGACGCCGCTTGACATCGTCGACAACCCGAAGAAGCTGAAGATCGTCGAACTTGACGCAGCACAAATTCCGCGCTCGTTGAACGACGTGGACGTTGCCGCGATCAACACGAACTTCGCGATGGAAGCCGGTCTGAAGCCGAAGCAGGACGCGATTGCAGTCGAGGACCCGAAAGGTCCGTACGTGAACATCATCGCGATTCGCGAGGCCGACCGGAACAAGCCGTGGGTCGCCAAGCTGGTCGCGGCGTATCATTCGCCGGAAGTGAAACAGTTTGTCGACAGCAAGTTCGGCGGGTCGGTGATCACCGCGTGGTGAGCCAATGGCCATTGGACATGGAAAACGAGACGGCAATGGCAAATTAGGGACGTAAGTTATAACCCGGGGTTGTCACCCGGGTTTTTTCGAGATTAAAATAGAACGATCGTTCGATATTGCCGTCACGCCGCTGAGGAGCGATATCCTTCTGTAAAGCGCCCACGACAAGGCTGTCATGAGGGCAGTCGCTATAATGTTTGTTGGGTTGACGTATTCGTAACTTTGGAGCGTGTGCATGAAAATCCTGGTGCCAGTCAAGAGAGTGGTCGATTACAACGTGAAAGTCCGGGTCAAATCGGACGGCACGGGAGTCGACATCGCGAACGTGAAGATGTCGATGAATCCGTTTGATGAAATCGCGGTGGAAGAGGCCGTGCGCCTGAAGGAAGCGGGCGTGGCGACGGAAGTGATCGCCGTGTCGGCGGGCGTCACGCAAGCGCAGGAAACGCTGCGTACGGCGCTGGCGATCGGCGCGGATCGCGCGATCCTGATCGAGTCGAACGAAGAGTTGCAGCCGCTGGCGGTGGCCAAGCTGCTGAAGGCGCTGGTCGACAAGGAACAGCCGTCGCTGGTGATTCTCGGCAAGCAGGCCATCGACGACGATTCGAACCAGACCGGCCAGATGCTCGCCGCGCTGGCGAACCTGCCGCAAGCGACGTTCGCGTCGAAGGTGGTCGTGGCCGACGGCAAGGCGACCGTGTCGCGTGAAGTGGATGGTGGCGCTGAAACGCTGTCGCTGACGCTGCCCGCCGTGGTCACCACCGATCTGCGCCTGAACGAGCCGCGCTACGTGACGCTGCCGAACATCATGAAGGCGAAGAAAAAGCCGCTGGAAACGATCAAGCCGGAAGACCTCGGCGTTGATGTCACGCCGCGCCTGAAGACGCTGAAAGTCGCTGAGCCGCCGAAGCGCTCCGCCGGTGTGATGGTGCCGGATGTGAAGACGCTGGTTGAGAAGCTGAAGACCGAAGCCAAGGTGCTCTAAGTAGAACGCGGAGACGGAACAAATGACGAATCTTGTAATTGCAGAACACGACAACGCGTCGATCAAGGCTGCGACGCTGAACACGATTGCAGCGGCGCAGAAGATTGGCGGTGATATTCACGTGCTGGTCGCGGGTCACAACGCGCAGGCCGCAGCCGATGCGGCTGCGAAGATCGCAGGTGTGTCGAAGGTGTTGCTGGCCGATGCGCCGCAACTCGAAGCGGGCCTCGCGGAAAACGTCGAAGCGACGGTGATGAACATTGCGAAGGACTACTCGCATATTCTGGCTCCGGCGACCGCGTACGGCAAGAACATCGCGCCGCGTATCGCCGCGAAACTCGACGTCGCGCAGATCAGCGACATCACCGCAGTGGATTCGCCCGATACGTTCGAGCGCCCGATCTACGCAGGTAACGCGATCGCCATCGTGCAATCGGCTGATCCGGTCAAGGTCATCACGGTGCGCACGACCGGCTTCGACGCGGTCGCAGCTGTTGGCGGCAGCGCAGCGGTCGAGAAGATCGAAGCCGCAGCGGACGCGGGCCTCTCGCAGTTCGTCAGCCGTGAAGTGACGAAGCTGGACCGTCCGGAACTGACGTCGGCGAAGATCATCGTCTCGGGTGGCCGCGGTCTGGGCAATGGCGAGAACTACACGAAGGTGCTGGAGCCGCTGGCCGACAAGCTGAACGCGGCACTGGGCGCCTCGCGTGCAGCGGTGGACGCGGGCTTCGTGCCGAACGACTATCAGGTCGGCCAGACCGGCAAGATCGTCGCGCCGCAACTGTACGTGGCCGTCGGCATCTCGGGTGCGATCCAGCATCTGGCCGGGATGAAGGACTCGAAGGTGATCGTCGCGATCAACAAGGATCCGGAAGCGCCGATTTTCAGCGTCGCCGATTATGGTCTGGTAGGTGATCTGTTCACGCTCGTGCCGGAGCTGGTTAGCGCGCTCGGCTAATCGCCGTAGCGCCGCAACGCCGAATAAAAGGCGTCTGGCAGCACATGAAGGGCGCAGGACCGATCGAGTCCAGCGCCCTTTTTTCATCAAGACAGGAGGAGAACTGAAATGAGCTACATGGCGCCCATCAAGGACATGCTGTTCGTGATGAAAGAGCTGGCCGGTCTCGAAGATATCGCGATGCTGCCAGGCTTCGAGGACGCGAACCTCGACACGGCCCAGGCCGTGCTCGAAGAGTCGGCGAAACTGTGCGGCGAAGTGCTGGCGCCGCTGAACGTCGAAGGCGATCGCAATCCGAGCAGCTGGAAAGATGGCGTCGTCACCGCGACGCCGGGTTTCAGGGAAGCCTTCCGCCAGTTCGCCGAAGGCGGCTGGCAAGGCGTG
>NZ_CADIKK010000018.1 GCF_902859915.1 Paraburkholderia ultramafica
CGACTCCACGCCGATGATAGTGCGGATTGCCCGTGTGAAAGTAGGTAATCGTCAGGCTCCCCAGCAGCAAGCACAAACCCCACCTGACCCGGTGGGGTTTTTGCGTTTACGGAAGTTGTTGGAATCACTATATAAGTGAGAGCCTTGGGTTTGGAACGGTCAAGCAAGTCTTGACAACAAGCGGTTGTTCCCCCATAATCATCAGTTCTCCGCGGAGGGGTGCCCGAGTGGCTAAAGGGGGCAGACTGTAAATCTGTTGGCTTACGCCTACGTTGGTTCGAATCCAACCTCCTCCACCAGAATGCAAGTTGTAGCAATTGTTGGGAATCCATGAATCCTTGCGGGTGTAGCTCAATGGTAGAGCAGAAGCCTTCCAAGCTTACGACGAGGGTTCGATTCCCTTCACCCGCTCCAGCAACACAGAAGTAGCGCCCATGTGGCTCAGTGGTAGAGCACTCCCTTGGTAAGGGAGAGGTCGGCAGTTCGATCCTGCCCATGGGCACCAGAAGTACTCGGTGATTGTTTGCGCCCGGCGCAACGTACGGAAAAATCCTCTTAGGAGTCGAAAATGGCCAAGGGTAAGTTTGAGCGGACCAAGCCGCACGTGAACGTCGGCACGATCGGTCACGTTGACCACGGCAAGACCACGCTGACGGCAGCGATCACGACGGTTCTGACGCAGAAGTTTGGCGGCGAAGCGAAGGCATACGACCAGATCGACGCGGCGCCGGAAGAAAAGGCGCGTGGTATCACGATCAACACGGCACACGTCGAGTACGAAACGGCTAACCGCCACTACGCGCACGTCGACTGCCCGGGCCACGCTGACTATGTGAAGAACATGATCACGGGCGCAGCGCAGATGGACGGCGCGATCCTGGTGTGCTCGGCCGCAGACGGCCCGATGCCGCAAACGCGTGAGCACATCCTGCTGGCGCGTCAGGTTGGCGTTCCGTACATCATCGTGTTCCTGAACAAGTGCGACATGGTGGACGATGCTGAGCTGCTGGAACTGGTCGAGATGGAAGTTCGCGAACTTCTGTCGAAGTACGACTTCCCGGGCGACGACACGCCGATCATCAAGGGTTCGGCCAAACTGGCGCTGGAAGGCGACAAGGGCGAGCTGGGCGAAGTGGCGATCATGAATCTGGCCGACGCGCTGGACACGTACATCCCGACGCCGGAGCGCGCCGTGGACGGCTCGTTCCTGATGCCGGTGGAAGACGTGTTCTCGATCTCGGGTCGCGGCACGGTGGTGACGGGTCGCGTTGAGCGCGGCATCGTGAAGGTCGGCGAAGAAATCGAAATCGTCGGTATCAAGCCGACGGTGAAGACGACCTGCACGGGCGTGGAAATGTTCCGCAAGCTGCTCGACCAGGGTCAGGCAGGCGACAACGTGGGTATCCTGCTGCGCGGCACGAAGCGTGAAGATGTGGAGCGTGGCCAGGTTCTGGCGAAGCCGGGTTCGATCAACCCGCACACGCACTTCACGGCTGAAGTGTACGTGCTGAGCAAGGACGAAGGTGGCCGTCACACGCCGTTCTTCAACAACTATCGTCCGCAGTTCTACTTCCGTACGACGGACGTGACGGGCTCGATCGAGTTGCCGAAGGACAAGGAAATGGTCATGCCGGGCGACAACGTGTCGATCACGGTGAAGCTGATCAACCCGATCGCGATGGAAGAAGGTCTGCGCTTCGCAATCCGCGAAGGCGGCCGTACGGTTGGCGCAGGTGTGGTTGCCAAGATCCTCGAGTAACGCCAGATAGTTCTCGTTGATCGGTAGTTTCGGGGTTGGCGGTGTCGTCAACCCCAAATGGTTTAGGGGCATAGCTCAACTGGCAGAGCGTCGGTCTCCAAAACCGAAGGTTGGGGGTTCGATTCCCTCTGCCCCTGCCAACTCTTGCGTCGTATATGACGCTTCGTTAAGGTGTTATGGCGAATCCTTCCGTCGAAACTGTAAATACATCCGGCGACAAGCTGATGCTCGTCGCAGGCGTATTGTTGGTCTTGGCCGGGTTCGTGGGGTTCTTCTGGCTCAATGGTCAGGAATGGTACGTCCGCGGAGCTGCCTTGGCTGTTGGTGCGATCGCGGGTGTTGCAGTCGGTCTTCTCTCCGCGCCTGGCAAGGGTTTCATCGCTTTCGCCAAAGACTCGTACAAAGAAGTCCGTAAGGTTGTTTGGCCTACTCGCAAAGAGGCTACCCAGACAACGCTCGTAGTATTCGGCTTCGTGTTCGTCATGGCAATCTTTCTTTGGGTTAGTGATAAATCCATCGAATGGGCGATTTTCTCGGTGATTCTGGGTTGGAAATGATATGAGCGATACTCCGGCATCCCCGAGCGGCAAACGTTGGTACGTCGTGCACGCCTACTCCGGCATGGAGAAGAGCGTGCAACGTGCGCTTCAGGAGCGCATCGAACGTGCTGGCATGCAAGACCAGTTTGGTCAAATCCTCGTTCCGACTGAAGAAGTGGTCGAGGTGAAAGGCGGTCACAAATCGGTCACCGAACGTCGTTTCTTCCCTGGCTACGTGCTCGTGGAAATGGAAATGACTGACGAAACGTGGCACCTCGTGAAGAACACAGCCAAGGTGACCGGTTTCGTCGGTGGCGCGCGTAATCGCCCGAGCCCAATTTCCCCGAGGGAAGTCGAGAAAATCATGTCGCAAATGCAGGAAGGCGTGGAAAAGCCGCGTCCGAAGACCCTGTTCGAAGTTGGCGAGATGGTTCGGGTGAAGGACGGTCCATTCACGGATTTCAACGGCAGCGTCGAAGAAGTGAACTACGAAAAGTCGCGCGTCCGTGTTTCCGTTACGATCTTCGGCCGCGCAACGCCGGTCGAGCTGGAATTCGGCCAGGTCGAAAAGTTGTAATCCAGAATTCTACGGGGCGCACCAAGTGGTGTGTTCCGTATTTCGCGCTTACGGTCCGCGTAATGGCCGTTGAGGAGCGTAAGTAGTCAGTTTTTGGCGAACGCGCGCTACTACTCACTGAACGTTCGCATGTACCCATGCGGCGTTCCAAAGAGGTTTTCAACATGGCAAAGAAAATCATCGGCTTTATCAAGCTGCAGATTCCTGCAGGTAAGGCCAACCCGTCGCCGCCGGTCGGTCCGGCACTGGGCCAGCGCGGCCTGAACATTATGGAGTTCTGCAAGGCGTTTAACGCGCAGACTCAAGCAATGGAGCCGGGTCTGCCGATTCCGGTCGTGATCACCGCGTTCGCGGACAAGAGCTTCACGTTTGTTCTGAAGACGCCGCCGGCAACGGTTCTGATCAAGAAGGCAGCGAAGATCGACAAGGGTTCGAGCAAGCCGCATACCGACAAGGTCGGCAAGATCACCCGCGCTCAAGCTGAAGACATCGCCAAGACCAAGATGCCCGATCTGACGGCAGCTGATCTGGACGCAGCGGTTCGTACGATCGCTGGTAGCGCCCGCTCGATGGGCATCACCGTGGAGGGCGTGTAAATGGCTAAGCTTTCAAAGCGTCTACAAGCATTTGCAGCCAAGGTTGATCGTCAGAAGCTGTACGCGATCGACGAAGCTCTGTCACTCGTGAAGGAATGCGCTAGCGCGAAGTTCGACGAGTCGATCGACGTCGCAGTGCAACTCGGCATCGACGCGAAGAAGTCGGACCAAGTGGTCCGTGGCTCGGTCGTGCTGCCGGCTGGTACCGGCAAGTCGGTCCGCGTCGCAGTGTTCGCACAAGGCGAAAAGGCTGAGCAAGCTCGTGCAGCAGGCGCAGAAGTCGTCGGTATGGAAGACCTGGCTGAACAGGTCAAGGCTGGCAAGCTGGACTTCGACATCGTGATCGCTTCGCCGGACACGATGCGCGTTGTCGGTACGCTCGGTCAGATCCTCGGCCCGCGCGGCCTGATGCCGAACCCGAAGGTCGGTACGGTGACGCCAGACGTCGCGACTGCGGTCAAGAACGCCAAGGCTGGTCAGGTGCAATTCCGTGTCGACAAGGCCGGTATCATCCACGCCACGATCGGCCGTGCTTCGTTCGAGCCGACGGCTCTGCGTAGCAACCTGAACGCTCTCGTCGACGCGCTGCAAAAGGCGAAGCCGGCAACGAGCAAAGGTGTCTACCTGCGCAAGGTTGCGGTGTCGAGCACGATGGGTGTTGGCGTTCGCGTCGACCAGGCATCGATCGCAGCACAGTAATAAATTTCATCGCCTCGATGAAAATCGGGGCGGTTTTATGGGCTTTGGGCGGTTGCGAGGTGGTAGTCAGCATCGCGCAACCGGTTGTCAAAGACCGTTGGCGGGCACGCAGCAGTTAGGCGAGTCCTTAATGTAAAGCCAACGCAGATGGCGAACCCGAAAAGGTTTTGTAGTGATGAAGCCGTTGGATGTCCGTACCAATGCGGGCCTCGGGCGGTCGAAATACTCCTGACTGGTCGGACGCCGTTATTGAACGCGGTACACATGGCGCACGCTGCGTGTATCGAATCTGGAGGTTAACCGTGCCACTCAACAAAGAAAGCAAGCAGGCCGTCGTCGCTGAGGTTGCCGCGCAAGTCGCGAAAGCCCAGACCGTGGTTCTGGCTGAGTATCGTGGAATCGCGGTTGGCGATCTGACCAAGCTGCGCGCGAAAGCGCGTGAGCAACAGGTTTACCTTCGCGTGTTGAAAAACACGCTGGCGCGTCGCGCTGTCGAAGGTACCCCGTTTGCTTCGCTGGCAGAGCAGATGACTGGCCCCCTGATCTACGGCATCTCGGAAGATGCAATTGCTGCTGCTAAGGTCGTCAATGACTTCAGCAAGGGCAATGACAAGTTGGTCATCAAGGCTGGTTCCTACGAAGGCAAGGTGATGGACAAGGCTGGCGTGCAAGCGCTGGCAAACATCCCGAGCCGCGAAGAACTGCTCTCCAAGCTGTTGTACGTTATGCAAGCACCTGTTTCCGGCTTTGCGCGCGCTCTGGCCGCGCTGGCAGAAAAGAAACAAGGCGAAGAAACCGCTGCTTAACGCACTTCGGTCGAGCGTGATTGATCGCTGGCTGTATCCGAATTCAATTTAGGAGTATTTCAAATGGCAATCGCAAAAGATGACATTCTCGAGGCAGTAAGCTCGATGTCGGTTCTGGAACTGAACGAACTGGTCAAGGCGTTCGAAGAAAAGTTTGGCGTGTCGGCAGCTGCTGTTGCAGTGGCTGGCCCGGCGGGCGGCGGCGCTGCTGCTGCTGCTGAAGAGCAAACCGAATTCACGGTCAACCTGACGGAAGTCGGCGCGAACAAGGTTTCGGTCATTAAGGCTGTTCGTGAACTGACGGGTCTCGGCCTGAAGGAAGCGAAGGACCTGGTCGACGGCGCACCGAAGCCAGTTAAGGAAGCGGTACCGAAGGCTGCTGCTGAAGAAGCCAAGAAGAAGCTGGAAGAAGCCGGCGCGAAGGCTGAAATCAAGTAAGTTTCAGCGCGCTGTGCGAAGGCTGGCGGTTTTCCACCGCCGGCCTTTTTGTGCTTTGTGGGAGCCGCGTTTTTGCAAGGCTGTTGCGGCAGGAACGAGACTCCCAGAAGCCAAAGAAAACCGCCTTTCGGCAACAATGACCGGCGTTTTTCTTTGTCTTCTGAAGCGACTGCAGAAGGCAAGTTTGGTCGGGTAGCGGGCAACACAGGCATCCGCTGCCGTCAGCCAGCGGTTGGTAGCGGCCAACCACCAAGCTTCTAGGCTCGTTCAAGCCATCGGACGGCCATCGGGTCTCAGTCGGTGAACACTCGGGTTGTCTCATCAAGGTATCCTGCCTCGACAACAATGCCCGCCGTGATTCGGAGATCGTATGCAATATTCCTTCACCGAGAAGAAGCGTATTCGCAAGAGTTTTGCGAAGCGCCCCATCGTTCACCAAGTACCTTTCCTGCTGGCTACCCAGCTTGAATCATTCAGCACGTTTCTGCAAGCAGACACGTCGTCTACGCAACGCAAGCCGGAAGGCCTGCAAGCTGCGTTTACTTCCGTTTTCCCGATTGTTTCGCATAACGGGTTCGCACGTCTAGAGTTCGTCAGCTACATGCTGTCGCCGCCGGCATTCAACATCAAGGAATGTCAGCAGCGCGGTTTGACGTACTGCTCGGCCCTGCGTGCGAAAGTGCGTCTGGTGCTGCTCGACAAGGAATCGCCGAGCAAGCCGGTCGTCAAGGAAGTGAAGGAACAGGAAGTGTACATGGGCGAAATTCCGCTCATGACGCCGACCGGTTCGTTCGTCATCAACGGCACGGAACGTGTGATCGTTTCGCAGCTGCACCGTTCGCCGGGCGTGTTCTTCGAACACGACAAGGGCAAGACGCACAGCTCGGGCAAGCTCCTGTTCTCCGCACGTATCATTCCTTACCGCGGTTCGTGGCTCGACTTCGAGTTCGACCCGAAGGACGTGCTGTACTTCCGCGTCGACCGTCGCCGCAAGATGCCGGTCACGATCCTGCTGAAGGCAATCGGCCTCACGCCGGAACAGATCCTCGCAAACTTCTTCGTGTTCGACAATTTCACGCTGATGCCGGAAGGCGCGCAGATGGAATTCGTGCCGGAGCGTCTGCGTGGTGAAGTCGCGCGTTTCGACATCTCCGACCGTGATGGCAACGTGATTGTCCAGAAGGACAAGCGGATCAACGCGAAGCACATTCGCGACCTCGACAACGCGAAGACCAAGTTCATTTCGGTCCCGGAAGACTATCTGCTCGGCCGCGTGCTGGCGAAGAACGTCGTCGACGGCGACACCGGTGAAGTCATCGCCAACGCGAACGACGAAATCACCGAAACCGTCCTCGAGAAGCTCCGCGAATCGAAGATCAAAGACATCCAGACGCTCTACACGAACGATCTGGATCAAGGTCCGTACATCTCGTCGACGCTGCGTATCGACGAAACCGCGGACAAGATGGCCGCTCGCATCGCGATCTACCGCATGATGCGTCCGGGTGAACCGCCGACTGAAGAAGCCGTCGAGGCGCTGTTCAACCGTCTGTTCTACAGCGAAGACGCGTACGACCTGTCCAAGGTGGGCCGTATGAAGTTTAATCGTCGCGTGGGCCGCGACGAGATCGTCGGGCCGATGACGCTGCAAGACGACGACATCCTCGCAACGATCAAGATCCTGGTCGAACTGCGTAACGGCAAGGGCGAAGTGGACGACATCGACCACTTGGGCAATCGTCGTGTGCGTTGCGTCGGCGAACTGGCGGAAAACCAGTTCCGCGCAGGTCTCGTGCGTGTCGAACGTGCTGTGAAGGAACGCCTCGGCCAGGCAGAAAGCGAAAACCTGATGCCGCACGACCTGATCAACTCGAAACCGATTTCGTCGGCGATTCGCGAGTTCTTCGGTTCGTCGCAGCTGTCGCAGTTCATGGACCAAACCAACCCGCTGTCGGAAATCACCCACAAGCGCCGTGTTTCGGCACTTGGTCCGGGCGGATTGACGCGTGAGCGCGCTGGCTTTGAAGTCCGCGACGTGCACCCGACTCATTACGGTCGCGTGTGCCCGATTGAAACGCCGGAAGGTCCGAACATCGGCCTGATCAACTCGCTCGCTCTGTACGCGCACCTGAACGAATACGGCTTCCTCGAAACGCCGTATCGCAAGGTCGTGGACAGCAAGGTGACGGATCAGATCGACTACCTGTCGGCGATCGAAGAAGGCCGTTACGTGATCGCTCAGGCGAACGCGGCGGTTGCTGCCGACGGCTCGCTGACCGACGAACTGGTGTCGTCGCGTGAAGCAGGCGAAACGCTGATGGTCACGCCGGACCGCATCCAGTACATGGACGTGGCGCCGTCGCAGATCGTGTCGGTCGCAGCCTCGCTGATTCCGTTCCTCGAGCACGATGACGCGAACCGCGCATTGATGGGTTCGAACATGCAGCGTCAGGCTGTGCCGTGTCTGCGTCCTGAAAAGGCCGTGGTCGGTACGGGTATCGAGCGCACGGTGGCAGTCGACTCGGGTACGACGGTTCAGGCATTCCGCGGCGGTGTGGTCGATTACGTCGACGCAGGCCGTATGGTGATCCGCGTGAACGACGACGAAGCCGTTGCTGGCGACGTCGGTGTGGACATCTACAACCTGATCAAGTACACGCGTTCGAACCAGAACACGAACATCAACCAGCGCCCGATCGTGAAGGTCGGCGACATCGTGTCGCGCGGCGACGTGCTGGCTGATGGCGCATCGACCGACCTCGGCGAACTGGCTCTTGGCCAGAACATGCTGGTCGCGTTCATGCCGTGGAACGGCTACAACTTCGAAGACTCGATCCTGATCTCGGAGAAGGTGGTTGCCGACGACCGTTACACGTCGATCCACATCGAAGAACTGAACGTCGTAGCTCGCGATACGAAGCTCGGACCGGAAGAAATCACGCGCGACATCTCGAACCTGGCTGAAGTGCAACTTGGCCGTCTCGACGAGTCGGGCATCGTGTACATCGGTGCGGAAGTCGAAGCAGGCGACGTGCTGGTCGGCAAGGTCACGCCGAAGGGCGAAACCCAGCTGACCCCGGAAGAAAAGCTGCTGCGCGCGATCTTCGGTGAAAAGGCTTCGGACGTGAAGGACACGTCGCTGCGCGTGCCGTCGGGCATGAGCGGCACGGTGATCGACGTTCAAGTGTTCACGCGCGAAGGCATTCAGCGCGACAAGCGTGCGCAACAGATCATCGACGATGAACTGAAGCGTTATCGCCTCGACCTGAACGACCAGTTGCGCATCGTGGAAGGCGACGCGTTCCAGCGTCTCGCACGTATGCTGACCGGCAAGGTCGCGAACGGTGGTCCGAAGAAGCTCGCGAAGGGTACGAAGATCGAACAGGCTTACCTGGAAGATCTCGACCACTACCACTGGTTCGACATCCGCCTCGCGGACGAAGAAGCAGCGGCACAGCTCGAAGCGATCAAGGACTCGATCGAACAGAAGCGTCACCAGTTCGATCTGGCGTTCGAAGAAAAGCGCAAGAAGCTCACGCAAGGCGACGAACTGCCGCCGGGCGTGTTGAAGATGGTCAAGGTGTATCTGGCAGTCAAGCGCCGTCTGCAGCCTGGCGACAAGATGGCCGGCCGTCACGGTAACAAGGGTGTCGTGTCGAAGATCGTGCCGATCGAAGACATGCCGTACATGGCCGACGGCCGTCCGGCTGACGTCGTTCTGAACCCGCTCGGCGTGCCGTCGCGGATGAACGTGGGTCAGGTTCTCGAAGTGCATCTGGGTTGGGCCGCGAAGGGTCTCGGCTGGCGTATCGGCGAAATGCTGCAGCGTCAGGCGAAGATTGCTGAACTGCGCGAATTCCTGACCAAGATCTACAACGAGTCGGGCCGCGCTGAAGAGCTGGACAGCTTCACCGACGACGAAATCGTCGAACTGGCGAAGAACCTGCGCGAAGGCGTGCCGTTTGCAACGCCGGTGTTCGACGGTGCGACGGAAGAAGAAATGTCGCGCGCGCTGGATCTGGCGTTCCCGGACGACATCGCGAAGAACCTCGGCATGACGCCGTCGAAGAATCAGGTTCGTCTGTACGACGGCCGCACGGGCGAGATGTTCGAACGTACGGTGACGGTCGGCTACATGCACTACCTGAAACTGCACCACCTGGTCGACGACAAGATGCACGCGCGTTCCACGGGCCCGTACTCGCTCGTGACGCAGCAGCCGTTGGGCGGTAAGGCGCAGTTCGGTGGCCAGCGTTTCGGTGAAATGGAAGTGTGGGCGCTCGAAGCGTACGGCGCATCGTACGTGCTGCAGGAAATGCTGACGGTGAAGTCGGACGACGTGACCGGCCGGACCAAGGTGTACGAGAACCTGGTCAAGGGCGATCACGTGATCGATGCGGGCATGCCGGAATCCTTCAACGTGTTGGTGAAGGAAATCCGCTCGCTCGGTATCGACATCGACCTCGACCGCAACTAATCGGACTACTGGAGAGAAGCGATGAAAGCTTTGCTCGATCTATTCAAGCAAGTCCAACAACCTGAAGTATTTGACGCGATCAAGATCGGTCTGGCCTCGCCGGACAAGATCCGTTCGTGGTCGTTCGGTGAAGTCAAGAAGCCGGAAACCATCAACTACCGGACGTTCAAGCCGGAACGCGATGGTCTGTTCTGCGCGAAGATTTTCGGGCCGATCAAAGACTACGAATGCCTTTGCGGCAAGTACAAGCGCCTGAAGCACCGTGGCGTGATCTGCGAGAAGTGCGGCGTCGAAGTGACGCTGGCGAAGGTGCGTCGCGAACGGATGGGCCACATTGAGCTGGCCTCGCCGGTCGCTCACATCTGGTTCCTGAAGTCGCTGCCGTCGCGTCTGGGCATGGTGCTCGACATGACGCTGCGTGACATCGAACGCGTGCTGTACTTCGAAGCATATGTGGTGATCGATCCGGGCATGACGCCGCTGAAAGCGCGGCAGATCATGACCGAAGAGGATTACTACAACAAGGTCGAAGAATACGGTGACGAATTCCGTGCCGAGATGGGCGCGGAAGGCGTTCGCGAGCTGCTGCGCGCGATCAACATCGACGAACAGGTCGAGATGCTCCGCACCGAACTCAAGAACACGGGTTCGGAAGCGAAGATCAAGAAGTACGCGAAGCGCCTGAAGGTGCTCGAGGCTTTCCAGCGTTCGGGCATCAAGCCTGACTGGATGGTGCTCGAAGTGCTGCCGGTGCTGCCGCCGGAACTGCGTCCGCTGGTGCCGCTGGACGGCGGCCGTTTCGCGACGTCGGATCTGAACGACCTGTATCGCCGCGTGATCAACCGTAACAACCGGTTGAAGCGTCTGCTCGAACTGAAGGCGCCTGAAATCATCGTTCGCAACGAAAAGCGGATGCTGCAGGAAGCCGTCGATTCGCTGCTCGACAACGGCCGTCGCGGTAAGGCGATGACCGGTGCGAACAAGCGTCCGCTGAAGTCGCTCGCTGACATGATCAAGGGTAAGGGCGGTCGTTTCCGTCAGAACCTGCTCGGTAAGCGCGTTGACTACTCGGGCCGTTCGGTGATCGTGGTCGGCCCGACGCTCAAGCTGCATCAGTGCGGTCTGCCGAAGCTGATGGCGCTCGAACTGTTCAAGCCGTTCATCTTCAACAAGCTCGAAGTGATGGGTGTCGCTACCACCATCAAGGCTGCGAAGAAGGAAGTCGAGAACCAGACGCCGGTGGTGTGGGATATCCTGGAAGAGGTGATCCGCGAACATCCGGTCATGCTGAACCGTGCGCCGACGCTGCACCGTCTTGGCATTCAGGCTTTCGAGCCGGTGCTGATCGAAGGTAAGGCTATCCAGCTGCACCCGCTCGTTTGCGCGGCGTTCAACGCCGACTTCGACGGTGACCAGATGGCTGTTCACGTGCCGCTGTCGCTGGAAGCGCAGATGGAAGCGCGCACGCTGATGCTGGCGTCGAACAACGTCCTGTTCCCGGCCAACGGCGATCCGTCGATCGTGCCGTCGCAGGATATCGTGCTCGGCTTGTACTACGCGACCCGCGAAGCCGTGAACGGCAAGGGCGAAGGCCTGACGTTCACGGGCGTCTCGGAAGCGCTGCGTGCCTACGAGAACAAGGAAGTCGAGCTCGCCTCGCGCGTCAACGTGCGGATCACCGAAATGGTCCACAACGAAGACAAGTCGGAAGGTGCGCCGGCGTTCGTGCCGAAGATCTCGCTGTACGCGACGACCGTTGGCCGTGCGATCCTGTCGGAAATTCTGCCGCCGGGCCTGCCGTTCTCGGTGCTGAACAAGCCGCTGAAGAAGAAGGAAATCTCGCGTCTGATCAACACCGCATTCCGCAAGTGCGGTCTGCGAGAAACGGTGATTTTCGCCGACCAGTTGATGCAGTCGGGCTTCCGTCTGGCAACGCGCGCTGGTATCTCGATCTGCGTCGACGACATGCTCGTGCCGCCGCAGAAGGAAACCATCGTCGGCGACGCCGCGAAGAAGGTGAAAGAATACGACCGTCAGTACATGTCGGGTCTCGTCACGTCGCAAGAGCGCTACAACAACGTGGTCGACATCTGGTCGGCAACGTCGGAAGCGGTCGGCAAGGCGATGATGGAGCAACTGTCGACGGAACCAGTCACGGACCGCGACGGCACCGAAACGCGTCAGGAATCGTTCAACTCCATCTACATGATGGCGGACTCGGGCGCGCGTGGTTCCGCGGTTCAGATTCGTCAGCTGGCCGGTATGCGTGGCCTGATGGCGAAGCCGGACGGCTCGATCATCGAGACGCCGATTACGGCGAACTTCCGTGAAGGCCTGAACGTGTTGCAGTACTTCATCTCGACCCACGGCGCACGTAAGGGTCTGGCTGATACGGCACTGAAGACGGCAAACTCGGGTTACCTGACGCGTCGTCTCGTGGACGTGACGCAGGACCTGGTGGTGGTCGAGGACGATTGCGGTACGTCCAACGGCGTCGCGATGAAGGCGTTGGTCGAAGGCGGTGAAGTCGTCGAAGCACTGCGTGACCGTATCCTCGGTCGCGTGACGGTGGCTGACGTCGTCAATCCGGAATCGCAGGAAACGCTGTACGAAACGGGCACGCTGCTCGACGAAGACGCGGTTGAAGAAATCGAACGCCTCGGCATCGACGAAGTGCGCGTGCGTACGCCGCTGACTTGCGAAACGCGTTACGGTCTGTGCGCAGCCTGCTACGGCCGCGACCTGGGCCGCGGCTCGTCGGTCAACGTCGGTGAAGCAGTCGGCGTGATCGCTGCGCAGTCGATCGGTGAACCGGGCACGCAGCTCACGATGCGTACGTTCCACATCGGTGGTGCGGCGTCGCGTGCGGCAGTGGCCTCGTCGGTTGAAGCGAAGTCGAACGGTACGGTGCGTTTCACGGCGACGATGCGTTACGTCACCAACGCGAAGGGCGAGCAGATCGTCATCTCGCGTTCGGGCGAAGCGATGATCACCGACGACCACGGTCGCGAGCGCGAACGTCACAAGGTGCCGTACGGCGCGACGCTGTTGCAGCTGGACGGCGCGCAGATCAAGGCCGGCACGCAACTGGCGACGTGGGATCCGATGACGCGTCCGATCATCACCGAGTACGGTGGTACGGTGAAGTTCGAAAACGTCGAAGAAGGCGTGACCGTTGCGAAGCAGATCGATGATGTGACGGGTCTGTCGACGCTGGTCGTGATCGACGTGAAGCGTCGTGGTTCGCAAGCGTCGAAGACGGTGCGTCCGCAGGTCAAGCTGCTCGATGCGAACGGCGAAGAAGTCAAGATCCCGAACACCGAGCACTCGGTGCAGATCGGCTTCCAGGTCGGCGCTCTGATCACCGTGAAGGACGGTCAGCAAGTG
Source organism: Paraburkholderia ultramafica (assembly GCF_902859915.1). Lineage (GTDB taxonomy): Bacteria > Pseudomonadota > Gammaproteobacteria > Burkholderiales > Burkholderiaceae > Paraburkholderia > Paraburkholderia ultramafica. The sequence goes on from NZ_CADIKK010000018.1 coordinate 13,279, forward strand.
CAGGTCGGTGAAGTGCTCGCACGTATCCCGACCGAATCGCAGAAGACGCGTGACATTACCGGCGGTCTGCCGCGTGTGGCCGAACTGTTCGAAGCACGTTCGCCGAAGGACGCAGGTATCCTGGCGGAAGTCACGGGTACGACGTCGTTCGGTAAGGACACGAAGGGCAAGCAGCGTCTCGTTATCACGGACCTCGAGGGCAACCAGCACGAGTTCCTGATCGCGAAGGAAAAGCAGGTTCTGGTGCACGATGGTCAAGTCGTCAACAAGGGCGAAATGATCGTCGACGGACCGGCGGATCCGCACGACATCCTGCGTTTGCAGGGCGTCGAAGCGCTGTCGCGCTACATCGTGGACGAAGTGCAGGACGTGTACCGTCTGCAAGGCGTGAAGATCAACGACAAGCACATCGAAGTGATTGTTCGTCAGATGCTGCGCCGCGTGCAGATTACGGACAACGGCGATACGCGTTTCATCCCGGGCGAACAGGTCGAGCGGTCGGATATGCTCGACGAGAACGACCGTATGATCGCGGAAGACAAGCGTCCGGCAACGTACGAAAACGTGTTGCTTGGTATTACGAAGGCGTCGCTGTCGACCGATTCGTTCATCTCCGCGGCGTCGTTCCAGGAAACGACCCGCGTGTTGACCGAAGCGGCGATCATGGGCAAGCGCGACGACCTGCGTGGTCTGAAGGAAAACGTGATCGTCGGCCGTCTGATTCCGGCCGGTACGGGTCTCGCGTTCCACAAGGCACGCAAGAGCAAGGAACTGTCCGACCGCGAGCGTTTCGATCAGATCGCAGCGGAAGAGTCGTTCGAATTCGGTACGCCGGAAACCCCGGCCGCCGAACAGCAACACTCAGGCGAGTAAGTCCCGGCGGCGCAAGCCGCCTGGGCTCACCAGCCAGCGAAGCCGCTCAGTTTCGACTGAGCGGCTTTTTTTATGCGCTTCTTTTTTGTGCGTTTTTGTGGATTCGTAGGCCGGATGGCTAACGTTGTCGCAAAGCGCGGGCGCAGCGCGAATGCGTTGGTAAAATTCGTGTCACCGGCTTTTGGCTGCTTCTCTCAAATTCATGTCCCGTCCGCTCGAAATCCTCAACGAAGTCTTCGGTTATCCCGCGTTCAGAGGGCAGCAGGGCGAAATTGTCGAGCACGTCGCCGGCGGCGGCGACTGCCTCGTGTTGATGCCGACGGGCGGCGGCAAATCGCTGTGCTATCAGATTCCGTCGCTGGTGCGGCGCGAAGGCGGCTTCGGCACAGGCATCGTCGTGTCGCCGCTGATCGCGCTGATGCAGGATCAGGTGGCCGCGCTCACCGAAGTCGGCGTGCGCGCGGCGTACCTGAACTCGACGTTGTCGAGCGCGGAGGCGATGGCCACCGAGCGGGCGTTGCGCGACGGCGACATCGATCTGCTTTACGTCGCGCCGGAACGCCTGATGACGCCGCGTTTCCAGGAGTTGCTGGAACGCACCCGCATCGGCCTGTTCGCGATCGACGAAGCCCATTGCGTATCGCAATGGGGCCACGATTTCCGGCCCGAATATATTCAGTTGTCTGTGCTGCACGAGCGTTTCCCGAACGTGCCGCGGATCGCGCTCACGGCCACCGCGGACGCGATCACGCGCGACGAAATCATCCATCGCCTGGCGCTCGATGACGCACGCATTTTCGTGTCGAGCTTCGACCGGCCGAACATCCGCTATCGCATCGTCGAAAAGGACAATGCGCGTACGCAATTGCTGGACTTCATTCGCGCCGAACATTCAAAACCGGACGGCACTACCGACGCCGGTGTGGTCTATTGCCTGTCGCGCCGGAAGGTTGAAGAAACCGCGGATTGGCTGAAAGAAAAAGGGATGCGCGCGCTGCCATACCACGCCGGTATGGAGTTCGAGATCCGCCAGAAGCATCAGGAGATGTTTCAGCGCGAGGAAGGCATCGTGATGTGCGCGACGATCGCGTTCGGCATGGGCATCGACAAGCCCGATGTGCGTTTCGTTGCTCACCTCGACTTGCCGAAGAGCGTCGAAGGCTATTACCAGGAAACCGGCCGCGCCGGCCGCGACGGCATGCCCGCGAACGCGTGGATGGCCTACGGTCTCGGCGACGTCGTGCAGCAGCGCAAGATGATCGACGAGTCCGATGCCGACGACGCCCATAAGCGCGTGCAGACCGGCAAGCTGGACGCGTTGCTCGGCCTGTGCGAAGCGGCGACGTGCCGGCGGGTACGGCTGCTCGCGTATTTCGGCGAAAACAGCAAGCCGTGCGGCAACTGCGACAACTGCCTTGAACCGCCTGACACATGGGATGCGACGCGCGAGGCGCAGATGGCGCTGTCTTGCGTATTCCGCGCGCAACGGGCGAGCGGTTTCCACTTCGGCGCCGGACATCTGATCGACATTCTGCGCGGCAATCGCAGCGAGAAGATCATGCAGCGCGGCCACGAGAAACTCACCACCTTCGGTATCGGCGCAACGCTCGGCGAACCGGAGTGGCGCGCGGTGTTTCGTCAACTCGTGGCATTCGGCTATCTGACGGTCGACCATGAGGGATTTGGCTCGCTGGTCCTGACCGAAGCAAGCAAGCCGGTGCTCAAGGGCGAGCAGAACGTGACGATGCGCCGCTACGTGAAACCGACCCGCACCCGCCAGTCGTCCGGCCGCACCAGCGAGCGCGCCGATCCGACGATCGGCATGGGGCCGCGCGAACGCGCTCGCTGGGAGCGTCTGCGCGCGTGGCGCACCGAAACGGCGAAGAGCGACGGCGTGCCGGCCTACGTGATTTTCCACGATGCGACGCTGGCGGAAATCGCCCGAAACGGCCCCGATTCCATCGAGGATTTGCGTGGCATCCCGGGCATGGGCGCGCGTAAGCTCGACCGTTTCGGCGGCGAACTGCTGGAAGTCGTCGCCGCCGACTGAGCGTCCTACGGGCGTCCGGGCAGGTCAACCGGGGTACGAAACATCGCAACCTGTTGACTCCCTTAGTGTTTCCGGAATACTATGTTAGGTTCCGGTTCTTGGAATGCCTGCGCGCGAAGTCAATTCACGTACTTGCAGTCCATCCGGAAGTTCGATGCGCAGTCGTTTCTGCTTTGCCCGGAAACAGATGCGTCGATTTTGTTCAATTTCAGGAATAAACAATGCCAACCATCAATCAACTGGTTCGCAAAGGCCGCGCGTCGGAAACGACGAAGAGCAAGAGCCCGGCTTTGCAGGACTGCCCCCAGCGTCGCGGCGTGTGCACCCGTGTGTACACCACGACGCCGAAGAAGCCTAACTCGGCACTGCGTAAGGTTGCCAAGGTTCGTCTGACGAACGGCTTCGAAGTCATTTCGTACATCGGTGGTGAAGGCCACAATCTGCAGGAACACTCGGTCGTGCTGATTCGCGGCGGCCGTGTCAAGGACTTGCCGGGTGTGCGTTACCACATGGTTCGCGGCTCGCTGGATACCCAGGGCGTCAAGGATCGTAAGCAGGCTCGCTCGAAGTACGGTGCGAAGCGTGCCAAGGCTGGCAAGTAATTAGCCGGTCAAGTAGTTTCAGGTCGCCTGCAAAGGCGGTAATAGCGGTGGTGCCGGAATCGCCGGTGCTGTCGAGTAAGTGGTCACCCGACCAGGCTGGTAAGTCTTAAAGATGAATCGGGTTAGTTGGTGGCCGCGGGGCTCAAGTAGCTCCAACTGAAAAGTTAAAGGAAGAAACATGCCGCGTCGTCGCGAAGTCCCCAAGCGGGAAGTGTTGCCGGATCCGAAGTTCGGTAACGTTGATGTAGCTAAGTTCATGAACGTGCTGATGCTCTCCGGCAAGAAGTCGGTTGCCGAGCGTATCGTGTACGGCGCTTTCGAACAGATCCAGACCAAGGGTGGCAAGGACCCGCTGGAAGTGTTCACGGTAGCGCTCAACAACGTCAAGCCGGTGGTCGAAGTGAAGAGCCGCCGCGTTGGTGGTGCGAACTATCAGGTTCCGGTCGAAGTGCGCCCGTCGCGTCGTATGGCATTGGCGATGCGTTGGCTGCGTGAAGCCGCGAAGAAGCGCAGCGAGAAGTCGATGGCCCTGCGTCTGGCAGGTGAACTCTCCGAAGCGGCCGAAGGCCGTGGCGGCGCAATGAAGAAGCGCGACGAAGTTCACCGGATGGCAGAAGCCAACAAGGCGTTCTCGCACTTCCGTTTCTAAGCTTCCCGAACCCGGGTTTAGCGGAAAAAGCGGAAAGAAATTCCGGGCGGGTGCGCTTACAAAGCGCCTCGCCCGTTTGTGTTACAGCGCGATGGGTATTTTCTCGCATCGCGTCATCCCAATAGAGGATCAAAGTGGCTCGCAAGACACCTATCGAGCGCTACCGTAACATCGGTATTAGCGCTCACATCGACGCCGGCAAAACGACGACGACCGAGCGCATCCTGTTCTACACCGGCGTGAACCACAAGATTGGTGAAGTTCACGACGGCGCTGCCACCATGGACTGGATGGAGCAGGAGCAGGAACGCGGCATCACGATCACGTCCGCTGCCACCACGGCGTTCTGGAAAGGCATGGCCGGCGACCGCGCCGAGCACCGCATCAACATCATCGACACCCCGGGTCACGTCGACTTCACGATTGAAGTCGAGCGCTCGATGCGCGTGCTCGACGGCGCGTGCATGGTGTACTGCGCTGTGGGCGGCGTTCAGCCCCAGTCGGAAACCGTGTGGCGTCAGGCTAACAAGTACAAGGTTCCCCGTCTCGCGTTCATCAACAAGATGGACCGCACCGGCGCGAACTTCTTCAAGGTTTACGACCAGCTCAAGCTGCGTCTGAAGGCAAACCCGGTTCCGGTCGTGGTGCCTATCGGCGCGGAAGAAAACTTCACGGGCGTCGTCGATCTGCTGAAGATGAAGGCGATCATTTGGGACGACGCGTCCCAAGGCACCAAGTTCTCGTACGAAGAAATCCCGGCGGAACTGCTCGACTCGTGCAACGAGTGGCGCGAAAAGATGGTCGAGGCCGCTGCTGAGTCGAGCGAAGACCTGATGAACAAGTACCTGGAAGAGGGCGAGCTCTCCGAAGCGGAAATCATCAAGGGTTTGCGCGACCGTACGATCGCTTGCGAAATCCAGCCGATGCTGTGCGGCACCGCGTTCAAGAACAAGGGCGTGCAACGCATGCTGGACGCCGTGCTCGACTTCCTGCCGTCGCCGATCGACATCCCGCCGGTTACCGGCGAGCTGGAAAACGGCGAGCAAGGCGAGCGCCGCGCTGCTGACGACGAAAAGTTCTCGGCACTGGCATTCAAGATCATGACCGACCCGTTCGTCGGCCAGCTGATCTTCTTCCGTGTGTACTCGGGCGTTGTGAATTCCGGCGACACCGTGCTGAACGCGACCAAGGACAAGAAGGAACGTCTGGGCCGTATTCTGCAGATGCACGCGAACCAGCGCGAAGAAATCAAGGAAGTCCGCGCAGGCGACATCGCTGCTGCAGTCGGCCTGAAGGACGCAACGACCGGCGACACGCTGTGCGATCCGCAAAGCCCGATCGTGCTCGAACGCATGATTTTCCCGGAACCGGTGATCTCGCAGGCTGTTGAGCCGAAGACGAAGCCGGACCAGGAAAAGATGGGTCTGGCGCTGAACCGTCTGGCTCAGGAAGATCCGTCGTTCCGCGTGCAAACGGACGAAGAATCGGGTCAAACCATTATTTCGGGCATGGGCGAGCTCCACCTGGAAATTCTGGTCGACCGGATGAAGCGCGAGTTCGGCGTCGAAGCAACGGTTGGCAAGCCGCAAGTGGCTTACCGCGAAACGATTCGCGGCAAGGCGGAAGATGTCGACGGCAAGTTCGTCAAGCAGTCGGGCGGTCGCGGCCAGTACGGTCACGCGGTCATCACGCTGGAGCCGAACGAGCAAGGCAAGGGCTACGAGTTCCTGGACGAGATCAAGGGCGGTGTGATTCCGCGTGAATACATCCCGGCAGTCGACAAGGGTATCCAGGAAACGCTGAAGGCCGGCGTGCTGGCAGGCTTCCCGGTCGTTGACGTGAAGGTTCACCTGACGTTCGGTTCGTACCACGACGTTGACTCGAACGAAAATGCGTTCCGCATGGCCGGTTCGATGGCGTTCAAGGAAGCAATGCGCAAGGCTCAGCCGGTCATCCTCGAACCGATGATGGCCGTCGAAGTCGAAACGCCGGAAGACTACATGGGCAACGTGATGGGCGACCTGTCGGGTCGTCGCGGTATCGTTCAGGGCATGGATGACATGGTTGGCGGCGGCAAGATTGTCCGCGCAGAAGTACCGTTGTCGGAAATGTTCGGCTACTCGACGTCGCTGCGTTCGCTGACCCAAGGTCGTGCGACGTACACGATGGAGTTCAAGCACTACGCTGAAGCTCCGCGTAACGTGTCGGAAGCGATCATCAACGCCAAGTCGAAGTAATCGCGCGGCAAAGTCATTCAACGATTAACTTTTTGAAAGAAGAGAAACATGGCTAAAGGTAAATTCGAACGGACCAAGCCGCACGTGAACGTCGGCACGATCGGTCACGTTGACCACGGCAAGACCACGCTGACGGCAGCGATCACGACGGTTCTGACGCAGAAGTTTGGCGGCGAAGCGAAGGCATACGACCAGATCGACGCGGCGCCGGAAGAAAAGGCGCGTGGTATCACGATCAACACGGCACACGTCGAGTACGAAACGGCTAACCGCCACTACGCGCACGTCGACTGCCCGGGCCACGCTGACTATGTGAAGAACATGATCACGGGCGCAGCGCAGATGGACGGCGCGATCCTGGTGTGCTCGGCCGCAGACGGCCCGATGCCGCAAACGCGTGAGCACATCCTGCTGGCGCGTCAGGTTGGCGTTCCGTACATCATCGTGTTCCTGAACAAGTGCGACATGGTGGACGATGCTGAGCTGCTGGAACTGGTCGAGATGGAAGTTCGCGAACTTCTGTCGAAGTACGACTTCCCGGGCGACGACACGCCGATCATCAAGGGTTCGGCCAAACTGGCGCTGGAAGGCGACAAGGGCGAGCTGGGCGAAGTGGCGATCATGAATCTGGCCGACGCGCTGGACACGTACATCCCGACGCCGGAGCGCGCCGTGGACGGCTCGTTCCTGATGCCGGTGGAAGACGTGTTCTCGATCTCGGGTCGCGGCACGGTGGTGACGGGTCGCGTTGAGCGCGGCATCGTGAAGGTCGGCGAAGAAATCGAAATCGTCGGTATCAAGCCGACGGTGAAGACGACCTGCACGGGCGTGGAAATGTTCCGCAAGCTGCTCGACCAGGGTCAGGCAGGCGACAACGTGGGTATCCTGCTGCGCGGCACGAAGCGTGAAGATGTGGAGCGTGGCCAGGTTCTGGCGAAGCCGGGTTCGATCAACCCGCACACGCACTTCACGGCTGAAGTGTACGTGCTGAGCAAGGACGAAGGTGGCCGTCACACGCCGTTCTTCAACAACTATCGTCCGCAGTTCTACTTCCGTACGACGGACGTGACGGGCTCGATCGAGTTGCCGAAGGACAAGGAAATGGTCATGCCGGGCGACAACGTGTCGATCACGGTGAAGCTGATCAACCCGATCGCGATGGAAGAAGGTCTGCGCTTCGCAATCCGCGAAGGCGGCCGTACGGTTGGCGCAGGTGTGGTTGCCAAGATCCTCGAGTAAAATCGCGGATTGAACTTGCAGTAAGTGGTGCCCGGAGCCGGGCGCCTGTCGATAGGAGTTGGCGCTTCTCAGCGCTTACTCCTGTCCCATGCCCGGCTCTACGTTCTTTTACTATCTGGCGGCGCAATACCGCCTCGCTCTTTCCAAGGAATTGTCATGCAGAACCAGAAAATCCGTATTCGCCTGAAGGCTTTCGACTATCGCCTGATCGATCAATCGGCAGCTGAGATCGTCGACACGGCAAAGCGGACTGGCGCAATCGTTCGTGGTCCGGTGCCCCTGCCGACCCGCATTCAACGCTTCGACATCCTGCGTTCGCCGCACGTCAACAAGACGTCGCGCGATCAGCTCGAAATCCGTACGCACCAACGCCTGATGGACATCGTCGACCCGACGGACAAGACCGTTGACGCACTGATGAAGCTCGATCTGCCGGCTGGCGTGGACGTTGAAATCAAGCTGCAATAAGGCTTCCAGAGCTTGTCCGGCCTGCCGGGCAGCGCTAAGTCATTGATTGCTTGCGGAAAACGAAAAGCTTCGCTATAATGCAAGGCTTTTCGCGCATTTGCGCAAAAAAGCCGGTGTGCTGCAGCATGAATTCATGCCCGAAACGGCACCGGCATTTTGTAAATTAGCCCCGACCAATCGCAGTCGGGAATGGAGAAAACGATGAGCCTTGGACTCGTAGGTCGCAAGGTTGGCATGACCCGTATCTTCACGGCAGAAGGGGATTCGATTCCCGTTACCGTGCTGGACGTGTCCGACAACCGCGTGACGCAGATCAAGACTGTTGAAACCGACGGCTACACGGCCGTGCAGGTTGCATTCGGTACGCGCCGTGCATCGCGCGTGACGAAGCCGTTGGCCGGTCATCTCGCCAAAGCCGGCGTTCAAGCCGGTGAAATCCTCAAAGAATTCCAGATCGATGCTGCCAAGGCTGCTGAGTTGTCGAACGGCACCGTGGTCGGTCCTGACCTGTTCGAAGTAGGCCAGAAGGTCGACGTGCAAGGCGTGTCGATCGGTAAGGGCTACGCCGGTACCATCAAGCGGCACAACTTCGCATCCGGCCGTGCATCGCACGGTAACTCGCGCTCGCACAACGTGCCGGGTTCGATCGGTATGGCGCAGGATCCGGGTCGTGTTTTCCCGGGTAAGCGCATGACCGGTCACATGGGTGACGACACGGTAACGGTGCAAAACCTCGAAATCGCTCGTATCGACGCTGACCGCAAGCTGTTGCTGGTCAAGGGCGCCGTTCCGGGTGCGAAGGGTGGCAAGGTATTCGTTACGCCGGCCGTGAAGACGCGTGCCGTGAAAGGAGCGAAATAATGGAACTTAAGCTCCTGAATGCCAATGGTCAGGAAGGTGCAGGCGTTAGCGCGTCGGACGTCGTGTTCGGCCGCGATTACAACGAAGCCCTGATTCACCAGGTAGTGGTGGCGTATCAAGCGAATGCCCGTAGCGGCAACCGCGCGCAGAAGGACCGTGAGCAAGTCAAGCACACGACCAAGAAGCCGTGGCGCCAGAAGGGTACGGGCCGTGCCCGTGCCGGTATGTCGTCGAGCCCGTTGTGGCGCGGCGGTGGCCGGATCTTCCCGAATTCGCCGGAAGAAAACTTTTCGCACAAGGTCAACAAGAAGATGCATCGCGCAGGTCTCTGCTCGATCTTCTCGCAGCTGGCCCGCGAAGGCCGCATCTCGGTGGTCGACGAGCTGACGCTCGAAGCGCCGAAGACGAAGCTGCTGGCCGAAAAATTCAAGGCGATGGGTCTCGACTCCGTGCTGGTGATTACCGACACGGTTGACGAAAACCTGTACCTCGCGTCGCGCAACCTCGCCCATGTGGCAGTTGTCGAGCCGCGTTACGCCGACCCGCTGTCGCTGATCTACTTCAAGAAGATCCTGATCACGAAGGCTGCGGTCGCCCAGATCGAGGAGTTGCTGTCATGAGCGAGATTCGCAAGAACGATCATCGTTTGATGCAGGTCCTGCTCGCGCCGGTGATCTCCGAAAAGGCGACGCTGGTGGCCGACAAGAACGAGCAAGTTGTGTTCGAAGTCGCGCCCGATGCCACGAAGCAGGAAGTGAAAGCTGCAGTCGAGCTGCTGTTCAAGGTGGAAGTCAATTCCGTCAACGTGCTGGTCTCGAAGGGCAAAGCCAAGCGCTTTGGCCGCTTCATGGGCAAGCGCAAGGACGTGAAGAAGGCGTACGTCTGTCTGAAGCCCGGCCAGGAAATCAACTTTGAAGCGGAGGCCAAGTAATCATGGCAATCGTTAAAGTTAAGCCGACTTCGCCGGGTCGCCGTGCGATGGTCAAGGTGGTCAACAAGGATCTGCATAAGGGCAAGCCGTTCGCAGCGCTGCTCGACTCGCAATCCTCGACCGCCGGCCGTAACAACAATGGTCACATCACCACGCGTCATAAGGGTGGTGGTCACAAGCATCACTATCGTGTCGTCGATTTCCGTCGCACGAAGGATGGCATTCCGGCCAAGGTCGAACGTCTCGAGTACGATCCGAACCGTAGCGCAAACATCGCGCTGGTTCTGTACGCAGACGGCGAGCGCCGCTACATCATCGCTCCGAAGGGTGTCACCGTCGGTCAGCAACTGATGTCGGGTTCGGAAGCGCCGATCCGCGCAGGCAACACGCTGCCGATCCGCAACATTCCGGTCGGTACGACGATTCACTGCATCGAAATGCTGCCGGGCAAGGGCGCGCAAATGGCGCGTTCGGCTGGTACGTCGGCGATGTTGCTGGCTCGTGAAGGCATCTACGCACAGGTCCGCCTGCGCTCGGGTGAAATCCGCCGCGTCCACGTTGAGTGCCGCGCGACGATTGGTGAAGTTGGCAACGAAGAGCACAGCCTCCGTCAAATCGGTAAGGCTGGTGCGAACCGCTGGCGCGGTATCCGCCCGACGGTGCGTGGCGTTGCAATGAACCCGGTCGATCACCCGCACGGTGGTGGTGAAGGCAAGACGGCTGCAGGTCGCGATCCGGTGAGCCCGTGGGGCACGCCTGCTAAGGGTTATCGCACCCGCAGCAACAAGCGCACGACGAGCATGATCGTCCAGCGCCGTCACAAGCGTTAAGGAGTAGGCAATGGCACGTTCTGTAAAAAAAGGTCCGTTCTGCGACGCCCATTTGCTGAAGAAAGTTGAGGCGGCAGCAGCTTCGCGGGATAAGAAGCCGATCAAAACCTGGTCGCGTCGCTCGACGATCCTCCCGGATTTCATCGGTCTGACGATCGCCGTTCACAACGGCCGTCAACACGTTCCGGTGTACATCTCGGAAAACATGGTCGGCCACAAGCTTGGCGAGTTTGCATTGACCCGTACGTTCAAGGGTCACGCAGCCGACAAGAAGGCTAAGAAATAAGGGGCTCATGATGGAAGTGAAAGCAATTCATCGCGGTGCCCGCATCTCGGCGCAAAAAACGCGCCTTGTGGCTGACCAGATCCGCGGTTTGCCGGTCGACAAGGCGCTGAACGTTCTGACGTTCTCGCCTAAGAAGGCTGCGGGAATCGTGAAAAAGGTCGTGCTGTCGGCGATCGCGAATGCGGAGCATAACGAAGGCGCCGATATCGATGAGCTCAAGATCACGAGCATCTACATCGACAAGGCTGCGTCGCTCAAGCGTTTCACCGCGCGCGCAAAAGGCCGTGGCAACCGCATCGAGAAGCAATCCTGTCACATCACTGTGACGGTCGGGAATTAAGGGGTCATACGATGGGACAGAAAATTCATCCGACTGGCTTCCGTTTGGCCGTCAGCCGCAATTGGGCGTCGCGTTGGTACGCGAACAACAACAATTTCGCGGCGATGTTGCAGGAAGACATCGGTGTTCGTGAATACCTGAAGAAGAAGCTGAAGAACGCGTCTGTCGGCCGCGTTGTGATCGAGCGTCCTGCAAAGAACGCTCGCATCACGATTTTCAGCTCGCGTCCGGGTGTCGTGATCGGTAAGAAGGGTGAAGACATTGAACTGCTGAAGTCCGAGCTGCAAAAGCGCATGGGCGTTCCGGTTCACGTCAACATCGAAGAAATCCGCAAGCCGGAAACCGATGCGCAACTGATCGCGGATTCGATCACGCAACAGCTCGAGCGCCGGATCATGTTCCGTCGCGCGATGAAGCGTGCGATGCAAAACGCAATGCGTCTGGGTGCTCAGGGCATCAAGATCATGAGCGCTGGCCGCCTGAACGGTATCGAAATCGCCCGTACGGAATGGTATCGCGAAGGTCGCGTGCCGCTTCATACGCTGCGTGCTGATATCGACTACGCAACGTCGGAAGCAAAGACGACGTACGGCATCATCGGCGTAAAGGTGTGGGTCTACAAGGGCGACACGCTCGGCCGCAACGACGCACCGGTGGTTGAAGAAGTCGCCGAAGAAAAGCGTCCGCGCCGTAACGCACGTCCGGGTGGCGATCGCCGTCCGCGTCGCGATGGTGAAGGTGGTGGCCCGGCAGGTGCACGCCGTGGCGCTCCTCGTCGTGCTGGCGGTGCCGGCGGCGACGGGAAGACTGGAGAATAACGATGCTGCAACCGAAACGCAGAAAGTATCGCAAAGAGCAGAAGGGTCGTAACACCGGTATCGCTACCCGCGGCAACGCGGTGTCGTTCGGTGACTTCGGCCTGAAGGCTATCGGCCGTGGTCGCTTGACCGCGCGCCAGATTGAGGCGGCACGTCGTGCAATGACGCGTCACATCAAGCGTGGTGGCCGCATCTGGATCCGCATCTTCCCGGACAAGCCAATCTCGCACAAGCCGGCTGAAGTACGTATGGGTAACGGTAAAGGTAACCCTGAGTACTACGTCGCAGAGATTCAACCGGGCAAGATGCTGTACGAAATGGACGGCGTAACCGAAGAGCTGGCACGCGAAGCGTTCCGTCTGGCTGCAGCTAAGCTGCCGCTCAAGACGACGTTTATCGTGCGTCAGCTCGGCGCCTAAGGAGCAAATGATGAAGGCTTCCGAACTTCACCAGAAAGATCAGGCCGCGCTCAACAAGGAGCTGTCGGACCTGTTGAAGGCGCAATTCGGCCTGCGCATGCAACTCGCGACCCAGCAGCTCACGAACACGAGCCAGCTGAAGAAGGTCCGCCGCGACATCGCACGTGTGCGGACCGTCCTGACTGAGAAGGCGAACCAGAAATGAACGATAGCGTAAAAACCTCGCTCAAGCGGACGCTGGTCGGCAAGGTCGTCAGCAACAAGATGGACAAGACGGTCACCGTGCTGGTCGAGCACCGCGTGAAGCACCCGATCTACGGCAAGTACGTTGTGCGTTCGAAGAAGTACCACGCGCACGACGACGCGAACACGTACAACGAAGGCGACCTCGTTGAAATCCAGGAAACGCGTCCGATTTCGAAGACGAAAGCTTGGGTTGTGGCTCGCCTGGTCGAGGCTGCTCGCGTCATCTGACGCCGCAAAGTTGTAGAAGTAATTGAAATCGCAGTAAGTTTCGCTTGCAAGACCGGGATTATTTGTTATAATCTCGGTCTTCCCTCTTTTATGGGAGCCCCGTCGCGGGCGAAGTTGGTGGGGGAAGCGGTTCAGGCGCCAGCCTGTTCCGAAGGATTCACCGGATTGCGATGGCGGGTTTCGTTTGCCGTCGCTGCTGTTCTAACCCAAGCAGCCGATTGGCTGACGGGACCAAGACTGACCGGGTACGCCATGGTGGTGTGACCGGATTAAGTTGGGAAAGATAAACCATGATCCAGACCGAAACTCGGCTTGAAGTGGCCGACAACACGGGTGCGCGTGAAGTCATGTGCATCAAGGTGCTCGGCGGCTCGAAGCGTCGTTATGCCAGCATTGGCGACATCATCAAGGTGACCGTCAAAGAAGCAACGCCGCGCGGGCGCGTGAAGAAAGGCGAAATTTATAACGCCGTGGTGGTTCGCACCGCCAAGGGCGTGCGCCGTCAGGACGGCTCGCTGATCAAGTTCGATGGCAATGCCGCAGTGTTGTTGAATGCCAAGCTCGAACCTATTGGCACCCGTATTTTCGGGCCTGTCACGCGCGAGTTGCGCAGCGAACGATTCATGAAAATCGTTTCGTTGGCACCTGAAGTGCTGTAAGGAGTCGCGATGAACAAGATTCGCAAAGGTGACGAAGTTATCGTCATCACCGGCAAAGATAAAGGCAAGCGCGGCGTCGTGCTGTCCGTTGGCGAAGGCAAAGTGATTGTCGAGGGCATCAACCTCGTCAAGAAACACGTCAAGCCGAACCCGATGAAAGGTACGACGGGCGGTGTGGAAGCCAAGACGATGCCGCTGCAAATTTCGAACGTCGCATTGGTCGACGCGAATGGCAAGGCATCGCGTGTAGGCATCAAGGTCGAAGGAGACAAGAAGGTCCGTTTCCTTAAGACGACTGGTGCCGAGCTGAGCGCCTGACGCTGCGGAGTAAAAAAATGGCTCGTTTGCAAGAGTTTTACAAAGAAAAGGTTGTACCCGGCCTCATCGAGAAGTTCGGTTACAAGTCCGTGATGGAAGTGCCGCGCATCACCAAGATCACCCTGAACATGGGCCTTGGCGAAGCGGTTGCTGACAAGAAGATCATCGAAAACGCCGTTGGCGACCTGACGAAGATCGCAGGCCAGAAGCCGGTGATCACGAAGGCGCGCAAGGCAATCGCTGGCTTCAAGATCCGTCAGGGCTATCCGATCGGTGCAATGGTCACGTTGCGTGGTCAGGCAATGTACGAATTTCTGGACCGTTTCGTGACGGTTGCGCTCCCCCGTGTGCGTGACTTCCGTGGCGTGTCGGGTCGTGCGTTCGATGGTCGCGGCAACTACAACATCGGTGTGAAAGAGCAGATCATTTTCCCCGAGATCGACTACGACAAGATCGACGCACTGCGTGGGCTGAACATCAGCATCACGACGACTGCGAAGACCGACGACGAAGCAAAGGCTCTGCTCGCCAGCTTCAAGTTCCCGTTCAGAAACTGAGGTTACCGTGGCTAAACTGGCACTGATCGAACGTGAAAAGAAGCGTGCTCGCCTCGCTGCTAAGTACGCTCCCAAGCGTGCAGAGTTGAAGGCGATCATTGGCGATATGAGCAAGTCAGACGAAGAGCATTACGCCGCACGTCTGGAACTGCAACAACTGCCGCGCAACTCTAACCCGACCCGTAAGCGCAATCGTTGCGCAATTACCGGTCGTCCGCGCGGTACGTTCCGTAAATTCGGGCTGGCGCGTAACAAGATTCGCGAAATCGCGTTCCGCGGCGAGATCCCTGGCCTGACCAAGGCGAGCTGGTAATAGGAGAAACATAAATGAGCATGAGTGATCCTATCGCCGATATGCTGACTCGCATCCGCAATGCGCAGATGGTTGAGAAAGTCTCGGTGACTATGCCCTCGTCGAAAGTCAAGGTTGCGATTGCGCAGGTCCTGAAGGACGAAGGCTATATCGATGATTTCGCAGTGAAGTCCGAAGGTGCGAAGTCTGAATTGAACATCGTGTTGAAGTACTACGCTGGCCGTCCGGTGATCGAGCGCATTGAGCGCGTTTCGAAGCCTGGTCTGCGTGTGTACCGCGGCCGTAACGACATCCCTGTGGTCATGAATGGCCTCGGCGTGGCAATCGTGTCGACGCCGAAGGGCGTGATGACGGACCGCAAGGCGCGTGCAACGGGCGTTGGCGGCGAAGTCATCTGCTACGTCGCTTAAGGCCGAAAGGAGAGAAACATGTCTCGAGTAGGTAAAAGCCCGATCGCGCTGCAAGGCGCAGAAGTGGCCCTGAGCGACGAACGCATTACCGTCAAGGGCCCGCTGGGTACGATTTCGCAGGCTGCTAACAGCCTCGTGAAGGTGGTGAACGACAACGGCACGCTGAAGTTCGAGCCGGTTGACGAAAGCCGCGAAGCGAATGCGATGTCGGGCACGATGCGCGCACTGGTTGCGAACATGGTGAACGGCGTGACGAAGGGTTTCGAGCGCAAGCTGACGCTGGTTGGCGTCGGTTACCGCGCACAAGCGCAAGGCGACAAGCTGAACCTGTCGCTGGGTTTCTCGCACCCTGTGGTGCACCAGATGCCGGAAGGCGTCAAGGCTGAAACCCCGACGCAAACCGAAATCGTGATCAAGGGGATCGATAAGCAACAAGTTGGCCAGGTCGCTGCAGAAGTGCGCGGCTATCGTCCGCCGGAGCCCTACAAGGGCAAGGGTGTGCGTTACGCCAATGAGGTTGTGATCCTCAAAGAAACGAAGAAGAAGTAAGGGTGCGCAATCATGGATAAGACTCAATCTCGCCTGCGCCGCGCTCGTCAGACGCGTATCAAGATCGCTGAGCTGCAGGTCGCGCGTCTCGCCGTGCACCGCACGAACACGCACATCTATGCGCAAGTGTTCTCGCCGTGCGGCACCAAGGTGCTCGCCAGCGCGTCGACGCTCGAAGCCGAAGTGCGTGCGCAACTGGCTGATCAGACGGGCAAGGGCGGCAACGTCGCTGCAGCGACCCTGATCGGTAAGCGCATCGCAGAAAAGGCTAAGGCTGCCGGCATCGAATCCGTCGCCTTCGACCGTTCGGGTTTCCGTTACCACGGCCGCGTGAAAGCGCTGGCTGATGCGGCGCGCGAAGCCGGACTCAAGTTCTAAGGGAAGAATTCGTCATGGCAAAGATGCAAGCGAAAGTTCAGGCTGACGAACGCGACGACGGCCTTCGTGAAAAAATGATTTCGGTCAACCGCGTGACCAAGGTCGTGAAGGGTGGTCGGATTCTCGGTTTCGCCGCACTGACCGTGGTTGGCGACGGTGATGGCCGCGTCGGTATGGGCAAGGGCAAGGCGAAGGAAGTGCCGGTCGCTGTTCAGAAGGCGATGGAACAGGCTCGCCGCAACATGTTCAAGGTGCCGCTGAAGAACGGTACTCTGCAACACGAAGTGCACGGTAAGCACGGCGCATCGATGGTCCTCCTGGCTCCGGCCAAGGACGGTACCGGCGTGATCGCTGGCGGCCCGATGCGCGCAGTGTTCGACGTGATGGGCGTGCAGAACGTTGTGGCCAAGAGCCACGGTTCGACGAACCCGTACAACCTCGTTCGTGCAACGCTCGACGGTCTGCGCAAGCAGTCGACGCCGGGTGACATCGCGGCGAAGCGCGGCAAGTCCGTCGAAGATATTCTGGGCTAAGGTGGACACCATGTCTGATAAAACTGTCAAGGTCCAGCTCGTCAAGAGCCTGATCGGCACCCGCGAAACGCACCGTGCTACGGTGCGTGGCTTGGGCCTGCGCCGACTCAACTCGGTTAGCGAGTTGCAGGACACGCCGGCTGTGCGCGGGATGATCAACAAGGTTTCGTACCTCGTTAAGGTCATCAGCTAAGCGGCTGACCAGGACTCAAGGAGTTGATAATGGAATTGAATAACCTGAAGCCGGCAGAAGGCGCGAAGCACGCAAAGCGTCGCGTTGGTCGCGGCATCGGCTCCGGCCTCGGCAAGACCGCTGGCCGTGGTCACAAGGGTCAGAAGTCGCGTTCGGGCGGCTTTCACAAGGTTGGCTTCGAAGGCGGTCAAATGCCGCTGCAACGTCGCCTGCCGAAGCGTGGCTTCACCTCGCTGACGAAGGAATTCGTCGGTGAAGTGCGTCTCTCGGATCTGGAAAAGCTGCCGGTCGACGAAATCGATCTGCTGGCTCTGAAGCAAGCCGGCCTGGTCGGCGAGCTGATCAAGAGCGCCAAGATCATCGCGACGGGCGAGCTCAAGCGCAAGGTCGTTGTGAAGGGTCTGGGTGCGACGAAGGGTGCGCGCGCTGCTATCGAAGCAGCCGGCGGCTCTTTTGCCGAGTAACGCGCAAGTTATTTGCCGTCACTAGCATTTGCATCGGAGAAGGTACTTGGCTAACAGCCCGAGTCTCGCAAAACCCGGTCGCAGCGCGGCGAAGTTCGGCGATCTGCGTCGGCGTGCAGTGTTCCTGCTGCTGGCGCTGATCGTCTATCGTATCGGCGCGCACATTCCGGTGCCGGGTATTGACCCGGACCAGCTGGCAAAGTTGTTCCAAAGCCAGTCGGGCGGCATCCTTGGCATGTTCAACATGTTTTCGGGTGGCGCACTTTCGCGGTTCACGATTTTTGCGCTGGGGATCATGCCGTACATTTCGGCGTCGATCATCATGCAGTTGCTGGCGATTGTCTCGCCGCAGCTGGAAGCGCTGAAAAAGGAAGGGCAGGCGGGTCAACGGAAGATTACGCAGTACACGCGTGTCTTTACGGTCCTGCTGGCGACGTTCCAGGCGTTCGGCATCGCTGTCGCACTGGAAAATCAGCCGGGCCTGGTGATCGATCCCGGGATGGTGTTTCGGTTGACGACGGTCGTGACGCTGGTGACCGGCACGATGTTCCTGATGTGGCTGGGTGAGCAGATCACGGAGCGCGGGCTTGGCAACGGTATCTCGATCATCATTTTCGGCGGTATTGCGGCGGGTTTCCCGAACGCCATCGGTGGTCTTTTCGAACTGGTGCGAACCGGCTCGATGAGCATCATCTCGGCGATTATCGTGGTCGCGCTGATTGCTGCTGTGACGTATCTGGTGGTGTTCATCGAACGCGGCCAGCGCAAGATTCTGGTGAACTACGCCAAGCGGCAAGTCGGTAACAAGATTTACGGCGGACAGTCTTCGCATCTGCCGCTGAAGCTGAACATGTCGGGTGTGATTCCGCCGATCTTTGCATCGTCGATCATTCTCTTCCCGGCAACCATCCTGAACTGGTTTAGTTCGGGGTCGCGTACCAGCTGGTTCGCAGACACGTTGCACAACGTGGCCGAAGCTCTCAAGCCCGGTCAACCCGTGTACGTGTTGCTGTACGCGTTGGCGATCGTTTTCTTCTGCTTCTTCTACACCGCACTGGTGTTCAACAGCAGGGAAACGGCCGACAACCTGAAAAAGAGTGGCGCTTTCGTCCCAGGCATCCGCCCGGGCGACCAAACGGCGCGATATATCGACCGTATCCTTACGCGTTTGACGCTGGCCGGTGCGATCTACATCGTGTTTGTTTGTCTGCTGCCCGAATTTCTGGTGCTGCGCTGGAACGTGCCGTTTTATTTTGGTGGAACGTCGCTGCTGATCATTGTCGTCGTCACAATGGATTTCATGGCGCAGGTGCAGTCGTACGTTATGTCGCAACAGTATGAATCGCTGCTGAAGAAAGCTAATTTCAAAGGCGGCGGCGTCCCGATGCGTTGAAAGGACTTATGGCCAAAGACGATGTTATCCAGATGCAGGGTGAAGTCATCGAAAACCTGCCTAACGCTACCTTCAGGGTGAAGCTGGAAAACGGCCATGTCGTATTGGGACACATATCCGGGAAGATGCGGATGCACTACATCCGAATCTTGCCGGGCGACAAGGTGACGGTTGAATTGACGCCTTACGATCTGTCGCGTGCGCGGATCGTGTTCCGGGCGAAGTGATTTGAAAAAAGGGTAATATCATGAAAGTGATGGCATCGGTTAAGCGCATTTGCCGCAATTGCAAGATCATCAAGCGCAAAGGCGTTGTGCGCGTGATTTGCAGCTCTGATCCGCGCCACAAACAGCGTCAAGGCTGAACGCCGCGCTTTTGCTTGCGCTTTTTGTTTGAGGAAAAACAATGGCTCGTATCGCAGGGGTTAACATCCCGAATCACCAGCATACTGAAATCGGCCTCACGGCTATTTACGGTATCGGCCGCACGCGCTCGCGCGACATTTGCGTCGCTGCTGGTGTGGCATTTTCGAAGAAGGTCAAAGACCTGAACGACGCAGACCTCGAAAAGCTGCGTGAAGAAGTCGGCAAGTTCATCGTTGAAGGCGATCTGCGCCGTGAAACGACGATGAACATCAAGCGCCTGATGGATCTCGGCTGCTACCGTGGCGTGCGGCATCGTAAGGGCTTGCCCCTGCGCGGCCAACGTACGCGTACGAATGCCCGTACGCGCAAGGGTCCGCGTCGTGCAGCGCAATCGCTGAAGAAGTAAGCGGAACTGACAGTTACAGGAAAACGTAATGGCTAAGGCTTCGAACAACTCCGCGGCGCAACGCGTTCGCAAGAAGGTCAAGAAGAACGTCGCCGAGGGCGTGGTTCACGTTCACGCGTCGTTCAACAACACCATCATCACGATCACCGATCGTCAAGGCAATGCACTTGCCTGGGCAACGTCGGGTGGTCAGGGCTTCAAGGGTTCGCGTAAATCGACCCCGTTTGCAGCTCAGGTGGCAGCCGAATCGGCAGGCCGCGTGGCGATGGAATACGGCGTCAAGAACCTCGAAGTGCGGATCAAGGGCCCCGGTCCTGGCCGTGAGTCGGCGGTGCGCGCGCTGCATGGTCTTGGCATCAAGATCACCGCGATCTCCGACGTGACCCCGGTCCCGCACAACGGCTGCCGTCCGCCGAAGCGTCGTCGTATCTAAGACGCCGGTTTTGCTAGCGCCTGTTGCCGCCCCGCGCGGCGGCAGGCTGCTTGCGCTATTGAATTGACTAAGCCCACCGTTCGACCCAAAGGGTTCGGACTAGCGCGAGTGCATGCACTTGCGTGATTAATCATAGAAGGAATCAACGTGGCACGTTATATCGGCCCTAAGGCCAAGCTGTCCCGCCGTGAAGGCACTGACCTCTTCCTGAAGAGCGCCCGTCGTTCGCTCGCTGACAAGTGCAAGCTTGACAGCAAGCCTGGCCAGCATGGCCGCACCTCGGGTGCACGTACGTCCGACTACGGCACGCAGCTGCGCGAAAAGCAAAAAGTGAAGCGCATCTACGGTGTGCTCGAGCGTCAATTCCGCCGTTACTTCGCTGAAGCCGACCGCCTGAAGGGCAACACGGGTGAAAACCTGCTGCAGTTGCTCGAATCGCGTCTGGACAACGTCGTGTATCGCATGGGCTTCGGCTCGACGCGCGCTGAAGCACGTCAGCTCGTGAGCCACAAGGCGATCATGGTGAACGGCGTCGTGTCGAACATCCCGTCGATGCAGGTGAAGGCAGGCGACGTTGTCGCAGTGCGCGAACAGAAGAAGAAGCAAGCGCGTATTCTCGAAGCGCTGTCGCTGGCTGAGCAAGGCGGTCTGCCGAGCTGGGTCGCTGTCGATTCGAAGAAGTTCGAAGGCACGTTCAAGTCGAAGCCGGAACGCAGCGACATCGCTGGCGATATCAACGAAAGCCTGATCGTCGAATTGTATTCACGGTAATCGGATTAACGGCCGGGGCACCCCGATTGCGTTGCGCAAGGGGGCGTCTCGGCTGTTTATTTTCAGGTTGTTACCGGTCAGCCTTATCGGTGTAACGAGCCGAGGGTATTGTAAAGGAAAACCTATGCAAACCAGTTTGTTGAAGCCCAAGATCATCGCAGTTGAATCGCTTGGCGAGAGCCACGCGAAAGTGGTCATGGAACCGTTTGAACGCGGTTATGGCCACACCTTGGGTAACGCGCTCCGGCGCGTGCTGCTGTCGTCGATGGTCGGCTACGCGCCGACCGAAGTGACGATCGCAGGCGTCGTACATGAATACTCGACGCTCGACGGTGTGCAAGAGGATGTGGTCAACCTGTTGTTGAACCTGAAAGGCGTCGTGTTCAAGCTGCATAACCGTGATGAAGTCACGGTTACGCTGCGCAAGGACGGCGAAGGCGTTGTCACCGCTGGCGACATCGAACTCGCGCACGATTGCGAAGTGATCAACCCGGATCACGTGATTGCGCATCTGTCGAAGGGCGGCAAGCTCGACGTGCAGATCAAGGTCGAAAAGGGCCGCGGCTATGTGCCGGGCAATGTGCGTCGTTATGGCGAAGAGTCGGCCAAGATCATCGGCCGTATCGTGCTGGATGCGTCGTTCTCGCCGGTTCGCCGCGTGAGCTACGCCGTTGAAAGCGCTCGCGTCGAACAGCGTACCGACCTCGACAAGCTCGTGATGAACATCGAAACCAACGGTGTGATCTCGCCGGAAGAAGCGATCCGTCAATCGGCTCGTATTCTGGTCGATCAACTGTCGGTGTTCGCGGCACTGGAAGGCACCGAAGCAACGGCGGAAGCGCCGTCGCGTGCGCCGCAGATCGATCCGATCCTGCTGCGTCCGGTCGATGATCTCGAACTGACGGTTCGTTCCGCGAACTGCCTGAAGGCCGAGAACATCTACTACATCGGCGACCTGATCCAGCGCACGGAGAACGAGCTGCTCAAGACGCCGAATCTGGGCCGCAAGTCGCTGAACGAAATCAAGGAAGTATTGGCGTCGCGTGGTTTGACGCTCGGCATGAAGCTCGAAAACTGGCCGCCGGCTGGTCTCGACAAGTAATACCGGGACAGAACCCGCCGCTGCACTGGCAAAGACGCGGATTTTCCTTTAAAATCCGCGTCTTGTCTTTTTTCACTACCGGCCCGTGCGCTCACTACTTTCAGGTAGATCGAGTGCGATAGAAGAGCTGGACCAAAACTTTGAATCGAAGGAATTAACATGCGTCACCGTCATGGTCTGCGGAAACTGAACCGCACGAGCAGCCACCGTCTGGCAATGCTCCGTAATATGTCCAACTCGCTGATCGAGCACGAAGTCATCAAGACCACGCTGCCGAAGGCGAAAGAACTCCGTAAAGTCGTCGAGCCGCTGATCACGCTCGGCAAGAAGCCGTCGCTGGCAAATCGTCGTCTGGCGTTCAACCGCCTGCGCGATCGTGACTCGGTCACGAAGCTGTTCGAAGTTCTCGGCCCGCGTTACGCTACCCGTCCGGGCGGCTACCTGCGCGTCCTGAAGTTCGGCTTCCGCGTTGGCGACAATGCACCGATGGCACTGGTCGAACTGCTCGACCGTCCGGAAGTTGAAGAAGTTGAAGTGCAAGAAGCTGAGTAAGCTTTTGGGCATCGAAAAAAGCCAGGCGCATAGCCTGGCTTTTTTGTTTGTGGCGGGTCATTCGCTGCGACAGCCGTTCGCAGTGGCCAATTCCCAATGCCGTACGCATGCTGCGCCACCGTCTGCGGCGTCACAGGGCTAGGTGATACCATATCGGCACCTGAATCGTGCATTGCCGGAGTTTTTTTGTGAGTGTAAATGTGACCTTGATTCTGACCACGGTACCGGATGCGGCCGTCGCTCAGAAGCTCGCCGCGGATGCGCTGGCCGCGCGCTTATGTGCCTGCGTCACACAGCTAGGCAGCGTGCAGTCGAGCTATCACTGGCAGGGCACGATCGAAGCCGCGCAGGAAATCCAGTTGCTGTTCAAGACGAGCGCCGCCCGCGCGCTGGAGCTTGAGCAGTACATTCAGGCTCACCATCCCTACGACACGCCGGAAATCCTCTCGTGGCAAGCGACGGCATCCGCCGCGTACGGCCAGTGGATCACTGCTGAAACCCAACGTCCTCTCCATGTTTAACGGTCTCGACCGACGCGCGCGCCATGCGCTGCGCACCGCGTTCTTCCTGCTCGGCTGCTTGATCCTCGCGCAGTTCGGCACGCTTGCCCGCGCCGCGGACGACTTCCTGGATCCGGCCGTCGCGTTCAAATTCAGCGCGACCGAGAAACCCGGCGAAGTCGCAGTGACGTACAAGATCGCCGACGGCTACTACATGTACCGTGAGCGTTTCGCTTTCGCGACCCGCAATGGCACGGCTACGATCGGCGAGCCGCAATTGCCGGCTGGCCACGTCAAGTTCGACCAGACCTTCAACAAGAACGTCGAGACTTACCGTAACGAGCTGACGATCCGCATCCCGGTCAAACAGGCGGCGGGACCGTTCGATCTGGCGGTGACGTCGCAGGGCTGCGCCGATGCGGGCATTTGCTATCCGCCGATGGAGCGCGTGTACCACGTGAGCGGCGAGGCCTTGCAGGCCGCCGGCAGCGCGGCAGCCACTACGGCTATGCAGCAATCCGCCGCGGCCGACGAGTCCTGGTATGAGCGCGCCACGAGCGCCGACTATGCGCAGTCGCTGCTGCAACGCGGCGGCTTGTTCGCGATCATCGGGCTTTATTTCGTCGCCGGCGCCGTGCTCAGTCTGCTGCCGTGCTCGTATCCGATGATTCCGATCCTGTCGGCGATCATCATCGGTGAAGGCGCGCGGGTGACGCGTGCGCGCGGTTTCGCGTTGTCGCTGGCGTATGTGATCGGCATGGCGCTCGTATACACGGCGCTTGGCGTCGCGGCGGCGCTCGTCGGTCAGAGCCTCGGCGCCTGGCTGCAAAACCCATGGGTACTCGGCGCGTTCGGTGTCCTGCTGACGATTTTCGCGCTGACGTTGATCGCCGGTTTCGACATCGCGCTGCCTCAGCGCTGGCAGGACGGTGTTTCGCGTGCGTCGACCGGGCGCTCCGGCGGCAAGTTTGCCGCGGTTGCGGTGATGGGCGCGCTGTCCGCGCTGGTGGTCGGCGCCTGTATGACCGCTCCGCTTTTTGCCGTGCTTGCGTTCATCGCGCATACCGGCGACGCCGTGCTCGGCGGCGCAGCGTTGTTCTCGATGGGGCTGGGGCTCGGCGTGCCGCTCTTGATCGTCGGTCTTGGGGCCGGCACCTTGCTTCCGCGCGCGGGTGCATGGATGGATGACGTCAAGGTGTTCTTCGGCGTCGTGCTGCTAGCGGCGGCGCTGTGGATCGTCTGGCCGGTGCTCGGCGCGGCTGCGACGATGTTGCTAAGCGCGGTGTGGTTGCTGGTCGCCGCGGCTTCGCTCGGGTTGTTCTCGGCAGCGGTTGTCGGCGCGTCCGTATGGCGCCGGCTGGGCCGAGGGATCGGTGCGGCGTTGGCAGTCTGGGCAGCGGTGCTGCTGGTCGGTCTGGCTGCGGGATCTTCCGATCCTCTGCGACCGCTTGCCGTGTTGGCCGCGCGGGGCGGCGAGGCTGGCGTCACGAATGCCTCCAATGGGCCGGATACGGCGCCGCGGAGCGATTTGACGTTCGCCCCGGTTCGCTCATCGAATGAACTCGACCAGGCCGTCAAAACGGCTGCACAGCCCGCCATGCTTGATTTCTACGCGGACTGGTGCGTCAGCTGCAAGGAGATGGAGAAACTCACCTTTAGCGACCCGCGCGTTCAGGCGAAATTGAAGCAGATGAACCTGCTACGCGCCGACGTCACTGCGAACAACATTGACGATCAGGCGCTGCTCAAGCGTTTCAGCCTGTTCGGGCCGCCGGGGATCATTTTCTTCGATCAGGGCGGCAAGGAAGTGTTGCGCGTCGTGGGCTATGAGTCCGCGGATAAATTCTTGCGTACGCTGGATCGGGCGGGTGCGTCGGGGGCGTAACCAAGCCGCCCCAAAAGGCGGCTCGTCAGCTTATTTCTGCGAGCGCAAAATCCGCGCGGCATCCAGCGCGAAATACGTCAGCACGCCATCCGCGCCAGCGCGCTTGAATGCCAGCAGCGATTCCATCATGACCCTGTCGTGATCGAGCCAGCCGTTTTGCGCGGCCGCCTTCAGCATTGCGTATTCGCCGCTGACCTGGTACACGTAAGTCGGGAACTGGAACTCGTCCTTCACGCGCCGCACAATATCCAGATACGGCATGCCCGGCTTGACCATCACCATATCCGCGCCTTCGTTGATGTCCGCTTGCACTTCGCGCAGCGCTTCATTCGAATTGGCCGGGTCCATCTGGTAAGTCATCTTGTTGCTCTTGCCGAGGTTCGTCGCGGAACCGACAGCGTCGCGGAACGGGCCGTAGAACGCGGAGGCGAATTTGGCCGCGTAAGCCATGATGCGCGTATGGATAAAATCCTCGCTCTCGAGCATTTCGCGGATCGCGCCGATGCGGCCGTCCATCATGTCCGAAGGCGCGACGATGTCGACGCCCGCCTCAGCTTGCGCACGCGCCTGTTCGACGAGAATCTCGACGGTCTCGTCGTTGATCACATAACCGGTTTCGTCGAGCACGCCATCCTGACCGTGGCTCGTGTACGGATCGAGCGCGACATCGGTGAGCACGCCCAAATCGGGGAAGTTCTTCTTCAATTCGCGAACCGCGCGCGGGATCAGACCGGCCGGGTTGGTCGCTTCGCGGCCATCGGGCGTCTTCAGCGAAGGCTCGATCGCGGGAAACAGCGACAGCACCGGCACGCCCAGTTCAACGCATTGCTCGGCGACGCCCATCAGCAGATCGACCGACACGCGCTCGACGCCCGGCATCGACGGTACGGCCTGCCGCACGTTGGTGCCTTCGACGATGAACACGGGGTAGATCAGATCGTTGGTGGTGAGGATGTTTTCCCGCATCAGGCGACGCGAGAAGTCGTCACGGCGCATGCGGCGTGGACGGTAGTGCGGGTAGAAGCTCATATCGGATCGAAGATCGTGGATGTGTGGAGTGGACAAGTAACGCCTGCCTCCGCTCCCGGAAACTTTTCGAGACAATGGTATATCATACCGATCGAGCAAGGCGCCTTGCGCTGACCTCCCCGCTTCTCCTCCCTGAGCGGGTGCCTGTCGTTTTTTCGATTAGGCTGTTTGACCCGCCGTTTAAGCGGCGGGTTTTTTTATGGGCGGTCGAAAATGGCGCGTTTGCCCGATCGAAGCCACGCCGCCGCGCTTACTGTGCGGCGTCCGTTTCTCCCTTCGCATCGGGGATCAGCCAGCTTTCGATCAGCGCGTGCGCTTCGTCGATCCCGACGCGCTTGAGCGCCGAGAACAGTTGCGCGGTCAGCTCGCCCTGGTAGCCGGCGGTGCGATATTCAGCCAGACCTTTCTGCGTCGCGCGCAACGCGTTCACGCTTTCCTGGCGCGTCAATTTGTCACATTTGGTCAGCAGCGTGTGGATCGGCTTGCCGGTCGGCGCGAACCACTCGATCATGCGGCGGTCCAGATCGGTCAGCGGGCGGCGCGAGTCCATCATCAGGATCATGCCGCGCAATTGCGAGCGCGATTGCAGATACGTGGAGAGCAGCGCTTCCCAGTGAGCCTTGGCCGCGCCCGGCACTTCCGCGTAGCCGTAACCCGGCAGGTCGACCAGATGCGCGGTCGGCTCGTCCGCGTCGCCCACCGAAAAATAATTGATGTGCTGCGTGCGTCCCGGCGTCTTACTGGCGAAAGCCAGCCGCTTCTGATTGCACAGGATATTGATGGCCGTCGACTTGCCCGCGTTCGAGCGTCCCGCGAAGGCGATCTCGGGTTGCGCGGTGGCCGGCAGGTCGCGCAGGTGATTGACGGTCGTGAAAAAGCGGGATTGGTGGAGCAGGAAGGACATGATCAGGCCAGGATTCGAGACGCCGGGGAACCCGGAGTGGGGACGGGTCAAGCCCGACTGGCGTCTTAGGGATTAGCGAGTTATTGTACAATACGATGGTTTACTGAAAACCTGAGGGGGCCGGCCCGCGTGCCTTGGCGGCTCCTGGCGGTCACTCGGTCACCGTCGTATTTTGCAAAACCTCTAAAATCCCACAAGACGAGACAGGGTGTGCGAATGAATCGACTGAGCAAGACTCTGATGATGCTTCATGTAGCGGCAGGTCTTTCAGGTTTGGCAATTCAGGCACGAGCAGCAGATCCGGCAAAGCCGGACGTCAATCGGGGACAGGCAATCGCAGTGCAGGTATGCGCGTCGTGTCACGGTGCAGACGGCAACAGCGCCGGCGGTGCATATCCGAAACTGGCGGGCCAGCACCCTGAGTATCTCGTCAAGCAGCTTCAGGACTTCAAGATCCAGTCGGGCGCCAAGCAGCCCGCGCGCAACAATGCGATCATGGCGGGTATGGCTGCGGCGCTGTCCGAGCAGGACATGGTCAACGTCGCTGCTTTTTTCGCGACACAGACCCCGAAGCCCGGCTATGCGCATAACAAAGATACCGTCGCGCTCGGTCAGAAGATTTATCGAGGCGGGATCGCCGACAAGGGCGTGCCGGCATGCGCAAGCTGTCATGGGCCGACCGGTCAGGGGATTCCGTCACAGTTTCCGCGTATGTCGGGGCAGTGGGCGGAATACTCGGTGGCGCAGCTGAGCGCGTTCACTCAAGGTCCTGGCGCACGCAACAACAACGAGGCGATGCACGCCATTGCATCGCGTCTGTCGGACAGCGAGATCAAGGCTGTATCCGATTACATTGCGGGCTTGCGTTAAGAGGGTCCGCACGCAGGTGCAACCGGCCCGGCGGGTCGGTACAAAACAAGAAAAGGGTGAGGGCGTCGTGCGTACGACAGCCCTTCACCCTTTTTTGCTGTTCAGCCGGAGTATGAATGAGCGTCACCACGTCGGGTTTGCAGTCGAAGTCGAGCAATCGCATCGTGCGCAGCGTCGTCGAAGTATTGAGTTCGATGCGTTTCGCCATTGCGCTGCTCGTGATTCTGTCGATCGCCAGCATCATCGGCACCGTCCTCACGCAGGACGATCCGTATCCCAACTACGTCAATCAGTTCGGCCCGTTCTGGGCGGACATCTTCCGCTCGCTGAGCCTGTACACGGTGTACAGCTCGTGGTGGTTCATGCTGATTCTCGGCTTCCTGATGGTGTCGGTGTCGCTGTGCGTGATCCGCAATGCGCCGAAGATGATCGCCGACGCGAAGAGCTGGAAGGACAAGGTCCGCGAAGGCAGCCTGCGCGCGTTCCATCACAAGGGCGAGTTCGCGGTGCACGGCACGCGCGCGCACACCTCGGCGGTGCTCGCCAAACTCTCGACGAGGCTCGGCTATAAATTCGTCACGCGTGAGTCGGACGGCGCGACGCTGATCGCCGCGAAGCGCGGCGCGTTGACCAGGTTCGGCTACATCTCCGCTCACCTTGCGATTGTCGTGATCTGCGTCGGCGGCCTGCTCGACAGCAATCTGCCGATCAAGCTGCAAATGTGGCTGTTCGACAAGTCGCCGATCCGCGCCAACACGGTGATCAACGAGATCCCGCCGGAACATCGCCTGTCGCAATCGAACCCGACTTTCCGCGGCTACGCGTGGGTGCCGGAAGGGCAGCACGTGTCGACCGCGATCCTGAACCAGCCCGACGGCTCGCTGATCCAGGACCTGCCGTTCTCGATCGAGCTGAACAAGTTCATCGTCGACTACTACTCGACGGGTATGCCGAAGCTGTTCGCGAGCGACATCGTCGTGGTCGATCACAAGACGGGTGCGCGCGTGCCGGCGCGCGTCGAGGTGAACAAGCCGTTCACGTATGACGGCGTGTCGATCTATCAGTCGAGCTTCCAGGACGGTGGCTCGCAGATGCAGATGACCGCCTACCCGATGTCCGGCGCGAGCGCGAAGACCTCGCCGTTCGGCGGCACGATCGGCGGCGATGCGCCGCTGAACTCGGCCACGCCGCTCGCCGACGGCCAGACAGTCGAATTCACCGACTTCCGCGCGATCAACGTCGAAAATGTCTCAAACGGCAACGGCCAGACCGATGCCCGCGGCGTCGCCGTGCATCGCTCGCTGAAAGAAGCGTTCGACGAGCGCCTTGGCTCCGGCGCGAAGACGTCGAAGCCGCTCGATCTGCACAACGTCGGCCCCTCGGTGCAGTACAAGGTGCGCGGCAAGGACGGCCAGGCGCGCGAATACAACAACTACATGCTGCCGGTCGACGTCGCGGGCGAGAAGATGTTCCTCGCCGGCATGCGGCTGAATCCGGACGATCCGTTCCGCTACCTGCGCATTCCCGCCGACAGCGGCGGCACGGTCAAGGAATGGATGAATCTGCGCGCGACGCTGGAAGATCCGGCGATGCGTGCCCAGGCCGCGCAGCGTTTCGCGCTGCGCTCGGTGCCGGGTTTGAATGCCGAACTGCAGCAACATCTCGAGGAAAGCGCGCTGCGCGTGCTGACCCTTTTTGCCGGTGCGGATAATACGATCAAGATGCCGAACGGCCAGGCGGTCGGCGGCTTCCAGGCGATTGCCGGCTTTATCGACCATTCGGTGCCCAAGGGCGAGCAGGAAAAGGCCGCGGGCCTGTTGCTGCGCATGCTGGAAGGCGCGACGTGGGACCTGTGGCAGCTGTCCCGCCAGAAGCTCGGCGAGCCCGAGGCGCAGGCCAACGCGGACGCGAGCCGCTTCATCCAGAGCTCGATCAACGCGATATCCGACAGCTTTTTGTATGGATCGCCGGTCTATTTGCAGCTTGACTCATTCAAGCAGGTGCAAGCTTCGGTATTTCAGTTGACGCGCGCGCCGGGCAGAAAAGTCGTGTATCTTGGCAGCCTGCTCCTCGTGTTGGGCATCTTTTCGATGTTCTACGTGCGCGAACGGCGCCTCTGGTTCTGGCTCAAGGATACCGATCACGGCACCAATGTCGTCATGGCGATGTCGAGCGCGCGCAAAACGCTCGATTTCGAAAAGGAGTTCGTCCAGACGCGCGATGCCGTAGGCGCCGCGCTGGGCGTGAAACTCGCGGAAGCAGTTGAGGCCGGCGGCAAGCCTGGCAATGCCGGCGCGCCGTCCGCAAGCTCACAAGATTCGACCCGGTAAGATCATGGACTTGACTCAGGTTTCCTCATCCTCTTCTTCAGCCTCGCGGCCCGATAAGGCGTTCGCGAGCGAGACGCTCAACGTCTCGCGATATGACGAGCGGCCGTTTCTGAAACGGCTCGGCATCGTCGACTGGCTGTTCGCCCTCGCGATGGTCGCGGGCGCCGGGTTCGCGCTGTCGCGCTATTACCCGTTCATGGACTACTACGACAAGCTGGTGCTGGTGTGCGCGGTGCCGGTCTTCGTCGTGCTCGGCTGGCGCTGGAAGCCGGTGCGTCCGCTGATGGTGGGAATCGCGGCGCTGTCGCTGCTGGCGATCCAGATCTACCAGGGCGATCTCAGCCGCGCGGATAACGCGTTCCTCCTCAAGTATTTCCTGTCGAGCCAGTCCGCGATTCTGTGGATGAGCGCACTGTTCGTATTCGCCACCGTGTTCTACTGGATCGGCCTGCTGTCGCGCTCGCCGACCGGCGCGGCGATCGGCTCGAAGATGACGTGGGCCGCGGTGGTGATGGGCTTCGTCGGCCTGATGGTGCGCTGGTACGAGTCGTACCTGATCGGCGCGGACGTCGGCCATATTCCTATCTCGAACCTGTACGAAGTGTTCGTGCAGTTCAGCCTGATCACCGCGCTGTTCTATCTGTACTACGAGCAGCACTACAACACCCGCGCGCTCGGCGCATTCGTGCTGCTGGTGATCAGCGCCGCAGTCGGCTTCCTGATGTGGTACTCGGTCGCGCGCGACGCGCAGCAGATCCAGCCGCTGGTGCCGGCGCTGCAAAGCTGGTGGATGAAGATTCACGTGCCGGCGAACTTCATCGGCTATGGCAGCTTTGCGCTGTCGGCGATGGTCGCCGTCGCGTATCTGGGGAAAGAGCGCGGCGTGCTGGCGGACCGCCTGCCCGCGCTCGACGTGCTCGACGACCTGATGTACAAGTCGATCGCCGTCGGCTTTGCGTTCTTCACGATCGCGACGATTCTCGGCGCGCTGTGGGCCGCGGAAGCCTGGGGCGGCTACTGGAGCTGGGATCCGAAGGAAACGTGGGCGCTGATCGTCTGGCTGAACTACGCGGCCTGGCTGCACATGCGTCTGATGAAGGGCCTGCGCGGCGCGGTCGCGGCATGGTGGGCACTGACCGGCCTGCTGGTGACGACCTTCGCGTTCCTCGGCGTCAACATGTTCCTGTCAGGCCTGCATAGCTACGGCAAGCTGTAGGATCCGCCGCTCTGGACCGACCAAGAACCGCCGCGTGCTTTCGCACCGGCGGTTTTTTTATGACTGACGGAATATTTGCTGCATCGAACGTGTTCGTCATGGCGGTACCTATGGATGACCGGACGCGTCTGGACGAGCGATTATCAAAATGGCCCCGTGAGATGCACAGACCGATGGGCCGGCAAGGAGCAGCACGATGTGGGTCAAGCGAAGCGACAGAATGCGACTCATCGGCGACGACATCGCACGCAGCGAAATCACGCCGCAGCGTGTCTTCGAGAACCGGCGGCGCGTGTTGCAGGCGGCTGGCGCGGTGGCGCTCGGCAGTCTGATCGGCGGGAGTGGCGAGGCGCTGGCGGCTTATGCGTCGCCGGACCCGAAGGCGCAGAAACTGGCGGCGACGGCCAACGCGAAGTTCGTCGCGCTCGACAGGATCACGCCGTACAAGGACATCACCACGTACAACAACTTCTACGAGTTCGGCACCGACAAAGCCGATCCCGCGCATAACGCCGGGACGTTGCGGCCGCATCCGTGGAAGGTGAGCGTCGAGGGTGAGATCAGGAATCCGAAGGTGTACGACATCGACGAACTGCTCAAGCTCGCGCCGCTCGAAGAGCGCGTGTACCGGCTGCGTTGCGTCGAAGGGTGGTCGATGGTGATTCCGTGGATCGGCGTGCCGTTGTCGGAGTTGATCAAGCGCGTGCAGCCGACCGGCAATGCCAAATACGTGCAGTTCATTACGTTGGCCGATCCGTCGCAAATGGCTGGGCTCTCGACGCCCGTGCTCGACTGGCCGTATTCCGAAGGTCTGCGCATGGACGAAGCGATGAATCCGCTGACGCTGCTGACCATGGGTCTCTACGGCCAGGTGCTGCCCAATCAGAACGGCGCGCCGGTGCGCGTCGTGGTGCCGTGGAAATACGGCTTCAAGAGCGCGAAGTCGCTGGTGAAGATTCGCTTCCTCGACAAACAGCCGCCGACCAGCTGGAACACGTATGCGTCGACCGAATACGGTTTCTTTTCGAACGTGAACCCGAACGTCGATCATCCGCGCTGGAGTCAGGCAACCGAACGGCGCATCGGCGATGACGGTTTCTTCACGCCCAAGCGCAAGACGCTGATGTTCAATGGTTACGGCGATCAGGTCGCGTCGCTTTATCAGGGCATGGATCTGAAGAAGAATTTCTGAGGCGCGATGATGGCTTCGGATACGCAACCGGTTGTCCCGACCAAACGCACGACGCAGCGCGCGCAAGCGTCCGCATCGGCATCGGCGAAAAAGCGGCCCACCGTCGGCGCGCGCTGGATCGTGCCGGCCAAAATCGCGGTGTTTATCGCGGCATGGTATCCGCTCGCGCGCATCGTGTTATTCGGCATGACCGACCGGCTCGGTGCGAATCCGATCGAGTTCATCACGCGCTCGACGGGCCTGTGGACGCTCGTCTTTCTCTGCATCACGCTGGCCGTGGCGCCGTTGCGCCGGCTTACCGGCGTCGCTGCGTTCGTGCGTTTTCGGCGCATGCTCGGGCTCTACACGTTCTTCTACGCGACACTGCATTTCACCACTTACCTCTGGTTCGACAAGTGGTTCGACGTGGCGGCTATTCTCAAGGACATCGGCAAGCGGCCGTTCATCACCGTGGGCTTCGCCGCGTTCGTGCTGCTGATCGCGTTGGCCGTAACGTCGCCGCGCGCGATGGTGCGCAAACTCGGCCGCCGCTGGCAGACGCTGCATCGCGCGATCTATGCGATCGGCGCGCTCGCGATCCTGCACTTCTGGTGGATGATGGCGGGCAAGCACGACCTGCTGTTGCCGAAGATCTACGGCGCGATCATGGTGGCGTTACTCGGGTGGCGTTTGATCGTCTGGTTGCGTGAGCGGAAGTTGAACGCGCGTTGACGATCTCGTTGTGCGTCGATTACTGCGCGTAAATGGAGAAAAGGCGATGCCTCACTGGCATCGCCTTTTTTCATGTTGCTGCGTAGGCGCCAAGGTTTACGCCGGCAAGATCGCTTCACCCGCAAACAGCTGCTTGACCTCTTCGCGCGCGCGGACCACATGCACCTGTGTACCATCGACCATCACCTCGGCCGCGCGCGGACGCGTGTTGTAGTTGGAACTCATCACAAAGCCGTATGCGCCGGCCGAGCGAATCGCCAGCAGATCGCCCGGTTCGACCGCCAGCAGGCGTTCGCGGCCGAGCCAGTCACCGCTTTCGCAAACCGGGCCGACCACGTCGTACACGTGGGCCGGCACGTCGCGCTTAACGACCGCGTCGATCGCATGGTACGCCTCGTACATCGCGGGGCGTGCGAGATCGGTCATCGCCGCGTCGACGATGACAAAATTCTTTTCCGCGCCCGGCTTCAGAAACTCGACACGCGTGAGCAGCACGCCCGCATTGCCGACCAGCGAACGGCCCGGCTCGAAATACACTTCACGATGGCCGTGACCGCGCGCTTCGATGCGCTCAAGCACGGTACGCACGAACTCGCCGATCTCCGGCGGGGTTTCGTCGTCGTACGTGATGCCGAGACCGCCGCCCACGTCGATGTGGCGAATCTTCACGCCGTCCTGTTCGATCTGCTCGACCAGTTCCAGCACCTTGTCGACCGCGTCGAGATAAGGCGCGACTTCGGTGATCTGCGAGCCGATATGGCAGTCGATGCCGACCACTTCGAGATTCGCCATCGCGGCGGCCGCCTGATACGTGGCGCGCGCGTCTTCGAAGGCGACGCCGAACTTGTTCGACTTCAGTCCGGTGGAGATATACGGGTGCGTCTTTGCGTCGACGTCCGGATTCACGCGCAACGACACCGGCGCCTTCTTGCCCATTTCCCCAGCAACCGCATTCAGGCGATCGAGCTCAGGAATCGATTCGACGTTGAAGCATTTGACGCCGGCCGCGAGTGCATCGCGCATCTCGTCCGCGTTTTTGCCGACGCCCGAAAATACAGTGTTCTCCGCTTTGCCGCCGGCGGCCAGCACGCGCGCCAGTTCGCCGCCCGACACGATGTCGAAGCCGGCGCCGAGGCGCGCGAACACGTTCAGCACCGCGAGATTGCTGTTGGCCTTGACGGCCACGTGCACGCTCGCGCGACGGCCGGTACAAGCGCCCGCATACGCGTTCCAGGCTTCGGTGAGCGCGGCGCGCGAATACACGTACAGCGGCGTGCCGAACTGTTCGGCGAGGAAGACGGCGGACACGCCTTCGGCGTGCAATACGCCGTCGACGTAGTCAAATGCGGGTCGAGTCATGCGAAAGTCTTATTGAACGGGGGGGACGGCGGAGGCGGGCAGCGGGGCCGCGGCACCGGATGCAGCGGAAGCGGGTGGCGTGGCGAGTTCGCTTTCCGGCGCCAGCGAGAGCGGCGTGCCCGAGGTATCCGGCACGGTGCTCATGTCGGTGGCGGTTTCCGAAGCGGGATGCGCGTCTTGCGGCGGCGTTTGCGTGCGAGAGGCCGGCGGGGCCGGCAGCGGCGGCACGGTGGGCAAATAGAGCGAGCCGCGTTGCCCGCAGCCGGCAAGTGCACAACCTGCGAGAATGGTTAAAACCGCTACAATCGCGCGGCCGGGCGCCGCCGCGCGCATCCGAGTTACGACTCGCATGACTGTCCCTGAATAAATAATCGATGGAGTTTAGCATGTCCGATAGTGATTACCTGACCCGCGCGGAAGCTGCGCTAGCCGCCATCGAACGCGGTCTCGACTACACCGACGCCGACATCGAACTCGAGCGCAGCGGCAACGTCCTGACCCTCGAATTCGAGAACCGCACGAAGATCATCGTCAACCTTCAGCCGCCGAAGAGCGAGATCTGGATCGCGGCGAAAGCGGGTGGTTTTCACTTCCGGTTTGTCGATGGCGAATGGCGCGATACCCGCAGCGGCACCGAGTTTTTCGCCGCGCTGTCGGAATATGCGACGCAGCAGGCCGGCGAGCCGGTTCACTTCGAGGCGTAATAAAAGCCGCGGCTCGGGTGGGTGCGAGAGCCGCAGGTTCGCTCGCTCGCACGTTCGCGCTTGAATGCTCGGGCGGGCGCCCACGTGAAGCCGGGTTTAGCCGCCCAAAACAAAACCGCCGCGCATCGAATGCGGCGGTTTTGTGTTTTCTGGCAGATCACGACGATGCGTCAGTGTCCGCGGAACAGATTCATGATGTCCTGCTTCTCCTGCTCACCGATCTGCTGAGGCGCAGCCGCAGCCGCGGCCGCGGCCGCACCGCTCGCTTCAGCGTCCAGCGTCGCCTGACTGACGCCGACCGTCGCGATGAAACCGTGCCCCGGCGTGAAGTCGTCGAAATAAAGCTCTGAGCCGATTTCGTTCACGTCGTCGGGTTGAGGCATCTTGTACTCCGGCACGCCTTTGAGCGCGCGTCCCATGTACTCGATCCACACCGGCAACGCGAGGCCGCCGCCGGTTTCCTTGTCGCCGAGACTGCGCGGGTTGTCGTAGCCGATCCACGCGATCGCCGCGAGCGTGTGCTGATATCCGGCGAACCACGCGTCGTGCGAGTCGTTGGTCGTGCCCGTCTTGCCGGCGAGATCGGTGCGCTTGAGCATGTTGCTCTTTGCGCCCGTGCCGCGCTGCGCGACGCTCTGCAGCAGACTGTTCATCACGTACGCATTGCGCGGCTCGATTGCGTGCGGTGCGCTTTGCGTGGCCACCAGCGGCTGCGCATGCGCGACCACGATGCCGCGCTGATCGGTGACTTCGGCGATCAGATACGGATTGACCCGGTAGCCGCCGTTGGCGAACACCGAGAACGCGCCCGCCATCTGCAACGGCGTGACGAGGCCCGCGCCGAGCGCCATCGGCAGATAAGCCGGATGACGCTCCGCGTCGAAGCCGAAACGCGTGATGTATTGCTGCGCGTACTTCGTGCCGATATGGTTCAGGATGCGAATCGACACCAGGTTCCTCGACTTCTGCAGCGCGGTGCGCATGGTCATCGGACCATCGAAACCGCCGCCGTAGTTCTTCGGCTCCCACGCCTGGCCGCCGGTTTCGGCGGCGCTGAAAAAGAGCGGCGCGTCGTTGATCACCGTGGCCGGCCCGAGTCCCTTTTCGAGCGACGCCGAATAGATGAACGGCTTGAAGCTCGAACCCGGCTGACGCCACGCCTGGGTCACGTGATTGAACTTGTTCTTGTTGAAGTCGAAGCCGCCGACCAGCGCGCGAATCGCGCCGTCTTGCGGGATCACCGAGACGAACGCGCCTTCCACTTGCGGCAATTGCGTGATCGACCAGTCGCCGTCGTCGTTCTTCGCGAGCCGGATGATCGCGCCGGGCCGTATGCGCTGATTCGGCTGCGCGCGCGCACCGAGCGCGAACTGCGCGAAGCGCAGGCCGTCGCCCTGGACGGTCGCGACATTGCCGTCGATGAAGGTGGCCTGCACCTGCTTCGGGCTCGCCGCAGTGACGACAGCGGCGATGATCTCGCCGTTGTCCGGATGTTCGAGCAACGCGTCGTCGATCGCCTGCTCGCGGTCCTGCGCATCGGACGGCAGATCGATGAACGCCTCCGGACCCCGATAGCCGTGACGGCGTTCGTAGTCCATCAGACCTTTGCGCAGCGCCCGGTAAGCGACGCCCTGATCGGCCGAGTCGATCGTGGTCACGACGTTCAGGCCGCGCGTGTACGCTTCTTCGCGATACTGCGCGTACATCATTTGCCGCACCATTTCCGCGACGTACTCCGCGTGCACGCTGAACTCCTTGCCTGCGCCCTTGACGACGAGCGTCTGTCTGCTTGCCTCGTCGTATTGTTCCTGGGTGATGTAGTGCAATTCGTACATGCGCTGCAGGATGTACTCCTGACGCACCTTCGCCCGCTTCGGATTGACCACCGGGTTATACGCGGATGGCGCCTTCGGCAGACCGGCCAGCATCGCCGACTCCGCCAGCGTCAGATCCTTCAGGTCCTTGCCGAAGTACACCCGTGCCGCGCTGGCGAAACCATACGCGCGCTGACCGAGATAGATCTGATTCATGTACACCTCGAGAATCTGATTTTTCGTCAGCTTCGACTCGATCTTGTACGCGAGCAGCATCTCGTAGATCTTGCGCGTGTAGGTCTTCTCGCTCGACAGGAAGAAGTTGCGCGCCACCTGCATCGTGATCGTGCTGGCGCCCTGAGTGGCGTGGCCGTTGGTCAGCGCAACGATGCCGGCGCGCGCGATGCCGGTGAGGTCGACGCCGCCGTGATCGTAGAAGCGCGCGTCTTCGATCGCGAGGATCGCCTTCTTCAGACTATCGGGCACGTCCTGGATATGCACGATGTCGCGCCGCTCTTCGCCGAATTCGCCGATCAGCACATGGTCGGCCGTGTAGATACGCAACGGCACCTTTGGCCGGTAGTCGGTCAACGCGTCGATCGAGGGCAGATTCGGCGTGGCGACGACCAGCGCGTAACCGAGCACCAGCAGCACGCACAGAATGCCCGCGACGATCAGACCGACAAAGCCGAGGGTGAGCTTGAGCCAGAGCGGGCGTTTGCGCTTGTGCGGCGCGGGCGGCGGGGACGTATGAGACGTGGATTGCATATGTGCACCAAAAAACAGTCCCGCGATTATAGCCGCCTCGCTTTTTAAGCTTTCGGCCTGCTTACGGACAGAGCTGGACAGGTCTGCGCACGCGGCGCGGGAATGACTTCACTGTAGTCGCTTTGATCGCGTGCGGGGCGCGGCTTGCTCAACGTTAGCCATTCGGCTGAGTGTCGCGCGGCGGCGCGGCTACGCACAATTCTCCCTCGTAACTCGCGTTCGAATGGTTCGTCGCGTGAGTCAGAGGGAGGGCGTGATGGTGTTCAAAAATACGTGGCTTCAAGCTGTGCGATCAGGCCGGCAGCGGTTTGCCGCCGGGATCGATGTTGGTTCGCAAAACGTGCGTCTGGTCGTGCTGAGTCAGCGCTCGCGCGCACGCGGCGCGCTGTATCTCGAATACGTCAATACCGTGCCGCTAGCCGCCGGTGCGATGGCCGGCACCGAGATTGCCGACCGCCAGGCGGTGGCGCGTGCGTTGCGCGACGCGTTTGCCGGTCTGCCGCGCGCGTGTGCGACGCACGCGTTGCGATGCGCGATGGCGCTGCCCGCGTCGGCCACGTTGACCACCACGGTGCCGCTCGCGCGGCTTGTCGCGCAGAGCCATTGCGCGGAAGACGGTGGGCATGCGCTGGCCGAACTGGAGCCGGCGGTGATGGGCGAGGCGGAGCGCATCGCGGGCCGCGAGAGGCACGCGCTGGCCGTCGACTGGTTTGTCGATGACACGCCGTCGCCGATCCGTTCGGTGAAGATCGCCGCCACTGCACGCCAGCATCTCGAAGCGCGTATGGAATGCGCGGCGACCGCGGGGATCTCGCTGACCGCTGTCGACGGCGAGCCGCATGCGGCGCTGCGCGCGATGCGTTACGCGGCGAGCCGCGAGCTCGATCCGCACGAGCCGTATGTGGGGTTGTGGATCGGCACGGACGGCGTGTACGGGTGGCGCATCGTCGACGATTGCATTGCCGGCGAAATGCGTTATCCGGCGCCGGAGCACGCCGATCTCGCCGACGCGCTGCGCGACCTTGCCCACGGTCCCGTGCTCGATTGCGCGTTGGTGAGCGGCGAAATCGATCTGCTCGACGGCGTGGGCTTTTCGCTCGCGGATATCGCGGACGTGTTGGGCTGCACGGTGCTGCCGTTCGAATGCGCAGTGCTGGGCGGCCTCGTGCGGCCGCTGCGCGATGAGTTGCTGCACGAGCCGGCCGGCGCGGTTGCGTTCGGGCTTGCGTTGCGCGGGGTGTTCGAATGACGCGCGGTGTTTCGCTTTTGCTTTCGCACTCGGCCGGTTCGCCCACGCCAGATCCATCTCTATCGCGCGGTGCGCACTTCGCTCAGCCTTGGCTTGGCGGTTTCAATCTGCTGCCCTACAGGCAACGCAATGCGCGGCTCGCGCGGCGTCGTCGTGTGCGCGAATGGGTTGCTGCGGCGTTGGCCGGTTGTGCCGCGGTCCTCGCGTTGGCAGCGTGGCAGGCCTTCGAGAAGACGCGCCTCGATGCACAGCGCGCGTCGCTCGAACATTCCCTCACACAACTGACCGCGCCGCTCGCGGAGCACGCGAAATTGCAGCGGGCGCAAGACGAGTTGCGAAAAAACGCGGCGCGCGCGACGAGCTTGTCCGAGCCGCTCACGCATCTGTTCGATCTGCTCGAAGCACTGAGCTTCGAGCCGGGTGACGGCGTGGTGTTACGGCAGTTGCGCCAGCGCGAGCACGAGACGGAGTTGCTGGCGACGTCGCGCGGACATATCGCTTCGGCCGAATGGCTCAAGCGTTTGAGTGCGATCCACGGCGTGAAGGGTGCGGAGATGAGCGACCTGCATCGCCCGACAACGCGCGGCAGCGCGCCTGCCGATGAAAGCATGAGCGGTCCGGTCGAGTTCGGCGCGCATCTGCGCTGGAACGAGCCGGCGCCGAAAGCCGCTCACCTGGCCGGGGCCGCGGCAGCGCGTCTTGTGAAGTCCGAATCATCAAGAGGTGTGAAATGAGTACGATCTTTGTCGAGTCAGGCGGCGCGGCAAGCGCTCAACTTTCTCTTTCCCATTGGATCAAGCGGCTGCGTGTGCCGCCCGATGCCTGGAGCCTGCGCCGCCGCTGGCTGGTCGCGTTGCTGATCGCCGGGTTGGTGTTCGGCCTTGGCGCGCATGGCTGGATCGTCGCCGATCTCGCCGGAGTCGAGGCGAGCCGTGCCGCGTTGACGGCCAGCGTTCAGCGTCTCGCGGACGCGAGGCGGGCGCTCGCGCAATTGCCCTTGTTGCGCCGCGCAGCCGCCACTACCGCAGTCGTGCCTTCGGCCGCGCCGTGGAGTTCCGCTGACGACGTGCGCATCGTCTCTGAACTGGCTGCGCAGAATAGCGTCGCGTTGCTTGCGGTGGAGCCGGGTGCCGTAGTTGGTGAGGGTGTCGAGCGCATGCGCCCCGTGCAGCTCACCGCGCACACGGACTTCGTTCATCTGATGGCGTTTCTGCATGGACTGTCGGACCTGCCGGTGCTGATCGTCCCTGTCGATGTGACCGTTAAACAGGAGGCCGCGTCGTTGGCGGTGAGCGCGACGCTGCGCGTGTTCAGTGCGCTGCGGCCGGTGTCTTCAAATGACGCCGCGCACGCGTTTGACGGCGCGAGCCTCGATTCGGACGACGACGAAGACATCGTGTTCTTCGACCCGTTTTCGCTGCCGCAGATGCAGGCAGCCGACGAGCTGCCCGATGCTTCGCAACTGCGTCTGGTCGGCGTGCTGCGCGATCGCACACGGGGAATGGCCTTGCTCGATACGCCGGACGGCGCGACAACCGTCGTCGCCGGACAGCAGCTTGGCGCCGAGCGCGTCACGCGGCTCGACGCGCTCGCCATCACGCTCGCGCGAGGCGGCACGACGCGCACGCTCGCGTTGGCGGAGGCTTCGTGATGGGAAGATTAATGAAGCCATCCATCGCGACGTGCGCGCGCGCCGACACTCGTGCATCGCCCGGTGTTCGCATGTATCCCGGTGTTCGAGCCTGTGTCGGCCTCTATGTCAGCGCGGCGCTAAGCGGTGGCATCGCGCAGGCTTCGACGCCACCGCTGCCATCCCTGCCGCCGCTGCCAAGCTATATGCCGCGCGACGACGCGGTTGCGGCTGCCGACACCGCGTACGACGCAGCACCGCTGCCGCGCGCTGTTTCCGCCGAAGTGCCGAACCCGTTTCGCGACGATTCAGCGGAAGACCCCGGCATATCGCGAACAGCCGCACCGTCGAGCAACGTCAATGCGGACGACTTCACCGCTGCCGCCGAAGGTTCCGTGCCGCTGGGCAAGCAGGCGGCTGCCCCGGCTCGCGACGATGCCGTGGGCGCCACCGCGCTCGAAGGTCCGCCAGTGCCGCTGCCGCCGCGCGTACGCCTGAGCGACGCGCCGAAAAGCGCCGCCGACACCGGACTGGCCGCCGATGACAAACCGATCTCGCTGAACTTCCAGCGAGCCGAACTCGGCGCCGTGCTCAAAGCGTTCGCCGAGTTCACAGGCCTGAACATCGTCGCGAGCGAAAGAGTGCGCGGCGCCGTTTCGCTGCGGCTCGACAAGGTGCCATGGCGCACCGCATTCGACACCTTGCTCGACGTCAACAACCTGGCAATGGAGCGCCACGGCAATGTGATCTGGGTCGCGCCGGTCGCGGATCTGGCCGCGCGCGAGCGGCAGCGTTTCGAAGCGCACGCGCGGGCCGCCGATCTCGAGCCGCTCGCAAGCCGCACGTTCGAACTGCACTACGCGCATGCCGAGGACGTGCGGCGCCTGCTGACCGGCTCGGGCACCCAGCGCGTGTTGTCCAAACGCGGCGCCGTGACCGCCGATCCGCGCACCAATCTGCTGTTCGTGACCGATCTCGCGGGGCGGCTCGAACAGATCGCGGCGCTGCTCGCTGCGGTCGACCGGCCGACCCGCCAGGTGCTGATCGAAGCGCGTATCGTCGAGGGTGATCATGGCTTTTCGCGCAATCTCGGCGTGCGGCTGTCGCTGGCGGCCAGTAGCACGGACGGTACGGCGAAAGGCCTGAGCGGCGGCGCGGACGGCACCGTCTACGATCTGTCGGCCCGGCCGATTTCCGGTTTCGACGCCGCCACCGCCGGGCTGACGTTGTTCGCAGCCGGGGCGACGCGGCTGCTGAACATCGAGCTGAGCGCGCTCGAGGCCGAGGGGCGCGGGAAAATCGTCTCGAGCCCGCGGGTCGTCACCGCGGACCGGATGAAAGCGGTGGTCGAGCAGGGCACCGAACTGCCGTATCAGGCCAAGGTGGGGCAGGGTGTGTCTGGCGTGCAGTTTCGGCGGGCCACGCTCAAACTGGAGGTTGAGCCGCAAATCATGCCGGACGGCAGGGTGGTGCTGGACCTCGACGTCGCTAAAGACAGCGTCGGCGAACAGACCGATGCGGGCCCCGCGATCAACACCAAACACGTACAAACGCGCGTCGAAGTCGAGGATGGTGGTACGGTGTCGATCGGCGGAATTTACGCGAC
This sequence comes from Paraburkholderia ultramafica, assembly GCF_902859915.1. Taxonomy (GTDB): domain Bacteria; phylum Pseudomonadota; class Gammaproteobacteria; order Burkholderiales; family Burkholderiaceae; genus Paraburkholderia; species Paraburkholderia ultramafica. Next base: position 55,519 of record NZ_CADIKK010000018.1, read on the forward strand.
CGATGACCGGGACGATGTGACTCGGGTGCCTGTCCTGGGCAAAATACCCGTTTTGGGCGCGCTTTTTCGCAATCGGGCGCATCGCGACGCGCGCAGCGAACTGGCTGTTTTCATTACGCCGCGCGTCGTTCAGATAAATTAGGGCGTGCTGCCACCGCGCGCCAGCGTCGGCGCGCAGGCTCGACAAGGCAGCCGCTTTGCCAGTAAGCTGCGGCACGAACCATACCGGATTAGCCAGAGGACACCGTTGCAAGCGCGGGACGCACACGCCAATGTATTTTTTGTAGGACTCATGGGGGCAGGGAAAACCACCGTGGGCCGGGCCATTGCGCGCCGTCTCGAGCGCCCGTTCTTCGATTCCGACCATGAAATCGAGGCGCGCACGGGCGCGCGCATCCCGGTGATCTTCGAGCTGGAGGGCGAAGCAGGCTTCCGCGAACGCGAGGCGAGCGTGATTGCCGAGCTCACCGGGCGCGACAATATCGTGCTGGCGACCGGCGGCGGCGCGGTGCTGCGGCCGGAAAATCGCGAGGCACTGCGAAGTCGCGGGGTGGTGATCTATCTGCGCGCCAATCCTCACGATCTGTGGTTGCGCACCCGGCGCGACAAAAATCGCCCGCTTTTGCAAACCGAAGACCCCAAAGCACGCCTCGAAGCGCTCTACGAAGTGCGCGACCCGCTCTACCGCGAATGCGCGCATTTCGTGATTGAAACCGGCCGGCCTTCGGTCAACGGACTCGTCAACATGGTTCTGATGCAGCTCGAGATGGCCGGCGTCGCCAAACATCCTGCGTCATAATGGACCGTATGATTACCGTCAACGTCGAACTGGGCGAGCGCGCCTACCCCATCCATATCGGTGCCGATCTGATCGGCCAGACCGCGCTGTTCGCGCCGCATATCGCCGGCAGTTCGGTCACGATCGTCACGAATACCACGGTCGACCCGCTTTACGGCGACACGCTGCGCGCCGCGCTGGCGCCGCTCGGCAAACAGGTGTCGACGGTCATATTGCCGGACGGCGAGGCGCACAAGAATCTCGCAACCCTGAACCTGATTTTCGACGCGCTGCTCGGCTCGCGCGCCGATCGCAAGACCACGCTGATCGCACTGGGCGGCGGCGTGATCGGCGATATGACGGGGTTCGCCGCGGCCTGCTACATGCGTGGCGTGCCGTTCATCCAGGTGCCGACCACGTTGCTGTCGCAGGTGGATTCGTCGGTGGGCGGCAAGACCGGCATCAATCATCCGCTCGGCAAGAACATGATCGGCGCGTTCTACCAGCCGCAAGCGGTGATCGCCGACATTGGCGCGCTGCGCACGTTGCCTGCGCGTGAACTGGCGGCAGGCGTCGCCGAAGTGATCAAGACCGGCGCGATCGCCGACGCCGGTTTTTTCAACTGGATCGAAGCCAATATCGACGCGTTGAATCGCTGCGAACCCGAAGCGCTGACCGAGGCGGTCAAGCGTTCGTGCGAAATCAAGGCGTCGGTGGTGGCGCAGGACGAGCGCGAAGGCGGACTGCGCGCGATCCTCAACTTTGGCCACACCTTTGGCCACGCGATCGAGGCCGGCCTCGGCTACGGCGAGTGGCTGCACGGCGAGGCGGTCGGCTGCGGGATGGCGATGGCGGCGGATCTGTCCGTGCGCATGGGCTATCTCGAAGAAGCCGCGCGCCGGCGTCTGGTCGACGTGATCGTCGCAGCGCATTTGCCGACCAGGGCGCCTGCACTCGGCGAAGCCCATTATGTCGAGCTGATGCAGGTCGACAAGAAAGCCGAAGCCGGCGCGATCAAATTCATTCTGCTGAAGCGTTTCGGTGAGACGCTGATCACCCAGGCGCCCGACGCCGAGGTGCACGCCACGCTGGCCGCCGCTGTCTAGATACGACGAAGCATTCCAGCCAGGCATCAAGCACCAGCGTCACGAGGCGCCGCCCATGTTTCGGAGAACCCGGTGACTGACAGGCGCAGCGACGATGTAAAGCATGACCCGGCGGCAGGCATCGCGGCAATCGCCGTGCCGACGCAGGAGGCACTCGAAGCGCACCTCGCGCCGTACGCGGCGCATTCCGCCCAGTCGCGCGGCCGCCGCTATCCTGAAGCCGCGCCGAGCGCGCGCACCGAGTTCCAGCGCGACCGCGACCGCATCGTCCACTCGACGGCTTTCCGCCGGCTCGAGTACAAAACCCAGGTGTTCGTGAATCACGAGGGCGACCTGTTTCGCACGCGCCTCACGCACAGCCTGGAGGTCGCGCAGATCGCGCGCTCGGTGGCGCGCAATCTGCGCGTCAACGAAGACCTTGTCGAAGCCATCTCGCTTGCCCACGATCTCGGCCACACGCCGTTCGGCCATGCCGGCCAGGACGCACTGAACGAATGCATGCGTGAGCATGGCGGCTTCGAGCACAACCTGCAAAGCCTCGCGGTGGTCGACGATCTCGAGGAGCACTATGGCGCGTTCAATGGACTGAACCTCTGCTTCGAAACCCGCGAGGGCATCCTCAAGCATTGCTCGCGTGAAAACGCGCGGCGGCTCGGCGCGCTGGGCGAGCGCTTTCTCGAAGGACGGCAACCGTCGATCGAAGCGCAAATCGCCAATGTCGCCGATGAGATCGCGTACAACAATCACGACGTCGACGACGGTTTGCGCTCAGGCTTGCTCACGGTCGAGCAGCTCGCCGAAGTGGAGTTGTGGCAGACGCACTACGAGGCGTCGCGTCGCGACTTCCCGCAGATCGAAGGGCGCAGGCTGATCCATGAGACGGTGCGCCGCATCATCAATACGCTGGTCGTCGACCTGATCGATACGACCAAGCTGAATCTGGCCCGGCACGCGCCGACGTCGCTGGACGCTGTGCGCGCCGCGCCTGCGCTCGTCGCGCACAGTGACGCGATCGCCGCCCAGGCCGCGGCGCTCAAGCGCTTTCTGTTCAAGAACCTGTACCGCCATTACCGGGTGATGCGCATGGCCAACAAGGCGCGCCGCGTCGTGGTGGGTCTGTTCGACGCGTTCACGGAAGACCCGCGGCTGTTGCCGCCCAGCTATCAATCGACGGACGTGACGCAGCAATCGCGTCTGATCGCCCATTACATTGCGGGCATGACGGATCGCTATGCGGTGAAGGAATACCAGCGGCTGTTCGTGATCGACGACAACTAGGCGGCGCGACGCGAGCGCGCGTCGGTGCCACACGAGGCACAGGCAGCAAACGGCACCACACTGCGGCGCCGTTGCAACCGCAAACTCGCCACCAGAACTAATCAAAGCCGCCGATGCGACGGCGTCCCGAGCTGCCGATCAGCGCAATCTAGTGCGATTCAGCGCAACTCAGCGCAACCGCGACGCGAACAACGCGCCCGCGATCAACGCAATACCGCCGACGATCGCAATCGTCTGCCACGGGTTTTCGTGCACGTAATCGTCGGCGTCGGCGATCGCGACTTCGGCGCGTTCGCGCACGGCTTCGCGGGTGTCGTTCAAGCGGGCGCGTGCCGCGTCCAGTTGTTTGCGCAGCTTGCTGCGCAACGCCACGGCGTCGGCATGGGTGCCGTCCGCCAGCGTGGATTCGAGTTCCGACATTAGCGTGCGCAACTCGCCTGCAATGTCTTCGGCCGCATGGCGGCTATGGCGAGCGATGCGGCGCGCGCGGCGGCTCGTGCTGGTCCAGGATTCGCCGAGGGCGTCTCTCGTATTCGGAAGTGCTGTCATGATCGCTCCGTCGATGAGGGTGAAAAGAGTCCCAAGTGGTGTCACGAAGACGCAGTGTCGCGCCGCAGGAAGCACTGTGAGAACGCAACTTCGGTGCCAAACCCGCGGGCCTTCAGGGCGTGGCGCGGGTAACGTGGCGCGGGTGAATTATCGCCAGCAGATATTGCACCAGCCAAGGCGGTTCCGGGTCAAATTTACAAATGCTCACGCCTGCTTACCGCGTGCCCCTCGGCATGCAGCGATTCAGTCATTGCGTTGCACGCGCAAAATGAAAAACGCCTTCGTCGGATAGATGAAGGCGTTGTCCAAGCGACGAAAATTCGACTACCCTAGCTCTACGGCCCCTAATTTTTCGAGGCGTTAGAAACGGTAACCGATGTTGACGTAGGTAACGATCGGGTTCAGCTTGATCTTGGTCTGCGATTGCACGTTCAACGTGCCGACTGGCGTGCTGGCTGCGGTGTTCAGCTTGGCGGTCGTGCTGAGCGGCAGGTACGAGATCGAGACACCCGCGAACCAATGCTGGTTGAACGCGTACGTGAAACCGGCATTAAACACCGGCTCCCACGAACTATCCGTGGAGACGCTGGTCGGACCATGCAGAACGTTAGCTTCGAATGCGCTGTTGGAGATCTTTTCGTCGGTGAACCAGATGCGGCTCACGCCGACGCCGAGATACGGACGGAACGTGGCGGTCGGGGCGTTGAAGTAGTACTTGAACAGCAGAGTCGGGCTCCACTGTTTTGCCTGGCCCAGCTTGCCGAATTGGTCAAGGCTGCCCGAGCCGTTGAGATCGAACGACGGTGGGTAGCCGATAACGAATTCGGTTGCGATGTGATCCGTGATGAAATAGCCGGCAGTCAGGCCGATCGTATCGCCCGAACTAAGTGTTGCTCCGGTGTTGGCTTCTGTGATGTTGGTCGGGCTGCCGCCAATGCTTGTTACTTTCAACGGGTCGCTGCTCGATTGAGGCGCAAAGTGGAACCAGCCCGTCGTGACGAAAAAGCTGCCGGCCGATTGTGCGTGCGCTGCCGTTGTCATGCAGACTAGCGCCGCCATCCCCGTTACGGCCTGTTTTAATTTCATATGTGCTCCTCCAAAAAAGGCCCGCTCATTATGACGAGAACGTTTGAAACAAACCATACGCGGCGGTTAGAGCTTTCTCCCTAAGCGCCGCGCGCTTTCTGGCTTAGCCGCGCCGCGCCGAACCTCGGGCGCATGCGGTTCTTCGGACCTTCGGGTATGTACCAACGCGACTATCGGATACTTCAGCATGGCACGGCTTGCACGTCTTTATGTCCCTGACCAGCCGCAGCACGTCATCCTCCGCGGGCTCGATCAGCAGCCCGCATTCGTCGACGACCAGGACTACGAACTCTTCATCGACTGCCTGAAAGCGGCGTCGCGCGACCATCACTTGTCGATCCACGCATACGCGTTGATGCCGGGCGCCGTGCAACTGCTCGTCACTCCGACCGAGGAGTCGAGTCTGCCCAAAGCGATGCAGGCGGTGGGGCGTCGCTACGTCGCGCACTTCAATCGGCGCTACGCGCGTCGCGGCACGCTATGGGAAGGCCGCTACCGCGCCACGGTGATCGAAGGCGAGCGGTACTTCCTGCTGGCGAGCCGCGTCGTCGAGATGTGTCCGGTGCGTGCGCAACTGGTCAGCGCGCCGGAAGACTATCGCTGGTCGAGCTACCGCCATCACATCGGCCTCACGCTCGACAGCCTGATCACCGACCATCCGTTGTACTGGTCGCTCGGCAATACGCCGTTCGAGCGACAGCGCGCGTATCGCGAATTGTGCGAGCAGCCGCTCGACGAGCGCGAAGCCAGCCAGCTTCAGCAGGCCACGCTGAAAGGCTGGGTTTTGGGCAGCGACACGTACCGGGAATGGGCGGCGCGGGCCGCAAACCGGCGTGTATCGCCGCTGCCGCGCGGCCGGCCGCGCAAAGTGCGCGAGACGCCGCATACGCAATAAAACGTTTCGCATCAAAGGGCTGCATGAAAACGGCATCGCGCATGCCGTTTTCTTTCGCCCCATTTTGATGTGGCACCAATAAAAACTAACCGCAATGCACCAATTTGATAATTGGGGTTCAATCATCAGGTTTTATTTGCTATTCCATTGATTCGTCGCGTATATTCCGAATTCCGGCGCTTTTTGGTATGTCTGGCATTCAGCCAAAGAGCGCCGTCGTGGTTGCAATGCAAACTGCGGCAATAGAAAAACGGTTTAACGGCCTGTCCGGCCCCTCACAGACGGTGTCCCCATGAACGACCACCAGCAACCGACTCACCCGGTTCCCGCCGCGCAAGGTCTGTACGACCCGCAAAACGAGCACGACGCCTGCGGCGTCGGCTTCGTCGCTCACATCAAGGGCCACAAGAGCCACGAGATCATCGAGCAAGGCCTGAAGATTCTCGAGAACCTCGACCACCGGGGCGCCGTCGGCGCCGATCCGCTGATGGGCGACGGCGCGGGCATCCTGATCCAGATTCCGGACGGTTTCTATCGTGAGGAAATGGCGAGGCAAGGCGTGACGCTGCCGCCGCACGGCGAGTACGGCGTCGGCATGGTATTCCTGCCGAAGGAACACGCGTCGCGCCTCGCTTGCGAACAGGAACTGGAGCGCACGGTGAAGGCCGAAGGCCAGGTCGTGCTGGGCTGGCGCGACGTGCCGGTCGACCACACGATGCCGATTTCGCCCACCGTGAAGGCGAGCGAGCCGCTGATCCGCCAGATCTTCATTGGCCGCGGCAAGGACATCATCGTGACCGACGCGCTCGAGCGGAAGCTGTACGTGATCCGCAAGACCGCGAGCCACCGCATCCAGGCGCTCAAGCTCAAGCACGGCAAAGAATACTTCGTGCCGTCGATGTCGGCGCGCACTGTGGTCTACAAGGGCCTGCTGCTGGCCGGCCAGGTCGGCGTGTATTACCGCGACCTGCAGGACGAGCGCACCGTCTCGGCGCTGGCGCTGGTGCACCAACGCTTCTCGACCAACACCTTCCCGGCGTGGGAGCTGGCTCACCCGTACCGGATGATCGCCCACAACGGCGAAATCAACACGGTGAAGGGCAACGTCAACTGGCTGAACGCCCGTACCGGCGCGATCGCGAGCCACGTGCTCGGCGACGATCTGCCGAAACTGTGGCCGCTGATCTATCCGGGCCAATCGGACACCGCATCGTTCGACAACTGTCTCGAACTGCTGGTGATGGCCGGCTACCCGCTCGTCCACGCGATGATGATGATGATCCCGGAAGCCTGGGAACAGCACACGCTGATGGACGACAACCGCCGCGCGTTCTACGAATACCACGCCGCGATGATGGAGCCGTGGGACGGCCCCGCTGCAATCGCTTTCACCGACGGCCGCCAGATCGGCGCGACGCTCGACCGTAACGGTCTGCGTCCGGCGCGCTACATCGTCACCGATGACGACCTCGTCATCATGGCGTCGGAAGCGGGCACGCTACCGATCCCCGAGTCGAAGATCGTCAAGAAGTGGCGTCTGCAGCCGGGCAAGATGTTCCTGATCGACATGGAACACGGCCGCATCATCGACGACAAGGAACTGAAGGACAACCTCGCGAACGCCAAGCCGTACAAGAGCTGGATCGACGCGGTCCGGATCAAGCTCGACGAAATCGAGGCGAAGGCCGAAGACGTCGCGACGGAACGCCGCGAAGCCGCTGCTTTGCTGGATCGTCAGCAGGCGTTCGGCTACACGCAGGAAGACCTCAAGTTCCTGATGGCGCCGATGGCGCAAGCCGGCGAAGAAGCGGTCGGTTCGATGGGCAACGACTCGCCGCTGGCGGTCATGTCCAACAAGAACAAGACGCTGTATCACTACTTCAAGCAGCTGTTCGCGCAAGTAACGAACCCGCCGATCGACCCGATCCGCGAAAACATGGTGATGTCGCTGGTGTCGTTCGTCGGCCCGAAGCCGAACCTGCTGGACACGAACAACATCAACCCGCCGATGCGTCTCGAAGTGTCGCAGCCGGTGCTCGACTTCAAGGACATCGCGAAGATCCGCGCGATCGATCAGTACACGGGCGGCAAGTTCAGCTCGTATGAACTGAACATCTGCTATCCGGTCGCCTGGGGCAAGGAAGGCATCGAAGCGCGTCTCGCGTCGCTGTGCGCGGAAGCCGTCGATGCGGTCAAGTCCGGCTACAACATGCTGATCGTGTCGGACCGCAAGACCGACCGCGACAACGTCGCGATTCCGGCGCTGCTGGCTACCGCGGCGATCCACACGCACCTCGTGCAGCAAGGTCTGCGCACGAGCACGGGTCTGGTCGTCGAAACCGGCTCGGCGCGTGAAACGCACCACTTCGCGTTGCTCGCGGGCTACGGCGCGGAAGCCGTGCACCCGTACCTGGCGATGGAAACGCTCGGCCAGCTCGCGGCCGGCCTGAAGGGCGACCTGTCGGCGGAGAAGGCGGTCTACAACTTCACCAAGGCAGTCGGCAAGGGCCTGCAGAAGGTCATGTCGAAGATGGGCATTTCGACCTACATGTCGTACACCGGCGCGCAGATTTTCGAAGCGGTCGGTCTGGCTGAAGACCTGGTGTCGAAGTACTTCAAGGGCACGTCGTCGAAGGTCGGCGGCATTGGACTGTTCGACGTCGCGGAAGAAGCGATCCGTCTGCACCGCGACGCGTTCGGCGACAACCCGATCCTCGCGAACATGCTCGACGCGGGCGGCGAGTACGCCTACCGCGTGCGCGGCGAAGAACACATGTGGACGCCGGATGCGATCGCCAAGCTGCAACATTCGGCGCGCAGCAACTCGTATCAGACGTACAAGGAATATGCGCATCTGATCAACGATCAGACCAAGCGTCACATGACGTTCCGCGGCCTGTTCGAATTCAAGTTCGATCCGACCAAGGCGATCCCGCTCGACGAAGTCGAATCGGCGAAGGAGATTGTCAAGCGTTTCGCGACCGGCGCGATGTCGATGGGCTCGATCAGCACGGAAGCGCACGCTACGCTGGCCGTCGCGATGAACCGCATCGGCGGCAAGTCGAACACCGGCGAAGGCGGCGAGGACGCAAACCGTTATCGCCACGAACTGCGCGGCATTCCGATCAAGAACGGCGACACGATGAAGTCCGTGATCGGCGACGAAGTGATCGTCGACATTCCGCTGAAGGACGGCGATTCGCTGCGTTCGCGGATCAAGCAGGTGGCGTCGGGCCGCTTCGGCGTGACGGCGGAATACCTCGCGTCGGCCGATCAGATCCAGATCAAGATGGCGCAGGGCGCGAAGCCGGGCGAAGGCGGTCAGCTGCCGGGCCACAAGGTGTCGGACTACATCGGCAAGCTGCGTTACTCGGTGCCGGGCGTCGGCCTGATTTCGCCGCCGCCGCACCACGACATCTACTCGATCGAAGACCTGGCGCAGCTGATTCACGACCTGAAGAACGCCAACACCGCGGCTAGCGTGTCGGTGAAGCTGGTGTCGGAATCGGGCGTCGGCACGGTTGCCGCGGGTGTCGCGAAGGCGAAGGCCGATCACGTCGTGATCGCCGGCCATGACGGCGGCACCGGCGCATCGCCGCTGTCGTCGGTCAAGCATGCCGGCACGCCGTGGGAACTGGGTCTCGCCGAAACGCAGCAAACCCTGGTGCTGAACCAGTTGCGCGGCCGTATCCGCGTGCAGGCCGACGGTCAGATGAAGACCGGCCGCGACGTCGTGATAGGCGCGCTGCTCGGCGCGGACGAGTTCGGCTTCGCGACGGCGCCGCTGGTCGTCGAAGGCTGCATCATGATGCGCAAGTGTCACCTGAACACCTGCCCGGTCGGCGTCGCGACGCAAGATCCGGTGTTGCGTGCGAAGTTCCAGGGCCAGCCGGAACACGTCGTGAACTTCTTCTTCTTCGTTGCGGAAGAAGCGCGCGAGATCATGGCGCAACTAGGCATCCGCAAGTTCGACGACCTGATCGGCCGCGCCGAACTGCTCGACACGAAGAAGGGCATCGAGCACTGGAAGGCGAAGGGTCTCGACTTCTCGCGTGTGTTCTATCTGCCGCAAGTGCCGGCTGAAGTGGCGCGCAAGCACGTCGACGCGCAGGACCACGGCCTCGATAAGGCACTCGACCACACGCTGATCGAGAAGGCGAAGGCCGCGATCGAGAAGGGCGAGCACGTCTCGTTCATCCAGCCGGTGCGCAACGTGAACCGTACGGTCGGCGCGATGCTGTCCGGCACGATCGCGAAGAAGTATGGCCACGACGGCCTGCCCGACGACACGGTGCACATCCAGTTGAAGGGCACCGCGGGCCAGAGCTTCGGCGCGTTCCTCGCGAAGGGCGTCACGCTGGATCTGGTCGGCGACGGCAACGACTACGTGGGCAAGGGCCTGTCGGGCGGCCGCATCATCATCCGTCCGACCAACGATTTCCGCGGCAAGTCGGAAGAGAACATCATCTGCGGCAACACGGTGATGTACGGCGCGATCGAAGGCGAAGCATTCTTCCGCGGCGTCGCCGGCGAGCGTTTCTGCGTGCGTAACTCGGGCGCGACGGCGGTTGTCGAAGGCACGGGCGACCACGGTTGCGAATACATGACGGGCGGCACGGTGGTTGTGCTCGGCGAAACGGGCCGTAACTTCGCGGCCGGCATGTCGGGCGGCGTCGCCTATGTGTTCGATCCGGACAGCACGTTCGCGAGCAAGTGCAACAAGTCGATGGTCGCGCTCGATCCGGTCTTGCAACAGGCCGAACAGGAACGCACGGTCGACAAGGGCTTGTGGCACTGCGAGACCACCGACGAAGCGCTGCTCAAGGGCCTCATCGAGCGTCACTTCCAGTTCACCGGTTCGCCGCGGGCGAAAGCGCTGCTCGAAAACTGGGATGCGTCGCGCCGTCAATTCGTGAAGGTATTCCCGACCGAATACAAGCGCGCGCTGGGCGAGCTGGCTGCGAAGAAGGCGAACAAGGAAGTCCTCGCCGCCTAACTGGCCAAACTCGGGCGCGGCCTGCTGCGCCACCCGCAGACGTCACATTTAGCCGTACCCGCCGCGTCTCGATCGTTCGATGCGCGGCGGGTGTAGATCACCCCACCTGATACAGATAGAGAAGAGAACCACATGGGCAAGGCAACCGGTTTTCTCGAGTTCGAACGCCGCCACGAGGCGTACGAAGCTCCGCTCACGCGTGTGAAGCACTACAAGGAATTCGTCGCGGCACTGAGCGACGACGAAGCGAAGATTCAAGGCGCGCGCTGCATGGACTGCGGCATTCCGTTCTGCAACAACGGCTGCCCGGTGAACAACATCATCCCGGACTTCAACGACCTGGTGTTCCATCAGGACTGGAAGAACGCGATCGAAGTGCTGCACTCGACGAACAACTTCCCGGAGTTCACGGGCCGCATCTGCCCGGCGCCGTGCGAAGCGGCGTGCACGCTCGGCATCAACGACGACCCGGTCGGCATCAAGTCGATCGAGCACGCGATCATCGACAAAGCCTGGGCCGAAGGCTGGGTTGCACCGCAGCCGCCGAAGCACAAGAGCGGCAAGAAGGTCGCGGTGGTCGGCTCTGGCCCCGCCGGTTTGGCCGTCGCGCAGCAACTCGCGCGCACGGGGCACGATGTCACCGTGTTCGAGAAGAACGACCGCATCGGTGGCTTACTGCGTTATGGCATTCCCGACTTCAAGCTGGAGAAGTGGCTGATCGACCGCCGCATGCGCCAGATGGAAGCCGAAGGCGTGACGTTCCGCGCCAACGTGTTCATCGGCAAGGCGGATTCGCTGCCGGAATACATCGGCAACACGGCGAAGGAAACAATCACGCCGGCCGAGCTGAAAGAACAGTTCGACGCAGTCGTGATCGCAGGGGGGTCGGAAACGCCGCGCGATCTGCCGGTGCCGGGCCGCGAGCTGGAAGGCATCCACTACGCGATGGAATTCCTGCCGCAGCAGAACAAGGTCAACGCCGGCGACAAGGTCGCGAACCAGTTGCTCGCGAAGGGCAAGCACGTAGTCGTGATCGGCGGCGGCGATACCGGTTCGGACTGCGTTGGCACGTCGAATCGTCACGGTGCGAAGAGCGTCACGCAATTCGAACTGCTGCCGCAACCGCCGGAAGAAGAGAACAAGCCGCTCGTGTGGCCGTACTGGCCGATCAAGCTGCGCACGTCGTCGTCGCATGACGAAGGCTGCGAGCGCGATTGGGCGGTCGCGACCAAGCGCCTCGAAGGCAAGAACGGCAAGGTCGAGAAGCTGATCGCCGCGCGCGTCGAATGGAAGGACGGCAAGATGCAGGAAGTGCCGAACTCGGAATTCGAAATGAAGGCCGATCTGGTGCTGCTCGCGATGGGCTTCACTCAACCGGTGTCGCCGGTGCTCGAAGCGTTCGGCGTCGACAAGGATGCGCGCGGCAATGTGCGTGCGACGACCGAAGGCGACAGGGCGTATTACACGTCGGTGGACAAGGTGTTCACCGCGGGCGATATGCGTCGCGGCCAGTCGCTGGTGGTGTGGGCGATCCGCGAAGGCCGTCAGTGCGCGCGTTCGGTCGATGCGTTCCTGATGGGTCATTCGGAACTGCCGCGCTAAAAAGTCGTCTGTCATGCAACATGGTTGCTGCCGGTTTTCGCCCCTGGGCGTAAAAGCCGGCTAATGCTTGCAGGAAGAGGTGGAGACGACAATGTGCTACATGATTGGCACATAAAGCGGCACATAAGCGGTACAGCAAAGCGGTAAAAAACAAAGCCGGGCCACCCGAGAGGGCGGACCCGGCTTTTTCACGTCCGGTGGGCCGTAAGCATAGTGCGGCGCGCGCGTGAGCTTTCCCGCTCGAGTCACGCGCCGGTTCGCGGCGTTACTTCCGATACCGCGTCAACGTCAGCCCTTCAAGATCGATCTCCGGCTTACGCTGTGCGATCAGATCCGCGACCACGCGCCCCGAGCCCATCGACATCGCCCAACCCGTCGAGCCGTGCCCGAGGTTCAGCCACAGATTGTCCACGCCGGATGGACCGAGCAGCGGTGCGCCGTCGGGTGTCATCGGACGGCGGCCGACCCAGAAATGCGCGGACGTGGGATTGGCCGCATGCGGGAACCAGTCGCGGAGCACTTTCATCAACGTCTGCAACGCCTGCTCGCGCAACGTCGTCAGGCCGTTGCCGAGTTCCGCCGTGCCCGCCACCCGCAAGTTGTTGCCGAAGCGCGTGATCGCCGTTTTCAGCGACTCGTCCATCAGCGCCGCGCGCGGGGCTTTTTCTTCGTCGATGACGGGCAAGGTTGCCGAATAGCCTTTCACCGGATAGAGCGGCACCTTCACGCCGAGCGGTGCGAGCAGCGCCGCGCTATCGACGCCCAATGCCACCACGACCGCATCGGCCTGCAATGTCTGCGGACCGCGCTCGCTGTCGATCCGCACGCCACGCACCGCGCCACCTTGCACATCGAGCGACGCGACGCGGGTGTCGAAGCGAAAGCGCACGCCGTTGCGCTCGCAGATTGCGCGCAGTTCGCGAGTGAAGCGGGCGCAATCGCCGGCTTCGTCGTCGGGCAGGTAGAGACCGGAGAGCGGCGCCTGACTTGCCCAGCGCAAACCCGGTTCGATCTCGACACACTGCGCCGCGCTGACTTGCCGATGCGCAATGCCAGCGTCACGCAGCACCGCGAGCGCCGGTTGCGCGAGCTCGACGTCGTACTCGCTGCGGAATAGCTGCAGATAGCCCTGGCTGCGGCCGTAATCGAACGGATGGCGGCCGCGAAATTCGTGCAGGCAATCGCGGCTGTAGTAAGCGACGCGCTGCATCCGCTGCTTGTTGACGCGAAAGCGTTCGAGATCGCATTCGCGCAGCCAGCGCGCGATCCAGCGCCATTGCGCCGGATCGAAGGTCGGCCGGAAGACCAGCGGCGAGGCCTGCTTGAACAGGTATTTGAGAATCTTCGCCGGCATGCCCGGCGCGGCCCATGGTGTCACATAGCCTGGCGCGATGACGCCGGCGTTGCCGAAACTGGTGGCGAGCGCGACGTCGGGCTCGCGTTCGATCACCGTGACTTCGCAGCCTTGCTGGCACAGGTAAAAAGCGCTGGCGACGCCGATCACGCCGCCGCCGAGAACAATCGTTTTCATGTGTGTGTACTGCGAATGACGATGACCGCGGCCGCCCAGCCGGACGACCAGCTGCTCTGCACGGTGCCGACGGCTTTGGCGCGATGCTGCGGCGAACGGATGGTCTCGGCCATCATGATCGTCACGACCGACCACTCACCGCCGAAACCGATGCCTTGCAGCGTGCGGGTCGTGAGCAGTTGCCAGAACGAGTTGGTGAAGCCGGACAGGAAGGTGAAAATCGCGAAGGTGGCGATGGTCCATTGCAGCACGCGGATGCGGCCATAGCGATCGGCGAGAATACCGGCGAGCCAGCCGCCGATTGCCGCCGAGATCAGCGAACTGGTGGCGATCATGCCGGCTTCGCTTTTGCTTATCCCCCACGTCGCGATCAGCGTCGGGATGAGGAATGAGTAGATCATGAAGTCGAAGGCATCGACTGCGTAGCCGCCGAAGCCGGCGTAAAGGGTGAGGCGCTCGCGCGGGGTCAACTCGGTGAACCATTGGAGAGAAGGCATGTTTTATTGTGGTCTCCAGGTCTTTCTGCCAGCGGGGGGCTTGATAGAAGGGTGTTTGTATTCTACGGAGATGTGGCGTCGCGCGGCCAGTTGTGGACAAAAATGGCAGGCACCGGTAATTGCCGATAAGAGACGAAAGCGTGTGGAAACCGGTTTGGCAACAAGCCGGCGCCGCTGGCCGGCCCGCTCGACCCGTCATTAGTGGGCAAACGCGGACCGCGCGTTCCCTTACCAACTACTACTGTGTAACGCAAAAGATATTGACCACCGTTAAACTGCCCCCGCAGCGCCGATGCTGCGAACAACTCCCTCACGCCCGCGCCAGCCACGCCTAATGCCCGCAATCGCGAAAATCTGCTCGCCTTCCCGCCGCTTCGCGAGCCGATCGTGAGGGCGAACCACCGCACGCTCGACGGCCTATCCGCGTCGCGCAGGGGCTTTCTCAAGGGTTCCGCCAGCGTCGTGCTGGTCTCCGGTCTGGGCAGCGCGCTGCTCTCGGCGTGCGGTGGCGGCGGCCTCGACGCCGATCTGCCGGAAACACCGCGTCTCGCGTCGGTCAGCAATTTCCGCGATCTGGCGGGCGTCGGCGCCGGCTACGCGACCGTCGACGGCAAGCGGATGCGCCGTGGCGCCTTCTATCGCGCGAATGTACTGACACTCAGCAGCGCCGACGAAGCGTCGATCGACAAGCTCGGCATCGCGTCGGTCTACGATCTGCGCACGCCGGGCGAAATCGCGCGAAGCGACGATGTGCTGCCGGGTGGTGCGGCATCGCAGGCGCTCAACGTGCTCGGCATCAGCGACTTCGTTGCGCCTGCTCTGGATACGGCGGCGGCCGCCGTCGCGTTCATGGAAGCGCAGGCGCGCGCCTACGTGACCGGCGCCGCGCAGTGTGACGCGTACGGCAAGCTGTTGACGCACCTGGCCGACGGCGCCGGCGCGCAACTGTTTCATTCGAATGCAGGTAAGGATCGCGCCGGCTGGGTCGCGGCGCTATTGCTCAGCATCGCCAACGTCCCGCTCGACCTCATCATGCAGGACTATCTGCTCAGCAACACTTATCTGGAGGCGTCGATCAACGCGCAGACCAGCACGTTGCGCGAGCAGGACGGCGAAGCGGCCGTAACAATCCAGACGCCGTTGCTGGTGGTTCAGGAAAGTTATCTGCAAGCCGGCTTCGACCAGGTGCAGTCGAGCTACGGCACGATGGCGAACTATCTGACGCGCGGCTTAGGCATGTCGCAAACGACGATCGACACGTTGCGCACCCGGCTCGTGAGCTGAGCCGCGTCGAATCCGTGGGCTCCGGGCAAAAAAAGTCCGCCCCAACTGACTGGGCGGACGGAGAAGGGCGGCATCGAGGTTGCCGGGCATGACTATAAGGTTGCAGCCCGCGCGAAGGTTCATCCGGTAAGGTCCGGTAAGCGCCAGCGCCCGCCGCCGATCCACTCTCCGTTAAGCCGGCGTGGCGACAACCGGCAATTCGATCCGCACTTCCAGCCCGCCTTGTGCGTGATTGCGCACGTGACAACGTCCGCCGCGATCGTGCGCGAGCCGCGCGACGATCGCGAGGCCGAGGCCGCAATGGCCTTCGCCGCCGCGCGCGACGTCGAGCCGGACGAACGGCTTCATCGCCGCGGCGATGCGGTCGTCGGGAATGCCTGAGCCGTGATCGCGCACGCTGATCACCCAATGCCGGTCGTCGCGCGCGGTGGCGATATCCACCGGCGGCGTGCCGTGTTCGAGCGCGTTGTCGACGAGGTTCGTCACGAGCCGGTCGAGCAGCGTGCGCGGCAGCGTGAACGACGGGCCGGCGCGCAGATCGAGCGTGAACAGCGGCGCTTCGGTGCTGTCTCCGGCGGAAAACTGTTCCTGCAGAAATTCTTCGACTTCGACCGGCGGCCCCGCGTCGGCGGACTGGCCGGCGAATTCGAGAAATTGCTGGACGATGTTGGTCAACGAATCGACGTCGCGGATCAGACCGGCGCGCTCGTTCTCCGCCACCAGCACGCTCGCGCGCAGTTTGAGCCGCGTGAGCGGCGCTTTCAGATCGTGCGCGACGCCGGCCAGCATCACCGCCTGGTCGTCGCCGGCTTCGTTCAGGCGCCGCATCATGTCGTTGAACGAACCAATCAGATCACGCAGTTCGCGCGGGCCTTGCACGGTCACTGGTTCCGGCCGGCCGCCCGAGCCGAACGCGCGCGCGGCGTCGGCGACGCGCGACAGCGGCCGCTGCATCTGCCAGACCGCGAGCAGCGACAGGATCAGCGCGGCGAACAGCATCGACACGCCTTCGACAAAGAAACGCGGGCGCGGCGGCACGTCGACCGGCAGGACCACCCAGTTCGACTTGCCGGGAAACAGCACCCAGAGTTGCGGCGGGAGCACGTCGTCGACGGCGATCTGCGTGCCGGGCGGCAGGTTCTCCCGCAAATGCCGGCTCAGTTCGGCCAGCGGATGACCCGTGGGCGCACGCAGATGCACGCTCGCCGGCATGTTCCAGGTGGGGACGAGATGCACGCGCATCGCGGGCGCGAGCGCGGCGCCTTTCATCGGTTCGCCGTTGATGGCTTGCAGCACCAGCAGAATGCCGCGTGCGAAGCCGTCGATTTCATGGCGCGGCGGCTGCATCACCACCAGCACGAACCAGCCGGCCTGAATCGCGAACAACACCGCCGCCGACAGCAACGCCATTCTGCCGAATAGCGTGTTCAGCGGATTTTTCATGCGCTTGGGGCGGCCTCGTCGGCGAAGGGGGTACCGTCGGCGTCGGGCACGAACACGTAGCCTTTGCCGCGCACTGTCTGCACGTAGCAGGGATTGGACGGATCGTCTTCGATCACGCGGCGCAGGCGCCAGATCGGCACGTCGAGACTGCGGTCGCGGAACGCGAGATTGTCGCGATGCACGAGATCGTGAATCAGCACGCGCGACAACACCTTGTACGGGTTGTTGACGAAGATCTTCAGGAGCGCGAATTCACTGTCGCGCAACGGCAGTTTCGAGTCGTCGCGCGACAGGGAGCGGGTCGCGAAATCAAGTTCGAACGGACCGAAGCGATACCGCTTGCGGGCTTCCGGCGCGCTGGTGGTGCACGGTCCGCGACGGCGCAACACCGTATGGATGCGCGCGAGCAATTCGCGTGGATCGAACGGCTTGGTCAGATAGTCGTCCGCGCCGAGCGACAGCCCGACGATGCGGTCGGCCACCGTGCCGCGCGCGGTCACGAAGATCACCGGAATGTCGTCGCCGGCGGCGCGCAGCGCGGTGAGCGCGCGCAGACCGTCGGTGTTCGGCATCATGATGTCGAGCACGACGACCGACGGCCGTTCACGTTCGAGCCGGCGCTGGAGATGGGTGCCATCGTGCAGCACGGACGCGTCGAAGCCGTTCGATTGCAGAAACTTGCATAGCAGATCGCGTACGACCGGATCGTCGTCGACGATGAGGACCTGTGGATTCATGGCGAAATTCTAGACTGGTGCGCGCGACGCGCGGCCGACTGTTTTCTTACCAATGCTTACGGTGCGCCGCCCGGCTTGGGCCAACTCGCATGTCAAGCCCGCCACCGAAGGCTCACAGCATATTTCAGCATTGCCACATCTGGCAACGTGCGCCGGGGTGCGAAATTCGTGTCGCATCGCCGGCATCCGTCCGATGAAAGAATTCGCGCAATTGGAACCGATAGCAACCGCTCGGAACGGTTCGTAAGCACCGCCGGAAAGCGCGCTTTTCTTCGTGCATCGCGGGCGTAGGCGCGGCGAGATGATTCGTCGTGCAGTACGTTGCGCCGCATGCCGGAGACAGCCTTGATGCGTTGGGCCACGGCAGACGGCGTGAAATCGAAACCTGATGCCACGCGAGGCTCATCATGACCATTCCAAGCAACCTCAGTTCGACCCGCCTTTCTTCGCTGGCGAGCACGCCGGCCGCCGAAAAGCCCGCGACCGCCAACAATCCGGGCGCGACCAGGCAGCCACAGGAAAGCGCCGCCAAGGCGCACGCCTCGCTGCCCGCCGGCCTCGTCGGGCACAACGTCAATACGACAGCCTGATCCCACGAGGCCTGTGTGTCGACCCCGAGAATACCTGACCGCTTCATACGTGTCGTTGCGTGCTTGACGCTCGGCGCGGCGCTGCTGCCGCTCGGCGGCTGTGCCGTTGCCGCGCTGCCGTGCCGGCTGACTTCGGCCACGCTGAAAATTGTCCCGGTGGTCGGCCATGCCGCGGCCACGCCGTTCGATATGTGCGCCTCTGCCATTGACTGAATCATGACTCTCACCCGGATTGCCTGCGCGTTGGCGCTGCTAGGCGGCATCGTTTCGGTGGCCGCTCACGCGCAGCCCATTGCGCGCGAAGCGAAGGCGGCCAGCGCCGCGTCGAACAACGCGTCCGTCGACGCGCGCCGGCGCTCGCCGGACGCTCCGTTTGCTTTTCGCGGCGTGGCGCTCGGCATCACGCTCGATGAATTCCGCGCGGGCTCGACCGTGCGGGCGACGCCGCTCGGCAGCGTGCCCGTCTGCGAGACTGACGTGCAGGCGGGCACGCTCGGCATGCGGCTGAAGTCGCGCGAGAGCCTGACGGTCGCGTGCCGCTGGGCGCATCGCGCGGACGACCGCTGGGCGGTGTCGCAAGCGGTGGTCGACGGCGCGCCGGCGCTGGAGCACGTGCTGCGCTTCGCGCGGACCGACGCGCAAAGCGCGCTGCGTCTGTACGAGATTTCTTTCGTGATCGACGAACTCACCGCCGAGGACTTGCGCGACGCGCTCGCGGATCGATACGGACCGCCGCGTCTCGCGACGCAGAACGCGTCGGCGTCGGGCGCGATGCCGATGTACGTGTGGGAAAACGCGGTGAGCTCGATCACGTTGTGCTTTCTGCCGGGCAGCCGCAACGGCACGCTAACTTATCTGCTGAAGGGCTCGGACAAGTGGGTGAAGTCGGTCGTGCGGCAATGGCAGGCGAGCGGCGCCGAGGCGGGGTGATGAGTATGCCTGATTATCTGCGTGCCACGGCCAGGCCCATTTCGAACCCGGCCGATCCGGCCCATCCGCTCCAGGGAGCACGCATGACCGCGCTACGTCTTACTGTCGCGCTAGGCGCCGCAGCTTGTCTCGCGGCTTGCGCGAGCCATCAGCAGAACTCGATCGTCGAGACGCCGATGGCGCCGCCGCTCGCCTCGGCGCCGCTAAACGTCAACACGCAAGGTGCGATCTACCAGGCGGGCACGCCGCTGCTGCTTTACGAAACGCCGCGCGCCCAACATATCGGCGACGTGCTGACGATCCGCCTCGCGGAGTCGTATAGCGGCAACAATAGCTCGACCGCCGCCGCAAGCCGCTCGAGCAGCATCACCGCCGACGCCGCCGATCATTCGACCAACGCCGCCGCTCGGCTCGCGAGGCTGTTCAACATCGGCTCGGCGAGTACCGAATACAAAGGGCAGGGCAGTCTCACCGACATCAGCGGCATGAGCGGCACGCTGGCCGTTACCGTGATCGGCACGATGTCGACCGGCAACTTCGTGGTGTCGGGCGAGAAGCTGATCGCGATGAGCGGCAACCGCGACCGCTTGCGGCTGTCGGGCATCGTCAATCCGAAGGACATCGAAGCGGGCAACTATGTGGCGTCTAGCAAGGTCGCGAACGCGCGCATCGAGCAGGCCGGCGTGGGCATGGTGTCCGACTCCACGACGATGGGCTGGCTGCAGAGAATGTTCCTGAGCGTGCTGACTTTCTGAAGCCGGCACACGTGACGGGCGATGCGCGACGCAGCGCACACACCGCGCTTCGTGCATCGTTCATCGCGCAGCGCGCTAGGTTAGCGACGCGCTTCGCTCAGCCGCGCCAATCTCGCCGTCCGGCACGAAGACATAACCACGTCCCCACACGGTCTGCACATAGCGCGGCTCGGACGGGTCCACTTCGATCAGTCGGCGCAAACGCCAGATCGACACGTCCAGACTGCGATTGCGATGCGCTTCGTTGTTGCCGTGCAATTTCTCCAGCAATTGCGAGCGCGTGAGCACCGTCATCGCGTGGGTGACGAACACCTTGAGCATCGCGAATTCGCTCGAACGCAACGTGATGCGCTCGCCATCGCGGCGCAATTCGCGCGCCGGGAAATTCACTTCAAAACGACCGAAGTGATACGGCGCACGCTGCTCCGGCGCGCTCGGCGCAATCGTGCCGCGCCGGCGCAGCACCGTGCGAATCCGCGCGACCAGTTCGCTCGGTTCGAACGGCTTGCCGAGATAGTCGTCGGCGCCGAGTTCGAGACCGATCACACGGTCGATCGGATCGGCGCGCGCGGTCAGCAGGATCACGGGGATATCGTCGCCGGCGACGCGCAACGCGCGCAGCGCGCTGATGCCGTCGAGCTCCGGCATCATGATGTCGAGCACGACCAGCGCGGGACGCTCGTCCTGCAATTTGCGCTGCAGCGCCATGCCGTGTTCGAGCGTGGCGACCTTGAAGCCGCGCCCCTGCAGATATTCGCTGACGAGTTCTCGTACGACGGGGTCGTCGTCGACGACCAGAATGGATTGGTTCATTCAGGTTATCTTAGTGATCCGCGCGTGCCGAGCAAAGCTCGCGACGCTTTCGAATCCTTTCTCGTGTAGGACCAAGCAAGCAGCTGGCGCTCAATTCGCCTGCGAGGTTTGGATGGTCTGCATCGGCTGCCGCGCGAAGTCGGTCTGATCGACCACCATCCGGTCGATCAGACCGCTGAGCTTGGTCGACGCGGAGGAGAAGCGGTCGGTGTTGAGACCGCCGGTCTGATAGCGGGCCGTGACGAGAATGCGGCCGTTCTGGATCAGCGTCAGATCGATGATCGACAGATACTGGATCGATTCGTCGCTGAACGAGCGGCGGCCGTAATCGATTGCGGCGTTGTAGACGAGGCGCGCCTCGCATCCGGCGGGCGAGGTACCCGGATTGTAGACGTCCGAACGAATGCCGCGCCGGTCGAGCGCGAGTTGCAACGCCGGCACGAAATCGCCGACCGACACCATCTGGTTCACTTCGATGCAGACGTGATGCAGGTCGGCCGGCCGGCCATTGACGAAAGTCGGCGACGAATAGTTCGCCGCGATTGCGTAGCCCGCCTGAATCACCGAGCCGGTGGCGTCGGCCGCCTGGATCAGCGTCCACGCGCAGCCGTTCAGCCCGAGCGCGAGCGGAGCGGCAACGGCCAGCCGCGCGCACGGCCGCCGCAAGATGACCCACGCAGCCCGTGTGGCTCGCATGAAAGCGTCAGCGCGCATGCTCGGCGTGAAGGTCATGATGCGGTGCCGGGTGGCGGTCAGGGGATGCGGCGAATCACAACGGAGAACGGCGCTCAGACGCACGCTCAGCGCGTGACGCGCAGGCGCAGTTCGTTTTGCCCTTGCACGCTGGCCGTGACGTTGACGCGCCGGCCGGCGGTGGTCACGATGAAATGCTGACGCGTCGGCGTGTTGACGTCGTGCACGATGTTCGGAAAGCACGCAGCGATGTCGGCGCCGAATTCTTCGAGCGGGTCGTTGATTACGCCGTCAGCTTGCCAGTGCGCACGCCAGTGGCAATCGTACGCGTGCTGGTTGGCGCGGCAGTCATCGGTGTTCGACATGCCCGGCAGTTGCGCGGCGGCTTGGCCGTGCAGTTGCTTGAAATCGGCGGCATCGACGATGTGCTTGAGCGCGGGACAAACATCCGCCGGCTCGTTCGGCTGGGTGGCTTGCGCTGCGTGCGCGGCGCTCGTGAGCAGCAACGCTGCGCCGAGAGCGAGCGCGATGCGCTGGGTCAAAGGGTGGGAGCGGCGATCGAATGACATGGGCGGAGAGTCCAGTAGCAGTGAATGACGTTGGGGCCAGCAGGTGGTACGGCCCGCACGACTATCGTCGCTGCCAGCAGGCATTTTCAAAGGGCGGAACAGCCTGCCCGCTTCGCAAATGCTTGCGAACTCTTCTCGCGTGTTTCCGGATGTTGCGTTGTATTGCGATGCGGCGTGTGAGGGGTGCGCCGGTGTGTCGTGCGTCGCTGCGTGGCGAGCGGGACGAACTCAGCGCGATCACGCGGCCGCGCTTCGACGTTTCCAGGGCAGGGGTTGCGCGTTTGACGAGCCCGGCAAACGCGGCCGGGATCGCGGCGAAGGCGGCGCTGAATGCGTCGGGGTCGAGTGCGTTGAGGGTTTGGCGTTGCGCGTGCCCCGCGTTGGCGACCAGTTGATCGAGCGCGCCGAAGCTTGCCAGCGTTTGATGGATCACATGTTCCGCGGCGCCACGCACGTCGCTTATGCCGCGATCGCTTCGCCGGTGCGCTCGACGTCGAGCGTTTCGTCGTGGAACGCAGCCAGCGATTCGCGATGCGCGACACTGACAATCGCCGCCTTCGGCAACCGCTCCGTGAACAGGCGATAAAGACGCGCCTCGTTTTCCGCGTCGAGCGCGCTGGTCGCTTCGTCGAGGAACAGGTAGTCCGGCTTGTGCAGCAGCACGCGCGCGGCGGCGAGGCGCTGCTGTTCGCCCGGCGACAGAATGCGGGTCCAGTGCCCCGATTCCTGCAGACGGTCGGCGTACTCCGACAGGTGGCAGATGATGAGCGCTTCGCGGCATTCGTCGTCGGTGTAGGTGTTGGCCGGGGACGGATAGGCGAGCGCCGCCTTCAGCGTGCCGATCGGCATGTAGCTGACCTGCGGTATGAACATCATGCGCGCGTTGACCGGCGCGTCGATCGAGCCATCGCCGAACGGCCACAGGCCGGCGAGTGCGCGCATCAGCGTGCTCTTGCCCGAACCGGACGGACCGCGCACCAGCCAGCGCGAGCCAGGCTGAATCGCGATATCGCGGATGCGCGACAGCGGGTTGCCGTTCGGCAACGCGAGCTTGAGGCCGTCGGTGGACAGCGAGTCGGCGTCGACGAAATGCAGGTTGATGCCGCCATGCTCGGTGGCCGGCGAAACCGATTCCTTCAGACGCGGCGCATGCACGACGCGCCTGAATTCGCGCAACCGGTTCACGGTGGCGCGCCATTCGACGAGGCTCGCGTAACTGTTGATGAACCACGAGAACGAATCGCTGACGGTGCCGAATGCGCTGGAAATCTGCATCAGCACGCCGAAGGTGAAGGCGCCCGCGAAGTAGCGGGGCGCGGCGACCACCAGCGGAAAAATGATGGCGATCTGACCGTAGAAGCTCAGCACGAAGGTGAGCCGCTTGGTGTACTTCATCACCTGCCACCAGTTGTCGCGGATGCGGCGGAACAGCGACTGCGCGTTCGTCTTCTCGGTGTCCATGCCGTTGTAGAACGCGATCTGCTCGGCGTTCTCACGCAAACGGATCAGGCCGAAACGGAAATCCGCCTCGACTTTCTGCGCCTGGTAGTTGATCGGCACGAGCGGATGGCCAACCTTCTGGATGATCAGCGAGCCGACCACCGCGTACAGCGCCGCGGCCCACACCATGTAGCCCGGAATCTGCAGCGGCATGCCGCCGAGCGAGAGGGTCAGCGCGCCGGCCAGCGACCACAGGATCGTGATGAACGACACCAGCGTGACGACGGTGGACAGCAGGTCGAGCGTCAGCGACAGCGTGGTGGTGGCGAACGATTGCAGGTCGTCGCTGATCCGCTGGTCGGGGTTGTCGGCGAGGCGGTCGCGTTCGATCCGGTAGAAGGCGCTGTCGTGCAGCCACTCGTTCAGGTAGCGCGTCGTGAGCCACTGGCGCCAGCGGAAGCCGAGCATCTGGCGCAGATAACGCCCGTACACCGCGAGGATGATGAAGCCGAACGCGAGTCCCGAGAACACCATCAGCAGGTGCGGGAAGTCGCGCACGTTCTTGGTTTGCAGCGCGTTGTAGAAGTCGGCGCTCCAGCGGTTCAGGCGCACGTTGATCCACACGACGAGCAAATTCATCACGATGATCGCGATGAGCAGGCCCCACGCCGTCTTGCGTTCTTCGGAAACCCAGTAAGGTTTGATCAGACTCCAGGCGGAGACTTTTTCGTCGGGCGGCAGCGCGGGGCTGGCAGAAGTATTTAGTGTCATGAGCGTCCTGATGAAGTGCTGATCCGAAGTGCTGGCCCATCTTGGGCTGGCCCATCTCGGGTTGGCCCATTCCGGGCCGACGCATTGCTGGTCGGCCCCTTTCGGTCTATCCCATCGAAGGCTGGCCCACCTTGGGGACCGCCCTGCGACGGGCGTGTGGTACCTACCCGGGCGTCGTGCTCGACGAACGCACGTCCGGGCGAGCGTGCGATTCTGGCGTGAAGCCCTTAAGCGAAAATTAATTTTCGCCGCCAGCCGTCGCCTCGATGCCGCCGCGGCGCGTGCGGCAAGGCGTGCGTGCGGCATCCGGTCTTGGCATTGTGCCAGAGCGCCGACTCCGCCCGCATCGGCGCGGCGAAACAGGATGCCGGATCGAACTCCGGCTGACCGCGCAAGCCGCTGGTTTGCGGGCGCCGCGCCTTTTATGGTCTAATGACCTTCGACGAAACAGGGGTGCTTCGCCCACAGGCGGTGTGATTTTCATACCGCGGCGGCGAGGCTGAGAGAGACCCTTTGCACCCGATCCGGGTAATACCGGCGCGGGAAGTTTCCGGAAGCAAGCAGTCTTCCATTCCCCGCCGGGCGGCGTCCGTACATCGGTACGCGCGTAGTGTCCGGCCGGCTTCACCCGCCGGTTTCGTCCTGGGTACGTGCGTTTTGTTGGCCGTACGGAAAGGACTCGATGACCGCCTATTCTTCAGATATGTGTTTTGTTCTTCGCCACGCCGCCGTCGGCGTGCCGTGCTGCTTTAGCCTTGCTTGCTGCCGCGTATCGGAATGCACGCGGGAATGCAAGTGGGAGTGCGCGCGATGAACCGTCCTGCACAACCCGATTTCGCCGTCCTCGGGGGCGGTCTTTGCGGCCGGCTGGTCGCGTGGCGTCTGGCCGGACAAGGGCATCGCGTGGCGCTTTATGAGCGTGGCGACGCCGCCGGTTCGCAGGCCGCCGCATGGGTCGCCGCGGCGATGCTGGCGCCGCTGGCGGAAGCCGCCAGTGCCGAGCTGCTGATCACGCGGCTCGGCGCGAGTTCCCTCGATGCCTGGCCGCAAGTGCTGGCCGAATTGCCCGAGCCGGTTTTCTTCCAGCGCAATGGCACGCTGGTCGTCTGGCATCACGCCGACCGCACGGAGGCGCCGTTGTTCGAACGCCGGGTGCGCTCGAACGCGCCGGCCGAACTGCTCGACGGCGGATTCGTGACGCTGGCGGGCGCGCAGGTCGGCGCCGCCGAGCCCGCGTTGGCGGGCCGCTTCAATCAAGGCTGGCTGCTGCCGCGCGAAGGCCAGCTGGATAACCGCCAGGTGCTGGCTGCCCTGGCCGCGGGCCTCGCCCAGCGCGGTGTCGAAACGCACTGGAATACGCCGGTCGACGAGCAGTCGCTGCCGCCCGCGTGCGTCACGATCGACTGCCGGGGCCTGGGCGCGAAGCCCGTGCTGCCCACGTTGCGCGGCATTCGCGGCGAAGTCGCGCGCGTGCATGCGCCCGGTATCAACCTGACGCGCCCGGTGCGGCTGCTGCATCCGCGCTATCCGCTTTATATCGCGCCGAAGCAGAACGACCTCTACGTGATCGGCGCCACCGAAGTCGAAGGCGAGGACATGTCGCCGGTCAGCGTGCGCTCGGCGCTCGAACTGCTGAGCGCGGCGTTTTCCGTGCATCCCGGCTTCGGCGAGGCGCGCATCCTCGAACTGAATTCGCAGTGCCGCCCAACCTTGCCGGATCACCGTCCGGCGCTGCTGTGGGACGGTGCGCAGACGCTGCGCGTGAACGGCCTGTACCGGCATGGCTACATGATCGCGCCCGAAGTCGCCGACGAGGCCGTGCGCTTCGCCGCCGCGCTGCTCGACGGCCGCATCGGCGATGCCGACGCGTTCGCCGACTGGCGCCGCGCCGCGCGCTGGAGCGAGCTCTTCCAACAGGATTGCGCGCGGGAGCCGGCATGAGCGTTACGGGCTTCAACGCCGCGCGCCATGCCGCTTTCGCCATCGATTGAACCGTATTCGAACACCATGGACATTCATATCAATCAGAAGCCGTTGTCGCTGCCCGAAGGCGCGACTGTCGCCGATGCGCTCGCCGCGTACGGCGCGCGTCCGCCGTTCGCGGTCGCGCTGAACGGCGATTTCGTCGCGCGCACCCAGCATGCGGCGCGCGCGCTGCAGCCGGGCGACCGGCTCGACGTCGTGCAACCCGTGGCGGGCGGCTAAACGCCGCCTCGCCACGCATTGCCGGAGACCAGGATGATGCACATGACTTCCCCCCAGACCGCAGACGCGCTCACGCTGTACGGCCAGACCTTCGCGAGCCGCGTGCTGCTCGGTACCTCGCGCTATCCGTCGCTGCAGTCGCTGTCCGATTCGATCGACGCGGCGCGCCCCGGCATGGTGACCGTCGCGCTGCGCCGGCAGATGAACGAGGGCGGCGCCGAAGCCGGCTTCTTCGATCTGCTCAAGCGCCACGGCGTGCCGCTGCTGCCGAACACCGCAGGTTGCCTGACCGTCGGCGAGGCGGTGACGACCGCGCACATGGCGCGCGAAATCTTCGAAACCGACTGGATCAAGCTCGAACTGATCGGCGACGACTACACGTTGCAGCCCGATCCGGTCGGCCTGATCGAAGCGGCCGCGCAACTGGTCAAGGACGGCTTCAAGGTGCTGCCGTATTGCACCGAAGATCTGGTGATCGGCCGCCGTCTGCTCGACGCCGGCTGTGAAGCGCTGATGCCGTGGGGCGCGCCGATCGGCACCGGCAAGGGCGTGATCAACCCTTACGGGCTGCGCGTGCTGCGCGAGCGGCTGCCGGATGTGCCGCTGATCGTCGACGCCGGGCTCGGCGTGCCATCGCATGCGGCGCAGGTGATGGAGTGGGGCTTCGACGGCGTGCTGCTGAACACCGCGGTGTCGCAGGCGACGCACCCCGACGCGATGGCGCGCGCTTTCGCGCTGGGTGTCGAAGCGGGCCGCCAGGCTTTTCTGGCGGGGCCGATGGCCGAGCGCGAAAGCGCGCACGCGAGCACGCCGGTAGTCGGCATGCCGTTCTGGCATCAAGACGGGAGCGCCGCATGACGCAAACACTGGCATTGAAGGATCGCGACCTGTTCTGGCCGCCCGCCGACGAACTCACCGAAGTTACCGAGCGCATCCGCGCGCGCCTCGGCGACTGGCCGCCGACGCATGCGCCGTGGCGCATCTGCCTGACCGCGCCGGACGCGCCGAACGGCGGCGACCTGATCGTGATCGCGGACGCCCAACAGCATGGCGAACAGATGGCTCGCTGGCTGGTGCAGGGCGCCGGCGTGATCGAAGCGGCGCAGAATAAGGCCACGCTGCATCTGGGCGGCGAAAAGTATCGCCTCGAGGGCCATCTGGCGGAAGACTGGATCGCCGCGTTGGCCGCGTTTCTCGACTGCGGTTTCGATCCGCATGACGCGCTGGTGCTGGCGCTCGCGTGGCGCGACGGCGACGAAACCCGCGCGGACGACGCGTTCCCGGCCGATCTCGCCCGTTTCCCGCGCCTCGCCGGCATGCCGGCCGCGCCGGCGCAAGCGTTCGCGCGTTGCCCGGACCGGCTGGGTCTGTACCCGGTGCTGCCAACTGCGGAGTGGGTCGAGCGGGTGGTGGGCTTCGGCGTGAAGACGGTGCAGTTGCGCCGCAAATCGGCCGAACCCGCCGACGAACTGAAGCGCGAAATCGCCCGCTGCGTGGCCGCCGGTCGCGCGCACGACGCCCAGGTGTTCATCAATGACCACTGGCAGGCCGCGCTCGAAGCGGGTGCGTACGGCGTCCACCTCGGTCAGGAGGACCTGCACACCGCCGACCTGTCCGCGCTGGCGGCCGCCGGCATCCGGCTGGGCCTGTCGACGCACGGTTTCTACGAGATTCTGAAGGCGCTGCATTTTCGGCCGAGCTACATTGCATTAGGCGCAGTCTTTCCGACCACCACCAAAGTCATGCCGACCGCACCGCAGGGTCTCAAACGCCTCACGCGCTACGTACGCCTGCTCGACGGCGTCGTGCCGCTGGTGGCGATCGGCGGGATCGACCTGCAAGTGCTGCCCGAAGTGCTGGCGACGGGGGTCGGCTGCGCGGCCGTGGTGCGCGCGGTCACGGAAGCTTCCGACCCGGCTGCCGCGGTTTCTGCGCTGCAACAAGGGTTTACGCGATAATCGTCAGGCATCGTTAAGGGAAAGGGCACCTCACGGCAGGTTTTGCATGATGGCCCTATAATTCGGCCTTCCGTGTAAAAGGACTGTCAGTTTCGTGTCTTCCTCCCCCGAGACCTTACTCGAGCTGCGCGACGTCGACTTCGGTTACGGCGACCGGCTTGTCCTGTCGAACCTGAATCTGCGCTTCAAACGCGGTCAGGTCGTCGCGGTCATGGGCGGCTCGGGTTGCGGCAAGACCACGGTGCTGCGTCTGATCGGCGGCCTGGTGCGCGCGCAACGCGGCCAGATTGTTTTCGATGGCCAGGACGTCGGCCAGCAGTCGCGCGACGGCCTTTACGCGCTGCGCCGCAAGATGGGCATGCTGTTCCAGTTCGGTGCGCTGTTCACCGACATGTCGGTGTTCGAAAACGTCGCCTTCGCGCTGCGCGAGCACACCGATCTTCCCGAAGAATTGCTGCGCGACCTCGTGTTGATGAAGCTCAACGCGGTCGGCTTGCGCGGCGCGCGCGACCTGATGCCGTCGGAGATTTCGGGCGGCATGGCGCGGCGCGTGGCGCTGGCGCGTGCCATCGCGCTCGACCCCGAACTGATGATGTACGACGAGCCGTTCGCCGGTCTCGATCCGATCTCGCTCGGCATTACCGCGAACCTGATTCGCGCGTTGAATCAGGCGCTGGGCGCGACCTCGATCCTGGTCACGCACGACGTGCCGGAATCGTTCGCGATCGCGGATTACGTCTACTTCCTCGCCAACGGCGGGGTGCACGCCGAGGGCACGCCGGCCGAGCTGCGCGCGTCGGCCGATCCGACGGTGCGGCAGTTCATCGACGGCGCGCCGGACGGCCCGTTCAAATTCCACTATCCGAGCAAGGCGCCGCTGGCGGCGGACTTCGGCATCGGCGGAGGCCAGTCATGATCAGTACGATCGGTCGCTCGGTGACCGGCGGGCTGGGCACGGCCGGCTACGCCACGCGCTTTTTCTTCCGGCTGCTGCTCGAATTTTTCCCGCTGCTGCGCCGGCCGCGCCTTGTCACGAAGCAGATCCACTTCCTGGGAAATTATTCGCTGGTGATCATCGCCGTGTCGGGGCTGTTCGTCGGCTTCGTGCTCGGCTTGCAGGGCTACTACACGCTCAATCGCTACGGCTCCGAACAGGCGCTGGGGCTCT
The DNA here is from genome assembly GCF_902859915.1 of Paraburkholderia ultramafica. Taxonomy (GTDB): domain Bacteria; phylum Pseudomonadota; class Gammaproteobacteria; order Burkholderiales; family Burkholderiaceae; genus Paraburkholderia; species Paraburkholderia ultramafica. Next base: position 85,193 of record NZ_CADIKK010000018.1, read on the forward strand.
TGGTCGCGCTGTCGCTCGTGCGTGAACTCGGGCCGGTGGTCACGGCGCTGCTGTTCGCCGGCCGGGCCGGCACGTCGCTGACCGCCGAGATCGGCTTGATGAAGGCGGGCGAGCAACTGACCGCGATGGAAATGATGGCCGTCGATCCGGTCAAGGTCGTGGTCGCGCCGCGCCTGTGGGCCGGCATTATCGCGATGCCGGTGCTCGCGGCGATTTTCAGCGCCGTCGGTGTGTTGGGCGGTTACGTGGTGGGGGTGCTGCTGATCGGCGTCGACGCAGGCGCGTTCTGGTCGCAGATGCAGGGCGGCGTCGATGTCTGGCGCGATGTGGGCGCCGGGGTCGTCAAGAGCGTGGTGTTCGGCCTCGCGGTGACGTTCGTCGCGCTGTTTCAGGGCTACGAAGCCAAGCCGACGCCGGAAGGCGTGTCGCGCGCGACGACCAGGACGGTCGTGTACGCGTCGCTGGCGGTACTCGGACTCGATTTTCTGCTGACCGCACTGATGTTCAGCTAAAACTGCGCGGCACGTTTCCCGCCGGCGGCGCGTCACTGGCCGCGCGCGGCGGGGAGCGTCGACGGCGTGGCGGATTCACTTTGGGATGACGATGAAAAAGACTGCTCTCGACTTCTGGGTCGGCCTGTTCGTGGTGTTGGGTTTCGTGGCGTTGCTGTTTCTCGCGCTGAAGGCCGGCAACATGAGCTCGTTGTCTTTCCAGGCAACCTACCCGGTCAAGCTCAAGTTCGACAATATCGGCGGGCTCAAGGCGCGCGCGCCCGTGAAGAGCGCGGGCGTGACGGTCGGCCGGGTCGCGTCGATCGGCTTTGACAGCAATGCGTATCAGGCGGTCGTCACGATCGATATCGACAAGCAATTTCAGTTTCCGAAAGACACCTCGGCGAAAATCCTGACCTCGGGTCTGCTCGGCGAACAGTACATCGGACTCGAACCCGGTGGCGACAGCGAGATGCTCAAGGCCGGCGACTCGATCTCGATGACGCAATCGGCGATCGTGCTGGAAAACCTGATCGGCCAGTTCCTGTATAGCAAGGCCGCGGATTCGGGGGCGTCGAAGCCTGCCGCGCCCGCGACCTCGCCCGCGGCGCCGGCGCCGGGTTCACCTGTCTCCGGCGCTGCCGGCCAATAAGGAGAACAACAATGCAGACCACACGCATCGGAGGCGCGCGCGCCTTCCAGTTGGGCAAGTTGGCGGTAGTGGCAACGCTGCTGGCCGGCTGCGCCACCGTGGAGACGCCGACCAAGGGCGACCCGTTCGAAGGTTTCAACCGTACGATCTTCACCGTCAACGACAAGATCGACCAGTACGCGCTGAAGCCGGTCGCCAAGGGCTACGTGTGGGCAACGCCGCAGCCGGTGCGCGACAGCGTGACGAACTTCTTCTCGAACATCGGCGACGTCTACATCGCGGCGAACAACCTGCTGCAGTTGAGGATCACCGATGGTGTGCAGGACATCATGCGGATCGTGATCAACACGGTGTTCGGTGTCGGTGGCCTGTTCGACGTGGCGACGCTCGCCAAGCTGCCCAAGCATGACAACGACCTCGGTCTGACGCTCGGCCACTACGGCGTGCCGCCGGGGCCGTACCTGGTGCTGCCGCTGTTCGGGCCGAGCACCGTGCGCGACGCGGTCGGTTCGATCGGCAATTACTATGTGAATCCGCTCAGCTACATTGATCCGCCGGGTCTGAGCTGGGCGCTGTACGGCCTGAACATCGTCAACACGCGTGCGAATCTGCTGGGTGCGAGCGAAGTGCTGGAAGGCGCCGCGCTCGACAAATACTCGTTCGTGCGTAACGCGTATCTGCAACGCCGCCAGTATCTGCTGTCGGACGGCAGGCGCTCGCAGGCGCTGCCGAATTACGACGAGGAAGCGCCGCTGCCGAAGTACGAGGACGTCGAAGGCGGCGCGGCTGCCGCGCCGGCCGGTGCGGCAGCCGGAACAGCCGGCGCTGCGGCGGGCACGCAGGGCGCTGCTGCGAAGGCGGCCGGGGCATCCGGCACGGCCGTCGCAACGCCGCCGCAGGCAGCTCCTGCGGCCGCACCCGAAGCCGCGTCCGGCAGCTCCGAAACGCCGCCGCTCGACCTGAACGGCGGGCCCGAAACGACGCAGATTCCGGCAGGCCAGCTGGTTCCGCCGACGCGTTTCAACTTTCCGTCATTCAAATTGCGCTGAAGGTGCTGCCGTAACAGATCGATACGACTCTCGCAGTTTGCGCATGGATTGCCGTCGAACTCGCGTGTTAAGGTCGGCTCAAACGCTTGCACAACTTTTAAGGCTAGGCTCGATATGAAAAAATTCTTCCTGATTCCGTTGTTTGCCGTGTTGTTTTCATTCGTTAGTGCCGGTGCATCGGCACAAACCGTCGACACGAGTTCGCCGGACGGCATGGTCAAGACCGTCACGCAGCAAGTGATCGACGCGATCCACGCCGACAAGTCGATCCAGCAAGGCGACATCACGCAGATCACGCGCCTCGTCAACGAAAAGATCCTGCCGTACATGGATTTCCGCCGCACCACGCAACTGGCGATGGGGCGCAACTGGCGCACGGCCACGCCCGAGCAGCAAAACGCCGTGGTCGAGCAGTTCAAGATGCTGCTGATCCGCACGTACTCGGGCGCGCTCGCGCAGGTGCGCGACCAGCAGATCCAGTACAAGCCGTTCCGCATGAACCCGGACGACACCGACACAGTGGTGCGCTCGGTCGTGATGAACAACGGCTCGCCGATCGAACTCGACTACCGTCTGTACAAGACGCCGCAAGGCTGGCGCGTGTATGACATCAACGTGCTCGGCGCATGGCTGATTCAGGCGTATCAGCAGCAGTTCAGCGAGCAGATCCAGCAGAAGGGCGTGGACGGACTGATCCAGTTCCTCACGCAGCGCAATCAGCAACTCGCCGCGGGCAAGCAGTCGTGAACGAAGTGCTGAGCCCCGTCGCCAACCGCTTCGAGAGCGCCGCGACGTTGACCCACGAGAGCGCGAAGGCCGCGCTCGCGGCGGGTTTGCAACGCATCGCGGCCGGCGCGACCGGCGTGGACTGCGCGCCGCTCGCGCAATTCGATTCGTCCGCGCTGGCCGTGCTCCTCGCGTGGGAGCGTGCCGCGCAGGCGCGCGGCGTCAAGTTCGAAATCATCAATCTGCCGGCTGCTCTCGCCAGCCTCGCACAAGCCTACGGCGTCGATACCCTCTTGTCGGCGCGACATTGACGCTCTAAGCGCGTCACTCCCAATCTCCCCGGTCGAGTCGGGGCCGCTGATTTTTGCCCTATAATCAAACGTTTTTTGGGGCACTTAACCGGCCCCAATTCCGTTCCTCCCAGCATTTGCGCGCCCTCCCAGGGCTCCTTTAGGCGCCGCGACGCACGCGGCCCACAGTCATGTCAGCCATAGAAATTCGTAACGTCAAGAAGCGCTACAAGGACTTGCAGGCGCTCAAGGGCGTCAGCCTCACGGTCGAAGAAGGCGAGTTCTTCGGACTGCTCGGTCCGAACGGCGCGGGCAAGACGACGCTCATCAGCATCCTCGCCGGCCTCGCTCGCGCCGATGAAGGCAGCATCGCGGTACGCGGCCACGACGTCGTGGCCGATTTCCGCGACGCGCGCCGCGCGCTCGGCGTGGTGCCGCAGGAACTCGTGTTCGATCCGTTCTTCACCGTTCGCGAAACCTTGCGCATCCAGTCCGGCTATTACGGGCTGCGCAACAACGACGCGTGGATCGACGAGATCATGGCCAATCTCGACCTCACCGACAAAGCCGACGCCAACATGCGCGCGCTGTCGGGCGGCATGAAGCGCCGCGTGCTGGTCGCGCAGGCGCTGGTGCACCGGCCGCCGGTGATCGTGCTCGACGAGCCGACCGCGGGCGTCGACGTCGAGCTGCGCCAAACGCTGTGGAAGTTCATCTCGCGCCTGAACCGCGAAGGCCACACCATCGTGCTGACCACGCACTATCTGGAAGAAGCCGAGTCGCTGTGCGACCGCATCGCGATGTTGCGCCGTGGCGAGGTGGTCGCGCTGGAACGTACCAGCACGCTGTTGCAACGCTTTGCCGGCATGCAGCTGTTCGTGCGTTTCGCGCACGGCGTCCTGCCTGCCGAATTGCGTCCGCTCGAAGTGGAAAGCGGCGCGGGCAACGGCAATGGCCGCCAGCATCTGCTGCGCCTCGTGAGCTACGACGACGTCGAGCGGATTCTCGCGCAGTGCCGCGCAGCGGGCTGCACATTCGAAGAAATCGAGGTCCGCAAGGCCGACCTCGAAGATGTGTTCGTTCAGGTGATGAACGGTCCGGAAGTGATCGAGGAGCTTGCATGAGCGGTTTCCGTACGCTGTTTTACAAGGAGCTCCTGCGTTTCTGGAAGGTTGCCTTCCAGACCGTGCTCGCGCCGGTCATTACCGCGCTTCTTTATCTGACCATCTTCGGCCACGCGCTGCGCGGCCATGTGCAGGTCTATCCGGGCGTCGAATACACGAGCTTCCTGATTCCGGGTCTCGTGATGATGAGCGTGTTGCAGAACGCGTTTGCGAACAGCTCGTCGTCGCTGATCCAGTCGAAGATCACCGGCAACCTGGTGTTCGTGCTGCTGCCGCCGCTGTCGCACTACGAGATGTTCGGCGCCTACGTGCTCGCCGCCGTCGCGCGCGGACTGGCGGTCGGCTTCGGCGTGTTCATCGTGACGATCTGGTTCGTGCCGCTCAGCTTCATCGCGCCGTTCTACATCATTCTGTTCGCGATTTTCGGCGCGGCGATTCTCGGCACGCTCGGTTTGATCGCCGGCATCTGGGCCGAGAAGTTCGATCAGCTTGCCGCGTTTCAAAACTTTCTGATCATGCCGCTCACGTTCCTCTCGGGCGTGTTCTACTCGACGCACACGCTGCCGGCGGGATGGCGCGAAGTGTCGCGGCTCAATCCTTTTTTCTACATGATCGACGGCTTTCGCTACGGCTTCTTCGGGATGTCGGATATCAATCCGCTCGTGAGCCTCGCGATCGTCGCCGGTTTCTTTGTGGTGCTGGCCGTGGTGGCGATGCGCATGCTCGCTTCCGGCTACAAACTGCGCCACTGATCAGGAGCTTCTCTCATGTTGCCGACTCCAGAACAGGTCAAGCAATACATTGCGGCTGGGCTCGCTTGCCAGCATCTCGAAGTCGAAGGCGACGGCCAGCATTTCTTTGCGACCATCGTTTCGCCGAGCTTCGAAGGCAAGCGTCTGATCCAGCGCCATCAACTCGTGTATGCGGCGCTCGGCGACCGCATGCGTGAAGAAATCCACGCGCTCAGCATGAAAACGCTGACGCCCGCCGAATGGCAGAACGCGTAATCTGGAAATTTAGTGCGAATTACTCAAGAAGGACGCGACGCCGGTAGCGGCGCGTCGAACACGGTCAATGCAGCCCCGGCCGAAGTCCGGGTCAATCAGGAACTGACAGGCATGGATAAACTCGTCATTGAAGGTGGCTACCCGCTGTCGGGTGAAGTCGTCGTCTCAGGTGCGAAGAACGCGGCGTTGCCGATCCTGTGCGCGGGTCTGCTCAGCGCGGAGCCGGTGCATCTGGAGAACGTGCCCGATCTGCAGGACGTGCGCACGATGCTCAAGCTGCTCGGTCAGATGGGCGTGCGTATCGAGAGCGGCGAAGGGCGCGTGGCGCTGGACGCGTCGAAGGTCGACAACGTCGTCGCGCCGTACGAAATGGTCAAGACCATGCGCGCGTCGATCCTCGTGCTCGGCCCGCTGGTCGCGCGCTTCGGTCACGCACGGGTGTCGCTGCCGGGCGGCTGCGCAATCGGTGCGCGTCCGGTCGACCAGCACATCAAGGGCCTGCAGGCGATGGGCGCCGAGATCACGATCGAGCACGGCTTCATCGAAGCACGCGCGAAGCGTCTGAAGGGCGCGCGCATCGTCACCGACATGATCACGGTGACCGGCACCGAAAACCTGCTGATGGCAGCGGTGCTGGCCGAAGGCGAAACGGTCATCGAGAACGCGGCGCGTGAGCCGGAAGTCGGCGACCTCGCGCATCTGCTGGTCGCGATGGGCGCGCAGATCGAAGGCATCGGCACGGACCGCCTGCTGATCCAGGGCGTCGACAAGCTGCATGGCGCGAAGCACACGGTGATTCCGGATCGCATCGAAGCCGGCACGTTCCTGTGCGCGGTGGCGGTCGCCGGCGGCGACGTCACGTTGCGCAAAGTGCGTCCGCTGATCCTCGAAGCGGTGACCGAAAAGCTGCGCGAAGCCGGCGTCACGATCGAAGAGGGCGATCACTGGATGCGCGTGCGCATGGACCGGCGTCCGGCCGCCGTCACGTTCCGCACGTCTGAATACCCGGCGTTCCCGACCGACATGCAGGCGCAGTTCATGGCGCTGAACACGATCGCGCAAGGCACCTCGCAGGTCGTCGAAACGATCTTCGAAAACCGCTTCATGCACGTGCAGGAACTGAACCGCCTCGGCGCCAGCATCACGATCGACGGCAACACCGCGCTCGTGAACGGCGTCGACAAGCTGTCCGGCGCGATGGTGATGGCCACCGATCTGCGCGCGTCCGCGAGTCTCGTGATCGCCGCGTTGCGCGCCGAAGGCGAGACGCTGATCGACCGCATCTATCACCTGGATCGCGGCTACGACCGGATGGAGACCAAGCTCAACGCGATCGGCGCGGAGGTGCGCCGGGTGTCCGGGAGCCACGCATGAGTTCGATGCCGCAAACGTCGTCGTCTCCGGCGGTGAGCGCACCGCTCACGCTGGCGTTGTCGAAAGGGCGTATCTTCGAAGAAACGCTGCCGCTGCTCGCTGCAGCCGGCATCGAAGTGACCGAGGATCCGGAAACCTCGCGCAAGCTGATCCTGCCGACCACCGACGCGAACCTGCGCGTGATCATCGTGCGCGCCACCGACGTGCCGACCTATGTCGAGTACGGTGCGGCCGACTTCGGCGTGGCGGGCAAGGACGTGCTGCTCGAGCACGGCGGCAGCGGGCTGTATCAGCCGGTCGACCTGGAGATCGCGCGTTGCCGGATGTCGGTCGCGGTCGCGGCGGGTTTCGATTATGCGAAGGCGGTGCGCCAGGGCGCCCGCTTGCGCGTGGCGACCAAGTTCGTCGAAACCGCACGCGAGCATTTTGCCGCCAAGGGCGTGCACGTCGACCTGATCAAGCTGTACGGTTCGATGGAGCTGGCGCCGCTGGTCGGCCTCGCCGACGCGATCGTCGACCTGGTGAGTTCGGGCAATACCTTGCGCGCCAACAATCTTGTCGAGGTGGAGGAGATCATGGAAATCTCGTCGCGCCTCGTTGTGAACCAGGCGGCGCTGAAACTCAAGCGCGCCGCGTTGCGGCCGATTCTCGACGCGTTCGAACGCGCGTCGAAAGCCGGCTGAGCGACGGCCCGATAGTGTCAGTGTGACCACGCTGTAAAGCGCGCCTTACTGGAACGGATACCCGTATGTCTATCAAGATTCGCAAACTCGATTCCACCGCTCCCGGCTTCCAGAGGTCGCTGCACGAGGTGCTCGCGTTCGAGGCGAGCGAAGACGAAGCAATCGAGCGCTCGGTCGCGCAGATTCTGAACGACGTGAAGGCGCGCGGCGACGCGGCGGTGCTCGAGTACACGAACCGCTTCGACCGGGTCGACGCGAAGAGCGTCGCCGCGTTGGAGCTGCCGATGGCGGAACTGGAAGCGGCGCTCGAAGGCCTGGAGCCGAAGCGCCGGGCCTCGCTCGAAGCGGCGGCGGCGCGCGTGCGCGGCTATCACGAGAAGCAGAAGATCGAGTGCGGCAGCCATAGCTGGCAGTACACCGAGGCCGACGGCACGGTGCTTGGCCAGAAGGTCACGCCGCTCGATCGCGCGGGCATCTACGTGCCGGGCGGCAAGGCGGCGTATCCGTCGTCGGTGCTGATGAACGCGATTCCGGCGCGGGTGGCCGGGGTGCGCGAAATCGTCATGGTCGTGCCGACGCCGGACGGCGTGAAGAATCCGCTGGTGCTGGCGGCCGCGCTGCTGGGCGGGGTGGATCGCGTGTTCACCATCGGCGGCGCGCAGGCTGTGGGCGCATTGGCGTACGGCACGCAAACCGTGCCCGCGGTCGACAAGATCTGCGGTCCCGGCAACGCGTATGTCGCGTCGGCCAAGCGCCGCGTGTTCGGCACGGTGGGTATCGACATGATCGCCGGGCCGTCGGAAATTCTGGTGCTGTGCGACGGCACCACCGACCCGCGCTGGGTCGCGATGGACCTGTTCTCGCAAGCCGAGCACGACGAACTCGCGCAATCCATCCTGCTGTGCCCGGACGACGCGTTCATCGCCCGCGTGCATGACGCGATCAACGAATTGCTGCCGGGCATGCCGCGTCAGGACGTGATCCGCGCGTCGCTCGAAGGCCGCGGCGCGCTCATCAAGGTGCGCGACATGGCGGAAGCCTGCGCGATCGCCAACGATATCGCCCCGGAGCACCTCGAAATCTCCGCGCTGGAGCCGCATCAGTGGGGCAAGTTGATCCGCCATGCCGGCGCGATCTTCCTCGGCCGCTACACCAGCGAGAGCCTGGGCGACTACTGCGCGGGACCGAATCACGTGCTGCCTACGTCTCGTACCGCACGGTTCTCGTCGCCGCTGGGCGTCTATGATTTCTTCAAGCGCTCCAGCGTGATCGAGGTCAGCGCGGAAGGCGCGCAGACGCTCGGCGAGATCGCCGCCGAACTTGCGTACGGCGAAGGCCTGCAGGCGCATGCCCGCAGCGCCGAATACCGGATGCGGCAGAACAATGACCGCGGCTAGCCGCGGCGGGGCGCGGCGCACCTGATACAGAAGAGAAGCAGGCGGGCATCGAGCCGGTGCCCGCAAACTCCAACGACGGATTGCGTGCGCGCGCCCGCTCACCATTCCGTTCATCACGACAATACAGACGAACCGGGGCGGCCCGTGCGCCGCCGATGCCCGGCCGGCATCTGCCTCGCGGCCCGGTCCATAGACCTATGACGACACCTCAAGACATCATCCGCCGCGACGTACTCGCGATGACGAGTTATCCGGTTCCCGACGCCACGGGCTTCATCAAGCTCGACGCGATGGAAAACCCGTTTCCGCTGCCGCCGGTGCTGGCCGCGCATCTGGGCGAGCATCTGGCCGGTGTTGCGCTGAACCGCTACCCGGCGCCGCGCCCGGAAGCGCTGATTGAAAAGATCAAGCGCGTGATGGGCGTGCCCACCGGTTGCGACGTGTTGCTCGGCAACGGCTCGGATGAAATCATCAGCCTCGTGTCGATCGCGTGCGCGAAGCCGGGCGCGAAGGTGCTCGCGCCGGTGCCGGGTTTCGTGATGTATCAGATGTCGGCGCAGCTGGCGAATCTCGAATTCGTCGGCGTGCCGTTGAAGGCGGACTTCACGCTCGATACCGAAGCGATGCTCGCGGCGATCGCCGAGCATGAACCGGCGATCATCTATCTCGCGTATCCGAACAACCCGACCGGGACGCTGTTCGACGACGCCGACATGGCGCGCATCATCGCCGCGGCGAACCAGAGCCTCGTGGTGATCGACGAGGCTTATCAGCCGTTCGCGCAGCAAAGCTGGCTGCCGCGCGCCGACGCGTTCGACAATGTCGTCGTGATGCGTACGGTGTCCAAGCTCGGCCTCGCCGGTATCCGTCTCGGCTACCTGGTCGGCAAACCCGCGTGGCTGACCGAATTCGACAAGGTGCGCCCGCCGTACAACACCAACGTGCTGACGCAAGCCGCCGCCGATTTCCTGCTCGACCACGTCGACGTGCTCGACGCGCAAGCCGCACAACTGCGCGAAGAACGCACGAAACTCGCGCAGGCGGTGGCCGCGTTGCCGGGCGCCGAAGTGTTCCCGAGCGCCGGCAACTTCGTGCTGGTGCGGGTGCCCGACGCATCCGTGATGTTCGAAACGCTGCTGACGGCGCGGGTTCTGATCAAAAACGTGAGTAAAATGCATCCATTGCTGGCTAATTGCGTGCGATTGACCGTCGGTTCGCCGGAAGAAAACGCCCAATTGCTCGCCGGACTGAAACTCGTGCTGCATTGAACGGCCTCGCCGTTTTCCCACCCCACACTACTATCGCTTTCTAGCTCGATTCGAGGAATTACCATGCGCCTTGCGGAAGTCGTTCGCAACACCAGCGAAACGCAGATCCGTGTGAAGATCAATCTGGACGGCACCGGTCAGCAGAAGCTGGCCACCGGCGTGCCGTTTCTGGACCACATGCTCGACCAGATCGCACGGCATGGCCTGTTCGACCTCGAAATCGAAGCGCATGGCGACCTGCATATCGACGACCACCACACGGTCGAAGACACCGGCATCACGCTCGGCCAGGCTGTCGCGAAAGCGATCGGCGAGCGCAAGGGCATCCGCCGTTACGGTCATTCGTACGTGCCGCTCGACGAAGCGCTGTCGCGCGTCGTGATCGATTTTTCCGGCCGTCCGGGCCTCGAATTCCACGTGCCGTTCACGCGCGCGCGCATCGGCACGTTCGACGTCGATCTGTCGATCGAGTTTTTCCGCGGCTTCGTGAACCACGCCGGGGTCACGCTGCACATCGACAACCTGCGCGGCCTGAACGCCCACCATCAGATGGAAACGGTGTTCAAGGCATTCGGGCGTGCGTTGCGCATGGCCACTGAAATGGACGAACGCGCGGCAGGGCAGATTCCGTCGACCAAGGGCAGCCTTTAAGCCGTTCAACTTTAGACGACTCATTGACCAGGACCGCGCGTCGGCCAACCGTCGTTCGGCGCTGGACATCACCGTCGGTGGATTGAAGGCATTGCCGCCAGACTTGAAATGAAAACTTCGATAGCGATTGTGGATTACGGAATGGGCAACCTGCGCTCGGTTGCCCAGGCATTGCGCAAAGCCGCGCCGGAAGCGGATGTGGCGATCGTCGACCGGCCCGAAGCGATCCGCGCGGCCGACCGCGTGGTGCTGCCCGGCCAGGGTGCGATGCCCGACTGCATGCGCAGTCTCGGCGAGTCCGGCCTGCAGGAAGCGGTCATCGAGGCATCGCGCAGCAAGCCGCTGATGGGCGTATGCGTCGGCGAGCAGATGCTGTTCGACTGGAGCGCCGAAGGCGACACGCCAGGCTTGGGCCTGTTGCCCGGCAAGGTGCTGCGCTTCGATCTGGAAGGCCAGGTGCAGGACGACGGTTCGCGCTTCAAGGTCCCGCAAATGGGCTGGAACCGCGTGCGTCAGGCGCAGCCGCATCCGTTATGGGACGGCGTCGCCGACAACGCGTTCTTCTACTTCGTGCACAGCTATTACGTGCAGCCGGACAATCCCGCCCATACCTCGGGCGAAACGGTGTACGGTGTGCCCTTTACCTCGGCGGTGGCGCGGGATAACATCTTCGCCACCCAATTCCACCCGGAAAAGAGCGCCGACGCGGGGCTGCGCGTGTATCGCAACTTCGTGCACTGGAACCCGTGAGCGCCTTTCTTCATCCCGTTGCGGTGCCCTGTTCCGCCACAAGCGGGGCGTTTGCCGCGCGCCACGACCGCAGCACCACGATTTCGCTCCCAGAGGGCGCTCCGCAAGGGCGTCGAAAGAGTTGTACTAAACTAGCGAAACGGCGCTCCCGCGGACAGCCGCTGCCGCCGACCTTCAACCCCTTCCCAGACAACACCCGATTGCTATGCTGCTGATTCCCGCCATCGACCTGAAAGACGGTCAGTGTGTACGCCTCAAACAAGGCGATATGGACCAGGCGACGATATTTTCCGAGGAACCGGCGGCGATGGCCCGACATTGGGTCGAGCGTGGCGCCCGCCGTTTGCACCTCGTCGACCTGAATGGCGCGTTCGCGGGCAAGCCGAAGAATGAAGACGCGATCCGGGCGATCATCGAGGAAGTGGGCGGCGAGATTCCCGTGCAGCTGGGCGGCGGTATCCGCGACCTGAACACGATCGAGCGCTATCTGGACGACGGTTTGTCGTACGTGATCATCGGCACCGCGGCGGTGAAGAATCCGGGCTTTCTGCAGGATGCGTGCACGGCGTTCGGCGGCCATATCATCGTCGGGCTGGATGCGAAAGACGGCAAGGTCGCCACCGACGGCTGGAGCAAGCTGACCGGCCATGAAGTGGCCGATCTCGCGCGCAAGTTCGAGGACTACGGCTGTGAATCGATCATCTACACCGATATCGGCCGCGACGGCATGCTGCAAGGCATCAACATCGAAGCGACGGTGCGCCTCGCGCGCGCGGTGAAGATTCCGGTGATCGCGAGCGGCGGTCTGTCGAATCTCACCGACATCGAGTCGCTGTGCGAAGTCGAAGACGAAGGCATTGAAGGCGTGATCTGCGGCCGGGCGATCTACTCGGGCGATCTCGACTTCGCCGCGGCGCAGACGCTCGCGGACCGGTTGCGCGAATCGGACGACGCTTAAAGGTTGTTTCGGGCTCGTGCTCCGGGCGTCGCGCCGGCACTGTGCCGCAAGCCCCAGGCGAGCGGCTTCATCAGCGGTATTGGCAGAATTGCAAGATCATGGCTCTAGCTAAACGCATCATCCCCTGTCTCGACGTCACGGCTGGACGCGTGGTCAAGGGCGTCAACTTCGTCGAACTGCGCGACGCGGGCGACCCGGTCGAAATCGCCCGCCGTTACGACGATCAGGGCGCCGACGAACTCACCTTCCTCGACATCACCGCCACTTCCGATCAGCGCGATCTGATCCTGCCGATCATCGAAGCGGTCGCCTCCCAGGTGTTCATTCCGCTGACGGTCGGCGGCGGCGTGCGCGCCGTCGAAGACGTGCGGCGCCTGTTGAACGCGGGCGCGGACAAGATCAGCATGAATTCGTCGGCGGTCGCGAATCCGCAGCTCGTCAAAGACGCAACGGACAAATACGGCTCGCAGTGCATCGTCGTCGCGATCGATGCGAAACGCGTCTCCGCGGACGGCGAGCCGCCGCGCTGGGAAGTCTTCACGCACGGCGGGCGCAAGGCCACCGGCCTCGAAGCGGTCGAATGGGCGCGCAAGATGGCCGAACTCGGCGCCGGCGAGATCCTGCTGACCAGCATGGACCGCGACGGCACCAAGAGCGGCTTCGACCTCGCGCTCACGCGCGCGGTGTCGGACGCGGTGCCGATTCCGGTGATCGCGTCGGGCGGCGTGGGCAACCTGCAGCATCTGGCCGACGGCATCAAGACCGGCCACGCGGACGCGGTGCTGGCCGCGAGCATCTTCCACTACGGCGAGCACACTGTGGGCGAGGCCAAGCGCTTCATGGCCGATCAAGGCATTTCGGTGAGGTTGTGACGTGGTGAATCCCTCGGCAGTGAACTGGCTCGACAAGGTCAAGTGGGACGCGAACGGCCTCGTGCCGGTGATCGCGCAGGAAGCGTCGAGCAACGACGTGCTGATGTTCGCGTGGATGAACCGCGAAGCGCTGGCGAAGACCATCGAAACCGGCCGCGCGGTGTACTTCTCGCGTTCGCGTCAGCGCCTGTGGTTCAAGGGCGAAGAGTCCGGCCATGTGCAGCACGTGCATGAAGTGCGGCTCGATTGCGACGAAGACGTCGTGCTGCTGAAGGTGGAGCAGGTGTCGGGCATCGCGTGCCACACCGGCCGCCACTCGTGCTTTTTCCAGAAATTCGAAGGCTCGGTGAACGAGGGCGATTGGGTCGCCGTCGATCCCGTGCTGAAAGACCCCGAACACATCTACAAATGACGCAATCCACGCAATCCACGTCGTCCCAACCCGCGTCCACCGCCGACACGCTGCTGCGCCTCGCGGCGATCATCGACAGCCGCAAGGGCGGTGATCCGGACGTCTCCTACGTGTCGCGCCTGTTCCACAAGGGCGATGACGCGGTGCTGAAGAAGATCGGCGAAGAAGCCACCGAAGTCGTGCTGGCCGCCAAGGACGCGCGTCACGGCGGCGCGCCGAAGGCGCTGGTCGGCGAGGTCGCGGACCTGTGGTTTCACTGCCTCGTGATGCTGTCGCACTTCGATCTGGGCCCGGCGGACGTGCTCGCCGAACTCGAGCGCCGCGAAGGGCTGTCGGGCATCGAGGAAAAGGCGCTGCGCAAGAGCCGCGAGCGCGAACAGAACGGCGATTGACCGGCCCGGCTAGAAGTCGCGAGCGCCGGCGCCCACTTTGCACTGAACGCATCTGAACGCATCTTCGGGAGGACGCAAGCATGGAACAGTCGCACGAGAGCTATCCGCCGCCGGTCTATCGCAACGCCATGGAGCCGGAGCGCGAACGCAGCCTGCGCACGCTCACGCACGTGCTGTATGCGCTGTACGCGGTCCACTGGCTGACTGGCGGCCTGACGATTCTGATAGCGATCATCATCAACTACGTGAAGCGGCCCGATGTGGTGGGCACGGCGTACGAAGCCCATTTCGAGTGGCAGATCCGTTCTTTCTGGCTGTGTCTGCTCGGTTACGCGATCGGCGCCCTGCTGCTGCTCGTGGTGATCGGCATTCCGGTCCTGTGGGCCGTCAGTATCTGGATGTTGTACCGTATTATCAAAGGCTGGCTGTATCTGTACGATAACAAGCCGCTTGCGAATCCGCGCGGCTGGGTCTGAGTGTCGTCGGTCCGTTTGTCGGGCCTGACTCGAACCTGGCTGCGTCACGCTTCGCGCTCCAGTCATACCGCGTCAGGAATACGATGAGTCACGATCCAAACTGCCTTTTCTGCAAGATCGCCGCCGGCGAGATCCCGTCGACCAAAGTCCACGAAGACGAAGAGTTTGTTGCCTTTCGCGACATCCGTCCGGCGGCCAGGACGCACGTGCTGGTGATTCCGCGCAAGCACGTCGCCACGCTGTCGAATTGCACCGAAAGCGATGCGCCGCTGCTTGGTAGAATGCTTATCTTGGTGGCGCGTCTGGCCGATCAACTGGGTGTTGCGTACATCGGCGGCGAAACGGGTTTTCGCACGGTAATCAATACGGGTCCGGGCGGCGGCCAGGAGGTGTATCACCTGCACGCGCACATTCTCGCGGGACCACGCCCCTGGCAACGAATGGGCTGACGGAAAAGCGCGGGTCATGGACCCCGCTGCGAGTTTTGGTCAGGGACAATAGCGCGGCCGTCGTTTTCTGCAACATGTAATAACGTCGACGCGATCATCGGGCCACAATGACATTTGTCGCGCCGCTGGTTGAATCGGGAGAGCCTGCGGTAACGTATAGATGAAGCATCAGCGCTTCAGGTCACGCCGCAAGGCGCACGAATTTTGCCGCATCACGGTGCGGTGTCGGGGTTAAGGAGAGTAGTCATGGGTTCGTTGAGCATTTGGCATTGGCTGATCGTGTTGTTGATCGTGGCGCTCGTGTTCGGCACGAAGAAGCTGCGCAACATCGGCACCGATCTGGGCGGCGCGGTGAAGGGCTTCAAGGAAGGCATGAAGGAAGCCGAAACGCCGGCAGGCGAAGCGCAGCAGCGTGAACTGCCGCGCAACGGCGCGGTGGATGTGGATGCGAAGGAAAAAGCGCCGCGTTCCGGCGATTACCGCTAAGCCGCGGCTTACCCGCGTTACTGACGGACATTCCACTTCATGCTGGACCTCGGTCTAACCAAGATGGCGCTGATCGGCGTCGTCGCGCTGGTCGTACTTGGGCCTGAGCGCCTGCCACGTGTCGCCCGCACGGCCGGCGCGCTGTTCGGCCGCGCGCAGCGGTATATCAACGACGTGAAGGCCGAAGTCACGCGCGAAATCGAACTCGACGAACTGCGTCGCATGAAGACCGAGTTCGAAACAGCCGCGAGCAATGTCGAAACCTCCGTTCAGGACAATCTGCGCAAGCACGAAAGCGAACTGAACGACGCGTGGAACAGCGGCACGTCGGTGTCGCCCAGCATTGCCGGCGGCGCGCTCGAAGACGTCGGCAATTCGTCGTGGCCGAACAGCACGCCGTCCACGGCGCCCAGGCGCAAGAACTGGCGCGTCAAGCAGACCGCCATGCCCACCTGGTATAAGCGCGCAACCACGCGTCGCACGCGCGTGCAGTCGGGTGCTGCGCGCGTCGCGCGGCATACGCCCGCCACCATGCGTCGTCCCACGCGGTTCTTCTGATGATCAGAACGACAATCTCCAACCGAGGGCCGGCGTGAGCGACCCCCAGCAAACCCAGGACGAAGGCACTGAAGAGACCTTCATTTCACACCTCGTTGAACTGCGCGACCGCATCATCCGTGCGGGCCTTGCCGTCATCGTGGTGTTCATCGGACTCGTATATTGGGCGCCGGACATCTTCCGGCTGCTGGCGCGCCCGCTAATGCAGAACCTGCCGAAGGACGGCAAGATGATCGTCACCGACGTCACCGGCTCGTTCTTCGTGCCGATGAAGGTGACCATGCTGGTCGCTTTCGTGATCGCGCTGCCCGTCGTGCTATATCAGATCTGGGCATTTGTCGCACCGGGACTTTATCAGCACGAGAAGAAGCTGGTCGGGCCGCTGGTGGCCAGCAGCTACACGCTGTTTTTGTGCGGCATGGCGTTCGCGTACTTCGTGGTGTTCCCGACCATCTTCCGTGTGATGGCGCATTACAACGCGCCGCTCGGCGCGGAAATGACCACCGACATCGACAATTACCTGAGTTTCGTGCTGACGATGTTCATCGCGTTCGGTGTGACGTTCGAAGTGCCGATCGTCGTGGTGCTGCTGGTCCGCATGAACGTGCTGACCATCAAGAAGCTCAAGGAGATTCGTCCGTATGTGATCGTCGGCGCGTTCGTGATTTCCGCCGTGGTGACGCCGCCGGACGTGTTCTCGCAGCTGATCCTCGCGATTCCGCTGATCGTGCTGTACGAGGCGGGGATCATCGCGGCGCGTCTATTTGTCGGCAAGCAGCCGGCTGTGATCGAAGACGCGAGTCCGCCGTCGAATTGATGTAGCGCTTCGGGCGCTTGCGGAAAAAGGCGAACAAAACCAAAAGGGCAGTCCATCGCGGACTGCCCTTTATGTTTTTGCTTCGGCGTGGCTGGCCGCTATGGCCTCGCAGCGCCGCTTCGTGCTTCAACCGCCTTCGTTGTCCTGCTGATCGCCGCCGCCGTTATCTTCGACCGGTTGCTTCGGCGGGGGCGGGCGCTTGCCGATAGTCACGTCCAGCTCGATCTCGCGGCCCTTGCGCACCAGGTGCACTTTCGCAGCCGTGCCCGGCTTGATCTGCGCAATGACGTTCAACAGACGCGTGGTGTCGGTGATCTCCTGGCCGTTCACCCTCATCAGAATGTCGCCCGGCTTGATGCCTGCACGGTCGGCAGGACCACTCTTCAGCACGCCTGCGACGATCGCCCCCGATTTCTGGTCGAGCCCGAACGACTCGGCGATCTCCGGCGTCACATCCTGCGGCTCGACGCCGATCCAACCACGCGTTACCGAGCCGGTGGTGATGATGCTCTCCAGCACGCTGCGAGCGGTCGACACCGGGATTGCAAAGCCGATGCCGAGCGAGCCGCCAGAACGCGAATAGATCGCGGTGTTGATGCCGAGCAGGTTGCCGTTCACGTCGACCAGCGCGCCTCCCGAGTTGCCCGGGTTGATGGCCGCGTCGGTCTGGATGAAGTTTTCGAACGTGTTGATGCCGAGATGGTTGCGCCCGAGCGCGCTGACGATGCCCATGGTCACCGTCTGGCCGACGCCGAACGGATTGCCGATCGCCAGCACCACGTCGCCGACGCGCGTCTGGTCCATGCGGCCGAGCGTGATGGCGGGCAGATTGGTCATGTTGACCTTGAGCACGGCCAGATCCGTTTCAGGGTCGATGCCGATCACCTTCGCATTGGTGGTGCGACCATCGGCCAGCGCGATTTCGATCTGATCGGCGCCGTCCACGACGTGCTGGTTCGTTAGAATGTAACCTTCCGAACTCACTATCACACCGGAGCCGAGGTTGGATGCCGGTTGCTCCCGTTGCTTGCGCTTGTTCTTGTCGCCGAAGAAGTAGCGGAACAGCGGATCTTTCGCGCGCGGATCGGGCGGCAGTGAGCCATCCTTGCTGGAGAACACATTGACGACCGCGGGCATCGCCTTTTGCGCGGCGTCCGCATAGGACTCCTGGGGGGGCCCGCTGCCGATGCCTGGCGCCACTTCCCGCAGGGCGACGATGGGTTCGGCGAGTTGCTTGCCGAATTGCCCTTGACGCTGGAGCCACTGCGGTTTGAGGGTCGCAATGATGAACATCAGCGCCAACAGCACAGTCACCGCTTGGGCAAAGAACAGCCAAAAGCGTCTAAGCATCTGAAGACTAGAGGTTTATATGGATCGGATCGAACTTGAATTGTACTTGAACAATCTTCTTGAAACTGCGCGCTTCAAGGACTATTGCCCCAATGGATTGCAGGTCGAAGGGCGTCGCCGGATCAATAAGCTCGCTACCGGCGTAACCGCGTCGGTGGCCTTTCTGGAGGCTGCGCTCGACTGGGGCGCGGACGCCGTGCTGGTCCATCACGGCTACTTCTGGCGCAACGAAGCGCCGCAGATCACCGGCCGCAAACATGCGCGTCTGAAACTGCTGATCGGCAACGACCTGAATCTGTTCGCCTATCACCTGCCGCTCGACGACCATCCCGAGTTGGGCAACAACGCGCAGATCGGCGCGAAGATGGGCTGGATCAGCGACGCGCGCTTCGGCGAGAACGACCTCGGCTGGCTCGCCACTTTTCCGATGCCGATCACGCTCGCGCACTTCACCGCGGAAATCGAGCAGACGCTCGGCCGCACGCCGCTCGTGTTCGGCGACCCGGACCGCGTGCTGCGCCGCGTGGGCTGGTGCACGGGCGCCGCGCAAGGCATGTTCGACGCGGCGATCAACGCCGGCGCCGACGTCTACCTGACCGGCGAGGTGTCGGAGTCGGTGATGCACACGGCGGCGGAAAGCGGCGTTGCGTTTCTCGCGGCCGGACATCACGCGACGGAACGCTTCGGTGTGCAGGCGGTGGGCAAGCATCTGTCCGAGCAGTTCGATATCGAACATCTGTTTATCGATATCCCCAATCCCGTTTGAATTGCAAATTGCATTAAAGAAGAAAAAGAAGAAAAACGCGCGAATAACGCAGAAGGCACTTAAAAAGAGGTGCGAGAAAGTTTGCGTTTCCGTACGGAGAAACCCTGAGTTATCAAGGGCTTCGCACGGTTTTTGGCAATCGGCCCTTGTAAATGGCGACTCCATTCCCGCAAACTAGCGGCGGTAGAAGAGACGTGAAGGAAAAATCCAACTCGGAAGTGGGGCGTGTGATGCGAGACAAAGAAGATGAACGCGTCGACGGCAGCCGCCGGAACTGGCTGGTAGCGACGACCGTAGCAGGTGGCATAGGAGGCGTTGCCATTGTCGTACCCTTTGTTGGTTCGTTTGCACCATCTGAAAAGGCCAAGGCAGCAGGTGCCCCGGTCGAGGTCGATATCGGCAATCTCAAGCCTGGCGACATGATGACCGTTGCCTGGCGCGGTAAACCCGTGTGGATCATCAACCGCACCGACAGGATGCTCGCCGATGTGCAGAAAGCCGATAGCCAGGTAGCGGACCCCCACACCACGATTCCCTTTTCGATGCCGTTGCCGGACTACTGCAACAACGAATTCCGTTCACGCGCCGAAAACAGGCATCTTTTAGTCGCCGTCGCCGTGTGCACCCATCTGGGCTGCACGCCGACGCCGCGCTTCCAGGAGGGCGCGCAGCCCAATCTTCCCGACGACTGGCCGGGCGGCTTTCTGTGCCCGTGCCACGGCTCGACCTACGACATGGCCGGCCGCGTCTTCAAGAACAAACCTGCGCCGCAGAACCTCGACATCCCGCGCTTCATGTTCACGTCGGCCACCGGCCTCGTGATCGGGAAGGACGAGAAAGGAGAAGCGTAATGGCGATGGACCACGAAGTAGAGACGACCGGGCTGGCCGGCTGGATCGACCGGCGCTTTCCGATGACGGCCACCTGGAAGAAGCACGTTTCCGAGTACTACGCGCCGAAGAACTTCAACTTCTGGTACTTCTTCGGTTCGCTCGCGTTGCTGGTGCTGGTCATTCAGATCGTCACCGGCATCTTCCTCACGATGAACTACAAGCCCGACGCGACGCTCGCGTTCTCGTCGGTCGAGTACATCATGCGCGAGGTGCCGTGGGGCTGGCTGATCCGCTATATGCACTCGACGGGCGCGTCGATGTTTTTCGTGGTCGTGTATCTGCATATGTTCCGCGGGCTGATGTACGGCTCGTACCGCAAGCCGCGCGAGCTGGTGTGGATCTTCGGCTGCCTGATCTTCCTGAGCCTGATGGCCGAGGCGTTCTTCGGCTATCTGCTGCCGTGGGGACAGATGTCGTTCTGGGGCGCGCAGGTGATCGTCAACCTGTTCTCGGCGATTCCGTTCATCGGGCCCGATCTGTCGCTGTGGATTCGCGGCGACTATGTGGTCTCGGACGTCACGCTCAATCGCTTCTTCGCGTTTCATGTGATTGCGATTCCGCTGGTGCTCGTCGGGCTGGTGATCGCGCACCTGGTCGCGCTGCATGAAGTGGGGTCGAATAACCCGGACGGTATCGAGATCAAGGCGAAGAAGGGCCCGGACGGGGTTCCGCTCGACGGCATTCCGTTTCACCCGTACTACTCGGTGCACGATTTCATGGGCACGTCGGTATTTCTGCTGATCTTCGCCGTGATCATCTTCTTCGCGCCGGAAATGGGCGGGTACTTCCTCGAAGCGAACAACTTCATTCCCGCCAATCCGCTGCAAACGCCGCCGGAAATTGCGCCGGTGTGGTACTTCACGGCCTTCTACGCGATGCTGCGCGCCACCACCGATCCGTTCAAGATCGTGCTGATGATCGTGATCGCGCTGCTCGGCCTGCTCGCGCTGGTGCGGGCGCGCGGCAAGTGGAAGATCGGCTTGCCGGTGCTCGCGGTGCTGGTGATTCTGGCGATGGCCTTCACCGAATCGAAGTTCTGGGGCGTGGTGGTGATGGGCGGCGCGGTGATCTCGCTGTTCTTCCTGCCGTGGCTCGACCGCTCGCCGGTGAAGTCGATCCGTTACCGGCCGTTTTTTCACAAGGTGTTCTATGGGATCTTCGTGCTCGCTTTCCTGACCTTGGGCTTCCTCGGCACGAGGCCGCCGTCGCCTGCCTCGACGCTGATTGCCCAGGCATGCGCGCTGATCTACTTCGCGTTTTTCCTTGGCATGCCGTTCTGGACGCGGCTTGGCACGTTCAAGCAGCCGCCCGAACGGGTGCGGTTCAAGCCTCACTAATCGCGAGCCAGGAGAATACGAAATGAAAAAACTGCTTTCGACGTGCGCGCTGATCGGCGCGACACTGCTCGCGGTGCTGGCCGGCCCGGCTTACGCGGACGAGAATTTCCCTCTCGACCGCGCGCCGGATAACGCAGAGAATTTCGCTTCTTTGCAGCACGGCGCGCAATTGTTTGTAAACTACTGCCTGAATTGCCACAGCGCGAACCTGATGCGCTACAACCGGCTGACCGATCTCGGCATCACGCCGAGCGAAATCCAGTCGAACCTGCTGTTCACCACCGACAAGGTCGGCAACACGATGACCGTGGCGATGCGCCCGGACGACGCGAAGGCGTGGTTCGGGGCGGCGGCGCCGGATCTGTCGGTGGAAGCGCGGGCGCGCGGCAAGGACTGGCTGTACACGTATCTGCGCAGTTTTTATCGCGACAATACGCGGCCCACCGGCTGGAATAATCTGGTGTTCGAGAACGTGAGCATGCCTCACGTGCTGTGGCAGCTTCAGGGGCAACGCGCAGCGAAATTCGGTAACGAAACAGACGAAAAAACTGGCGAGACGGTACACAAATTTGTCGGCTTCCAGCAGCTCACTCCGGGGACTATGTCGCCGGTAGATTATGATTCTGCTGTGGCCGACCTCGTGTCGTACCTGTCATGGATGTCCGAACCGACGCAGAAAACCCGCAAACAGCTTGGCGTGTGGGTGCTAATGTTCCTCGGTATCCTGAGCTTTTTCGCCTGGCGACTGAACGCCGCGTACTGGAAACATATCAAATAATCACGCCGTCACCCGGCGTGGGGCCGGCGCCAGGAAAAACCTGCTGAACGGTTTTTTCGCGCGCTGGCCTTTCAGCTTTTTGAGGAAATGTAAACATGATGGTTCTGTATTCCGGCACAACTTGCCCGTTCTCCCAGCGCTGCCGGCTGGTGTTGTTCGAAAAGGGCATGGACTTCGAGATCCGCGACGTCGACCTGTTTAACAAGCCGGAAGACATCGCCGTGATGAATCCGTATGGTCAAGTGCCGATTCTCGTCGAACGGGACCTGATTCTGTACGAATCGAACATCATCAACGAGTACATCGACGAGCGCTTCCCGCATCCGCAGCTGATGCCGGCTGATCCGGTGCAGCGCGCCCGCGCCCGCCTGTTCCTGCTGAACTTCGAGAAGGAACTGTTCGTGCACGTCGGCACCCTCGAAAATGAGAAGGGCAAGGCGGCCGAGAAGAATCACGAGAAGGCCCGTCTGGCGATCCGCGATCGCCTGACGCAGCTCGCGCCGATCTTCCTGAAGAACAAGTACATGCTCGGCGAAGAGTTCTCGATGCTCGACGTCGCGATCGCGCCGCTGCTGTGGCGTCTGGATCATTACGGCATCGAGCTGTCGAAGAACGCAGCACCGCTGATGAAGTACGCCGAGCGCATTTTCAGCCGCCCGGCTTATATCGAAGCGCTGACGCCTTCGGAAAAGGTGATGCGTCGTTGAGTTTGGCTTTGGGGTGAGGGCGCCGCGCAGCACATTGCGCGGGCCTGCGCCCGGTAAGAGGACTGTTGATGCAAGAGATTTCCACGAAGCCTTATCTGCTGCGCGCGCTCTACGAGTGGTGCACGGATAACGGCTATACGCCGCACATCGCGGTCCGGGTCGACAATCAGACGCGCGTGCCGCGTCAGTTTGTGCGCGACAACGAAATCGTGTTGAACATCAGCTTCGAGGCGACCAGCCAGTTGCAGATGGGCAACGAGTGGATCGAGTTCAGCGCGCGCTTCTCCGGCAAGTCGCACAAGATCGAGGTGCCGATCGCCAATATTCTCGCGATCTATGCGCGCGAAAACGGGCAGGGCATGGCGTTCCCGGTCGAGTCGGCGGGCGGCGAAGCGCAGGACTCCGGCGCCGACGCGGAACCGGCGGACGAGACCGCCGTGCCGGCTGCGCCGCGTGCGGTCGAGACGTCGCCGGCGGCCGATACGACTGCCGCGAAGGCCGATAGCGCGGCGGACAGCCCCCAGCCTGACGACGATGGTTCGAAAGGTGGCGGAAGGGCTCGCCTCAAGATCGTAAAATGAAGTAGAATCACGGCCTCATGCCGGCTTAGCTCATCAGGTAGAGCGCTTGACTTGTAATCATGAGGTGGCGGGTTCGAGTCCTGCAGCCGGCACCAGTAGTACGAAACGGGGTTTCTGTTCAGTCAGAAACCCCGTTTTTCATTTGCGGGTCCGCAAGTGATTGTCTGCGGCGCGTGATTATTAAATTGTGCCAAGCGGGACAAGCGCGCGTATCGAAGAAGGAAACGAGCCTCACTGCGTAAAAACGCTAACGGCGCGCCAATGGCGATTAAGCGTTGAAGAAAAGATGAGTTGCGGACATAAGGATGTCCGCAACTGAAACTGAAGGCTTGCATATTTTGACTGGGCGCTATGCAGGCTGACTTGCCGCGCCGTTGTGGATCTCTCAGGTTCTTTTTTGTTCAGCCGTATTCGTGCTTTCAGGAACTATACCCAGCCGATACGGACCTGTCTATTTTCTGGCCGAGAACTCCGCTAAAACGTGATGTCGCGCAATAGACAATTCGGCCTACTTGATTAATCATTTCGCATATTTTTATCATTTGAGGCCGCCGTGTCCGCCAAGCGTCAGCAGATTCTCGATACCGCAACGATTCTGTTCAGCAAGCATGGCTACCATGCGGTTGGCGTGGACTGGATCATTGCCGAATCGGGCGTCGCGAAAATGACGATGTACCGGCATTTCCCGTCCAAAACCGATCTGGTGATCGCCGTGTTGCGGCAGCGCCAGCGGCAGTGCGCGGTGTCGCTCAAGGCGTTCGTGGCCCAGGCCGATATGCCGCTGGCCCGCCTCGAACGGGTTTTCGACTGGCATCGGGACTGGTTTACGAGCGACACCTTCACCGGCTGCATGTTCACGCACGCCGCTGCCGAATTCGCCGACAAAGGCAGCAGCATCCACAAGATCAGCGTCGAACAGAAGGCGGACCTTACGCGGTTTATCGAGCAACTGGCCGCGGATATCGTGCCGTCCGCGCAGGCCAAGGGGCTGGCGTCCGTGATCGTGATGCTGCTGGATGGCGCCACGCTGGCGATGCAGATTTCCGGCCGTCAGAGTGCCGCGACAGATGCCTGGCATGCCGCGCGCGACCTGCTGGCCTTGTATTCCGAGGCCGCCTCCTGAGCGCGCGCCGAGCCTCTCGCGCACTGCGTCGATGAGGCCGAAAAGGGCCCAGAATCGCCATATCTCTTTCACCTTGTCGATTGTGGACGTTTTAGTCTAGATTCTGCGCGCCGGCGTCTACTTCAGTCACGCCCGCCGACGAATAGCGCACCGCGAACCCGTACGACAGAGGTACTATTCGGGCGTCAGTCGGCCTCGCTATCAAGTACTCCGGCGGGCAACGCCCCCGACGACGCAACGTCGCATCGCGTCACTCCCGCAACACCGATCCCACCTCACCATGACCAGCCCTGCAACCATTACATGGCCCGAAGCCGACGGCCCCCGCACCGCGCGTTGGCGCTCCGAAGCGGCCGTGCCGCCGCCTAAACGCGTAATCGTCGCGGATGACCGCACCACCGCCGACTCGGCCTACCGCCTCGCCTGCGAAGGGACCGCGCTGTTGTGGAACGGCGACTTCCAGAACGCGCGTCAACTGCTGCAGGCGGTCACGCGCCGGCTCGAGCGCAAACCGCGCAAGCAGGGCGAAACGCCGATCGACGCGTTCAACCTGCATCGGCAGGCGCAGTCGCAACGCGCGCGCACGCTCGGCATGATCCTGATTCCGCTCGACGCCGCGTACGGCATTCCGCTGCGCCGCGCGCCCGAGGTGCGGCAGGCCTGTATCGAAACCTATGGACCGTCCACCGATGAAGCGTCGGTCGTATCGTTGCGCGAACTGCTCGGCCTGATCGGCGCGCACGAGTGGCGTAAGAAGGGCGTCGAGATTCCGGTGTTGGGCGAGCGCATCCATCCGCACTACGGCGTGTTTTCGCCGGTGCGCGGTGAATATGTCGATCTGGTTGCGCGCACGCCGCTGCCGTCGCTGAACAAGGCGTTCGATATCGGCACCGGTACGGGTGTGTTGGCCGCGTTGCTTGCCAAACGCGGCGTGAAGAAAATCATCGCCACCGATCAGGACCCGCGAGCGCTTGCCTGTGCACGCGAGAACCTCGCACGCCTCGGTTACGACCAGCAAGTCGAGGTGGTGCAAGCGGATCTGTTTCCGGAAGGCCGGGCGCCGCTCGTCGTTTGCAATCCGCCGTGGGTGCCGGCACGGCCCGCGTCGCCGGTCGAATATGCGGTCTACGATCCGGAAAGCCGCATGCTGCTCGGGTTCCTGAACGGTCTCGCGGAGCATCTGTCGCCGGGTGGCGAGGGCTGGTTGATCCTGTCGGATTTCGCCGAGCATCTTGGCTTGCGCACGCGCGAGTGGCTGCTTGCTGCGATTGAAAAGGCCGGGCTGACCGTGGTGGGCCGCGAGGACATTCGTCCGCGGCATCCGAAGTCGACCGATGAATCCGACGCGCTGCACACGGCGCGAGTGGCTGAAGTGACGTCGTTGTGGCGTCTCAAGGCGCGTTGAGTGGTGAGACGGCAGCGAGAAGCGTTGTCGCGAAGCTGAGAGGCGGCGCGTCACGCCTACGCGCTACGCATCACGCGCCCTAAGCGCCTTGAGATACGCCAACGCACCTCGACCGGCCACCAGTCCGCTGGCAAAACAGGCGGTGAGCAAATAGCCGCCGGTCGGCGCTTCCCAGTCGAGCATCTCGCCCGCACAGAACACGCCAGGCAGACGCTCGATCATCAGGTGCGCGTCGAGCGCTTCGAACGGAATGCCGCCGGCGGTGCTGATCGCTTCCGCGATAGGCCGCGCTCGCGTCAGCCGCACCGGCAGCGCCTTGACAGCGCGCGCGAGGCCGTCCACGTCGGCGAAGGCTTCCTTCGATAAAATCTCGTGCAGTAAAGCCAGCTTGACCCCGCCAATCCCGATTCTGCCGTGCAGATGACTCGCCATCGAGCGTGAGCCGCGCGGCCGCGTGACTTCGGCGACGACTCGCTCGAGCGTCAAGCCGGGCACCAAATCCAGAGCGATCGTGACCTCTCCGTCGGCCAGAATTCGCTCGCGGATCGCTGCCGACAACGCGTAAATCAGACTCCCTTCGAGGCCGGTTTCGGTCAGAAGTATTTCACCTTGTCGATGGTGGACTTTATTGTCTACATCGGTGAGCGTAATGGCGACCGGCTTGATCGGCTGGCCTGCGAAACGTTCTCGCAGATACGGGCTCCAGTCCGCGTCGAAGCCACAGTTCGCGGGCCGCAACGGCGTCACCGGCACTTCGCGCGAGGCCATCAACGGCACCCAGGCGGCGTCCGATCCGAGCCGCGGCCAGCTTGCGCCGCCCAGCGCGAATACCACGGCATCGCAGGTCACGGTCTGCTCGCCGTCGGGCGTCGCGAAGCGCAGCGTGTGTGTGGCGGTGTCGGCAGCGTCCGGACTCCAACCGTTCCACTTGTGCCGCATGTGAAACTGCACACCCGCCTCTCGCAGTCGATGCAGCCACGCACGCAGCATCGGTGCGGCTTTCATATCGGCAGGAAAAACCCGCCCGGAACTGCCGACGAAGGTCTCGATGCCGAGCCCTTGCAACCAGGCTCGCAGCGCGTCGGGCCCGAATACGTCCAGCAGCGGCGCGATCTGCTCACGGCGCGCGCCGTAGCGCCCGAGAAACGGCTCGAGCGGTTCCGAATGCGTGATGTTCATGCCGCCTTTGCCCGCCATCAGGAACTTGCGGCCGACCGACGGCATCGCGTCATAAACGTCGACTTGCGCGCCGCGCCGGGCGAGCGCCTCGGCCGCCATCAAGCCGGCGGGGCCGCCGCCTGTCACGGCGACGCGGACGGAATCGAAGGAAGATGGCATGCGGTCCTGCGGGTAAGCGGAAGGAAGAGGCGGCGCGCCGGCCTGTCCGGATGAGCACGCGGCGCGAAGGGCGCTATTTTCACACCGCGGACAGCGCAGGGCAAACGAGCAGCCGGGACGGCGAGCCGAAAAAAGCTGGGTTCAGGCGTTCCCGTATCCGTTTCGCGCGCGTTCGCGTCGTCGTTATTGAACGGTGCGAACTATACTTTTCAAACACCTTCCCTCGGACGCAATTCGCGTCTTTCCCGCGCAAAACCAGCCCCACTGTCTGCTTACCGCCCGACGCGGCCAATGCTGCCGCGCCACGGCCGGCGACGTGGTTCGCGCGTCTGCTGTCTGCGTGAAGGAGTGAAGCTCTGATCGTCTGGATCGAGGAGACTGCCATGACCCGCAAATACATCGACTGCCGCGAGTTCCCGAGCGAAATGAACTGCACCGTTGCCCTATCCGCCGACAGCGAGAGCGAATTGCTCGACGCGGCCGTTCAGCATGCGGTGGCCGTGCACAAACACACGGATTCACCGGAACTGCGTGCGCAACTCAAAACGCTGTTTCATGAGGGCACGCCACCGGCCGAAGCGCCGCGCGCGTGAGTGTTCGTCCCTCGGCGGACGGAAGATGCCTGGCCGACCGGGCGAGCGGCGCAGAGCCGCCCGCGGGTCGCGGCGTGGTCGCGTGATGTGATGGTTGGACTCTCCTAACCGGGGTAAGCCTCGTCCACCTTCAGCCCGGCGAGCTTGAAAATGACCCGCAGCGTTTGGGGTTTGATGTCGCGCCGCGACGCGAGCGTGGTCATCACGAAATCGAGCACTTTGGCGTACTTGAGCATGGTCAGACACGTTTCCATGTCGACGCAGCCATCGCGCATGACCTCCGCGAGACGTAGCATTTCGGTGGAGATGTCGCGCGCCATCTCCAGTTCGAGTTGCTGCTTTTCTGACCAGGCCGGCGTCGCGGTGAGCTTCGCCAGCATTTCCTGAAACTTCTGTTCGACGTTTCCGTTGGGTACCGTATCCATTGCTGCCTCTTCTATCATCCGAGCGCGCGTCCGGTTGAAGTCTCGGCGCGCTGCTGGTTACGTAACGTTCGGCCCGGGTTCCGGGACGTCCTCCCCACATGCCTTCGGTTCGCGTGATCGGTGCCACGGCCGGCAGCCTCTTGTTATCGGCGACTCGGTCTGCGCTATTGGGCTGGGCCGGCGCGCAAGCTGTTTTCAGCCACTCCCGAAACGTCTCGTATGATGTTTTTCGAGCAGGAAGCGTTCCAGGTTGACGGCTTTCCTGCAAGTTTGCGCGGCTCATTCGGTGAGCGTGTCGCACTTTGGGTAAACTGGCAGCAATTTTTCCCTTTTTCCGTCATCTGTCGCACGTTCGCGTTGCAATTGATGGCGGTTCACACGATGTCCAGTAAAACCCACGAAATCCGTCCGAACCAATCCGTCGAGTTGTTGAAGGAGCTCCACATCCTCACGCGCGACGGCAAGATGAACCAGGACAGCCGCCGCAAGCTGAAGCAGGTCTACCATCTGTTCCAGTTCATCGAACCGCTGCTCAAAGACCTCAAGGACAAGCAGGGCGCGTTGACGCTCGTCGACCATGGCGCGGGCAAGTCATATCTAGGTTTTATTCTTTACGATCTTTTCTTCAAGGAGTTTCAGGACGCCGCAGGTGGGGCTTCGCACATTTACGGCATTGAAACCCGCGAGGATCTCGTGACGAAGTCCGAAGAATTGGCCACCCGGCTGGGCTTTACGGGGATGTCGTTTCTGAACCTGTCGGTGGCGGAGTCGATCACGTCGGCGCGCTTGCCGGCGCAGATTGACATCGTGACGGCACTGCATGCCTGCAATACCGCGACCGACGACGCGATCCGGTTCGCGCTGGAAAAGCACGCCGAGTACATCGTGGTGGTGCCGTGCTGTCAGGCTGAGGTGGCCGGGGTGCTACGGCAGAACAAGGGGAAGTCGCTGGGGAACGCATTGACGGAGATCTGGCGGCATCCGCTGCACACGCGGGAATTCGGCAGCCAGATCACGAATGTGCTGCGGTGTTTGCAGCTGGAAGCGCATGGCTATCAGGTCAGCGTGACCGAACTGGTCGGGTGGGAGCATTCGATGAAGAATGAACTCATCATCGCGCAGTACAAGGATTTGCCGCGGCGTCGGCCGGCCGAGCGGCTTAATGAGGTGATGGAAACGCTCGGTATCGAAGAGTTGAAAGAGCGCTTTTTTGTTGCTGCCTGATTGCGTCCAGGTTGGCGGTGGCGACGCTTCTTCGCTGACAAGGGCGGCTCTTGCGGGCCGCCACTTCCATTACTCGAATCACCGCTTCATCAACTCGTTCCAGCCGGCAAGGCCGATCCGCCGCAGGGTTGCCTGATTGCGCCCGTAAATCTCTTGCGCATCGGGGAAGGCCTGAACGGCCCGCTCAATGCTGTCCTCGCGTAGCAGATGCAGGATCGGATAGGGCGCCCGGTTCGTGTAATTCTCGATATCGTCGGGCTCGCTGCCTTCAAACTGATAAGAAGGATGAAAGCTCGCAATCTGAACAATCCCTTCGAGCCGAAGCTGCTTGATGAGCCGTTCGGCGAAAAACAGGCAATCGTTGAAGTCGAGAAAATCGCCGAGCGCGCGCGGCAGAATTAGCAGCGTGGTGTCGACGGCATCCGGCGCGGCCGCGATCAGCGTCTGAAGCTCGGCTTCGAGATCGGTCAACACGGCTTCCATGTCCACGGCGTCGCTGACAGCGTAGCGAATCTGCCCCTTCACATGCACGGCCTTCGCGAACGGGCACAAATTAAGGCCGATCACGGCCTCGGTCAGCCAGTGACGAGTGGCGGCAACGACGGCGTCGTGGGATTCGGCAGGCAACGGCATGGCTGGCGACACAGCGGGTAAAAGCGCCATTCTAACGGCGCTGACCTGCGACGCTTTGCGCCCAGCGCAAACAGCGGCGCTAAAAACCTTGACTCAGCTCAACTCGACCCCGGCCCGGCTCAACTCGCCTGCGCACCGCCGCATGCCGCGGCGATCAACTGCGCAGCGATCTTCGGCACGGCCAGGATGGGTCCGCAGCCTGGGCCGTAAGTCTGGCTCGCCGCATACACGCCCTCGATCATCAAACCGAGCCCATTGGCGAGCGCCACTGGGTCATCGGCGCCCGCGGCCGTCGTCAGTTCGGTGAGACGCGCCATCAAACGCTGCTTGTTGCGGAATACGAACTGCCGCGCCGGATGCGCGGTATCCGGAAACTCCACCGACACGTTCACAAACGGACAGCCGCGATAGTCGTCGACCGACGCGCGCACCACGAGGTCGTCGAAATACTGCTGAAGCTGCTTCGCCGGCTCGCCCGGATGTTTGGCGAAACTCATCTCCACATAGCCGAAGAACTGCTCGTCCTTTTGCTCCAGATAAGCCAGCACCAATTCGTCCTTCGACGAAAACTGCCGGTACAGACTCATCTTGTTCACACCGGCGCGCTCGACCACCGCGTCGACGCCAACCGTTCGCACGCCCTCGCGATAGAACAACTCGCTCGCGGCGCGCAGCAGATTCCGCTGGGCCTGCGGCCCCGCCGTCTGCGCGCTGCGCGCGCGCCTCGCACGGGCCGGCTTGAGGGTTTCGCTGTCGGACATGATGGCCACCTGAATTGAATTGACGCCTTGACATGTTACCGACCAGTAACTAAGATCGCAACACCATTGTGACTGATCTGTCACAAGTCCTTTACCAAAGTCGTAATAATGCGAACGACGCAGCCTGCGGGGGCGACGCGTCGATTGGAGAACCAATGAACTGGGCAGCGAGAGTGATTGGCGGGCGTTTCCACTATGGCTGGTTGACCGTAGCGGTGGTGTTTCTGGTACTGCTGGCGGCGGCCGGCACGCGCGCCACGCCGAGCGTGATGATGGTGCCGCTCGAGCATCAGTTCGGCTGGAGCCGCGCGACGATCTCACTGGCGATTTCCGTGAACATCGCGCTTTACGGGCTGATGGGGCCGTTCGCGGCGGCGGCGATGCAGCGTTTCGGCGTCCGTCCCACGCTGCTGGTCGCGCTCGGCACGATGGCCGCGGGCGTGGCGCTGTCGTCGCTGATGACGCATCCGTGGCAGATGGTGCTGATCTGGGGCGTGATGGTCGGCGGCTCGACGGGTGTCGCGGCGCTGTCGTTGTCGGCGACCGTGGTGACGCGCTGGTTCACCACGCACCGCGGCCTCGTGATGGGCATTCTCACGGCAAGTTCGGCCACTGGCCAACTCGTGTTCCTGCCGGTGCTCGCGGCCATCGCCGAGCATTACGGCTGGCGCCAGGTCGTATGGGTCGTCGCGCTCGCGGCGGCGGTCGTGCTTCCGCTGGTCGCGTTTCTGCTGCCCGAACGCCCGGACGACATGAAGTTGCGTCCGTACGGCGAGCCGCACGACGCACCGGCCGCCAGCACCGTCACCAGACAGAATCCGCTCGCCATTGCGTTCGGCACGCTCGCGATGGCGAGCAAGACCCGCGACTTCTGGCTGCTGTTCTTCAGCTTTTTCATCTGCGGCGCGAGCACCAACGGCTACGTCGGCACCCATCTGATCGCGATGTGCGGCGACTACGGCATGACCGAGGTGCAGGGCGCGTCGCTGCTCGCCGCGATGGGCATCTTCGATCTGTTCGGCACGACGCTGTCAGGCTGGCTGTCGGACCGCTTCAATAGCCGCGTGCTGCTGTTCTGGTATTACGGTCTGCGCGGCCTGTCGCTGATGTATCTGCCGCACGCGTTCGGCATCGACTTCTTCGGTCTGCCGCTGTTTGCCGTGTTCTACGGCCTTGACTGGATCGCCACCGTTCCGCCGACCGTGCGTCTGGCGACGGACGTATACGGCAAGGAGTCGGCGCCGGTGGTATTCGGCTGGGTGGTGGCGGGCCACCAGCTCGGGGCGGCGTTCGCGGCGCTCGGCGCGGGCATGCTGCGCGCGAGCCTGGGCACTTATACGGTGGCGTCGATGATTTCGGGCGGCCTGTGCCTGGTCGCCGCGGTAATTGTGTTGCGGATCAACCGGGCGGCGAAGGTGCCGGAACCGCAAGCGGTGTAAAGCTGCGCGCCGCGGTCGCAACAGAGCAACAGAGCAACACGCGACGGGCCCACCCAGGGGCCGTTTCCTTTTGCAAAGCGCGTGGAAACAAACTGCTCGCTTGTTGGACCGCGCGCGCCGAAGCCCGGTTATGCTATGTGACCCCGGGCGGCCGCCCGGCGATCATGAATTTCGACCGAGAGAAGCGCATGACCAACAAACCTGCCCCTACCGAAGTTGCCATTCACGAGCTGATTGCAGGCCGCTGGAGCCCGCGCGCGTATTCGAGCGAACTGGTGAGCCGCGAGAATTTGCGTTCCGTGCTCGAAGCGGCACGCTGGGCGCCGTCTTCGTATAACGCGCAGCCTTGGCGTTTTCTCGTATTCGATCGCAGCGTCGATGAGGTCTCGTACAAGCAGGCTTTCGCGACGCTGGTGCCGTTCAACCAGGGCTGGAATACCCGGGCGCCGGTGTTGATCGCCGTGACCGCGCACACGCTGACCAGCAAGGGCGAAGTGAATCGCTGCGCAGCGTACGATGCGGGCGCCGCGGCCATGGCGCTGGTACTGCAGGCGCATGCGCTCGGGCTTGCCGCGCATCAGATGAGCGGTTTCGATCCGAACGCATTCCGCACGGCATTCGCGCTGCCGAACGACGTCGAAGTGATCGCGATGATTTCGCTCGGCCACTACGGTGAGGTCGACAAGCTGGATCCGGTGCTGCGCGAACGCGAGAAGTCGGTGCGCCAGCGCCTGCCGCTGGCGGACATCGCCTACGGCGGCGGCTGGAAGAAGGCTTTCTGAACGGCTTGCAGCCCCTGAGGTGACAAAAAAACGCGCGGCGCCGACCGCGCGTTTTTTATTCCGCGTCGTCCGCGACGCTCGATAGCGGCGCCGCCACGTGCTCGAGCGGTTTCCGCTCCGCGTCCACACCCCAGATCGCCGCGACCACAGCCGCCACCAGCATCAGCCCCGAGCCGACCAGATAGCCCGAAAACACCTCGCTGCGTTGCTGCGTGTCGATCAGCCGGCCGAAGAACGCCGGCCCGACAATGCCGCCAAGCGCCGTGCCGAACGCATAGAAGACCGCGATCGCCAGCGCGCGGATTTCGAGCGGAAATGATTCGCTGACCGTCAGATAGGCCGAACTCGCCGCTGCCGAGGCGAAGAAGAAAATCACCATCCAGGCGATCGTCTGCGTGACGACGGTTAGCAGGTGCTGCTCGAACAGGTAGCCGC
Source organism: Paraburkholderia ultramafica (assembly GCF_902859915.1). Lineage (GTDB taxonomy): Bacteria > Pseudomonadota > Gammaproteobacteria > Burkholderiales > Burkholderiaceae > Paraburkholderia > Paraburkholderia ultramafica. Next base: position 118,645 of record NZ_CADIKK010000018.1, read on the forward strand.
TCAGCGTCAGCAGGATCGCGGACATCGCATAGGTCGTCGCGATCATCTTGCGCCGTCCGATCACATCGAACAGCCGGCCCAGCAGCAGCGGCCCGAGAAAATTGCCGAGTGCGAAGGGCAGCAGGTACCAGCCGATGCGCTCGCCTGGCACCTGGTAGAAATCGGTGAGCACGAGCGCGTAGGTGAAGAAGATCGCGTTGTAGAAGAACGCCTGCGCGGTCATCAGCGTCAGGCCGACCAGAGCGCGGCGTCGGTGCACTTTGAAGAGCGTGTGGAATACCTCGCGCAGCGGCGTATGCCGGCGGGCGCGCAGCCGCAGTCGCGTGAGGCTGTCGTCGGAGAGCACGTGGCCTTCGTGGCGAAAGCGCGTCTCGATCCGTTCGACGATCGAGCGTGCGGCGCGCTCGCCGCCGTGCGTCACCAGCCAGCGGGGGCTTTCGGGTATCCAGACGCGCATTGGCAAAATCCCCAGCGCCAGCACCGCGCCGATGAAGAAGCAGGCGCGCCAGCCCCAGTCGGCCGGCAGCAGGTGTGGATCGAGCAGCACCAGCGAGCCCGCCGCGCCGAGCGCCGCGCCGACCCAGAACGTGCCGTTGATGCCGAGATCGGTCCAGCCGCGCACCCGGGCCGGCGTGAATTCCTGGATCGTCGAATTGATCGCCGTGTATTCGCCGCCGATGCCCGCGCCGGTCAGGAAGCGAAACAGCAGGAAACTGCCCAGATTCCACGACAGCGAGGTCGCCGCGGTGGCGGCCAGATAGAGCGCGAGCGTGATGAAAAACAGCTTGCGCCGGCCGAGCCGGTCGGTCAGCCAGCCGAACCCGAGCGCACCGAGCACCGCGCCGGCGATGTACGCGCTGCCCGCGAGGCCCACGTCAGCGTTGGAAAAGCGCAACGACGGACTGGACTTCAACGCACTCGCGACGGCGCCCGCCAGCGTCACTTCGAGACCGTCGAGCAGCCACGTGACGCCCAGCGCCACCACGATCAGCGAGTGAAAGCGGCCCCACGGCAGCCGGTCGAGCCGCGAGGGCAGGTCCGTTTCGATCAGCATGGCGGTTTTTTCGTGAACGGCGGCAGTCGGCGGTGCGCTCATTGCTTGAAGTCTCCTCAATCCGGAAATTTGGCGGCGTATCCTGTCGAAACGAGCAAGATTCGTTCCGTCGAACGATACGTTTGCGATACCGCGGCCATTCCAAAAGCGTTAGTTGATACTGATTGAGCTTTCGTGATACAAAGCCGCTCCCCTTTCTGTCCGCGCCAGCCGTGAGCGGCGATTCCTGCCATGAACTATTGCGCGATTGACTTCGGTACTTCCAACTCGGCCGTGGCCGTGCCTGACGGCACTCAGCTGAAGCTCGCGCCCGTCGAAGGCGCCTATACGACGCTGCCCACCTCGGTCTTTTTCAATACCGACGAGGACACCCGCGAATTCGGGCGGGCGGCGCTGGCCGCGTACATCGACGGATTCGACGGCCGCCTGATGCGCTCGATGAAAAGCATTCTCGGCTCGCCGCTCGCCGAGAACTCCACCGATCTGGGCGATGGTTCCGCGATCAAGTACACCGAGGTGATCGCGATTTTCGTCGATCACCTCAAACGTTCGGCCGAAAAGAGCGTCGGCGGCGCGATCAACCGCGCGGTGCTGGGCCGCCCGGTGTTTTTCGTCGACGACGATCCGCGCGCCGATCAGATGGCGCAGCAGCAGCTCGAAGCTGCGGCGCGGTCGGTCGGCTTGCGGGAAATTCACTTTCAGTATGAGCCGATCGCGGCCGCGTTCGACTATGAATCGCATCTGACGGAAGAGGGACTCGTGCTGGTGGCCGATATCGGCGGTGGTACGTCGGACTTTTCCTTGGTGCGGGTCGGGCCGGAGCGGATGAAGCGCGTCGAGCGCAAGGACGACGTGCTGGCCCACCACGGCGTGCACGTCGCGGGCACGGACTTCGACCGCCGCGTCGAACTGACGACGATCCTGCGTGAACTCGGCTATCAGGCGCTCGATCCGGAAGGGCGTGAGATTCCGAACCGGATCTATTTCGATCTGGCGACCTGGCACCTGATCAACACGGTCTATGCGCCGAAGCGCGTGAGCGAACTCGCGCTGATGCGGCACCTGTTCACCGAGGTCAAGCACCACGACCGCCTGATGCGCGTCGTGGAGCGCCGCCTCGGGCACGCGCTGGCGGCGCACGCGGAAGAGGCGAAGATCGGCGTGGCGGCGGGCGGCGAGACGCTGATCGACCTCGACGAAGTGGAAGACGACCTGCGCCTCGCATTCGACGAAGCCCAACTCATCAAGGCGGGCCAGGATGAGACGCAGCGCATCGTGCAGGCGGCGCGCGACACGGTCCAGGCGGCCGGCGTCGCGCCGCGCGATGTCGGGGCGATTTATTTCACGGGCGGTTCGACCGGTCTGGCGTTTCTATCCGGCGCATTGGCGGCGGCATTTCCGGATGCCAAAGCGGTATTCGGCGATCGTCTCGCCAGTGTCGCGACGGGACTCGGTATTCACGCCCGGCGTTTGTTCGGATAACCAGCAAACTAATCCGTCGCATACTGCGAAGATAATCAGCGTATTCAGTTGCAGCGCATATAAAAAAACCCCGCCGAGGCGGGGTTTTTTGCGTCCAGAAGGAAGCGTGTTGCTTACACCGGCTTGATGTTAGCAGCTTGCTTGCCCTTCGGGCCCGTCTTCACTTCAAACGTAACCTTTTGGTTTTCTTGCAGCGTCTTGAAGCCTTCCGTGCGGATTTCCGAGAAATGCGCGAACAGATCTTCGCCACCGCCGTCCGGCGTGATGAAGCCAAAGCCCTTTGCGTCATTGAACCACTTGACGGTACCGGTTTCCATATTACTTGTTCCTAAAGATGGTAAATAAGGCCGAAGCCCAGAGGGTGCATGAAAATCAAGGAAGGGGGTAATGGGACCAACCGGAGTACCGTTGATGGGCGAACTACGAAAGACCAATTCACTCGCCGCTTGAAATCCTGCCCGAACGTTATACGGCCATTTCGAGCGAAGGTCAACACCTCTGCTCAAATCTTTACGAATATTTGGCAGGTGGGCGCGGTTTTTGCTTACAAAGCTTGCTGTCTGTCCGGGTTTTTTGCTAGGGAGAACCCTTGGTTTCGCTGCAGCAAGTCGGTGCAACCGTTAAACTACGCGCCGCGCGTCGGTTGCACCTATCTAGGGTGGATCCGTCGCGCATGCATGCGCGTCACCTCGTCTCCAGCGCCACAAGCGATGTCACGTGGTGCCGACATGGTTCTGATACAGGAGAAGACGTGAAAAGTTCTATACAACGGAACATCGGGCCGTTCGCGCTGCTGCTGACCGGCCTGGGTTCGATCATCGGATCAGGTTGGCTGTTCGGCGCGTGGAAGGCCGCAAAGATTGCCGGTCCGGCTGCCATTTGCGCATGGGTCATCGGTGCGGTCGTGATTCTCGCGATTGCGCTGACCTACGCGGAACTCGGCGCGATGTTCCCGGAGTCTGGCGGGATGGTGCGTTATGCGCGCTATTCGCATGGTGCGCTGGTCGGTTTCATCAGCGCGTGGGCCAACTGGATCGCAATCGTTTCGGTGATTCCAATCGAGGCTGAAGCATCCATTCAATATATGAGTACATGGCCCTATCCATGGGCGCATGCGTTGTTCATCGATGGATCATTAACCACCAACGGGTTATTGCTGTCCGCTGGCCTCGTGATCATTTACTTCCTGCTCAACTACTGGGGCGTCAAACTGTTCGCGCGCGCCAATTCGGCGATCACGATCTTCAAGTTCCTGATCCCCGGCGCGACGATCCTCGGCTTGATGCTGACGGGCTTCCACAAGGAAAACTTCGGCGAAGTGAGCACCTTCGCGCCGTACGGCTGGTCGTCGGTGCTGACCGCGGTGGCGACGAGCGGCATCGTGTTCGCGTTCAACGGTTTCCAGAGCCCGATCAACCTCGCCGGTGAAGCGCGCAATCCGGGCAAGAGCGTGCCGTTCGCGGTGATCGGCTCGATCCTGCTGGCGCTGGTGATCTACGTGCTGCTGCAGATCGCGTATATCGGCGCGGTGAACCCGAGCGACGTGATGAAGGGCTGGAGCCACTTCAACTTCGCTTCGCCGTTCGCGGAACTCGCGATCGCGCTGAACCTGAACTGGCTGGCGATCCTGCTGTACGTCGACGCCTTCGTCAGCCCCAGCGGCACCGGTACGACCTATATGGCGACCACCACCCGCATGATCTACGCGATGGAGCGCAACAACACGATGCCGAAGATGTTCGGCAATGTGCACCCGTTCTATGGCGTGCCGCGCCAGGCGATGTGGTTCAACCTGTTGGTGTCGTTCATTTTCCTGTTCTTCTTCCGCGGCTGGAGTTCGCTGGCGGCGGTGATCTCGGTCGCCACCGTGATCTCGTACCTGACGGGCCCGATCAGCCTGATGGCGTTGCGCCGCGCGGCGACGGATCTTGAGCGTCCGTTGCACATCGTCGGCATGAGGGTGATCGCGCCGTTCGCGTTCGTGTGCGCGTCGCTGATCCTTTACTGGGCCAAGTGGCCGCTCACCGGCGAAATCATTCTGCTGATGGTCGTCGCGTTGCCGGTGTACTTCTACTTCCAGGCGAAGTCGGGCTTTGCCGGCTGGGGCCGCGATCTGAAGGCGGCATGGTGGCTGGTCGCCTACCTGCCGATCATGGCGATTCTGTCGCTGATCGGCAGCAAGCAGTTCGGCGGCTTCGGCATCCTGCCGTACGGCTGGGACATGCTGGTGGTGATCGCGTTCTCGCTGGTGTTCTACTACTGGGGTGTCAATAGCGGCTATCGCTCGGAGTATCTGGAAGAGCGTGAGACCCACGACGAAGTGCTCGAAAGCATAGGCGCGCATTAAAGCGCCACGCTGAGCCTGTCGGCCGGAGCGTGGTTGGGTCCGGGACGAAAAAAAGCCCGCCTGAGTTGCTCAGGCGGGCTTTTTTGTTTGCTGCCGCGTGCTGGCGCAGGATCAGGCGGTGCCGAACACGTAGTTCGTCATCGCGAGCGAACGCTGGTACGTGCCGAGCGACTGAATGGCCAGCGAATAGTCGTCGTCTGCCGCGCCCAATGCGGCGAACACGGGCAGCAGATGCTCGTCGGTCGGATGCATCAGCACCGCGTACGGCGCCTGGCGGCGGTAGTCGAGCAGCGCGTCGACGTCGTGCGCGGCGAGCTTCGCCTCGAACCAGTCGGTGAATTCGGTGACGCGCGGATCGGCATCTTCCGGGCGTGCGGAAAAGTCGGCGGCGCGCAGGTTGTGCGTGATCTGGCCGGAGCCGATCACCATCACGCCGTCGTCTTTCAGCGAGCGCAGCGCGCGGCCCACACGGAAGTGGTGCGCGGCGTCCATGTGCGGCTGGATCGACAACTGCGCGATCGGCAGGTCGGCATGCGGGAACATCAACAGCATCGGCACCCATGCGCCGTGGTCGAGTCCGTGCGGCTGGACGTCCGCGACGATGCCGTTATCGCTGAGCAGCACGGCGGCGCGGCGCGCGATGTCGGGCGCGCCCGGCGCCGGGTACTGAATCTCGTACAGCTGACGCGGAAAGCCGTAGAAGTCGTGGATGGTTTCCGGCGCCGTGGCGATGCTCGCCAGCGGCTGCGCAGTGCCCCAGTGGGCCGACAGCATCAGCACGGCTTGCGGACGCGGCAGTTGCGCGCTCAGTGCGCCGAATTCCGCGGACGGCAACGACGGGTCGATCGGCAGCGTGGGTGCGCCGTGGGACAGGAAAAGCGAAGGTAGGCGGGTCATGGCAGCAACACAGCCGCGAGGGCGCGGCGCAGAGGTTGGGTTGCTATCAATATAGGCCCGCACTGCCGTTTGATAAACGGGCGAAAACAGAATTGATTGTGTCGCCGCCGTTGTCAATCGATCCGCATGGAATCACGCAACGGCTGCGACACGAAGCTGCGCGCTACTCCTGAGCGCCACGCAGTCCCGCCCACGCGGGGGACAAAGCCGGCCCGAGCGCGAACAGATCGAGCACGCGCGCCACGGTGTGGTCGACCATTTCGTCGATCGACGTAGGTTGGTTGTAGAACGCAGGCAGCGGCGGGAAGATCACACCGCCCATTTCGGTGACCGCCGTCATATTGCGCAGATGCGCGAGATTGAACGGCGTTTCGCGCACGAGGAGCACCAGGCGGCGGCGCTCTTTGAGCGTGACATCGGCGGCGCGAGTGATCAGGTTGTCGGAGAGGCCGTGCGCGACGCTCGCAAGCGTCTTCATCGAGCAGGGGGCGATCACCATGCCGTCCGTGGCAAACGAGCCGGACGCGATGCTCGCGCCGACGTCGCGCACCGAATGGACAACATCCGCGAGCGGATGCACGTCTTCTTTGCTCAACTGGAGTTCGTGCTGGATATTGAGCCAGCCCGCGCTCGAAATCAGCAGATGGCTCTCGACGCCGCCCAGCCTGCGCAGCGTTTCGAGCAGCCGGATGCCGTAGATGGCGCCGGTCGCACCGGTAATCGCGACGATCAGCCGGCGTGGCGCCGCAGCGCGTGTTTCCATGGCTCGCGGCGTCTTAGGGATACAAATGTAGGGACCGTGGCCGCTCAGGCCGCGGCGAACAGCTGCTGCAGTTCGCCCGATTCGTACATTTCCATCATGATGTCCGAGCCGCCGATGAACTCGCCCTTCACGTAGAGCTGCGGAATGGTCGGCCAGTTCGAGAACTGCTTGATGCCCTGACGGACTTCGTCGTCTTCGAGGACGTTGACGGTTTTGATTTCACCGACGCCGCACGCCTTCAGGATCTGGATGGCGCGGCCCGAAAAGCCGCACATCGGGAACTGGGCAGTGCCCTTCATGAAGAGGACGACGTTGTTTTCGTCGACGATTTGCTTGATGCGTTGTTGCGTATCCATGACTGACCTTGCGGTTCCGTTATGTGTAGGGAATAGGCTGAAATGATAGCGGATTTCGGTACGGCCGGCGGAGGGTTGCGTTGCCCGTGCGCCGACTGTGGGTATTCAGCGCGTGGCGCAGCCTAGCCGCCGAGTCGGCCGCCGCTGATCCGCTCGATACCGGCGAGGTCCCGTTCCGAGCGGGCCTGCGCGAACCCTTGCGCGGTCAGCAGTTCGCGCACGGCTTCGGCCTGATCGTAGCCGTGCTCGATCCACAATACGCCATTGGCGGCGAGGCGTGCGGGCGCGCCGGTGACGATCGCGCGGATCGCGCTGAGGCCGTCGGCTTCGTCGGTGAGCGCGCCGCGTGGCTCGAAGCGCAGATCGCCTTCCGACAGATGCGGATCGCCGCTCGCGATATACGGCGGATTGCTGACGATCACGTCGAAGCGCAGTGCGGGGTCGAGCGAGTCGTACCAGTCGCTTTGCGTCAACGCCACAGCGCCGCCCGGGCGTTTCACGTCCAGCAGACGAGCGGCGTTGCGCGTGGCGACCGCCAGCGCTTCGGCCGAACGGTCGAGCGCCCAGACCTGCGCGTCGGGCCGCGTCGATGCAATCGCCACGGCAATCGCGCCGGTGCCGGTGCCGAGATCGAGCACGCGCGGCCGCGAGATGTCTTCCATGGCCGTCAGCGCGGTTTCAACCAGCAGTTCGGTTTCAGGGCGAGGAATCAGCACGTGCGGCGTGACTTCGAAATCCAGTCCGAAAAACTCCCGTGCGCCGACCAGTTGCGCGACCGGCTCACCGGCCACGCGCCGCGCTTCCAGCGCCTGGTAACGCGCGACGCTCGCGCCGTCGAGCGGCTCATCGCTGCGAGTGATCAGTTGCGTATGCCGCCAGCCGAGCACGTGCGTGAGCAGAATCCGCGCTTCGAGCGGCGGCAGCGGCGAGGCGCGCAACAGCGCGCCGGACGTGACAGGCGCTGCCGGGTTGGCCGGTGTGACGGGCATCATCGGCGCGTCAGTCCGCGTCGCCCAGCGAGGCCAGCAATTCAGCCTGATGCTCGCTGACGAGCGCCGCGATCAGTTCGTTGAGATCGCCGTCCATGATCGCGTCGAGGCGATACAGCGTCAGATTGATCCGGTGATCGGTCAGCCGTCCCTGCGGGAAGTTGTACGTGCGAATCCGCTCCGAACGGTCGCCCGAGCCGATCAGGCTCTTGCGCGTGGCGGCTTCCTTCGCCTGCTGCTCGTGCGACTGCTTGTCGTAGATGCGCGCGGCGAGCACCTTCAGCGCACGGTCCTTGTTCTTGTGCTGCGAGCGGTCGTCCTGACATTCGACGACGATCCCGGTCGGCAAGTGCGTGACGCGCACCGCGGAGTCGGTCTTGTTGATGTGCTGCCCGCCCGCGCCGGACGCGCGGAACGTGTCGATGCGCAGATCGGCCGGATTGATCTCGACTTCGCCGATTTCGTCCGCTTCCGGCATGACCGCGACCGTGCAGGCCGACGTGTGAATGCGGCCCTGCGTTTCGGTGGCCGGCACGCGCTGCACGCGATGCCCGCCGGACTCGAACTTGAGCTTCGAATACGCGGCTTCGCCGGCGATCCGCACGATCACTTCCTTGTAGCCGCCGAGATCCGATTCGCTCGCCGACATCATCTCGACCTGCCAGCGATTGCGCTCGGCAAAGCGCAGGTACATGCGCAGCAGGTCGCCCGCGAACAGCGCGGACTCGTCGCCGCCGGTGCCCGCACGAATTTCGACGAAGATATTGCGGTCGTCGTTAGGGTCTTTCGGCAGCAGCATTTTCTGCAACTCGGCGCCGAGCTTGTCCATCCGGTCACGCGCCGCGCGAATTTCGTCTTCCGCGAAGTCGCGCATCGACGTGTCCGCCAGCAGTTCCTGCGCGGTTTCCGCGTCGTTCATCGCCAGGCGCCACAGCGCGTAATGCTCGACCACCGGCCCGAGCTCCGCGTGTTCGCGCGTGAGCTTGCGGTATTGATCGAGATTCGAGGTGATGTCCTCGCGGCTCAACAGGTCGTTCAGTTCGGCCAGCCGGGTAGTGAGCTGGTCGAGCTTGCGTTGCATGCTGGTTTTCATCGGACGGGTATCGGAGCGGGCTCCGGCAAGGACGGCGACTAGGGGAGTGGGCGGATGCCCTGATCGGAAGCACGTCGCGCGCCACTTGCGGGTGGCGCGGACAGCGCGGCGCGGGCTGCGCCGCTAACGCTCCGTGGAGCCGGAGTGTTTGTAGAAACCGCCCATCAGTTCGATGAGCGTGTCGCGGTTCTCGCTGCTCGCGCGATTGAGCGCGTGCGTGGGACCGTGGATCAGCTTGTTGGTGAGCGACTGCGACAGCGCTTCGAGCACGGCGGCCGGGTCGTCGCCGCGCGCGAGCATTTTCTGCGCGCGTTCGACTTCGGCGCGGCGCAGCACGTCGGCCTGCGTGTGCATATGGCGGATCACCGGCACGATGCTGCGCGCGTCGAGCCACTGCATGAAGTTCTGCACCCGCGTTTCGATGATCGCTTCGGCCTGCGCGACCGCGGCCTGGCGCGACGCATTGCCTTCGCGGACGATCGCGCCGAGGTCGTCGACGGTGTACAGGAACACGTCTTCGAGCTGGCCGGCTTCGGGTTCGATGTCGCGAGGAACGGCCAGATCGACCATGAAAATCGGCCGGTGACGGCGCGCCTTCACCGCCCGCTCGACCGCGCCGAGACCGATGATCGGTAACGTGGACGCGGTGCACGACACGATGATGTCGAACTCGTGCATGCGCGCCGGCAGTTCCGACAACGGAATAGCCCGGCCGTTGAAGCGCTCGGCGAGCCGCGAGCCGCGCTCGGCCGTGCGGTTGGCGACCACGAGCTCACGCGGATGTTGCGCGGCGAAGTACGTCGCGCACAACTCGATCATTTCGCCCGCGCCGATGAACAGCACGCGCTGGTTCGAGACCTTGTCGAAGATCCGCTGCGCGAGCCGAACGGCGGCCGCCGCCATCGAAACCGACTGCGCGCCGATTTCGGTCGTGCTGCGCACTTCCTTCGCGACAGCGAAGGTGCGCTGGAACAACTGGTTCAGATAGGTGCCGAGCGCGCCCGCTTCGGATGCGGTGCGCACCGCATCCTTCATTTGTCCGACGATTTGCGTTTCGCCGAGCACCATGGAATCGAGTCCCGACGCGACGCGGAACGCGTGGCGCACGGCTTCCGACTGCGGCAGCGCATAGACGTGCGGCGCGAGTTCGTCGATTGGCAGGCTGTGGTACTTCGAAAACCACTGGATTGCGGCTTCGCGCGCGGCCTGGTCGTCGGTGACGCAGTAGAGTTCGGTGCGGTTGCAGGTGGACAGAATCGCCGCTTCCGGCGCTGTGCGCGCGGTGCGGGCGAGCCAGACGCCCTTGAACGTGTCCAAAGCAGGTTTGATCTGTTCGAGCGGAAACGCCACGCGTTCGCGCAAGGCGACAGGCGCAGTGTGGTGATTGATTCCGATCGTTAGAAGCTGCATTTGGGGGAGCTATGGTTTGGCCCACCATTATAGCGTTTCCACGATTCTTACATCCTGCGCGTCAACCGGTTTCGGCAACGGCTTCCTGCGGGATCGCGTCGAGCTGATAGCCGTAGCCATAAACCGGCGTCAGCGAATAGCCCAGCTCAGGGCGCAGTTGCAATTTGCTGCGCACGCGCGACGCGTGCGTGTCGATGGTACGCGACCTTACGTCGCGGCGGCGCGCCCAAACGGTTTCAAGAATATGCGCGCGCGACACCGGCCGCGCCAGATTGTTGAACAGCAGCAGCGCGAGGCGGAATTCCTTCGGCGTGAGGATCACCGTCAGTTCACGGAAGGTGACCGCGAAGTGCGCCGCGTCGAACGCATAGCCGCCGATGATGTCCCGCCGCCGGTTCGACGGCCGCCGCAGCCCCGCGCGACGCAGCAGCGCGTCCACCCGCGCCAGCATTTCGGGGCCGCGAACCGGTTTGCTCAGGCAGTCGTCGGCGCCGGCGTGCAGCGCGGCGACGATCTGGCTTTCGCGCGGAGCCGACATCAGCACGATGACCGGCAAACTCGGCAGGATGGAGCGCGCGCGTGGGATCACGTCCTCGGCGGAATGGTCGCCGGCCCAGCTTTCGGTGATCAGAAGGTCGAAGAACTCGTCCGTGGCGCGATGCAGGAACGGTGCGCTGGTGGTGAAGTGCTGGCACACATGCCCGCCGGCGAAGATCAGCCGGTCGACCAGTTTGGCGTGTTGCACATCCGGCTCGATAAGGGCGATTCGCATGGTGCGGCTTTAGCCTGGCAACGGCCGGGACCTGGACTGTTCCGCCAGGCGTGCAGCTTGCCTAACATCACCCCGACCCCTAAACTCAACCGCTATGCGGAAAGCGCCGTGCTGAACTTCTATAGTTAATGAGACAAAAATGCTAGTTGCCTTGGCCCCTCGTGCCTATCAGATCAATCTGAAAATGCGCGAGGTCGACCGCTAATGGGGTGGCCCGGCATTGTCGTGTTGGGTGTGGCAATCGGTCTCGCGGGCTGGTGGCTGCATCCGCTGCGCCGTGCGAGCCGCGCCCGCTGGTGGATGGCGCTGCTGGCCGGCGTGCTTGGCGCGGCTGTCGCGCGCATGGCCGGCAACGTGACTGGTCTCTTCCACGACGGTGATACGCTCGAATGGCCGGTATGCACCGCCATCGCGTTGATCGCCGTTGCCGCGACGGTCGGCTTGCTTGCCCGTCGATGAATATTTGCAGGTGACTCCCGATGAATGCCCGACTCCCCGAAACTTCCTCCATTCCCGAACGGCTCGCGAAATTGCGTAGCGCGATGGCGCGCGAAAGCGTCGCCGCCTACCTGGTGCCGTCTGCGGACCCACATCTGTCCGAGTATCTGCCTGAGCGCTGGCAGGGCCGGCAGTGGCTGTCCGGCTTCACCGGCTCGGCCGGCACGCTGGTCGTGACCGCCGACTTCGCGGGCGTCTGGACCGACAGCCGCTATTGGGAACAGGCCAATGCGCAGCTGGCCGGTACCGGCGTGCAATTGATGAAGATGACCGGCGGCCAGCAGACCTCGCCGCATTTCGACTGGCTCGCGCAGAACGTGCCGACCGGCGGCACGGTCGGCGTGGACGGCGCGGTGCTCGGCGTGGCGGCGGCGCGGGCATTGAGCCAGGCGCTCAGCGCGCGCGGCGTGCAACTGCGCACCGATGTCGATCTGTTCGACGCGATCTGGCCACAGCGTCCGTCGCTGCCGGCTGCCGCCGTATTCGAACACGCGGCGCCGCATGCGAGCGTCGGCCGTTCGGAAAAGCTCGCGCAGATTCGCCGCGCGATGGCGGACCAGGGGGCGCAATGGCACTTCGTCTCCACGCTCGACGACCTCGCGTGGCTGCTGAATCTGCGCGGCGCCGACGTCAGCTATAACCCGGTGTTCGTCGCGCACGCGCTGATCGGTGTCGATCGCGTGTCGTTGTTCGTCGCGGACGGCAAGGTGTCGCAGGAACTGGCCGATGCGCTGGCGCGCGACGGCATCAGCGTCGAGCCCTATGCGAAGGCGGCGGACGCGCTCGCCGCGCTGCCCGCCGGCAGCACGCTGCTGATCGACCCGCGCCGCATCACCTACGGCTCGCTGCAAGCAGTGCCGTCGACGGTCAAGGTGGTCGAGGCCGTCAATCCGTCCACCTTCTTCAAGTCGTGCAAGACCGGGGCGGAAGCCGCGCATGTGCGCGCGACGATGGAACAGGACGGCGCGGCGCTGGCCGAATTCTTCGCGTGGTTCGAAAGCGCGTTGGGCCGCGAGACGATCACCGAGCTGACCATCGACGAGCGCCTGACGGCTGCGCGCGCGCGCCGTCCGGACTTCGTATCGCTGAGCTTCGCGACGATCGCGGGCTTCAACGCGAACGGCGCGATGCCGCACTACCGCGCAACGCAGGAAGCGCATTCGGTGATCGAGGGCAACGGCCTGTTGCTGATCGACTCGGGCGCGCAGTATCTGAGCGGCACGACCGACATCACGCGCGTCGTGCCGATCGGCACTCCCAGCGACGCGCAGCGGCGCGATTTCACGATCGTGCTCAAGGGCACGATGGCGTTGTCGCGCGCGCAGTTTCCGCGCGGCATCCGTTCGCCGATGCTCGACGCGATCGCCCGCGCGCCGATCTGGGAAGCCGGCGCGGACTACGGCCACGGTACCGGTCACGGGGTCGGCTACTTCCTGAACGTGCACGAAGGCCCGCAGGTGATTTCGCACTACGCGCCGGCCGAACCGTGGACCGCGATGGAAGAGGGCATGATCACGTCGGTCGAACCGGGCATTTACCGGCCGGGCAAGTGGGGCGTGCGGATCGAGAACCTCGTGCTGAACGTGCCCGCCGGGAAGACCGAGTTCGGCGATTTCCTCAAGTTCGAGACGTTGACGCTGTGTCCGATCGACACGCGCTGCCTCGACCTGTCACTGCTGCGCGACGACGAGCGCGCGTGGCTCAACGCGTATCACGAGACGGTGCGCACGCGCCTGTCGCCGCATGTGTCGGGCGACGCGAAGGCGTGGTTGGAGCTGCGTACGCAACCCATCTGAACGCAGCAGCGAATTTGCTAACGGAGAGTGCATGGCCATCAAGGCAGTCGTGTTCGATTTCGGCGGCGTGCTGATCGACTGGAGTCCAGAGTATTTGTATCGCGAGCTGATCCCTGACGAAACCGAGCGCCGCTGGTTTCTGACTCACGTCTGCTCGATGGACTGGGTGATCCGGCAGGACGGCGGCCAGCCGATCGTCGAGGCGACCGACGAGCTGATCGCGAAGTTTCCCGATCACGAAGCGCTGATCCGCGCGTTCTACGAGCGCTGGCACGAGATGGTGGCCGGCGTGCTGGACGAGGGCGTCGCGATCATGGAAAAGCTCGAAGCCGCCGACGTGCCGCTGTTCGGGCTGACCAACTGGTCGGCGGAGACCTTTCCGTACGCGTGGGAGCACTACCCGGTGCTGCGGCGGTTTCGCGACATCGTGGTGTCGGGGCGGGTGAAACTGGTGAAGCCCGATCCCGCGATCTTCGCGGCAATGCGTGAGCGGATCGACGCGCAAATGCCCGGCGTTCAGCCGGGCGAACTGGTTTTCATCGACGACAACCCGAAGAACGCGCAAGCCGCGACGGCGCTCGGCTGGCACGGCGTGCATCACACCAGCGCCGCGCAAACCGAAACGAAGCTGCGCGAGTTGGGGCTGCCGGTTTGAGCGTGAAGTCTGATTGAGCGGCGAGACGGGCGTCTGCGCTTTTTTGGCAGCACCCGCTTCGCTTCATCGCAAGCTTTCGGCTGCCTTCGCTTGCCTTCGCCGACCCTTGTCTGCACGCCCCATCCGCGTCGCGCGCCCGACTCTGATCTACTGACCCAGCAAATTCTTCAACGCATTACCCAGCCCTTTCACGGTCTCCCCAGCGCCTTTCGCCACGCCCTCGACGCTCACGCCTAGCGACTTCGCAAAGCCAGCGCCGATGCGCATCATGATGCCTTCTCGTACCGAGAATTTCGGGTCGCGCAAATCCCCGTCCAGAACGAAATGCACCGTGATGTCGCCGTCGTGCGCCTTGAGCGCGGCAACGGCCGCCTTGGTCGGAATCGACATGAAGGTCTCGAGCGGATTGTCGCTGTCGGCGAGTTGCAGATTGTGGATCGTCACCGTGCCGGGGGCGTGCAACTGATAGTTGCGTACCGTCGACTCGACCGTCAAGTCGACCGTGCCGCCCGTCACTTGCGCTCTTGTGCCGGCCTTTTTCAGCAAGTACGGGTCGAGCATCACGAGATCGACGCCGTGCAGTTTGGTGGTGGTCTGCGAATCCTTGCTGGCGATTCTGATCCAGCCGCCGAACGACACGGTGCCCGTGTGCGCCGGGCCTTTGAGCGCGCCGCTGACGCTGACGTTGGTCCGCTCGCTGAGGGCGGGCAGCTTCAGGTTGTCGACGCTCGCATTGGCGTTGCTGACCGTCACCTTGAACGCCGGCGGCCCGACCGTCATGTCGTAGAAATGGAAGTTGCCATGCTCGAAGCTGATGTGATCGACCTGCTTCTCGCGTCGGGCAGGCGCCACTACGCCACCGGTTTGTGCATCGGAGCGATTCACCGCTTCCCGCAGATTCGGCAGCAGCTTGATCGAGCCGTCCTTCGTGCGTAGCACGGCCAAGTCGAAGCCGCGCACCACCACGCTGCGGATACGCAGGCGCCGTGAGAGCAGCTCACGGATGTCGGGGGTGACGGAGATCTCGTCCGCTCTGAGCGGGTCGCCGGCCGACCAGCCGGGCGGCGCTTTGATGAGTACGTTGGTGAGATGAACCGCGGTGAGGCCGACGTCGATGTTATCGGCGCTGCCGAGCGGGCCGAGCGCCGCGACCACGCGGTCCTTGACCTCCTGCTGCGCGAACCGCAGCGCGCCGAGTGCCACCACAATCAGCACCAGCAGCATGGCGCCCACGGCGACCAACCAGCGCTTGCCCTTCGACATCGCCATGCTTGCCTCCTCGGCACCACGTTGCGCGCGGTGTGGCTGTGAACGGCCTGTGCGTGCGCTGGCCTCGCGCACGCCCGTTCTGGCGGAACGGCTGCGTTCCACCAGAACGACGACATGTAATACGCTTGGGCACGCAATGCGTGTGCCTTGCCGCTTATTGCGCCTATTGCGCCGATGCGAAGGATGCGCGGCGCGCGCCACGAAATGCCATGGATAACCACCGCCGCGGCTACCGGCAAAGCGACAGGGAAAACGGCCGGCGGCACAGCAGGCAAAACGACGGCCGAAGCGGACCAGCAAAACGGACCAGCAAAGCGGCCCGCCCCTCGAACACCAGGCAGGCCGCCGAACCCCACGCTTACCGCGTGATCGGCTTGTAACGCAGACGCTTCGGACGCGCACCCTCTTCACCGAGACGTGCGCGCTTGTCCGCTTCGTATTCCTGGTAGTTGCCGTCGAAGAACGTGACTTGCGAATCGCCTTCGAACGAGAGGATGTGCGTCGCGATCCGGTCGAGGAACCAGCGATCGTGCGAGATCACCATCACCGAGCCCGCGAACTCGAGCAACGCGTCTTCGAGCGCGCGCAGCGTTTCGACGTCGAGGTCGTTCGACGGTTCGTCCAGCAGCAGCACGTTGCCGCCCGCGATCAGCGTCTTCGCCAGATGCAGCCGGCCGCGCTCGCCGCCCGACAGGTTGCCGACGACCTTCTGCTGATCGCCGCCCTTGAAGTTGAAGCGGCCGATGTACGCGCGCGACGGCGTTTCGTACTTGCCGACCGTGAGCACGTCCGCACCGCCGGAGATTTCCTCGAACACGGTCTTCGAGCCGTCCAGCGCGTCGCGGCTCTGGTCGACGTAAGCGAGCTTGACGGTCGGGCCTTGCACGATCTCGCCCGAATCCGGCTGTTCGCGGCCGGTCAGCATGCGGAACAGCGTCGACTTGCCGGCGCCGTTCGGGCCGATGATGCCGACGATCGCGCCCGCCGGAATCTTGAAGCTGATGTCGTCGAGCAGCAGCCGGTCGCCATACGATTTGCTGACGTTCTTGAACTCGATCACTTCATTGCCGAGGCGGTCGCCGACCGGAATGAAAATTTCCGAGGTTTCGTTGCGCTTCTGGTAGTCCTGGCTGTTCAGTTCCTCGAAGCGGGCGATACGCGCCTTCGACTTCGCCTGACGGCCCTTCGGATTCTGGCGCACCCACTCCAGTTCCTTCTTGATAGCCTTCTGGCGCGCCGATTCCGACGACTCTTCCTGCTTCAGGCGCTCTTCCTTCTGGTCGAGCCAGCTGCTGTAGTTGCCCTTCCACGGAATGCCATAGCCGCGGTCGAGTTCGAGAATCCACTCGGCGGCGTTATCGAGGAAGTAGCGATCGTGAGTCACCGCGACCACGGTGCCCGGGAAGCGCGTCAGGAACTGTTCGAGCCAGTCGACCGATTCCGCGTCCAGGTGGTTGGTCGGCTCGTCGAGCAGCAGCATGTCCGGCTTTTCGAGCAGCAGCTTGCACAGCGCGACGCGGCGCTTTTCGCCGCCCGACAGATGTTCGATCTTCGCGTCCCAGGCCGGCAGGCGCAGCGCGTCGGCGGCGATTTCGATCTGCTGCTCGGCGTTGCCGCCGTCCGACGTGGCGAGGATCGCTTCGTACTTCGCCTGTTCGGCGGCGAGCGCGTCGAAGTCGGCGTCCGGCTCGGCGTAGGCCGCATAGATTTCGTCGAGCTTCTTCTGCGCGTTGAACACGTCGCCGAGACCTTCCTCGACCGCTTCACGCACCGTCTTGCTCGGATCGAGCTGCGGTTCCTGCGGCAGATAGCCGATGTTCAGGTTCGGCATCGGCGTGGCTTCGCCTTCGATGTCCTTGTCCACACCGGCCATGATGCGGATCAGCGTCGACTTGCCCGAGCCGTTCAGGCCGAGCAGGCCGATCTTCGCGCCGGGGAAAAACGACAGCGAGATGTCTTTCAGGATTTGACGCTTGGGCGGCACGATCTTGCCGACCCGGTTCATGGTGAAGACGTATTGGGCCATTTGCTTGCAATAGACGTTGACGACGCCGGCCGCGAGGGGGCGGGCAATCGTGGGGTGGATGGGTAATCGGTGTCAGGGCCGGGCGGAGTGCCTGGCGCCGGCCGGCGCGGCATCGAGCGCGGCGTCGAACTGAGCGACGCCCCGCGCGCGGGCGGGTGGTTCAGGTGGCATTGTACTTCGCGAGGCGGGTGGCGCGGCAGGAGACGGCGGTGCGGAGGTCGATTCGCGTGCGTCAGTTCGCGCGCCGTCCCGTCGCCGGATCGAAAAAATGCAGATGCTGCGCCGGCAGCGCCACCTGCAGCGCTTCGCCCGCCGCGGGCCGATGCGCGTGCGGCAAGCGCACCGTCACATCGTGCTTGCCCCAGCGGCCGTGCGCGAGATTGTCCGCGCCGAGCAGTTCGCACGAATCGACGCTGAGCGTCGCGTGCGATGCGTCCGCCTGACCCGGGCTCATGTGCTCGGGGCGAATGCCGAGCGTCCACTCGCGTCCCTTGGCGACTTCCCGGCCGATCGGCGCGACGCCGGTCAGCGGCAGTTTCGGGCCGTTGCCGGCGACGTCGAACGTGGCGCCGTCATCGGACACGCGACCTTCCAGCAGATTCATCCCCGGCGAACCGATGAAGCTCGCGACGAACACCGTGGCCGGCCGCTCGTAGACCTCGGTCGGCGCGCCGATCTGTTCGGCGTGACCCTTGTTCATCACGATCACGCGTTGTGCGAGCGTCATCGCTTCGATCTGATCGTGCGTGACGTACAGACTCGTGGTGGCGAGGCGCGCATGCAGACGCTGGATTTCGAGGCGCATCTGCACGCGCAAACGCGCGTCGAGATTCGACAGCGGCTCGTCGAACAGAAACACCGCCGGCTCGCGCACGATCGCGCGGCCCATCGCGACGCGCTGCCGCTGCCCGCCGGACAACTCGCGCGGCTTGCGCTGCAACAGCGCTTCGAGTTCGAGAATCTGCGCGGCGCCCTGCACACGCTTCGTGATCTGCGCCCGGTCGACGCCCGCGATCTTCAGCGCGTAGCCCATGTTCTCGGCCACGCTCATATGCGGGTACAGCGCGTAGTTCTGGAACACCATCGCGATGTTGCGATCCTTCGGCTCCAGTTCGTTGACCACTTTGCCGGCGATCGAAATGCGGCCGTCGGAGATGCGTTCGAGCCCGGCCACCATCCGCAGCAACGTGGATTTGCCGCAGCCGGACGGTCCGACCATCACGACGAACTCGCCGTCGGCCACGTCCACGTCGATGCCGTGCAGCACGAACTGTTTGCCGTCATAGGTTTTTTTAACGCCTTGCAGAGTCAGTGCAGCCATGCGTTTTAGCCTTTCTTTGCTTGCCGCTCAATGCGCGGTGTTTTGTATTCCAATGCCGGAGGAAACTCGTCCACGCGACGCGGACTACTTCTCCGAATCCACCAGTCCGCGCACGAACCAGCGCTGCATCGTCAGCACGACCGCGAGCGGCGGCAGCATCGCGAGCAGCGTCGCGCTCATCACGAGATGCCATTCGGTCGCGGTGTCGCCGGACGCGATCATGCTTCTGATGCCGATCACCGCGGTCGTCAGCGACTGCTGGCTCGTAATCAGGATCGGCCACAGATACTGATTCCAGCCGTAGATGAACGTGATCACGAACAGCGCCGCCATGTTCGTCCTGGACAGCGGCAGCACGACGTCCCAGAAAAAACGCATGGCCCCCGCGCCGTCGATGCGCGCCGCTTCCATCAATTCGTCCGGCAGCGTCATGAAGAACTGGCGAAACAGGAACGTCGCGGTGGCCGACGCGATCAGCGGCAACGTCAAACCGCTATACGTGTTGCTCAGATGCATCGACGACACGACCTGCACGGTCGGGAAGATCCGCACTTCGACCGGCAGCATCAGTGTGACGAAGATCAGCCAGAACGCGAACGTGCGAAACGGAAAGCGGAAGAACACGATCGCGTACGCGGAGATCATCGACACGGCAATCTTGCCGATCGAAATCACCAGCGCCATCACGAGGCTGTTGAACAGCATGCGGCCGAACGGCGCCGCCGCATTGCCGCTGCCGTGCGACCATATGGTCGCGATGTTCTCGAACAGATGCGTGCTCGGCACCAGCGACAGCGGCACGCTGAACACTTCGTGCTCGCTCATCGTCGCCGCGCAGAACGCGACGTACACTGGAAACACCACCAGCACGACACCGAGAATCAGCACCGCGTGGCAGAAGAGGTCGAAACCGCGGCGGTTCTCGATCATGAGTATTGAACCTTGCGTTCGATGAAGCGGAATTGCACGACCGTCAACGCGATGACGATGATCATCAGGATCACCGATTGCGCGCCCGAACTGCCGATGTCGAGTCCCTGGAAGCCTTCGGCGAAGATCTTGTAGATCAGCGTGCGGGTCGCTTGCGCGGGGCCGCCGCCGGTGGCGGCGTCGATCACCGGGAAGGTGTCGAAGAACGCGTAGGTGATGTTGATCACCAGCAGGAAGAAACTGGTCGGCGACAGCAGCGGCAGCGCGATGCCGAAGAAGCGTCGCACCGGACCGGCGCCGTCGATTGCCGCCGCTTCGATCAGCGAGCGCGGAATCGCCTGCAAGCCCGCGTAGAAGAACAGGAAGTTATAGCTGACCTGTTTCCAGACCGACGCGAGCACCACGAGGAACATCGCCTGGCCCGCGTTCAACGCGTGATTCCACACGACGCCGTGGCTGGCCAGCGCGTAGGTGACGAGGCCGATGCTTGGATTGAACAGGAACGACCACAACACCGCGGCGATCGCGGGCGCGACCGCGTATGGCCAGATCAGCAGCGTTTGATAGGTCTTCGCGCCGCGCGTCACGCGATCGGCGCAGACCGCCAGCAACAGCGAGATCACGAGCCCCGACACCGTGACGAGCGCGCAGAAGATCAGCGTCGTATTGAACGACGACAGGTAGAGCGGATCGCTGAGCAGTTGCCTGAAGTTCGCGAGTCCGACGAACTCGCTCGACGTGCCGAACGCGTCCTGACTCTGGGTGGATTGCCAGAGCGCCTCGCCGGCCGGCCACAGGAAGAACAGCAGCGTGATCACGAGTTGCGGCGCGACGAGCAGGTAGGGCAGCAGGCTGGTGCCGAAGCTGGAGCGCTTTTCCATCGAGGATTCCCAAGGTTGGCTGCAACCACGGGATGCGGCGCGAGCGCGCCGCATCCCTGCCGGCGAATGGCTAGCTACCGGCTTTTTCGAAGCGGCGCAGCAGCTCGTCGCCACGCGATACCGACGAGTCGAGTGCCTGCTGCGGCGTCTTCTTCTGCGCCCACACCTGTTCGAGTTCTTCGTCGATCACCGTGCGGATCTGCGGCATGTTGCCCAGACGCAAGCCCTTCGTGTACGGCAGAGGCGGCTTGTTGAGCATCTGCCGGATCGCGGTGTCGCTGCCGGGATTCTTCTCGTAGAAGCCTTGCTGACGCGTCAGATCGTATGCGGCGGTCGTGATCGGCAGGTAGCCCGTGTCCTGGTGCCACTTCGCGGCCACCGGCGCCGACGACAGATACGCGAGGAACTTCGCCACGCCCTTGTAGACGGCCGGATCCTTGCCCGACAATACCCACAGGCTCGCCCCGCCGATAATCGCGTTCTGCGGCGCGCCCTTCACGCTTGCGTCGTACGGCATCATGCCGGTGCCGAAATTGAACTTCGCGTACTTCTTGATCGTGGCGAGCGACCCCGACGAGTTCGTGATGATCCCGCAGTCGCCGCTATAGAACTTCGACACCGGTTCGTCCTTGCGGCCGACATAGGTGAAGGTGCCGTCCTTCTGCATGTTCTGCAGGAACTGGAGGTGCGCGACCTGCAGCGGCTTGTTGAATTCGAGCTCGGCTTCCGGCCCGTCGAAACCGTTGTTCTTCGACGCGAACGGCGCGGCATGCCACGCGCTGTAATTCTCGAGCTGAATCCAGCTCTGCCAGCCCGACGAATAGCCGCACGCCATGCCGGACGCTTTCAGCTTCTGCGCGTCGATCTGCAATTCGGCCCAGGTTTTCGGCGGCTGATTCGGGTCGAGCCCGGCTTTCTGGAACGCGTCCTTGTTGTAGTAGAGCACCGGCGTCGAGCTGTTGAACGGCATCGAGATCAGCTTGCCGGTTTTGGCGTCGCTGTAATAGCTCGCGATGGTCGGCACGAATGCCTTCTGGTCGAGCGGCACGCCGGCTTGCTGGAACACATCGGTGACCGGGATCACGGCCTTCTTCGCCTGCATCATCGTGGCGGTGCCGACTTCGTAGACCTGCAGAATGGTCGGCGCGTTGCCGCTGCGATAGGCGGCGATGCCGGCGGCGAGGGTCTGGTCGTAGGTGCCTTTGAATACCGGCACGATCTTGTAGTCGCTTTGCGACGCGTTGAAGTCGTTGGCAATGTCGTTCAGACGTTCGCCCAGTGCGGCTTCCATCGCGTGCCAGAACTGGATCTCAGTCGCGGCGTGGGCCGGCTGGTTGAAGCCGATGCTCAACACGGCGGCAACGGAAAGCGAACGGAACAGCGGCTTGCAATTCATCGATTTGTCTCCTGTGCAACGTAGTTGCTAATCGGAACGGGCGCGAAGGCGAATCGCGCGATTCTATTTGTGTTCGATGACAGTTCGGCGTCTCTGGCCGGGCGGCGTGGACCGTCGTAGGCGGGCGGCGCAGCCGCAATTTAACATCGGCCGTCATGAAACGGAAACCGTCGGAGGCGGCGATGTGGATGGATTCGATGTTGCAAATGGCGGCAGCCAGGAACCTGTGCCGATGCCGCGTGCGTTGTTCGCGTTCCTGAGCAATCGGACGGAGTAATAGAAAAGCCCGCAAAAAGCGGGCTTTTCTGAACGAGAATGCTGCGGACTGCAGTGCTCAAACTTCGAGCACTACGTGCGTCGCAGCAACGCTGAACCTTACACGTTGAACAGGAAGTTCATCACGTCGCCGTCGTGCACGACATATTCCTTACCTTCCGCGCGCATCTTGCCGGCTTCCTTCGCGCCTTGCTCACCCTTGTAGGTGATGAAGTCGTTGAACGAGATCGTCTGCGCACGAATGAAGCCGCGTTCGAAGTCGGTGTGAATCGCACCTGCCGCTTGCGGCGCGGTATCGCCGATATGAATCGTCCACGCGCGCACTTCCTTCACGCCGGCGGTGAAGTAGGTTTGCAGGCCGAGCAGCTTGAAGCCCGCGCGGATCACGCGGTTCAGCCCCGGCTCTTCCATGCCCATGTCGGCAAGGAACACGGCCATGTCGGCTTCGTCGAGGTCGCCGATTTCCGCTTCGATTGCCGCGCATACGGCCACGACCGGCGCGTTTTCCGCCGCCGCGAATTTCGTCACCGCGTCCAGGTGCGGGTTGTTTTCGAAACCGTCGTCCTTCACGTTGGCCACATACATGGTCGGCTTGGCGGTGATCAGGCAGAACGGCTTGAGCGTCGCCTTTTCTTCGTCCGACAGATCGAGCGCACGGACCGGCTTGGCCTGGTCGAGCTGAGCACGGACCTTTTCCAGCACGGCGGCGTTCCTGGCGGCTTCCTTGTCGTTACCCGACTTGGCGGCCTTCGAATAGCGCGTGAGCGCCTTTTCGACAGTGGCGAGGTCGGCCAGCGCCAGTTCGGTGTTGATCACTTCGATATCCGACAGCGGATCGATCTTGTTCGCGACGTGAATCACGTTGTCGTCTTCGAAGCAGCGCACCACGTGCGTGATCGCGTCGGTCTCGCGGATGTTCGCGAGGAACTGGTTGCCGAGGCCTTCGCCCTTGCTGGCGCCGGCCACGAGACCGGCGATGTCGACGAATTCCACCACCGCCGGCAGGATGCGCTCCGGCTTGACGATTTCGGCGAGCGCCTTCAGACGCGCGTCCGGCACTTCGACGATGCCGACGTTCGGCTCGATCGTGCAGAACGGATAGTTTTCGGCGGAGATGCCCGCCTTGGTCAGCGCATTGAACAGGGTGGACTTGCCGACGTTAGGCAGGCCGACGATGCCGCATTGGAGGCTCATGGAAATCCTTCAGTGAATCAGTAAGTTGCGTGATGCGCTCGACGCTGTGTGCGGCTTCGGAAAGCTTTCGCGTGTGGCGTGGCGGGCAAACGCAGCGGAGCGGGACAAGTCACCGAATCGGGGCGTTGGCTCAACGATTGAGTGCGAGTTTTCACGGAAAGCGCAATTGTAACCCGTTCGGGTTGGCTCACCGGTGCGGCGGCGGGAAAGCCGGGCGAGGCCAAGCCACGGGGCCGCAACACTAAACATTAGCCGGCGTCGGCCGATTATTCGGGCGCAAATGCCGCACGCGCCGATCCGTCCCCCGCAACCCCCGCGGCTATAATGCGCGCATGAACGCACACCACCAGACCTTTGATGCCGCCGTAATCGGCGGCGGGCTCGTCGGCAAGACCGCGGCGCTCGCGCTGACGCAAGGCGGCCTGCGCGTGGCGCTGCTCGCGCAACCGTGCGCGGCATTGCCCGCCGGCGCCGCCTACGACTCGCGGGTCTACGCGTTGTCGTCGAGTTCGCAGGCGCTGCTGGAGCGCTTGCGGGTCTGGCAGGCGCTCGATCTGTCGCGGCTCGGGCCGGTCTACGACATGCGCGTCTACGGCGACGCGCATGCTGAACTGCATTTCTCCGCGTTCCAGGCCTCGGTGCCGCAACTGGCGTGGATCGTCGAGTCGTCGGTGATCGAGCGCGCGCTGGATGCGGCGCTGCGCTTCCAGCCGAACCTCACGTGGATCGACACGCGCGCGCAGGCGCTGGACTTCGCTGCGCAGAGCGCCAGCGTCGGTCTCGCGAATGGCAACGTGGTCGAAGCCGATCTGGTGGTCGGCGCGGACGGCGCGCATTCGTGGGTGCGGGCGCAGATTGGCTCGAAGATGGTCCGCCGCGACTATAAGCAAACCGGCGTGGTCGCCAATTTCAAGGCCGCCAAGCCGCACGGCGAAACCGCCTGTCAATGGTTCCGCGACGGCGAGATCATCGCGCTGCTGCCGATGCCGGACGGCCACGTGTCGCTGGTCTGGTCGGCACGCACCGAGCACGCGGGGCAACTGCTCGCGCTCGATCCGGCGCAGCTCGCCGCCGAAGTGGAGCGCGTGACCGGCGGCCAGTTCGGCGCGCTCGAATGCGTGACGCCTGCGCAAGGCTTCCCGCTCGCGCTGCAAACGGTGGACCGGCTCGCGGCGCCGCGCGTCGCGCTGGTCGGCGACGCCGCGCATCTGATTCACCCGTTGGCGGGCCAAGGCATGAACCTCGGTTTGCGCGACGTCGCGGCGCTCGTCGACACGGTCGCCAGCAAGGAATCGTTCCGCGATCTCGGCGATATGGTGCTGCTGCGCCGCTACGAACGCGCCCGCCGCGAAGATATCCGCGCGCTGATGATCGCCACGGATGGGCTGCAAAAACTGTTCTCCGCGCCCGGTCCGTTCGTCAAGGTGCTGCGCAATACCGGCATGGCGTTCGTCGGCGCGCAGCCGTTCATCAAACGCTGGCTGGTGTCGGCCGCGCTGGGATAAATCGCGGCGCCGGCAGCCACGGCCGGCAACACAGGTATCATGAGCGGATTGACGCCGTTCCGGTCCGGCCGGACACGTGACAAAACGCGCACGATGCGCGATCGAACCCAGGAATTCAGCATGAAAAAAAACTTCCGCATGGTGGCCGGCGCGCTCGCGATTGCCGCCTTTACGATCGGCTGCTCGGCCCAGGCCGACCAGGCTACCGACAAGCTCAAAGCCACGCTGCAAACGCGTCTCGCTGACGTGACGATCAAGAGCGTCACGAAGTCGCCGATCGCCGGCCTGTACGAGGTGAACCTCGGCACCCAGATCGTCTATAGCGACGCGAACGGCGATTACCTGTTGCTCGGCGACATGGTCGACGCGAAGACCCGCAAGAATCTGACCGAAGCGCGTCTGTCGGAAACCAACCGGATTGATTTTGCGAGCCTGCCGTTTGCGAACGCGGTGAAGGTCGTGCGCGGCAACGGCGCGCGCAAGATCGCGGTGTTCTCCGATCCGAACTGCCCGTACTGCAAGCAGCTCGAAACGTCGCTGAAGTCGCTCGACAACGTGACGGTCTACACGTTCCTGTACCCGGTTCTGTCGCCGGATTCGACGGCCAAGTCGAAGTCGATCTGGTGTTCGGCGGATCGCGCGAAGGCCTGGGAATCGTGGATGCAGGACCGTCAGGCGCCCACCGCCGCCGGCACGTGCGACACCGCCGCGATCGACAAGAACCTGGCGCTCGGCCATTCGATGAACGTCGACGGCACGCCCACGGTGTTCCTCGCCGACGGCCGCCGCCTGCCTGGCGCCGTGCCGGCAGACCGGTTGGACAGGGAAATGTCCGCGGTGCATTGAGCACACGCGGCACACGTCCAGGTAAGGAGGCGCGCACAGCGCCTCCTTTCGCATCAAGCCCCCGATGCAGCCATTCCGTATATCCCCGTCTCGAATCTCCTAATCGCCGCCGATGAAGCCGATCCGCTACACCATCGTTCCGAAGCAACCCGCCGCCCACCTGTTCGAAGTCACCGTGACCGTCGCCGATCCCGATCCGGCCGGCCAGCGTTTCATGCTGCCGGTGTGGATTCCGGGCAGCTACATGGTGCGCGAGTTCGCGCGCAACATCGTCACGCTGCGCGCCGTCAACGACGCAGGCCGCAAGGTGCGGGTGGAAAAGACCGACAAGCACACGTGGCAGGCCGCGCCAGTCAAAGGCGCGCTGACGTTGCGCTACGAGGTGTACGCGTGGGACCTGTCGGTGCGCGCCGCGCATCTCGACGATACAACGGGCTTTTTCAACGGCACGAGCGTGTTCCTGTCGCCGCTCGGTCATGAGGAAGCGCAGTGCGTGGTGGAGATCCAGAAGCCGCAAGGCGCGGCGTATCGCAAGTGGTGCGTCGCGACCGCGCTGCCGGAAGCGCGCGGCACGAAGCGCTACGGCTTTGGCGAATATCGCGCGCAGAACTACGACGAGCTGATCGATCATCCAGTCACGCTGGGCGAATTCGCATTGGCGACCTTCAACGCGCATGGCGTGCCGCACGACGTCGTGATCGCCGGGCGGGTGGTCGGGCTGGACATGGCGCGCCTGTGCGCCGACCTGAAGCGCATCTGCGAAGCGCAGATCGCATTGTTCGAACCCAAGACGAAGAAGGCGCCGGTCGATCGCTACGTGTTCATGACGCTGGCCGTCACCGATGGTTACGGTGGGCTGGAACATCGAGCCTCCACTGCGCTGATCTGCAATCGCGGCGATCTGCCGGTGGAAGGTCTTAACGCGCCGACCGAAGGCTACCGGACCTACCTCGGCCTGTGCAGCCACGAGTATTTCCACACCTGGAACGTCAAGCGCATCAAGCCGGCCGTGTTCGCGCCGTATGACCTGGGCGTCGAAAACTACACGTCGCTGCTGTGGCTGTTCGAAGGCTTTACGTCTTACTACGACGACCTGATCCTCGTGCGCAGCGGCGTGATTTCGCAGGACGACTATTTCGGCATGCTCGGCAAGGTGATCGGCGGCGTGCAGCGCGGCAGCGGCCGCCTGAAGCAGACCGTCGCCGAAAGCTCGTTCGACGCGTGGGTCAAATACTACCGGCAGGACGAGAACGCGCCGAACGCGATCGTCAGCTATTACACCAAGGGCTCGCTCGTCGCGCTAGCGTTCGATTTGACGATCCGCGCGCAGACCGGCAACCGCAAATCGCTCGACGACGTGATGCGGCTGCTGTGGCAGCGTTTTGGACGTGACTTCTATCGCGGCAATCCGGTCGGCGTCGACGAAAGCGGCATCGAGGCGATTTTCGCGGCAGCGACCGGCGCGCAACTGGGCGAATTGTTCGCCGACGCGGTGCACGGCACCCGCGACCTGCCGCTCGACGCGTTGCTCGCGCCGTTCGGCGTTTCGCTCGCGCCCGAATTCGACAAGAACGGCAAGCCGTCGCTCGGCGCGCGCCTGCGTGGCGGCGCGGATTGCACGCTGGCGGCGGTCCATGAAGGCAGCGCCGCGCAGAAAGCCGGTCTGTCGGCCGGCGACGTGCTGATCGCGCTAGACGGCTTGCGGGTGACCGGCTCGAATCTTGACGGCCTGCTGGCACGCTACCAACCGGGCGCGAAAGTGGCAGTCCACGCGTTCCGCCGCGACGAGCTGCGCACCACGCAAGTCAAGCTGGACGGGCCTGAGGCGGCACGCTACAAGCTCGCGGTCAGCGACAAGCGGGTCGCCGCGCGCAAGGCGCGCGAGCGCTGGCTGGCAAGCTGATCGTAATCTTGACCGATACTAATTGAAGGGTGGCGGCGTCGGATTGTTCTACCAGTGCAACAATCCTTCGCCGCTGGATGGCTTTTTCCCGGGGCGGTAAAAAAACACAATGACTCCACTCGCGCAACACGGCGCGCCCCTACTGGAGTCAACCATGACCACGATCCTGCAAATCAACTCGGCAGCCCGCTCGCAAGGCGCGAACTCGACGCTGCTCGTCAACGAGCTGACGTCAAAGCTGCAACAGTCGAATCCGGGCGCGCAAGTCGTCGTCCGCAACCTGCAAGCCGAACCGCTGCCGCACCTCGACGACGCCGTCCTCGGCGCGTTCTTCACGCCGGCTGACCAGCGCACGGCCGAGCAAGCCGCGATCGCCGCACGCAGCGAAGCGCTGATCGCCGAACTGCAAGCCGCCGACATCGTCGTGATCGGCGCACCGATGTACAACTTCGGTATCTCGTCGCAGCTCAAGACGTACTTCGACTTCATCGCACGCGCCGGCATCACGTTCCAATACACGGCGAACGGTCCGGAAGGTCTCGTGAAGGGCAAGAAGGTCCACGTCGTGTCGGCTCGCGGCGGCAAGTATCTGGGCACGCCGAACGACAGCCAGACGCCGTATCTGAAGAGCTTCCTGGGCTTCCTCGGCATGTCCGACGTGAACTTCATCTACGCAGAAGGCCTGAACATGGGCCCGGACGCTGCCGGTGCCGCGCTGGCTTCCGCGCGCGAAGCGATCGCTGCTGCGTAAGGTCTTGCCGCTTTGATGCCGTAAATAGCGGCGGATAGCGGTGCAATGAAAAACGCCACGAATGTGAATCCGTGGCGTTTTTCTATTGCGGCGAAGCTCGCGCCGTTACGCCAGCATTTGCGCTTCGTCGGGCAGGCGCCAGTCGATCGGTTCGCGGCCGTGCTCGACCAGATATTCGTTGGCCTTCGCGAAGTGCCCGCAACCGAGAAAGCCGCGATGCGCCGACAGCGGCGAAGGATGCGGCGCCTCCAGCACGCAATGCGACTTGCCGCCGAGCAGCGCGCGCTTGGCCTGCGCATGCGCGCCCCAGAGCATGAACACGAGGCCGTCGTGGCGCATCGCCAGTTCGTGGATCAGCGTGTCCGTGCATTTCTCCCAGCCGCGTTTCGCGTGGCTCGCGGCGCTGTCGCGTTCGACGGTCAGCACCGTGTTCAGCAGCAGCACGCCTTGCTTCGCCCATGTGTCGAGGCAGCCGTGACGCGGCGTTTCGTGGCCGAGACTCGCGGCGATTTCCTTGAAGATATTGCGTAGCGACGGCGGCGTGCGCACGTTCGGCGCGACCGAAAACGCGAGGCCGTGAGCTTGCGGCGTGCCGCGGTCTTCGCCGTGATACGGGTCCTGGCCGAGGATCACCACTTTCACTTCGTCGGGGCTGGTCAGGCGCAGCGCGCGGAACACGTCGGCCGGATAGACGGTTTTGCCGGCCGCGCGTTCACCGTCGACGAAACGGCAGAGCGGCGCGTACGCATCGCTGTCGATGAAGGGCGTCAGATGCGTGCGCCATGCGGTGGGCAGCGCGGCGAATTGGGCTTCGAGCGTCGGCGGGGTGTCGGCGTCCGATGACTGCTGCGGGTTGATCATGGCACTGGCCGGTGTGGATGCGGCGTCGCCGAACAGGGAAGCCTGCGACGGGTTGGAGCGGGTTCGGGAAGCGGAGGTCATGGCGGGGGAGTGTCGCAGCAAACGCGCGCGGGCTCAAGGTGCGGCGGCGCCGCGCATCGCATCGCGCGCATCGCCGCTCAACCCGCCCGCAACTGATAGCCGCGCTGCGCCTTGCTGATGTTGTCCGGCGCGAGGCCGGTGATCTGCTTGCCGAGTTCCGCCGCGAGCGCGCGCAGGGCGGCTTCGTCGCCGGACTTCAGTTCGAGCTCGATCTCCGAAATCGGCGCGCGGCGGTTCTCGCCGTCGACTTCGGCGAACACGTCGCCCTGATCGATCGCTGCTTCGATTTCCGCACCGTCCACCTGAACATGCCACAGCGTCCGCGTGAAATTCGTGCGGAACAGTTCGATCAACGCCGGCGCCGCCTGGCGCAACGCATCTGCCGCGGCCGGCTCGTCGCATGCGCGCAGCAACGCCTCGATCTCCAGCTTTGCGCCCGCCACCGGCATTTCCCACTCATGCCGGCTGTGCAATCCATCCTGCGCGTCGCCAGCCGTCTTGAAGGTTTGCAGCCAGCCATCCGGCGTCTGGCGCAGACGCAGCGCGCTCTTCGAACTCGCCAACGTCAGCTGCGGCGTGTCGAAGTAGATATTCACCAGCCTGACCGGGCGTCCCTGTCCGCCGGCACGTGCGACGAACCACTGCGTCGCCGCCTGCACCTGCCCAGCCGGCAGCGCCAGCTTGATTTCGCGTTCCATGCCCATGATCTGTTCCGCTACCTGTGCCGCGTGTTAGAGCCGTGCCTGGAAAAACATCCGCGCGAGTTCGACACCCGGCTCTAGCGCGCGCATGAACGCCTCGCCGACCAGGAACGTATGCACGTCCATCGCGCGCAAGCGTTCGACGTCGGCGTGCGACAGAATGCCCGATTCCGTGACGACGATGCGGTCGTCGGGAATCGAGTCGAGCATGCCGATGGTGGTGTCGATCGACGTTTCGAAGGTGCGCAGATTGCGGTTGTTGATGCCGATCAGCGGCGTTTTCAGCGTCAGCGCTTCTTTCAGCTCGTCGTTGTCGTGCACTTCGACCAGCACCGCGAGACCCAGCGAATGGGCGAGCGCTTCGAGATCCTGCATCTGCGAGGTGTCGAGCGCGGCGGCGATCAGCAGGATCGCGTCGGCGCCCATCGCGCGGGCTTCGACGATCTGGTACGGATCGACGATGAAGTCCTTGCGCAGCACCGGCAGGCTGCACGCGGCGCGTGCTTGTTGCAGATACGCGACGCTGCCCTTGAAGAACTGCACGTCGGTCAGCACCGACAGACAGGCCGCGCCGTGTTTCTCATACGAACGCGCGATCTCGGCCGGGTCGAAGTTCTCGCGCAGCACGCCTTTCGACGGGCTAGCCTTCTTCACTTCGGAGATCACCGCGGCCAGACCCGCCGCATGTTTGGCGCGCAGCGCGCCGACGAAGTCGCGGAGATCGCGCGACGATGCTTCGAGGCGCAGCTCTTCAAGCGGCGCGCTCTGTTCGGCCGCGCGGACTTCTTCGCGTTTGACCGCGATGATACGGTCGAGGATGTCGCTCATAGGTGTCTCGCTACGTGATTACTGCTTGAATTGCTGGGTGAAGCGGATCAGCTCGTCAACCTTCGCGCGGGCCTTGCCGCTTGCGATCGCTTCGCGCGCCAGTTGAATGCCGTCCGCGATCGACGACGCCACGTTCGCCGAATACAGCGCCGTGCCCGCGTTCAGCGTGACGATTTCGCGCGCGACGCCCGGCTTGTTGTCGAGCGCGTCGAGCAGCATCGCTTTGGATTCGGTTGCGTCGGCTACTTTCAGCGTGCGGTTCGACACCATCTGCATGCCGAAGTCTTCCGGATGAATCTCGTACTCGTGGATTTCGCCGTCGCGCAACTCGCCGACCTGCGTCGCCGCGCCGAGCGACACTTCATCCATGCCGTCCATCCCGTACACCACCAGCACGTGCTTCGCGCCGAGGCGCTGCATCACGCGCACCTGAATGCCGACCAGGTCCGCGTGGAACACGCCCATCAACTGGTTCGGCGCGCCGGCCGGGTTGGTCAGCGGGCCGAGAATGTTGAAGATGGTGCGCACGCCGAGTTCGCGGCGCACGGCGGCGATGTTCTTCATTGCCGGATGATGATTCGGCGCAAACATGAAGCCCATGCCCGTTTCGGCAATCGACGCCGCGACCTGGTCCGGCTGCAGATCGATATTCACGCCTAGCGCTTCGAGCACGTCCGCGCTGCCCGATTTGCTCGACACGCCGCGATTGCCGTGCTTCGCGACCTTTGCGCCGGCCGCGGCCGACACGAACATGGTCGCGGTGGAAATGTTGAAGGTGTGCGAGCCGTCGCCGCCGGTGCCGACGATATCGACGAAGTTCGAGTTGTCCTGCACGTCGACGTGCCGGGCAAATTCACGCATCACCGTGGCGGCGGCGGTGATCTCGCCGATGGTCTCTTTCTTGACGCGCAAGCCGGTGATGATCGCGGCCGACATCACGGGCGAGAGTTCGCCGCGCATGATGAGCCGCATCAGATGCAGCATTTCGTCGTGGAAAATCTCGCGGTGCTCGATGGTTCGTTGCAGCGCTTCCTGGGGCGTTATCGACATGGCTTCGTCTCTCTTGATCAAGCGTTGCGTTGGGACGCGCTGTGGGACGTCTTGCTGCTCACGAGCTTCGACTGCTTCACGAAGTTTTCGAGCAGCGCGTGGCCGTGTTCGGACAGGATCGATTCCGGATGGAACTGCACGCCTTCGACGGCCAGTTCCTTGTGGCGCACACCCATTATTTCGCCGTCCGCGGTCCATGCCGAGACTTCGAGGCAGTCCGGCAGCGATTCGCGCTCGATCGCGAGCGAGTGATAGCGGGTCACGACGAAATGCTTCGGCAGATCGGCGAACACGCCTTTGCAGTCCGTTTCGATCGTGCTCACCTTGCCGTGCATGATGGTTTGCGCGCGCACCACGCGGCCGCCGAAGGCCTCGCCGATCGCCTGGTGGCCAAGGCAGACGCCGAGAATCGGCGTCTTGCCGGCGAATTCGCGCAGCACGTCGAGCGTGATGCCGGCGTGTTGCGGGTTGCTGGGACCGGGCGACAGGCAGATGCGCTCGGGGTTGAGCCTGGCGATCTCGTCCAGCGTGATTTCGTCGTTCCGATAGGTGTGCACGTCTTCGCCGAGTTCGCCGAAGTACTGCACCAGGTTGTAGGTGAACGAGTCGTAATTGTCGATCATGAGCAGCATGGTGTGTCTCCGGTCAGAAGTCGCTATCGAGGCCGTCTTGAACCTGTTCGGCTGCGCGCAACACGGCGCGTGCCTTGTTCTCGGTCTCTTGCCATTCGGATTCCGGCACCGAATCCGCGACTACGCCCGCAGCCGCCTGCACATACAGATTGCCGTTCGCGATCACGCCGGTGCGGATCGTGATGGCCAGATCCATTTCGCCGGTGAACGACAGGTAGCCGACCGCACCGCCGTACAGGCCGCGCTTCACGGGTTCCAGTTCGTCGATCAGTTCCATCGCGCGGACCTTCGGCGCGCCCGACAGCGTGCCGGCCGGGAACGTGGCGCGCAGCACGTCGAAATTGGTGGTGCCCGGCTTCAGCTTGCCTTCGACCGAACTCACGATGTGCTGCACGTGCGAGTACTTTTCGATCACCATCTTGTCGGTCACGACCACCGAGCCGATCTGCGCGATGCGGCCCACGTCGTTGCGCGCGAGGTCGATCAGCATCACGTGTTCGGCGATTTCCTTCGGGTCGTTCAGCAGTTCGGTCGCGAGTTCCGCGTCGCGTTCCGGCGTGTTGCCGCGCGGACGCGTGCCGGCGAGCGGCCGGATCGTGACGATGCGGTCCTCGCCGCGCTTTTCCTGGCGCACCAGAATTTCCGGCGATGCGCCGACCACGTGGAAGTCGCCGAAGTTGTAGTAATACATATACGGCGACGGATTCAGCGAGCGCAGCGCGCGATACAGCGACAGCGGATTGTCGCGGTACGGCTTGGTCAGACGCTGGCCGACCTGCACCTGCATCAGTTCGCCGGCGGCGATGTATTCCTTCGCCTTGCGCACGGCGGCCAGATAGTCGTCTTTCGCGAATTCGCGGTAGGTCTCGGTGAGTACGCTGGCCGAGGTGACCGGCGGTTGCACGGTCGTGCGCAGACGCTGACGCAGTTCACGCAGACGCTGCTTGGCCTTCGTGTACGCCTCGGCTTGCGTCGGATCGGCGTACACCACCAGATAGAGCTTGCCCGCGAGATTGTCGATCACCGCGACTTCTTCGGTCAGCAGCAGCTGGATGTCGGGCAGATTCAGATCGTCTTTCGGCGCGCTGTGTGCGAGCTTTTTCTCGATGTAGCGCACTGCGTCGTAGCCGAAATAGCCGGCCAGACCGCCCGCAAAACGCGGCAGCCCGGGGCGTTGCGCGACTTTGAAGCGGCCCTGGAATTGCTGGATGAATTCGAGCGGATCGCCCTCGTGCGTTTCGACGACCGTGCCGTCGCGCACCACTTCCGACACGCCATTGCGCGTGCGCAGCAGCGTGCGCGCCGGCAGTCCGATGAACGAATAGCGGCCGAAACGTTCGCCGCCCACCACCGATTCCAGCAGGAACGAGTTGGCGCCGTTGCGCTCGGTCTGCGCGAGCTTCAGGTATAGCGAGAGCGGCGTTTCGAGGTCGGCCAGCGCTTCGGCGATCAGCGGAATGCGGTTGAAGCCCTCATTGGCGAGGGACTGGAATTCGAGTTCGGTCATGTTCCGATCCTGTACGGTGGTCCGGCGCCTGCGTGCGCCGGACAAAGCGGGGCGTTGCGCGACCGGTCGGGGCGTTCGTCGAGGTTTCGACACGATAATACCGACCGGCGCGAGTTTCCCATCGACGCGAGCAAGGGGTTTCAGCGCACAGCTGTACTTTGCGGGTACACGCAGGCCAAATCAACCGATGCAGCGGAACAAGACGATGGAAAAAACGCGTGAGCGCAGCGAAGTAAAAAACGGTTGCCGAAGACGAGCTTCAGCGTACCTCAGGCGAGGTTAGCGCGACCAGCGACGCCAGGGCCAGGCTCCCCGGTCGATGCTGATCAGACTCCGTTTTTTATTCAGAAACATGAGGATGAAGGACTTTTCAAGTCGTGGAATGGTGCGCTGCGATCGCCTTGGCGGCGTCGAGCAGCGAGGCAACTATACCATCGGATTTTATTGTTTGTATAGCTTGGCCGTGGTTGTAGCCGTACGGCACGGTCAGCGTCGCCATGCCCGCCGCGCGGCCCGCCAGCGCGTCGTTTTCCGAATCGCCGATCGCGACGGTGGCTTGCGGTTCGACGCCCAGTTGTGCTGCGGCGGTGAGCATCGGCAGCGGGTCCGGCTTCTTTTTCGCGAGGCTGTCGCCGCCGAGCACGACGGTGAAATACTGCGCAAGCCCGTACTGTTGCAGCAGTTCGACCGCGAACCGATGCGGCTTGTTGGTCACGCAGGCGAGCTTCAGGCCGGCATCGCGCATTGCGCGCAAACCGGCTTCGACATCGGGATAAAGCCGCGTGTGCACGCCGTTGATCTTCGCGTATTCCGCCTGATAGATGGCGAGCGCCTCGTCGAAGCGGTCTTGCACATGTTCCGCTTCAAAGCGCGGTGCGAGCACGCTGCGGATCAGATGCTCCGAACCCTTGCCGACATAGCCGACCACTTCCTCGCGCGACGTTTCCGTCGCGTCGAGTTGCGCGAGCATGCCGTTCAGGCCGGCGGTGAAGTCGTCGGCGGTGTCGATCATGGTGCCGTCGAGGTCGATGATCGCGCCTTGCAGGCGCGGGCCGGGAAAGGTCGGGGCGGGGAATGGAGCGGTCATAGGGCTGGCTGGTTTCAGTGCTGAACGTTGGCGAGTGCTGCGCGCATCTTGTCGATCACGACCTTGTGGTCGGGCTGGCCGAAGATCGCCGAGCCGGCCACGAACGTGTCCGCGCCGGCCGCCGCGATTTCCGCGATGTTGTCGACCTTTACGCCGCCATCCACTTCCAGGTGAATCTCGCGGCCGGTCCGTTCCGTGTACGCGTCGATCCGCTTGCGGGCTTCGCGCAGCTTGTTGAGTGCTTCAGGAATGAACGACTGGCCGCCGAAGCCCGGGTTCACCGACATGATCAGCACGAGGTCGAGCTTGTCCATCACGTGGTCCAGGTAGTTCAGCGACGTGGCCGGGTTGAACACCAGGCCGGCCTTGCAGCCGTGGTCGCGAATCAGCGACAGCGTACGGTCGATATGGTCCGAGCCTTCCGGGTGAAAGCTGATCAGGTTCGCGCCGGCTTTGGCGAAGTCCGGCACGATGCGGTCGACCGGACGCACCATCAGATGCACGTCGATCGGCACGCCCACGTGCGGGCGGAGCGCTTCGCACACGAGCGGGCCGATGGTCAGGTTCGGCACATAGTGGTTGTCCATCACGTCGAAGTGAATCCAGTCGGCGCCAGCGGCGACGACGTTGCGGACCTCTTCGCCGAGACGGGCGAAGTCGGCGGACAGAATGCTGGGGGCGATGCGGAATTGCGTCATGGCGGGGCGGATACAAGCGGGAAAGCGCCATTTTACCGTTTTGTGCACGTCAGGGCCGGCGCACGGATGGTTTGAGGCCGGCTCCCGAGCGGGCCGTGACCATGACAAAACGCCTTAACGGCCCTTGGCCAAAGGATTTGTCCGGTTGCGGGCATGTCGCGCATGAAGCAGAATGCCAATCCAGAAGCGCCGCTTCGCCGATGCGCCGCAAACCATTGGCGTTCGGGCCTTCCCGCGATTTTTCACAGCCGTATCATCAGACCGGAATCAGGATGAGCCAGTACGAATTCAGCGTCTCGGCGCAGGTGCAATATCTGCCTGAAGAGTCGGACCCGGAGCGCCGCCAGTATGCGTTTGCGTACACGCTGACTATCCGTAATAGCGGTCAGGTGCCCGCACAGCTGATTGCGCGTCACTGGGTGATCACCGACAGCGACAACAACGTGCAGGAGGTCAAAGGTCTGGGCGTGGTCGGTCATCAGCCATTGCTCAAACCGGGCGAACAGTTCGAATACACGAGTTGGGCGGTCATCGCGACACCGGTCGGCACCATGCGCGGCGATTATTTCTGCGTCGCCGAGGACGGCGAGCGTTTTGATGCACCGGTGCCGGAGTTCATCCTGCGCATGCCGCGCACGCTGCATTGAACCGAGGGGCGGGCGCGCGGTCTTTAAACAGTTAAACGCGCAGTTGAGTGCCTGGTTCGGCTTCAGCGCGCGGTTTCTCGCATGGCATTACTGCGGTTTTTGCTGCCTGGGATGCTCACTCGCATTGGCGCGCGTCGCTTTCTTCCTGCCGGACGACGTCCATACAACGATGAAGACGAGCAGAAAGAGCGCGACGAACGCTTCCAGCGCGAAGATGAGCATCGGGTATTCGTCGAACAGATCAGACATGGCGGTTTCCATCAAGAACGAACATTGTATGCGTTTTGTCCGCACGGCCGGAGCATGGCTCGGAGCGCTTTCGGTTGCCGTGCTGCTGGCGTCCTGCGGAGGCAGCGGTGCGGTCCGGCCGTCGGTTTCGCCGCCCACGGGTGCCGCGATCATACCCGGACAGATTGCCGCGACGCGACTCACCGCAGTCGCCTGGCAGCAGGTGCCGGGTTGGCAGGACGACTCGCTGATCGGCGCGACGGCGGCGTTGCGGCAAAACTGCGTGAGGCTTGCGCGTCAGCCGAACTGGTCGCGTGCGTGTGCCGCGGCCTCGCAAATCGACGATCTCGACGTCACCAGTGCGCGGGCTTTTTTCGAAGCCTACTTCACGCCTTTCCAGCTAGCCAATAACGACGGCACGCTCGACGGTCTCGTCACCGGGTACTACGAGCCCTTGCTGCGCGGTTCGCGTACACGGCACGGGGTGTATCAGACGGCGCTGTATCGCTGGCCATCCGCTTATCGCACGGGCTCGCCGCTGCCGGCGCGTGCGCAGCTCGAGCGCGCGGGCGTGCTCAACGGCAATGAACTCGTCTGGGTCGACGATCCGATTGAAGCGTTCTTCCTGCAGGTGCAGGGTTCCGGGCGGGTCGTGATGGAAGACGGCAGCGTGATGCGCGTCGGCTTCGGCGGCACCAACAATCAGCCGTACAAGTCCATCGGGCGCTGGCTATTGGATCGCGGCGAGCTCACGCCCGCGCAGGCGACCATGCAGGGCATCAAGGCATGGGCGCGCGCGAACCCGACGCGGGTCGATGCGCTGCTCGATACGAATCCGCGCTTCGTGTTCTTCCGTGAGATGCCGTCCGGCGAAAGCGTGCCGAGCGGCGGCGCGGACGGTCCAATCGGCGCGCTCGGCGTGCCGTTGACACCGGAGCGGTCGATCGCGGTCGATCCGACGTCGATTCCGCTGGGTACGCCGGTGTTCTTGCGGACCACGCGTCCGTTGACGAACTCGCCGATGAATCGCCTGGTGTTCGCGCAGGACACCGGTTCCGCGATCAAAGGCGGCGTGCGTGCCGACTACTTCTGGGGTCTCGGCGACGACGCCGGCGATCTGGCCGGCAAGATGAAGCAGGGCGGCAGGATGTGGCTGTTGCTGCCGAATTCGTGAGTGTGAGAGTTCGGTGATCTGTGAAGCAGTGGGTTTCTGAATCGAGACCGCCGCTTCGAGACTTGCAGAGCGAGCCCGCATGAGTTCTCAGCACGAGCGCCCGCTTCCGGGGAGCTTCGCTGAGTGAGTAGTTGAAAACGGCGTCATGTCCGGATGTGAATCCGGACGTGACGCCGTTTTTTTTCGCGCGAGTTAGCCCCCCGACCTGCGCTTGTCCACCACGCGCCGCGCCTTGCCCACCGAGCGTTCAATGCCGTTCACAGCCAGCACGTTCACCACCGCGCTCACACCGATCAGCGCCTTGATGTCATAGGCGAGGGTCTGCTTTGCCGTGTTCAGCGCGGCCGTATCCGGTGCGGTTTCCGGGCAGGGCTCGACGTTCAGCGTCAATACGTCGAGCGGGCCTTCCTTGGTCAGTACGATCTGGTAATGCGGCGCGAGCGCGTGCTGCTTGAGCAGCAGTTCTTCGATCTGCGTCGGGAACACGTTGACGCCGCGCACGATCATCATGTCGTCCGAGCGGCCGGTGATCTTTTCCATCCGGCGCATCGTGCGAGCGCTGCCTGGCAGCAGGCGCGTGAGGTCGCGCGTGCGGTAGCGGACGATCGGCAACGCTTCCTTGGTCAACGACGTGAACACCAGCTCGCCGAGTTCACCGTCGGGCAGCACCTCGCCGGTTTCGGGATCGATGATCTCCGGATAGAAATGATCTTCCCAGATGGTCGGGCCGTCCTTCGTTTCCACGCACTCCGATGCCACGCCGGGGCCCATCACCTCGGACAGGCCGTAGATGTCGACGGCATCGATGCCCATGCGCTTTTCGATCGCCTGACGCATGTCGTTGGTCCACGGCTCCGCACCGAAGATGCCGATGCGCAGCGAACAAGTGGCCGGGTCGATGCCTTGCCGTTCGAGTTCGTCGGCGATCGAGAGCATGTAGCTAGGCGTCACCATGATGATGTCCGGCCGGAAATCCTGAATCAGCTGCACCTGTTTCTCGGTCTGGCCGCCACCGAACGGAATCACGGTGAGGCCCGCGCGTTCGGCGCCGTAGTGCGCGCCGAGGCCGCCGGTGAACAGCCCGTAGCCGTAGCTCACGTGAACCTTGTCGCCGCGCTTCGCGCCGGCGGCGCGGATCGAACGCGCGACGAGATTCGCCCACGTGTCGATATCGCGCGCGGTGTAGCCGACGACGGTCGGCTTGCCCGTCGTGCCGGACGATGCGTGAATCCGTGAAATCTGCTCCTGCGGTACGGCGAACATCCCGAACGGATAGCTGTCGCGCAGATCCTTCTTGGTGGTGAACGGAAAGCGCGCCAGATCCGCGAGCGTTTGGACTTCGCTCGGGTGAACGCCGGCTTCATCGAACTTGCGTCGATAGACCGGCGAATTTTCATACGCATGGTTCAGCGACCATTTGAGCCGTTCAAGTTGAAGCGCGGCAAGTTCGTCGCGGCTGGCGGTCTCGATTGGATCGAGCGGAAGGACGGTCGTCATTGAATGTCTCCTTGCTGCCTCAGTGCTTGAGTCTGATGTACGGTGCGCTCTCGCGCAAAAAACCGGGGACTGGCTGCTATTTTGGGATAGGGCGTCGGTGAGCCGCTACTGTGTCGCGAGTTTGCCGCGGTGCTGCGGCGGCCTTTGCCGCTGCGTTGTCGTCGGTTCATCGCGCGTTTGCCTTTCAATCGCCCGTGGGAATCAGGTTGCCTTTGATTTGCGCCGACTTGCCGCGAAACATGGCGACAGTCTCCTCGGCGCGATTCGTGACGCGAATATCGTAGATGCCGGTGCGCCCGCTCAGTGTCTGCTCGACGGCTTCCGCCGTCAGCACATCGCCGCCTCGCACAGGTTTCAGGTACTCGATCGAACAGCCGGCCGCGACCGTATTGATGTTGTATGTGTTGCAGGCGAACGCGAACGTCGAGTCGGCGAGTGTGAAAATCAGGCCGCCGTGGCAAATCTCGTGGCCGTTCAGAAAGTCGTCGCGCACCGCCATGCGCAGACGCGCATACCCAGCGCGCACTTCCAGGATTTCGAGTCCGAGCGCCCGGCTGCAGGCATCGTTCTCGTACATCGCGGCAGCGGTCGCGCGGGCGAGCTCGTCCGGCGTCATCTGGCTGGCGTGGTTGGCTTGAGTGGACATGTCAGCGGCCCTCGAAGCGTGGCGCACGCTTTTCCACGAATGCCTGCACGCCTTCTGTGTAGTCGTGGGATGCACCGAGCTCGCGTTGCAGATCGCGTTCGAGATCGAGTTGCTGGTCGAGGGTTTGCGTCGCGCCCGCACGCATTGCCTGCTTGATCGCGGCGATGGCGCGCGTAGGTTGCCGTGCGAACTGGGCCGCGAGTTTAGCCGCGGTGGCGGAGAGTTCCGTGTCGTCGAGCGCCTGCCAGATCATGCCCCAGCTTTCGGCTTTTTCCGCGCTGAGTTTGTCGCCAGTAATGGCGAGCCCCAAGGCGCGCGCCATGCCGACGCGCTGCGGCAGGAACCAGGTGCCGCCCGAGTCCGGCACGAGGCCGATCTTCACGAACGCCTGAATGAAGCTGGCGGAACGGGCCGCGAGCACGAGGTCGCAGGCCAGCGCGAGATTGGCGCCGGCGCCGGCAGCTGTACCGTTGACCGCCGCGATCACCGGTAGCGGCAGTGCTTGCAGACGGCGAATCAGTGGGTTGAAATGCTCGTCGATCAGATCGCCCAGGTCCGTCGTCGCGCCTGGCGTGAAGTCGAGGTCGGCGAGATCCTGGCCGGCGCAAAAGCCTCGGCCCGCGCCCGTCAGCACGAGCGCACGGGCGCCGGACGCTTCAACCTGATCAAGCGCGGCGCCCAGTTCCTGATGCATCGCGCGCGTGAAGCTGTTGAGCTTGTCCGGCCGGTTCAGCGTGATGGTTGCTACATGGCTCGATGCGTCGATGTCCAGGCGAATCGCTTCATATGACATTGGGTGTCTCCTCAAAGTCTCTTTTGCTGATGGGCACTGCGGCGTTGCGATTAGAGCTGCTCGATGACCAGTGCAATGCCTTGACCTACGCCGATGCACATCGTGCACAGCGCAAAGCGGCCGTTGATCCGTTCCAGTTGATACAGCGCGGTCGTGATCAGACGCGCGCCCGATGCGCCCAGCGGGTGGCCGAGCGCAATGGCGCCGCCGTTCGGATTGACGCGCGGATCGTCGTCGCGCAGACCGAGCGTACGCAGAACGGCCAAGCCCTGCGACGCGAATGCTTCGTTAAGCTCGATCACGTCGAATTGTTCGAGCGTCATGCCGAGTTGCTTGAGCAGCTTTTGCGTCGCCGGTGCCGGTCCGACACCCATGATGCGCGGTTCGACGCCTGCGGTCGCCATGCCCACCACGCGTGCGCGGCGGCGCAGGCCGTACTGGTCCGCCGCCTGCTGATTCGCAAGCAACAGCGCGCAAGCGCCGTCGTTCACGCCTGACGCATTGCCTGCCGTCACGCTGCCGTCCGGACCAACCACGCCCTTGAGCTTGCCCAGACTTTCGAGCGATGTTTCCCGCGGATGCTCGTCGAGCAGGACGCGCACGGGGTCGCCTTTTTTCTGCGCGATGTCGACACCGACGATTTCCTGCGCCAACGTGCCATCACGTTGCGCTCGGGCCGCTTTTTGCTGGCTTGCAAGCGCAAACGCATCCTGATCCGCGCGGCTCACGCTGAACTCGACGGCGACGTTTTCCGCGGTCTCCGGCATTGAATCGACGCCGTACTGACGCTTCATCAGCGGATTGATGAAACGCCAGCCGATGGTCGTGTCGTGAATGTCGGCTTGACGTGAGAACGCGCTCGTTGCCTTGCCCATGACGAATGGCGCGCGCGTCATGCTTTCGACACCGCCGGCAATCATGAGGCGCGCCTCGCCCGCCTTGATCGCGCGTGCGGCGGTGCCGACCGCGTCCATGCCCGAGCCACACAAGCGGTTGATGGTGGCGCCCGGCGCATCCGTGGGCAGACCGGCCAACAATGCCGACATGCGTGCAACGTTGCGGTTGTCTTCGCCGGCCTGATTGGCGCAGCCGTAGATTACGTCGTCGAGAGCTCGCCAGTCGACCCCGGGATTGCGCTCGATCAGCGCCCTGATCGGGACGGCGCCGAGGTCGTCGGCGCGGACATCTTTCAGGGCGCCGCCGTAGCGGCCGATGGGGGTGCGAATCGCATCGCAGATGAAGGCGTCGTTCATAGGATTTCCCGCTGGGGCGGAT
The DNA here is from genome assembly GCF_902859915.1 of Paraburkholderia ultramafica. GTDB lineage: Bacteria > Pseudomonadota > Gammaproteobacteria > Burkholderiales > Burkholderiaceae > Paraburkholderia > Paraburkholderia ultramafica. The sequence goes on from NZ_CADIKK010000018.1 coordinate 160,760, forward strand.
CGGCGCGTAACGCCGATCCGATGTCTCATGTTAGTTGGGGCGCACGACCCGGTCCATTCAGCCAAATGGCGTAGGAATGGAGCCGTGCACTTTCTTATGCCGTTGTCTTATGCCATTCAGCCAGCTACCGCCGGCGCCGCTTTCGGTTCAACATGAACGCGGCTTTGAACTACGCGGAAACGGTTTGCGACAAAAGCTGCGTCGGCCAGCGCGGCGTTGGCTGCCGGGTTCGCGCCCGTGCCATGGAAGTCGGAGAAGGCCGCGGACTGATTGACGAACACGCCACCGGTCAGATTGATCGACAGTGCTACGCCGCCGCGGATCGACGCCTCGTGCGCGTCGTCGAGCACGCCTGCGTCGGTGCTGTAGACCGACAGCGTCAGCGCGCCGTGCTCGGCGGCAATGGCGCCGGCGAGATCGAGCGACTGCGCGGTCGAGTCCGTCGCGATCACGAACGAGATCGGTCCGAACCACTCTTTGGTGAACTGCGCGTGGTCGGTGGCTGCGTCCAGTTGCAGAACGAGCGGCGTGCGCACGCGAGCGCCGGCAAAAGCCGGATGTTCGAGCGGCTGGCTCTCGACGAGAACGCGGCCGAGCTTGCTGGCTTCGCCGATGCGCTGGGTGACGCCTTCGTTCTGAATGGCGCCGAGCAGTTCGACCGCGCGGGCCGGGTCGGCAACGAGTTTTTGCACAGCGCCCGCAATGGCTTGAGCGACTTCGTCAAAACCGAGCGTGCCGTCGGCAGTGCGAATGCCGGTGCGCGGCACGTAGATGTTCTGCGGCGCGGTGCACATCTGGCCCGAGTACAGCGCCAGCGAGAAGGCGATGTTGCGCGCGGCTGCTTTGATGTCGTCGACCGAGTCGATCACGATCTGATTGACACCGGCTTTTTCGGTGTAGACCTGAGCCTGGTGTGCATTGCGCTCGAGCCACGTGCCGTTTTGGGTGCTGCCGGTGAAGTCGATGAGTTTGATTTCCGGGCGCAGGGCCAGGTCCTGCACGAGTGCGCCATCGTTCGGCTCGGAAGCCAGCAACGTGACGACGTTCGGATCGAACCCCGCTTCGCGCAAAACGTCACGCGCGATTCGTACGGTCAGCGCGAGCGGCAGAATCGCGCCCGGATGCGGCTTGACGATGACCGTGTTGCCAGTGGCCAGATCGGCGAAGAGGCCCGGATAACCATTCCACGTCGGGAACGTGCAGCAGCCGAGCACAAGGCCGGTGCCGCGCGGCACGACGGTATAGCGCTTGTGCATCGCGAGCGGCGGATTCTTGCCTTGCGGCTTTTCCCAGTGAGCGTCGGCGGGAATGCGGCGCAACTGGTCCCACGCATACACGACCGCTTCGAGCGCGCGGTCTTGTGCATGCGGGCCACCGGCCTGAAAAGCCATCATGAATGCCTGGCCGGTCGTGTGCATCACGCTGTAGCCAATTTCGAAGCTGGCGCGATTCACCCGCGCGAGGATTTCGAGGCTCACGCCGATCCACGCCTGCGGGCCTGCCGCGCGCCAGTCGCGCTGCGCGGCGGCGGCTGCTGCGATCAGGGCGTCAGGGTTGGCTTTTGGGTAGCGCACGCCGAGCGGGAAGCCGAACGGCGAAACTTCGTCGCCGACCGTTTCTCCCGTCGACGGCTGGTCCAGTTCGAACGTTGTGTTGAGCAGCGCTTTGAAGGCGGCTTCGCCGTCCGCGTTGGCTGTTTCCCCGTACACTTTCGGACTGGGCATCTCGACGAACGGGCTCCAGTAGCCGCGCGTTTCAACCGCGGTAAGTGCCTTTTGCAGCGTGTCTTCGTGCTTGGTGAATAGCAGATGTGTCATGGCAGAGGGGCTTGGCTGTACGTTGGGGAAAAGCCTGTCTAATAATTGACCGACCGGTTGGTTGGGGAATGGTAGCATTATTAAGAGAGCCGCGCGAAGCGTTTTCGCGTGTGATTAACCATTAGGAGGTGGCATGGTTTACGAGAACATTCTGGTTGAGACGCGGGGACGGGTCGGTTTGATCACGTTGAATCGCCCGAAGGCGTTGAACGCTCTGAACGACGCATTGATGGACGAACTTGGGGGCGCGCTGCGCGAGTTCGACGGCGACGACGCGATCGGTGCGATTGTGGTGACGGGTAGCGAGAAAGCGTTCGCCGCTGGCGCCGACATCGGCATGATGTCGACGTACACCTATATGGATGTCTACAAAGGCGACTACATCACCCGCAACTGGGAAACGGTTCGCTCCATCCGTAAGCCGATCATTGCCGCGGTGGCGGGTTTTGCGCTTGGCGGCGGCTGCGAGTTGGCGATGATGTGCGACATCATTTTTGCTGCCGACACGGCCAGGTTCGGCCAGCCGGAAATCAAGCTCGGCATCATGCCGGGCGCCGGCGGCACGCAGCGACTGCCGCGTGCTGTCTCGAAAGCGAAAGCGATGGATCTTTGTCTGACCGCCCGTTTCATGGATGCGGCGGAAGCTGAGCGTGCCGGCTTGGTTTCGCGTGTTATTCCGGCTGCCTCACTGCTTGATGAGTCGATAGCTGCGGCCGCGACCATCGCGGAATTCCCGCTGCCGGCGGTGATGATGGTGAAGGAGGCGATCAACCGCGCCTATGAAACGACCCTCGCGGAAGGCGTGCATTTCGAGCGCCGCCTGTTCCATTCGCTCTTCGCGACAGAAGACCAGAAGGAAGGCATGGCCGCGTTCGTGGAGAAGCGCAAGCCGGTTTTCAAGCACCGTTAATACGCTTGTCAAAATAACGCTTGCAAGCCCTCTTCGGGCTCGCTAGAATCTCGCTCTTTCGTGCTTCGGACACCGGGGCACGGGGAAGCGGGAAAGCCAGCAGTGGCAAGGCTTCCAGCGCA